>LT962688.1:2926666-4390000 GCA_900234795.1 Methylorubrum extorquens
GCACCCGGCAGCGGCCCGGAAGATCTCGGCGGCCTTCGCGATGCCGGCTTCGAATTCGGCTTCCGAGCCGGGCTTTACGTCGATCTGTGCGATTTCGAGGATCATGTCCGCCGCTTCCCAGCCTTTGCCCGCCGAAGCCTTCGGGCGAGCGTTCGAAGCGGCCATATACCGGTCGCGACTGCGCCGAGAAAGAGTCGGGTCAGGCCAGATTATTCAAAGGCAAACACCGTGATAGCGCGCCTCTATATGGGTGATTTCGCCACCTTCGTTCGCGCTCCAATCGATGTCCCACATAAGCTTGCAGGGGAGCGCTTGTTGAAGGAAGCTCGAACCTCGAACTTTTCCGTTATCGCGGCGCTGAAAACCTTGCGCTTTAAGCGTTTGGATCAGGTTCGCCTCTGGCGAGCCGACTGGAAATTTGGACAGAATACGCGCCGAGAACGCTTGATCAGCCTCTTGAAAACTCGGTGGCAGTCCTTCGGCCAGCGGTGGGAGTGAGGCCGGCGACGGCTTGCTCGCGTGCCAGAGGGCGAGCCAGGGGCCGCCGAACAACGCAAGGATGACGAGAATTGTGAAGCCGGCGCCCAGGAGGACGAATTTTGAGCCTCGCTTCATCGCTCTCACAACGCCCATCGATGCGACCAACAAAAAAGGCCCTCCCTTGCGGGAGAGGCTTTCCTGTCGTTGAAGTCGCTCGGCCTTAAGCCGCCAGAGACCGCAGCACGTAGGGCAGGATACCGCCGTTGCGGAAGTATTCCAGCTCGTCGAGCGTATCGATCCGGCAGGTCAGCGGGACCTCCCGCTTCGAGCCATCGGCGGAGGTGATCTCGGCGGTCAGCGTCTGGCGCGGCTTCAGCTCGCCGGACAGCCCCTTGATCGTCACGGTCTCATCGCCCTTGAGACCGAGCGATTCCCAGGATTCCTCACCCTGGAAGACCAGCGGGACCACGCCCATGCCGACGAGGTTCGAGCGGTGGATGCGCTCGAAGCTTTCAGCGATCACGGCGCGCACGCCGAGGAGCTTGGTGCCCTTGGCCGCCCAGTCGCGGGACGAGCCGGTGCCGTATTCCTTGCCGGCGAAGACGACCAGCGGCGTGCCCTCTTCGGCGTAGCGCATTGCCGCGTCGTAGATGTACATCCGCTCGCCATCGGGCTGGTGCAGCGTCCACCCACCTTCGACGACGTTGCCGGCCTCGTCCCGAACCATCTGGTTCTTGATGCGGATGTTGGCAAACGTGCCCCGCATCATCACCTCGTGGTTGCCGCGCCGGGTGCCGTACTGGTTGAAGTCCTGCACCCGCACCTGATGCTCCTGCAGGTACGCACCGGCGGGCGAAGCTGCGCGGATGTTGCCGGCCGGCGAGATGTGGTCGGTGGTGATCGAATCGAGGAACAGGCCGAGGATGCGCGCGCCCTCGATGTCGGTGATCGGGTCGGGCGTCTTGGTCATGCCTTCGAAATAGGGCGGGTTCTGCACGTAGGTGGAGCCGCCATCCCAGGCGAAGGTCTCGGCCTCGGTGACCTCGACACCCTTCCAGTTCTCGTCGCCGCCGAACACGTCGGCGTAGCGGCTCTTGAACAGCTCCGAGGTGATGTTCTCCTCGATGAAGCGGTTCACCTCCTCCGAGGACGGCCAGATATCCTTCAGGTAGACCGGCTTGCCGTCCGAACCCTGGCCCAGCGGCTCCGTGGTGATGTCGATCTGGAGCGAGCCGGCGAGCGCGTAGGCGACCACCAGCGGCGGCGAGGCGAGGTAGTTCGCCCGCACGTCCGGGTTCACGCGGCCCTCGAAGTTGCGGTTGCCGGAGAGCACGGCCGCCGCGACGACGTCGTTGTCGTTGATCGCCTTCGAGATCGGCGCCGGGAGCGGGCCCGAATTGCCGATGCAGGTGGTGCAGCCGAAGCCGACGAGGTTGAAGCCCAGAGCGTCGAGGCTCGCCTGGAGACCGGACTTGTCGAGATACTCGCCGACGACCTGACTGCCGGGCGCGAGCGAAGTCTTCACCCACGGCTTCGAGGTCAGGCCCTTGGCGACCGCGTTGCGGGCGAGCAGGCCGGCGCCGATCATCACGCTCGGGTTCGAGGTGTTGGTGCAGCTCGTGATCGCGGCGATCACCACGTCACCGTGGCCGATGTCGAAGTTCGTGCCCTCGACCGGGTAGCGCCGGGCGATGTCGGCCGCTCGTCTGAACTCCTTCTCCATCGAGTCGGCGAAGCCGGCCTTGGCGCTGTCGAGCAGCACCCGGTCCTGCGGGCGCTTCGGGCCGGCGAGCGACGGACGCACGGTGCTCATGTCGAGTTCGAGCGTGTCGGTGAAGACGGGATCGGGGGTCTTGGCGTCGCGCCACATGCCCTGCGCCTTGGCATAGGCCTCGACCAGCGCGATGCGGTCGTCCTGCCGGCCGGTGACCTTCAGGAAGTCGATGGTCTTCTGATCGATCGGGAAGAAGCCGCAGGTCGCGCCGTATTCGGGCGCCATGTTGGAGATGGTGGCGCGATCGGCGACCGGCATGTCGTCGAGGCCAGGGCCGTAGAACTCCACGAACTTGCCGACCACGCCCTTCTTGCGCAGCATCTGCGTGACGGTGAGCACGAGGTCGGTCGCGGTGGTGCCCTCGGGCAGCTTGCCGGATAGCTTGAAGCCGATAACCTCGGGGATCAGCATCGACAGCGGCTGGCCGAGCATCGCCGCCTCGGCCTCGATGCCGCCGACGCCCCAGCCGAGCACGGCCAGGCCGTTGACCATGGTGGTGTGCGAATCGGTGCCGACGAGGCTGTCGGGATAGGCGATCTCGGCGCCGTCCTCGGTCCGGGTCCAGACCGTCTGGGACAGATATTCGAGGTTCACCTGGTGGCAGATGCCCGTGCCCGGCGGGACGACGGAGAAGTTATCGAAGGCCGACTGGCCCCATTTCAGGAAGGTGTAGCGCTCGCCGTTGCGGGCGTATTCGAGGGCGACGTTGTCGCCGAGCGCCTTCGGGGTGCCGAACTCATCCACGATCACCGAATGGTCGATGACGAGATCGACCGGGACCAGCGGATTGATTTTTTGGGGGTCGCCGCCGAGCGCGACCATGGCATCACGCATCGCGGCGAGATCGACGACGGCCGGCACGCCGGTGAAGTCCTGCATCAGCACGCGGGAGGGGCGGAAGGCGATCTCGGTCTCCGCCTTGCCCTGGTTACCGAGCCACGCGACGGCGGCCTCGATATCGGCCCGCTTGACCGAGCGGTCGTCCTCGAAGCGCAGGAGGTTCTCGAGGATGACCTTCATCGAGAACGGCAAGGCGGTCGAATCGGCCAGGCCGTTCTTCTCCGCCTCAGGAATGGAGTAGTAGGTGTAGGTCTTGCCGCCTGCTTGAAGCGTCTGGCGAGCTTTGAAGCTGTCGAGGGATGCCACGGCGAGTCGGGTCCTGAGCTGGCGTTAGCGAACACGGAGCAGGCATAACCTGCGCCACGAGAGGTGTTCGGCCGGAGACGCTCCAAGGAGCGCGCGCCGCCCCGGGGGTGCCCGGGTAGCGAGTGCCCTCGGGGAACTCCCGGCGGCCGGGAGGCCCGCGAATGACACTCAGGATGGTGCGCGAGGGGCGATTTGGACGCCCTGGAATGATCGCGCGGCGCAGCCTGAGCCGGTCTATAGAACGTTTCGAAATTGGCCGCTACTGGCCCGATGACACAGGCGCGCGACTGATATTGCGGTCCCGCTCTACCGACGCGTCCGGCGGCTGTCCGCGCCCAAGACGTAGCAGTGGCGCACTGCGTCCCAGAACGCTGCGCGTTGGTCCGGCGTCAGGCTTGCGAGCCGGGCTTCCACTTGCGTGCGCCCGGCGATGGCGGCGGGATCGCGGGCCATAGCGTCTTCGGACGGGTGGAGCGGGGCCTGCGGGGCCGTCTCGGCATCCATGGTCGCCCATCCTGCGAAACTGCCATGCGGCATCACCGAATCAATGCGTGGGCGGCCCGAGCGGTTCGCGCGCCGCCGAACGATCCGCTATAGGCCGCACGAGACCGGCCTCTCCGCCCGCGAGATGTCCCGGTTTCCCCTCGCGCCAAGCGGGGAGATCCGACAGCCAGGACCGAGACGAAGCGTGCGGACCTCAACCTCATCGAAGGCCGATCCGTGCGGTTGATCGTCGAGAATCTGGCCTGCCGGCGCTCCGGACGCCGCATCTTTTCCGGCCTTTCTTTCGTGCTCGGACCCGGCGAAGGCCTGATGGTCACCGGGCGCAACGGCACGGGCAAATCGAGCCTGCTCACGATGCTGTCCGGCCGCCTCAAGCCCGATGCCGGCACGATCCGCGCCGAGGGCATCGGCGAGGCGAACCTGCCGGAATGCCTTCACGTGGTCGGGCACCGGGACGGATTGAAATCGGCGCTGACCGCCGCCGAAAATCTCGAATTCGCCCGCGATCTTCTCGGCAATCCCGCCGCCTCCCCGAAGGCGGCCCTGGAGGCGATGGGCTTGCCGCATGTTGCACGGTTGCCGGTCGGCTATCTCTCGGCGGGGCAGCGGCGCCGGGTGGCGCTGGCGCGCCTCCTCGTCTGCCGTCGCCCGCTCTGGCTGCTCGACGAGCCGACCGCCGCCCTGGACCTCGCCTCGCAGGGGGTTCTCGCCGGACTGATGGGACGCCACCGGGCCGAAGGGGGGCTCGTGGTTGCTGCAACGCACCAAGCCCTCGGCCTGGAGGATGCCCGCGAGTTGCGCATCGGACCGGCGGCACCCGAGGCCGTCTCTGAAGCGGCGTTCGAGGCGGAGGATTGGCTGTGATGCGCGCCTTCTCCGCCCTCCTCGCCCGCGATCTGAAATTGGCCGCCCGGGTCGGCGGCTCGGGCGCGCTCTCGCTCGTCTTCTTCCTGATGATCGTGGTGCTGGTGCCCTTCGCGCTGGGGCCCGACATGAACCTGCTGTCCCGGATCGGCCCCGCGATCCTCTGGCTTTCGGCGGTGCTGGCCACCCTGATCGGCCTCGACCGGCTGTTTCAGTCGGACGAGGAGGACGGCTCTCTCGACCTGATGACGGGCGCTGCCGTGCCGTTGGAACTGGTGGTGCTTGCCAAGGTCCTGGCCTCCTGGCTCACGACCGGCCTACCTCTGGCGCTCGCTTCGCCGCTGTTCGGCCTGCTGGTGGCACTCTCCCCGAAAGCCATGGGTGCCATGGCCTTGACGCTGGCCCTAGGCACGCCGGCTCTGGCCTTCATCGGCGCCGTCGGCGCGGCGTTGACCGCCACCATCCGTCGGGGCGGCCTGATCCTGGCCATCATCGTGCTGCCGCTGATGGTCCCGACTCTGATCTTCGGGGTCTCGGCCGCTGAGGCTGCCCTGGGCGGCACGGTGCCGTTCACGACCCCGCTGACGGTGTTAGCCGCCCTGAGCCTGATCGCGGCAGTGGTCGGCACCCTGGCCGCCGCCGCGGCTTTGCGCTGGTCGGAATGAACCGGGCGTGGCGGTCGGGAGGTCGCGCCTCGGTTCGCCGGATCTACTTGTCGCAGCCGATGCAGATCCCGGTGTCGATCTTGTCGTCCTTCTTCTCCATGGCGGTCTCGCGGTCGGGATTGCCCGGGTCGCGCCGCACACCGCCCGCCCCGGCCGGCGGCATGGTCTGACCGACGGCAGAGGTGTTCGGCGCGTAGATGGTCGAAGCTGGACCACCGCCGGTCCCGGTCTGTGCCGGCCCTTGGGCGGCAGCGGATGTGGCGAGGGCCGCGACCAGAACCGCGGCAAACGACAGACGAGTGATCATCGGCAAACTCCCTTGGAGTTCGAACGCACTAGACCCTTGAGGGTTCACGCGGGTCCATCGCCGGAGATCGGCCTCACATCGGTGCGCGTATCGCTCTCGCAGGATCAGGCTCGGCAGCGCTTCGCGAAGCTCAGTCCGGCCAGCAGATCGTCGCTTCGCGCAAGCCCATCAGCTGGGCCTCGCCGAGCCCGAATGAAGGGGAGGCATCGAACACCTCTCCCGCCACGCTCACCTCGCAGGCCTCGTCGAGAGCGCCATCGGCACAAAGCGCGAGGGCACGTGCGCGGCCCTGCATCTCCGCGGCCGCGACCCGGATCAGAAGCTTGCCGGCCAAGCGGACATTGCCCGCCGCATCCTCCGGCAACAGGCCGATGCAGGTGATCTCGTCGTCGGTCGCGTAGACGAGGTGGCAATGATCGAGCGTAACGCGCTCACCGACATGGTGACGGGCCGCCGCCGCGAAGGCCGCCGCGTCCGCATGCGCATCGACCGCGTGAGCCCCGGATGGAAGCAGGAGGGCGCTCAAGAGGAAAACGCATCCGATCCGCATGGAGGACCCCACCGAACGATTCCGACCGTGCAAACTTCGCAATTTGTGGGCCGGAATGGCTCAAGGGGCCGGCGCGCTCTGGGATTTGGCGGCGTCAGCGGGTCTGGCCGGTCTGCGGAGCGTGGGTGTTCTGGTTGTCGGTCGGGCCGGTCCGCGTGAAGGCGAAGACGACGAGCCCTGCAAGGATCATCAGCACGACGGGAAAAGCGAACATCCAACGGGGCATCTCTGGCATCCATGAGGCAGCATTCGGACGACCGAAACCCCTGGGCGGCCGAATGGCTCCGCCGGAGCGGATCAGTTCGGAACCGAACATATGCAATGAATGCATGCCCGATCCGACGCGCCAGCGATTGCTTTGTGCACTGCAACCTGAGAAATCATGGCCATGCCGGATCGCGATGGCGTCGCGGTCCTGCAGCCCTTCTTGGGCGTTTCCTCCCTAGACTTCGGGCCGTCCTTCGGGGCGGCCTTTCTTCTTTTCTGGCTGCCGTTCGGCTTTGCTTGCGGCAGGGTCCGTGTATGTGGATCGCCGCTCGCGCAGGCGTCCCGAACGGCACAGGGCGCATTGACCGAAGCGCCGCCTTGACCGTAGCTTGACCGTTGACGGTTCCCGCAAGGGATCAAAAGGGAACGCGGTGAAAGGCTTTCGAGCTCGATCCCGCGGCTGCCCCCGCAACTGTGAGCGGAGAGTCCTCCATCACCACGTCACTGGGCATGCCTCGCCTGGGAAGACGATGGAGGGCGACGACCCGCGAGCCAGGAGACCTGCCGTCAGCCGTGGTCACACGCGAGCCATGCCGGGCGGGGTGTCCCAGCAGGTGTCGAAACACTGAAGGCCCGTGGCCGGCAGTGGATCGGCCTCGGTCGCGGTGACGTGCCACCGTCGCTGCCGAGGCATCGTGTCCATCAAGTCCCCCTTTCACCGCCGCTTCTGCGGCCGGTCCCTGCTGTCCGCCGTCGCCGCCCTCCCCCTCACGACGTCCGGTCCGGTTCGGGCCCAAGCACTCCTGACACAACTCGATGAGATCGCGGTGCAAGGCAGCGCCGGGATTGGCCTGCCCGCCAACGCGCCGGCCGACGCCGTCGGCGCGGACGCCGCCGCAGCCCTGCGGACGCCAAGTCTGACGCAGTCCTCGCCGGTCGGCCTCAACCTGCGCACGCCGTCGCGCTCGGCGAGCCGGCTCGGTCTCACGCCGCTGGAAACGCCCGCGAGTCTCGACATCATCTCGGGCGAGACCATCCGCCTGCGCGGCCAGACCAGCGTGTTGGAGGCCGTGTCGCAGAACGGCACCGGCATCACGGCCTTCGGCTCGCCGGGCAATGGACTCGGCTTCTTCACCGCACGCGGCTTTGCCGGGCAGAACTCGATCCAGACGCTGTTCGACGGAACCCGGCTCTACGTCGGCGCCAACACTGTCACCTTCCCGTTCGATACGTGGAACGTGGAGCGGATCGAGGTGCTGCGCGGGCCGGCCTCCGTTCTGTATGGGGACGGAGCCATCGGCGGTATCGTCAATGTCGTCTCGAAGAAGCCGCTGTTCACGCCGCTCAACGTCGCCCGCTTCGGGCTCGGCGAGGACGGCATCGCCCGCGCGGCGGTCGATTCGACCGGGCCCATCGGCGAATCCCTGGCCTATCGTCTCAATGTCAGCGGCAACCGTGCCGGTGGCTGGATCACGCCGGAGGGCGACTTCCGCAATCTCGCGGTCTCGGGCGCGCTGACGCTCCAAGCGAATCCGGATCTCGCCTTCACGCTCAGCCACGATTTCGGCTACCAGGAGCCCACCCGCTACTGGGGCACGCCGCTGGTGAACGGGCGTGTCCCCGACGCCATCCGCTTCAACAATTACAACGTCCGCGATTCGAAGATCGCCTGGACCGACAACTGGACGCAGTTCCGGACGGAGTGGGCCCCTTCGGCCGACGTGACGGTGCGCAGCACCGCCTACGGCCTTCAAAGCCGCCGGCATTGGCGCGACGTTGAGCAGTACCGCTTCAACCCGGCAACGGGGCTCGTCGATCGCTCCGACTATCTCGAAATCGGCCATAGCCAGGAACAGGTCGGGAATCGGTTCGACGCAACGTTCCGCGGCGCCCTTTTCGGACTGGCCAACACGTTCTCGGCCGGCTTCGACGTGAACCATGTCAGCTTCCGCCACGCCAACAACTTCACCTTCTCCGAAACGCCGACGAGCGTGCCCCTGAACGGCTACGATCCCGGCTTCTTCCCGCCGGACGGGCGGGCGAGCCCGGCCTATGCCACGCGCACGAACCAGGCTTCGGTCTTCGCCGAGGATCGGCTGTTCCTGACCGACCGGTTGTCGTTCCTCACCGGGGTGCGCTTCGACGCGCCGCGTCTCCACCGGGAAGATCTGCGCAGCGGGGCGACCTTCGAGCGCTCGTTCCGCGCCCTCGGCTACCGCTTCGCGCTGCTTTACGAGCCGACGCCGGACACCTCGCTCTACGCGCAATACGCCACCGCGACGGATCCGGTGAACAGCCTGATCACCCTCTCGCAATCGCTGGCCGGCTTCGAACTCTCGACCGGCCGTCAGGTCGAGGTGGGCGCCAAGGGCCTCGTCTTCGGCGGCGCCGTCGAGTGGACCTTGGCCAGCTACCGCATCGTCAAGGACAACCTGATCTCGGCGGTTCCGGGCCAGCCGACGGTCTCGACTCAAGTCGGCCAGCAATCCTCTCTCGGTGCGGAGGCCGCGCTCTCCTGGCTCCCCGCCCCCGGCTGGCGCATCGATGCCAACCTCGCTCTGCTTCACGCCCAGTACGACGACTTCACCCAGAACGTCGGCGGAGTTGCCGTCTCCTATGCCGGCAATCAGCCGATCAACGTGCCGGAGCAGGTGGCCAATCTCTGGGTCAATTGGGCCTTCGCCCGCGACTGGGAGGGGCGCGTCGGCCTTCAGCATGTCGGCGAAGTCTTTTCAGACTTCGGCAACACTGCCCGGCGGCCGGCCTACACGCTGGTCAATCTCGGCCTCGACCATCAGGTCACCGCCGGCTCCCGCCTGTCGCTACGGGTCTTCAACCTGTTCGACACGACCTACGCGGTCGATGGCAGCGCCGTGAACGGCGTCGGCACCGCCTGGGTTCTCGGGCGCCCGCGCTCATTGGAGGTCGCCTACACGATCGCGTGGTGAACGATGCACCGGGCCTCCCAACCGCCGGCGCCTGGGCGTGTCGTCACCACGCCGCAGGGCCCGCGGGAAACCCCGCGGCCGTCGGGGGACTTGCCTGGCGGATAGCTCATCCTTCGCACGCCTTCGGGACGTGCAAGGGCACCATTACGTTCAGGAGTCCCCCGATGCACCGCATTGCCTTCACCGTCACCGTTCTGAGTTGCCTCGGCTCTGGCGCGGCCGTCGCTCAGGCTGGCCCCCCGGGCCTCCCCGGAGGCCCGTTCCCGCCGGGCACGATCATCCAGCGCCAGACCAACACCACCGGCAACACCGTCGATTACATCATCGCCCCGGGCGCCACGGGCGCCGACACCATCACCACCAACTCGGCGGCCGGCGGTAATGCCGGCCAGCCGGAGCGTGCCATCCCGCAGGGCAGCGCGGGCGGCGGAAGCGGGGGCGGCAGCTCGCGCTAGGAACGGCATAGCCGAGAACGCCGGCTCGGCGCTGGGGATCACCCGGACGCGCCGAGCCGGTTCTTGATGCGGATAAGTCTCTGAGAAATCACTTAATTTCGTTGCGCAAGCGGCTCCCAATGCAACGTCGCCGGACGCCCCCGCGTTGGCCCCGCGGTCGGTCGGCAACACGTCCGACGCCACGACAGGGAGCGCGACGATGGGCCGGACGGCAGCGATAGGTATTCTGACGGCGCTGACTCTTTTCAGCTCGTCGCTAGCGGCAGCCCGACTGAAAATGGACGACAAGGCGTCGCTATGGCCACGCGCTGGAGCCAGCGAGAAGATCGACTTCACCAACCGCGTCGGCAAATCGATGAGCACGCTCTCGCCGGGGCTCGACAGCGGCTATTTCATGCGATGCCTGGAAGAGGTCGCCAATATCGGCGACACCAAGGATCTCACGCTCAGCGACATGGTGCGAACCTGCGTCTCGCTGCAGGGCAGCCGATCCGGCGCCAGCGAGTGAGAATGCGTTCGCCCGCGAATCGAGGAAGTTTCCCGATCCGAAATCGCTTGAGCGCGCAGATAATTCGAAGCGTGCACGCATCATTCGTGTGCTACTCCGCAAGCCAGTGCCGACAGGCGCCCTGATCGCCACTCCTCGTTGGCGATTGCTCCGCTTGCAAGCAGCCGGTATCAAATCCGGGTTTGATTAAGCGGGGCGATTGTGATGCAGACCGGTACGCGGGCCGCCAAATTGGCGGCAACGAACGAGGCGTCGCTGGCAGCCCGTCCCTGGAAACAGCTCGGCTATCGCTATCGCCCGATGTCGCAGCACGCGCAGGAAGGGCACGATTTCCGAGGTTCCCATCCGTATTACGGGTGGGCTGACGTGCGGGTCGATGACATCTCGTTGACGATGTACTCGAACTCGGACGATGGCGTGGCGATGGTCTACCACGCGTTCGGTCCGGATGCCTACGAAGCGGCCAGCGTCGCGATCTGGCTGGAAATCGCGCGGGCCTCGACCCGTGTGGCCGACGTCGGCGCCTTCACCGGCCTTTATGGCATGCTGGCACAACTTGCCGTGCCCAGCGCGAAAGTCATCCACGTCGAACCCAACTCGGCGGTCCGCGCCCGGCTCTCCATGAACCTCGTCGCGAACGACCTGTTCGACAAGATTGCCGTCGTGCCGTTTGCCGTATCGAAGGACATAGGGACGCTCGCACTCCACATCGCCTGGGGCGAGAGCATCTTGGACACGGGTTCGTCGCTCATCGCTCCGAATGCTCCGGGTCATATTCCGGTTCGAACCGAGATCGTGACGGCGGCTCCTCTCGACATGATCCTTCCGCAGCATGGCTTGTCGGCGCCGGACCTGATGAAGATCGATGTCGAAGGCGTCGAGCACATTGCCCTTGCCGGGCTTCGGCAGACCTTGCACTCGCGACCGACTTTGCTGCTGGAGATCCAGGGCCACGAACGGTTCGTGTCTTGCCACGCCATCCTCGCAGAGTACGGCTACCGCATCTACGCCGTCGATGACGAGGCCCTGTCTCTCGTCCCCTACGATGGGAGCGGCCCGGAGGAGTGGTTTGCTCGCCACGTCGGCGGACGAGTGCTGAACTTTCTCTGCGTCACCCGCGACCATCATTTCTCGCTGGCCGAGAGGGGTATCAATCGCATTCGAGCGATGTTGGGCTAATCGCCCGGCCGCTCCTCGAAGGGAAGGTCTACATTGACCGCATCGTAGTCCTTCCCGAGCAGCCTCACCCTTTTCGTCAGTGCAAACGCAAGCCCCGTAACCGCCAACTCGTCGGCGGACTCGACGCTAATAATTTCCCCAGCCTGCCGTATAAGGATTTGCCCCGTCTCGTCCGTGACTTCGACATCTCTCGTCGGGATCAGCCGCATGAAGGGCGGGCACGATCCAACGACGGAGCGCCTGCGTCGCCGCGGGAAGTTGGTGACGGACATGAAGGTCTCTGACACGGGTCGGAGCGATTTGCCGCCCCTATCATAGGCGGCATTGCCAGAATACTCGATGGCCTCAAGGATGCGGGCACCCCGGCGCATGCGCTGCGGGACATGTCAGCGCCAAAGGGTCCAGAATGCATTTCCGCGTCCTCATTGCACTTGCGCTCATCGCGACAGGTGCAAGCGCTCCGTCAGAAGCTGTCGCGGAAGATGTTTCAGCAACAGACGGCGCGGGCCTCGTTGACCTTCGAACCGTCCCGCCGGCTAATCTCTTCATGTCCCATCGGCTGGGCACGTTCATCGACTACTGCTCGTTCACCGGCTGCCTGAAGGACTATCCCGGCATCTTGGCGCAGACCTATCTTGCGGCCACGACGCGGGTGGACAACGCGCAGGAGGTCGGCCTTCACATCGATTTCCGCTCCAAGACGGGGTACGCGCCGGTCTGGAAGCCGAGCACCCGCTACTCGGCCGCGGAGGTATCGACACCCGGTTCGCCGAGCCGTGTCATGGTCGAGGGTGGCTTCGCAGGGCGGATCTACCGCAACGTCGGAGGGGACTGCACGTCGGCCGCAAGCGGAACGGGGCCACAGGGCACCAACCCGAACGCCGAGATCCGCGATGGCTCTTGCCGCTGGCGCTACTACGCTGATGGGCTGAACAGCGGGAAGTCGGCATTCTCCGTGGCGACGGTCGCGGAGCCGGGCGCGGCGCAGACCTGGGGGGTCGTGACGGCGTTTAATGCAGGCGCCGGCATCGGCGACTCCAAGATGTTCCCGCACGAGTGGGACTGTAACAACTACAACAAGGACAGCTTTCTCGGCGGCACGTTCTTCATGAACTGCTTCTACTTCGGAGGCGGTGGGGCGGGGACGCACCCTCAGCTCTCGACGCTCTTCATCGACAACGCCAACAAGATGAAGCCAGCGGCGGACCCAACGCGGTTCGGCTACCATTTCGGGCTGTTCTTCGCCGGCAGCGGGAGCGAGGGCGGCTCGGTCATCAAGGATGCGGTTCTCTTCGACTCGACCAAGGCGAACTTCACCGTTCATGCCAACGCCGGGCAGCCGCACATCGCTTTCCTGCGCGACGACAGCAATTCGCAGGCGGTGCTTCAGGCAACGGCAGGGCACGCCTACGGCGTCGATTTCGGCCTCGCCTCGTTCTCAAGCGGCATCGCGGTAGCGCTTCCGAGCGATGCCGGCATCAGCTTCCGCAAGGAGGGCGGTGCGACGCTCGGATACTCGTCGGCTACCGCTCGGCTCCAATACGGTGGAACCCCTGCGGCCCCTCTGATGGCGGTCGATGATGCGGGCTCCATGGGGCTTGCCGGCGACCTCAACGCCAAGAGGGGCACCTTTATCAGCGTCCGGGAAACGGCGCCGAGCGTCCCCACGTCATCGCGGTCGCCTTGCGAGCCTGGTCAGCGGGCTTGGGACCAGAACTTTGAATACCGCTGTGTGGTGAAAAACACATGGAAGCGGGCGGCGCTGTCCGACTGGTAGCGCCTAACCCAAGTCCTCATCCACCCAGCCGCCTCCGGGCGGCTTTTTCATGCCTGGACCCATCATGCTCCTGCAACGCCTCGCGGTACGGGCCGCTCTCGCTTGCCTCGTGCTCAGCGTGACGCCGGCCCGCGCCGAATGGACGGGCACCGCGTCGTTCTACGGCCACGAGTCCGGATCGCATCGGGCCGACGGCCGCCGCTTCGTCCCGAGGCGCTTGGCGCCGCGCACTGGACCCTGCCTCTCGGCACTCCGGTGCGCGTCACCGGCCTTTCCACCGGCCGGCACATCGACGTGCGGGTCAACGACCGCGGCCCGCACCCCCGTCTCGGCCGCCTGATCGACCTCTCGCTCGGTGCGGTCCGCGCGCTCGGCATCACGCATCGCGGGCTCGCACGGGTGCGCGTTTCCCCCCTCTGACCTGGAGCGGCCTATGACCTCGTCCTCCGACGCGGGCGCTTTCGCGCGCCTGCGCGCCGTCGGCTTCGTCTGCGCCGCCGCCCGGCTCTCCGATTACGACCTCCCGCGCGTCGGCCACACCATCGGCGTCGGTGAGGACGAGATCCACGCCGTGATGGAGGTGGAGGCCTCCGGCGGCGGCTTCGACCGGCTCAAGCGGCCGAAGATGCTGTTCGAGCCGCACGTCTTCTGAAGGAACCTCTCGGGCGCTGCCCGCACCCGCGCCGCCTCGCTCGGCCTCGCCTATGCGGCCTGGAAGCCCGGCGCCTACCCGTCCGACAGCTATCCGCGCCTGATGCAGGCGCTCGCGATCGACGAGACGGCCGCGCTGAAGGCGGCGTCCTGGGGCCTGGGCCAGATCCTCGACGAGAACCACAAGGCCGCGGGCTACGCGACCCCTCAGGCGATGGTGCTGGCCTTCTGCTCTGGCGGCGAGGCCGAGCACCTGGCGGCCATGGTCCGCTTCATCGTCACCAACGGCCTCGACGACGCGCTGCGGCGCCACGATTGGGCCGGGTTCGCTCGCGGCTACAACGGGGCGGGCTACGCGAAGCACGGCTACCACACCAAGCTCGTGGCGGCCTTCGCCAAGTGGTCGAAGATCAAGGACACGCCGTGGTCGCCCGGCATGGGTGAACCGGCGCCGGATCCGCTGGTGCCGATGACACAAAATCCGGCGCAAAATATCCCGGTCAGGTCCTGCCCCGCAGCCCGCCTCCACCGGCGGGCTTCTTCGTTCCGGGGTCCAGGCGACGGGCGGCGCGGTCCGCTCCGGCCTGTCCGGGCTCTGCGACCTGATTCACACCGCACTCCGGAAGGCCTGACCATGGCGCCCCGTCCGTTCCTCGCGCGGGCCCGCCTTGGGCCTGCGCCGCTGCTGGCGCGCAGCCTCGGGCAAGCGCGTCTACCTGCTCGCGGGCGTCATGGCGCTACCCGATGTCCTCGATGCGCTGCCGGGCGTCGATCTCGCGCCGCTGCTGCCAGAGTGGCTGCGGGGCGCGAAGGTGGCGACCTTCTTCGCCGTCGCCCGACTCGCGGCCCGCACCTACGCGACGAAGCTCGCCGCCCTGCCGTCGCGGGATCCGCCCCGATGAGCCTCCTCGGCTGGCTCTCGAACCCCATCGGCTCCGCACGTGGCGCCGTCGGCTCCGGCCTGATCAAGGTGTTCGGCGACTCGGTGCTCCAGCCGATCCTCAAGGAGCTGGAGAACAGCCAGAACGCGCAGTGCGACGTGGCGGTGCAGGTCGTCCAAGCCGAAATCGCGGCCAACCAAGCGAAGGCGGCGTTCGTACCCGCCTTCAAGGGGCTGATCTACGGAATCGGCATTCCACCTGCCGTCCACTTCGGGGCGATCTGCCTCTCGAAGACCTTCGCGCTAGGCTGGCCCATCGAGCCGCTGCCGACCGAGTACGTGGCGATCGAGGCCACGATCCTGACGGCCTTCTTCGTCTCCTCGCCGCTTTCCACGCTGGCGCGTGCCGGCGCCGCCCGCCTGCTGAAAGCCTGATCCGATGGACACCTCGTTCCTCGCCGCCGGCCCGATCTCCTGGGCGCAGGTCGTGGCACTCGCCCTGTTCCTCGTTGGCCTCGCCAAGCTCGTCGACTGGATCACGGGCAAGCTGCGGGCCGGCACGAAGGACGCAATGTCCCCGCTGACGATCGACGTGGCGGCGGCGAAGATCGAGATCCGGCAGCTTGACGAGAAGCTCAACGCCTTCAAGATCGAGGTCGCGCGGACCTACGTGACCGGCAACGTCATCGCCCGGCTTGAGCGACGTATCGACGACCTAGTGTCTTCGGTGCGCGACGAGATGAAGGAAACGCGGCGGGAAATGCTCCAGGCGATCACCGGGCGTCCGCCCGGCTGATCCCCGCTATCCACATCCGTCCACACGCCGCCCCAGGTCTTCTGCCCCGAGGCTTTCTCTATGTCTGTTGCCGCAGAAGCGCAGCCATTCCTGGCACGCACGGCGTAGTCATTTTTTTTGCCGAACTCCCGCAACAGGGAGCGGTACGGCGCTCAGATCAGGCGCTGTCTCATAAAGTTGGGGGCTAGGCGTGGACGGCACGACGGGAAAGCGCGCGACCTAGGCTAGTACGGAAGAGGTAGGAGTATCGGCGCATATCGTAGGCTCCGAAGTCTCCTCTTCCCGCTTCGCCGAGGACATCCGTCTCGTCATCTGGGATCTCGATGAGACTTTCTGGTCGGGCACTCTGACCGAGGGCGGAACCGGCTACATCGAGGCCAACCACGAGATCGTCACCGAACTCGCCAAGCGCGGCATCATGAGTTCGATCTGCTCTAAGAACGACTTCGCTGACATCGAGGCCCTGCTTCAGGAAAAGGGCTTGTGGGACAGCTTCATCTTCCCGTCGATCAACTGGAAGCCGAAGGCGCCACGCATCGCGCAGCAGATTGCTGACTTTGGGCTTCGCCCGCCTACTGTCCTGTTCATCGATGACAACCAGCAGAACCTACAACAGGCGGCCGACCACATCCCCGGCCTGAACATCGCACCGCCGAATGTCATCGCGACCCTGCTCTCGCATCCGCAGTTGAAGGGCAAGCCCGACCCCGACCTCACCCGGCTCAAGCAGTACAAGAACAACGAGAAGAAGCACGTCGCGCAGAGCGAGGTAGGCGGCGACAACGTCGCGTTCCTGCGCAAATCCGATGTCCGTGTCTATTTCGAGTACGAGGTCGAAAAGCACCTCGACCGCGTGATTGAGTTGGTCAACCGTACCAATCAGCTCAACTTCACGAAGGCCCGGCTTCCTGAGGATTTCGAGGCAGCGAAGAACGAGATCCTGCCGCTCATCCGGCATACTGGAACCACCGCCGGTCTGATCCGCGTCGTGGACAAGTTCGGCGACTACGGCTTCGTCGGCTTTTTCGCCATGACGGATTTCAACCACGTCAAGACGCTGAAGCACTTCTGCTTCTCGTGCCGCACGCTCAACATGTATATCGAGCACTTCGTCTACAGTTATCTAAACCGCCCCGAACTGGAGGTGGTCGGAGAAGTGCTGTCTGATTTGAGTGACGCAAGCGCGTCTTACGACTGGATCAGGGCGCTTCCAATCTCGCAAATTGAGGATGACACTTCGACACCCCCTGTTCAGATCGATAGCATGTACGTGCGTGGTGGCTGTGATCTGTCCGCGCTGATGCACTACTTCACCCTGAACTGCAAAACCATCACGACAGAGTTCAACTACCTCAAGGATTGGCAGCCGCTCCGGCTCGACCACAGCTCTTTTCTTCTGAACGCCCTCAACGGGCTGACTGAGGAGCAGATCGCCGCCGCCCAAGTGCTGGGCTACCAGCCGGAAGACTTCGTGACGGCATTCCCGAGCGAAGACCGGCCGGTAAGCGTCTGCCTCCTCAGCTTCTGGGCCGACACCGGCATCCCCTATTACCGCCATAAGGCGACGGGCCTTGAAGTGCCTTACTTCGTCGTCGGCGCCGGCAAAGAAAACATGATCGCTGATGACGCGACCGTTGATCGGCTCGGCACGAACGAGGTCCAGCGCGCTCGGATCAACCGCCTGAAGGCCGAGTGGGAATACCACTATGGCTTTACGCACGATGAAATGGTGAGCCGCTACCGGAGCATCTTGAGCCGCATTCCGGTCAGCACGCGCGTCTTCATGACGATCGCGAACGAGCGCCATCCGGCCTACTTCCTCGACGCTGAAGCGTATCCTCGCGATCCGAACCACGTGGCCTACAACCGAGCGCTCCGCGAGGCCATCTCAGGTTTTTAAAATGTTCGGCTGATTGATCTGAACATGCACGTCAACAAGCTCGATGACATTCTGGACCTCAACCACCTCCGCCGAGATCTCTACTTCAAAATCTACGAGGAAATTTTAGAGGGCGTGCAACAGGGTTAAGTCGTATTCTAAATACGCCCCTATTGCGACCAAAGAGAACGCCCAGCCCTCTCAGCACACGCGACACTCGCTCGGCACAGCTGCGGCGGGAATACTTCGTGCCAGAGAACCAGCGGAAGTGGGCGAGCCCCCCAGAGTACCGGCGAATGCGTTAATGCCCTGGGGCTTTAGCCTCAGGGCATTTTTGCACACTACCGCACCATCCGCTGCTGGACCTCAGCTTTCGTACTTCCGCCTGCTCGTTGTCGGCGCTCACCGCAGCAACCAGGAAAGGAACGCTCGCTATGAGCAAGTAGGTCAAAGCGCGCCCCGTACAGCCTCTTCGCGCGGAGCGAAGCGATGCCGATAAACAGTATAGGACTATGGTTATGCACGCCGCCAGAAGCGAAATTTGATATTCCGCCATCGCCCCTCCCAGCTTTCCGAAAGCCACGTCCGCTTAAGCGTGGGTCATTTGCAGGCGCCGCTCCGCCTGAAGCGAGCTATTGCTGGGACCGCGCAACATAACGTTCCATTAGAAGTCCGATGGTGAAGGTACCGAAAATCCAGCCATAAACGTAAAAGTAATCGATCTGAATAGGAAGCGAAGGATCGTAGCCAAGCCGAACCCACTCGATCAACTGCGTAACAGGGTTCCACTTCATGTAATAATAAATCTCGTCACCCATAAAGCACGCCAGAAAATAAACGCCAGCGGTTAAATATGTAGTTATTGTTACCAGCATGTAGCCAAGAACCCAGCCGGGAAAAAATGACACTATGCCAACATTAATAGTCCCGACACCTATTCCGAGGGCTAGCGCCGCAAGGTAGCCGGTAATGGCGGTGAACGCATCGATAGGGACGGGGTCTACGCCAAAGGTTACAAGAACCGTTAGGATGAGGCAGAGGCCCATGAAGCTGCTGACAATCTCGACCAGGATGCGCGCGACAACAGTGTCGAAGCGCTTCACCTGCGGAAAGTACGTCAAGGGCTTGTGGACTAAGTAACCCTTCATCAGCTCGCGTGAGACATATTGGAAGGCAAGCGCCGGCAACGCCCCGGTAGCAATGAAGAGCATCGCGCTGTCGCCCATCGGTGACTTTATGCCACGGATTTCCATGACTCCGACAAGTATGCCGAGGTGCACGCAGGGCCACAGCACCTGAACCAGATACCCCCAAAAGTTCCCACCGAAACGGCTGCGCATGTCGCGCAGCATCAAGGCGCTGAGGACGCGCAGATAGACGTCAATGTGGCTCGCAGGTTGCGGGCGGGCTGGGGGCAGGTGCACGTCGGCCATGACATCCATCATGCAGGGCAGTAGCAAGCGCTCTGGTCTCGCAGAATAGCGACGAAATGAGGGTACTCTGCCTCACAGCCCCGCCCGGCTCAGCCGCGGCGGCGTCTTTCGGTTCAGCCTCCTCTCGCCGCCGCGAACGTCCGCTTCCGCGCCTCGGCCAAGCGGTCATCATCGCCGACGCTGGCCTCCGCAGCTTGCTCCCCGACGGCCTCGTAGATCTCCCGCACGGTCGCCTCGTCCAGGCCGAGGCCCTGCGCGAACCGGAGCAGGCCGCGCATCTTGGCGGCGGATCGTTCGGTGGTTTCGGTCATCGGCCTACCGGACCGCGATTTCACGCTCGCCGACGACGACCTTCGCCGGCTCTGTCGGGTGACGCTCGACGAGGCGCTTGATCCCGTAGGGTCGCAGCTTGTCTTAAGCCGCATCGCTTCCTGACATGAGCGCCCGGGCCAGCAGGTCGGCCAGATCCTTCCCGCCGTCGCTGATGGCCGCGGCGCTGCTGTTGTCGATCTCGACGATGGTGCGCGTGCTCAAGCGTTCTGCGCCCGCGCCAGCAGGATCGCTGTGCGGGTGGCGGCGCGCTTCAGGCCGGGACTGCTTTCAGGGTTGGCGACGACCTGGCTCGCCCAGCCATGCCCGGCGACGGCCGCACCGAGATCGATGCTGTAGCCGCCGGCGATCGGGTGGGCGGTGGTGCCGGGATCGGCATGGTAAGCATCGACCGCCGCGTTCACCTCGTCATCGGTGACGGCCTTGGCCTTGAACAGTTCGCCGACGGTGGGCGACGATTCGATCACTGCACGGTGCCCTCGTCCGTCGTCTGCATCAGCCGCAGTGCCTCGTGCGTGACTTGGTGCAGATCGGATAGGCCCTGCATCCCGAGCGGTATGCCGACGCGCCGGCCCTCAACGGTCGTCAACACGATGATCGCAAGTGATTCGCCCAACATGAGGCTAGGCTTCGGCCCGCAGATCGGCAGCAGGAAATAGCCGTCGCCTTCAACGGCGTCCTTGGCGGTATCGGCTCGGAAGGGGAGGCGGTTCAGCAATGGTGCTTACTATGTGCTTACCGGATCGGGGTTTGGGCAAGCAGAGTAAAGCTAAGTAGTGGTGCCGCAAGAGGGATTCGAACCCCCGACCCCCTCATTACGAATGAGGTGCTCTACCAGCTGAGCTATTGCGGCGTCGCATCCGGCTCGTCGCGGTGACGCCCGATGGAATGTGCCGGGTCTTAGACGGCCGCCTTGTCCTTGGCAAGCTCTTGGATGCTGTCTGATGGCCGAGACCGCGTTGCGGTGTCACCGGGCTTGGGCGTAAGACCTCGCCGATGAACGAGCTTCTCACCTCCGACGCCCTGAAGCCGCAGGTTTCCGGGGGGCCTGCGCGACCGCCCCCTCGTGCTTGCCTCGGCTTCACCGCGCCGGCTGGCGCTGCTGCAACAGGTCGGGATCGAGCCGGATGCATTGCTGCCCGCCGATATCGACGAGACCCCGCGCAAATCCGAATCGCCCCGCGATCTCGCCCGCCGTCTCGCCCGGGAAAAGCTGGAGGCAGCTCAGGCTGCGGCGCGGCGTCGGGACGACCTGCGCGACGCCTATCTCGTCTCGGCCGACACGGTGGTCGCCGTGGGCCGCCGCGTGCTGCCCAAGGCCGAGCTGATCGACGAGGCTGCCGACTGCCTGCGGCTGCTCTCGGGGCGGGCGCACCGCGTTTACACGGCCGTCTGCATCCTGTCCCCGAAGGATCGGCGCCGCGAGCGCATGGTCGAGACCCGCGTGCGCTTCAAGCGCCTGTCGAACCGCGAGATCGAGGGCTATCTTTCCTCGGGCGAGTGGCGCGGCAAGGCCGGCGGCTACGCCATCCAGGGCCTGGCGGCAGCCTTCGCGGTGAAGCTCGTCGGCTCGCACAGCGCGGTGGTCGGCCTCCCCTTGTACGAAACGATGAGCCTGCTCGAAGGTGAGGGTTTTCCCGTGCGGGGCGCCTGGGGAGCAGCAACATGAGCCAGTCGGTGAAGAGGACGGCGGGGGACAAGCCGCTGGCGCCCTGTCCGATCTGCGGCAAGCCGGCACGGACCGAAACCAAGCCGTTCTGCTCGCCCCGCTGCGCCGACATCGACCTCGGACGCTGGCTCGGCGAGCGCTACGTCATTCCGGGGCCAGAGGAGGATGAGATGTCCTACCCACCCCATTCGGACGACGAAAACCGCTCCCGCTGAGAGCGAGATCCGCACTCGGCAAAAAAGCTTCGCCTTCGATTGCGGGAAGGCTGGACAGGCCCAAAACCCTTCACTATACCCCCGCCAGCCGACGACGCAGCGCGACGCGGCGGATGCCCAGGTAGCTCAGTTGGTAGAGCATGCGACTGAAAATCGCAGTGTCGGCGGTTCGATTCCGTCCCTGGGCACCATAGACATTTTCGGCCTCAGTAATTTCAGTTACTTAGAGGCCAATAAAGTCCCACTTTCCTCAACCTCCGTTCCCGGTGGGACTTCCGGCTCCTTCGAGCCGTCGAGGTTGATCAGGTGCATCGCGCCGCCTGCGAGCACCCTCTGCCGGGCCTTGCGCGTGTAGAGCGCGGCCTGCTTCGGGTTGGTCCATCCATAGATCGCCATGAGCTGATTTTCGGTCGCGCCGTTCTCGGCCGCGATCGCGGCGCCGGCCTTGCGCAAGCCATGGGCGGTGCAATGCGGGAGGCCAGCTTCCGTGCAGCGCTTCCGGAACCAGTTCCCGAAGCCGTTGGCCGTGAACGCCTTGCCGTACTCCGTCGTGAGGAAGGCCAGCGCCGGCGTGTCGCTCTCGGCCGCGGGCATGGCGTCGATCGCGCGTTGCAGGATCGGAAGCACCGGCAGATCGAGGGTGACAGGCGAACGGTTCCGGTTCTTGTGCTGAGTGTAGCGCAGCCATCCCTTGCGGATATGCTGCCGGCCGAGCGCGACAACGTCGGCGCGTCGGCACCCGACGAACAGCAGCAGGGCGAGCGCAAGGTAGGCCTTCGTGCCCGGCGGGTGGCGCTTAACGTACTGTGCGACCTCGTCCAGGTTCCAGGTGTGGAAGCCCTCCGTCTTGCCGGTCAGATAGGGCACCTCGCGCGCGGGGTTGGCCTCCACCAGCTCGGCCTCAATGCCGTAGGCAAAGACCTGGCGCACGGCCTTCAGCCGGCCGTTGGCCGCCTCCCGCTTGTCGGCCCGCCGATCGCGCAGAACCCGAATGGCCTTCGGTGTCATGCGATCGATCGGAAATTCCGAAAACAGCTTCGCCGAGCCCGGCGCGATCGGCTCGATGAAGGTTGCCTCGAGGAGCGCGCGCCGGACCTTCCGGGTGCGCGGATCGAGCCCGCCGGTGAACTCGGGCGCCACGAAGTAGCGCTCGCACAGCCAACGCCAGGTGCCCTGCGTGGCGGCCGGACGCGCGGCAGGCGTATCCGACGCCGCCGGCGCTACCGTGCGCACCTCGACGGCGGCGCGGTAGGCCTCCATGAACGGTTCGGACCAAGGGATGCCGGCAAGCCGGATCTTCGGGCGGCCCTTCTCCCGAAAGTAGACCCGCACGTTCCCGTGCCGGTCGGTGTCCTCGATGCAGCCTTTCGGCAGCCGTTTCGGCATGGTCGTTCCGTCGCTCATGTCGCGACGTTCTCCCAATCGTCATCGTCATGGGGTCCGGACGGGGCGCCCGAGTCGCTGCCGGCAGCATCGAGCCGAGCGAACGCCTCTTCAACCTCCCGCCGGTCCCAAAGCCGTCGGCGGTTGATCCGCTTCGGCTTCGGCATCCGGCCGTCATCGACCATGTGGTCCCACGTCGAAGGCGAGACGCCGACGTAGGTCGATGCCACGACCCGCGACAGGCCGAGCGGGATCATGCCGGGCGGCAGGGCGCCGAACCGTCTATCGCCCGCCGGCATTGACGCAGCCCCTCTCCAATGTTCGCCCCATGGCGTCGCTGTGGTCCTTCGAAACCGACGTGTCGGTTGTGAAAGGGCGGCTCATCACCGAGCAACCTCGGCTTCTACGCCTCGGCTTCGGCGAGGAACCGCTCTCCGGCTTCCGTCAGCCACCGCCGCGCCTTGAAGCCCCGTCGGCGTTGATCGACGAGGCCGGCGTGTCGCAGAGCCTCGTACCGCCGAGGGTCGATCAGCCTTCCCTGCTGCACCTGCCTCAGGGCGACCCGGGCCGCTTAGCTCCGCTGCTGCATCGGATCCCTCTTGCTTGGGCGCGCGCCAGCTCTGCGACCATTCGGGGCCGAACAGCCCGTCGCAGCTTGGGACGATCAGGCGCTGCTCGATGGCGCGGCGAGCGACGCCGGCCGGGATCGGCCGTCCGGAGGGGTGAAGGTCGAAGCGGCCGGACTCGGCGATCAGGATCTCGCCGGCGGCCAGGTGCTGCAGCAGCTCAAGGACCGGGCGGGCCGTGCGCTTCTTCGGCAGCGAGACGATGAACGGGATGGGGGCGGTCGCTTCGGCCGCGGGCGCTGGCGCGCCCGCGCCCGCCCACTCGGCGTCGTTGGCGCTCCAGGCCCGCCGGCGGCGCTCGGTCAGCGCGCGCAGCTCAACCTCGGCGAGCCATTCGCCGAGCCGCTTGGCCGGGCCTGGCACGAAGTAGGTCCAGGGCTCGGCCGCAGCGCGCACCTTGCGGAAGGCGCGGCGCAGCGACAGGACGAGTGCGAGCTGCGGCGGCAGGCTCACGAGGAAGCCGCCGGGCACGTCGGCCACGCCGATCGGGGGCGCAACGGGGATCACCGGCGGCGCTCCCCCAGCGCGATCACGGGCGCGCGCAGGTATTCGACGCGACTCGGATCGCAGACGACGGGCAGGAAGCGGCCGTCCACCTTCACCCGCAGGCCGTCGTCGCCGGCGCGGGGCGGGGCGATGGTGCCGGCCTCTCCAGTCTCCGTGAGACGCACGCGGGTGCCGAGGGCGCAGGGCGCGCCCGGGTAACGCTGGCGGATCAGATCATAGGCCATCGGCCGACGCCTTTGGCGCGACGGGCTCGAAGCTGGCGGCGACAGCGGCCGACAGATCGGCGAGGCGTAGCGCGATCGTTTCCTTGATCGTGGGCGTCGCGCCGGCGGCGAGCTGCTCGCGGACGTAGCGCTCGAACAGCTCGAAGGCGGCCTCGCCGGCGACGTCTAGGTCGCGCTCCGGATGCACCGGCCGAGGGCAAGGCAGGATCAGCACCGTCGGCGCGAGCGCCGGTGCGGTGAGGTAGTGCACGAGCCCGGGCGCGTATCCGACCTGTTCGAAGAAGTGGTGGATCTCGCCGAGACCGATGGCGACGCCAACGACGGCGACGTCCTTGTTCAAGCCCCCGTCCCACTTCACGAGGTCGGCGACGAAGGCGGCCGGGCGGCTCACGACAGGATGCCCCAGCTGTAAACGATGCCGCCGACCACCACGCACAGCGAGACGATGTCCCGAAGGTGGCCGAGACCGAGCGCCCACGGGCGGTCGGAGGCAGCGGCGACGGCGAGCTGCGCCGCGCGGGACATGACGAGGTCGATCGAATCCTCGATGTCCTCGAAGGGGAACTCGCCGTCGGCCTGCAGGGCGGCGACCGCCGCGCCCCGGCTCGCTCGGGCGGCGGGCGGCTTGCGGACGAGGCGACGGGCCAGGGGCTCGACGGGTTTGATGCGCGCGCGCTGGATCACGAGGTCGGCTCCTGTTCGTCGGGGAAGGTTCGGAGGCAGGCCGCGACGGCGACCCACATGGCGTGCGCCTCGTCGTGCTCGAGGAGTGCGGTCTCGGCGCCGGCGGCTGAGAGCGCCGCCTTGGCGCGGCTCCCGCGATCACGAGTGAGGATCAGGAGCGTGCCGGCGGCGAGATCGAGGCGCAGGGCCTCGGCATCGCTCGCGCAAAGCGGGCCGCGGCGGCGCGGCTTCGGCGTGTTCGCGGCGGCCTGGCGGGCGGCATCGGCCGCGCCGAGAGCGGCTCGCGCGTCCTCGACCAGTTCGGCGAAGAGATCCTGCGGCAGCACGTCCAGGATGTTCGTCACGGCTGGGATGCCGCGCCGGCCGGCGCGGGCGTTGGCGATCGCCGTGGCGGCCGCGCGCACGTCGGCCGGGAGCATGTCGGCGGCGTTGCTCATGGGAGCCGCCTCCGAAGCACTTCGGGCACCGGCATCTCGGGGTAGTCTTCGCCCTCTTCCCACTCGACCCGGATGGCCGAGCGCAGGCGCGCCAGGTGGGTGGAAGCGTCGGGATCGTCCCACACTTCCGAGGGCTGCTGTTCGCGCGCCCAATCCATGAGCAAGCGGAGATCCGCATCCCGCTCGGCACACAGCCGCGGCGGCCGACGGGTGCCGAGCCCCGACTTGGTGGGCCAGCCGGCGACGGCTATGCCCTCGCGCCTCGGATCGGCCGGCTTGAACACCTGTCCGAAGAAGCTCCGGAGCATGTGGTCGAAGCCGAGCACCACCTGAAGGTTCGGGCGATCGACGAGGACGTACCGGCTCATGCGTCGGCTCCCGTCGGCTCGGGCACGTAGCGCACGCCGCAGAGCGGGCAGTAGGTGGCGATCATCATCGTCGGCCGCTTGCCGCGCGGCTCGATCTTCTCGACGCCGAGAGCGATGGTGGAGCGGAGCCCGCTGATTCCGCCGTCCTGGCGTTCGATCACCAGGTGCTGGACCATCTTCGTGTTGTGGTCGGCGAGGAGCTTGTTCGCTCCCTCGATGCAGTTGCACGCCATGTCAGCGGCCCCCGATCGACGCGAGGGCGTGGGCCGGCTCGCCCAACTCGGTGGCGTGGAGGAGCGCGCCCTCGCCGCGGTGGAAGTAAACGAGCACCACTTCCTGATCGAGCGGCAGACGTTCGTAAGCCGCGCGGAAGGCGAAGCGGTGGGTGCGGGCGTCCTCGACGCCGCTGGCGCTCCACGGTCGACCGGTCACGCGGTCGTACCAGTCAACGACCTTGGGCGTGGTGCCGGCGAAGAAGCCGGATGCGACCGTTACTCGGCGTCCGGCATGGGGATGGGCGCTTTGATGAAACGACATAGCCTGGCTCCACCGCACATGCGGTCGAGCCATATTTCCCCCAAAGCGGGGGAAAAGCAACCCCATTTCGGGGGATGTAGTTGGGTGGTAGGCCTAGCTACCGGCCAGCTTATGAGCGCTTCTTGCGGGATTAAGTGTCCCGCTACCTCGGCTTGAGCCACGTCATCAGCGCGCTCCAAGCGACTCGCTTATCTCGCAGCGTTTCAAACCCCATCCCGACCAAATCAAAGACCTCTGGGTTTGAGCCCGGGTAGATCCGGCGAATGAGAATGTCTCCCCCTTCGATTTGGACAAAACACAGCTTCTCTAAGTGCTCGCTTGGGACGCCAACTCGCTTTTCATCGTGATAAATAAAGTAGTTTTCTATGGCGATACCCGGCACGGAGACCCCCTTGTCTACTAATAGGGCTACGGTCTCAGAAGTTGCATCATTTGGACGAGGCGCTACGCAGTTGATATCCCCGCTGCTCACGTAGTGCACAGTGCCGCCATGGGACACAGTTCCCACGACTGGGATTTCATGGCTCGCGGAAATTATTTCGGAGAGAGCGACTCCATAGATTTGAGCGGCTTGCGAAATTCGATCCGCCGACAGGCGACGCTCGCCCGATTCGATCTTCTCGTAACCCTTGGCTGACAAACCGAACGCCTCCGCCGCGTCCTGGAGGCGCCAGCCGCGCCGCTTCCGAAGGATTTTGAGATTGTGCTGCATCACAGCAGGACTTTGCTCACAGGCCTGCGATGCGTCTTCCGACATGTTGGGGGGCAACCCACTTGACTCGCTCCCCCAAAGCGGGGGAGTTGGTGGCAGCAGGACTCGACTCATGAAACTTCGAGAATGGATGAGCGCGAACGACCACGACGACGCGACCTTCGCGGCGGCGGTCGCAGCTCGCCTTCCTCAAGGTGAAACCTGCTCGAAGAAAACAGTTGAGAAGTGGAGGTACGGCACTAGGACGCCGCGCCGCAAAGCTTTGTCGATCATTTCGCACATCACGGCCGGCTCAGTGACGCCTAACGACTTTGCTGACCTTCCGATCGTCTCCATGCAGCGCTCCAGTGAAGAGCGCGCCAAGTCCGATCCAGCCACCCCGGGCTCCCTGAAAGCGTTGTGATGCGTACCCTGGCCGTTGCCTTGGCTGTCCTACTGTTGATCGTGGCGCTGCCGCTGATTCCGAGAATCGATTTCGCTCTAACCCGCCACCAGCGCGGTCGCGCTCTGTTCGAGTCTGGTCGCCTCGCCCTCGCCGCGGCTGCGGCGGCCGTGTTGCTTCTGATCGCGGCGAGGGCGCGATGAGCGAAGCCGCCCCATCGTCCTGGTTTGCGGATCTCTATGCCGGCGTCGCTGACTATGCCGACGCCGCACTGCGCAGCACTGCCGAGGCCGGCGAGGCGATGGGCGCGCAGCTCGCCACGGCCCTCGCCCGGGTCCAGGCCCTGCCCGAGGAAGCCGCCGCGGCGGTGTCGGCACTGACGACCGCGCTCGATCTCGTGCTGCCGCCCGGGCATGATCCCCTCCTCGCGGCCCCCCGGCCGGTCGCGGAAGCGTGTCCGGCCGAGCCCCGACAGGACGGCGGAATCGGGATGACGCCGCGGCCCGTTCCACGGCGCCTGACGGTGCGGCCGGAGGCCTTCGCAGCGTTCATCCGGGCGCGGCACCCGCACAAGCCGGCCGAGCAATGCGCCGCGCTCACCGGGATTCCCTTCGACAGCGTCGACAAGATGCTGAAGCGGGAGGCTCTGCCGAACGGGCGCAACTTCCTGCTCTGCATCATCGCCTACGGGCCCGAGCTGCTGGCGGTGGTGATGCCCGACGCGGACGAGCGGTGGCTCGCCGGCGCACGGATCCTGGCCGACCAAGCTCATCTCGAGAGTGAGCTGGCGCGCGTCCGCGACGCGATGGCCGAGAACACCGGGCGGTGGTCGTTCTGCGGGATCAGCTTCGGGGGGGCGCTATGAGCCCGCCCAAGATGTATCGGGCCCCCGCCCGCGAGCGGGAGATCCCGCGGTGCGCGTGCGGCTGCGGCGAGGACGGCTGCTTCGGCTTCCCCGGCCCGGTCTATTACGCTCACCGGCACTGGCCGGACGGCTTCGTCATCACCGACGAACGCGGGCGTTTTACCGGCGAGAAGCCGGCGTTTCGCGCGGAGCCCCAGGCGGGCGCACCCCCGCCGTCCGACCTGTTCGGCCTTACGGAACCCGCCCGGCGCCTAACAAATCCGCCCCCGGGCCTGACGGGGCGCCGTCGCGCATGAGCGGCCGGCGGGACGCTCCCTCCCGCCAGACTGAGACTCCGAATCCGACTCGATTCCTATCAGGCGTCCGTATGCGTAACCGCGCGCGTCTCTCTCCACGCCAGATTCGAGAATTGTGGCTCGTGCTCGGCCCGACGAAGCGGGCGCAGGCCGAAAGCCGCATTCGCTCCGGTCGTACCCTCGGCAAATTATCCGGGGGTTCGAGGCTCGAAGCCGGCCGCGTGCGAGAGCAGATCGGCCAGCTCGCTGGGGTCTCCGGTGTCCTGGCCGAGAAGTGCAACGCGATCTACCTGGCGGCCGAGCGCGATCCGGACCTGTTCGGCCCGGTGGTTGAGTACCTCGAGCGCTCCGAAAACATCCACGATGCCTCGAACCGGATGCGCCGGCTTGCCGACCTCGAGCGGGTTCGGCGCCTCGCTCCGACGCAAGGCCGGTTCGCGACGCTGGTTCTGGATCCGCCCTGGCAGGACGAAAGCGTCTCCCCCAACCAACGCCCGCCCTACGCGACGATGACCGAGCCGGAGATCGCGGCGGTGCCGGTGGAAACCTGGGCGCTGGACGAGGGACACATCTACTGCCACGCGCCCGGGCCCTTCCTCCCGATGGCGGTGCGCCTCGTCCAGGGCTGGGGCTACGACTTCAAGCAGGTGCTGACGTTCCGGAAGGCGGCCTTCTCGATGGGCCGCTACTTCCGGACCCTCGACGAGTACTGCGTCTTCGCCACACGCGGCGGGCTGATGCTGGCCCGGGCCGACCTTCCCAACGTGTTCGAGGGCGCCCCCGGCCGGCACAGCGAGAAGCCGGACAGCTTCTTCGATCTCGTGCGCGCGGCGAGCCCCGGCCCCTACGGCGAGGCCTTCCAGCGCCAGGCGCGGCCTGACTTCACCAACCTCTACACCGAAGCGCCGGCCGTGCCGGCGATGGCCGCGGAATGAGACCGCGCCCCCGCCTGAGGCCGCCCGTCCGCGGCCCCCCTTCCCCGACCTAGGAACGATGACCGCCGTCGCGCGCTGAATCGGCGAACTGCGCCCGCTTGCCCCCGGGCGGCGCGCCTCCGATTCCGCGCAGCCTCTCGCTCGTGCCCTGTCTAAGGCCCCCCCCTTGGCAGGCGACCGGCGGAGCTTTGCCCGAACCGTCGGGTGCGGTCGGCAGTCCCCCTCCCCTCGACCAGCCCAACGCCGCGCGCGACCCGCGATTCCGGCGATGGGCTTTCGCGTGCCCGGAGCCGGACAGGCTTCGCGGCGCAACGGTCCCCCTTTGCCTGAAAGGGCCCGCCTAGAGGCGCCCACCATGTCGATCGAAGCGATTTCCTGGGTCATCAAACAAGACATCCCCGACGGCGTGGCGAAGCTCGTCGCCATGGTGCTGGCCGACTATGCCGACCGGCACACCGGCGAGGCGCACCCGAAGATCAAGCAGCTCGCGCAGGCCTGCTCGCAGTCCGAGCGCTCCGTGCAGCGCAAGCTTCGGGTGCTCCAGGATCTCGACGTCATCACCATCCAGAACGGCCACTGCCCGAAGTCCGGACGGCAGCGGGCCAACAGCTACATCCTGCATCTGCCGGACGTGGATGTGCCCGGGCGGAACGAGCGTTCCGTGAGGGGGTGACCAGAACGGCGCAGGATCGGCAAAGCCTAGCTTGAGGGGTGACTTTGGGACACCCCAAATTTCGGCCGAGGGGTGCCCGTCTGTCACCGGGGAGGGTGACAACGCTGTCACCGGGGAGGGTGACTCCCCTGTCACCCCCATAGAGAATCCGTCAGATTCAACCGTCAGAAAAGAATCCCCCCATCCCCCCGGTGGGGGGGCAGGCGCGGTTCAAAAACAATTCCGAGGTAATTCCCCATCGGCACTGGCCGAGCGCATCCCCCTCGCCGAGCGGTCGCTACCGGGACGGCTCCCCGGCGAGGAGTTCGCCCGGCTCTGGGCGGCCTTCCCCGAGGGCGGGCGCCTCGTTGCCGACCGGCGCATGGCCGAACGGATCTTCGCCGCCCTGCCCGACGCCGATCGCGATCTCGCCGTGAGCGCGGCCGGCAGCTACGCGGCGCACCTCGCCAAGCATCCAGGCCGCTCGGCGAAGGCGCTGCACACCTGGCTGCGCACCCGCCGATTCGAGAACGCCCGGCCCTGTGCGGCGCCGGCGGCGCTGATCGGGGCGACCCGCGTGTTCGTGGAGGAAGGGGACGCCGGAATGGAACGCCTGGATGGCCTTCCGCCGAGCACAGGGCGAGGGCCGGTGCGCGACGACGTCGAAGCCGGGCTACGCCACCCCGGGCTGGCATTTCCCGAGCAAGCTGCCGCCGACGGCCGACGGGGCGCGGGCGGCGTGACCATCCGCTGCGTCCACTACGTCGGCTTCCGGGATGACCGGTACTGGAACGCCTTCCGGATCTGGGGCGGCCCCGTGTTCATCCATCTGCGGTGGGATCGGCGGGCCCGGCGCGAGATCGGGGCGGACGATATCGTGATCTTCGCTGAGGGCGACGAGTTCCAGCCGATCGCCGAGCGCAACGCCGACGACATCGACGAGCGGTGGCTCTGAGGCGATCCCAAATCTTCCGGTGATGTGCTTTTAGACCTCACTGCTACCCCACAATTCCCATTTACAACCGGAAACGGGTGGTGGTGGGCGCGTGCGGGGCGATGGTGTGGAGTGGAACGGAAGGCGAGTCGCGGGCGAAGGATACCGGGCGAAGATCGCCGCCGGGGATCGAGCATCCGGCCCCGCTTACCCGGGCCGACATCGAGCGCTGGCTGATCGCCCCGATGCGGGCACTGCGCGACACATCGATCGTCGCGCTCCCCGGCAACGCGCTAGAGCCGGTGGCGTCGAGCCGGCCAAGCGCGACCTTCGATAGCCTGGCCTTCGCCCGCACCGTGCTCGGCAAGGATACGCCCGAGTTGCGGGCCGTCACGACCTGGGCGCGGATCATGGCGGCCGACGGACATGCCGAGGCATCGATCGCCGAGTGGTGCGCGCTCTTCGGGTGGAAGGAACGGACGTTCTACCATCGTCTCCGGCGCGGCCTCGACCGGATCGTAAAAGCGAAAAATCACGCCGACGGCCGGCTCTCCAATGCGGCGTAATATTCTGCATCCGAAGTCTTGACACTGTCAGCGACGGCGGAGTCCCACTCTGAAACAGGCAGCAATAGAGACTGCCCTGCTAGGAGCGCTTACGGTGTCCGGTCGTCGCAAGTCCAAGCCTGTTACGCTCGCCGGCAGGGCGGCGTTGAAGCAAGTTCCCATTCACACGCTTTCAGAGAACGCCCCGACGCCGGAACGACTGATGCAGGCCGGTGTCACCGTGGCGATGCAGCTCGGCACCCGCCAGACACAGATCATCGGAAAGGCGTCGCCCTTCGGTATCGACGGCGTGATGCGTCTCGCCTCGGCACCGCTCGATCGACTCCATTCCCGCGGGCGCCTTGATGACGACGGCGAACGCAACAGCCAGCTCCACGAGGCCGGCGACAAGCTCCGCAACCACTACTACCTCGGCGGCCTCTCCGGCTTCGCCGCGAACGACCTGAACAGCACCGGCGGCGGGCATCCGTCCAGCCGCGTGCCGATCTCCGAGACGATGGAGAGCAACCGGCGCGCTTTACGGCTAGCAAAAGCAGCTATGCATCCGGGCGACTGGCAGGTTGTGAGCGACGTGGTCTGTCTGGAGAAGGACTTAAAAAATGCCGGCTACCACGCTGGATGCACCAACGACGATGCGGCCACCGCGGTAGCCCTCGATAGGTTGCGCCGTGGCCTAGATGCACTTGCTCATCTATGGGGCTTTTCGCCACCCCAGCACCCCACTCACAAATCTTCCGCCAAGCCACCCATCTGCACAGCAGCTTAATTGGGATTTTTCATCCTCTTCAAGGCTCCATCGAAGACAAGCTTGCTTGATACCGGGCTCTTGAATAGTACAGCCAAGAACTTTCCAGGGAAATAGTCGTCAAGGACGCCCACCATGGCTGCGTGAAACTCCTCACCGGTTCCTTTAATGTCGAGTGTCGTCAGGCTTTTCCTGAAATCATCGATCGGCCTGTCCAGCATCTTGCTGCCCAATCTATTGAACACTCCGGCCGCCAACACACGGTTGCCATGTATGAGAACGCCCCACGGGTATCCGCTTTTTTTCTCAAGACTGGCTTTTTTCTCATCGATCCATAGCTCGATCAATCTTTGGACCAAGATAGCATTGAAGGTTTTCGCGCCACTCGTAGTAGGATTGAAAACTGTTTTGTAGGGTGCCTTACTCAAATCCGAAAAGAAACGACCAATACCAGTTTTTACCTGTACTGCAAGAGTAGGGTCTCCTGAAGCGCACGCCAGCGCTGTGGTGGCTTCGATCAACTCACAAGAGTGAGAAGTTTTGGAGACACTTGCCCCTCTAGAAACTTGATAGTCTACTCCTTCCAAAGACATCTCATCTTGCAAACGTCGCTGTTCTCGATCTTGCGCAACAAAATCACGACCATCGACTCTATTTTGTAGGTTGTTAAAGCGAGTTACTTCGCCGCCAAAACCTTCAGGCGCCTCTCTCAACAAGACAACTCTAATTGGAACCCTTACCTTACCTAACGCTTCATCTGATGCGACGTCGGCCAGAGTGCTTACAGTTTGGGCGCCATTTACTATCGAAGCTCCCCGAAATTGAAAATTGCCAGCAGAGCGTGAGGCTGCCGCAGATGGCGCCCTCAGAGCTTCATCCGCGATAAGTGTGATTCCATTATTGAAATACCAGAAGTTCTCGGGAGAATTATGTGCTGTCGCGGATATCCCCTCATTGATATCAGTCGCGCCGAGCCCATGTCGAATATTTTTAGCTACAAGATGTTTTCCATGCGTTGACCACCATTCTTTCAGCTGGAAACCATCGATTACCCCAAAATAAGCTGGATAAGGAAGCGCTACACGAGACCAGTCTGTGATAGTGGCGTCAATCGTTATTCTTTCTGTCATTCCGCCGCTTGACAGGTTTTTGTATATGTCATCAAGTCCAATCACATGTTTAAAGGCGATTGGATCCTGATCAGAGGCCCCGTTTAGATCAGCGACAACGCGATCTAATTTGGCCGTTCCGTGCTTAGCTAAGGTGCTCGCCCCAGTTGAAATAATAACGACATCAATGATGCAGCCGGGAGTGAGGATAGTATCGCCCGCCTTCGCAAGTTTGTTTTGCAAGCGCGCGTGAAAACTTTCGGAATTTTGCTCAATAAGATCTCGAACTCCGTCTGCAAAAACGCCAATATCAGCTGCAGATGGCTCGCCCGTTCCCGAATTTATCCATTTCGCTTGTACGATTGTAACTCTGTCGCTCGCTCCGTCGGCGAAAACGGCATCAATGCCGTTGTCATCTGATCCGTCCCACACAGCAGATGCAGCATCCTCAGCAGTGCATTCTGTCCGCATAAAGATCGCATGGGCAGCGAGACAGCGTGACAATATTTTTTGATCGCGCTCTTTGTCGTTTGCGCCAATATCGGCCAATGAAAGAAAGGGTTCGTAGAGTGATTTGATTTTGTTAGTAATTTGCCTAACTCGTAACTGGGTCATATTTTTACCTTGTGCAGCATCGTCATTGAGTTTGTTCAACCTGCCATACGCACAATCATCTCGCAATGGCAGTGCCAACAGATCCGCCTGTGTTTCTGGACCACATAGACGGTGAGACATCCGTGGGGGGACGGCCTGATGCTTTCAATTTCGCTGACGGTTTCATATTGACGCCCCCGGACTCAAACCGCTACAGTTCGGTTAACTGAGGAATTGCGCCCTGGGCTGGAGACGGCCGCGGGGCGCTTCCGTTTCCAGCCCACGCGTCGCCCGATCGGGCCGAGCGCCCGGGCCAGCCTCACAGCATCACCATGATCGACCTCTCGGCCCTCGCCGGCGAGCTGGACGCGCTCGTGCGCGACGGCCGACGCATCCGCCTGGGCGACCGCAACTTCGAGAAGCCGCACGCCGAGCTGGACGAGCTGCTCGGCCGGCTGCAGCGCGTCGCCAGCGACGTGCGAATTGGATCGCTCACGGTCAATTCGGCCGTCATCGTGCAGGACCATCGGAAGGAAGGTGCCGTGAGGCTAATGCCCGCGTCGCCGATCACCGGCCGCGGCCAGTACATCGTCTGCCACACGCGGGGACCGCGGCGGTGAGCCGAGATCCCCGTGCCTTCGCGGCCGAGCTGCGCGCTGACGCGCAGCAGCTGCGCACGATGGCTGGCGACCTCGATGCCCGGGCCGACGGCCTCTGCGCACTCGCCGAGCAGCAGGAGCGCGACGCGGTGAGCCGCGAACGGGCCAAGCGCGCGGCGATCGCCGCCTCGCTCGAAGCCGAGGGCCGGACCTTCCATCGCAGCCCGACCGCGTCGGGGCCGGGCCCGACCATCTGGGGGTCGGCTCGATACGAAGATGCGGGGCAAATCAGCCCCTGAAATTCCGCCTCGGGCCGGCTCGGCGCCGATGAGCGCGGATGCACGATAACTGCCGTTCTCGCGCACCCGATTGGAGCCTAATCGGATGCACGATAATCTTCCGACGCCGATCTCCGGCGGCGCGGTAGCCGTCGGCGCGCTCCTGGATCTCGATGAGGCCGTCCGCGGCTTCGCGGCGGCGTCCAGGTCGGCCGCGACGCAGCGGGCCTACAAGAGCGACTGGCGCGATTTCGAGGCCTTCTGCCTGGGACACGGGCTCACGGCCTGCCCGGCGCTCGGCCTCACGGTCGCCCGCTACCTCACCCATCTGGCCGGGCTTGGCCGGAACGTCTCGACGATCAACCGGCGCACTGCCGCGATCGCGCTGGCGCACCGGGTGCAGGGGCACGACAGCCCGACCGGCCGCGAGGACGTGCGCCAGGTTCTCGCCGGCATCCGCAACACCCTCGGGCGCCGGCCGAACAAGAAGAAGGCCCTCACGGTCGATCTGATCGTCCAGGTCATTCGGAAGACCCGGGGCCAGGACCTGGCTGCGGTTCGCGACCGGGCGCTGATCCTGTTGGCGTTCGGCGCCGCGCTCCGACGCTCGGAGCTTGTGGCGCTCGACGTTCCGGACATCGAGCGCCACCGCAAAGGCCTGCTGATCCGGCTTCAGCGATCGAAGACGGACCAAACCGGCAAGGGCCAGACGATTTCGGTGCCGGACGGCAAGCTGAAGGTGCCGACCGCGGTCGATGCCTGGCTGAAGGCCTCCGGCATCACGGAGGGCGCGGTGTTCCGAGGCGCCGATCGCGGCAAGCTCTCGGCCGACCGGCTCAGCGCCGGCCAGTTCGCCCGCATCCTCAAATCCCGGTGCGAGGCCGCCGGGCTCGATCCGAACGTCATCGGCGGTCACTCGACGCGCCGGGGCTTCGCCACATCCGCCGGCGACGCCGGCGCCGACCTCCGGCACACCGCCCGGCAGATGCGGCACGCCAAGCTCGAGACCACCCTCGGCTACATCGAGGACGGCGAGCTGTTCAGGAACCACGCCGGCGACGGCTTCCTCTGACATCTTAGGAATCGCCTGTGACACAGCGAGCCAACGCGTCGGGGACGAGGGTCGCCGGGGCGCATGTCGACGTGGGCGAGACGATCCTCGCCAAGCGCCGCCTGCCCTGCATCTGCCCGCAGCGGCACAAGGACGGGACGGCCCGCACGGTCAGCTACTCGACGTGCCGCGGGATGGTCATCGAACGGGTGAAGTGCGAGAACTGCCCGCGCACCTGGAAGCGGGTGAACGTCCGGTGAGGCGACAGCTCGCCTGGCGCCAGGCTCTCAGCGACCTGAGGGCCGATCGCATCACGCCCCCCGGAAATCCGCGAGGTGCCGATCGACGGCAACCGCCGCTGTCGGGAGATGCTGAGCTGCTGGCGCGGCCGATCCGGTCGGCGCTACGTCGTCCAGGTGCATCCCCCTGGATCTCCACTGGCCCGTGCGCGCCGGTGCCGGGCTCGCCTTCGCCGTTTCACGCGGGAATGCCGCGCGCGGCACCATCGTCGCCATGGCTCCGGAGGGCGACTGCCAGGCTTGGCGCGGCCGGATGTGGGACGCCGGAGCGCGCGAGCTGCACGTCCACATCCTCGTAGACGACGCGGCGGGCCGCTCTGAGGTGGCGATGGACCTGACAACAGAATTCGATCTGCGGGACCTCGAAATTCGGTGACCCTACCGATCCCGGCAGCTAAAAAGTTCGCCTCAAGGTAGTGAGGTGACACATGACGGACGAGTTCAAGCGTTTTCTCGCAAGCGGTCCGGACGTTGTTCGAGAAAGAGACCGCAAAGCCCAAGAAGCTCAGGATGAATATAAAGCTGCGCAGAAGCGAGAAGCTGATGCTCGCCAAGTGCTTGAGCAGAACTGGGAAAGCGCGAAAAAATTATTGGTCGGCGTTGTTAGTGAGATTAATGCTGCATTCGCTGATGTGGGTCTCGAAATCCGCATCAGGGAGGAACAAAATCCAAAGCCGGCGCTCGCGAGGCTCGGGATAGGTTTGTATCGGCATGGTGTATTCACCGGCGATGGGTTCGAGCTACACGTTACCGATAAGGGGAAACAATTTTTCCAATTGAGGGGTGGTGACAAGCGATCACTGGCCCCCCTCCCACTGGTCAGTGAATGCACAACAAGTGATTATCAGAAGACGCTTCAAAGCTTTGTCGGCCCTGTGCTGCCAGAGCTTTAATTATCTGACACAATAGGTATTGCAATATGCCGATGCGGCCACCGGTTCACATGGCCGCCGGCGCCAGGACGCCCGAAGAGGCAAAGGCTGCTAGCAAGCGCCACTTCGATCGACAGAGGCGCCGGGCGAGCCCCTGGCGCCTCTGGTACGGCCTCGCGGTGTGGAAGGCGGCGCGTCTCGCGCAGCTCACTCTGCAGCCGCTGTGCGAGCGCCATCTCGCCCGCGACCAGGTCGTACCAGCGACGGTGGTCAACCACCGCATTCCCCATCGTGGTGTCTGGGAACTCTTCATCGATCCCACGAACCACGAGAGCGTCTGCAAGACCTGCCACGATGGGGAAATCCAGCGCGAAGAAGCTAAGCTCCGCGCCCTGGATGCTGTCGATCAGCAATAAATACTAATTGAAAATAGGTCATTAAGGCTGAGAATTGGCATTTTGCTCAGCCTCTTCCAATTCCTTTATTCTACGCTCCAAGTATACATGATTCTCGATCATTACCTTGGCTATTATCAAAGCTGATCGCAACCCCCCTGGCGTCGATCCGACTCCTTTGAAATCACCCCGCGCATATTCAAATAGCGCCGAGGCCCTAGCGTGTATGACAGCCGCATCATAAATCCCGTTTTCTATATGTAGATTGCGATATGGAGCCGAGAGCGATCCGTCCATGACCTCAACCAACCCCTTCATCCTAGCAAGCTGTATTTGTGAGATTGCGATCAGATCTGCAATCTCCTTTGCTATTAATTGATCAGAGCTTCTGACAGCATCCTGAAGCGGTAAAATGACAGCAGTTGGAAATACTGGCACATTATAGCTTGGCCAAGGCGGCATAGCTGTATCAATTGTCTTTACACCGTCTAGGCGCTGCATACATTCAACTGCATATTCGCAGATTGCGCTCAATGATAGCGGCAGTACTGCTCTAGCAGCATGAGCTTCTCGATCGTCACGTTTCGCTGCGGATATCTCACCTTGGTTAACTTGCCATCGAATTGCTCGATACGCGACGATTGCAGCAGCGAGTGTTGCGATCGCACCAATTAGACTTTGATATCTGTTGAACCAGTATTCAATACAACCATGCGCCTCATCCCTCCCAACAGCTTTAGCGGCAATTGTAGTACAATATCCGTCGTCCGCAGCACTAAACAATATTAAAAGACAAATCATAGAGACGACGAGAGCAAGGCGAAAAATGAAAAAGTTCGAAGACATTGCAGGCTCGATATCGCGGGACGCTTTGTAGCTGGGTCTCTGGGGAACGACGGCGTACAGTCTCGTCGTCGTATCGCCCAGTCGTTGATAGGACGACCTCTCATGGGCCGACCAGCCCGGGGGGGGCGAAAGTTCGAGGCAAACCGGGCCAAGACCGGTTGTTTAGTCTCCTTTTCGCGCGTGCGATTTGGAGACAAAAAGTTGAGGGTCCTGAGATGGCGGGTCGCAAGCGCAAACCGGATGCGCTGAAGCAACTCGCGGGCACTGCGCAGCCCTGCCGCATGAACCCAGACGCGCCGACGGCGAGCGAGGGTGAGCCCGATGCGCCGGAATGGCTGAGTGAGCGCGCGGCGGAGATCTTCGACCAGCTCACCGCCATCATCGCCGGAATGGGGATCGCATCTCCCGACGATACGGCGATGTTGTCGATGCTGGCGTCCCGCCTCGAGGAGGTGGAGGTCTGCACCGCGGTGATCGAAGACCTGGGCCGCGTCTACACCTCGGAGACGAAGAGCGGGACCATGGTGCGCGGGCGGCCCGAGGTCGCCATGCGCAGCGAGGCGATGCGGCACGCGCAGTCGCTGCTCTCCGAGTTCGGGCTGTCGCCGGCGGCGCGCTCGAAGGTCTCGGCCGTCACACCGCCCGAGTCCAACCCATTCAACGATCTCTGAGGTAGGCGCGGGTGCATGACGACGGGGTGCCCGCACGTCGCAGCTGCGCACGGCTATGCGCGCGACGTGGTCGCCGGCACTGTCCCGGCCTGCAAATGGATCGTGCTCACCTGTCGGCGCCACCTCGACGATCTCGTCAAACAGTACGTTGATGGGTTCCCGTACCGCTTCGACGAGCGGAAGGCCTCGAAGGTCTGCAAGTTCGTCCAGTTGATGCCCCACACCAAGGGGAAGTGGGCACGCAAGGCCGAGCGGCTGAAGCTTGAACCCTGGCAGTTGTTCAAGACGGCCGCTCTGTTCGGATGGGTGCGCAAGTCCGACGGCCTGCGCCGCTACCGCAAGGCGTTCTTCCTCATTCCTCGGAAGAACGCCAAGAGCACCTGGGCGGCCGGCGTCGGGCTCTACATGTTCGCTGCCGATGGCGAGCACGGTTCTGAGGTCTATTCCGGCGCCACGTCGGAGAAGCAGGCCTGGGAGGTGTTCCGCCCGGCCAAGCTGATGGCGCAAAAGACGCCGCAGCTCGTCTCCGCGTTCGGGATCTCGGTCAACGCCAAGAACCTGCACATCCTCGGCAACGGCTCGCGGTTCGAGCCGATGATCGGCACGCCGGGTGATGGCGCTTCGCCATCGTGTTCGATCCACGACGAGTACCACGAGCACGAGACCGACGTGCAGGTGGACACGATGGAAACCGGCATGGGCGCGCGTGAGCAGCCCTTGTTGGTCATCATCACCACCGCCGGCGACAACCTCGCCGGCCCCTGCTACGCGCTGCAGCTCGAAGCGCAGAAGGTGCTCGAAGGCGTCCTCGACGACCCCGAGCTGTTCTCGCTGATCTACACGGTCGATCCCGACGACGATTGGACGTCGGATCTGGCCCTGCGCAAGGCAAACCCGAATTTCGACGTTTCGGTCTCGGGCGAATACTTGCAGACACGCCAGCGCGCGGCACGCAACAACGCCCGCAAGGCCGGCGTCTTCAAGACGAAGCACCTCAATGTGTGGGTGCAGTCGCGGGCGGCCTACTTCAACGTCCAGCGCTGGATGGAGAGCGCCCGGCCCGGGCTGAAGATCGAGGACTTCAAGGGCCAGCCCTGCCGGGTCGGCATGGACCTGGCATCCAAGGTCGATATCGCGGCCTTGGAGGTGATCTTCGAGCTATCTCGCTGCGATTGCCCGGCCGCTGCCGAGCTGCGCGAGGCCGGGTTCCAGTACGCGCGCTTCGGGCTCTACTTCCTGCCCGAGGCCGCGATCGAGGCGGGCGAGGCCGAGCACTACCGCGGTTGGCGCGACGCGCCTGAGAAGTGGATCGTTCAGACCGACGGCGAGATGATCGACTACTTCGCAATCCTCGACGCGATCGCGGGGGAGGAGGGCGAGGACGGCAAGCGTCACGGCGGCCTGCGCGGGGACTACCAGCTCGAAGAGGTGGCGTTCGATCCGGCACAGGCGACCATGCTGGTCACGGCGCTGACGAACGAAGGAATCCCCTGCATCGAGGTCCGGCCGCTGGTGCTGAATTTCAGCGAGCCGATGAAGCAGATGGACGGGTTGATCCGCTCTCGGGCAATCGCCCATGCGGCCGACCCCGTCTTTACCTGGATGCTGTCCAACGTCGTCGCCAAGGCCGACGCGAAGGACAACGTCTATCCGCGCAAAGAGCGTGCGGAGAACAAGATCGACGGCCCTGTGGCGCACATGATGGCGCTGGCCCGGCACATGTCGGGTGAGGAGCAGGGCCGCAGCAAGGGCTTCATCGACTATTGAGGAGGCCCGATGGCCTGGTCATTGTTCGGCCGGCGCCGCAAGGCCGAGGCCACTTCCGTCGAAGCGTCGACGTCGTTCGTGTCCTCGGATGCTGAGGCCTGGGACCGGATGCTTCCCGGTGGCCTCGGCGGCTCCATCTCGCCGGCGACGGCGATGCGCCACTCGGCGGTCTACCGGTGCGTGTCGATCTTGGCCTTCGCCTCGGCGATGCTGCCGCTGAAGACATATCGCGAGCTGGACGACGGCGATCGCGAGAGCGACTCCAGGCCGCCGGCGGCCGACCTTCTCCGCATCCGGCCCAACCCGCGAATGTCTCGCACCATGTGGGTGCGCTCGACGATCGCGCAGATGCTCCTGGAGGGCAACGGGGTCTCTTGGATCGAGCGGCGCGCCTCGGGCGAGCCGATCGCGCTTTGGCCGGTGCCGTTCCACCGGGTCCGGATCAGCCTTCACAACGACCGGCTCCGCTACGGCCTCACGCTCGACGACGGCCGCGCCATCGTCTGCGATCAGGACGATGTGCTCCACGTTCCCGGCTCGGCCGAGTGGGACGGGCTGAAGGCGAAGACGCCGATCCAGGCGATGGGGAGCGCGGTCGGGCTCGGCATCGAGGCCGACCGGTTCGCGCGCAAGTATTTCGAGAACGACGCCACGCCGTCGGGGTACGTCAGCTACCCCGCCGGCGCCAAGATCGGCGCCCCCGAGAAGGAAGAGTTCCGCGGCTACTGGCGCCGGACCTTCGGTGGCGAGGGGCGGCACTCCGGCCCGGCCGTCCTCGACCAGGGCGGCGAGTACAAGGTCATCCCGATCTCGGCGCAGGACGCCCAGCTGCTCGATACCCGCCGGTTCCAGATCGAGGACATCGCCCGGATCTTCGGCGTGCCGCGCTTCCTCCTCGGGATGGACGAAACGAGCTGGGGCTCGGGCATCGAGGCGCTCGGCATCGGCTTCGTGACCTACACCCTCGATCCGCACCTCTGCGCCATCGAGGACGAGGTCAACCACAAGCTCTACGGCCGCGGCCGTCCGGCCCGACCGGGACCGAACGCGGCCCGCTACCTCGCCGAGTTCGACCGGGACGTCCTGGTGCGCGGCAACATCGAGAGCCGGTTCAAGGCGTACCGCCTGGCCCTCGGCGGCTCGTCCGGCCCGGGCTGGATGACCGCCAACGAGGTGCGCCGCAAGCAGAACGACCGCGCGAGGCCCGAGGGCGACACGCTCGCCACCTGGACCGGGCCGGCAAAGCAGGGATCGAGCGACAGTGAAGAAAATCCTCCAACTGCTTGAGGCCAACCGCGATCGGGGCAGCTTCCGCGTCAAGGCGGAAGAAGGCTCGGACGAGGCGACGATCTACGTCTACGGTGCGATCGGCGACTACTACGGCATCGATGCACAGACCTTCGTGCGCGAGCTGGCGGCGATCGAGGCCTCGACGATCCACCTCCGGATCAACAGCCCGGGCGGCGACGTGTTCGCGGCCCGCGCCATGAAGACGGCGCTCGAGCAGCACGCGGCAAAGGTGGTCGCGCATATCGACGGGCTCGCGGCCTCGGCCGCTTCCTTCCTGATGCTGGCGGCCGACGAGATCGAGATCTCGGAGGGCGCCTTCGTGATGATCCACCTTCCGTGGACCTTCGCCGTCGGCAGTGCCGACGATCTGCGGGCTTCGGCCGCGGTGCTCGACAAGGTCGGCGAAGCGATTGTCGGCGACTATGTGCGCCGCACCGGCAAGGACGCGGACGAGGTCCTGGCCTGGATGAAGGCCGAGACGTGGTTCACCGCTGACGAGGCCGTCGCCGAAGGCTTCTGCGACCGCAAGGCCGGCGAGACCGCCGCGCCCGCGGACCCGGAGCAGGAAGAGCCTCCGCAGGAGCCGGCCGAGCCGGATCAGGAGGCGCCGCCGGCGAGCAACCTGTTCGACCTCTCGGCCTATCGCAACGCTCCGCGCGCGCTGAAACAGCGGGCGCGGACCCACTTCGACGCGCTCGCCGCCGATCGGCAGCGTGCCGAAGCGCGCCTCGCCCTGATCGAGCGCGCCGCCTGAAACGCCGGCGCGCCGGCTCCGCAGCATCCCGAGACACAGCCGCCCGAGGGCGGCATTTTTTTTGGAGAACAGGACGATGACGCAGTCCATTCAGGCCCTGCGCGAAGAGCGCGCCGCCAAGGCCCGCGAGGCCCGCAACATCCTGGAGAGCAAGACCGGCAAGGATTGGACCGAGGCGGTCAAGAACCAGGTCGACGGCATCTATGCCGAGATCGACCGGCTCGACGATCAGATCTCGCGTCACGATCGCATCCTCACGATCGAGGACAGCCTCGAGCAGCGCGCCGGCGGCGTCGCCGATCGTGACGGCCGCTCGGTGGACGAGAACACGGCGATCCTGGCCCGCGAGAAGGGCATCTTCAATGCCTGGGCCCGCAGCGGCTACGAGGGCCTGGACGACGCGCAGCGCGCCCATGTGAAGGCTCGCCGCGACGAGGCCCAGCGCATCTACGGCGCGCAGTCCGTCGGCACCGGCTCGGCCGGCGGCTTCCTCGCCCCGCGCGACTTCTCCGCCACCCTGATCGAGCGCATGGCCGCGTTCGGCGGGATGCGCGAGGTCGCGCAGGTGATCCAGACCGACTCGGGGAACGCGATCGACTATCCGACCGTGGACGAGACCGGCAACGAGGGCGAGATCGTCGGCGAGAGCATCGCGGCCAGCGCCGGCGACATCACCTTCGGTACCGTCGATATCGGTGCCTACAAGTACTCCTCGAAGGTGGTGGTGGTGCCGCTGGAGCTGCTGCAGGACAGCCGCATCGACATCGAGAGCTACGTCAACGTCGCCCTCGCCAACCGCCTCGCTCGCGTCACCAACCGTCACTTCACCGTCGGCACCGGCGTCGGCCAGCCCCGCGGCGCCGTGGTCGCGGCGGGTGCCGGCAAGGTCGGCCCGGCCGGGCAGCTCGCCAGCATCACCTACGACGACTTCGTGGACCTGGAGCATTCCGTCGATCCGGCCTACCGGACGAACGGCCGCTACATGTTCCACGATCAGTCGCTGAAGGCGGTGAAGAAGCTGAAGGACGGCCAGGGCCGCCCGCTGTGGCGCCCGGGCGTGACCGGTGGCGATGCCAACGACATCCTCGGCTACGGCTACACCATCAACCAGCACATGCCGCAGATGGGCGCCGGCGCGAAGTCGGTGCTGTTCGGCGACTTCAAGAAGTACCTGATCCGCGACGTCATGGCGGTGACGCTCTTCCGGTTCGCCGACAGCCGCTACCTCGAAAAGGGCCAGGTCGCCTTCCTGGCCTGGTCGCGGCACGACGGCGACCTGATCGACGCCTCGAACGACGCGCTGAAGGCCTTCCAGCACGCCGGCGCCTGAGGCTCACTGCCGGGCGGTCCCACGCCGCCCGGCCCCGTTCCACCATCGTAAAATCGGAGCCGGACCATGAAAGTCCGCATGTTGACCGCCATGGCCGGCGACGTGTCCTACGGGCACGGCGAAATCGTCACCGTCGAGGACCGTGTCGGCGAGGCCTGGATCAAGGCCGGGATCGCCGAGGTGGCACCGACGGCCGCGGCATCGGAGAAGGCCGCCAAGGATCTGCGCGCCCGCGTCGCCGAGCTGGAGACCGCGCTCGCCGACGCCGAGGCCGACCGCGATGCCCTGCGCATCCAGGTCGCCGCCCTCGCGGAGCAGAACGCCGCGCTGACCTTGGGTGCGACCACCGGCGCCGCAAACGCCTAATCGCCGTCCACGGCCCGCTCTGGCGATCCTACGGGTATTCCGCACATGTACCGCAACGCCTTCAGCAGCCGCCAGCCCGCGGCGCCGCTGGTCTATGTGCGCGTCACCCCGCCGGCGGGTGAGGTGGTCGCTCTCGCCCGAGCTCGCGCGCATCTCCGCCTCGACCCGGCCGACGCCGATCCCTTGGAGATCGATCTCCTCGAGGCGGCGATCGCCGGCGCGGTCGGGCACCTGGACGGCCGCGGCCACGGTGCGCTCGGGCGGGCGCTGCTGACCCAGAGTTGGCAGGCGACCGGTGATCGCCCGGCCGACGATGCCGCTGGCCGGATGCCGGGCTTCGTCCTGGAGCTTCCACCGCTGCGCGAGGTGGAGAAGGTCGAGCGGCGTGTCGGCGGGCAGTATCAGGAGCTGCCGGCCGGCGCATGGGAGACCGTGCGCCTTCCAGCAGAGCGGGTCGCCGTCATCCCCGCCGGCGGCACGTCCTGGCCCGAGGCCGACGTCCACCCGGCCGCGTGGCGCATCACGTTCGCGGCCGGCTACGGCGCCGGCGACGACGTGCCGGCTCCCATCCGCGCCGCGATCCTGCTGATGGTCGCGGATCTCTACGACAACCGGGACGGCAAGACGCAAGCGAACCTCGTCGATAACCCGACGGTCGAGCGTCTGCTCAATCCCTTCCGCGCCATCGGGGTCTGAGCCATGCAGGCAGGCCAGCTCGACAAGCGCGTCACCTTCATGCGGCGCGAGCGCGTGCCCGGCAAATCAACCGATCGCGGTCCCTTCGCCGAGCTGCTGAAGGTCGCCTGCGCCTTCCGGCCGCTCTCGGGCCGGGCGCTCGCCGAGGCGGGTTCGCTCACCGATGCGATCGAGGGCAGCATTTGCGTGCGGGATACGGCCCGCACCCGCGGCCTCACCGTCGCCGATCGCGCCGTCATCGATGGCCGCGACATGGCAATCGAGTCGGTGCAGCCGTCCGACCGCTCGGGCTGGCTCTGGATCAAGGTGAGCCGCCGGAAGGCTTCGGCCTGATGGGCATCGGAGATCTCCTCTCCTACGGCAAGATCGGCTGGGGCGCCGTCAGCGGCGTCGATGCCTTCGCCAACGCTCTGGCGCAGTACAGCGTGAAGCTCGTGCTGCGCTCCAAAAGCATCGACGCGGAGGCGGCGGCCGACATCGTCGAGCGAGCGCAGGCCGCGGTCCCGCGGGACAGCGGCCGATTGTTCGGCGGCATCCAGGCGCAGCTCGCCGACGACGTCTGGACGGTCACGGCGAGCGCGATCAACCCGCGCAGCCGGTTCGACATGGATTACGCCTTCCTCGTCGAGCACGGCACTCAGGCCGGCGTTCGGGGCGGCCGGCGGGGTGGCACCGTCCAGGTCGGCGGTCGCTCGCGCGCCGGTGCTTTCAACCCTGAGACCGGCCGGCGCTACCGCGTGGCGAACGCCAACCGGACATCCGCCCGCACCCACCCCGGCACCCAGCCGCAGCCATACTTCTACCCCGCCGTCGACGCGGTGATGGAGGAGCGGGGCCAGCGCCAGGCCGAAACCCTGAACGAGACGCTATGATCCCGGAACTCGCCCTTCGCGACGGCGTGATGGAGCTGCTGCGCGCCTCGCCCGAGGTCGCGGCCCTCGTCCAGGACAAGGTGTTCGACGGCGTCCCGAGCGACGACGACGCGGCCGAGCTGCCGTGGATCGCGATGGGCCCGATCCGCAGCCAGCCGGTGGATGCCGGCGAGGCATACGGCTGGATCGTCACCCTGAAGGTGTTCGCGGAGTCGGCCGACTTCGACCGGACGCCGGCCTGGACGATCGCCCGGGCGGCGATCGCCGCCGTCGCCAAGGTGCAGCTCCCCGACGGCGACGTCTTCCTCGACGAGCTGAAGATCAACGGCGCCGGCGACGTGATCGACCCCGGCGCCATCAAGACCGTCTGGTTCGACGTCGCCTGCCTGATGGCGGCCGGCTGACCCCCTCCCCTGAGACAACCCGGAGACGACAATGGCCCAGCCCAACGCGTTTGGGGGCAAGGATCTGCGCGTGATGCGCAAGTCCGGCCCCACCGACGCCGCGCCGAAATTCATGAGCACCATCACCACGAAGGGGCTCACGGAGACGATGGAGTACGACGACGCCACCGTCCCGAACAGCGACAACCCCGACCAAGTGTGGGCCCGCCGCTCGCTGCCGAAGGGCTCGGCCTGGTCCGTCTCGTTCTCGGGCGTCGCCGATCCGCTGGCCTACAAGCAGATGCGCGCTGACATGCAGTCGGGCGTACCGACCTACGTCCAGATCCAGGTGGCCAAGCCGGCCGCGCAGGGCGGTGGCCGCTGGGACGGTGCGGTGTTCTACGAGAACCTGCAGATCCAGTCCGACGCCGGCGGCGTCGTCAAGTTCACCGGCCAGCTCCGCGGTGACGGCGAGCTGGCGTGGGCCGATGCAGCGGCGGGTGGCCCGTGAGGACCGACACCTCCGCCACCGCGCTCCACGCCGACTTCGCCGGCCGTACGCTCAAGTTCGAGCTGGCGATCGGCGAGATCGGCGAGCTGGAGCGGCGCTGCAACGCCGGCATCGGCGAGATCATGGTGCGGCTCGCGGCGCACCGGTTCTTCGCCCACGACATCGTCGAGACGATCCGCCTCGGGCTGATCGGCGGCGGCCTCTCGCAGGCCGATGCCGAGACGCTGATGCGCTGGAACGTGCTCGGCCGTCCGCTGGCCGAGAACCTGCAGCTCGCCGGCAGCATCCTCGAAGCCGCCGTGAGCGGGGTGCCAGCACCGGGAAATCCGGCGACGGAGGGGGCGAACGACGCAGCCCCGGAGACCTCTCCGTCTTCTATCGATCCGGCGGCATGATGGGGCTCACGCCCCGTCAGGTCGATGCACTGACGCTGCCTGAGATGGCGGCGATGTTCGAAGGGTTCCGGCAGTTCCACTCCGGAGCCAAGCCCGACGAAGAGCCCGAGGAACCCAGCCTCGACGCCTTCTTCGCCGCCCGGGCCGAGGCCATGGCCGCCGGCAACCTCTGAAAGCGGACCTCCTCCATGGCCGAACCGCTCCGCATCCGCTTCGCGACGGACCATTCCGCCGCGAAGTCGGGAATGCAGGATCTCGCCGCGTCCGTCGTGGCGAACATGATCAAGGTCTCGGATGCCATGAACACGGGCATCCAGGCCAACGGCGGCTACGCGGCGACCTTCAAGACGCTGGCGAGCAACGTCGGCCGGGACGCCCTCACCGTGGCGAATGCCGGTCTCTCGACGGCGGCCAACACCAACCTCTCCATCGTCGCCACCGCGAGCGCGATCGGCAAGACAGCGGCCGAGACCAAGACCGCCGGCGTGGTGATGACGGGCGCGACGGCAGCGGCACGCGCGCAGGCATCCTTTGCCTTCGGCGTGGTGCGCAACGAGGCGGCCCAGACCATGCGGGTGCTCGCCGCCTCGCCGCTGGTGGTCGGCAGTGTCGTCGGCCTCACCGCGGCCGTGGCGGGGTTCGCGTTCGTCTCGTCTGCCATCGAGCAGGCGAACGCCCAGATCGAGCGGTTCATCGCGCTCGGCGACAACGCCAGCCGTGCCGGTGTCGGCGTGGAGTTCTGGCAGCGCTTCCTCGAGGGCGCCAAGTCGGCAAAGCTTGAGGTCGCCGAGGTCGAGGCGATGCTGAAGAGCGCCGGCAAGGCCGTCACCCCGCGCTTCGAGGAAGAGGACCCGATCAAGAAACGCCTCTCGGAGCTGTTCGACTCCGGCTACCTCGGAAACTACGAGGGCGAGGGCATCTCTCAGTACCGCGCTGCCGGGAACAATGAGGAGCGGATCCGCGCCGCCTTGCAGGCAATGCGCGAGCTGATGAACCTCGGCGATCGCCTCGCCGCGATCGACCTGGGCGAGAAGCTCTTCGGCAGCGAGACGGCCGAGCTGCTGCGCTCCGGTCGCCTCGATATCGAAGCGATCGCCGCGGCCCTGGATCGGCAGCGCGATGACCTGATCAAGCAGGAAGAGGTCGATCGGGCGCAGGAGTTCCGCGACCGCCTGGACACCGCCTACAAGACGATCAGCGATTTCTTCCTCGTCTCGGTGGCATTGGAGGGCAGCGGCCGGGTGATCCTGGACACCTGGCTCGGCATCGTCGAGGGCATTGCCGCGGCGACCAAGAACCTCGGCACCTTCTATAACAAGGTCCAGGAGGTCCAGGCCGAGGGCGCTAAGGGGTTCTTCGGCGAGCTGTTCGGCCGGAAGGCCGGAGCCGTGGCCGGCATCCTGGCCAACGGCTACATCGGAACCGCCACGCAGCTCGCGGCCGGCGCCGCCGGCGTCGTCCAGGACGGCGTTCGGGACAACGCGACCGGCACCCGCACGCTCTACGACAAGCCGATTGGCCCGGAATTGCCGCCGGCGCCGGCGGGCACCATCACCAACGCGCCGATGCCGCCACGCCGGCCGCTCGACATGGTGCTCAACCCGGAGAAATACGGGATCGGGGTGAAGCCCACCGGCTCGAAGGGCAGCGAAGGCCCCGACGCCGTCGAGAGCTTCATTAACAGCCTGGAGAAGTCGGTCGCGGGGCTGAAGGCCGAGACCGAGGCCTTCAGCAAGTCGAACGCCGAGAAGGCTGCGGCCATCAACCTGGCGAAGCTGCGCGAGACGGCAGATCAGCAGGGCATCACCCTCACCGAGGCGCAGATCGCGAAGACCAAGGCCGCGGCCGAGGCGACCGCGACCTACAAGGACAAGCTCCATGACCTGGAGCAGCAGGAGCGCCAGACCGCGGAAGCGGCCCGCCACTTCGGCAACACCCTGTCCGATGCGCTCGGAGACGCGATCCTCGAAGGCAAGGGCCTGCAGAACATCCTTCTCGATGTCTCGAAGATGATGGTCCGCGGCGGCCTGCAGGCGTTGATTACCGGGCAAGGGCCGCTCGCCGGCCTGCTCGGCACGGCGCCGGCGGCGAGCCAGGGCGGCAACGCCGTCGGCGGCCTCGCCGGCATGGTTGCCTCGGTGTTCCGCGCCAACGGCGGTCCCGTGAGGGCGGGCCAGGCCGTCACGGTCGGCGAGATCGGACAGGAGATCTTCGTGCCCGACTCCAACGGTCGGGTGATGCCGATCTCCCGCGGCGGGTTCGGCGGCATGGGCGGCCCAGCGTTTCAGATCATCGATCAACGCACCATGGCCGCGCCGGCGCCCGAGGTCCGGCGCGGCCCGGGCGGCTCGATGCAGATCCTCCTGCGCGACCTCGAGGGCGGGATCGCCCAGCGCGGTATGCGCGGCCAGGGCGCCTTCGCCGGCGCCGTCAGCGGACCCGACCGCCGCAAGGGCTGATCCATGACCGTCGAAGCCTGGCCGCCTGGCCTGCCGCACCTTGTTGGTTTGGCGGGCTCTCTCGGCTCGTCCCAGCTCTACGAGCCGGCGCAGACCACGCGGATGGATGACGGCCCCGGCCGCGCCCGCCGGCGCACGCTCACTGTCGAGACGCCGCGCAGCATCACCCTGACGCTGAAGCGGGCCGAGTTCGAGCTGTTCCTGCAGTTCGTGCGCGTCACGCTCAACAATGGCGCCAAGCGCTTCACCGCTCCCGTGCGTCTGCCGTCCGGCCGGATCGGCACCCGCACCTGCCGCATCGACGGTGCCGTCTCCGAACAGGATGCCGGCCCCCACAGCCGCGTGACCTTCAACCTCCGCGTCTACGACTGGTGATCGCGCCATGACCCTGAAAGCCGCTCTCGCCGAGTCCTATGCGTCCGGCGACGAGGAGGGCGTCGTGGTGACGGCGGCCCAGATCGACCACGAGAGCTTCGACGCTCCGATCTTCGTCGTGACCGGCCTCGATACGGCCACCGGCGAGCCGGCCGAGAAAGTCGGCCTGCCGATCGACGAGGGTGGCGCGCGCGTGCTGCACACGCCCTGCGCCTTCACCTTCGTCCGCACCGGTGCCGACCATGACGGCCCGACGGACGGCAAGGTCCAGATCGACAACGTCAGCGACCTTCTTCACGGGCCGCTCAAGGGCGCGATCGGCTACAACGCGGCGATCAGCATCACCTTCCGGCAGTACCGCGTCCTGCCCGGCGCCCTCGCGGCCGTGACCGGGCCCGACGAGGTGATCGAGGGCCTGCTCCTCACCACGGTCGATCTCACCGCCGACACGGCCGAGGGCACCCTGTCGTGGCCGGACGGGCGCGATCAGAACGTGCCGACGGGCCCGAACGCCTTCTTCGACCGCGCAAACTACCCCGGCCTGTTCTCGTGATCGAACGGATGGGTTTCCTCGCCGGCCTACGCCGGCGGCCCTACGACGGCGTCACGTTCAACTGCTGGCACGCGGCCAGCCTGATCCAGCGCGAGCTGTTCGGCCGGGCGCTGCCGCTCTTCCCCGTGTGGGAGGAACTGTCGCTCCGCGAGCGGATCGAGGCCTTCGCCTCGCATCCGGAGCGCCGCGCCTGGCGCGAGATCTCGGCGCCGATCGACGGCGCCTTCGTGCTGATGGGCCGCGCCCGTGGCCGCGAGCACCATTGCGGCGTCTGGCTCGCCGAGGGCGGCGGCCGGATCTGGCACGGCGACGCCCCGCACGGCGTCATCGACGATACCCCGCTCGAGCTGGCGCAGTCGCGCCGCTGGCTTCTCTCTCCTACCACGCCCCGGCCTGATCCATGACTGTCGTCGCGCTGACCAACGTGGCGGGCCAGGCCCGCGGCGAACCGATCCGGCTGGCCGGTCGCCGCCGGCGGCTCTCCACCATCGTCGCGCGTCACCGCCCGGTCGGCCGGCGCATTCTCGTGTCGGTGCATCGCAACGCGATCGACGAGGCCTCTCTCTCGTCCCAAGCGATGCGACCGTGCGGCTGCAGGCGACCTGGGTTCGCACCCTGGTCGGCCCGCGCGACGTCGTCGTCATCACCATCCTGCCGCTCGGCGGCGGCGGGAGCAGCAGCGGCGGCGGCAGCAAGAGCCCGCTCGGCATCGGGCTGGCGATCGCCTCGATCGCGCTGATCGCGATCGCGCCCTACGCGGCGCCGGCGCTGGCGGGTGCGGCGGTGTTCGGCGCTGGCGTCGGCGCGACCACGGGCACGCTCGCGACCGCCATCCAGGTCGGCATGGTGGTGGGCGGCGTGGCGCTCGGCGCCGCGGCGCAGCTCGCCAATGGCACCGGCGCGAAGACCAAGAACCGGACGCTCTACAGCGTCAGCGGCGGCGGGAACGTGCCGCGTGAAGGCGCGCGCAAGCCCCTGCTGTACGGGCGGTGCTGGTCCACGCCGCCGCTCTCCCAGCGCGACTTCTTCCGCTACGAGGGTGACACCATGGTCCTGACCAAGCGGATGACGCTTGGGCTCGGCCGCTTCAAGATCCACGCCATCAAGGCTGGCGGAGCTACGTTCTGGACTGAGGAAACCGGTCTCGAGGGCGCCTTCAACGTCGCCGGCAATGCCGTCGAGTTCCTTTACGAGAAGCCGTCGCAGCTCGCCGTCGGCGATGCGGTGTCGAGCGGCGACGTCGCCGGGCAGGAGCTGCCGCGCCCGGGCGGCAATCCGGCGGTCACGCCGTGGTTCCGGCTGGCACCGCAGGGTGTCTCCGTCGATCAGGCCCTGCTGTCTTGGTCGTACCAGTCGGTGTCGCGCACGTCGTCGGCCGGGCGCCAGGCCGCGGGTTATGCCGGCGTCGTCTTCATGGCGCGCCGCATCGATCCGGTCAGCGGCGCAGCTATGGGCGCGCCGTTCGAGCTGCTGCGCGACGCCATCGGCCCGGTTCTGAGCCCGGCAACCGCCCTGCGCTACTCCAGGACGGTGCGCCTGCCCGCCCGTGGAGCCTACGAGGTTTATGGGCAGAACCTCTACCCCGACGCCGCCTTCGCCGAGAACAAGGCGAGCTGGGACGAGCTGGTCGGGCTCATCGATGACGTCCGGATCCGGCCGGCAACGACGGAGATCGTGGTCCAGGTCCGCGCGGGCCCGGGCTTGAACTTCGCTGCCTTCAGCGACGTGAGCGTCCTCGCGACCCGCATCCTGCCGGTGTTGAACGGCTCGACCTGGACGGAAGAGCCGACCCGCAAGGCGGTGTGGGCCGCGGCCGACCTCGTGCGCAACGAGTACGGCCTCGATCAGCCCGACGGCTTCGACGTGGCCAAGGCGCTGCATTACATCGGCGAGCTGAAGGCCGACGACACGTTCGACGGCGCTCTGCCCGAGGTTTCGTCCTATTGGGAGGCCGCCGGCATCGTCCTGCTTCCGATGCGGGCCGACCCGGTGAAGGTTGGCGTGGTGCATTCGTTCGTGCGCGACGAGAGCCGCGACGAACCACGCCATGTCCTCACCCGCCGGCAGATCGTGCGCGACTCTGGCGGCGCCAGCTTCCAGCTCCTCGGCGAGGGCGGGGACGTCATCGTCGAGTTCGACCGCGACGGCGATCCGAAGCGGCCGGACGAGGCCCGCTACAGCTACGGCACGCCCTCGCGCACGCCGCGGCGTTACAAGGTGCCGGGCATCACCGATGGCGATCATGCCTATCGCCATGCCAAGTGGCTAGCGCTGGTGTCGGTGTTCCGCGGCGCCTCGCGCACCGTGGTCACCGAATGGGACGGGCGCCTCGTCTACCCGGGCGATCACGTCCTCTCGGATCTGTGGTTCCTGAAGGGGCCGGTGGTCTATGGCGTCGCCGGCGCCGTCGGCCGCATCCTCACCTTGGACTGCGACGCGAACCTCTCCTCCGAGTGGGGCTTCGGCTCGATCCGGACGCGGTTCGGCCGGGAGTGGGGCATCCTGCGGATGCGCGGCCTCGGTGCTCGCCGCGTCGAGCTGCACCCCGACGACGTTGCGGTCGCGGAAGCCCGCGTCGTCCAGACTGTGGACGGGCCGATCCGGCTTGCCCTAGCCGATGTGCTCGCTCGCGACACCCAAGATCCGACCACCCTCGTCGTCGGCGAGCTCGAGGAGCTGCAGGAAACCTACGTCGTCCGCGCGGCGCTTCCGACCGATGCCGACCACGTCCGCATCGAGATGCTGCAGGACGATCGGCGCATCTGGGAGCTGCTGGGCGAGGAGGTGCGCGGCCCGCTGCCGGTCAATCCGGACGCCCTGGCCGAGCCGCTGCTGCCGAACATCAAGACGCTTCGGGCGCGGTGCGAACGCATTGAGACCGGCATCGAGGTGGTGTGGAGCATCGCTCCGCCCCGTGGCGCGCGATCCTACGACGTTTGGATCTCGTATGACGGTGACGTCACCCGGGAGCGGCTGTCGAGTGGCACGGCGAAAGAGGGACGCGCGCCGATCCGGCAGTCCGAGTCCATCGTCACGCTGATCGCCGTCGCCTACGGCAGCACCGGCTTGGCAGGCCGCGAGGCGGAGACCACGTTCACGACGGTGGCGCCGATCGTCCAGGGCAGCCTTGTCGATGTCTCGACCATCCCGCCCATCCCCTACGAGAAGCTGGGTCCGGACGCGCAGGCCAAGATCGCCGAGGCCGAGGCGGCTGCCGACGCCGCCATGGCTCGGGCCGAGGCCGCTGGCGCAGAAGTCGACGCCGTAGGGCAGGCCGCCCGCACGCGGGTCGAGGCGGTGCGTCGGTCGCTCGCCGTCGATCCGAAGGTGCGCGCCGGCTTCGTCGATGCGATCATCGGCGACGTCCGCCAGGATCTCGCCGTGCTCACCGACGCCTCGCTGCGCCTGCAGCACGAGGTCGCGATCCTGAAGGACACGCAGGCCGCGGCCGGCATCGAGGTGTTGAGCGCCGAGGGGCGGGTGCGCATCGCTGCGGTGTCGCAGCTGGAGACGGCGGTGGGCGAGCGCCTGACCTCGCTCTCCATCACGGTCGATGCCTTGCGCGGGCAGATCGAGCTGTACGGATCGGTCCAGGGCAAGGATGTGTCCGGTCTTGTCACCGAGATCAACGCCGTCCGTGTTCGTCTCGATGCGGTGGCCGCGACAGTCTCGACGCTGGCGACTTCGGCGCAGTTCGATGCGCTGGGCGCCCGTGTTGGCACGGCCGAGCAGACCATCAGCGCGCAGACCGCCGCGATCGAGCAAAGGGCGACGCTCACCACGGTCAACGCGCAGGGCACGCGCCTGACGACGGCCGAGAACCGCATCTCGGCGGCCGAGGGGCGCATCACCAGCGTCGTCACCGCCGCCGGCACGAGCGCGGTGGACACCGCCCTATTGCCGGGGCTGCTGTCGCGCTTCGCCGATGTGCTCGGCCAGCAGATCGGCGCCATCCAGGAGAACTTGGCCCGCGCCGAGACCAGCGCCAGCGCGAACATCGACGAGACAGGCCGCTCGATTGCGGAGGTCTCCACCCGCCTGCTCGCCTTCCGAGGCGAGGCCACGGCGCAGTTCGACACCGTCACCCGCGCGATTGCCAGCACCAGCGAGGCAGTCGTTCAAAACCAGACGCTGCTCTCCGCGCAGATCGGCAAGGTCTCGGCGGATGTCACGTCGGAGACGTTGGTGCGAGCGACGGCCGACAGTGCACAGACGATCCGAACGGATGGGGCGCTCTCGCGGATCGGCACGGCCGAGGCCGGGCTCAACAGCCTGAACCAGTCGCTGACGACCAACCTTGCGTCGATCGCCTCGCAGTTCCAGGGCGTCAATGCGCGCTTCGGCACCGCCGAGGCGAACATCCAGACGCTGTACACGTCCTATGCAGCCGGCGACGCGGCCAACGCGGCGGTCACTCAGACCCTACGCGCGGACTTCATGGCGACCACGGCCAGTCAGAACGCCTACAACATCGAGACGCGGCAGGTCATCGCCAACGGCGACAGCGCGAACGCGCAGTCGATCAACGCCCTCAGAGCGGACGTCAACACGCACGTTGGCAACCTGAACGCCTACAACGTCGAGACACGACAGGTGATCGTGAACGGCGACAGCGCGCAGGCCACTCGCACCGACCAACTCGTCGCTCAAACCAACCAGGATCGCGCCTTCTTCCTGTCGGAGAACAGCGCCCGATTCAATCAAACCGAGGGGGTTGCGCGTGCGCTGAATGCCCTGTCCGTGCAGACCACCGCGGATCGCGGCTACTTCCTGGCCGAGCAGACCGCACGGATCAATCAGGATGGCGTCTTCGCCGGTCAGTTCCAAGACGTCTATGCCCGTACCGACGCAGGCACGGCGGCCGGCCGGATCAAATTCGAAGCGATCTCAGCCAATGGTGCTCCAGGGGTCGTGGCCCGGTACTCGATCCAGCTTTCAACTGAGCGGAATGGGGTCTTTCGCAACTCCGGTCTGTTCATGGATATGTCGGCAGACGGCTCGTCGCGGGTCGTTATCGACGCCAACTTGTTCGCCATCACGGCCAACGGCGGCCTATCCTACCCGTTCACCTTCGACGGGCAGACGCTCACCGTGAATAGCCTGCGGGTGACGCAGCAGGCCATTCTGCCGGGCGCTGTGTCAGATCGGCTTTCGCTCGTCGCTCAGGAGGTTGATGGCGGCGGGTTTTCCAACGATTGGCGTGAAGTCCCCGGAACGGGAACTACGTTGTATCCCGATACGAATTGGGGATTGATGTTTAGCGGCACAGCGATCCTCAACGCTGTTGCGCAAGGTAATGGCAATCTATCGACCAATACCAGGCTTGTGGTCGCCGTCGGCCTTGATGGCGCACCCTACGGCGCGTCGTTCGCTGTTGCTTCAGCGACGGGAGGAGGTGGCGGTCCGCCAGTTCATACCGTTGATACGGGCATCGCATCCAGTCCGGCCTTCTTCGAGATCTTACCCGCAGGAACCCCGAGGCGGATAGCGCTACTCTATCAGCTTACTGGCCAAATCGGCTCCGGCAAGATCAAGTTCGGCCAATTGAAAGCGCAAGTAACGAAGCGCTGAGCGCTGCCGCGCCTTCCAAACTCACCCGCGAACAAATCCGCTCCGCTCTTCCCTCGCTTCTGAGGACGCTCGCCTATGGCCCTGTACGGACCTTCCACCGCCACCGCATCGGTGACGGCCAACACCAATCTCGTCACCATCGCCGGCATGGATCTCACGATCGTCACGCCCGGCATGACGATCAGCCTCGGCGCTCGCGATCGGAAGACGGGTGATGCCTGGATCATTGGCGCCGTCGCACCGAACGGCACCAACGGCGGCACGGTCACCACCGCCGGCAGCATCACCACCAGCTACGCCAACGCGCCCTTCGTCATCGACACGACCGGCTATCTCGGCACCGATGCCAGCTATGCCGCGGCCACCAGCCTGGCGCTGCTGCAGACGCTCGCCACCCTGTTTGGCCCGGCCACCAACCTCTATTCCGGCGCCCGGCAGATCGTCCTCGACAAGCTCGCCTCGACGGCGCTGGGGCGGATCGCCTTTGCCATCGCCGGCCGAACCTGGGGCGACCTCGTCCACCGCGAGTACGCCTACACGCCCACCGGAGGGTCGCAGATCGCGACGCAGTTGATGGAGCTTCGGGCTTTTCCCGACGGCTCCACGCCGATCGATGCGCTCCGCGTCGACCTTTCGGCCGGGACGGTAGATTTCCGCCAGAACGAGATGGCGATGGCCTCGGCCTCGACCACCGATCTCGGCTCGGCGCCGGCGGGCCGCGTCGTGATCACCGGCTCGGCGGCGATCCTGTCGTTCGGGGCGGGCAAGAACCTCACCCGCCTCTTGCGCTTCACGGCCGCTTGCACGCTCACGCACAACGCGACGAGCCTCATCCTGCCGGGTTCAGCCAACATCGTTACGGCCGCGGGCGATACGGCGCTCGCAACCTCCGACGCGGCCGGCAACTGGCGGGTGAGGCACTACACGCGGGCGACCGGCTATCCGCTCATCAGCCCTCAAGTGGTGAGTGGCAACTGCGGGGCGGCCAGCATTCCGGCCGGAAATACCCGATACTTCGCCCATGGCATCGTCGCTGTCGCTGCGAGCCAGGCCTACATTCCGGCGGGACGCCGAGGGCGGTTCAGCAAGCTCCGGGTGGCGACGCCCGGTCCGCCGGGTGTCGGCGAGACGTGGACGATCACGCTACAGAAGCTGTTCTCCGACACTGCGCTCACCTGCACGATCTCGGGCTCGGGCTCGAACGATGCGTCCGACCTCGTCAACAGCGTGCTGTTCGAGGCGTCCGACCGCTGGTCGCTCAAGGTCGTCTCGAGCGCGGGAGCGTCCGCGACGAACTGCATCCTGTTCTCCATGCTGTTCGAGGCGATCGACTGACCATGCCGCTCAAGCAGATCCGCGACGACCAGGGCCGCAAGGTCGCCTACCTCTCCATTGCACAGGGTGAGGCCGTCCCAGCCTTGCCTGAGGGCTGGGTGTTCGAGCCGGCCGATGACACGCCCCTATGGCAGCCGCCGACCGGAGTGATCTCGGATCGGCAGTTCGCGCAGGCGCTCGCCCTCGATGGGATCATCACGAAGGCCGAAGCGCTTGCCTGGGCCGCCCGCGGCGACCTGCCGGAGGCGATGACCGACGCGCTGGCAGAGATCCCCGAGGCGGGCGGTCAGCGCTTCGGCGCGCACATGCTGCTGGCCGGCGCCACCACCTTCGAGCGCCATCATCCGCTGACGGACGCTCTGGGCGCGCTCCTGACCAACGCTGCCACCAGCAAGCCTTACGACGCCGCCGCGCTCGATGCGCTGTGGTCCCGCGCCGCCGACCTCTGAGGAGCCGTCCCATGCTGACGCTGACCAAGACCGTCACGACGACGGAAACACTCGACACGCCCGAGTCCATCGCCGAGCATATCCACGACGAGTACCTGCGGCGAACTGGCGCCGCACCGTTCAAGTTCGGCGACCGGGTGCGGATCACCCGCCGTGACGGCATCCCGCCCGAGTTCATGGTCGGCGACGTGGGCACGGTGATGCTGTGCGATCCCGAGTTTTCGCCGCTCACCACCCTGATGGGCGTGAACGCCTCTGGCATGACGATCCAGTTCCCGGTGCAGACGGCGAACCTCGAAGCCGCCTAAGCCCGACCCGCTCGCTGCGCCACCCGGCCCGAGCCCGACACGTCCCCCTCAACATCGGAGAACACCATCATGACCGTCGCCGAGATCCGGCGCGCTCTCTTGGCGCGCGGGTATGCCGTCGATACCGCCGGCGGCCTGGACGGGGCTATCCGCGCCTTCCAGCGCGATGCCGGGCTCGTACCCGACGGCGACGTCGGCCCGCTCACCCGGGCCGCCTTCGCCAAGCCGATCGCGACGAAGCCGACCGGCACGACGGCGCCGATCGGCGGCATCGCCGGCCTCGTGACGGTCGCGCGGCTGCGGCGCTTCGAGCCGTTCGCCAGCGCGGAGATCCTCGCGGCGATCGCCGGCGACGTCGCCGCGATCGAGGCGGCCGGCATCACCACCCCGAAGCGCCTGGCGCACTTCCTAGCGCAGGTTGCCCACGAGTCCGCCGGCCTCGCCCGCACGGAAGAGGCACTGTCCTACTCGGCCCCGCGCCTGGTGGAGGTGTGGCCGAGCCGATTCCCGACTGTCGCCGCCGCGACACCCTACGCCCGCAACCCGCAGGCGCTGGCCAACAAGGTCTACGGTGGCCGGCTCGGCAACCGCCTGGCCGGCGACGGCTGGCGGTACCGCGGCGGTGGCGGCCTCGGGACCACCGGCCGCGCGAACTACGCGGAGGCTGGCTTCGAGGCCGATCCGGACGCGCTGCGCCGTCCGGAGAACTTCCTGGCGCCGGCGCTGCTCTACTGGCGCACCCGCGGCTGCAACGCGCTGGCCGATCGGGACGACGTCGTCGGCATCACGGTGAAGATCAACGGCGGCAAGAACGGCCTCGCCGACCGCCGCACGCGCCTGGCGGCGGCCGAGCGCGTCTTCATCGCCTGACCCGATCCGAGCGCCGGCGGTTTCCGGCGCCCCTCCCTTGTCGGAGATCTCCCCATGTCGAAGCTCTTCCTCGCCCCCGGCGTCGTCGCCGGGCTGCTCGCGCTCGTCGGCGCCCTATCCGCGGCCTTCGGCTACCCGCTCGCCGGCGCCATCCTGGCCGATCCCGGCACGGCGGTGAACGCCACCATGGTGGTCACCGGTGTCGTCGGCCTCGTCGCCGGCATCCTCGGCGGCGTTCGCGGGACCGGTGTCCCGGCTCTGCCCGCCCCGGCCGTCGCCGCGGGCCTGTTCGCCCTGGTGAGCGCGCTCGCCAACGCGGCAGGCTACCCGCTCGCCGGCGCGATGCTGTCGGACCCCGGCACCGCCACTCAGGCGACCGCGGTGCTGACCGGCCTCGGCGCGGTTCTCGCCGGCGTCCTGCCCGGCCTGCGCAAGCCCGCCGCGTGACCTGATCGCCGCCCGCCGCTCCCGGCGGGCGGTCTCCGCGCGGAGCCGACGATGCCCGCCAACCCGTCGCCCTCCCCACCGGCCGTCCTGATCCGTGCCGAGCTCGATGCCATCGGCGCCGAGCTGGCGGTGCGCCTCCCGATCTCCGAACCGATACACCGTGCCATGGCCTCGAGCATCGACATCGGCTTCGACGGTCCGCCGGCCGAGCGCATCGCCGTCTCTCTCGCGCGGCTCGACGAGCGGCAGAAGGCCATGCAGGACACGGCCGACGCCCGCCATGGGCAGCTCGTCGCCATGCTGGCCGAGTACGCGACCCGCGCCGAGGTCGAGGCGAAGCACGTCAACATCGACACCCGCATCGGCGCCGTCGAGGATCGCGTTGAGAAGATCGAGGCGCGGACTTGGAAGGTGGTCGCCGGCATACTGTCGGCGGTTGGCACTGCCCTCGCCGGCGCCATCACGCTACACTTCCGGGGCGGTTAGCGACCATCACACCCCTCGACCCGTTGACCGTATCGCGGCGCCCCTCGGCTTCGGCCGGGGGGCGTTTTCGCGTTTCGGGGGGACGGAACAGGCTGTTAGCGGTGGGACAAAATCCGGCAAAAACCCTTATCACTCAGTGGGTGTAACGACGGTCCCACCGGGGCTTAACCTATTGAATGGCTTCGCTTAGTGGGGTCCGTCCCTGGGCACCATCTTTCTGAAGAGCCCTAGAGCCTCAGAAAGTCAGGATTTTCTGATCTGTAGAGTTAAGTCGACTGTTTCGCGGCCTTCTCTCTATTCGCTTTGCGCCGTGTATCGGTGACCCGCCGAAGGGGTCATGTCCCTGCTGCTTGTCTCAGATCACCTTACGCTTATCCGGCGCCCGCCGTTCTGCTGTCTCAGTGTAGGGGCGCCGCCGGTTGCCGTCCTTCTCAGTTCCCTGAGTACCGCACGCTGCTGACAAACGGCCCCGTCGCTTGTTCGCTCATCGGTCGACGGCTGGGTTCTTCGGGAGGCGATCTCCAGACGGTCAACGAGACCTGCGGGATGGGCGCTTCCCCGGTCCGCGTGATTCATCAGGACAGCGGCGAGCCCCCATCACTGGAAGCGTGCCGCGAGCTTGCTCGAAGCTCCGGGATCGATGCGGTGCAACCGCTCCAGCGCGCGGATCGCGTCCCGCTCGGCCGATTCATGGTAGGCTGCTTTAACCCGATCCACGCGTTCGATCAAAACGTCGAGCTTTTCGAGTGGCGTCAGTTCGCGGGATGCCTCGCTCGATTTTACCAGCTCGTGAGCCGATTTTGCGGGCGGCATCGCACCAACCTTCTCGGCGAGTTCACGGACGGCCTCGGAAATGATCCCGAGTTGCTGGCCGAAACTTCCGACTTCCTTGATGACCGCGACTTCGATCTCCGGGACGCCCTGGTAGGGTCCCGCCGAGATGTCCTGACTCACCCCGCCGCTCAGCGGTGCGAAAAAGGGAAACGTGAACCACGAATACCAAGTCGGACTACCGGACATGACGCACCTCGCTCTGTCGCAAGCCGCGTCATGGTCGGATCGTATGGGCTGACATTCAAGCTCACCCCCATGCCTGCTTGCACGGGCGAAATGCTGGATGGCGACTATGCCAATCCTCGGCATCGAAAATGGCATGACGAACCTGATGCGCAGGCTTGAGCGATGTGTCGGTGTAGACCCGAAACAAGAATTCGCTCACTGGAGGTTAACAGTGCCAATCAGATGCAGCTGTGCGCAGACGTTGTGTGAAAGAGAAACTGCGCAGGGATATCGGAGCAATTAAATCGAAAGCGAAGAAAATTGATTTAGTAATGCCCGAGTATACTATAAAATGTTTGATTGAATCGGATATGAGGTTATATCATTAGGAAACGAGTGCTTCCGAAACATAAGAATCTAATTTATAGAAAAAGAGTCCAGCTGAACGACGTTACCACTCAAAAAACGAGTCCAGCCGCGGCATCAGGCAGATCAGTGTTCCTGCCGCGCCGATCACGCCTGCCATCATCACTATCGCCGCCACCGTCGGATCCCCGCGTCATCTCTTCGCAGCCATAACGCGGAAGAGGCTTGGGAAGTTTCACCGTCTGGACATGGCACGCGAGGGGAGTTCAGAGGGCCGTCACCACTTCAGGAAGCGGTCGGCGCTCGGCCGTGCGGCAACGGTGAGGGCGATCGCGCCAAGGGCGCCGATCAGCATGATAGAGGCAGCGAGAATCATGACAGTTACTCCACGACGCAGATTCAGGGACGTCCTCTGAACCAACGAGTGGGAACGATGGCGTGTGCCGTGCGGCAGATTGGCGTGCTCGAAAAGAGTTTGGACCGGAACCCGGCTGGAACGTCGGCCTCAGCTATCCCGGCCGATCCCCAACCCCCGCAGGAGATCACCGATCGGATCGATCCGAGCGGCCTGCTGCGGCTGCGTCGCGGTCGTCGCCGTACCTGAGGCCGGCAATGCGGTGGAAGTCTCGGCAGCCGGAGCCGGCCGCAGCCGCGTCGCGACCTTTGCAGCACGGTGGCGCCGCACGGCTTGCACCCGCTGGGTCGTGTCGGCCCCGGCGAGGTCGTCGGCCGCCAGGAGCGCGACCATCTCCGGTGACAGCAGCGTGAAGGTCGCGGGCTTCGGCGCCGGCACGCCTACGGTGTATCGAGGCGGATCGGCCCAGGTGGAACCTTCGGCCGCCTCGGCACTGCTGACGATCATGTTCTCGGCGCGCGACGGTGTCGGTGCCGAATTCTGCGTTCTCACCAGAGGCGAGGTCGCGAGGAGACCGAACACCATGACGGCGGTGGTCGCGAAGACGGCTCTATAGTGTTCCATGCTTGCGAAACGTACCGCCAAGGTTCTGGTTCCAGCGCTTCAAATCTGTCATCGCGAGATTCGAATCGTCGACCTGCCGCGTGCCCCGGAGCCTGGAGGGGCCTCGGCGGAACGTTCCGAACCGCTCTCGCCAACCTGGTCGTCGTGCCGCGGGTTCGATCCGGCGATCACCTTCGGCACTTCGGCCTGCATCCGCTTGACGCCCCCTCCGCCCGCCATGCTAGAGACCGCGCTCGACGCAAAGGGGCCCAGGGTCCGTTTGTCATCAACCACTTAAGCCGCGCTCCGAAAGCATCCGGCCCGGAGCGCACTTGTCCGGGCGTCGTCGCGCTTTCGCGTCGCTCGTTCGGATCGCAGCCCCTCTCGCCCCGGTGACTGTTTGAGGACCCTCCTCGATCTCCTGCGGGTGATGCGGCGACACGACCGACGGCAGCTCCTGATGCTGGGGCTCGGGCTCGGGCTCGCCGCCCTGCTCGAAGTGGTCGGCGTCGCCTCGGTGCTGCCGTTCCTCACGCTGGTCGGCGATCCCGGCGCGGCCGCGCGAATCCCCTATCTCGCCAACCTCCGCGATGCCTTCGGTCTCGCCGACGACCGCACCTTCCTGCTCGCGACCGGGTTTGCCGCGCTCGCCGCGATCCTGCTGACCAGCGCGGTGAATGCCGCCTTCGCCTATGCGCAGCTCCTGTTCGCCCACATGGTCGGCTATGGTTTTGCCCGGCGCCTGCTCGCCCGCTACGTCGATCGCGAGCGCCTGTTCTTCGCGCATGCCAACAGCGCCGAACTCGCCAAGAACGTGCTGAGCGAGACCGATCGCCTCGTCGTCGGCGTGCTCACCCCAGCCATGGTGATCGCCTCGCGCGGCGCCTCGGCGCTGGCGGTGGTGATTTTCCTGATCGCGTATCAGCCCCGGCTCGCACTGATCCTCGGCGGCGGCTTCGGCGGGCTCTACGTCGCGATCTATGTCGTGATGCGGGCCCGCCTCTCCCGGCTCGGCACCCGGGCGGTGGCGGGCAACGAGGGCCGCTACCGTGTGGTGCAGGAGACCTTCGGCGCACTGACCGAACTCAAGCTCTACGGTCGGGCCGAGACGTTCACGAGCAGCTTCGATGCGCCGGCGCGCTCCTACGCCCACGCCCTCGCCTCCAGCCTGGTCACCGGGCAGTTGCCACGCTTCGTCATCGAATCGCTCGCCTTCGGCGGCGTGATCGCCGTGGTGCTGTTCGCGCTGACGCAAGGGATCGACACCGCCGGCATGCTGCCGCTGCTCGGCCTGTTCGCCTTCGCCGGCTACCGCATGCTGCCGGCCTTCCAGAACATCTTCACCTCCGTCTCGCAGTTGCGCTTCCATCTGCCCGGCGTCCGCCTGATCGTCGATGCCTTGGCGGGCGAGCGGGAGCCCGCGCTTCGCACGGCCGAGCGCCTGCCCTTCGCGCAGGCGATTCGTCTGGAGGATGTCGCGTTCGACTACGAGCCCGGTCGTCCGACCCTGCGCGGCATCGACCTGACGATCGCTGCGCACACCACCATCGGCCTCGTGGGCCGCACCGGCTCGGGCAAGTCGACGCTGGTGGGCCTGATCCTCGGCATTCTCACGCCGACGCGGGGACGCATTCTGGTCGACGGCCATCCGCTCGACGGCGACAGCCTGCCGGCTTGGCAGAACCGGATCGGTTACGTGCCCCAGGACGTGTTCCTGATCGATGGCAGCATCGCGCAGAACATCGCTCTCGGCATCCCGCCGGACAGCCTCGACCGGGTGGCCGTGGAGCGCGCCGCGCGGCTCGCGGGCGCGCACGATTTCATCGCGGCCCTTTCCGCGGACTACGACACCGGCGTCGGCGAGCGGGGGGCCCGGCTCAGCGGCGGCCAGCGCCAGCGTATCGGCATCGCCCGCGCGCTGTACCACGACCCTGATGTCATCGTGTTCGACGAGGCGACCAGTGCGCTCGACGGCGAGACCGAGGCCGCGGTGATGGAGGCGCTCGGCGCGCTGGGCGGCACACGCACGATCATCATGATCGCCCACCGCCTGACCTCGCTGCGCCGGGCTGATACGGTCCATGTCGTCGAGGACGGACGGATCGTCGCCTCGGGGCCGCCCTCGCAGGTGATCGCGGATCCCGCTGTCTCGCCTCCGCCTGCGGACGCCGTCGTGGCCCCGGCCCGGTAGCGGTTCCGCCGCGGCCCGGCTATCGCTTCGAAGCGAAGCAGATGCTTGGGGGCGAGGGCAATGGACGGGACGGTCGAGATCCGTGCGGATGACGGCAGCACGGCGCGGATCGCGCTGCACGGCGCCGAGCCGGTCTCCTGGCATGTCGATGGCCACGAATATCTCTGGAGCGGCGATCCGGAGCACTGGAACCGGCATGCGCCCTGGCTCTTCCCCGTCGTCGGCGCCTCGTCCGGCGGCAGCGTGCAGGTGGATGGCCGGCGCTACCCGATGGCCCAGCACGGCTTTGCCCGCGACCTGCCTTTCGCGGTTGTTAGCCAAAGCGAGGATGCGGTTTCCCTGCAGCTGACCGACAGCGAGGCGACACGGGCGCATTACCCCTTCCCGTTCCGGTTGACGATCGATGCTCGCATCGCAGCGAAGACCCTCGCCTTCGAAATCCGGGTCGAGAATCCGGGCAAGGCTGCCCTGCCCTACGCCCTCGGTTTCCACCCGGCTTTTCCCTGGCCGTTTGCCGGGGGCGAGCGTCGCGCCGATGGCGGCTACGCGGTCCTGTTTGAGGAGGCGGAACGGCCGTTCGTCCCGGAGGTCGGCGCGGGCGGGCTGCTGGTGCATAGCGAGCGGGAACTGACCCTCGACGGCGCGCGCCTTGACCTCGATCCCGACCTCTTCAGCGAGGCCCTGGTCTTCCTGCACGCGCGGAGCCGGGCGATGCGCTTCGTGTCGCCGAGCGGCCGAGCCATCGCCATGCGGATGGAGGACTTTCCCCATCTCGCGGTGTGGACCAAGCCGACAGCGCCGTTCCTGTCGCTGGAAGCCTGGACCGGACATGCCGACTGGGCCGGCTTCGAAGGTAATTTGGAGAATCGCGATTCGCAGCGTCTGCTGGCGCCGGGCGCAAGCGCCCGGCACGGGATCGCGCTGGCGATCGAGGGGTGAGCCTAAGCGTACTTAGTCGACGGCGATGATGACGTCGGAGCTCTTGATCACGGCATAGGCTTCGCCGCCGACCTTCAGCCCCAGCGAATCGACCGATTCGTTGGTGATGGCCGAGGTGACGATCTGGCCGTTGGCGATTTCGATCTTCACATGGGCCGTGGTCGAGCCCTTCTCGACCGAAACCACCTTGCCCTTGAGGACGTTGCGCGCGCTGAGCTTCATCGACGGGTGTCTCCGCTTTTGAGATGGCCCTCCCTGCCCCAGCGGCAGCAGGCCGGCAAGCGGAGACGAAATGCTTTCCCCTCACGCTTCGGGGAAGTCGTCCTCGCCGGGATCTGCCTCTTCGGAGACACGGCGGCGGCAGCCCCATTCGGCGAGCCGCGCGTTCATCTCGTCGAGAACGAAGTGGCGGGCGCTGTCACGGTCGTAACCCTCATCGAGGAGGTCGTCGTACTCAGTGAAGCTGTGCCGGGTGAACGCCGTCAGGGCGAGCCAAACCGCGGTTTCCGGCACCGCGCCGCGCAGACCGGGACTGCGCAACGCCCGGTCCAGCACCGCCTCCGCCTCGAAATCCGGAAGGCGCGGCGCGAGACGGGCCAACGCCTCGGCCAGAACCGCGCGGCGGTCCATCGGCGGCGCTGCATGGCTCGGACGGTCCGGGCTCCCTGCCCTCTTCATGCGGCGGCCTCGCCTCGATCCAAAATACGAAAAAGGCGGAGCCTTGCGGCCCCGCCCTTTGCACCAGCGAAGATGAAACGCCTTAGCGCTTCGAGAACTGGAAGCTGCGGCGAGCCTTCTTGCGGCCGTACTTCTTGCGCTCGACGACGCGCGGGTCACGGGTCAGGAAGCCTTCGCGCTTGAGCGAGGAGCGCAGCTCCGGCTCGTAGTAGGTCAGCGCCTTGGACAGGCCGTGGCGCACGGCGCCGGCCTGACCGGAGAGACCACCACCCTTCACCGTGACGGTGATGTCGTACTGATCGACGCGGGACACGATCTCCAGCGGCTGGCGCAAGATCATGCGCAGCACCGGACGGGCGAAGTAGGTCTCGACCGGGCGGCCGTTGACGACCACGGTGCCGTTGCCGGGCTTGATCCAGACGCGGGCGACCGCGTCCTTACGCTTGCCGGTCGCGTAGGCGCGGCCCTGGGCGTCCAGCTTCTGGACGTGGACGGGCGCCTCGTTCTCGGGGTTGCTCGTCTGGGTGTTCGCCCGATTGAGGTCGGCGAGGGACTGAAGGGTCGCCATGATCAAGCGCTCACGTTCTTACGGTTGAGGGAGCCGACGTCGAGCGCCTGCGGCTGCTGGGCCTCGTGGGGATGCGCGGCACCCTTGTAGACGCGCAGATGGCCGAGGATCTGGCGGAAGAGCGGGCCGCGCGGCAGCATGCGCTCGACGGCCTTCTCGACCACGCGCTCGGGGAACCGGCCCTCGAGGATGAACTTGGCCGAGCGCTCCTTGATGCCGCCCGGATAGCCCGTGTGGTGGTAGTAGACCTTCTGGTCGTACTTGCGGCCGGTGAACTTCACCTTGTCCGCATTGATGACGATGACGTGGTCGCCGCAATCGACGTGGGGCGTGTAGGCGGGCTTGTGCTTGCCGCGCAGACGCATCGCCACGATCGAAGCGAGACGGCCCACGACGAGGCCCTCGGCGTCGATCACGACCCACTTCTTGTCGACGTCGGCGGGCTTCAGCGAAGTGGTCTTCATGGCCGATTCCCGTGCCGGTGACGTTGGAAACAAGGCGCCGCCGCGTCGGGTGAGGACGCAGCGGCGTACGGCTGGGTCAATAGGGGGATTCTGTGTCTTCGTCAAGGCAGACGCTGAACGCCTCGAAGAGAAAAGCGCAATCCGTGGAAGGCTTTTGCCGTTGCGGTATTGAGATACCGCATCCGGTTCGCCGTCTCGGCTTCTGCTCCTCCGAGGGGATCGCGACGAGCGCGAACGAAAAAGCCCGCCACGGACGGAGCCGGGCGGGCGGAGTTTGGAGATTCGTCCAGGCTTACCTGGAACATAAGATTGACGGGCTAAAATGCCGTTTAATCCGCCGGGCCCGAAAAAAACTTCATATCGCGCTCGGGCCACCGGATTCGCGGGGTGAGGCGTCGATCGTGAGGCGCCTCGGTCAGGCCGCGCCGGCATGCGGAGCCGGCTCCTCCGTCGAGATCGCATCGACCGTGCGCTCCATCGGCTCCGGGCCTCCGCCGGCGCGATCGATGCGGATCTCCATACTGGTCGGCTGCATCTCGCCGTAGGGCGTCGAGAAGGCGATTTCGGCGGCATCCCGCCCGATGCCGATGCGCACGAGACCGTCGAGATGGGCTTGGCGCGTCGCGTCGAACAGCCACCAGCGCCCATCGAGATAGGCCTCGAACACGGCGTGGAAGTCGCTGGGCACGAGGCCGTAGGCGTAACAGCTCACGAACCGGGCCGGGATGCCGAGCCCGCGGCAGAAGGCGGCGCCGAGATGGGCGAAGTCGCGGCAGACGCCGGCGCGCATCAGCAGGCTCTCGTCGGCCGTCGTCTCGCCGTCGCTCGAACCACGCCGATAGGCGATGTTGTCATGGATCCAGTTGCAGATCGCATTGACGCGCTGATGGCCCTTCGGAAGGCTTCCGAACTCGGCTTGGGCGAAGGCGGCGAGCCGGTCCGACGAGACGAAGCGGCTCGGCAGCAGGAAGGGGAGGATGTCGAGGGGGAGCTCGGAGACGGGCGTCTCGGCAATCGTCGCCGGATCGGCCCGCACGACGGTCAGATCCACCTCGGCATTGTATTCGAGCGAGAACGGGCCGGGCTGCACGTTCACGCCGAGATAGCGGTTCTTGAGATCCGGCGTGACGTAGACGCGCCGCGCCAGGTCCGGCGCCAGGGTCAGGCTTTCGCGGGCGATGTCGAGGCTTTGCAGCTTCGCGACCTCGACATTGAAGATGAAGGTGGTGGGCGCCTTGACCTCATAGGCAAGACTGCAACCGAGCTTGAATCGCACGGGACGGCTCCGAATTTTGCGGGAAGATGCCTCATTCGAGCGAGGCGTTTTGCCGCAAACGCGCAGAGATCCGTTCGGCTCCGCTTTCAGGCTGCTTGTTTTTTGCGCTGCAGCAGAAGCACGGTCAGCGAGCGCACGCCTTGCGCCCCGTGGATCAGCACGCCCTCGATGTCGGCCGTCGCGGACGGACCCGTATGGAGCACGGCATAAGCCGCCTGTCCGAAGTCCGGACGCTTATAGGCAGCCTGGATGTTCACGAGGATGTCGGCTGGGTCGAGCAGCACGATCAAGTGCTGGGCGAGATAGGCGACCGCGTTCACGATCAGGTCGTCTTGCGTGAACAGTACCGAGCCGGTCTCGGCGACGCCGAAGCGCGCGCGCACCACCGCCACGTCGACATCGTTGACCTCGGTCGGCTTGGCGACACCGGCGAGGTTACGATTCCCCGAGAATTCGGGCACGGCGGAGGCGATCACCGCCGCCCCGTCCAGACGCGCCCGCACCGGGGCGAAGGGATCGGACGGGCCGCCCGCACGCTCGACGCGCCCGCCCATCTTGCCCAGACGCTCGGCGAATTCGGCGACGAGATCGTCACCCACCAGGGGCGCGAAGGTCGGCACCTCCGGCAGCGGGAAGTCGCCGGCCGGGCGGTTGGCCTTGAGCCGGCCGAGGATGGCCTCGCGGGCGCTCACGCGTCGCTCCCCTTCTTCATCCGGTTCTGGCGGTACCACGCGTGGAAGCTCTGGCGCGGGGCGTGGGGCATCTCGCGCTTCTTCCCCCAGGTGTTGGCCGGGTTGTAGACGGCAAAGCGCGGCAGGACGCGCAGGGCCGAGTCGGCGGTCTGGATCGCGGCGCGGTACGCGGCGGGACGGCTCAGCACGGCGCCGGCGGCCTTCATCATGCCCTGCTTCAGGAGCGGGATCTGGTGCTCCTCCGCCAGCACCTTGCGCCAGGCGAAGATCTGCTCGTGGATGTTGATCTTCACCGGGCAGACATTGGTGCAGGAGCCGTTCATAGTCGAGGAGAACGGCAGGGTCGAGTATTTCCGCTTGTTGAAGGTCGGATCGATGATGAGCCCGATCGGCCCGGAATAGGTCGCGCCATAGGAGAGGCCACCCGAGCGCCGGTAGACCGGGCAGGTGTTCATGCAGGCGCCGCAGCGGATGCATTTGAGCGAGGTCCAGAACTCCTCCATCGCGAGCCGCTCGGAGCGGCCGTTATCGACCAGCACCATGTGCATCTCGGTGCCGGGCCGCGGCCCGCGGAAATGCGAGGTGTACTGGGTGATCGGCGAGCCGAGCGCCGAGCGCGACAGCAGGCGGATGAACACGCCGAGATGCTCGACCCGCGGGATGATCTTCTCGATGCCGATCGAGTGGATCTGCAGCGGGGGCACGTTGCCGGAGAGGTCGGCATTGCCCTCGTTGGTGCAGGTGACCACCGTGCCGGTCTCGGCGATGGCGAAGTTGCAGCCGGTGAGGCCGGCATCGGCCTTGAGGATCAGCGGGCGCGTGGTCTCGCGCTGGCTCTCGGCGAGGTAGTGGGCGTCATCGTTGTCGGGGTCGGTACCGAGCGTCCGGGCGAACACCTCGGCGACGTCGAGGCGGGTCTTGTGGACCGCCGGCATCACCACGTGGCTCGGCTCCTCGTCGTCGAGCTGCTGGATGCGCTCGCCGAGATCGGTCTCGATCACGTCGATGTCGTGGGCCGCCATGAAGTGGCGGAAGCCGCACTCCTCGGTCAGCATCGATTTCGACTTCACCAGCGACTTGGCGCCGTGCTTGCGCAGGATGTCGAGGACGATACGGTTGTGGTCCGCCCCATCCTCGGCCCAGTGGACGTGGACGCCGTTGGCCTTTGCGGCCGCCTCGAACTGTTCGAGGTAATGGTCGAGATGGGTGAGCGTGTGCGTCTTGATCTGCGAGGCGATCTCGCGAAGCTCTTCCCACTCGGGGATGCCGTGGGCGGCGACATCGCGCTTGCGGCGCACGTCCCAGAGGCGCTCGTCATGGGCCTTCTGATGCATCGGCGCGGCGAGGAAGCGCTCGGCGGCCTCCGCCTGATCGATCGGGCGGTTGCCGCGTACCTTGGCGCCGCGGGGCTGCGGCTCGCGCGGCGCGTCGGCGCGGATCGGCTTCGAGGCGGCTTCGGCGTGCTGGAGCCGTTTGCCGCCGGGGCCGCGCTCGCTCTCGTCGGAGGGCGCGCGCACCTCGGGGTGGAGCACGTCCTCGGTCTGGCGCGGGGTCAGGTCGTCGGCGCTCATGCGGCGGCTCCGTTCAGCACCTGGGCGATGTGAATGTATTTGAGGCCGACGCCGAGACGCTCGGCGCAGCCCTTCTGGTGCATCAGGCAGGAGGAATCAGCCGAGACCACGTATTCGGCGCCCGCGCGGGCCTGATCGGTCACTTTGTCGTAGCCCATCTTGGCCGAGACCGCGGGCTCGAACACCGAGAAGGTGCCCCCGAAGCCGCAGCACTCGTCGGGCCGGGTCAGATCGACGATCTCCACCCCCTTCACCTTCTTCAGAAGGTTGAGCGGCTTTGAGAAGAACGGCTGGTTCAGTTCGGTCGGCCGGGCATGGCCGATGCCGCGCAGCGCGTTGCAGTTCGAGTGGTAGGCGACCTTGTGCGGGAACTCCGCCCAGGGAAGATCCTCGATCTTGAGCACGTCGTGGAGGAACTCGACGAGCTCGAACGTCCTGGCCCGCACATGCTTGACCGCATCGGTCTGCGGGATGGCGGTGAGGTGCTCGCGCACCTGATGCACGCAGGAGCCGGACGGGGCGACGATGTAGTCGAACCCGGAAAAATTCTTGACGAACAGCGCCTCGGTCGCGGCGGCCTCTTGATGGCAGCCGGTATTGGTCATCGGCTGGCCGCAGCAGGTCTGATCGTAAGGGTATTCGACGGTGAGGCCGAAGCGCTCCAGCAGTTCCAGCGTGGCGATGCCGACCTCGGGCTCGAAGGCATCGACGTAGCAGGGGACGAACAGTCCGATCCGCATGGCGCTCTTCTGATCGTGATTTGAGTCGGTTGGCCCGCGTCTCCACCTTGGAACGGTTTCAAGCGGACAGGTGCTGCATACGCCTCCGATCCCCGGTTTCCAAGCGTGCCGCCTGATCCCGGTCAGTTGGTCACGGGGGCGGTCCGTCCGGCGGCGCGAATACGCTCCAGCACGCTCGCGTAGTTTTCCGGCGTCAGGATTCCGACGAGCTTGTCGCGGATGCGACCGTCCGGACCGATGATGAAGGTCTCCGGCACGCCGTAGACGCCGAGGTCGATTCCGGCCCGGCCGCTCGTGTCGGCGCCGACCGCCGCGAACGGCAGGCCGTTGCGTTCCAGCCAGCGCCGTCCGGCGTCGCCGGGATCCTTGTAGTCGATGCCGACGAGGCGGATGCCGGGCTCCTGCGCAAGCCGCATCAGCATCGGATGCTCGATCTGGCAGGGGGCGCACCACGAGGCGAAGATGTTGAGGACGGTCACCTGCCCCTTGAGGTCCGCACTCGACAAACCGGGCACCGGCCGGCCGGCAGCCTGGAGGCCCGGCACCGGCTCCAGCGCGAAAGCTGGGACCGGTTTGCCGATCAACGCCGAGGGCAAAGCCGCAGGATCGGCACCCGAGCGCAGCCGGACCAGGAAGGCGACGGCCAGGATGGCGAAGACGAGCACTGGCAGCAGCGCCAGGAGCGAGAGGCGCGGGCGCTCCCCGGTGCCGGGCGGGGTCGCGTGCGGGGCCTGCGCGCTCACGAGCGACCTCCCCGCTCGTCCTGCAACTCGGCGAGCGCGCGGCGCTGCGCCCGCCCGTCCCACCAGCCATTGAGGGCCAGGGAGCCGAGCACCAGGGCTGCGAAGCCGTAGGAACCGACGATGAAGGGGGCGTAAGGTCCGAATTCCATGGCGGGTCTCAGAGTGCTCGTCCCATCGATCGTCCTAGAGCCGTATCCGACCCGATTGCATCAGGCCGGCGTCTCTAGGTCTTTGTGTCAACGCGCTTTCTTCCGCCGAACCGGCGTCCACTTCGTCGGAAAGCGCTCTAGATCGCTTGGCCCACGGGAAGGGTCGTCGCCGCGCGCGTCATCGGTGCGGCCTCCTGCACGCCGGCATCGAGCCGCTCCGCCTGCCGGATCAGCAGCGTGCGCACCCGGCGGCGGTAGATCTCGGTTCGCATCGCCTGAAGATGCAGCGTGACGCCGAGCAGGGTCATCGCCAGCACCATCTCGAGCAGCGGGTAGAGCATCGAGGAATCGATGGACGAGCCGCCCATGCGAAGGATCGAGGCCGGCTGATGCAGCGTCGACCACCAGTTCACCGAGAATTTGATGATCGGCAGGTTCACCGCGCCGACCAGCGTCAGGATCGAGACCGCGCGCGCCGCCCGGCTCGGATCCTCGATGGTCCGCCATAGGGCGATGATGCCGCAATAGATCAGGAACAGCACCAGCATCGAGGTCAACCGCGCGTCCCAGACCCAGTAGGTCCCCCACATTGGCTTGCCCCAAAGCGAGCCGGTGACGAGGCAGATCAGGGTGAAGGCCGCACCGATCGGCGCGGCGGCGCGCTGCGACACGTCGGCGAGCGGGTGGCGCCAGACCATCGTGCCGATCGCCGAGAGCGTCATCGCCCCATAGAAGCCCATGCCGAGAATCGCGGCAGGGACGTGGACATACATGATCCGCACGGTGTCGCCCTGTTGGTAGTCGGGCGGCACAACGAAGAAGGTCAGGTACAGCCCGGCGGCAACGAGCAGGGCCGACGCCGCCGCGAGCCAGGGCAAGGCCGCACCCGACCAGCGCAGGAATTGGCCCGGATGGGCGAGGCGGTTCCAGAGAGCGGTCCACATGGACGCCTCCATACCGCCGAGTGCGCTGCAGCAGCAATGCGCGCCAACGTCCCGTCCGGCGTCCGCTTTTTGTGCGGGCGGACTGCGAAACATTTGTGCAACGCGATAACGGAACGCGTGGTAATCATAAGAATTAACGCTTGGTCCCGCTCAGTCTCTATTTTCGGGGATTGAAAATCGAAGTCACGAGCTGCCGCATGCTGATCAAGGCCGGTTACGACATCACCTTCGAGACTGATGCTGCAACGCCGATGTCGCTGCTCCTCAGCCTTCACCCCTCCCGCGAGGGCGATCTGCGCAGCCCGCAAGACATCGTCTTCGATCCGGTGATTCCGCAGCGGCAGACGCTCGATTCCTTCGGCAACGTCTGCACCCGCATCGTCGCGCCGCCGGGCCGCCTCTCGATCTCGGCAGACTTCCTGGTCGCCGATTCGGGCTTGCCCGACGCAGTCGCGCCGGAGGCCGCCCAGATTCCGGTGGAGGCCCTACCCGACGACGTGATGCTCTACCTGATGGCGAGCCGCTACTGCGACACCGATAAGTTGGCCGGGATTGCGTGGTCGCTCTTCGGCCAGACGCCGCAGGGTTGGGCGCGGGTTCAGGCCATCGTCGATTACGTGCACGAGCGCATCCGCTTCAATTATATGCAGGCGGATGCCACCCGCTCGGCCTTCGACGGCTACCAGCAGCAGGTCGGCGTCTGCCGCGATTTCGCGCATCTCGCCGTCGCGTTCTGCCGCTGCATGAACATTCCGGCGCGCTACTGCACCGGCTATCTCGGCGACATCGGCGTGCCGCCCGTGGCCGATCCGATGGACTTTTCGGCGTGGTTCGAGGTCTATCTCGGCGGGCGCTGGTACACCTTCGACGCCCGCCACAACACGCCGCGGATCGGCCGCATCGTCATGGCGCGCGGTCGCGACGCGACGGATTGCGCGATCTCCACGAGCTTCGGCGCGGCGCGGCTGGTCAGCTTCGCGGTTCACACCGATGCGGTGGCGGATGGAACGAAGGCCGATCTGGTCCGAGCCGCGTAGCCTTACGCCATCACCTGATCGGCCACCGCCTCAGCCAGCGAGAGCGCGGAGGTGAGGCCCGGACTTTCGATCCCGAAGAGCTGCACCAAGCCCGGCCATCCGTGCTCGCCCGGGCCGTCGATGCGAAAATCCGCTGCCGGCTCGCCGGGGCCGCTGAGCTTCGGCCGGATGCCCGCATAGTCCGGCATCAGGCGCCCGTTCGGCAGGCTGGGCCAGTAGCGCCGGATTGCCGCCTCGAAGCGCTCGGCGCGTCCCGGATCGACCACGTAATCGGGGGCGTCGACCCACTCGACATCGGGCCCGAACCGCATGCGTCCGGCGAGGTCCAGGGTCAGGTGGATGCCGAGGCCTCCCTCGACCGGAGCGGGGTAGATCAGCCGCGTGAAGGCCGGCCGCCCGTTGCATCCGAAATAGCTGCCCTTGGCCAGAACCTGACGGGGGATGCCGTCCGCCGCCATTCCCTCGATCCGGCGGGCGAGGGCCTGCGCGCCGAGGCCCGCGGCGTTGATGAGACAATCGACCTGCAGCACGTCCGGCGCCGCGCCGCCGAAGCGGACCTCCCAACGACCATCCCGGCGCTCGGCCGCTTCGATCGGGGTATTCAACGCCAGCACGCCGCCCGCATCTTCGACATCGCCGAGGAGCGCCAGCATCAGGGCGTGGCTGTCGACGATGCCGGTGGCGGGGGAATGGAGCGCGGCGACGCAGGACAAGGCCGGTTCCAGAGCCACAGCCTCGGCGCGCTCACACCAAGTCAGGCCCTCGACCCCGTTCTCGCCCCCGCGGGACAGGATCGTTTCGAGCGCCGAGCGCTCCGCCTCGTGCGTCGCCACGATCAGCTTGCCGCACAGCCGGTACGGCACGCCGTGGCTCTCGCAGAATTCGACGAGACGGCGGCGCCCCTCGACGCAATGGCGGGCGCGCAGCGAGCCGGGGGGATAATACATCCCGCCGTGGATCACCTCCGAACTGCGGGCGGACACGCCGGTGCCGATCGCCTCGGCTGCCTCCGCTACGATCACCGCGGTCCCGCGCAACGCGAGGGCCCGCGCGATCGCAAGTCCCACCACCCCCCGCCCCGACGACGAGTGCCTCCATGCCTCCGGCCTGCCTCACGAACGTTCGGGCCGCCGCGCCATGACGAGGGATCGGCGGCCTCCGGAAAAACAGGCCTTACGGCCAAGAGGCGGATGAGCGTCCTCGCCTCAGTTCTTGCTGTCGAGCGGGCGTCCGAGGAGGCGGGCGAACTCGGCCTCGATCTCCTCCACCGAGAACGGGTTCTGCGCCTGAGCGGCGGGCTCCGGCGACTCGGCCTTCGACGGCTCCGGCTTGGATGGCTCGGGTTTGGCGGGCTCCGGCCTCGGCGGGTCAACCTTGAAAGGTTCGGACTTCACCGCATCCGGCTTGGGCGGCGCCACGAATGGCGGGGGAGCGACGGGCTTGGCGGGGGCCGCAGGCTTCGGCTCGGGCCGGGGCGCTGCCACCACCGGGGTGGGAGCCGGCTGCGGCCGAACTGGCGGCGGCGGGGCGGGCGTGGGCGGGGCCGGCTCAGCTGCCATCGCCGCGGCGACCGGATCGATCGGCGCGGGCGCCGGCTCGGCCGGTTTCCGTGCCGGAGGGGGCACCTCGGCAGGGTCCGCAGGCGGGGGCGTGACCGCGGACGAGGGCCGCTTCAGCGCCACCTGAAGCTGCCGGGCCATATCCGAGAGAACGGCCGGATCGACCGAGCGCGGCCCACGGCTGGCCATGACCGGCGGCTCCGGCACAGGTTCCGGCACCGGCTCGACCGAGGCGGATTCCGGCCGCCCGGGGCGCTCGGACGCGACCTCCGGGCGGGGGGGGAGACCACCGGCGGCGCCGTGCGCCGCATCAGGCGGCTGACCGGCGAGACCGGCCGCGCCGGAGCGTCGGCCGGCAAGGCCTCGGGCTCGAACAGGCCGGGATCGAGCGGCGGCGCCCGGTCGAGGGCGGCCTGGGCGCCGGACACCGCCGAGGGCACCACCTCGGGCATGGCGAAGGTCGGGGGCATCGGAGAGTCGAGGAAGGGATCGGTCCGCGGCTCCAGCGCCGGGTCGCTGAGGCCGGCCTCGCCGCCGGGCCGGGCGCTCCCGTCCGGTGCGTAGCGGCTGCCGGCGCCGCGCTGGATGTGGCGCTCGATCACCACGTCATTGGGACCACCGACCAGCAGCAGGTGCTCCACGTTGTCCCGCCTCAGCAAGATGAGTTGGCGCTGCCGGTCGAGTTCGTAGATGTCGACGATGCCGAGCCGCGGCTGGCGTCCGCGCTGGCTCGCATTCGCGGAGAGCGTGAGCCCGCGCCCGGACAGCCGCATGAACAGCAGCGCGGCAATCAGGAACAGCACCAGGATGGCGAGGAAGATCACCAGGAACTGCAAGGCGTAGGAGCCCTCGGAACTGAAGAACGCTTGCAAGACCCGCGTCTTTCTAAGTCGGGGCTCCGACGCCGCCGCGCGACGTCCGGCGGCGACCGAAGCCGGCGGAGACGCAATCTCGGCCCCACGCATTACACGGCCCGATTATCGCTGCCGCTTCACGCCCCGGCAACGTATGTTGACACTCCGTTAACAACTCGGTGCAGCCCGCAGCGGCCATTCCAGCATCCGCAGCGATGTGCGGCACCACGGAGGCCCGGCAGGTTTTGCCGGGTTAACGGCTCCTTAACCATGTCAGCGGCAGATTCTGCCGGGTTCGGACCTGTGGCTTTCCGAAATCCATCACCGGCCGCGCCGACCCCGAGGCACCATGTCGCTCACCGACCTGCCCCTGCTCGGCATGCTGCGCACCCGGATGCACTGGCATCAGGCCCGCCAGGCCCTGCTCGCCGAGAACGTCGCCAATGCCGACATGCCGGGCTTTCGCCCGCGCGATCTCGCCGAGCCGGCCGCGGCCTCGATGAAACTGGCGACGCCGGCCGCAGCCTCGGTCGGCGGCGACGGGATCGCCCGCACCGATTCCACGCATATCGGGATGACGGCGAGCGCCGGACCGAACGCCGACCCGCGCCGCTTCAAGGGCTTCGAGGTCCGCCCCTCCGGCAACGGGGTGAACCTGGAGGAAGAGATGATGAAGGCCGGCGACAACCAAGCCGATTACCAGCTCGTCGCCTCGCTCTACCAGAAGAGCCTCGACGCCCTGAAAATCGCCGTCGGCAAGCGCTGACATCGCTCGCTGACATCGCTGAACGGGGACCGTCATGGATTTCTTGAAGAGCCTCGGCATCGCCGCCTCCGGCCTGAAGGCGCAGTCCGGCCGGATGCGCATCATCGCCGAGAACATCGCCAACGCCGATTCCACCGCCCAGACCGCGGGCGGCGATCCCTACCGGCGCAAGATCCCGACCTTCACCAGCCGCTTCGACAACGAACTGAACGCCAGCGTCGTCGAGGCCGGCCGGGTGCGGCGCGATCCCACCCCGTTCCGCACCAAGCACGATCCCGGCAACCCGGCTGCGGATGCGCGCGGCGAGGTGCGCCTGCCCAACGTCAACGGGCTGATCGAGAACATGGACATGCGCGAGGCCCAGCGCTCCTACGAGGCCAACCTCAACATGGTGACCGCCACCCGGCGGATGATCTCCCGCACCCTCGAGATCCTGAAGGCGTAGCCCCGATGACGACCTCCGCCTTCGCCGCCGGCGCCTACGGCGCGGCCCAGAGCCTCGCCCGCCCCGGCGCCGTCAAACCCGTTCAGGGCATGGCCCAGGGCCTGACCGCACCGGGCGGCTTCACCGGCTTCCTGCAGCAGAGCCTCGACAACGTCGCCCAGTCCGGCGCGCAGGCCGACCGCGCTGCCCTCTCGGCGGCCACCGGCAAGGCCAACGTAGTGGACGTGGTGACGGCGGTGGCCGAGAGCGAAACCGCCCTCCAGACCCTGGTCGCCGTGCGCGACCGCGTGATCTCTGCCTACGAAGAGATCATGCGGATGCCGATCTAGTTTTTCTGGCCCCTCGACCCGCAGGCGGGATGAGGGGAGGCCGTCGATGCCCCGCAGAGCAGACGAAAAGTCCAAAGCCCCATGACCGGCCTCGCCATCCTCGACATCGCCCGCGACGGCATCTTCGTCTTCCTGAAGGTGGCGGGGCCGATGATGATCGTCGCCCTCGTCGTCGGCCTGATCGTGTCGCTGTTCCAGGCGCTGACGCAGATCCAGGAGCAGACGCTCATCTATGTGCCGAAGATCGTCGCGGTGTTCGGGGTGATGCTGCTGATGCTGCCCTTCATCGGCGACGCCATGGCCGCCTACATGGCCCGCATTGCCGCCCGGATCGCCGCGGGCGGATGATGCGGCGGCAGCGCCGGCCGGCCCAAGCGTGTAGGATGAGCCGGCATGACCACGCCGCTCGACCTGCTGCTGCCCGGCCTCGCGGCGGCCTTCCTCATCACCTTCGCCCGGGTCGGCACACTGATGATGCTGATGCCGGGATTGGGCGAGCAGCTCATCGCGAGCCGCCTGCGGCTCGCCCTCGCTCTACTCGTGACGCTGGTCCTGTTCCCGACCGTGCGGCCGATGCTGCCGACCGGCAATGCGGCCTTGGCGGCCCCCTTCCTGATCGGGCTGCTGATCGGCGAGATCCTGATCGGGCTGATGCTGGGCCTCTGCGTGCGCATGATCGTCGCCGCGCTCCAGACGGCGGGCGTGGTGATCTCGCAGCAGCTCGGCCTGTCCTACGCCATGACCGTCGATCCGACGATGGGCGGACAGCAGGCGGCGATCGGCAACTTCCTGGCGATGCTCGGCGTCACACTCATCCTGGCGACCGATCTGCACCACGTCGCCCTCGAAGCGATCGGGCGCAGCTACGTCCTGCTGCCGCCGAGCGGCGTGCCGGCGATGGCGGATGCGGCCAAGCTCGCGCTCGATGCCTTCAGCCGCAGCTTCGCCCTGGCGGTGCGGATCTCCGGGCCGTTCATCGTGTTCGGCATCCTGTTCAATCTCGGCCTCGGCGTGCTCTCTCGGCTGATGCCGCAATTGCAGGTGTTCTTCCTCGCGGTTCCCGCCTCGGTGATCATCGGCATGATGCTGCTGGTCGGAGCGCTCGGCCTCATCATGGGACTGTTCCTCGACGATCTCGGCCGCTATCTCGGCGCGTTCCTCGGGCGCTGATGTTTCGGGCACCCGCCTCTTGTGTCCGCATCGTCTTTCTCCGAAAGCCGGGGGCGGCCTTTCGGGGCGATGCGCTGATCCGGAACCGGGGAGCCTGAGCCGGTGTCCGACGAGACCGACGACGAGGACAAGACCGAAGACCCGACGCCACGGCGCATCGAGCAGGCGATCGAGCGCGGCGACGTCCCCAACTCGCCTGAGATCAACACCTTCTTCATCCTGGCGGCCTTCACCCTCGCCCTGATGCTCTCAGCCCGCCCGGTGGCGGAGGGGCTGACCCGCGACATGCGCGGCTTCCTCGAACATGCCGGCGGCCTGCCCTCGGATTCGGGCACCTATCTCGGCGTGGCGCTGCGCGCGGCTTGGGTCTGCACCAAGGCGCTCGCCGTGCCGCTGGGCATCGCGATGCTCGCGGCCATCGCCGCCGGCCTGATCCAGCACCGGCCGATCTTCACCGCCGAAAGCCTGATGCCGAAATTCGCGCGCATCTCGCCGATGGCGGGCGCCAAGCGCCTGCTCGGCATGGATGCCTGGGTGAATTTCGGCAAAGGGCTCGCCAAGATCATCGTGGTGGGCACCATCGCCGGGACGATCCTGTGGAGCGAGCACGACCGGGCGGAATCCTTCGCCCAGCTCGATCCGGGTGTGGCGCTCCAGGGCACCCTGACGCTCGCCCTGAAGATGATGGGCGGCATGCTCGCGGTCTACGCGGTGATCGCGCTCGGCGACGCGCTCTACCAGCGGAACCGCTGGCACAAGCGCCTGCGCATGACCAAGGAGGAGATGAAGCAGGAGCACAAGGAGAGCGAGGGCAGCCCCGAGGTGAAGGCCCGGATCCGGCAGTTGCGCCAAGCCCGCGTGAAGAAGCGGATGATGGCCGCCGTGCCCACCGCCACCGTGGTGGTGACGAACCCGACCCACTTCGCCGTGGCCCTGCGCTACGAGGCCGGGATGGCCGCACCGATCTGCGTCGCCAAGGGCGTCGACTCGCTGGCGCTGCGCATCCGCGCCGTCGCCGCCGACCACGACGTGCCGGTGATAGAGAACCCGCCGCTCGCCCGCGCCCTCCACGCCACGGTCGAGGTCGATGAGGAGATTCCCGCCGAGCACTATCGCGCAGTTGCGGAGGTCATCGGTTTCGTGCTTCGCCTTCGCCGAGCCGCCTGAGGCTTGATGCGGTTCCGCATGGGACGGCGAAGTCGTTCAGGCGCCACGGTTTATGCACCATTGTCCGGCAATGCTCCGGCAAAAAGGCGCGGCATTTGACGACCCACAGGGCTCGCAGCAGCCATGTGCCGTCCGTGTGCGAGGGATGGGTAGGGCCTGATGGCTGAGGTCAGCGGACCAGCGGTGCCGGCGTCCGGTTCGATCGATCGTTCGGAACGGCCCGGCCGGGTCGGCCTGCTGCTGATGCTGGCGGGCCTGCTCGTCGGCGCGGTGGTGGGACTGTCCTTCGTCGCCAACGAGCAGGCGCAGCCGCTCATCCTCGCCCTGCTGGCGCTGCTCGCGATGGCGGGCGTGTTCTTCCTGTTCGCCCTGGCGATCGGCGCGCTTCAGCTCGCCGGCCCGGCCTCGCGCGACGACATCACCCGCGCCATCGTCGACGCCGCCCCCGAGGGCAAACTCGTCGTCGAGGATAACGGGCGGATGATCTACGCCAACGAGGCCTATATATGCGCCTTGCGGGCGGCGACAGTTTCTCGAATCTCCGCTCCATCGAGCGTATCTTCGTCGGCGCCCCAGAAGTCTCGGAGGCGGTCTATCGGCTCGCACAGGCGTCCCGCGACGACCGCGCCTATGCCGAAGAGATCCGGATGTCGCCGCCGCCCGGTGGCGCGGCGGACCGCGACTTCGCGTGGTACCGCATCGCGGTTCGGCCGATCCCGCGCCACCGTGGCTCCGCCGCGCTTTGGACGGTGAGCGACATCACCCATGAGCGCGAGCGCCAGGAAAACGTCTTCCAGGAACTCCAGCACGCGATCGACTATCTCGACCACGCCCCCGCGGGGTTCCTGTCGATCGATGCGGCCGGCTCGATCGTCTACATGAACGCGACGCTCGCCTCCTGGCTCGGCTACGACCTCGCCACCGTCGGCTCCGGCGGGCTGAAGCTCCTCGAGATCGCACCCGGCGCCGACATGCTCACCGCCTCGCCGGGCCTGCCCGGCGAAGTGCGCACCGACCGCTACGATATCGACCTGCGCCGCCGCAACGGCCAGCCGCTGCCGACGCGGCTCTATCATCGCGTCGCCTACGGGCAGGACGGGGCGCCCGGCCCCTCGCGCACCTTCGTGCTCAATCGCTCCGCCGGATCGGATGCCGACGAGCCGCAGCGCGCGGCGGAGGTGCGGCTCGCCCGCTTCCTCAACAACAGCCCGATCGCCATCGCCACCCTCGACCGGGACGGCCGGGTGATCCGCGCCAACACCTCGTTCGTGCGCCTGTTCGCCGGCATGCCGCGCCAGCCCGCGGCGGAGGGTGGCCGCGACGCGCCCGATCCGATGATGCGCGACGCGGTGCTGGAGCGCGACCGTGGCGTCATCGAGGGCGCGCTCGCCCGCGCCGCCAACGGCTTCGGCGGCCTCGATCCGATCGAGGTCGGCCTGTCCGGGCCGGGTGATCGCTCGGCCCGCGTCTGGATGAGCCCGGCGGATTCCGACGGGACGCCGAGCCCCGATGCCGAGGCCCGGGCCGGCAGCGACGGCGACCATGAACGGGTGATTCTCTACGCCCTCGACACGACGGCCCAGCGCCAGCTCGAACAGCAGGTCGCCCAGACCCAGAAGATGGACACGGTGGGCCAGCTCGCCGGCGGCATCGCCCACGACTTCAACAACGTGCTCCAGGCGATCATCGGCTACTCGGACCTGTTGCTCGCGAGCCACCGGCCGACGGACCACGCCTTCCAAGACATCATGCAGATCAAGCAGAACGCGAACCGGGCCGCATCCCTGGTACGCCAACTGCTGGCCTTCTCCCGCCGCCAGACCCTGCGCCCGGAGGTGATGGATGTCGGCGAGGCGCTCTCCGACCTGACGCTCCTGTTGAAGCGCCTGCTCGGCGAGCGCGTGCAGCTCGATTTCCGCCACGGCCGCGAGATCTGGCCGATCAAGGCCGACGTGAACCAGTTCGAGCAGGTGATCGTGAACCTCGCGGTCAACGCGCGCGACGCGATGCCGGGCGGCGGAAGCCTGACGATCCGGACCGCCAATTGCCCGGTCGATGGCGAGCGGCCGGTCGGTATCCCGGCGGGCGATCACGTCATGATCGAGGTGACGGATACCGGCGAGGGCATCCCGCCGGAGGTCCGTCAGAAGATCTTCGAGCCGTTCTTCACGACCAAGGAGATCGGCAAGGGCACCGGGCTCGGTCTCTCGACCGTGTTCGGCATCGTCAACCAGTCCGGCGGGGCGATCGACGTGCAGTCGACTGTGGGTGAAGGCACCACCTTTCGCATCTACCTGCCGCGCCACGAGCCCGGCATCGAAGCCTTGCCCGAGCCGCTGCCGCCGCCGCGAACGGCCTCCGGATCGACGACGATCGGCGCGTCCGAGCGTTCCGAGCCGAAGCCCGCTACCGGTGATGACGCCGAACCGAAATCGGCGACGGAGTCCGGCTCTCCCACCGCTCGTCCCCCGGAGCCGCCGCCGAAGCCCGCGGCGGACCATACCGGCCAGGGCACCGTCCTGCTCGTCGAAGACGAGGACCCGGTCCGTGCGGTCAATTCACGGGCGCTGTCCGCCCGCGGCTACACCGTGCTGGAGGCGGCCTCCGGCATCGAGGCGCTGCGCCTGATCGAGGAGCATGCCGACGGCATCGACGTGGTGGTCTCCGACGTCGTGATGCCGGAGATGGACGGGCCCACCCTGCTGCGCGAACTGCGCAAGCACATGCCCGACCTCAAGGTGATCTTCGTCTCCGGCTACGCGGAGGACGCCTTCCGCAAGAACCTGCCCGAGGGCGAGACCTTCAACTTCCTACCCAAGCCCTTCAGCCTCAAGCAGCTCGTCGAGACGGTGAAGCAAACGATGGCGAGCTGATCGCGGCGGGAGCGAGAACCGCTCCTCGCACGAGGCGATCAGCCCCCCGAATTCGCTCAGGGCGACATCGCGGCGGGGGCGCTCAACGGTCGGCTTCGTTGCGGGCGATCGCGACCGGCGGCTTCGCTTCCGCGTTCTCTTCACCGGTGCATAAACCGCGACAACGGGCTTGCACGTTGAGAACAAAACAAGTACGAAATCCGTCAGCTCCGGCGGATTGAGCGCCGTGCCCCCTCCCATGCATAAGGAAGCCTTGCGATGGCCCAGCCTGCGCTGAAGATGGTGGATTCCTCGACAATGGCAGCAGCCGACAAGGACAAGTCCAAGGCGATCGAGGCTGCGCTGACGCAGATCGAGCGGGCCTTCGGCAAAGGCTCGATCATGCGCCTCGGCAAGTCCGACAAGGTGCAGGAAGTCGAGACCATCTCCACGGGCTCGCTCGGCCTCGACATCGCGCTCGGCGTCGGCGGCCTGCCGCGCGGCCGGGTGGTCGAGATCTACGGGCCCGAATCGTCGGGTAAGACGACGCTCGCGCTCCACACGATTGCCGAGGCCCAGAAGAAGGGCGGCGTCTGCGCCTTCGTGGATGCGGAGCATGCCCTCGACCCGGTCTATGCGCGCAAGCTCGGCGTCAATCTCGACGACCTGCTGATCTCGCAGCCTGATACGGGCGAACAGGCGCTCGAGATCACCGACACGCTGGTGCGCTCCGGTGCCATCGACGTGCTGGTGGTCGATTCGGTCGCCGCGCTGACGCCGCGGGCCGAGATTGAGGGCGAGATGGGCGAGAGCCAGCCGGGCCTCCAGGCTCGCCTGATGAGCCAGGCCCTGCGCAAGCTCACCGGTTCGATCTCGCGCTCGAACTGCATGGTGATCTTCATCAACCAGATCCGCATGAAGATCGGCGTGATGTACGGGAGCCCCGAGACGACCACCGGCGGCAACGCGCTGAAATTCTACGCCTCGGTGCGCCTCGATATCCGTCGCGTCTCGACGCTGAAGGACCGCGACGAGGCCATCGGCAACTCGGTGCGCGTCAAGGTCGTCAAGAACAAGGTCGCGCCGCCCTTCAAGCAGGTCGAGTTCGACATCATGTTCGGCGAGGGCGTGTCGAAGGTCGGCGAGCTGATCGACCTCGGCGTGAAGGCCGGCATCGTCGAGAAGTCGGGCGCGTGGTTCTCCTACGACAGCCAGCGCCTCGGCCAGGGTCGCGAGAACTCGAAGGGCTTCCTTCGCGACAACCCCGACATCGCCAATAAGATCGAAGCCTCGATCCGCCAGAACTCGGGACTGGTCGCCGACCGGATTCTCGAGACGGCCAAGCCGACCGCCGACGATCTCGATGAGGGTGAGGCCTAAAGCGCCTCGCGTCACCGGTAGAACGACAAAGCCCGCCGCGAGCGATCGCGGCGGGCTTTCTTCTGCGCCGAAGGCCAGCGGTCAGGCCGCCAAGTGCCTCGCGTCGAACTCGGCCGCGAAACGGGCGCCGGGCCGGTCCATGCAGCGATCGACCCAGGCATCGATGGTCGGCTCGCCAGGCTTGCCGAACCAGGCATAGGGCGAGTGCAGAAGGAGGTCGGCGGCACTGAAGTGGTCGCCGAGCAGGAAGGGCCTGTCTTTCAGCGCTGCGGCGAGCCGTGCCTTGATGTCCGCGCTCGTGCGGAAGGTGCGGGCGATGGCGGGATGATCGAGCCCGATGGCCTCCAGCGTCAGGACCGGCTCGACGACGCCGGCGTACCACGCGAGCCAGCTGAGATAGGCACCGCGCTGCGGGTGGCCGGCGGGGATGCTGAGGCCGGTCTTCGGAAACAGCTCGGCCAAGTACTGGATGATGGCGCTCGACTCCCGCACCAGGACGCCGTCGTGGTCGAGGAGCGGCACCTTGCCTTCCGGGTGCGGGTTGCGCGGGTCGCGCGCCCCCGAGCCGTCCATGCGCGGGATCGTGACGGTTTCGATCCGCACGGCATCGAGCGCGTCGAGGTCCTTGAGGAGCGCGACGATGCGGGTCGAGCGGCTCTGCGGGGCGTGGAACAGCGTGATCATCGGTGGCCTCTGGCTGGCGGGTTGCCAAGCCAGGGTTTAGTCCAGGGCACCTGCCAGTTTCCGTCAGTTGGGCGATGGCGCGAACCGATCGACTCTTCCGGCTGCTGCATGCGATGCGCGTCCTGCCTTCGCCGGTCACCGCCGCGCGGCTGGCCGAGGAAACCGGCGTGTCGCTGCGCTCCCTCTATCGCGATATCGACAGCCTGCGCGCCGCCGGCGCCCGGATCGATGGCGAGCGCGGCTACGGCTACCGTCTGATCGAGGACGTTGCCCTTCCGCCGCAAACCTTCGATCGAACGGAGATCGAGGCCCTGGTTCTGGGCCTCGCCGAGGTCCGTCATATGGGAGACCCGGCCCTGGCCCAGGCCGCCGCGTCGGTACTGGCCAAGGTCGCCGCCACCGTGCCCGACCGGGCCGAGCAGCACCTGCTCCACGCAGTCTCGCAGGTCCGCCGCTCCGAGGCCCGCTTCTCCAAGATCCCCGACATGGAAACGATCCGGGCCGCGTGCTGGCGGGAGGAGGCTCTGGCGCTCCGCTATAGCGACAAGGACGGTGCGGTCACCGAGCGGCAAATCCTGCCGCTCTCCATCGTCTACCTCGACAGCAAGATGACACTGCTGGCGTGGTGTTGCCTGCGCGAGGCGTTCCGCATGTTCCGGCTGGATCGCATCGAAGAGGTGCGGATGGCGGGCTCCAGCTTCCGCCCACGGCGGGTCACGCTGCTGCGCAGCTACCTCACCGAACTGAGGGGTCGCGCTGGGCCGCGCAATGAGCCGACGTGACTCGCAAAGCTTGGGCCCGTATGAGGGCGCGAGACTGACCGCCGTGCTGTCCGCAGCCGGCTCCCCGACGCGACATGATGTTCGAGCCTATCCGATGAGCGGCGTCAACGAGATCCGATCGACCTTCCTGGACTACTTCCGGGATGCCGGGCACGCGGTGGTACCCTCGTCCTCGCTCGTGCCGAAGAACGACCCCACGCTGATGTTCACGAACGCCGGCATGGTGCAGTTCAAGAACGTCTTCACGGGGGTCGAGAAGCGTCCCTACGTCAAGGCGACTTCTTCGCAGAAATGCGTCCGCGCCGGGGGCAAGCACAACGACCTCGACAATGTCGGCTACACCGCGCGGCATCACACCTTCTTCGAGATGCTCGGCAACTTTTCGTTCGGCGATTACTTCAAGGCCGATGCGATCGAGCTGGCCTGGACGCTGATCACCAAGGAGTTCGGCCTCTCGCCGGAAAAGCTCCTCGTCACCGTCTACGCGGACGACGAGGAGGCCGCGGGCCTGTGGCGGAAGATCGCCGGCTTCTCGGATGATAAGATCATCCGGATCGGCACCTCCGACAATTTCTGGCAGATGGGCGATACCGGCCCCTGCGGTCCGTGCTCGGAAATCTTCATCGACCAGGGCCCGACGCTGGCGGGCGGACCGCCCGGTTCTCCGGACGAGGATGGCGACCGCTTCCTCGAATTCTGGAACCTCGTGTTCATGCAGTACGAGCAGGTCGAGCCGGGGGTGCGGAACTCGCTGCCTCGGCCCTCGATCGATACCGGCATGGGCCTGGAGCGGATGGCCGCCATCCTCCAGGGCGTCCACTCGAACTACGACACCGATCTGTTCCGCGCGCTGATCGATGCGGTGGCCCACGCCGTGTCGCGGGCGCCGGAGCCGTCGACGCGCGCCTCCTACCGCGTCATCGCCGACCATCTGCGCTCGACCTCGTTCCTGATCGCCGACGGCGTGCTGCCGTCGAACGAGGGCCGCGGCTACGTGCTGCGCCGGATCATGCGCCGGGCCATGCGCCACCTCGAACTGCTCGGCGCCCGCGATCCCGTCATGTACCGGCTCGTGCCGACCCTCGTGCGCGAGATGGGGCAGGCCTTCCCCGAACTCGCCCGCAGCGAAGCGCTGATCTCCGAGACCCTCCGGCTGGAGGAAGGCCGCTTCCGCAAGACCCTGGAGCGCGGCCTAGCCATCCTCGACACCGAGACCCGCGATCTCGCGGCCGGCCAGAACCTGTCCGGCGAGACGGCCTTCACGCTCTACGACACCTACGGCTTCCCGCTCGACCTGACGCAGGACGCGCTGAAGGCGCGCGGCATCGGCGTCGACACGAAGGCGTTCGACGCGGCGATGCTGCGCCAGAAGCAGGCGGCGCGGGCCGCGTGGCAGGGCTCGGGCGAGGCCGCGACCGAGACGGTCTGGTTCGGCATCAAGGAGCGAACCGGCGCTACCGAATTTCTGGGATATGACACGGAAGCGGCCGAAGCCGTCGTCGGCGCCCTGCTGCGCGACGGCAGCGAAGTCGAAACACTGAAGGCGGGCGAGAACGGCATCGTCGTCGCCAACCAGACCCCGTTCTACGGCGAATCCGGCGGTCAGGTCGGCGATACCGGCACGATCTCCGGGCCCGGCCTCAAGGCACGCGTCACCGGTACGGAAAAGAAGCTCGGCGACCTGTTCGTGCATCACGTCACGGTCGAGGAGGGCACGCTCGCCGTCGGCGCCGCCGTGGAGCTGAAGGTCGATCACGCGCGCCGCGCCGCGATCCGCGCCAACCACACGGCGACCCACCTCCTCCACGAAGCCCTGCGTCAGGTGCTCGGTGACCACGTCGCTCAGAAGGGCTCGCTCGTCGCGCCCGAGCGCCTGCGCTTCGACATCAGCCACCCCAAGCCCATCGACGAGGCGGAGCTGAGCCGCGTCGAAGAGATTGCCAACGCGGTCCTGCTCCAGAACGCGCCGGTGGTCACGAAGCTGATGGCCGTGGACGAGGCGATCGAGTCGGGCGCCCGCGCCCTGTTCGGCGAGAAGTACGGCGATGAAGTCCGCGTCGTCTCCATGGGCCGGCCCGTGGATGACGAGGGCCGCGAGGTCGAAGGCCGCCTGCCGAACTTCTCGATCGAGCTGTGCGGCGGCACCCATGTCTCGCAGCTTGGCGAGATCGGCCAGATCACCGTGCTCGGCGAGAGCGCGGTCGGTGCCGGCGTGCGCCGGATCGAGGCGATGACCGGCACCGCCGCCCGTCGCCACCGCGCCACCGAGAGCCGCACGCTGAGCCAGCTCGCCGGCCTGCTCAAGGCGCCGGTCGCGGACGTGCCGGAGCGCCTCTCCACGCTCATTGAGGAGCGTCGCCGCCTTGAAAAGGAGCTGGCGGATGCGCGCAAGAAGATTGCCATGGGCGGAGCCTCGGGCGGCGGCGACGAGGCCCGCGAGATCAACGGCGTGAAGTTGATGGCCCGGGTGGTCGAGGGCGTCGAGATGCGGGACCTGAAAGGTCTCGCCGACGAGGGCAAGACCCGCCTCGGCTCGGGCATCGTCGCCCTCGTCGGCGTGTCCGCGGACGGCAAGGCCGGGCTCGTCGTCGGCGTCACCGAGGATCTGACCGAGCGCTACGACGCGGTCGGGCTGGTGCGCGCCGGTGCTGGCCACCTCGGCGGCAAGGGCGGCGGCGGACGGCGCGACATGGCCCAGGCCGGCGGCCCGGACGGCGCCGGAGCGGACGCCGCACTCGCGGCGATCGCGGAGGCCTTGGCCGCGGGCTGACCGGCCTCCGCGCACACGGCGACTGGGGGGAAGAAAAACATCGTCGCTCGCGGAACGGTGAGCGTGTTCGCGGCTTGGTTGGCGGCCAATCCCCGCCGCCTCCGAGCCTTGTGCCCGGCGCGTCCCGTTTCCCGATCCGGCCCGCACTGGATTCGGGACAGGGCGTCAATGTCCTGTGAGCCGATGAAACTCTTTCGCTGCCAGTCCTGCGACAACGTCCTCTATTTCGAGAACCGCTCCTGCGAGCGCTGCGGCCATCGGCTCGCCTACCTGCCGCAGCTCGGCCGCATCTCGGCCCTCGAGCCTGCGGGTAACAACACCTGGACGCCGCTCGCTGCGCCGGATCGCCCGGGCTTCTTCTGCACCAACGCCGCGCACGACGCCTGCAACTGGATGGTGCCGCCGGGTACGACCGACGCCTTCTGCCTCGCCTGCCGCCATAACGGCACCGTGCCGGATGTGAACGACCCGGTGAATCTGGAGCGCTGGCGCGAGATGGAGCATGCCAAGCACCGGCTGTTCTACACCCTGCTGCGCTGGAACCTGCCGCTGAAGACCCGCGCCGAGGATCCCGAGCACGGGCTGATCTTCAACTTCCTGGCCGACTCGCCGGATTCGAGCGGCCCCAAGGTGATGACCGGCCACGAGAACGGCATCATCACCATCGCCCTGGTCGAGGCCGACCCGGCCGAGCGCGAGAAGCGCCGCACCTCGATGGGCGAGCCCTACCGGACGCTCCTCGGCCATTTCCGCCACGAGGTCGGCCACCATTACTGGGACATCCTCGTGCGCGACGCCGGCAAGCTGGAGCCGTGCCGGGCGGTGTTCGGAGACGACTCGCAGGATTACGGCGCTTCGCTCCAGCGCCACTACAATCAGGGTCCGCCGCCGAACTGGCAGGAGACCTTCGTATCGGCGTACGCCACCACTCATCCGTGGGAGGACTTCGCCGAGACCTGGGCCCACTATCTCCACATCGTCGATACGCTGGAGATGGCGAGCGCCTTCGGTATGCAGGTGAAGCCCAAGGCCGATGTCGAGGGCGAACTCGCCACACGGGTGGATTTCGATCCCTACGCGGCCGAGACGGTCGAGCAGATCATCGATGCGTGGCTGCCCTTCGTCTTCGCGATGAACAGCGTCAGCCGCACCATGGGCGAGGGCGACCTCTATCCGTTCGTGCTCGGCCCGGCGGTGGTGACGAAGCTCGGCTTCATCCACAACCTCGTCCACGGTCGGGTGTAGAAACGCCTCGCAACGATCGCCGACGGACGGGCCTCGCCTCAGGCCCGTCCGGCTTCCGCCGACAGCATGGCGGGATCGATGCCGATCGCCTTGAGGACCTGCTCGTACTTTGTGCCGAGCCCCGGATCGAAGATCAGGTCGGGATCGGCCGGGCAGTTCAGCCAGCCATTGGCCAGAATCTCGTTCTCCAACTGGCCCGCCTGCCAGCCGGCATAGCCGAGTGCCAGCACGGCGTTCGAGGGTCCGCGCCCGTCGGCGATGGCGCGCAGGATCTCCACCGTCGCCGTGAGGCACACGCCCTCGTCGATCTGCAGCGTCGATTGATCGATGTGGAAGTCGGCGGTGTGGAGCACGAAGCCGCGCTTGGCATCGACCGGTCCGCCCATCAGCACCGGCATGTGACCGACGCGCTCGCGCAGGCGGATCGCATCGGACTCGCTGGCGATGTCGAGCTGGATCAGGAGATCCGGCATGCTCAGATCCGCGACCGGCTTGTTGACGATGATGCCCATCGCCCCGTCCGCCGAGTGCGCGCAGAGATAGATCACCGAGCGCGCGAAGCGCTCGTCGCCGATCCCCGGCATGGCCACGAGGAACTGGCCGTCGAGATAGGCCGTGTCTTTGAGCGAGGGATCGGGCGTCTGCATGGGACTATGCTACTGCGCTGGCCGTCATTGATCCATAAGGCAAACGCGCACGCGGCGCGGCCGTGCCTCGACAGTCGCGCGAAGCGCGTCTAACGGTTCGTGGCTTTTGCGAGGAGAGCACGGATGACGATTCAGGTTGGCGATCACCTGCCCCAGGCCACCTTCCGGGTGAACGGGCCGGACGGTCCGCAGGCCAAGACGACCGACGACGTGTTCAAGGGGCGCCGCGTCGTGCTGGTCGGCGTGCCGGGCGCCTTCACCCCGGCCTGCCACCGCAACCACCTGCCGGGCTTCGTCGCCAAGCGCGAGGAGATCCTGGCCCGCGGCATCGATGCGATCGCCGTGACCTCGGTCAACGACATCTTCGTGCTCAACGCGTGGCAGCAGCAGAGCGGCGCCGAGGGCATCGAGTTCCTGGCCGACGGCAATGCCGAATTCGCCAAGGCGATCGGCCTGGAAATGGACGGCTCGGGCTTTGGCCTCGGCCCGCGCTCTCAGCGCTACGCGATGCTCGTGGATGACGGCGTGGTGCGGATCCTCAACGTCGAGGACACCCCGTCCAGGGCCGAGGTCTCGGGCGCCGAAGCCCTGCTGAAGGTGCTCTGAGCCACCCGACATGAGCCCTCCCCGGCACCGGGGAGGGTTCGATCCGTCTTACTTCTCCCAGCCGTAGTCCCGCGCATCGGTCGCGGTGCGGTGGAAGGCGAGACGGCGGTCGTATTCCAGCGGGTCCTTGGGCTGCACCAGGGCGCCGGGCGGCACGTTGAGCCAGTCCACGAGGCGGGTCAGCATGAACCGCATGGCCGCGCCTCGCGCCAGGATCGGCAGCGCCGCGATCTCAGCCGGTTCGAGCGTCCGCACTGCATCGTAGCCCGCGATCATCGCACCCGCCTTGTCGCGGTGGAAGGTGCCGTCGGCATCGAAGCACCACGCGTTGAGGCTGATCGCCAGATCGTAGGCGAAGGCGTCGGTGCAGGCGAAGTAGAAGTCGATCAGGCCCGACACGGCGTCGCCGATGAAGAACACGTTGTCGGTGAAGAGGTCGGCATGGATGACGCCGGCCGGCAGCCCTTGCGGCCACGACGCCTCGAGCCAATCGAGGTCCACGCGGGTGCGGGCCGCGAGGCCGGGCGCCACGGTGTCAGCCTGCGCTTCGGCCTGCACGAAGAGCGGACGCCACGCTTCCACCGACAGATTGTTCGCGCGCACCATCGGAAAATCGCGGCCGGCGGCGTGAAGCCCGGCCAGCGCGGCGCCGAGCGCCCGGCAATGCTCCGCGTTCGGGCGGCTCAACGACACACCTTCGAGGAAGGTGACGATCGCCGCAGGCCGGCCGCAGAGATGCCCGAGGGCGGTGCCGGCGCGGTTGCGGACCGGTTGCGGACAGGCGAGGCCGGCCCGCGCCAGATGGCCCATCAGGTTGATGAAGAACGGCAGATCCGCCGCGTTCACCCGCTTCTCGTACAGGGTGAGGATGTAGTTGCCCGTGCTCGTATGCAGGAAGAAGTTCGAGTTCTCGACGCCTTCCGCGATGCCCTTGTAGGAGAGCAAATCGCCGAGTTCGTATTCTCTGAGGAAGGCGCGCAGCGCCTCGTCGGATACGTCGGTGTAGACCGCCACGGTGCCGCTGCCGGTTTCAGACAAGAGAAAGGGGCGCCGTGGGCGCCCCTGGAGGTCGTTCGGCCGGCCTCCGCTCGGGGGCCGGCGTGTCGTCCGCCCTATTCGGCGGCTTCGCTGCGCAGCTCGCGCGGCAGCGGGAAGGACATGTCCTCGACGGTGACCGACACCTGATCCACCGTCACGTCGAAGCGCGCGGCGAAGGCGTCGATGATCTCTTCGACCAAAACCTCCGGCGCGGACGCGCCGGCGGTGAGGCCGAGGCGGCGGATGTCCTTGAAGGCATCCCAATCGATCTCCTCGGCACGCAGGACGAGGCGGGTGATGGGACAGCCGGCCCGCTCGGCGACTTCACGCAGGCGCTGCGAGTTCGACGAGTTCGAGGAACCCACCACGATCAGGGCATCGACCCGCGGCGCGACTTCCTTGACCGCTTCCTGGCGGTTGGTGGTGGCGTAGCAGATGTCGTCCTTGTGCGGGCCGTGAATGCCGGTGAACTTGGCCTTCAGCGCCTCGACGATATGCTTGGTGTCGTCGATCGACAGGGTCGTCTGCGTCACCCAAGCCAGCGCCTGGTCGGCCGGCGGGTTCAGCGCATCGATCTGGTCGATGTCCTCGACGAGGGTGATCGAACCCTTGGGCAACTGGCCCATGGTGCCGACGACTTCCGGATGGCCGGAATGGCCCACGAGCAGGACGTGGCGCCCGCGCTTGTGATGGATCTCGGCCTCGCGGTGGACCTTGGTCACCAGTGGGCAGGTCGCGTCGATGGTGGTGAGGCCGCGCGCATCGGCGTTCTGCGGCACGGTCTTGGCGACGCCGTGGGCGGAGAAGATGACGGGAGCGCCGCTATCGGGCACCTCGTCCAGCTCGCGCACGAAGACGGCGCCCTTCCGCTTCAGGGTCTCGACCACGTATTTGTTGTGGACGATCTCGTGGCGGACATAGACCGGCGCTCCGTAGATCGCCAGCGCCCGCTCGACCACGTCGATGGCGCGCACCACGCCGGCGCAGAAGCCGCGGGGGGCGCACAGGAGGATCTCCAGTGGCGGCTTGTCGCCCGTCACGGCCGGATGCGGGACCCTGTTCGGGTCGGCGGTGAGGTTGATGGTGTCAGCGCTCATGATCCGACGGATGTGGAGAGGGGTGGCCGGGTCTGTCAACTGCGGCCAGCCCGAAAGCCGCGACAGGCCTGCGCCTGTCCGTCATCATTTGCTTAGCACACACGACGCGATCCGTGACCCCCACCCTCCGCCCGGGGGGCCTGCATCGACGTTCCTGTGGTAACGGTGCCGGCCCGGTGCCACCGGGAGCGGTGGCGCCGGGCATGTGACGAACGACACGCGAATCGCCCTCGCGAGGCGCACGGCTCTTGTTTTGACATCGTCTTTTCCCGAAAGCCGGTGGCCAGCTTTCGGGACGATGTCCTAAGGGAAGCCCTTCTTCCATCTGGAACCAGCGAGGCAACGGGCTTTCATGGCGAGCGCCACGGACCACGCCAGCTTCCTGCCGCCGGTGCTGACCTTCCTGTCGGCGGCGGTGATCGGCGTGCCACTCGTGCGCCTGCTCGGCCAGAGCGCGGTGCTGGGCTATCTCGTTGCCGGCGTGGTGATCGGCCCGGCCGGCTTCTCGTTGATCGCCGAGCCCGAGACGGCGGCGAGCGTCGCCGAGATCGGCGTGGTGCTGCTGCTCTTCATCGTCGGGCTCGAACTCGAGATCTCGCGGCTCGTCTCGATGCGGCGCGACATCTTCGGGCTCGGCGCCGCGCAATTGGCGCTGTGTTCGCTCGTCATCGCGGGCGCCGCTCTCGCCTATGGCTTGACGCCGGCCGCAGCGAGTGTCGTCGGCATCGCCATCGCGCTCTCGGCCACCGCGGTCGCACTCCAGTTGCTGGAGGAGCGCGGCGATCTCGGCTCGCCCTATGGCGGGCGCTCCTTCGCAGTGCTCCTGTTCCAGGACATCTCGGTGGTGGCGATCCTGGCGTTGCTGCCGCTGCTCGCCTCGGCCGGCGCCACCCCGAAGGACGGCTGGCTCGACGAGGGCCTGCGCTCCACCGGCCGCGCCGCGGTCGCCGTCGCGGGCGTGGTGCTCGTCGGGCGCTACGGCCTGAACCCGTTCTTCCGTTTGCTCGCGGCGGCGGGCGGACGCGAGGTGATGACGGCGGCCGCGCTTCTCGTGGTGCTCGGGACGGCGCTGGTGATGGAAAAGGCCGGCCTCTCGATGGCGATGGGCGCCTTCCTCGCGGGCGTGATGCTCGCCGAGTCGAACTTCCGCCATCAGCTCGAGGCCGACATCGAGCCGTTCCGCGGCATGCTGCTCGGTCTGTTCTTCATGAGCGTCGGCATGTCGATCGACGGCGGCCTGCTCACGAACCACTGGCTGGCGCTGCTCGCCGCGACCATGGCCGCGATCGCGGTGAAGATCGCCCTGGTCGCCGGGCTGTTCCGCCTGTTCGGCTCGCCCTGGCTCGACGCCCTGCGCGGCGCGGCGGTGCTGGCGCCGGCCGGCGAGTTCGCCTTCGTGATCCTGCCGGCGGCGGGCGACCTGCGCATCCTCGCCTCGGACGTGACCCGCTTCTGCGTCGCGCTTGCCGCCCTCACCATGCTGGTCGGGCCCATCGCCGCCAAGGGGCTCGACGCCCTCATCGCCCGCCGCCCGAAGGAGGCCGAGCCGCCCTCCGACGTCGGCGAAGCGCAGGAATCCGGCGATACCCGGGTGCTGGTCGTGGGCTTCGGCCGCTTCGGCCAGATCCTGGCGCAGGTGCTGCTGGCGGAGGGCATCAACATCACCGTCATCGACAAGGACGTCGAGCAGATCCGCAACGCGACGAGCTTCGGCTTCCGGATCTATTACGGCGACGGCACCCGGCTCGACGTGCTGCGCGCCTCCGGCCTCGCCAAGGCGGACTTGATCTGCGTCTGCATCGACGACGCGCCGGCCGCTTTGAAGATCGTCGACATCGTCCACGAGGAGTTCCCGAACGTGCGCACCTATGTGCGGGCCTATGACCGCACGCACGCCATCGAGCTGATGAATCGCGACGTCGATTTCCAGCTTCGCGAGACCGTCGAATCCGCCCTCGGCTTCGGCCGCGCCACTCTTGAGAGCCTGGGATTGACCGCCGAGGCCGCCGCGCGGCGCGTCGAGGACGTGCGCAAGCGTGACGTCGCCCGACTCGTGTTGCAGCAGGCGGGGGCGATGCCGGACGGCTCCGGCTGGCTGCGCGGTACGCCGGAACTGCGGCCCGAGCCGCTCACCGCGCCGAAAAGGCCCTCGCGGGCGCTCAGTGCCGAGACCCGCGGCCTGATCGAGCAGCAGCCGCACGAATCCGCCGCCCGCGCGCTCGAACCCGAGGATGCCGAGCCGAATGCCTGAGGCGGGCACAGGCGCCGTGCCGGACCGGGACGGAGGCGCGGCGCGCTTCGTCTCGGGCTCGATCCTGCGACACGTCGTGGTGATGAGCGCGACCGGCTCCGTCGGCCTGATGGCGATCTTCGCCGTCGATCTGCTGTCGCTGTTCTACGTCTCGAAGCTCGGCGACCCGGCGCTCACCGCCGCGGTCGGATTCGCCTCGATCGTCCAGTTCTTCGCCATCGCCTTCAATATCGGCCTGATGATCGCGGCCGGCGCCCTGGTCTCGCGGGCGATCGGAGCAAACGATCCGGCCGATGCGCGGCGGATCGCGACCTCGGTCACCGTCCATTGCGTGGTCGCCTCGGCTCTGCTGGCCGCCTTCCTGCTCGCCGTGCTCGACCCGCTGCTCTCGGCCATCGGTGCGGAGGGGCACACCCTCGACGTCGCCCGGCGCTATCTCTGGATCAGCCTGCCGTCGAACCTGTTGCTCGGGCCGGGCATGCTGTTCACTGGCCTTCTGCGCGCGGTCGGCGCAGCGCGGGAGGCGATGTATGTCACCCTCGGCGGCGCCGTCATCACCGTCTTCGTCGATCCGCTGCTGATCTTCGGCCTCGGGCTCGGCGTGGACGGAGCCGCGCTCGCGGTCTGCGTGGCCCGCATCACCTTCGTCGCCGTCGGCTGGATCGGCGTCTGGCGCTACCGGTTGCTCGAAGCGCCCCGCCTCACGGCCGTTATCGGCGATCTGCCGCTGGTGACGCGGATCGCCGGGCCGGCGGTGCTCACCAACCTCGCCCCCTCGATCGCCAGCGCCTTCGTGGCGCACGCCTTGTCCGGCTTCGGACCTCCGGCGATCGCCGGGAACGTGGTGATCGAGCGCCTCGCCCCGGTCGCCTTCTGCGGGCTGTTCGCGATGTCGGGCTCGATCGGTCCGATCCTCGGCCAGAACTGGGGCGCCGGGCGCTTCGACCGGATGAGGGGCGTGCTCCGCGTCGGTGCGGCGGTGACCGCGCTCTACGTCGTCGTCGTCTGGCTGCTCCTCACCCTGGCGCGGGCGCCGCTGGCCGGTGCCTTCGAACTTCAGGGCGTGGCGGCCGATCTGTTCGCCTTCTTCTGTCTGGTGAGCGGGCCGGTCTGGTTCTTCAACGGGCTGCTGTTCCTCGCCAACGCCGCGTTCAACAATCTCGGCTTCCCCTTCCTCTCGACCCTGCTGAACTGGGGCCGGGCGACGGTGGGCACCGTCCCGCCCGCTCTTCTGGGGGCGGCGTGGTACGGACCGGAGGGCGTGATCGCCGGCACCGGCCTCGGCTCGATCGCCTTCGGGGTGGCCGGCCTCGCCCTCGCCTTCCGCACCGTGGGCCGGCTCGAACGCGGCATGAGCCTCGCGGCAGGCCCCGCACCCGAGCCACCCTCCGCCGACGGGGCAGTGCAGACCGCCCCCGCCAGCGGAATGATCGTTGCAGTCGGAAAAGCGAACGTGGAAGCCGGCACGGGCTGATTGTCGGCTATTCCAAGGGAAATCGCCGCGGAATCGGGGTTATCGCTGGCCAGCCTCGCCCGGTTGCGACACACTCTCGACCGAGGCCGTTCCGGCGAGCCTTCGGACGTGAGTGTCGGCGGTCATCACCGGTGCGCGTCCAGAATGCGGATGGACTCGCATCATGGACACGTTGTCATGGTGAGGCCCGGAGGCGTTCGGCACCCGGACCGTTGCTGCTCGCTGAGGCGCCCGGCCATGTACACGATGTTCGACATCCTGCAGAGCCAGGGCGACGCGAGCGTGCGGGCCTTCGGGCAGCAATTCGGTCTCTCGCCAGAGCAGACCCGCCGCGCCATGGAGGCGCTGCTGCCGGCGCTGTCGATGGGCATGCAACGCAACGCGGCGGCCGATCCGATGGGGTTCGGGCGCATGTTCGGGTTCGGCCAGCCGGGAAAAGCGCCGCCACAGGCCGGTGCGGATATGTTTTCAGGCCTGTTCGGCTCACCCATGATCGCTCAGGCGGTGATCCAGCAAGCGTCGGCGGCGAGCGGCGTCGGGAGCCAGGCCCTCAGGCAGATGCTGCCGATCATGGCCGGCATGATCGTGGCCGGCATCGTCCACCTGCTTCTCAACCCGCCCGCCGGGGCACCGGCCGCCGAGCCCGCGCCACCCACCTACCCGGTCGGCACGCTCTGGACGGACTGGCTCAACGGCCTCACCGCCGCGGCGGGACAGATGGCCTCCCCTCCTCCGCCTGCGGCGCGCAAGCCCGAGCCGCGCCCGGCCATGCGTAAGGCAGAGGCGGCGCCGACACCGGATGCGACCAAGGCCTCGATGGAAGTGATCCAGCAAATGCTCCAGACCGGAGCCGAGGTTCAGGAGCAGAACGTCAAGGCGATGAAAGACGCGTTCGACGCGTTCTGGAGCCAGCCGAAGCCGGAGGATCCGAAGCCCAGAGCCGGAGCCGCTCCGACCGCCGGAAGGGACGCAGCTTCCGCAAGGCGCAAGCCGGTCGGGCCGAAATAGGGAGCGTCGGACGGCTGGTTTTACCAGGCTGGCAACGCTCGGCTTCGTCCGATCGCGGCGCCAGACGACAGGTCATTTCGCTGTCTCGCTGGAGAGAGCAACGGGCCGGCGCCGCATGATCGAGCCGGCCTGATTCCATTCGCATCTGACTACTCGAACACAAACAGTTCGAAGATCTTGGGAAAGAAACTTCCCAGGGCGGTTCCGTACGCGCGGAAGGCGCCGATGACTGCGATCCCGATGAAGGTGCTGACCAATCCATACTCGATGGCAGTCGCCCCCGATTCATGACGCGCGAAGCGGACGAGAGACCGGTACAAAGGTCGGGCAGATTTCGGGACGGGCGCGGATGGAGGAAGCAGAGACACGGCGCATCGTCCCGGAGGTGAGGCAATGACCTGATTCTGCCAGCCTGAACTTGCAGCGAGCTTAAGGGAATTGAAGAAAACGGCGGCATTACCCGCCGACACGTCTCATTCGACGGCCACTGCGTTCACGAACGGGGCGACGGGCGATGGATCGCCGAACCTGCGTCCCGCTCCCCTCGCCCGCTCGCCTCGGGGCCGCCTCACCCCGCGAAACGGTCGAGCATCATCCCCGAAAAGCGGCTAACGCCTTCCGGAATGATGCCCTTGGCCGATTCAGGCCTTGCCGGTGTCCTTGCGCAGGGCGTCGATGCGCTTGGAGGCCTCTGCCTTGTCGAGATCGGCTTCGAACGCTTCCGGTGCCTTGGCCTGCTCGGACAGGGTCTTGAGGTAGGAGGCCTGCGCGCCCGTCATCGGCTCGGCGCCGGTCGTCCACTCGTCGGGATCCTTGATCCGGTTCGACTCGTCGGTCGGATCGACTTTCGGATTCTCGGCCGCAGCCTGGTCCTTGGTGGTTTTGCTGGTCGTCTTGCCGGTCATCGGGGCACCCGTTCGTTCATGGATTGTTCCAAAAAACGCGGGGCTCTCCGCTAAGTTCCGGGCACGGCGAGTCGCGCCCGGAACCGGTGATCTTGCAATCCTCAGGCGGCGGCCGCCCGCGGCTGCACCTCGGCGAGATAGTCGTCCATCAGCGTCTTGGTCAGCGCCGCCGGGGTGAAGCGGTAGGGGCCGATCTCGGAGACCGGGGTCACCTCTGCGGCCGATCCGGTGATGAAGCACTCGGAGAAGCCCGTCATCTCCTCGGGGCGGATGCGCCGCTCGATCACCTCGATCCCGCGGCGCTTGGCCAGCTCGATCACGGTCTGGCGGGTGATGCCATTGAGAAAGCGGTCGGCCTGGGGCGTGTGGATCACGCCGTCGGCGATGAAGAACACGTTGGCGCCGGTGCATTCGGCGACGTTGTCCTCCCAATCGAGCATCAGCGCGTCGGCATAGCCCTTGTTCTCGGCGCGGTGCTTGGAGATCGTGCAGATCATGTAGAGACCCGCCGCCTTCGAGGTGGAAGGCGCGGTGCGCGGATCGGGGCGGCGGTAATCGGCGATGTCGAGCCGGATTCCCTTCATCTTGGTCTCCGGATCGAAGTAGCTCGGCCATTCCCAGGCGGCGATGGCGAGATGGATGGTGTTCTTCTGCGCCGCGACGCCCATCATCTCCGAGCCACGCCACGCCACGGGGCGCAGATAGGCGTCCTGCAAGCCGCTGGTCGCGAGAACCTGGGCTTTCGCCGCCTCGATCTGATCGACCGAGTACGGGATCTCGAAATCGAGGAGCTGGGCCGATTGGCGCAGGCGCTCGGAATGCTGGCGGCTCTTGAAGATCCGGCCGCCATAGGCCCGTTCGCCTTCGAACACCGACGAACCGTAGTGGAGGCCGTGGCTGAGCACATGGATCTTCGCCTCGCGCCACGGCACCATGGCGCCGTCGAACCAGATCGTACCTTCGCGCTCATCGAAGGGAATCACGGACATCTCTCGAAGTTCCTCTGCGCGGCCTCGGCGAAGCGCGGGGTCGTCGGGTGGGGCAAATGCCGGCGCGCGGACGCAGAACGATGCAGCGAGCGGCTGGACCGGCAGGGTTGACGGGTAACAACGGGGCTGAGATATGTCAACAACACTGACTTATCTTCCCGGGCTATCCGGAGCCCCGCGATCCGCCGCCGACCGAGGTTTTCACGACGTGAATCGTGTGATGACGCCAGATGCCGACATGGCGGTACAGGCTCCCGGTGAGGCGTCCCTCCCGAGCTGTCCTGCCGCGGGCGGCGACAGCGACGACCTGATCGAGCTCTTGTTCTTCGCCTATCGCGATTTCGTCGGCGATCCCGACCGGATTTTGGCGCAATACGGCTTCGGCCGGGCGCATCACCGGGTGCTGCATTTCGTCGATCGCTATCCCGGCCTCACCATCGCCGAACTCCTCGATATCCTGCGCATCACCAAACAGAGCCTCAACCGGGTACTCAAGGATTTGATCGATCAGGGCTATGTTGAGCAGCAGACCGGCACGAGCGACCGGCGCCAGCGGCTCCTGTTCTGCACCCCGTCCGGCCGGGCGCTGACGGCTGACCTGACGCGGGTTCAGGTCCGGCGGATCGTGCGGGCGCTCGATGCGCCGTCCGAGGATGACGAGGCCGAGAGCGGGCGCGAGGCCCGCGCGGCCTCCGCCCAGGATTTCCTGCTCGCGATGATCGAGCCGGCCGAGCGCGCCGCGATCCGCCGGCTGATGGCACGCCGCACGACGGGGCGCGCCTGATGTCGGCCGAAAGCGCCCTTAGGGCACGCCCCGAGCTTCCCGACCACGCGCCCCATATCCTGCTCGTCGATGACGACCGGCGGGTGCGCGAACTCCTGTCCCGCTTCCTCTCGGAGCAGGGTTTCCGGGTCACAGCGGCGGCGAACGCGGCCGAGGCGCGCCTGCGCGGACAGTGCTTCGTGTTCGACGCCCTCGTGCTCGACGTGATGATGCCCGGCGAGAGCGGTTTTGACTATGCCCGCTCGGTGCGCGAGACCTCGCGCGTACCGATCCTGATGCTGACGGCCCGCTCCAACCCCAACGACCGGGTCACGGGCCTGGAGATCGGCGCCGACGACTATCTGCCCAAGCCCTTCGAGCCGCGCGAGCTGATCCTGCGGCTCAACAACATCATCCGCCGCCACGCCGCCGTGCCGGAAGCCCGCTTCTGCGGCGACGACGCAGTCAGCTTCGGCCCGTTCAGCTTCCGCATCGACCGGGGCGAGTTGCGCCGGGAGAACGAGCCGGTGAAGATCACCGAGCGCGAGCGCGAAATCCTGACCATGTTGGCCCAGACCCGCGGCGGCAATGTCGAGCGCGAGACGCTCGCGGGCAATGGCGGATTGGCGGCCGAACGCACCATCGACGTGCAGATCAACCGTCTGCGCCGTAAGATCGAGCCGGACCCGGCCAATCCGAGCTTCCTGCACACCGTCCGCGGCGTCGGCTACCGCCTCGCCATCGATTGAGGCCTTCATGGCGGCCCCCGCCCGCCCCTCCGCGACCGCACCGTCTCGAACCGGCACCCTCGCCGGGGCGCTCGGTCGCGTTCGGAAGACCTGGCGGCGCCTCAGCCGCGCCATTGGCGACGCTTTGCCGAAGGGCCTCTACGCCCGCTCGCTGATCATCATCATCGCGCCGATGGTGCTGCTGCAATCGGTGATCGCCTACACCTTCATGGAGCGGCACTGGCAGCTCGTAACCCGCCGGCTCTCGGCGGCCGTCACCGCCGACGTCGCCGCGCTGATGGACATCTACGAGTCCTATCCGCAGGACCGGAACGCTGAGACGCTCTCGCGCATCGCCGGGGAGCGGCTGAACCTCGACATCGACATCCTGAAGGGCGCCAAGCTGCCGAATCCGGGGCCGCGCCCGTTCTTCTCGATTCTCGACGAGGTCTTGTCGGAAGAAATCCGCCGCCAGATCCGGCGCCCGTTCTGGATCGATACGGTAGGGCGCTCGAACCTCATCGAGATCCGGGTGGCGATCCCCGAGGGCGTGATGCGGGTCACCGCCCGGCGCAACCAAGCCTACGCCTCGAACTCGCACATCTTCCTGCTCTGGATGACCGGCTCCTCGCTGGTGCTGCTCGGCGTGGCGATCCTGTTTCTTCGCAACCAGATCAAGCCGATCCTGCGGCTCTCGGCGGTGGCCGAGGGATTCGGCAAGGGCCGCGAGATCGAGTTCAAGCCTCGCGGCGCCCGCGAGGTCCGGCAGGCGGGGCATGCCTTCATCGAGATGAAGCGGCGCATCGAGCGCGCCATGGAGCAGCGCACGGCGATGCTCAACGGGGTGAGCCACGACCTGCGCACCATCATCACCCGGTTCAAGCTCTCGCTCGCCCTGGTCGAGCAGACGCCGGAGGTGGAAGATCTCCAGCGCGACGTGGACGAGATGAGCCGGATGCTCGAGGGCTATCTCGCCTTCGCCCGGGGTGATTCCGCCGAGACCGCCGCCGAGACCGACATGCGGACGCTGCTGGAGGATCTGCGCAGCGACGTGGAGCGCCTCGGTGCCCATGTCGAGGCGGTCGAGATCGAGGGCAGCCCGCTCGTCACGGTGCGGCCGGATGCGATGCGCCGCTGCCTGTTCAACCTCGCCGCCAACGCCGCGCGCTATGCCGACACCGTGGCGATCTCGGGCAAGCGCGAGCACCGCGCCTTCCTCATTGCAATCGACGACGACGGGCCCGGCATCCCGCCCGAGAGCCGCGAGGACGTGTTCAAGCCGTTCGTGCGCCTCGACGATGCGCGCCAGGATGCCGGCGGCTCCGGGCTCGGTCTCGCCATCGCCCGCGATATCGCTCGGGCACATGGCGGCGATGTCGGCTTGCACGACAGCCCGCTCGGCGGCTTGCGGGCGACGGTGCGCATCCCCGCCTGATCGAAACGCTCACCGAGCCGAAACCCTGGCGGATCCAGCTGAGATTCTGAAGCGGCGGGAGTTTCCTCCGGCGGAACGGCGGTGCTAAGACCGCTGCGCATTATTCTTCGGGCCGCGCTGCGGTCCCTCAACGAACGCGAGTGACGTCGAATGAACCCGCTGGTGCCGCTTTCCATCGTGCTGCTCCTCCCGATCGCAGCCGTCTGCGCCGTTCTCTTCACGGATTCCGGGATCGAGCCGGCCCTGTTCTACGCCGCGGTCAAGACCTTCGCGATCCTGTTCGTCGTCGGCGGCGCGATCTCCTTCGCCGCGAGCCGCCTCGCCGCGCGCACCCACGGCTGAGCCTCTGCTACGGAACGCCTGCCGCTCCGCCGTGCCCCGTGAGGCACGGTCGGTGGGCGGGTGTTTCATGAGGCACGGCCGAATCCCGGCACCGGCCGGCGTCTGACGGAAGGTCGAGGCCATGCTGCGTGTCGTGCCCTCCTTCGATCGGATCGGCGAGGAGAACGCTTTCGCCGTTCTCGCCCGCGCCAGCGCGCTCGCGGCGCAGGGCCGCGACATCGTCAATCTCGGCATCGGCCAGCCGGACTTCGCGACGCCGGCCCATATCGTCGAGGCGGGCATCAAGGCCCTGCGCGACGGTCATCACGGCTACACGCCAGCCATCGGCATTCCACCGCTCCGTGAGGCGGTGGCGCGGGACCTCCATCGCCGCCACGGGGTCGAGGTCTCGCCGGATGCGGTGATGATCGTGCCGGGCGGCAAGGTCACCATGTTCATGGCGATCCTGATGTTCGGCGAGCCCGGCGCCGAGATTCTGTATCCCGATCCCGGCTTCCCGATCTACCGTTCGATGATCGCGTTCACCGGGGCCACCCCGGTGCCGGTCCCGATCCGTGAGGCCAACGGCTTCGCCTTCTCGGCCGAGGAGACGCTCTCGCTGATCACGGAGCGCACGCGCCTCCTGATCGTCAACTCGCCGGCCAACCCGACCGGCGGCGTCACGCCGAAGGCCGAGATCGACGCTCTGGTGCGGGGTCTTGCCGCCCATCCTGGCGTCGCCGTGCTGTCCGACGAGATCTACGGCTCCATGACCTATGACGGGGAGGCGCATGTCTCGCTCCTCGCCTATCCCGAGATCCGCGACCGGCTGATCGCGCTCGACGGCGCCTCGAAAACCTACGCGATGACGGGGTGGCGGCTCGGCTGGTCGGTCTGGCCGAAGCCGCTCTACGACGCCGCCCGCAAGCTCGCCGTGAACTCCTTCTCCTGCGTGAACGCCGCCACGCAATGGGCCGGGGTCGCCGCCCTCGACGGATCGCAGGACTGCGTCGCCGCGATGATCGCCGCGTTCGATCAGCGTCGAAGCTTGGTCGTGGACGGATTGAACGGCCTGCCGAACGTCTCCTGCATCACCCCCAAGGGTGCTTTCTACGCCTTCCCGAACATCGCGCGCACGGGCTGGAAGGCGAAGGCCCTGGCCACCGCACTCCTCGACGAGGCGGGGGTCGTGGTGATCGGCGGCCCGGATTTCGGCGTGTATGGCGAGGGCTATCTCCGGCTGTCCTACGCCAACTCCGCCGAGAACATCACTCGGGCGCTGGAGCGGATGAATCGGTTCCTCTCGGACCACGCGCCGGGCTGAGATCGAAAGATGTCATTCGCCTATGTGACAGCTTTCGCGAGATCGGCCTCCGTTTCTGGCACCGGGCGATAATCTCGGCCTTTCTCGATTTTCCATGCATCCGAATTCGAGGCTGCGGCGTTATCCGGCCATGCTTCGCTGTGCCTGATCGCGGCGAACCTCACAACGACGGAGATGCTGTAATGAAGATCAAGACCCTTCTCGCTGCTTCGGCTATCGCGCTTGCTCTGCCCATGGCCGCCCAGGCTCAAGGCACGCTGCGCGGCGCGGAGCGTGGCGCTCAGGAAGGCGCCGATGCGGCTGGTCCGATCGGTGGCATCGTCGGCGGCGCGGTCGGTGCGGCGACCGGTACGATCGGTGGCATTCTCGGTGTCGAGGATCGTCCGCGCTTCCGCTCCTATGTTCGCGAGCGCAACGTCCGCTCCTACGACTACGACGGTCGCGTCGTCGTCGGCTCCACGCTGCCGTCCTCGGGCGTGACGTATTACGACGTCCCGAACGACTACAACGTGACCCGTGGAACCCGCTACACCGTGGTCAACGACCGTCCGGTGCTGGTGGATGGCCGCCACCGGATCATCGAAGTGCTCGACTAACCACGTAGCGCATGGGCCGCCCGCAAGGGCGGCACCATCCGGCCCCGGCAACCACTGCCGGGGCCTTTTTCATGTTCTGACCTGCTCCAAAAGTTCGCAGAGAGGCCGTCCGGCGCGCTATCGCGTCGACGACGCATGCCTGAGCGCGACGGCCCCTCTCCTGGAAGATCAGTGTTCGATCGCTTGCCGTGATGCTGTCGAAGGCAGGCGAGAACGTCGGACGCAACGCTCGCGGTGTTCCGTTCGTTTATCCATTCGAGACGATGTTTGCGCCTGGACAGGACTGACGATGACCGGCTCCGACACATCCGCCGAAAACCTTCCCGAGAACCCGCCGCTGCCGGAATCGGTGCGCGACCATCTCGGTCATGAGCTTCGGAGCGTCTATACCGAGCCGACCCCCGAGCCACGCTTCCTCGGCGACGAACCGAGCGTGCCGCAGGAATTCGAGCCGCAGCTTCGCCGGCTCGAGACGCGGCTGAAGACGCATGAGGAAGGCACCGAAGCGGTCGAACAGGCGCTCGACCGGATCCTCGATGCCTTCGGCGTCACGCCCGATGCGGGCGATCCGAAGAAGTAGGACGGTTCACACCCGTCGCGCCGCCAACAGATCGCGGATTTCACCCAGCAGCTTCACATCGGCCGGCACCTCGGCCACCGGCTTTGGCTTGGCCTCTTCCCTGGATTTCAGGACGTTCATGGCGCGGATCACCATGAACAGCACGAAGGCGATGATGGTGAAGTTGACGGCGAGCGTCAGGAACTGACCGTAGCCGATCACCGCGCCGACCTTCTTCGCCTCGGCATAGGGCATGCCGCCCTGCACCTTGGAGGACAGCGGGATGTAGTAGTTCGAGAAATCGAGCCCGCCGGTCACCGCGCCGATGATCGGCATGATGACGTCCTGAACCAGCGAATTGACGATGGCGCCGAACGCCGCGCCGATGATCACGCCGACGGCGAGATCGACCACATTGCCGCGCAACGCGAACTTCTTGAACTCTTCCAACATACTCGGGCTCCTTGAACCGCCGGCTCCGCTGCAGGCCGTTGCGTGCAAAGCTATGCCGCAAGCGGTGGTCGCCAAGGGGAGCTGCCAAAGGGGAGCCGCCAAGAGGAGCTGCGCCGATCGCCGACTTACGGTGGGAGAGGGCGATGGGTTTTCCGCTTCCGTGCACTTGTGCGCATAGCGAGCCGGCCCGGCGCAATTCAAACGGCCAAGCTGGAAACAGATCGCCGAGTGCCGCAATCTTCGGCCGGCCTCATGCCCCGGTCCGGCAATCCTTCAGAAAAACTTCGAAACATATCTTAAGGGTTGTGCGGGCGATCTGCTCTGCCGGCTTAGGAGGATTGGGGCTTTTTCCGTCGCCGTTTAGCATCAGTTCATTTTTCAATTGCTACCGAGGGGTGACTACTTCAAACGCCCTGCCCTATCCCGAGGTGCCCTTTCGGATGCCGGACGAACTGATTCGCAGTGAATTGCCGGATGATCCCGGCTCCGTACGGGTCGAAGCGGTAAAAGCCGTTCCGCGCCAGTTGGCGCTTGCCTTGCGGGACTACTTCGACCTGGCGGAGCAGGCTCCGTTGCCGAGCCCGCTCGCGGCACTGTTGCGACAGTTCGAGACAGCGCTCGCCGCCCATGGCGGAGAGGTCGAAACGATCTTCCGCGACGATCTGGTGAAGGCGCTGCCGATGCTGCGCACCTTCGCGATCTCGCTCACCGCCAACCCGACCCGTGCCGACGATCTCGTTCAGGAGACGATGGTGAAGGCGTGGGCCAACCGGGAGCGGTTCACGCCGGGCACGAACTTCACGGCGTGGCTGTTCACCATCCTACGCAACCAGTTCTACACCGAGATCCGCAAGGGGCGCCGCGAAGTCGAGGACGCCGACGGCGTCCACGCCGGGACGCTGACCGCTCACCCGGATCAGGAACACGCGGCGGGCCTGCGGATGGTGATGAACCTGATCGGCACTCTGCCGCTGCCGCAGCGGCAGGCGCTTCTGCTGGTCGGTGCCGAGGGCTTCACCTACGAGGAAGCGGCCGAGCAGCTCGGCTGCCAGGTCGGCACGGTCAAGAGCCGCGTCAGCCGCGCGCGGGCCTTCCTCGTCGATTCCTTCGAGGGTCTGCCGAACGGATTGTCGGCGGCACGGGCCTGACCCGCGCCGCTCTGGGCACCCGCCTTGCCCCGAGAGGCCGTCACCGGCCCTCGGGGTGGCGCGTCACACGTCGAGATTGGCGACGCTGAGCGCGTTCTCTTGAATGAACTCGCGGCGCGGCTCCACCACGTCACCCATCAGCTTGACGAACAGGTCGTCGGCGTCGGTCGTATCCTTGACCTTCACCTGCAGCAGGGAGCGCACGTCGCGATCGAGCGTCGTTTCCCAAAGCTGCTGGGCGGTCATCTCGCCGAGGCCCTTGTAGCGCTGGAGCTGGAGACCCTTCCGGCCGAACGCCATCACCGCCTCGAACAGGCCCACCGGGCCATAGAGTTCGGTCTCGTCGCCCTTGCGGGCGAGCGTCACCGGCTCCTCGTAGATCTCGCGCAAGGTCTCCGCCCGCTCTGCAAGACGGCGGGCTTCCTGCGAGGCGAGCAGGGTCGCGTCGAGATTGGCGACCTGCGTCACGCTGCGAAGCGTCCGGCTGAAGACGTAACCGCCCTCCGAGGCCGCCCCGGTCCAGCCCTTCTCGATCTCGTCGGCAATCCGGTCGAGGCGCTTGGCGGTGCGATCGGCCAGCACTTCCGCCTCGCCGAGATTCTCGGCCACATCCTTGGCGAAGGCGCCGGCCAGAACCGATTGCTCGACCACCGAGCGGTCGTAGCGGGTGTGGAGCCCGTGCAGGATGCCGCGGAAGGCGCGCGCTTCCTCGACCAAGGTCTTGAGCTGAGCACCGCCAAATTCGGTGCCGGAGGCCAGCCGGAGCACGGCACCCTCGACGCCCTGATCGATCAGGTAGTCTTCCAGCGCCCGCTCGTCCTTGAGGTAGAGGACGCGCCGGCCACGCTCGGCTTTGTAGAGCGGCGGCTGGGCGATGTAGAGGTGGCCGCGCTCGATCAGCTCCGGCATCTGCCGGAAGAAGAACGTCAGCAGCAATGTCCGGATATGCGAGCCGTCCACGTCCGCATCGGTCATGATGATGATGCGGTGATAGCGCAGCTTGTCCGGGTTGAAGCCTTCGCGGTCGGTGCTCGACCGCCCGATGCCGGCGCCGAGCGCCGTGATCAGCGTGCCGATCTCGGCCGAGGACAGCATCCGGTCGGCGCGCACGCGCTCGACGTTGAGGATCTTTCCGCGCAGCGGAAGCACCGCCTGGAAGGTGCGGTCACGGCCCTGCTTGGCCGATCCGCCAGCGGAATCGCCCTCCACCAGCAGCAGCTCGCACTTGCTCGGATCGCGCTCCTGACAGTCGGCGAGCTTGCCGGGCAGGGAGGCGATGTCGAGCGCACCCTTGCGGGTGATGGTCTCGCGCGCCTTGCGCGCCGCCTCGCGAGCGGCGGCCGCGAGCACGACCTTGCCCATCACCGATTTCGCCTGGGCCGGGTTCTCCTCAAGCCAAGTCGAGAGGCCCTCGTTGAGGATGTTCTCGACTGCCGGGCGGACCTCGGAGGAGACGAGCTTGTCCTTGGTCTGCGACGAGAATTTCGGGTCCGGCACCTGAACGGAGATGACCGCGGTCAGCCCCTCGCGGCAGTCATCGCCGGTGAGCGAGACTTTCTCGCGCTTAGCGATACCCGAGGACTCGGCATAACCGGTGAGCTGACGCGTCAGGGCGGCGCGGAAGCCCGCCATGTGGGTGCCGCCGTCGCGCTGCGGGATGTTGTTGGTGAACGGCAGGACGGTCTCGTTGAACGAGTCGTTCCACCACAACGCCACCTCGACGCGGATACCGTCGCGCTCGCCCAGCACGGTGACGGGCTTCGTCATGCCGTCGACCGGCTTCCGGGAGCGATCGAGATAGCGCACGAAGGCCTCGACGCCGCCCTCGTAGCAAAGCTCCTCGCGCTTGTGCTCGGCATGGCGTGCATCGGTGACGACGATGCGCACGCCCGAATTGAGGAAGGCGAGCTCGCGCAGACGCTTCTCCAGCGTCGGGTAGTCGAACTCCGTCATCGTGAAGGTTTCGGTCGACGGCAGGAAGGTCACCTCCGTGCCGCGCCGATCACCCGCAGGACCGACGACCTCCAGCGGCGCCACCGCGTCACCGTGGCGGAACTCCATGCGGTGCTCCTTGCCACCGCGCCAGATCCGCAGCTTCAGGCTGGTGGAGAGCGCGTTGACGACGGAGACGCCGACGCCGTGCAGGCCGCCCGAGACCTTGTAGGAATTCTGGTCGAACTTTCCGCCGGCATGGAGCTGGGTCATGATGACCTCGGCCGCCGAGACCCCCTCCTCCCGGTGGATGTCGGTGGGGATGCCACGCCCGTTGTCGGAGACCGTCACCGACCCGTCGGCGTTGAGCGTCACCGTCACGAGGTCCGCGTGGCCCGCGAGCGCCTCGTCGATGGCGTTGTCCACCACCTCGTAGATCATGTGGTGCAGGCCGGAGCCGTCGTCGGTATCGCCGATATACATGCCAGGCCGCTTGCGCACGGCATCCAGGCCCTTGAGCACGCGGATGGATTCCGCGCCGTAGCTGTCGGCGTGTTCGGTGTTCGGGGAGTCAGCCATGAAATTCCTCGGGCAGGCGGCTCGGAAGCCTTGTTTCGAGCCCGGACGGGCCGGGCATGCCTGCTATTTCCGTCTCGTCTTCATATAGGCGTTCCCCCCTGATTTTGCATCGCTTTTTGCGTCGGTAAAGCGCTGCGACACCGCGCTTTGTGACGTGGTTCCGTTAATCCTCCGTTAGGCCTCGCGGGCCGGTCGATCACGTCCGGCCCGGATGCCCCTCGGCTGCCCGCGTCGCCGATCACCCTTGCAGGAAGGGGTTCGTCATCCGCTCCTGCCCGAGCGTTCCGGTCGGCCCGTGGCCGGGGATGAAGGCGACGTCGTCGCCCAGCGGCAGCACCTTCTCGCGGATCATCCGGATCAGCTGCTCGTGGCTGCCGCCGGGCAGGTCGGTCCGGCCGACCGACCCTTGGAACACGACGTCGCCGACCAGGGCGAAGCGGGCATCGCGGCTCATGAAGACGACGCTGCCGGGCGAGTGGCCGGGGGCATGCCAGATGTCGAAGGTCAGGCCGCCGACGGTGACGGTCTCGCCCTCGTTGAGCCAGCGATCCGGCGTGATCGCGCGGGCGCCGTCGATCCCGTAACTCGCGCCGGTCTCGGGCAGGGAATCGAGCAGGAACTTGTCGGCTTCGTGCGGGCCCTCGACGGGAACGCCGAGGCGCTCCTTCAACTCCGCGGCGCCGCCGGCATGGTCGATATGGCCGTGCGTGAGCAAGATCTTCTCGACCGTCACGCCCTGCGCCCGAATCGCCGCCTCGATCCGGTCCAGGTCTCCGCCGGGATCGACCACGGCGCCGACCTTGGTGGCCTCGTCCCAGATCAAGGTGCAGTTCTGCTGGAACGGGGTGACCGGGATGATCGCGGCGCGGGGCGTGGCGGGCATACGGACTCGGCAGTTTGAGGATGAGGATACTGCGTGCAGTTCTAGACCGTCGCGCCGGCAAGCGCCAATGCGAGGCGCCTCATCTCCGGTCCGGTTGATCCCTCAAAATGATGGATCGAGCGTCGCTCAGTCGCCGCGCGGGCTGCCTGATCCGGTGGCCTCACTCAGGTGGATGCCGCTTCACCCTCAACCGGGATCGGGCGCGGACGGCCCACCTCGTCGATGGCGACGAAGGTGAAGGTCGCCTCGGTGACCTTCTCGCGGAACTGGGTCTGGAAGCGCCGCGCCCAGGCCTCCAAATGGATTTTCATCGAGGTGCGTCCGACCCGGCCGATCCGGGTGTAGACGCACAGCACGTCGCCGACCCGCACGGGCCGAATGAAGGTCATCGCATCGACGGCCACGGTCACGACCCGCCCCTGCGCCCGCTCGACCCCGGCGATGCCGCCGGCCTGATCCATCTGCGACAGCACCCAACCGCCGAAGATGTCGCCGTTGGCGTTGGTGTCGGCCGGCATGGCGATCGTGCGCACCGTCAGGTCGCCGATGGGATGCTCGTCGCTCACATCGATCGCATGCGTCATCGATCCCCCCGTTCGCGCCGATTCGATCGCGCGTTGTCCGACAGCCAAGCACGGGCGCCGGTCCGACGCCAGAGGCGGAACCGGGTCAGGGCATCAGGCCGAGAAGCTCCAGCCCAGCCGCGAGGAAGATCGCCGCGGCGCAGACGAATAGCTCGAGGGGGATGTCCTGCCAGGACAGGGTACGAGGCGGCGCAATCGCGCGCCGCTGCCGCGTCACGAGATCGATCATGGGACGTCCTCCGGAGCGGCCCGTCTCACGCGGACCATACTCGCTCGAACGCCATCCTATATCGGCTCGCGGGTTTTCGAAAAGCGCGGGCAGGGATCGGTCAGTCCAAGAGACGGACACGAAAAAGCCCGGAGCGCTGACACTCCGGGCTCACTTCGGAAACGATCGTCTTCAGAGGTCCGTTGGGGACCCCAAGAGATCCGTTCGGATCAGTAGTAGAAGCGACGCGGGCCGTAGAAGCGACGCGGGCCGTAGAAACGGCGCGGGCCGTAGTACGGGCGACGGTAGAACGGGCGCGGGCCGTAGAAGCGGCGGCCGTAATGACGGCGCGGGCCCCAGCCACCGCCGTAATACTGCGCCTTCTCGATGGTCGCGGGCGCGGTCTCGGTCACGAGCGCAGCCGACGGGCCGACCGGGGCGGCCGACGCACCCTGCGGCGACACCGCGGCGAGGCCCAGGACCATCAGCGCGGCAAGGAGGAGTTTTCTGAGCAAGTGGGCATTCCCTCTTCGGCATTCGCGAACGGACACGCCGAACCCGGCGCACCGCGCGAGCGAGAACGCACGAGGCCGCGAAACGGTTTCGTCAAAAGAGCGACCGCAGGGGCTGTGAAAAGGGGGTCAGGCGATCTTCGTCGTCATGTCGACGACGGACGCCTCGGCGCTGCTCTTCACCAGTTCGATTCCGCGCTCGCAATCCTCGCGGCGAACATAGCTCTCACCGGAATCCGCGATGACGTTGCCATTCTGGACGCGCAGGCGCCAGCGCCACTGCCCACCCGCATCACGATAGAGTTCGTAGCGCATCCCGCCTGATCTCCTGACAGGCCGTGCTCCGAACGAGAACGGCGCGGGATGAACGCATCCCGCGCCGAAAAGATCGATGTCAGAGACCCGTTAAGACGCCGACGATCGGTTGCGTCCCCTCCCGCCCAATGATGAGGCGGGCATTCGACGCGGGACCGTCAGGCCGTCCGCGGCTCAGGTGCGCGGTGCTCGGTCGAGCCAGCCGATCGCCCGGCCACCCTCGCCACCGGAGCGCGCGGGCCGACCGTCGCGACGGCCGTCGCTCGGACGGGCTCCTTGCGGACGCGCACCCTGCGGACGGGCCTCGCCGGCCCGCTCGGGACGGCGCTGATCCTGCCGCTGACCGTCGGGGCGCGGTGCGCCGGCGGCGCGCTGGTCCTGACGGTGACCCGGCTGTCCACCGGGACGCCCGCCGCGGGCTTCGTGGGCGCGCGGCTCGCCGCGTCCCTCGCCACCCTGGCCGCGACCGCCGCCCGGACGACCCTGGCGCTGGCCGGGGCGACCCTGCGGCTGACGCGGCGGACGGCGCGCCTCCTCGGCGGCGTTGTCCTGCGCTTCCTGGCGCGTCGGCGGCACAAAGCCCTCGGGGAACCCGCCGACGGGAATCTTCTGGCGCGTGGTGCGCTCGATGTCGCGCAGGTAAGCGCGCTCCTCGTCGTTGCAGAACGAGATCGCCTGACCTTCCGCACCCGCACGCGCCGTACGGCCGATGCGGTGGACGTAGGATTCCGGCACGTTCGGCAGATCGTAGTTCACGACGTGGGTCACGCCGTCGACATCGATGCCGCGGGCGGCGATGTCGGTCGCCACCAGCACGCGGCAGGAACCGTCGCGGAAGGCGGCGAGCGCCCGCTCGCGCTGCGGCTGGCTCTTGTTGCCATGGATCGCCGCGCTGACGACGCTGGCCTTGTCGAGGCCGCGCACGACCCGGTCCGCACCGTGCTTGGTGCGGGTGAAGACGAGCACGCGCTCGATCTTCGGGTCACGCAGGACGTGGTTGAGCAGGGCCTGCTTGGCGCCGGTGTGGCAGAAGATGACCTGCTGATCGACGCGCTCGGCGGTGGTCGCCACGGGCGTGACCGCCACCTGCACCGGGTTGCTGAGATACTGGTCGGCGAGCCCGGCGATGTTCTTCGGCATGGTAGCCGAGAAGAACAGGCTCTGCCGCTTGGCCGGCAGCATCTTCACGATGCGCTTCAGCGCGTGGATGAAGCCGAGGTCGAGCATCTGGTCGGCCTCGTCGAGGACGAGGATCTCGACGCCCTCCAGCGTCAGTGCGCGGCGATCGACGAGGTCGATGAGCCGGCCCGGCGTGGCGACGAGGATGTCGACGCCCGGCGCGATCGCCCGCTCCTGGCGGGTGATGTTCACACCGCCGAAGACGACGGTGTTGGTGTAGGGCAGGTGCCGGCCATAATCCGAGAAGCTGTCGGCGATCTGGCTGGCGAGCTCGCGGGTCGGCGACAGCACGAGCACGCGGCAACCGCGGCGCGGCGCACGGCGGCTGTCGAGCGACAGGCGATGCAGGATCGGCAGGGCGAAGGCAGCGGTCTTGCCGGTGCCGGTCTGAGCGATGCCGCAGAGGTCGCGGCCTTCCATCGCGGGCGGGACGGCCTGCGCCTGGATCGGCGTCGGCGTGACGTAGCCGGCCTCTTCCAGCGCGCGGAGCACGGGCTGAGCGAGGCCGAAATCGGTAAATTGGGTCAAGTCGTTACTTTCAAGGCAGCGGAACCCGCAATCCGGCGCATCAATTCGCGCGGGACTATCAAAGGCGGGTCCATCGGTCCGGGAGGCTGCCCGCGTGATGGAGCGGCCTGGGGTGCATACACGTTGAAGAGAGGGGCCGGGGCACAACCTTGGAAAAGGCGCGAACCGTCACGCAGCCCCCTCAAGCGACCCCGTTCGGTCGCTGACGCTGCAGATGCGATATGCGACGTTGCACCTGCGAAGTCAATGCGCCCGACCTCCCGATCCCTTCGATCACGGCGCGCCCTCTCAGGGGCGGGTGCAGATCCCGCGGCGCCAACCTGTCCAGCGAGCGGGGTCTCGGAACTGATGAGAGCGGACCGGCAAAGTGACGGTTTCGCAAAAATCTTCGCAACTTGCACCGCCAAGCTTTTGCAACGCAGAACGCAGCACCTTTGCTATAAACTTTCATCAAGTGGCGTAGCAACGGAAGACCCCGCGTCCGGCCCGTTTCAATCCGTCGACGCAGTGTCTATCATATGGAATAATCGTGCGGTAAAATTCCTCTCTCACAACATTTTATAGTTTCGAATAAAATCATCCCTGCGGCGGGAACATTGCCACATCTGCAAGGGATGCCCGTTGGTCTGCTTGGCAACCACCAGGGCGGGAGTTTTGCAATGGCCACGATTTCGGGAACCAACGGCGACAACGTTCTCAACGGCACCCTTCAAGATGACGTGATCCTCGGTCTCCTCGGAAACGATGTCATTACGGACCCGGGTGGATTCAACCGGATCGACGGTCAGGACGGAAACGACACGATCACCGGCGGAAACAACGTCGATTACATCGCCGGCGGGCCGGGTAACGACACGATTTACGGTGGCAACGGATCCGACCAGCTGATTGGCGAGATCGGCAACGACACGATCTACGGTCAGGACGGCGATGATTACGCAGCCGGCAATCCCGGCGACGACGTCCTGTACGGCGGCCGGGGCAACGACTTTTTCGTTGGCGAGCAGGGCGCCGACCTCGTTTTCGGCGAAGAGGGCAATGACTTCGTCGCGGGCGGCGAGGACGACGACACCGTCTACGGCGGCGACGGCAACGACCTCGTCGACGGCGATCTCGGCAACGATGTCCTGTTCGGCGATGCGGGCAACGACGTTCTGTTCGGCGATTACGGCAATGATCGGATGTCGGGCGGAACGGGCACCAACACGCTTGATGGCGCCCTCGGCATCGACACTGCGGTGTTCAACTTCAATTTCGCTCAAGCGGGCGCGACGTCCGCAGGCACGCTGTCTTCCATCGCCGGACAGAATTCGCTCGATACGGTCAAGAACACGGACGTGTTCGCCTTCGCCGACCGCTCGATCCTGCAGGGTGACGGCAACCAAGCCGTGGACGACCTGTTCTACCTCAGCCAATACGGCGACGTTTACCGGAACGGGAACGACGCCGAGCAGCACTTCAGCGATTACGGCTGGAAGGAAGGCCGCAACCCGAACGCCTTCTTCGACACGAAGGGGTACCTGGCTGCCTACGCCGATGTTGCGGCGGCCGGCATCAATCCCCTCGAACACTACCTCACCTACGGGTGGAAGGAAGGCCGCGATCCCTCGGCCCAGTTCGACACCAAGCAGTACCTCGCAGCCAACGGCGATGTCGCGGCGGCCGGACTCAATCCTCTGCTGCACTACCTCGAATACGGCGCCGTCGAGGGCCGCGCGACGTTCAACGACGGCACCTTCGCCTGATCTCGGCATCAAGGCCGGAACATCGACCAGGCAATCGATGCGGCCCCGCGGGCGACAAGCCCGCGGGGCCGCCCTGCATCAGGCGCGCGGCCGCGCCGCAGGGCGCGCGGCCGCGCCGCAGAGCGGTCGGTCAGCCCTCGTCGAACCGGCTCATCCGGAAGACCTCGATCCCCGCCCCGTCGATCACCCGCACCGCCTCTGCCGCCGTGCGGGAGCGCTGCGGCACGCGGGCACGGGCGAACAGGCGGCGTGCCCGCTCCTCCGCCCCCTCAAGGCTGTCCATCCGGACGGAAATGCGCTGCTGCACGCCTCCCGGCGCGCCGGCCTCCTCGGGCCCGAGCACTTCGATGTGGTAGGTCTCACGCACGTCGCTTCCGCATCCTCAGATCTGTCGTGTCGCGCCCGGCGGATCCCGACCGGTCGGCTTTCGCAGGGACCGCCGACGAACAATCCCAACCATCGCCGGGCCGGTCCCGATCGGCACTTACCCGAACATCGGTCCGCTGACAGTCCGGCGAAAGGGTCACAGCCCCCGCCGACCCGGTGACGCGCAGGCTTTCCGATCCTTGGACTTGCCGAAACCCCGCCGATGCCGGATGTGGTGTCTTCCCCGCGAAGACCCGCGCAGCGAGGACATTCATGACCACATCGCCCTTCGTCACGGTGGAATGGCTGCATCAGCGCCTGAACGCGCCGGACGTCGTCGTGCTCGATGCCTCGTGGTACCTGCCGGCGCAGGGGCGCGACGCCGCGGCGGAGTATCAGGCAGCCCACATCCCCGGTGCGATCCGCTTCGATCTGGACGCGATGAGCGACACCGAATCCGCCCTCCCCCACATGCTGCCGCGACCCGAGGTGTTCTCCTCGAAGATGCGCGCGCTCGGGGTCGGCGACGGGGCGCAGGTCGTGGTCTATGACGGGATGGGCCTGTTCTCGGCGCCGCGGGTTCGCTGGATGCTCCAGACCTTCGGCATGCGCGAGGTCAAGATTCTGGAAGGCGGCATGCCGGCATGGGTCGCGGCGGGCTACCCGACCGAGGACGGCGAGGGCCGCCCGCGCGACCGGCGCCATTTCACGGCCCGGCTCAACAACGGCGCCGTGGCGGATGCGGGCGACATCGCCCGCGCCCTGGCCAGCGGCACGACGCAGGTGGTCGATGCCCGCTCCGGCCCGCGCTTCCGCGGCGAGGAGGCGGAGCCCCGCCCCGGCGTGCGCCCCGGCCACATGCCCGGTGCCAAGAACCTGCACTACGCCGCCCTTCAGGCGAACGGCCGCCTGCGGGACGAGGCCTCGCTGCGCGCCGCGATCGCGGAGGCCGGCGTCGATCTCGACCGCCCCGTCGTCACCACCTGCGGCTCGGGCGTGACTGCGGCCATCGTCGCACTGGCGCTCGAGACGTTGGGCAAGGAGCCGCGGGCGCTCTATGACGGCTCGTGGTCGGAATGGGGAGCCGATCCCGCCCGCCCCGTCGAGACCGGCCCCGCCTGAGCGGCGAAGCGCCGCCGCGTCGGGCCGGTGCATTCCGGGGATGTCGGCCCCGGCGAGGACGACACAGCGTTAAAGGGCGGTTAAGAGGACGGGCATAAGCTTGGCCGAAGCCGGCTGCCGGGTGCCCCATCGGGCGGCTCCGGGCGGCAACCCGTACGGCCCGTCTCGAAGGCTCGGAGGATACGGCTTGGGCAGGGGCCCCGAACGCTTGCAGCTCTACCGCCTGCTCGGTCGCGAGATCGTCCGCGCGGTTCGCGAACGGACGGCACAGCTCACGGCGCGGCCCGAGATCCTCACCCGCGCGCGGGTGACCGGCCTCGTGATCGCGCCGCACGACCTGCGGACCAGCGACGCCTCGCTCGCCGACGACATCTATTCCGGCCTGTTCGTCTTCGCCGGCCGCTCGCTGGTGGTGAGCGGACGCTCGCCCTTCGACTACGATCCCCCCTTCCCCGAATGGGCGGATGCGCTCTACGGCTTCGGTTGGCTGCGCCACCTGCGCGCCGCCGACACGGCATTGGCCCGGGCCAATGCCCGCGCCTTCGTCTCGGACTTCATGAGCGGACGCGGCGAGGCGGCCCGTGCCAGCCCGGTGCCGGTCGCCTCACGCCGGCTGATCTCGTTCCTGTGCCAGTCGCCGCTGGTGCTGGAGGGCGCCGACCACGCTTTCTATCAGGCCTTCCTCAAGGCGGTCGGCAAGAGCGCGCGGGAACTGGAACGCTCGCTGCGGCGCTCGTCACCGCCGCAATCGCGCCTGCTGGCAGCGGTGGCGCTGACCTATGCCGGGCTGTGCTGTGAGGGCATCGAGCCGATCCTGCGCCGGGCCACCCGCATCCTCGTGCGCGAACTCGAAGCGCAGATCCTGCCGGATGGCGGCCACCGATCCCGCGATCCGCGCTTTGCCATGGAGCTGCTGCTCGATCTGCTGCCCCTGCGCCAGAGCTTCCTCAGCCGCAGTGTCGATCCGCCGGAAGCGCTCCTGCGCGCCGTCGACCGGATGCTGCCGGCGCTGCGCCTCCTGCGGCACGGCGATGCCTCGCTCAGCCACTTCAACGGCATGGGCGTGACGGCGGCCGACCATCTCGCCACGCTGCTGGTCTATGACGGGGCCGGCACCGAGCCGCTGATGTACGCCTCCCATTCCGGCTACGCCCGGCTCGAACTGGGGCGGGTCGTGCTCGTCTGCGATGTCGGCGCGCCGCCGCCGATGGACCAGTCGCGTGAGGCTGCCGCCGGCTGCCTCTCCTTCGAACTGACGAGCGGGGCGCAGCGCATCGTCGTCAATTGCGGCAGTCCCGCGAGCGGCGGCGAGCTGCGCCGGGCGGCGCGGAGCACCGCCGCCCACTCGACGGCGACGGTCGCCGACACCTCTTCCTGCCGCTTCCTCGACGAGCCGGAGGATTGGTGGATCAGCCGGATCGCTGCCCGCTGGCTGCTCTACCGCCGCGGCCCCGTGGTCCTGCGCGGTCCCGGTCCGGTCGCGGTCGAGCGGCGCACGGAGAACGGGGCCGCGGTCCTGGCCGCGCGCCATGATGGCTACGTCACCGAATTCGGCATCCTGCACGAGCGCCGCTGGCGTCTCTCCGACAGCCCCGTGCGGCTGGCGGGCGAGGACGCGTTGCGGCGCGACAGCAAGCGCCCGCGCTCGCGGCCCCAGCCCGTCGCGGTGCGCTTCCATCTCCACACCGCCGTCGCGACGCAGCCTCAGGACGACGGCAGCGTGATGCTGGGCCTGCCGACCGGCGAGCGATGGCGCTTCACGGTGGAGGGTGCGACGGCGGCGATCGAGGAGAGCGTTTATTTCGCCGGCGTCGTCGGAGCGCGGCGGACCGCGCAGATCGTCCTGCACCTGACGGTGGACGAGGACGCGCTGGTGCGCTGGCAGATCGAACAGGTCTGACTCCAATCGCGGGGCAGCGGGCCTCTGCCGGATGCACGGGAGCCCCCGACGACGGCTTCGGTGCCGCTCGGCAGGACGCGACTCTTAAGTGTAGCGCTTGAAACACCCGCCTCTGTAGCCGGACATCGTCCGCTTCAACTGGCCGCACCGACTGGTTCCGTGCTACCGCGCGCGCAAATTCCCTCACTGACGACACAGGCGATCCCCATGCCGCGCGACCAGATCCGGGTCACCCGCGCCCTCCTTTCCGTTTCGGACAAGACCGGGCTCACGGACTTCGCTGCGGCGCTGAGCCAGCGCGGCGTCGAACTCGTCTCGACCGGCGGCACCCACCGCGCGTTGACCGAAGCGGGTCTCGCCGTCCGGGAAGTCTCAGAGCTGACGCGCTTCCCGGAAATGATGGACGGCCGGGTGAAGACGCTGCATCCAGCGGTCCATGGCGGCCTGCTCGCAGTGCGCGACAACCCCGAGCATCAGGCGGCTTTGGCCGCCCACGGCATCGGCGCGATCGACCTGCTCGTGGTCAACCTCTACCCGTTCGAGGAAACACTGAAGGCCGGCAAGGCCTATGACGATTGCGTCGAGAACATCGATGTCGGCGGCCCGGCGATGATCCGCGCGGCGGCCAAGAACCATGCCGACGTCGCCGTGGTGGTCGATGTCTCAGACTACGGCGCCATCCTCGCCGAACTCGCGGAGCATGACGGCAATCTCACCGCCACGACCCGCCGCCGGCTGGCGCAGAAGGCGTTTTCGCGCACCGCCTCCTATGATGCGGCGATCGCCAACTGGCTCGCCGAGGTCGAGGGGCGCGACAAGGCCCCGACCTTCAAGGCGCTCGGCGGAACGCTCGCCCAGAGCCTGCGCTACGGCGAGAACCCTCACCAATCCGCCGCCTTCTACCGCCTGCCCGGCACCCTGCGCCCCGGCATCGCCACCGCCCGCCAGGTCCAGGGCAAGGAACTGTCCTACAACAACCTCAACGACACCGACGCCGCCTACGAATGCGTCGCCGAGTTCGACCCCGCCCGCACGGCGGCGGTGGCGATCATCAAGCACGCCAACCCCTGCGGCGTGGCAGAAGGGCCGGATCTGCTGGCGGCCTATGAGCAGGCGCTGGCCTGCGACCCGACTTCGGCCTTCGGCGGCATCGTCGCCCTCAACCGGCCTCTCGACGCCGAGGCCGCGAGAAAGATCGTCGAGATCTTCACCGAGGTCATCATCGCCCCCGACGCCTCCGAGGAGGCGCTTGCCATCGTCGGCGCCAAGAAGAACCTGCGGCTTCTGCTCGCCGGCGGCCTCGCCAATCCGCGGGCGAAGGGTGAGGTCATCCGCACCGTGGCGGGCGGCTTCCTGGTCCAGGGCCGGGATGCGCTCAGCGTGGACGACATGGACCTGAAGGTCGTGACCAAGCGCGCCCCGAGCGAGGCGGAACTCGCCGACATGCGCTTTGCCTATCGGGTGGCCAAGCACGTGAAGTCGAACGCGATCGTCTACGCCAAGGGCGGCGCCACGGTCGGCATCGGCGCAGGCCAGATGTCGCGGGTGGATTCCTCGATCACCGCCGCGCGCAAGGCGGCGGAGGCGGCGCAGCGCCTCGGCCTGTCCGAGAGCCTCGCCAAGGGTTCGGCGGTGGCCTCCGACGCCTTCTTCCCCTTCGCCGACGGCCTGCTCGCCGCCGCCGAGGCCGGTGCCACCGCCGTGATCCAGCCCGGCGGCTCGATGCGCGACGACGAGGTGATCCGGGCCGCCGACGAGGCCGGGCTCGCCATGGTGTTCACCGGCGTGCGCCACTTCCGGCACTAGAGCCGTATCCACCTGATCGCATCAGGCCGCCGTCTTTCAATTCCTGTTTTGACGCGCTTTCCTTCGCCGAACCGACATCCACTTCGTCGGAAAGCGTTTTAAGGCGGCGCGGTCGGCACATCCCTTAACCGGAGCCGGGGCTGCTTTCGAAATGAAAAAGGCCCCGCCTCTCGGCGGGGCCTTTTCTGTATGGTCGGTCGGCTCCGAAACCGTCAGGACAGGATGTCTCGGTCCTTGGTCTCGGGGATGAAGATCAGGCCGATCACGAAGGTGAAGAGCGCGATCACGATCGGGTACCAGAGGCCGAAATAGATGTCGCCGGTCTGGGCCACCATCGCGAAGGCGGTGGCGGGCAGAAGGCCGCCGAACCAGCCGTTACCGATGTGGTAGGGGAGCGACATCGAGGTGTAGCGGATCCGGGTCGGGAACAGCTCCACCAGCGCGGCGGCGATCGGGCCGTAGACCATCGTCACGTAGAGGACGAGGATCGTCAGGATGCCGACGACCGCGAGCTTCTGACCCGTGAAGATGTCGATCGGGTTCGCGGCCTTGATCACGGTCGGATTGGCTGACGCGGACGGGTAACCCGCCTCGGTCAGCGCCGCCGGCACCGCCTTAGCGAAGTTTGGATCGGCGACGGGGAAATCCTTGCCCTTGATGCTGACCACGGTCGGCGTACCGGCCGGCTGGTTCTCGGTGGTGTAGTTCACGGCGGAGCGGGCGAGCAGCGCCTTGGCGACGTCGCACTCCTTAGTGAACTTGGCGGTACCGACCGGATTGAACTGGAACGAGCAATCGTCCTTGTTCGTCTTCACCACCACCGGCACGTTCGCCTGGGCCGCGTGCAGGGCCGGGTTGGCCTGGGCGGTCAGCATGTTGAACAGCGGGAAGTAGGTGAGCGCCGCGATCAGGCAGCCGCCGAGGATGATCGGCTTGCGGCCGATCCGGTCCGAGAGGCTGCCGAAGAACAGGAAGCCGCCGGTGGCCAGAATCAGCGACCAAGCGATCATGATGTTGGCCGTGAACTGATCGACCTTCAGGATGCTCTGCAGGAAGAACAGCGCGTAGAACTGGCCGGTATACCAGACCACGGCCTGACCGGCGGTGAGGCCGAGCAGGGCCAGCAGCGCCCACTTGGCGTTCTTCCACTGACCGAAGGCTTCCGAGAGCGGCGCCTTGGAGTGGGTGCCCTCCTCCTTCATCTTCTTGAAGGCCGGGCTCTCCTGCATCTGCAGGCGGATCCAGACCGAGATGGCGAGCAGCACCACCGAGACGAGGAACGGAATGCGCCAGCCCCAGACCTGGAAGGCCGTCAGCGTGGTCGTGGTCCCGTCCGCGTTGGTCACCGTGGTCGCGGGATAGGCGCTGTTCACGTAGCCTTGCGTCGAGAGGATGATGATCAGCGAGAGCAGCAGGCCGAGCGTCGCGGTGGTCTGGATGAAGGCAGTGTAGAAGCCGCGCCGTCCCGCCGGAGCGTGTTCGGCCACATAGACCGCCGCGCCGCCGTACTCGCCGCCGAGCGCGAGACCCTGGAGCATGCGCAGCGCCAGCAGCGTCACCGGCGCAATCCAGCCGACATTGTAGGCCGCGAGGGTCGTATAGGAGGGCAGCAGGCCGACCGCGAAGGTCGAGATGCCCATGATCAGGATGGTGACGAGGAAGGTGTACTTACGACCGACCATGTCGCCGAGCCGGCCGAACACCAGTGCGCCGAACGGGCGCACAAGGAAGCCTGCGGCGAAGGCCAACAATGCGAAGATGTTGCGGGTCGCCTCCGGGTATGCGGAGAAGAACTGCGCGCCGATGATCGCGGCGAGCGAGCCGTATAGATAGAAATCGTACCACTCGAAAACGGTCCCGAGCGAGGAGGCCATGATGACCTTCTTCTCACCCGCAGTCATCGGCCTGACTGCGTCTCCGGACCGCGGTATTGCGGTTGCCCCAGCCATCTCTGTCGTTCCTCCAGGTCACACGTGCAGGTCACACGCGCGCGGGCGTCCGGTTCGCCGGCTTCAACCCGCTCCATGCGCTCGGCGCATGCACACGCATGTGTTACCGCATGCCTTGAAGCTGCCCAATAGGTAAATCGCGGTGCAGGCTGCGTAGTTGACAGAATTCGGGCTGCGGTAACGAGCGAAGACTTGGCGGACGCAAAAAGGGCGCAGCCTCGTCGGCTGCGCCCTCTACGGTTGGCCTACGCCCGAGGCTCAGTGCGCGTGGGCGCCCGAGGCTCCGATGCCGGTCTCCGAACGCACGAACTGGGCGTCGAACGCGGCCCGCTCGCGGTCGGCTCGACGGGTCCTGTCGATCTTCGAGACCGCCCAGATCGTCACGAAGGCCAGCGGCATCGAGAACAGGGCTGGGTTCGCGTAGGGGAACAGGGCCGCCGGATGACCGAAGGTCTTCACCCAGACCGCATCGGACAGCACCACCATGACCACCGCCGCCAGGAGTCCGACGAGGCCGCCGATGAGCGCGCCCCAAGTCGTGGTGCCGCGCCAGAGGATCGACATGGCCAGGACGGGGAAGTTGCAGCTCGCCGCCACGGAAAAGGCGAGCCCGACCATGAAGGCGACGTTCTGGTTCTCGAACACGTAGCCGAGATAGATCGCCACGATGCCGATGCCGACGGCGGAGGCCTTGGAGAGGTTCACCTCCGCCCGCTCCGTGGTCCGCCCGCGGGCGAAGACCTGCGCGTAGAGGTCGTGGCTGATCGCCGAGGCGCCGGCGAGCGTCAGGCCCGCCACCACCGCGAGGATCGTCGCGAAGGCCACCGCCGAGATGAACCCGAGGAAGTACGGTCCACCCACCGCGTTGGCGAGGTTCACGGCCACCATGTTGGTGCCGCCGACCATGTCCTTGATCTTGTCGTAGGTCGTGCCGTCCGCGCCGAGCTTGAAGTAGCTCGGGTCGGACATCAGCAGGGCGATGCCGCCGAAGCCGATGATGAAGGTGAGGATGTAGAAGTAGCCGATCAGGCCGGTGGCGTAGAACACCGACTTACGCGCGGCCTGGGCGTCCGACACCGTGAAGAAGCGCATCAGGATGTGCGGCAGGCCCGCGGTGCCGAACATCAGGCCAACGCCGAGCGAGAGCGAGTCGATCGGGTTCGAGACGAGGCCGCCGGGCGCCATGATGGCGTCGCCCTTCGGATGGGTCTGCACGGCGGTCGCGAACAGCTTTTCCGGGCTGAAGCCGTACTTGTAGAGCACGGCGCCGGCCATGAAGGTCGCGCCGCCGAGCAGCAGGCAGGCCTTGATGACCTGCACCCAGGTCGTCGCCTTCATGCCGCCGAAGGCGACGTAGATGATCATCAGCGCGCCGACGATCACCACCGCGTAGAGGTAGGGCAGGCCGAACAGGAGCTGGATCAGCTTCCCCGCGCCGACCATCTGCGCGATCAGGTAGAATGCCACCACGACGAGGGTGCCGGTCGCCGAGATGATGCGGATCGAGGTCTGGTCGAGGCGGAAGCTCGCCACGTCGGCGAAGGTGAACTTGCCGAGGTTGCGCAGACGCTCGGCGATCAGGAACAGCACGATCGGCCAGCCGACGAGGAAGCCCGTCGAGTAGATGAGGCCGTCAAAGCCCGAGGAATAGACGAGCCCCGAGATGCCGAGGAAGGATGCCGCCGACATGTAGTCGCCGGCGATCGCCAGGGCGTTCGTGCGCGCCGAGATGCCGCCGCCGGCCGCGTAGAAGTCGGCCGCCGACTTCGAACCCTTCGCCGCCCGGTAGGTGATGCCGAGGGTGAACAGGACGAAGAACAGGAACATGAAGATCGCAGGCCAGTTCGTGGCCTGCTGCTGCACGGCGCCGAGATCCGGCCCGGCTGCGAACGCCGGGGTCGCGCCGACAAGGGCGGCGCCGAGAAGGGGGACGAGGCGGATCATTTCGCGAGGCTCCGGATGAGGTCGGCCGAGAGCCGGTCGTAGCGGGTGTTGGCGCGGGCGACGTAGATCCCCGTCAGCACGAAGGCGAAGACGATGACGAACATGCCCATGTAGAAGCCGAGCGACCCCGTGCCGCCGACCTTGGTGGCGAGCAGCGCCTTGTCGAAGGCGATGAGGCCGATGAAGCCGAAATAGACGAACAGCATCAGGCCGGTGAGGATCCAGCCGAAGCGTGTGCGTTCGTGCACCAAGGTCTTGAAGGTCGGGTGCTCGGCGATGCGGTCGAGCCGGTGATCGGGCTCGGGCATGTCGAGGGCTCCTGCCCCATGGAGCGAGCGGGCGTCCGACGTCGCGGATGGTCCCACCGTCTGGATGGTGCTCATGAATCTCCTCCGGCGCGATCGTGGCCCCGCGCGGCGAGGGCTGGGATCGGCAGCTTATTCTTTAAGGACGACAATCAGGGCGCTGGCGCTCGCCCCGTCAGGACCCGCGACCGGCGCGTCGGAAGCGGACGCCCGGCACGCCGGTTTCCGGCAAAAGTCGTTGTGTGAAACGGCTCCGGCCGCGCGAGACGGCCGGAGCGGTCGGCACCGCTCAGGCCGAGCGGTTCTGGCGGTTCTCGATCAGGTCATCGACCACGGCCGGCTCGGCCAGGGTCGAGGTATCGCCGAGCGAGCCGAAATCGTCCTCGGCAATCTTACGCAGGATGCGGCGCATGATCTTGCCGGAGCGGGTCTTCGGCAGCCCCGGCGCGAACTGGAGCAGATCGGGCGAGGCGATCGGGCCGATATCCTTGCGGACCCAGGTGACCAGCTCCTTGCGCAGCTCGTCCGTGCCCTCCTCACCCTCGTTGAGGGTGACGTAGGCGTAAATGCCCTGGCCCTTCACGTTGTGCGGATAGCCGACGACCGCCGCTTCCGAGACCTTCGGATGGGCGACGAGGGAGGATTCGACCTCCGCCGTACCCATGCGGTGTCCGGAGACGTTGATGACGTCGTCCACGCGGCCGGTGATCCAGTAATAGCCGTCCGCGTCGCGCCGGGCCCCATCGCCGGTGAAGTAGAGATCCTTGTAGGTCGAGAAGTAGGTCTGCTCGAAGCGCTCGTGGTCGCCGTAGACCGTGCGCATCTGGCCGGGCCAACTGTCCTTGATGCAGAGGTTGCCCTCACAGGCGCCGTCGAGGATCTTCCCCTCGGCATCGACCATCACCGGCTGCACGCCGAAGAACGGAAGCGTGGCGGAGCCGGGCTTCAGCCGCGTCGCCCCCGGCAGCGGGGTGATGAGGATGCCGCCGGTCTCGGTCTGCCACCACGTATCGACGATCGGGCAGCGGGAATCACCAACGACACGGTAGTACCAGTCCCAGGCTTCCGGGTTGATCGGCTCGCCGACCGAACCCAGCACCCGCAGGGATTGGCGCGAGGTCTTCTTCACCGGACCCTCGCCGCCGCCCATGAGCGAGCGGATCGCGGTCGGCGCGGTGTAGAAGATGTTGACCTTGTGCTTGTCGATCACCTCCCAGAAGCGGGAATTCGACGGATAGGTGGGGATGCCCTCGAACATCAGCGTGGTCGCGCCGTTCGCGAGCGGACCGTAGACGATGTAGCTGTGCCCCGTGACCCAGCCCACATCGGCCGTGCACCAGTAGACGTCGCCTTCGTGGTAATCGAAGACGTATTGGTGGGTCATCGAAGCGTAGACGAGGTAGCCGCCGGTGGTGTGCACCACGCCCTTCGGCTGGCCGGTCGAGCCCGACGTGTAGAGGATGAAGAGCGGGTGCTCGGCCTCGACAGCCTCCGCCGGGCATTCGTCGGTCACCTGCTCGGCGGCCTCGTGGTAATAGACGTCGCGGCCCGGCTCCATTGCCACGTTGCCGCCCGTGCGCTTCACCACGATCACGTGGTCTACGAGATCCTTGTCGAGGCGCTTGATCGCCTCGTCCACGTTGGCCTTGAGTGGCACCTTGCGACCGCCGCGCAGGCCCTCGTCGGCCGTGATGACGAGTTTCGAGCCGCAGCCCTTGATCCGGCTCGCCAGCGAGTCGGGCGAGAAGCCGCCGAAGACGATGGCGTGGATGGCGCCGAGACGCGCGCAGGCCAACATCGCGTAGGCAGCCTCGGGGATCATCGGAAGGTAAAGCGTGACGCGGTCACCCTTGCCGACGCCGCGATTGCGCAGAACGTTGGCCATCCGGCACACTTCGGCGTGCAACTGCCGGTAGGTGATGTGCTTCGACTCGTTGGGATCGTCGCCCTCCCAGATGATCGCGGTCTGGTCGCCGCGGGTCGCGAGGTGACGGTCAATGCAGTTTAGCGCGACGTTGGTCTTGCCGTCCTCGAACCATTTGATCGATACGTCACCCGGCGCAAAGCTCGTATTCTTGACTTTGCTGAACGGCGTCGACCAATCGATCCGCCTGCCATGCTCGCCCCAGAACGTCTCAGGATCAGAAACGGAGGCCTCGTACATTTCCTTGTACTTGGCTTCGTCGATCAGAGCCCGGTCCCGCCAGGCATCTTGAACGTCGATGACCTTCTCGCTCATTTGGTTTCTTCCCTGCCGGTGCCCGATCGTATCGCGAAGGTCCGCGCAGCCGGGGCTTCCTCAGAACTCTTAAGCGCACATGAATACACCCGGCAAGCACCAAAAAGTCGAGGTCGGCAGTTTTGCGCAATCGAGTTGCACAGTAATTCATTGGAGGCGTCGCGCACACTGACGGTCTTCCGGAAAAAGTCCGGGAAACGCTTGTCGTATCATGGGAATTGGGCGGGCGCCGCCGTGGTTCCCACCGGCGCGATGTCGGTCAGGCGGCTGGAAACAGCATCTCGACGAGGGTGCCTTCGTCCTTGCGGCTGCTGATGCGGAACCGTCCGCGATTGGCCTCGACGAGCGCCTTGGTCAGCGTCAGGCCGAACCCCTTCTCGTCCTCCTCCGGAACAGCGCCGAGATCGGCCCCGAACGGCTCGAGTGCGCTCATCAGCTCGTCCTCGGTCATCCCGGTGCCGGTGTCGCGCACACGCAGGGCGACCTCTCCCTGCTCGGCGAGCGTGGTCGAGACGATTACCTGTCCGCCGGCCTCCGTCACGCGGATCGCGTTTCCGAGCACGGTCAGCGCCGCCTGCCGGATCGAACGCTCGTCCGCCTTCATCGCCGGCAGATTGGGGGCGAGGCTGGTGCGCAGGACGATGCGGTCACGCGCCGCCTGGGGCTGCTGCACGGCGATGCAGGAGGCGACCAGCTCGTTCAGCGCAAGGTCGGCGAAGGTGAGCTTGCCACGGCCGGCCTGAATCTCGGCGAGATCCCGCAAGTCGTCGATCAGGCCAGCGATCCGGCCGCCGGAGAGACGCACCTCGCGAAGATAGGCCTCCAGGCGCTCCGCATCCGCCCGGTCAAAGCGGTCGGAGAGCATCATGTCGGTGAGGCCGAGGATCGCGTTGAGCGACGGGCGGATCTCGCGGCTGACCCGCGCGAGCGCGTTGGCCTTCCAGACACCCTCCGCCTCGGGCTCGCTCCGCCGCGCGACCTCCGCGACCGGAGCCGGAGGCGCCACGTCCTCATCGCGGATCTCGCGCAGGCTGGCACAATAGCCCGGTGCATCCTCCCCGAGCAGCCGGGCAATGCGCAGGCGCAACGCCGCCGCCCCGGTGCGCACGGTGACGCCGTGGACCTCGCTCGTCCCCGAGCGGCGGGAATCGGTGACGGCGGTCTCCAGCGCCGACAGGCTCTCGGGCGCGAACAGGTCGGCAAAGCGACCGCCCACGACCTCCTTGGGATGGGCATGGACGAGTTCGGCAGCGCTCGGATTCAGGCCGACGACGCGGCCCTCGGCATCGAGCGTGACGACGCCGTCCTCCAGACTGTCCAGCACCTTTTCCGCCCGCAGCCGCGCGGCATTGGCCGGAACAGCCGGGAGTTGGATATCGCCGGCAGCGGGCATGGCGCGCGCAAGGCAGATTTCGGCCTGCGCTCCCTCCCAGACGAGGCCGGCCCGATCGACGAGAAGCGCCACCGTGCCGCCCTCGGGCCGCGCGAAGGGCACCGGCCCGATGATCTCCCGATCCCTGGGCGGCAGCCCGCGGAAGAGATGCGCGAGACCCGCCTGACGCAGGGCCGGCAGATCCGCGTAGCCGGTGAGATCGAGGAAGGTGCGGCTGGCGAACAGCATCTCGCTGCCGCGGTAGACGAGCACGCCGAGAGGCAAGCTCTCGAGCAGCTCGGTGAGTGCGAGCCGCGCGCGCGTCTCAGCCTCCGAAAGGCGGCCCTGCGGGATCGGAAAGGGCATCACCGAGCCGCTCGGCGCGGATTCGGCGCGCGCGGGCATCGGCGCCGCGTCGTCCCCGTCTTCGTCGGGGGCGAACCGCAATCCGAGGACGCGCGCGACCTCGCGGAAGGCGGCATGCTCGTTCACCGACAGGCCGGATTCGGCCTCCGTCTCATCGACCGGGGCCTCCTCCTGCAGGTTCTCCGGTCCGTCTTCCTCATCCTCGACCGCGCTCTCCATCACACGGGCGTGACGCTCGCCGAGGATCGCGAAGCCGCCGAACCCGGAGAAATCGTCGGTCGAACGGCCCGCAGGAGCGCCCGAGATTTCGAGCGCGTGCTCGAAGGCACGTCCGCGCACCAGCAGCGGCAGGGTCCGAAACGTGCGCCGGCCCGCGAGCGCTTCCGTCAGCGCCGCGCCCTCGATCACACCGTCGGCGGCGAGCATGGCCCAGGAGCGGCCGGACAGGGCTTCGGCGAGATCGGGATGGGTGCGCGAGACATGGGTCAGCACGCCATCGGCATCGCTGCGCCAGATCACACGGAGCGGCAGTTCCGCCGTTTCCACTTCCGGCGCCGGGGATGGCACCGGGGAAGGCGACGAGGCCTCGGACTTCGCGACATCCGGGCCCGAATCCGCCGGGGGCGGGTCGGCCTTGGCCGGGCCGCTGTCGAACGGCCGCAAGGCCGGCAAGGATCCGATCGGAGCAAGGAGCAGGACCGAATGCCCCTCGTCGATCTCGACCCGCGCGGCAAGGGCGACCACGGGCGGCGCGACACCGCGGGGATCGAAGCGCAAGCGGATCATGCGGGGCCGCGCGCCCAGGGCACCGGCGCGGCGGATCTGCTCGGACAGGCGAAGAGCCGCGAGAACGGTGCCGTCCGAACCGGCGACGCCCGCCCGCAGCGGGAGCGCCGCACCGACGGCGTAGAGGATGCGCTCGGCGGCCTCGTCGAGAACGAGCAGAGCGCTGCCCTCGCGAACGAGATGCGCGATCGATGCGTCGTCTCTCCAGCGCGCCAACGCGTCACGAATCGCCGCATCGTCGCCCAGATAGGAAGCCTGCACTGCGCGGTCCGACATCCGAACCCTGGTCATGAACCCCTTCATCGCCCTGTCGCCGGTCGTTCGGGGCATGAACACCTGAGCCCTGTGTAACTTAACTGCGGCCAGACGTGGACACTGAAGCCTGCCGCCACACGTTTATCAACTGGTAACCTCAATTGGTCCCCCGGGGCTGGAAAAAAGGTTACCCCTGCGCTATTGTGCAGTGCACATTGTGCGCCGCACAACGAGCGCCCGATGCCAACATGAGGAGAGAGACGTGACAAACACTCCGAACTACGAAGTCCCGACCGAGATGCGCGACTTCGCCGAGAAGAGCGTCGAGCAGGCCCGCAAGGCGTTCGATTCGTTCATCGGCGCGGCCCGCCGCACCGCCGACACCGTCCAGGGCTCGACCGACCTCGCCCGCAGCAACGCCACCAGCATCTCCTCGCGCGGCTTCGAGTACGCTGAGCAGAACGTCAACGCCGCGTTCGACCTGGCGCAGAAGCTCGTGCGCTCGCGCGATGTCCAGGAGGCCATGCAACACCAGGCGGAGTTCGTGCGCGCGCAGTTCGCGGCGATTCAGGCGCAGGCCAAGGAGTTCGGTGGCCTCGCACAGAGCGCGTTTCAGCAGAGCGCCGAGAACGCCAAGAGCGTCATGCAGCAGGGTGCCGCCGACGCTCGCCAAGCCTACGAGCAGGGCGTCGAGACGGCCCGCGAGAATGCCAACGACGCGCAGAAGTCTTCTTCCTGACGCACCCTCCGCACGACAGTTCGGATGGCACGTAAGGCCGACGGCCCGCTCCCAACGGAGTGGGCCGTCCTCGTTTCGGGCTTCCTCCCTCTGGTTTCATCCAGAAAGGCGGTCTCCCGCTCCGCCTCTTTTCCGCCGCCGGGGCACCGCAAGGCTCCCCGCCTCGCCGGCTCCGTGTGAGGCGGCCCAGCGGAGGTTTTGGACACGATGCGTCCCATTCGTACTCTCGGTTTCGCGGCCCTGATCGCCGTCGCGGCCGGAAGCCTCGCGCCCGCTCAGGCACAATATTACGACGACGGCTACGATGCGCCTCCGCCCCGCGCACGGGCCTATCGCGATCGCGACTGGGGTGGCCCGCCGCCGCGCCGAGCCATGGGCCTCAATTGCGATGCCGTGCAATCGGGCATCAGCGGCTTGCAGCCGTTCTCCTGCCCTCTGCCCAGCCCGCGCCCGCTGGGCGCCCGCTGCTTCTGCGATATGCCGGTGTCGTTCCTGAACGGTCCGCGTACGGCCGTCGGACGCGTCGCACCGTAAACGCCTTCTCGCACGACGACGGTCGGCGGGCCGCGATGCCCGGACACCGAGCCGATACAAGAAGAGCCGCGCCGGGATGACCGGCGCGGCTCTTCTCGAAGTTCTCGATGATCCGGCGCGTCAGTTGACGATGACGGTCGCCCCAACCTTCACGCGGGAATAGAGGTCGGTGACATCCTCGTTGGTCATGCGGATGCAGCCCGAAGAGACCGCCTGCCCGATCGTGTCCGGCTCGTTCGAGCCGTGGATCCGGTATTCCGACTTGCCGATATACATCGCGCGGGCGCCGAGCGGGTTCTCGATGCCGCCGGCCATGTAGCGCGGCAGGTCGGGCCGACGGGCGATCATCGCCGCCGGAGGCGTCCAGCCCGGCCATTCGCGCTTGGCGGTGATCTTGTTCACGCCGCTCCAGGTGAAGCCCGGACGCCCGACGCCCACACCGTAGCGAACGGCCTGGCCACCCGGCATCACGTAGTAGAGACGGCGCTCGGCCGTGGAGACGACGATCGTGCCCGGCGCGTAGCGGCTGTTGTACTCCACGATTTCGCGGGGAATACGCGCCACCTGCGCTTGAGCGGCCTCGTCCTCTCCGTAACCCTGGCTATAGCCTCGCGCGCTGGAGCCGCGCTGCGTGGCATAGGGGTCGTAGACCGGCCAACCGCCTCGCGACGATTGCTCCTGGTAACCATCGTCGTCCGAGCCGAACGGATCGTAGGGCGCAGCGTTTGCAGCGCCCATCGTGAGAACACAGACGCCGACAACGCCGGCGAGAACAGATGCCAAGGTCTTCATCGCAGGGGCCTACCTGTGCAGTAATCTTTGCCATTACAAGCGTGACTGTGCTTGGTCGGTTCCCTGCTGTTTACGGATTTTCCACGACTCGGCCGTCGGGTGGCCCACATCAGCTTGGCCATGGCGATGTGGTTACTCCCGAATCGGCCACGGCCCGGCGTGACGCGCGACCCGCCTTGAGCCGTCATCCGAGAGCCACGGCACGGCCAAGCAAGGTCGGCTGCCGAGTCGCGGCAGCTCGTAGCGGTCTCTGCGCGTCAGGCGCGCCGCGGGAAGTATTGCTCGGGTTACCGATTCGGCGAAGCCTCCCGCCCCGTGCTTGCCGGAAAGGCCGCGGCGTTCCGCGAGAGCGACCATCAATAAGGCCAGCTCAATGCCCTGACTTCACCCAGAAAATCCGCCTCAGAGCCCAATCAAACCGTGGTTCGTCTGACTTTTTTCCCCCGCCTCGCCTGATCACTTGGAAACCTAGAAGAGGCCGAGGTATGGATGGCTAGCTTTTCGGAGAACCGAAATGACTTGCGGTACTCCACGCGATCGGCGGACCGGTCTTAGCTTTCGCCTGCTGGCAGGATTATCTTGGATGATACCGCGCATCAGGAGCGGGCCGACGGGGAACTCGTCTATGCCGGCATGGGCGTCGTCCGCCTGATCGGGGCGACCCTGTCTTCCGGCGTCGTCGGCGCGACGCGGTCGCGGCCTGACGATCACCCAGCACGGCGCCGATAGCTCAAGACGATGCTTCCCGCGCGGTCAGCTGACCGGGGGCGACGGATCGCGGGCGGCCCGCTCGGCCTCGACCAGCACGTCGAAGGCGCGCCACGGCTTCGGGATGAACACCGCCCCTTCCGGCAAGGACGTCCCGTGCTCCGGTTCGACGCCGGAGGTCACGACCAGCCGGGTGCGCGGCCAGAGGGTGGCGATGGCTCGAGCAAGCTGAAGCCCATCCATCGCCCCCGCGAGGCGGATATCGGCGAAGACCAGAGCGACGTCGCCGCCTCTCTCCTGCAGGACGCTCAAGGCACGCTCGGCGCTGTCGCAGCCGATCACGCGCAACTCGGTCTCTTCCAGTACGCTCTCGGCCAGTTCGCGGGTGTCGCGCTCGTCCTCGACCACGAGGGCGATGCGGGCGTCCGGACGCTCAACCTTCGCCGGCGCGGCGCGTTCGGCGTGATCGACCCGCCGAACCAGAGCAGCGAGATGGTCGGGAATGCCCTCGGCGACGAGGTTGTCGTAGCAGGAGGCGAGCGCCTGGCCGATCTGATCGAGTTTCATGCTCGGCAGAAGCGGATCATCGGCGAGCCCCCGATGCGATCGGTCTCGAAACGTGTCGTTCAAGGCGAAACGATCCTCCCCTGCGCGTCCGGGCCGCACCACACCACAACAAAGCGGTCGGGCGCCGCTCAGTTGCGTCGAAGGAGGATTTTCACCGTCGCGGGCCCGCCGCGCGGCGGGCGGCCGCAGCTCTACTGAACGGTCTCGGCGTCGGCGAGCGCGACAAGGCCGGCCACGGTGCGGACGTCGCGGTAGCGGTCGCCGCGGGCGTTCATCATCGCCTCGAACTTCTGGTGCACCTGGGCGACCGAGAGGCTCGCGGGCTTGCGGTGGCGGCCCCGGCCGGTGGTGCCGGCAAAGAAGATCGACCGGTTGGCCCGGGCCGGGCCGGGCAGAAGGGTTGCCGCGGCGGCGGTCGGCTTGTCGACCACCTGGGACAGGAAGTTCTCGGCGTCCTCCGGCCCGAGGAAGTGCGCGAGGTAGACCTCGCCGAGAGTCAGCTCACGGCCGATCTTCAGGGCGATGCGTCCAGCGTCGCGCTTCAGCATCTCGCCGGCCATGACGGCCGAGAGGTAGGGGTCGCGGCGCAGGTCGAGGATGCGGGAGCGCTCGGCCTGATCCTGAATCGACGGCCGGTCGTTGCCGTCCGGAACGATCAGGCCGGCCTCCTTCTCGTATCCGTATCGGGGTCCGAAATCGCGGATCACGCCGAGCCAAGTGCGCTCGATGAACTGGAACAGTCCGGTGGCCGAGGAGGTCTTGGCCTGGACGGCGGTGATGAAGCTCGACTCCTTGTCGGCCACCGCCATGAGCAGCACCGGATCGGTCTGCACCGCCTGAGCCGCCTTCACAATCGTCTGGACGAGGTGGCGGCGGATCTTCATCGGCCCGAATTCGAGGATGTCGTTCGGATCGCCGGTCGAGGTCTGCGAGAGCAGGAAGTCGTAGGAGACGCGGTCGACCGTGTTGGTACCGAGTTCGGTGTCGAGATCGCCCACGGGGTGGAAGCTCGCGGAGGCGGCCAGCACGCTCGATACCGGCATCTCGGGCGCGAGCGCCTGAAGGCGCGGCTTCGGCATGGCGAGGTCGGACACCTTGGTCGAGGCCTCGGCCCGGCCGAAATCGGTGCCGGCATTGAGCAGAACCGCGCTCAGTCCCCCGGCGAGCAGGGTCATGGACAGGATGGAGCGGACCAGAGCCGTGCGGCTGCCGTGATCACGCCCCGTCCGGGAATTCATGGTGATGGCGTCGGAGGACGGGGTGGGACGCCCGCTCTTGCGAGGAGCGTGGGAGGAAATCTTGGTGGTCCGCGGCGATCCAATCGAACGGCCCTGCATCGTTGTCGTCGCTCACTCTTCGTGATGGCGCCAGCGGCGTATGGGCAACAGTTACGCCGCCGGATGTGGCGCAAACACGGCCGAGGTTGTGGCATCCCCAAGGCAGTGCGGGGCAATTTGCGGGCAAGCTGAGCCATTTGGAGGGTTATCCCCGGACTTGTCCCCAAGGAACGCGCGAGGGCTCTACCCTGGGGGCTGCAGCGTCCATCGCGGAGCGATGTCACCGGACGGCGACAAGGGCCGGGGCGCACATCCTTCTGCTTTTACTTCTACTCTGACAGAGACATCGAAAACGCTGTCCGACGAAGTGGTGACCGGTTCGTCGAAAGACGGCTCCACCAATCAAGCGCCTAGCGATGCCAGCCTAATCCAATCAGGCTGGATACGGCGCCAACAACGAGCATTATAAATCCGACTTTAACAAACCTCTACAAATTATGAAATTCTTCATCGTCTTAATTTTTTCCACTCAAAGCGGCTTCGACACGACATAAACTGCGAAAACCCTTTAACTCCGTGTACTGATTCTTGAGGCAATAGAATGCCCGCCACACCCGGGGTTACCCATGCCAAAAATTTTACTCAGCGTTCGAGCATCCCTGGGATGCCTCTTTGCAGCGATGCTCGTCGTGTCGATCCTGCAGGGTGCTGCCGCCTATTGGAAGATCAACAGCATCTCTACTGTCACGAATGATATTCTCGAGAATACTATTCCCTCCATCAACGAAGCACATGCAATCAACGCGCTCATTCTGCGCACGCGACTTTGGCAGGCTCGCTACATGACGCCCGAGAATGAGGCGTCGAGGGAGCAGAGCAGAGCCAGAATTGTCGAGTTCGCGACAGAACGCGACCAAAGGGTTGCGGCATACCAATCGCTCGTCGCGAGCGCGGACGAGCAGCAGACGTATGATGAGTTGAAGGCGAAGCTTGATCTGCTGAGAGCCGATGGCGAACGCCTTCGGGCTTTTCCGAATGAGCGCTACGAAGAGGCCATCGCGTTCTTCCGCGGCTCGATGTACGCCAACTACCTCGCCGTCTCGGCCGCAGCACGCAAGCTGGTCGATATCAATATTGCGAATGGCAAGAAGGCCGACGCCGCCGTTCGGTCGGAACAGGCTTCGGCGATGCGGAGCACGCTGCTCATCCTCGGCCTTGCCGTCCTGATCGCCCTGAGCGCGATGACCTTCTGCTTCCTGGGCGTCTCGCGTCCGATCGAGCGGATGACCGCGGCGATGCGGCGCTTGGCCGGCGGGGACGCAGCCTCGAAGATTCCCTATGCCAGCCGCCAGGACGAGATCGGTGCGATGGCCGGCGCCGTGCAGGTGTTTCGCGACAATCTCGTTCGGACCCGCCAGCTCGAAGAGGAGACGGCGCTCGCGCGTGCCTCGGCTGAAGAGCAGCGCAAGGCCGGCATGCGCCAGATGGCCGATGGCTTCGAGGCCGCGGTCGGCGGCATCGTCGGCATGGTCTCCTCGGCCGCCAGCGAGTTGCAGGCCACGGCCCAGAGCATGAGTTCCACCGCCGGACAGACCGCCACCCAATCCACCAGCGTGGCAGCGGCTGCCGAGCAGGCTGCGGCCAACGTCAACACCGTGGCGGCGGCCGCCGAAGAACTCGGCTCGTCGGTGGCCGAGATCAGCCGGCAGGTTTCCGGCTCGGCCGATCTCGCCCAAATGGCGGTGGCGGAGGCCAATGCCACGGTCGGCCTCGTGCAGGAGCTGGCGCAATCGGCCAGCCGCATCGGCGACGTGGTGGCCCTGATCTCGCAGATCGCGGGGCAGACGAACCTCTTGGCGCTCAACGCCACGATCGAGGCGGCCCGTGCCGGCGAGGCGGGGGCGAGGCTTCGCGGTCGTGGCTTCCGAGGTCAAGGAACTCGCCAACCAGACCGCGCGCGCCACCGAGGAGATCGGGCGGCAGATCGGCCAGATCCAGGGATCGACGGATCAAGCGGTCGGCGCGATCGGCGGGATCGGCACGCGCATCCGCGAAATCGCGGGCGTCGCGGCCTCGATCGCGACGGCGGTGGAGGAGCAGGGCGCGGCGACCCAGGAGATCGTGCGCAACGTTGCCCAGGCATCCGCCGGGACGAGCGAGGTGACGACGAACATCGCGGGTGTGGCGGGTGCGGCCGAGGAGACGGGTGCAGCCGCCGCGCAGGTGCTGGCCTCGGCCTCCGAGCTGTCGCGCCAATCCGAGCACCTCAATGCCGAGGTCGGGAACTTCCTCGCCACCGTGCGCGCCGCCTGAACGGAACAGAGTAGACTTCTAAGCCACGCCAAGGCCCTCGCTCGATGAGCGGGGGGCCTTTCGCATTCTGCGCCATCATCGACAGATCGACGACACGAACAGGTGACGTCCGCGGTGCGGCAAAAGACGATCGAGTGGATCGAACCTGACCTTCGATCTTCCCAATCTCACAGCCGTCGGAGCGCCACGCTCTCGATGCGATGGCTCGGCCCCTTGGCCAGGATCAGACCGGCCCGTTGGCGCGTGGGCAGGATGTTGTCGCGCAGGTTCGGTAGGTTGATCGTCGTCCACAGCCGGTCGGCGATCTCCAGCGCCTCGGTCTCGGTGACCTCGGCGTATTTGCGGAAATAGGAGAGCGGATCGCGGAAGGCGGTCTGGCGCAGGCGCAGGAAGCGGTTGACGTACCAGCGGTGCAGGTCGTCCTCGTGCCCGTCGAGATAGATCGAGAAGTCGAAGAAGTCGGAGACGAAGGGGATCGCGGTGCCGTCCCGCGGCAGGCGCGCCGGCTGGAGGACGTTCAGGCCCTCGACAATGAGGATGTCGGGCGATTCAATCACCTGCTCCTCGCCGGGCACCACATCGTAGACGAGGTGGGAATAGACCGGGGCGGCGACGCGCCTGTGCCCGGCCTTGATGTCGGCAAGGAACCGCAGAAGCGCCGCGCTGTCGTAGCTCTCGGGAAAACCCTTCCGCTCCATCGCGCCCATACGCTGCAATTCGGCGTTGGGGTGAAGGAAGCCGTCGGTCGTGATGAGATCGACCTTCGGCGTGTTGGGCCAGCGGGCCAGCAGCGCCTTCAGCACCCGTGCCGTGGTCGATTTGCCGACCGCCACCGAGCCGGCAAGGCCGATGATGTAGGGCACCTTGGTGTCGTGGTCGGCGAGCAGGAAGCGCTGCGTCGCCTTGAACAGCCCCTGGGTTGCCGCAACGTAGAGCGAGAGCAGGCGGGAGAGCGGCAGGTAGATCGCCACGACCTCCTCGATCGAGATCGGGTCATTGAGCGATTGCAGGCGGCCGATATCCTCGGCGCTCAGCGTCAACGGGGCGTCGGCACGTAGCTGCGCCCATTCGTCCCGCGAAAAGATCCGATAGGGGGAGAGGCGGCTCGGCCCGTGGCCGGTCACCGGATTCTGGCGCTCCTCCGGTTCGATCCCCGCCGACGGGATCGGGGCGCCGATCATGTGTGCCTCCGCGCCGCCTTCTCGGCGAGCCCGCTCTGGGCGGTGCGCCGGCCCAGCTCCGCCATCACGTCGTCGAGCGGCACGCCCGCCGCCTTGAGCGTCACGACGAGATGGTAGAGCACGTCCGCCGCCTCCGAGACGAGCGCCTTCGGGTCGCCCTGCACCGCGGCGATGACGGCCTCGACCGCCTCCTCGCCGAGTTTCTTGGCAGCCTTGGCCGGCCCCTCGGAGAGCAGCTTTGCCGTGTAGGATGTCTCGGGGGGCGTGCCAGCGCGGCTGTCCACGAGGGCGGCGAGGTCGTCGAGGCTGAACTTCGTCATAAGGCGCGCAAGCGGAAACCGTATCATGCGGCATCGCCTGATCGGATACCGGCACTTTAAACCCTGCGCAGGCTCGGGCCCCCGGTCAAGGGGCGCGGGCATCCGCCCACCGGATACCCGTTACGGATCGAGTCGCATCGCAAGTCCGGCGGCGGCCATATGGGCCTTCGCCTCGCCGACCGTGTGGTGGCCGAAATGGAAGATCGAGGCAGCCAGCACCGCGCTCGCGCCGCCGTCACGGACGCCCGCCACGAGGTCGTCGAGCCCGCCGACGCCGCCGGAGGCGATCACCGGCACCCGCACCGCATCGGCGATGGCGCGGGTGAGCGCGATGTCGTAGCCGGAGCGGGTGCCGTCCTTGTCCATGGAGGTGACGAGGAGTTCGCCCGCGCCCCGCTCGGAGACCGTGCGGGCGAATTCGACCGCGTCGATCCCGGTCGGGTTGCGCCCGCCATGGGTGAAGATCTCCCAGCGCGCGGCCTCGTCCGGACCGGAGACCCGCTTGGCGTCGATCGCCACGACGATGCACTGGTCGCCGAACTTCTCCGCCGCCTCGGCGACGAAGTCGGGGTTCTTCACGGCGGCGGTGTTGATGCCGACCTTGTCGGCGCCCGCGAGCAGGAGCGTGCGCACATCGGCCACATTCCGCACCCCGCCGCCGACGGTGAGCGGCATGAAGCAGGCTTCCGCCGTGCGGCTCACCACGTCGAGCAGGGTGCCCCGCGCCTCGTGGCTCGCGGTGATGTCGAGGAAGCAGAGTTCGTCGGCACCGGCCGCATCGTAGGCTTTGGCCGATTCCACCGGATCACCGGCATCGCGCAGCTCGAGGAACTGCACGCCCTTCACGACGCGCCCGTCCTTCACGTCGAGGCAGGGGATGATGCGGGTCTTCAGCACGCGTGAATGCCTTCAGGCTGTCGGGGCCGGCGGTCGGAGGGTCGCGATCACGCGGCGCTCCCCGCGTCACGGCTCTTGTCACGGCCCTTGGCACGGGCGATGGCGGCGAGCGCTTCCTTCGGGTCGATGCGGCCGTCGTAGAGGGCGCGGCCGGTGATGGCGCCGGCCAGCACGCCGCAGTCCGGCTCCAGCAGCCGCTCGACATCGGCGATCGAGGCCAGGCCGCCCGAGGCGATCACCGGGATGCTGACGGCCGAGGCCAGCGCCAGCGTCATCTCGATGTTGAGGCCCTTGAGGATGCCGTCGCGGGCGATGTCGGTGTAGATGATGGCGGCGACGCCGGCATCCTCGAAGCGACGCCCGAGCTCTTCCGCGGTCATGCTGGAGGTCTGAGCCCAGCCCTCCACCGCCACGCGCCCGTCCTTAGCGTCGATGCCGACGGCGATGCGCCCCGGATGGAGGCGGGCCGCCTCACGCACGAAGGCGGGATCGCGCACGGCCGACGTGCCGATGATGACGCGGCTCACGCCCTTTTCCAGCCAGCTTTCGAGGGTGCGCATCTCGCGCACGCCGCCGCCAAGCTGCACCGGCAGGCGCACGCGCGCCAGGATCGCATCGACCGCCGCAGCGTTACGGGGCTCGCCGGCGAAGGCACCGTCGAGATCGACCACGTGGAGCCAGGAGAACCCCTGCGACTCGAAGGCCGCCGCTTGCGCGGCGGGATCGTCGTTGAAGACCTTGGCCTGGGCCATGTCGCCTTGAACGAGGCGGACGCAGCGCCCTTCCTTGAGGTCGATGGCCGGATACAGGATCACGCGTCAGCTCGCGAATACGATGGGTCGGACAAAGGCGGCCCTCAGGGGCGCCAGCGCAGGAAGTTGCCGAGGAGCGCGAGACCGAGGTGCTGGCTCTTCTCGGGGTGGAACTGGGTGCCGGCCATGTTGTCGCGCGCGATCATCGCCGTGACCCGGCCGCCATACTCAGCATGGGCGACCACATCCGCCGGCTCAGAGGCCTTCAGCGCGAAGCTGTGGACGAAGTAGGCGTGGAGCCCGCCCTCCCCGATCGCGATGTCGCGCAGCAGGGCGTGCTCGCGGTCGAGATGCAGGGTGTTCCAGCCCATATGCGGGATCTTCAATGCCGGGTCGGCCGGCTCGATCGGGGCGACGTCGCCAGGAATCCAGTTCAGGCCTGCGGTTTCCTCGTATTCGAGGCCGCGGCTCGCCATGAGCTGCATGCCGACGCAGATGCCGAGGAACGGCTTGCCCTGCGCCCTGACGGCCTCGGTCATGGCCTCGACCATGCCGGGCACCGCATCGAGGCCGCGGCGGCAATCGGCATAGGCGCCCACGCCGGGTAGCACCACGCGGTCGGCGCCGGCCACGGCTTCCGGCACGTCGGTGACGACGATGCGGGTGCCATCGAGCCCGGCCTCGCGGGCCGCGCGCTCGAAGGCCTTGGCCGCCGAGTGGAGATTGCCCGATCCGTAATCGATGATCGCGACGGTCTGCTCGCTCACCGTCCACCCTCGCTCGCGGGGGAAAAGGCCGATCACCGCATCATCGCCGCGGCGATGCGTCGGGCGGCTCACGGCCGTCGTGGCGAAACCCGTCGCGGCGGCGCCGGGAACCGGCGCGGCATCGAGCCAGCGGGCGGCGGCCTTCAGTTCGGCCTCCTCCTGCGAGCCGGCCATCACCGCGTCCAGGGCCGGCTTGCCCCGGCGGCCATAGGTCCAGCGGCGCAGGCTCGACGCCTCCATGCCGATCAGCAGGCTCACCAGCACTGTGACGACCAGCGCAGCGAAGGGCGAGAGGCTGAGCGCCCGCCCCGCCAGTGCAAGGGCGACGAGCCCCACCAGCACGAGGAGCGCGGCGAGCCAGAGGCGGTGGCGCAGGAACCACAGCACCGTGAAGGCGAAGGCGCTCCACGAGAAGCCGTCGCGCACGAGATGCGCCTGTTCCAGCGCCCGCGGGTCACCCCGAACCGAGCCCTCGGGAACGTGCAGCGTGTAGGTCCGCATCCTCGCTCCTCCTCAAATGGTCTCAGAGCGATCCCTTGGTGGAGGGGAACGCGGCCATCCTCACGCGGGTCGATGGCGACGGCCTTCCGCAAGCTCCGGGCCAGCCCCTTGAAGACGCTCTCGGCAATATGGTGCGCGTTCTCGCCGTAGAGAGTCTCGACGTGCAGCGTGATACCGGCATTCATCGCGAAGGCCTGGAAGAACTCCCGCACCAGTTCGGTGTCGAACTGGCCGATCTTCTCGACGCGGAAGCTCGTGCGGAACACGAGGAAGGGACGGCCGGAAATGTCGATCGCGATACGGCTCAGCGTCTCGTCCATCGGCAGGTGGATGTCGGCGTAGCGGGCGATGCCGCGCTTGTCGCCGAGCGCCTGAGCCACCGCCTGGCCCAGCGCGATGCCGGTATCCTCGGTGGTGTGGTGCTGATCGACGTGCAGGTCGCCCTCGACCTTGATCGTCACGTCGAACAGGCCGTGCCGGGCGAACAGCTCCAGCATATGGTCGAGGAAACCGACGCCGGTCGCGATCGTGGCCTTGCCGGTGCCGTCGAGATCGATCGAGACGGACACGTCGGTCTCTGCCGTGCGGCGGCTGATGCTGGCTGTACGCATCGGATACGGGTGTCTGATCCTGGAACGGGCAGCAGGCCTTAGCGGCCGGCCGGGCCTGCCTTGTAGTGTGGTTTTGCCCGGCGGGGGAAGGGTCTTGAAAGCTGGTCTTGGCGGCGATCCTGCGTGAACCCCCATGGGACGACGCTCGGCGTCATCCGCCGGTCATGCCGGCGCGCCAGCCTGCCGGGGTCACCGATGCCGAGAAGCCGCATGCTGTCCCGCCGTTCCGTCCTCGCCGCCAGCGCCGCGCTCCTTGCTGCCCGAGCCGGAGCCGCCGACGGGCCGCTGCGCTTCGGCGTGATCGCCGATCCGCAATATGCCGAGGCGCCGCCCAACCTGACGCTCGGCCGCTACTACGCCAACAGCCTCGACAAGATGCGCGCGGCCGTCGCCGTCCTGAACGGCGAGGATCTGCGCTTCGTCGTGACCCTGGGCGACATCATCGACCGTGACGTGGCGAGCTACGACCGCATCCTGCCGATCTATCAGACACTGCGCCACGAGACCCGGTTCCTGCTCGGCAACCACGATTTCGAGGTGGCGCCCGAACATCGCGGGCGGGTGCCGGGCCTGCTCGGCATGGAGGGCCCGTACTACGACTTCGTTGTGGCCGGTATCCGCTTCGTCGTGCTCGACGGCAACGACGTCTCGCTGTTTGCCCCGCTGCCGGGCGATCCGCGCCAGACCCTGGCGGCGGAGCGCCTGGAGCAGGCCAAGGCGGCGGGTCTCGTCAACCCCAAACCCTGGAACGGGTCGCTCAGCGAGTCGCAGTTCGCGTGGCTGGAGCGAAGGTTGGCGGCGGCGCGGACGGCCGGCGAGCGGGTCGTGGTGCTCAACCACTACCCGCTCGCACCCGAGAACCCGCACAATCTTTGGGATGCCGGCCGGCTCACCAGTCTTCTCGCAGGGCAGCCGCACGTGATCGCCTATTTCAACGGTCACAATCATGCGGGCAACTACGCCGAGCGCGACGGAATCCACTACGTCAACTTTCACGGCATGGTAGACACGCCGGACAGCTCGGCCTTCGCCGTGGTGGAGATCGCGGGCGACCGCCTGGAGATCCGCGGGTTCGGCCGCGAGCCGAGCCGCTCACTGACCCTCAAGACCGCCTGAGGACGCCCGGCTCCGACGGCTCGGAGCATCCTCCATGCGTTTCCTCGTCGCCACCGTTCTCGCGTCGCTCACGGCCTCGCCCGCCCTGGCGGCCTTCCCCTGCGACGAGCTGTGGGGCGAGCGCAACGCGATCTACAAGGATGCCGGCTACTGCTTCCGCACCGAGCGCGCGATCCGCGCCTTCGGCAATTCCGGATGCAAGTACGACGAGCTGGCCGACGTGCCGCTCTCCGCCCGCCAGCGCGCCGACATCGCCAACATCCAGCGCCAGGAGCGCGAAAACGGCTGCGCGCGCTGATTCTTTTGCAGGCGCTCTCCGTCGCGGCGAGCGCCTGCCTCTCCCCGCAGACTGGGAGCGGCGGACGCATCATCGATTGTTGAGGCAGTCCGCCGAAGCAGCCGTCAGCCGTTCAGCACACGCCCGGCCACCGCGTCGAGCTTGGCCAGCAGCTCCGGGTCGCGGTGCGCGAGCGCCGTCATGATCGCCCCGTCCAGCGCCCGGTGCGAGCCCGCCGGGCACTCCTCGCGCTCTTCGGGGAAGTCGCGGGCGACGCGGGACACGAGCTGGGCTGCCTTGTCGGCGTTGGCGCGGGCGACGGCGATCACCGAGGCCACGTCCACGCTGTCATGGCTCGGGTGCCAGCAATCGTAATCCGTCACCATAGCGATGGTGGCGTAGGTGATCTCGGCCTCGCGGGCGAGCTTGGCCTCCGGCATATTGGTCATGCCGATGACGTCGAAATTCGCAGCCTTGTAGTGCTTCGACTCGGCCATGGAGGAGAATTGCGGCCCCTCCATGCAGACATAGGTGCCACCCTTATGGACCGTGATGCCCTCGGCTTCCGCCGCGGCGGCGATGCGCCGCTGCAGCAGCGGCCCGACCGGGTGGGCGAAGGGCACATGGGCGACGCAGCCATTGCCGAAGAACGAGGTCGCGCGCCCAACGGTGCGGTCCACGAACTGATCGACCAGCACGAACAGGCCGGGATGCAGCTCGTTGCGGAACGAGCCGCAGGCCGAGAGCGAGACGATGTCGGTCACGCCCGCCCGCTTCAGCACGTCGATGTTGGCGCGGTAGTTGATGCCGGTGGGGGAGAAACGGTGGCCGCGCCCGTGGCGGGCGAGGAACACCACCTTGGTCCCACCGATGCGGCCGATCCGCAGCGCGTCGGAGGGCTCGCCCCAGGGCGACGTGATCGCCTCCTCGCGGACATCCTCCAGGCCGGGCAGGTCGTAGACGCCCGAGCCGCCGATCACGCCGAGAACCGCTGCCGTCATGCAATAATCCCTTGTGTGTAGACTGTGGCCAAGGCCGAGAGGCACGCGGCGCATCCGCTCTGCGCAAAGCGTCGTCAGTCCCGGAGATGACGTTTTAATTGCGCCCGAATCGGTTCGTCCGGAGCTGCGGAACCTTTACCGTAGGCGTTCCCCCACACGCAAACGGGCCCGCGAGGGGCCCGTTCGTCAGTTCGATCGTGGGAGCTTTCGCTCAGTAGGTCTTGTGCAGCTCGGGCTGGAGGCCGTGCACCTCGCCACCGACCTTCTTCCAGACCTGCTTCTTCACGTAGAACAGCAGACCCGCCAGGACGAAGAGGAACAGGATCACCCGAAGGCCCAGGGACTTGCGGGCCATCATGTGCGGCTCGGCCGCCCAGGCCATGAAGGCCGACACGTCGCGCGAGTACTGGTCCGCCGTCTCCGGTACGACCGGCTCGCCCTTATCGTTCTTCCGGTATTTGAGCTGGCCGTCGCTGAGCGGCGGCGGCATCGCGATCACGTGGCCGGGATAGTACTTATTGTAGTAGCCGCTATCCGGCATCGTGAAGCCCTTCGGGGCCTCCTCGTAGCCGGTCAGGAGCGCGTGGATGTAATCGACGCCCTGCTCGGAATAGCCGGTGAAGGGCAGCGCATCGAACACGAAGAGCGGGAAGCCGCGCTCATAGGTGCGGGCCTTGGCCAGCACCGAGAAGTCCGGCGGCGCCTTGCCGCCATTGGCCGCGGCGGCAGCCTTGTCGTTCGGGAACGGCGACGGGAAACGATCGGCCGGACGGGCGGGGCGCTCCTTCTCGGCACCGGAATCGTCGAGTTCCTTGACGCTGTAGGTCTCGGCGAGCGCCTTGACCTGCCCCTCGGTGAAGCCGGGGCCGCCCGGCTCCGCGAGGTTGCGGAAGGCGACCAGCCGCATCGAGTGGCAGCTCGCGCAGACTTCCTTGTAGACCTGAAAGCCGCGCTGGAGTTGCGCCTGGTCGAACCGGCCGAACATGCCGGCGAAGCTCCACTTCTCCCGCGGCGGGTTGGTGCCGTGTCCGTCCTCAGCCAGAGCCGAGCCGGCACCGAGGGAGGCCGCGACCAGGGTCGCGGCGAAGAGGCGTGCGATGCGCATCGTTGTTCTCTCCCTCGGGCCTTAGGCGCGCTTAGCCGGTTCGGCCGCAGCACCCGCGGGCATGCCGGATCCGCTCACCTGCTTGCCCGGACCGGTCACGGTCTCGAGGATCGAGCCCGGCAGGCGGTCAGGCGTCTCGAACAGGCCGACCAGCGGCATGACGATGAGGAAGTGGGCGAAGTAGTAGATGGTGCAGATCCGCGAGGCGAGGACGTAGCCGCCTTCCGGAGGCTTGGCGCCGAGCCAGCCGAGGATGATGGCGTTGACCAGGAACACCCAGAAGAACACCCGGTAGACCGGACGGTAGTTGCAGGAGCGGACCCGCGAGGTGTCGAGCCAGGGCGCGAAGGCGAGGATCAGCACCGCGCCGAACATTAGGATCACGCCGCCGAGCTTGTCCGGCACCGCACGCAGGATCGCGTAGAAGGGCAGGAAGTACCATTCCGGCACGATGTGCGCGGGTGTCACCGACGGGTTGGCCGGGACGTAGTTGTCGGCGTGGCCGAGATAGTTCGGCTGGTAGAAGATGAACCACGCGAACAGGATCATGAACACCACCACCGCGAACACGTCCTTGATGGTCGCGTAGGGGGTGAAGGGCACGGCGTCCTTGCTCGACTTGATCGGGATGCCGGCCGGGTTGTTCTGGCCCGTCACGTGCAGCGCCCAGACGTGCAGGACGACGACGCCGGCGATCATCCACGGCAGCAGGAAGTGCAGCGAGAAGAACCGGTTGATGGTCGGGTTGCCGACCGAGTAGCCGCCCCAGAGCAGACTCTGGATCGTGTCGCCGACGACCGGGATCGCCGCCAGGATGTTGGTGATGACGGTGGCGCCCCAGAAGCTCATCTGGCCCCACGGCAGGGTGTAGCCGAGGAAGGCGGTGGCCATCATCAGCAGGTAGATGATGACGCCGAGCAGATAGAGCACCTCGCGCGGGGCCTTGTAGGACCCGTAATAGAGGTTGCGGAAGATGTGGGCGTAGACCGCCACGAAGAACATCGACGCGCCGTTGGCGTGCGCGTAGCGCAAGAGCCAGCCGTAATTCACGTCGCGCATGATGTGCTCGACGCTCTCGAACGCGTTGCCCGCGCTCGGATCGTAATGCATCGCCAGCCAGACGCCGGTGATGATCTGGATGCCGAGGAAGGCGATCAGGATCGCGCCGAAGGTCCAGAAGTAGTTGAGGTTACGCGGAACCGGAAAGGCGACGAAGGACGAGTGCACCAGCCCGACCAGCGGCAGCCGTGACTCGAACCACTTCGCGAGGCGGCTCTTGGGTACGTAGGTCGAGGTCGCGTGTGCGCTGCTCATCGGTTTGCCCGCTCCGGCTTCTCGTGTCCTGTTGTCAGGCGACCGCCTTGCCGCCTTCTTCGCCGATCTTGATCTTGGTATCGGACTCGAAGGCGTAGGGCGGAATCGGAAGGTTGGTCGGCGCCGGGCCGCGGCGCACGCGGCCGACAGCGTCGAACTGCGAGCCGTGGCAGGGGCAGGACCAGCCCTCGTAATTGCCGGAATGGCCGATCGGCACGCAGCCAAGATGGGTGCAGTTGCCGTAGCTCACGAGCCACTGATCGTGGCCCTTCTTCACCCGCGTGTCGAAGGCAGCCGGGTCGATCATCTCGGAGAGCGGCACGGCCTTCATGTCCGTGACTTCCTTCTCCGTGAGCTTGCGCACGAAGATCAGCTTGCCGCGCCAGAACACGTTGACGATCTGGCCGTCCTGGATCGGGCTGAGGTCCACGTCGAGCGGCGCGCCGGCCGCGACGGTGGCCGCATCGGGCGCCATGGAGGCCACGAAGGGCCATGCCACCGCGCCGGCCCCGACGGCCAATCCCGCGCCTGTCGCGAGGAACAGGAAATCTCGCTTGGTGCCCTGAGGCCCTTCGTCCGCCAAGGTGGTCCTCCCGTCAGCCGCCGCGCCGAGCCTTTCCGGGCAGCACTCCGGCGATTTCGCCTGCGCGCACCTTGAAGGCTTTCAAATTCGAAATCTGACGCAACGGCAGACACCATCGCGCCGGGGCAATCAATGCGACCGTGGGTCACCGGATTACCGATTGGGTCGCGCGGCTCTGTGACATGGCAGATGCGAACATGTCTAGACTGCTGCGCTTGAGCGCTGTGCAGTGCCGCAACGTTCCCGATCGATCGTTACCCCGGCGCACCATTCTGCCGTTTCGGCCTCCGTCGGGGTCCGCCCAACACGGTGGTCATGGGCCGATGCGCAAGGTCGCAGGTCGCGGAGCGACCGCTCCGCTTTCTTTTCTCCGGCCTCAAGCGCCGGCGGCCGCCTCCGCGGCCTCAGGCTGCCGCTCCGCTCGATGCTTTTCAGGACCGGAGTCCTGAAAAGCCCGCTCCGCGCCGCACTCTTCTCGCGGCGAAGCCGCCCCAAGCGGCTTCGGGCGCTTGCACCGCCGAAGAGCACGGGCGTAAACGACGCGTCTTGAGGAGTTTTTCGATGACCGACCGCCAGCCCGGCTTCAACACCCTCGCGATCCACGCCGGCGCGACCCCCGACCCGGCCACGGGCGCGCGGGCGACGCCGATCTACCAGACGACGAGCTTCGTCTTCGACGACGTGGACCACGCCGCCTCGCTGTTCGGGCTCCAGGCCTTCGGCAACATCTACACCCGCATCACCAACCCGACGAACGCCGTGCTGGAGGAGCGCATCGCCGCGCTCGAAGGCGGCACCGCCGCGCTCGCCGTCGCCTCGGGCCACGCCGCCGAATTCCTGACCCTGCACGCGCTGATGCAGCCGGGCGACGAGTTCATCGCGGCCAACAAGCTCTACGGCGGCTCGATCAACCAGTTCAATCACTCCTACAAGAACTTCGGCTGGCAGGTGGTCTGGGCCGACACCGACGATCCGGACTCGTTCGAGCGCGCCATCACCCCGCGCACCAAGGCGATCTTCTGTGAGAGCATCGCCAATCCGGGCGGGGTCATCACCGACATCGCCGCGCTCTCGGTGATCGCCAAGCGTCACAACATCCCGCTCATCGTCGACAACACGATGGCGACGCCGTACCTGATCAAGCCGTTCGAGCACGGCGCCGACATCGTCGTGCATTCGGCCACCAAGTTCCTCGGCGGCCACGGCAATTCCATCGGCGGCCTCATCGTCGATGGCGGCACGTTCCAGTGGCAGGGCGATGCGCGCTACCCGATGCTGTCGGAGCCGCGGCCGGAATATGCCGGGATGGTGCTGGCCGAGACCTTCGGCAATTTCGGCTTCGCCATCGCCGTGCGCGTGCTGAGCCTGCGCGATCTCGGGCCGTCGCTGTCGCCGTTCAATGCCTTCCTGATCCTCAACGGCATCGAGACCCTGCCGCTCCGGATGCAGCGCCACTCCGACAACGCCCTGAAGGTAGCGACCTTCCTCAAGAACCACGCCAACGTCGATTGGGTGAGCTATCCCGGCCTGGAGAGCGACCGCTACCACGCGCTCGCGCAGCGCTACACGCCCAAGGGCGCGGGTGCGGTGTTCACCTTCGGCCTCAAGGGCGGCTACGAGGCCGGCGTGAAGCTGGTCTCGAACCTCCAGCTCTTCAGCCATCTCGCCAATATCGGCGACACCCGTTCGCTGGTGATCCACCCGGCCTCGACCACGCACCGCCAGCTCACGGACGAGCAGAAGCGGGCGGCGGGCGCCGGTCCCGAGGTTGTGCGCCTCTCGATCGGTATCGAGGATGCGCAGGATCTGATCGACGATCTCGACGCCGCCCTGCGGGCGTGAGCCTCACCCCTTGCGGGACAGCGTCAGCGCGTCCCGCAGGTCCTGCCCGTCGGTGAGGAGCCGGCCGTCGCGGCGCATCCGCGCCAGCAGCGCCCGGTCGGGAAAGCCGCGATAGAGCAGCACCGGAACGGTTCGACCCGCGGGAATCGTCCCCTCGGCGGCGATCTCGCCGAGCACGCGATCGACCAGGAGGCGACCGTGCTCGTGCAGGCGCACGGCGGCGCGCGTGGCTGTGGTGCCGTCGGGCAGCGCGACCGCTTCCTGGGTCAGGATCGCCCCGGCATCGATCGCGGGCGCGAGGCGATGGATGGTGACGCCGAACTCCCCCTTCCCGTCCGCCAGTGCGTGAATCGTCGGCACGGGGCCGCGGTGAAGCGGCAGCAGGCTCGGGTGGAGGTTGATCCCGCCGAGCCGCGCCCGCGCGAGCGTCGCCTCGGACAGAATCTGGTCGAAGTGGAAGGTGACGATCAGGTCGGGTGCGTGCGCCGCGAAGGCCTGGGCCACCTCGTCGCCATTCACATCATCGACCCGCAGTGTCCGAATTCCGAGTTGGTGACACAAAGCGGCGAGCGGCGTCGCCTCGGGCGTCTCGCGGCTGCCGGCGAGGCGCTGGGTCAGGGGCGCGAGCGGGCGCAGCAGATCCGGCAGCCCGAAATTGACGCCGAGATAGGGCAGGAAGCCGGGGCCGGACCGGGCGAGATGCCGCCGGACCTGACCGACGAGCCCGCCGGTCGCCGGTCGCTCGGCGTTGGAGAGGCCGACGAAGGCGATCGCCGCGGCGTGATCCGCCACGAAGCGACGCACGGCCCGGGCGTTCGGCAGCGCCTCCAGCGCGAACAAAGCGATCCGGAGGGGCGGCATCAGCGCCGCGGCCGGTTGCGGAAGCGGAAGCCGCTGAGACCTGCGCTGCGCAGCCATTCCGGCACCAACAGCGCACCACGGGCGAATGCGGCGAGGATCGCCGGGAAGGCGATGACGTCGAGGTTGCGCTCCAGCCCTCGGGCGATGCGGGCGGCGGCCTCGTCCGCCGACATTTCCAGGGGGCGCCAGCCCTTGATGACCCCGCCCATCGGCGTCTTCACGTAGCCCGGCGTCACCACGCTGAGGCGCACGCCGAGCGGCTTCAGCTTCTGGCGGAGCGCAAGGCCGTGAGCGAGGAGCGCCGCCTTGGCGCCGCTACAGGCCGGAGCGTCGGGCAGCGGCGCGTAGGCGGCCAGCGAGGAGATCAGCGCGATCTGCCCCCGGCCGCGTCCGCTCATCAGGGTGACGCAGGGCAGCATCACGTTGAGCGCGCCGGTGAGGTTGATGTCCGCCGTCTCGAAGGCCGTCGCCTCGGTCTCCAGGCCGCCGGACGGGTGCCCGCCGTTCACCGCGGCGTTGACGATGACGAGATCGAGCGGCGTCGCCGCATCGGTCTCGCGGAGCCAGGCGCCGACCGCCTCCCGCTCGCGCACGTCGATCAGCCGGGTCAGCACCGCGGCCCCGCGCGTCCGGCACTCCTGCGCCACCGCCTCCAGCCGCTCCCGATCGCGGCCCGTGAGTACGAGGCTCGCACCGGTCCCGGCGTAGAAGCGCGCGAGGGCTGCGCCGATGCCGCTGGAGGCACCGGTGATCAAGATGACGGGCAAGGAGGGGAGGTCTTTCCGCTGAAGAGCCGGGTCGTGACCGTGTCGAAGGCCGGCGGTCAATAGGCGGGGGAGAGGTTTCCGTCGCGGCCGGCCTGCTCCAGCGTGTCGCGGGCGGCGGCCAGGGCGGCAGGCGGAAGTGCCGCCTCGAGACGTGGCACAGCCCCGGCCACGGCGCGCTCGATCGCCGAGCGGGAGAAGTAGCCGCCATTGATCTGGGTGCGGTGCATGACGACCCGGAAGAAATCCTGCATCAGCGCCGCGTCGGGTGCCTGCGGGGCACCCCAGAACGTGTCGATGTCGCCCTGATGGGTCAGGCCCGGCATGTTGTAGACCGCCGAGCCGAAGGCCAGCGTCGGCCGTCCGCGTTCGAGGGCGAGCATCCCGACGGTGGAGTTTACCAGCACGACGCCGCGGCTGCCGTCGATGAGCTTGGGCAGGTCGCCGCCGTCGATGAAGTCGAGCCGGTCGTTGCAGCCGTGGCGCTTGGCCGATTGGCGGGCGCGCTTGCGCCAGTTCATGATGCCGCTGTCGAGCGGGTGCAGCTTCACCAGCAGCCGCGTCGGCGCCTGCGAATGCTTGGCGAAGGAGGCGATCACCCGGTCCATGAAGCCCTCGACGCCGAGGAACGGCGAGTGGACGCGGATCTGGTAATCGCTGTCGAGCTGGAGCGGCAGCAGGAAGTAGTCGGCGTTGATCGCGTGGTAGATCTCGTTCACCCGCGCGGCCTCGCGGCGGGTGCGGCGGCGGCGCACGAACTTCCGGATCCAGCCGGCATATTCGGCGGCGATGTGGTTCGGCCGGTGGGTGCGGAAACCCGGATAGAGGTACGGAAAGCCGATATTTGCGATGTTGAAGCTGATATCCCACAGGCTGCGCCGGCCCATGTCTCCGGTGAGCGGCATGGCCCGTCCGGGCTGCGGCAGCTTGCGCGCCAGTTCCCGGATCTCCTCCGCCCGCTTCGGCAGGGTCGAGTTGCCGTTCACCCCGCCGGCCTCGCACGTGATCCAGTAGGGCCGGATGTAGCCTTCCTCGAACACGTGGATGCGCACGCCCATCGGCTTGGCGACAAGCACCGCCGCCTGATGGTAGGGCCGGCAATCGCCGAACAGCACGATGTCGGTGACGGCATGCGTGCGGATATAGGCTTCGAGATAGGCGTCCCAGCCGTCGCGCTTGCCGCGGTAGTGGTCGGCGGGAAAGGGCCAGAACAACCAGTCGCCGGCCGAGAAATTGATGCGGCGAACCCCGTGGCCGCGCTCGCGCAGGGCGTTGCCGAGGACCGAGAAGAACGGGGAGGCGATCCCCTGCAGGAACAGGAAGGTGGCGGCGCGGGGGCCTATGGCATGGGCACGAGGCTGCGTCATTCCCAGGCGCTCTATCCCTAGTCGTGAAGCGGTGTGCGTTGCGTCATCTGGCCGAACGCCTCTCACGATAGTCCCACGAACGACAACCGCTGCGCGAGGCGACCGGGAGAATTTGCAGCCTCCGTTGCCGATCGATCACGCCACGACTGTGACGATCGGTCGAGGCACGTCTCGCGCCAGATTGCGGCTCCGTTGTGTCCGGTGCCAATCCATCCCCGGAAAAGTGCGTTCTTCACAGCCGTGGCCGAAGCGCGCCGTACCGCCGGTTTCGGCGCATAGGAAGTTGCAGCCCATGCTCGGACCGGCCTGGGCCCAGGACGAGGCTTGGGCTATGGAGCAGGCCCCGCCATGATCGACCGGCCATGACCGACCTGCGCCCCATCGAGCCGCAAGGCGATACCGGGCTGCCCCGCACCTACCTGCCGCTCGGCCGGACGGTCCGGCTTCTGCGCGCGCAGATCGAGGCGGCAACGGGCGCGTCGCTGACCTTCCGCTCCCCCGGCCCGCCGGTCCTGTGGTCGGCGACGGCAGCCGACGGCAAGGCGGTTCTGCGGGTCGCGCCGGGCCCGCTCCTCAGCCCCTACGATTCGCCGGAAACCGGCCTTTCGAGCCTTCGCCTCAGCTATGCCGGCCGGCCCCTCGGAGGCGAGCCCCCCTCCCCGGATTTCGGCGACCTTCTGCGCGCACGCGGCCTCGCCGGCTACAACCGGTTCGCCCGCTCGCTTCCAGATGGAGCGGCCTATCTCTTCTCAGGGCAAACGCGGCCTGCCCTCGCCCTGGTCGATCCGCAAACCGCCGCGTCGGGCGCGGCCCTGCGAAGCTTCCTGACGCGGCTTCTGGCCGAGAATCCGGGGACGCGCTTCGTCGCCGCCGGCCCCGACGGATGCCCGCGTGACGGCGCGCCCACCGATCCGCGGCTCACCGTGATCGCGGACCCGGCCGATCCCTGGCTGCTGTTTCCCCTCGTGCCGCGCATCCATGTGGCGCGATGGGATGCGGCCTGCGAGGCGGCGCTGGCCAGCTTTGAGACTCATTGCCCCGACCCTGCGGCGGGTCCGCGCCCGGCGGATGCGGCGGCGTTCCTGGCGCTCCGTTACGGCATCGGCGTGCACGGCTTCGATCCGTGGACGCGCCGGCCGATCCCGCTCGCGGATGCGGTGGAGCGCGTGGCGTGGCTGCGCGACCGCTTCCTCGGCAACGACCGCCGCGTCGTCCTCGTCGGCGTGTCCGGCTGGAAGCGCGCCGCGCTCGATGTCTTCGCCACCGGGCCGGCGGGACCACCGCTCCACACCATGATTGCGGACGAGGCGGTGGCGCTCGCTCGCGCGCAGGGCGGCCGGGTTCAGGCCTGGGCGACCCGCTGCCCGGAGCAGCTCCCGCGTCTCTGCGCGGAGGCCGGCTTGCCCTTCGCGCGGATCGAGGACGGATTCCTGCGCTCGGTCGGGCTCGGCGCTAGCCTGCAGCCGGGCGCCTCCATCGTCGTGGACGATCTCGGCATCTACTACGACCCGCGGGTCGAGAGCCGGCTGGCCCGCACGCTGAAGGAAGCCGAGTTCCCGCCCGGACTGACCGCCCGCGCCGCCGCCTTGCGCGAATCGATCGTGGCGCGGCGCCTGAGCAAGTACAATGTCGGCCTCGAAGGTGTCGGCGAGGACTGGCCGACGGACCGGCGGATCGTGCTGGTGCCGGGCCAGGTCGAGGACGACGCCTCGGTGCTGACCGGATCGCCGCAGGTGCGCGGCAACCTCGCCCTGCTGCGGGCTGCCCGCGCCCGCAACCCGGACGCCTTCCTGCTCTACAAGCCGCATCCCGACGTCGAGGCCGGGTTCCGGCCCGGCGCGATCCCGGAGGAGGAGGTGCGGCGGCTCGCCGACCGTGTCGTCGGCGGCCTCTCCATTGTCGACCTGCTCGACCGTTGCCACCATGTCGAGACCATGACCTCGCTGGCGGGCTTCGAGGCGCTGATCCGCGGGCTGAGCGTCGCCGTCCACGGCCGCCCCTTCTATGCCGGCTGGGGGCTGACCGAGGATCTGGCGCTAGGGGCCGACCGCGGCCGCACATTGTCCCTCGACGCCCTGGTGGCGGGGGCGTTGATCCTCTACCCGCTCTATCTCGATCCGGTGGCGATGAAGCCATGCACGCCCGAGCAACTGCTCGACCGGCTCAGCGAGGCTCGGGCAGCCGCGCCGCCCTCGCGTCTCGCCCTCGGCGCGGTCCGTCACGCGACGATGCGGCTGCGCTACGCCCTGATCAATCCAGTCATCCGCCGCCTGCGCGCCCGCCGCGGCGTGCGCAGTGAATCCGGCCGCTGAGACAACATGAGCCTCGCGACCTATTTTGTGCCCCTCGCGGTCGCGCTGACCGGCGCCTTCGCCATCGAGTCGGCGGCCTCGCCGCAGCGCCCGAGCCTCCGGCCGGGCGATCTGGCGATCCGGGCCGCCGGCTACGCGCTGATCACGCTGTTCTGGTTCCAGTTCTCGTGGCGCCCCTGGCTCGCGGCCTCCTCCTGCCTGCTGACGCTCGCCATCCTCTCGGTGGTGGACCGGCTGAAGCGCCGGGTGATCGGTGAGCCGGTGGTGTTCAGCGACCTCGCGCTGCTCGCGCAGGTGCCGCGCCACCCGCAGCTCTACTACACCTTGCCGCTCACCGATCTGCGGATCGCCGGGCCTCTGCTGCTCGCCATCGCCACCGTTGTCGCTTGGTACGTCCTGGAACCCGCCGCATTGCCGAGCGGGACAGGCGCATCCCTCCTCGCGATCCTCGGCCTGCCGGTGGCGCTGGCGGCTCTCTCGCTCGCGGGCCTGACGCCGCTCGGGCATAGAGCCCTACGCCACTTCTTCCCGCATCCGGACCTCGCCCGCGACGTCGCCCGCTACGGGCTCGTCGCGACGATGATGGGCTACGCGCTGCGCCGCCTCGGCGAGGACGATGCGCGGCCGGTGCCGACGCGTGGCGAAGGCAGCCCCGACGACGAAATCGTCGTCGTGGTCCAGCTCGAATCCTTCCTCGACCCCGCCCGCCTCGGCGGTCCGGATCTCCCGGTCATGGCGCGGATCCGGACGCAGGCGGCGCAGTACGGCCGCCTCACGGTCCCTGCGCACGGCGCCTACACCATGCGCTCCGAGCACGCCGTCCTCACCGGCCTCGACCCGGAAAGCCTCGGCTTCGGCCGCTACGACCCCTACCTCGCGCGCAAGGGCGAGGAGCCGACCAGCCTCGCCCGGCTCGCCCGCGCCGCCGGGTTCGAGACGGTGTTCGTGCACCCTTTCCACCGCGACTTCTTCGACCGGGCTCGGGTGTTTCAGCGTCTCGGCTTCGAGCGCCTCGTCATGGAAGAGGATTTCGCCGGCGCGCCTCGGATCGGACCCTATATCGGCGACGTCGCCGTCGCCGACCGCATTCTGGCGGAGGTGGCGCCGGGCCAGGGGCGCGCGAAGGACCGCACGTTCGTGTTCTCCGTCACGATGGAGAATCACGGCCCCTGGAAGCCGGGCCGACTCACCGGAATCGACGAACCGCTGGCGCAGTACCTCCACCACGTCGCCCATACCGGCCGAGCGATCGAACGGCTGATCGACGGGCTCGCCGGCCGACGGGCGACGCTCTGCGTGTTCGGCGATCATGCGCCCTCGCTGCCCGACCTCCGTCCGCCGGAATCCGGCCCGATGGCGACGGATTACGCGCTGTTCCGTTTCGGCCGGGACGGCGGCCCGCCCCCCGCCCGGATCGATCTCACCGCAGCACAGCTCGGCTGTGTCCTGCGGGACGCCGTCACCCCGAAACGTTGAGGATTTGGGGGATAAGCGTAGCCGTGCCACGGTGGTGACGCATTGCTGCGTGAGCCCTCGCCGGCCGTCGGCGCATCGTACGCGTCAATCAAGCATTAGGCCGGGGCCCGTATTCAATGGATCGCAGTGACTGCGTGACGATCGGAAAAGGGACGGACGTGGCTCTGCGCCCCGCCTCGACCCGGATGGAGTCTCCGATGAAGTGCGCTGCGGCCCTGGCAATCCTTGCCGCCGCCCTCGCCCTGCCGGGATGTTCGGTCCTGCCGGCCGCGGGGCCGACGACTTCGGCGATCGAGAGCGGCGCCGACGTCGCCACCGCCGAAGGCCTGTTCGCCCGCTACGAAATCATCGACATCACCCCCGCCCTCGTCGAGGCCCTGCGCACCCGTCCTCTCGACAGCCTCCTCGTCACCTTCGGCGACCATCGCCCCTCGGTCGAGCCGGTGATCGGCGTCGGAGACTCGGTTGCGGTTCAGGTCTGGGAGGCCGGTGCCGGCGGCCTGTTCTCCGGACCGCTCGTCTCCGACCGCTTCTCGGCCGGCTCGAAGTCCGCCACGATCCCCGAGCAGGTGGTTGGGCCCGACGGCGGCATCACTGTTCCCTATGCCGGCCGGATCAAGGTCGTCGGACGCCGCACCCAGGACGTCCAGGCGCTGATCGAGACCGAACTCGCCGGCAAGGCGATCCAGCCGCAGGTGCTCGTCTCCGTCACCAAGCCGGTCTCGCAATCGGTCACCGTCTCCGGCGAAGCGGCCATGGGCAAGCGCGTGCCGCTTTCTGGCCGTGGTGACCGCCTGCTCGACGTCATCGCCCAGGCCGGCGGCGTGCGCACCCCCGTATCCGAGACTTTCGTGCGGCTGTCGCGCGGCAACCGCACCGTCACCGTGCCGATGACCACGGTGGTCTCCAACCCGCGCGAAAACATCTTCGTGCGTCCCGACGACACGCTGACCCTGGTGCGCGATCCGCAGACCTTCCTGGCCGTGGGCGCGCTCGGCAACACCACCGAGGTGCCGTTCACGGCGGACGGGCTGACGCTGTCGCAGGCGCTGGCGCGCGCCTCCGGCTTGCGCGAGTTCCAGGCCGATCCGGCGGGCGTGTTCATCTTCCGCTACGAACCGGCGGCGGTGGTGCGGCGGCTGCGTCCGAACTCGCCGCTGCTGGCCTCAGGGCAGGTGCCGGTGGTGTACCGAGTGAACCTGCGCGACGCGCAAGGCATGTTCCTGACCCAGAGCTTCCGCATGCGGAACCGCGACCTCGTCTACGTGTCGAGTTCGCCGTTCGCGGAGCTCGGCAAGGTGCTGAGCGTGTTCTCGACCGTAGCCTCGCCCATCGCGGCGGGCGCCTCGATCTACACTGTCACGCGGTAGAGCATCGTCCCGAACCGTGGCCATCGGCTTTCGCAAAAAGACGATGCAAGAACGAAAGCCTAGCGCATCGTCCGGGTGGCGTGTGGGTGCGGATGGACCGTACACGTCCCCTTCCCTGCGAAAGTCTGCCCCGTTTCGTCGAGATCGCGACTTGCCAAAGGCCCAGCCGGCGTCATTCCATGCAGCGAAGGTGATGTCGGATGCGCGGCCGTGCCGGCCCCGAAACGGGAGCCGATACAGGACGGCCGTCCTGACAGACGACAACGGTCCGGACCGGCAGACCTTGGCAAAGGGGCAACGGGCTGGGAAAGAGGCGCCATGACGGTCCGACGCCCCCTCGCCCTCGGTTCGGCCTCGCTCGCGCTGCTGGCCGGACTCCTGCTCTCGGCTGTTCCGGCGATGGCGGAGGTCAAGGTCGGCGTCGCGGTGCCGCGCACCGGCCCCTACGTCACCGTCGGCGCGCAAGTGCTGCGCGGCGTCGAGGCGGCGGCGCGGGACGCCAACGCGAAGGGCGGCATCAACGGCGAGCCCATCGTGCTCGACGTGCAGGACGATTCCTGTGATTCGAATCAGGCCGTGGCGGTAGCCAACCACTACGTGAACACGGGCGTGCGGCTCGTCGTCGGCCATGTCTGCTCGAATGCGTCGCTGGCGGCCTCCGATGTCTACGCCGCCAACGGAATCGTGATGATCACCGCGGCCTCGGTCGCCGCCAAGCTGACCGACCGCGGCCTGCCGACGATCTTCCGGGTCTGCGGCCGGGACGACGACCAGGCCAAGCTCTCGGCCGCGATCCTCGCCGAGCGGTTCCGCGACCGGCGGATCGCCATCCTCAACGACCTCTCACCGGCCTCGCGCACCCTCGCGGCGGCGACGAAAGACAACCTCAACCGCATCGGCGTCAATGAGGCGATGGCTGCGGCCTTCCAGCCGAGCGATGCCGACGACGTGGCCCTCGCCGACCGGTTGAAGGCGGCGAATATCGACGTGGTCTATTACGGCGGCGACGCGCAGGAGATGGGCCGCCTGGTCCGCATCGCGGCCGAACGGGGCTTTCGCCCGCAATGGTTCGGCACCTCGGCCATCGCCACGCCGGATTTTGCCAAGATCGCCGGCCCTGCCAGCAACGGCGTGCTGATGACCTTCTATCTCGATCCGAGTCGCAAGCCGGAGGCGCAGGGCGTGGTGGCCGAGTTCAAGGCGCAGGGCGTCGAGGCGGACGGCTCGATGATCTACGGCTATGCCGCGCTTCAGGCGTTGGTGGAGGCCGGCAACTTCGCCCACAGCACGGAGCCCGCGGCGATCGCCAAGGCCCTGCACGGCGAGCGCTTCGATCTGGTGCTCGGCCCCGTCGGCTTCGATGCCAAGGGCGACATCACCGCCCAGGGCTACGTGCTCTACGTCTGGCGCGACGGCAACTTCACGCCGGCCAAATCGAACTGAGCAAATCAAACTGAGGCGGAACGTCAGTCCCGCAGCGCCGCATCCACCTCAGCGCCGCGGCCGAGGTCGCGCATCACCCCATCGAGATGCGGGCGCTTGCGCAGTTGCAGCGCGTGCAGGCGGCGCACCGCCTCGCTGAGGCTGCCCTGCCGCCCCAGCATCTCGTCGGCAAACGCGATCATGCGCGCGTTCGGCCACGCCTTCTCCCGCTGGGCGTGGAGACGGGCGATGAGGTCCTGCGCCGGCGTGTCGGGCTCGGCCTCGGCGAACAGGGTCGCGAGCGCCGCGGTCGAGCGCGAGATGCCGACATGGCAATGGACGAGGATGTGGATCTCGCCGCCATCGGCGATGGCGTCGCGGCCGAAGGCGAGGATCTTCTCGACGTCCTCGCGCTCCGGCAGGACGACGCCCGGTGCCGGCTCGATGGCGTCATGGAAGCGCAGGATGGTGCGCCGGTGGGTGCCGTAGGCGCCGAACGCCTCCGGGTCCGCCCGATCGGGATCGAGGATCGACAGGACGTGGCTGACGCCGCGGGTCTGATGCTCGACGAGTTCGTCGAGGCCGCAGACGGTGTGGAGGTGGAGCTTTTCGGTGTTCACGCCGAGCCTGCTATCACGCCGCGCCGCGCGAGGCGACGGGGCCTGCCCCGGTTTCCCGATGGCCGGCTTCACGTGTATGGCAACGGTCTGCCCAAGGAAGGGCGGCCGAGCGATCGGGACGAGCCGGGAGATCCATGGAAAAGTCCGTGCAACGCCGCGCCCTGTTGACCGCCGGCCTCGGTGCCGGATTGGGCGCCGTCGGATCCCTGGCGAGCCCGGCCCAGGCTCAGCAACCGACGCCGGAGCTGCGCTGGCGCCTGACCTCAGGCTATGCGCGCAACCTCGACATCCTGTTCGGTGCCTCCGAGAGCCTCGCCAAGGCGGTGGCCGAGGCGACCGATGGGCGCTTCCAGATCCAGGTCTCGGCCGCGGGCGAGTCGATCCCCGCCGACGGGCTGCTCGACGCGGTCGGAGGCGGCAAGACCGAGATGGGCCACGCACCGGCCAGCTTCGGCATGGCGAAGAACGCCGCCTTTGCCCTCGCCACCGCGATGCCGTTCGGGCTCAACGCCCGCGGCCAGAATGCCTGGTGGCTCCAGGGCGGCGCGGCGGAGCTGTTCGCCGAGATCTTCGCCAAGAACGGATTGGTGGCGTTGCCCGGCGGTAATACCGGGGCGCAGATGGGCGGCTGGTTCCGCAAGGAGATCAAGACGGTCGGCGACCTCCAAGGGCTCAAGCTGCGCATTAGCGGGCTCGGCGCCACGGTGCTGGCCAAGCTCGGGGCGGCGGTGCAGGCGACGCCGGGGCCGGAGATCTACGCCGCGCTGGAGAGCAAGGCGCTCGATGCGGCCGAATGGATCGGTCCGCATGACGACGAGAAGCTCGGCCTCCAGAAGGTCGCGCCGATCTACCATTATCCCGGCTTCTGGGAGGGCGGCGCCCTCCTGCACTTCTGGATCAACGCCGACGCCTGGAAGGGCCTGCCCAAGACCTACCGCGCCATCCTGCAGGCGGCAGCCGCGCAGGTGAATGCCGACGTCCAGGCCCGCTACGACGCGCGCAACCCGCAGGCCCTGCGCCGGCTCGTCTCGGGCGGCGCGCAGCTCCGCCCCTTTCCGCAGGAGGTGATGGAGGCGGCCCTGAAGGCGTCGAACGAGGTCTATGCGGACCTCTCGGCCAAGAACCCGGACTTCAAGCGGATCTACGACGCGATGAAGACCTTCCGGAACGAGGAATACCTCTGGTTCCAAGTGGCCGAGTACACCTACGACAACTTCATGATCCGCGCCCGCGCCCGCGGATGATCGGACCGGAACTCAAGACAAAAAAAAGCCGCCCCTAAGGGCGGCCCGAAGTCTAGGGAGGAAACGCCCAAAGAGGGCAGCGGGAGGCAGACGCCGTCTGAGTTCCCGCAATGCACAAAATGATCTTCGCTCAGGATTTTGCAAGTCGCTTCGTTGGCAATGATCGCGTTTGCGCGTGTGGAGGCACACGTCGGCCGAGGTCTGTCACTCAAATGCCGCAGACGATTTCGAGGCCCGGCCGCAATGAATCGCCGCGGCCTATGCAGTAAACGGGGCCGCGCGCATTGTTTTCGCGCACGCCAGATCCTTGAACCGTTTAGCGATTTCTGATCCGCGCCGGGCGACGCCCGGAGGCGGTGGGTGCGTCGGGCCCGAGTCGGATGCAACGTTCTTCGCCCTGATGCATTCCCTGCCCCGAACGGGACGTCCGACCCGCGGAATCAAGGTGGGGCCCGAATCGGCGCGACCGGCCGCCTTGGCGGAGACGGACGGAATAGAAGCTGCCGAGACGGGGCGTTTTCGAGCGATGGCGATCCAACCGGCCCGCATCCGGGTGCTGAGCGACGTGAAGCCGCGCGAAGGCGCCGGTTACGTCCTGTACCTGATGCAGCAAGCCATGCGCGTCCCGTTCAATCCGGCGCTGGAGCTGGCGATCGAGGAAGCCAACCGCCTCAAGCTTCCGCTCCTCGTCTGCTTCGGCCTGCTCGACGGCGCCAACGGCTTCCCCGAGGCCAATGCCCGGCACTACGCCTTCCTGTTGCAGGGGCTCGCCGACGCGGCCGCTGCCCTGGAAAAGCGTGGCATCGCCTTCCTCCTGCGCCGGGCAACGCCGGCTGAGGTCGCCATCGATCTCTCGGCAGACGCCGCGCTGCTGGTGCTCGACCGCGGCTACCTCGCGATCCAGAAACGCTGGTACGGCGAGATCGAACGAGCGGCGCAATGCCGGATCGTTCAGGTCGAGGGCGATGTGGTGGTGCCGCTCGAGACCGCCTCGACCAAGCACGAATACGCCGCGCGCACCCTGCGCCCGAAGCTCCGGAAGCTCTGGGACGATTATCTCGAACCCGTAGAGCCGCGCACGATCGATCACCCGGCCGAGGGGCTGATCCAGCGGCTTAAGCTGAGGGATGGGCTCGACGTCTCGGACCCGGAAAAGCTTCTCGCGAAGCTAGCCCTCGACACCACGGTCGGCCCGGTGAAGCGCTTCCGCGGCGGCTACACCGAGGCTGCCGGGCATTTGAAGCGCTTCCTCGAGCACGCCTTCGCCGGCTACGGGGCCGGGCGCAACAAGCCGGAGGCCGGGGCGGCTTCGCATATGAGCCCCTACCTGCATTTCGGGCACATCTCGCCGGTCGAGATCGCCCTGGCGATCCGCGCCGCGAAGGACGCTGACGATGACGACCGCTCGGCTTATCTCGAGGAGCTGATCGTCCGGCGCGAATTGGCGATGAACCACGTCTTCCACACGCAGGGCTATGACGACTACGCCCGCGCCGTGCCCGACTGGGCCCGCAAGACGCTGGCCGAGCACGCCGGCGACCCGCGCCCGAAACTCTATTCCGAGGAGGAGTTGGCGGAGGGGAAGACCCACGACCATTACTGGAACGTCGCCATGCGCGAGATGCGCGAGACCGGCTACATGCACAACCAGCTCCGCATGTACTGGGGCAAGAAGATCCTCGAATGGTCGCCCTCGCCGGAGGAGGCGTTCGCCCGGACGCTGCGGCTCAACAACCGCTACTTCCTCGACGGGCGCGACGCGAACTCCTTCACCAACGTCGCCTGGATCTTCGGCCTGCACGACCGCCCGTGGCAGACCCGCCAGATTTTCGGGAGCGTGCGCTATCAGAGCGAGAACTCGCTCCGGAAGTTCGACGCGAAGGGCTACGAGCGGGCGGTGACGCGGCTGTGCGAGGCGGAAGAAGGCTGATCCTTCAGCGTTTCAAGCACCCCATCAGCCCATCGACCTGACCCATCCGGCTCTGGATGCGTCCGGCAATCGCCCGCACCCCACGGGTCGGCTTGCCGGCGCTGCGCAGGATCGGGTTCGGTAGGACGGCAGCGAGCAGCGCCGCCTCGTTGCGGCTCAGGTCGCGCGCGCTCTTGCGGAACCAGTGGCGGGCGGCGGCCTCGGCCCCGAAGATGCCCTCCCCCCACTCGGCGACATTGAGATAGATCTCCATGGTCCGCCGCTTGCCCCAGACCGCATCGGCCATCACCGCGAGCGGGATTTCGAGCCCTTTGCGGATGTAGGAGCGGCCGGGCCAGAGGAAGACGTTCTTCACCGCCTGCATGGTGATGGTCGAGGCACCCCGGCTCGGGCCCTCCTCGTCGTCCACCACGTCGCGCAGGGCGCCCCAATCGACGCCGTTATGCAGGCAGAAGCGCTGGTCCTCGGAGGCCATCACCGCCTGGACCAGGGCCGGGGCGATCGCTTCCAGCTTCACGCTGTCCCGCTGCGCGCCCTGGAGCGTCAACCAACGGCCCAGCATCAGGGTTGAGGGCGGGGTCGCCACGCTATAGACGAGCGCGAGCGTGAGCGTGAAGGCAAGAATGGCAATGGGAGCGAGCGTGATCAGGGTGGCGGCGCGCCGCAGCCCGGTTCGACGCCTCGGGGCGGGGTTCCGCGGCGCGGGGGTCCTCGCGAGGGGCTTCGGCGAAGGAATCCTCCGCAGGTCGCGCCCGTGCCGTTCGGCTTCACTCTCCTCCGGCACCGCCACGTCGCGTCCGCCCCTTCCCGATCCAGGCCCCTTCCGATGACCTCAACGCAGGCTTCCCACCCCTCGGTCAAGGCGGACGCCTATACGGGTGACTTTACCCACAGGCTCGCTCAGGTCGCCGACACCGTCGAGACCTTCCTCGTCGATCTGCTCGGGCCGACGCTGCAGGCCGGCGAGATCGCCCGCCCGCCCCGGCTGATGGAAGCAATGCGCCACGCCGTGCTCGGCGGCGGCAAGCGGCTGCGGCCCTTCCTCGCCATCGAGACCGCGCGGATGCTCGGCGGGGCCGAGGATGCGGCGCTCGCGGCGGGTGCCGGCGTCGAACTCGTCCACTGCTACAGCCTCGTTCACGACGACCTGCCGGCCATGGACGACGACGACCTGCGCCGCGGCAAGCCCACCGTCCACAAGGCCTACGACGAGGCCACCGCGATCCTCGTCGGCGACGCGCTCCAGACGCTGGCATTCGAGGCCACCGCCGATCCGCGCTGGCAGCCCGATCCGGCGATCCGGGCCGAACTGGTGCTCGGGCTCGCCCGCGCCTCCGGCCTCGGCGGCATGGTCGGCGGCCAGCTCCTCGACCTCTCGGCCGAGGGACGCTTCGGCCCGGCCACCATGGATATCGACGACACCCTGCGGATGCAGGCAATGAAGACCGGGGCGATCCTCGCCTTCTCCGTCGAAGCCGGCGCTCTCGTCGGCGGCGCGAACGCGGACGAGCGGGCGGCGCTGCTGCGCTACGGCAAGGCGCTCGGCCAAGCCTTCCAGGTCGCCGACGACATTCTGGACCGCGAGGCCTCGCCGGAAGCGATGGGCAAGGCCACCGGCAAGGACAAGGATGCCGGCAAGGCGACGCTGGTCGACCGCCTCGGCCTCGACGGCGCGCGGGCCGAGTGCGACCGGCTGGTGGCGTTGTGCGAGGAAGCCGTCGCCCCCTGGGGCGACCGGGCGCAGGTGCTCAAGGACGCGGCCCGCTTCACCGTGGCCCGCAAGGCCTGATCTCCCATCACCAGCCCTCATCTTGAGGTGGACGCGTCAGCGGCCCTCGAAGGATCCTCCAGATCCCGCGCGACCCCTGGACGATCCTTCGAGGCCGCTGCGCGGCACCTCAGGATGAGGCGATTGGGTGGGATGACGCGCGGTGACGCCGCCTATGGCCAAGCGGGTCAATTAGTCCGAGCGAGTCGGCGCGTCGGGCGCCTTAACCCCGTGGAAGCGGTGCTGCTGGTCCGGCGGCACCCGGGCGCAATCTTCTCGACGGCCGAACACGCGGTAGCGAGTGCGCGCGACGAGGCTGTAGAGGCGGTCGCGCAGCGGCTTCGGAACGATTGCGAACACACCGCACCACCGCCACGGCGCCCTGAGATGCCGCACCACGGCGAGCGCGGCATTCGAGCGCGTCAGCGCCCGCCCATCCTCGACCAGCAGGAAGGTGCCGTTGAGATCCGCTTCGGTGAAGCCGTGGCGGGCGGCGAGGTCGAGCCCCTCGCGGGACCACGCGCCCATGAAGTGCAGGCTGTGGTCGCGCTCATGTGCCAGCACGAAGCGCAGCATCCCGGCGCAGAGCACGCAATCCGTGTCGAAGACGAGGGTCGGCGGCATCGGCCGGGGTGCTGAAGCCGTCACGCGGCGCTGACGACCACTTCGACGAGGTTCGGCGCGCCGGAACGAATAACCGCCTCGACCGCACCGGCGATGTCCGCCGCCCGCTCGACCCGCCGGGAGGGCACGCCCATCGAGGCGGCGAGCGCCAGGAAGTCGATGCGCGGCTCGGTGAGGTCCATGGCGATGAAGCGGTTCGCCCGCACCGAGGCGTAGTGCGTCTGCGATTTCATGAACTGCTTCAGGATGTTGTACTCGGCGTTGTTGATGACGACGAAGGTCACCGGCAGCCCCTCATGCGCGGCGGTCCAGAGCGCCTGAGGCGAGTACATCGCCGCCCCGTCGCCGACGATGCAGACCACCGGCGCCCGGTCGAGCCCGAGCGAGAAGCCGACCGAGGCCGGCATGCCCCAGCCGAGCACGCCGCCGCGGATCGACGAGTATTGCCGCGTCCAGGTGCTGTGGAGGATCGTGCGCAGATGCCCGAGCGTTGCGGGCGCCTCGTCGATGATGGCGATGTCCGACCCCACGGCCCGGCCGATCTCGCGGGCGGCGACGAGGGGGTGGATCACCGGATCGGCGAAGGCGGCATCCGCCTTGGCCTCGAGCGCGGCCCGGCGCGCGTCGTAGGCCGCGACGGCTTCGCGCCTCAAGCGGGCATAGGTCTCGGCGTGCGGCGCGAGGCGCGCTTCCAAGAGCGGCAGCAGCACGTCGAGTGAGGCGCGCACGTTGCCCACCGTCGAGAGCTGCGTCGCGTAGGTGCGGCCGAGGTCGCGCGCATCCGCCGAGAGCTGGAACACCTGCGTGCCGGGGGGGACGGCCGAGCCCTCGGTGTAGAGCACGGTGATGAGCGACTTGCCGCCGAGCGCGAACACCGCGTCGTAGCGGCCGAGAATCTCGGCGATGCCGCTCGCCTTGGTCGGCAGGTTGCCCATCCAGAGCGGATGGGCGGTCGGAAACGGGATATGCGCCGGCCAGGACGAGCCGTAGACCGGCGCCGCCAGGAGGTCGGCGAGCCGCACCGCCTGGGTCGAGGCGTCGCTGGCATCGACCTCGTCGCCGGCGATCAGCGCGAGCCGCCCCGGCGCGATGCCGGCGAGATGGTCCGCGAGCCGGTCGAGGGAGCCGGCCACCGCGTGGTGGTCGATGGTCGAGATTTCGCCGAGCGGCGCGGCGGTCATCGCCTCCATCACGTCCATCGGCAGCGACAGGAAGACCGGCCCCGATGGCGCCGCCGCTGAATCGTGGAAGGCACGGCGCAGCAGCACCGGAAGCTGGTCGGCATGGGTCACCTCGCGCGCCCACTTCACCGTGGGCGCCGCGATGGTGGTCAGGTCGCCGAACAGCAGCGGGTCGGTGATGACGTGCCGCGAATCCTGCTGGCCGGCGGTGACGACGAGCGGCGTGCCCGAGATCTGGGCGTTGAGCAGGTTGCCCATGCCGTGGCCGAGGCCGCCGGCCGTGTGCAGGTTGAGGAAGCCCGGCCGGCGCGCACCCTGCGCGTAGCCGTCGGCCATGGCGACGGCGCTCGCCTCCTGAAGGGCGAGCACGTAGGCGATGTCGGGCGCGTCCGTCAGCGCATCGATCAGCGGCAGCTCGGTCGTGCCCGGATTGCCGAAGATGTAGCGGACGCCCTCCGAGCGCAGCACCTCCAGCAGAACGTCGGCGCCGCGCCGCTCGGACAGGGAGTCGAGTGTCGTGACCGTCATGGCCTGCTCCTTCCGCACCTTCGAGCGCCGATCGCACCGCGCACCCGTGCCGGAACGATGTCCCGCCCGGCGAAGGGCGTTCAAGGTCTCTCGAACATCGACGGCGTCGCGGGCGACATCCACCCCTCTGTCGAACGTCGGGCCGGAATCGTCACGCGATCACGGTGCGGCGGCGCGCGGGCGAACCGTCCAGGTCGCCCAATAGACCGGCCGCCCGTAGAGCGAGGAAGCGTCGCTGCCGTCGATCCGCGGGGCCCGGCGGTCGAGCCAGGTCAGGAAGCCGCCCTTGTCGGGGTAGATCGTCGGCGCATCGAGGTTGCCGTAGCGGTCGGTCATCCAGCCGAAGCCGTCGCGGGTGAACCGCCCCAGCGCGTCACCGCCGGAGCGCAGGCCGAGATAGGCGGTGGAGTGGCCGGCCGCGACGGGCTCGGCAAAGAGCGTCAGGGCGGTGAGGCTGCCGGGCGAAAGGTCGGCGGTGTAGTGCAGGCAGATATCGGCAACGGGTCCACCCGAGACGGTGACCGGTCGCGAGCAGGAATAGGCCACGGCCCAACGGTCCATGCCCCGCGCCTTGGCGACACGCATTTCGGTCTCAGCCGGCAGGTTCTCGATCAGCGTGACGGGCGCCGACCACGTGCGCTCCGCCAGCGGGTCGCGGCTCGTGCGCAGGTAGAGCGCCATGCGCCGCCGGTTCCGCGGCGCATCGCAGTCGGCGGGCAGCACGTCGGTGTAGAAGTAATGGTAGACGCGATCGACCACGCTGATCGACCCGGTCAGGCCGCGCGCTTCGAAATCCGGCGCGGCGCAGTTGCCGACGATCGGCTTTCCCGTGTCGTCGAGCACCGGGGCGGGCTTCATCGCCGCCGGCCGTGCGCGCCCGCGCCGACGCCCCTGCCCCTGACCCTCGGCGGCGGGCGCTCCGAACGGCCGCCACTCGGTGCCGGGATCGGCCTCGACGCGCAGATCGAGGCTCTGGAAGTCGTAGGTGCGCGCCTGGACCAGCACCCGGCGACGCCCCTCGCCGGAGGGCTCCGTCGCGGTGGCGAGGATGGCGTAATACGGGTCGCCCGCCCAATCGCGCCCCGCGACCATCATCGCGTTGCCGGACGGATCGTCTTCCGGCGCGGAGGCCTGGGCGCGGAAGGTCATCCTGTCCGTCTGCTTGTCCCCCTGCCTCGCCTCGCGCGCCGCCCGGCGGGCCTCCCGCCGCGCCTGACGGGTCGCCCGGCTGCGGCGGCGCGGCTGTTCGGCCCGCGCCGCACCGTCGCCCTTGAGGCCTTCGCTCCAGAAGCGCGGATCGGTCGGCGGCAGCATCGTCGCCAGCGTCTCGATCTGCCGACCGATGCGCACGGCGCCACCCGCCGCGGGATCGGTGGCCCGCAGGTCGGTCCGGCAGGCCTCCTCGCCGCGGCCACCGCTCGGCCGGCTCCCTTGGCGCGGCGGCTCGGCCCGGTAGATCACCTGAAGCGGGCCCGGCGGCCCGGTATCCTTGAGCCGCAGGATCTGCACGTCGTGGACGAAATGGCAGGGCGGCGGGACGGCGTAGACGCCCTCGGCCTCGTCGGCCGAACGGCAGATCTCCAGGGCGCCGCCCCCGGTGAGATAGCAGGCACTGGCGCCACCGCGCGGCGCGCCGGCCTCGGACGGCCCTGCCCACGCCGCGAGCACGACGAGCGGGACTGCGATGATCCCTATTCCGCGTCGAGCGGGCCCGGCCTCGGGCAAGAGGAAGCCGCGTCCGGCGGCGATGGGGTCGGGAAGGCTCAGATTGTGCACGGCGAAACCTTAGCCCTTCCGGCCCCGGCTCGGAAAGCACTCCCGGCAAGCCTTCCCATCACGATCAGGTCGTTTTCGGCACGCGAGAACCGAACATGGTGAAAGGATTGGCTCACCAAGACGGATTACCGTAGGCCTCCGTTCGATAATGAGGGTATTCCATCGATGAGCAGCGGTCTCTCGGCACCGGCCGGTCTGTCGGAGGTCTCCCGCCTCGCGACGTTGCTGGCCGATCAGGCGCTCGATGCGCAGATCATGAGCCGGCCCATTCCCGACGATCAGGTCCAGGCCCTGCTGGACGCCGCCGTGCTCCTCGACGAGTACGGCCAGGAAATCCCGCCCCTGCTCGAGCAAATCGTGCACGAGATTGGCTCCTCCGCGCCGGAGCGCGCCGTCCGCCCCGCCAAGCGCCCGGAGGAGGACGAGGTCGGGCGCATGGCCTGGATGCTGCGCCCGTTCCGCTCGGGCAAGCGCGCGGGTTAAGCCTCGGTTCGGTCGCCGACGGAGCGAGCGACGGACTTGCAGGGGCCGAGCCGCGCCGATAGAGCGCGGGCGACGTGGCGCGTGCCATCAGCCCGGATTTCAGCCCCATGACCACCTACAAGCTTCTGCTCCTGCCTGGCGACGGCATCGGCCCCGAGGTGATGGCCGAGGTCGAGAAGGTGGTGGGCTGGCTCAAGCGCGCGGGCCTCGCCGATTTCGAGACCGAGCGCGACCTCGTCGGCGGCGCGGCCATCGACGTGCACGGCAAGCCGCTCGCCGACGAGACGCTCGCCCGCGCCGACGCGGCCGACGCGATCCTGCTCGGCGCGGTCGGCGGGCCGAAGTGGAACGGCGTGACCTACGACATCCGCCCCGAGGCGGGCCTGCTGCGCCTGCGCAAGGATCTCGGCCTGTTCGCCAACCTGCGCCCGGCGATCTGCTACCCGGCGCTCGCCGACGCCTCCGCCCTCAAGCGCGAGCTGGTCGAGGGCCTCGACATCATGATCGTGCGCGAGCTCACCGGCGGCGTCTATTTCGGCGAGCCGAAGGAGATCACCACGCTCGAGGACGGCTCGAAGCGGGCGGTCGATACGCAGGTCTACACCACCGCCGAGATCGAGCGGATCGCCCATGTGGCCTTCGACCTCGCGCGCAAGCGCTCCGGCCGGGTCGCTTCGGCCGAGAAGAACAACGTGATGAAGACCGGCGTCCTGTGGAAGGAGGTCGTCACGCGGGTTCATGCCGAGCATTACAGCGAGGTCGAGCTGGAGCACGTGCTCGCCGACAACTGCGCCATGCAGCTCGTGCGGCGCCCCAAGCAGTTCGACGTGCTGGTGACCGACAACCTGTTCGGCGACGTGCTCTCGGATGTCGCGGCGATGCTCACCGGCTCGCTCGGCATGCTGCCCTCCGCCTCGCTGGGCGCCACCGACGCGCGCGGCACCCGCAAGGCACTCTACGAGCCGGTCCACGGCTCGGCCCCCGATATTGCCGGCAAGGGTTTTGCGAACCCGATCGCGATGATCGGCTCGCTAGCGATGTGCCTGCGCTACTCCTTCGGCCTCGGCGAGGCCGCCGACCTCGTGGAGAGCGCGATCACCCGGGCGCTCGCCGCCGGCGCCCGCACCCGCGACATCGTCGGCGAGGGCCAGACCCCGATCAGCACCGGCGAGATGGGCGACGCGATCCTGCGCGAGTTGGAAATGCAGGCGGGCTGAAGGCTCCGAGTCCCGCCTCTCCTCTCCGATCGCTTAACGTCGTGTCCCCCCTCTCCCCGCAAGCGGGGCGAGGGGTTGCACTGCCGAGTGAGCGTTCATCCGGAAGCTGCGGTCACTTTTCCCCCAAGGGCAGCCACGAGCGCCCGTCGCGGGCGAGGAGATCGTCCGCCTCCTTCGGGCCGGGACTGCCGGCCGGATAGAAGCAGACCGGCGCGTCCTTCCACGCCTTGAGCAGCGGATCGACGGCGGCCCAGCTCGCCTCGATGGTGTCGGCGCGCTGGAACAAGGTCGGGTCGCCCATCATGCAATCGTAGATCAGGCTTTCGTAGCCGACGGTGGGCGCCGGGTCGAAAAAATCGCCGTAGCAGAAGCCCGTCTCGATCGCGGCGAGATGCATCTGCGGCCCCGGCCGCTTCACGTTGAAGCGCGTGGCCGAGCCGGGCGCCGGGTCGATGCGCAGGCGCATGACGTTCGGCGCGAGGTCGCCGCCATCCGCCCCGCGGAACAGCGTGAGCGGCGTCGGCTTAAAATGCACCGCAATCTCGGTGCGCCGTTCGGCCAAGCACTTGCCGGTGCGCAGAAAGAACGGCACGCCGGACCAGCGCTCGTTCTCGATCTCGAGCTTGAGGGCGACGTAGGTTTCGGTGCGTGAATCCTTCGCCACGTCCGGCTCGTCACGGTAGGCCGGGACATCCTTCCCGTCCTCGCGTCCCGCCGCGTACTGCCCGCGCACGGCATTCTCGGGCGTGACAGGGCGGATCGCCCCGACCAGCTTCGTCTTCTCGTCGCGCACGATCTCGGCGTCGAAGGCAGAGGGCGGCTCCATCGCCACCATGGTGAGAAGCTGGAACAGGTGGTTCGGCACCATGTCCCGCAGCGCGCCCGTCGGCTCGTAGAAGCGGCCGCGCTCCTCGACACCGATCGTCTCGGCCGCGGTGATCTCGACGTGATCGACGTATTCGTGCCGCCAGATCGGCTCCAGCATCGCGTTGGCGAAGCGGATCGCCAGGATGCTCTGGACCGTCTCCTTCCCGAGAAAATGGTCAATCCGGTAGAACTGGCTCTCGTCGCCCTGCGCCAGGATGGTTTCGTTGAGCGCCTTGGCGGAAGCGAGGTCGGAGCCGAACGGCTTCTCGATGACGACGCGGCGGAACGCGTCGTCCGTCTGCTTCAGCAGGCCGGCCTTGCCGAGGCCCTCGACCACGGGGCCGAAGAAGCGGGCGGAGACCGCGAGGTAGAACACGACGTTGCCGGTGAGGCGTCCGGCGAGATCCTTGAAGGTTGCTTCCTCGGAGAAATCACCCTGCATCACGTGCAGGCGCTCGCGGATGAAGTCCCAAGGGCGCGGGTCGATCCGCTCGGCGTGAAACTCGGCGGACGGGTCCTTGGTGAAGGACTCCATGGTCTGGGTGAGGTCGTCGCGCCAGCCATCGTCGGTGAGCGGGTTGTGATCGACACCGAGAATGGAAAAGCCGTCATCGAGCAGCCCACCGCCCGCGAGATTGTAGAGGGCCGGCATCAGGAGGCGCTTCGTGAGGTCGCCGCCGGCACCGAAGATCACGAGGGTGCAGGCCGGGGTCTTCGGCGTGTCGGGCGTGTCGTGAACGCAGGCGTCGGGCATGGACCATCCGGGGCTCTCGGCCGGCGAGGGGCCGACCGCTGGAATCCCGGTTCAACAGAGGCCGGCGGTTCCTGTTCCGGCCAAGCTGCCCTGCGCGGGCCTACTCGTCGGTACGGACGGCCGAGCCGCCGTCGATCGGCAGACGCACGCCCTTCAGCTCCTCGCCGGTCGGGAGCGAGCGAGCGTCCCAGCCACCGCCCAGCGACCGGATCAGCGCCACCGCGGTGGTGAAGCGGTTGAGGCGAATCTGGAGCGCGGTGACCTCGTTGTTGATGAGCAGCGCCTGCGCGGTGACGACGGTGGTGTAGTTCTGCGTGCCGGCCCGGTACTCGTTGAGGGTGATCTCGACCGCGCGCCGCGCCGAGGCCACCGCCTCGTCCTGCTTGGCCTGCTGCCGGGCGAGGATGCGCACGCCGGCCAGCCCGTTCTCGACCTCGCCGAAGGCGGTCAGCACCGTCTGGCGGTAATTGGCCACGGCCGCCTCGTAGGCGGCCCGGGCCGTTTGCAGCACCGCAGCGCGGGCGCCGCCGTCGAAGAACACCTGAGAGCCGTTCGCGGCGATCGACCAGACGCGGTTGGCGGCCGAGAACACGCCGTTGCTGGTCGCGCCCGAGAAGCCGCCCGAGGCCGAAAGCGTCACCGTCGGATAGAAGGCGGAGACCGCCACGCCGATCTGCTCGCTCTGCGCCTGCACCAGCCGCTCGGCCCCGGCGATGTCGGGCCGGCGCTCCAGGAGATCGGACGGGATGCCGACCGGCACCGAGGGCGGACGCACCGGCAGGGGCGCGAACGGCAGCTTGACCTCCGAGGGCGGGCGGCCGGTGAGAATCGCCACCGCGTGCTCGAAGGTCGCCCGCTGGAGATCGACGGCGATCAGCGAGGCCTGCGTCGTCTGGAGCTGCGTCTGCGCGGTGATGACGTCGGAGCGGGCGGCGACGCCCGCATTGTACTGATTCTCAGCGATGCTGAGGCTGCGCTTGAAGCCCTCGACATTCTCCTCCAGCACGCGCTTCAGCGAATCCTGATATCGCAGTTGGAGGTAATTGGTCGCCAGTTCCGCCTGAAGGCTGAGACGCACCAGGGCGAGGTCGGAGGCCGAGGCCTGGGCGGAGGCGACATCGCTCTCGATCTGGCGGCGGATGCCGCCGAACAAGTCGAGTTCCCAGTTCGCCTGCCCCTGGAGCGAGACGGTGGTGCGCTCGGTGCCCAGCGCCCGCGACCGGGTGATGCCCGGAGCGCCGATCACCGTAGGGAACAGGGCGGCGCGCGCCTGCGCGACGAGGGCGCGGGCCTGATCGTAGACCGCGACCTGGGCGCGAAGGTTCTGGTTGTCGACGTCGATGGAGCGAATCAGCCGGTCGAGCGTCGGGTCGTTGAAGGCCCGCCACCAGTCGCCGCGCTCGGCCGCGTCGTTCGGTGCCGCCGGGCGCCAGCCCTTCTGCGCCTGGACGTAGGCGAGGCTGTCCTCGCGCATTCCGCCTTGCTTGAAGCCAAGCGGCGTCTCGACGGAGGGGCGCGAGTAATCGGGGCCGACGAGGCAGCCGGAGGTCAGTGCCGCGACCGCGCAGACGGTGGCGAAGCGGAACAGGAGCCTCGACCTCAACCCTCTCCCCTCTGCGGGAGAGGGTGGCCCGCGAAGCGGGTCGGGTGAGGGGCAGCGCGACGTCCGGAAACGTGGCTCCCCTCTCCCGCCCTGCATCCGCAGGGCACCCTCCCCCGCGGAGGGGGGAGGGTTATGGCGCACGTCACCTGTCACGAAACAACCATCCTCACTCGGCCGGCACCGCCGCCGCTCCGCCCCGGCGACGCTTCGCCCAGAGCCGGAGACGGTCGAGATACAGGTAGACGACCGGTGTCGTGTAGAGGGTCAGGATCTGGCTGACGATGAGTCCACCGACGATCGCGATGCCGAGGGGCCGGCGCAGCTCGGCCCCCTCGCCGCCCGCGACGATGAGCGGGGCTGCGCCGAGGATAGCGGCGAGCGTCGTCATCATGATCGGGCGGAAGCGCAGAAGGCAGGCCTCGTAGATCGCTTCTCCCGGCGTCAGACCGCGGTTGCGCTCCGCATCGATGGCGAAGTCGATCATCAGGATGGCGTTCTTCTTGACGATGCCGATCAGCAGGAAGACCGCGATCAGGGCGACGATAGTGAACTCGGTTCCGGTCGTGAGCAGCGCGACGATGGCGCCAATCCCGGCCGAGGGCAGGGTCGAGAGAATCGTGATCGGGTGGATGTAGCTCTCGTAGAGGATGCCGAGCACGGCGTAGACGGCGAGCAGAGCGGCGAAGATCAGCAGCGGCTGGCGCGACGACGATTCCTGATAGCTCTTGGCCGCGCCCGCGAACTCGCCGTGGATGGTCTGCGGCAATTGCAGATCGAGCATGGTCTGGTCGATGACCGCGGTCGCCTCGCCCAGGCTCTTGCCGGGCACGAGGTTGAACGAGATGGTGGTGGCCACGAACAAGCCCTGATGCGCCACCTGGACCGGGGCGTTGCCGGTCTCGAAATGGGCGAAGGCCGAGAGCGGCACCATCGTTTCCTTGGCGCTCGACACCGGCGCGCTCGAGGAGGCGCTGCCCCGGCTCGCGGCGATGGCGTTGCCCGCGGCGTTGCGGGCCGAGTCGGCGGCGATGGTCGCTGCCGTGTCGGTGGTGGACGTGCCGGAGGTGGAGGCTTGCGAGGCGGTGGTGGTCCCACCGCCCGCCACCGTGCCAGCAACCGCGTTGGTGGTGGCCGAGCCCCGTGCGCGGCCGCCCGTGGTCGAGACGTAGATCGTCTTCAGCACCTCCGGGTTCTGGAGGTATCGCGGCGCGATCTCCATCACCACGTGGTACTGGTTGAGCGGGTTGTAGATCGTCGAGACCTGCCGCTGCCCGAAGGCGTCGTAGAGGGTGTTGTCGATCTGGTCCGGGGTGATGCCGTAGCGGAAGGCGGTCGCCCGATCGATGACGAGGCGGCTCTCCAGCCCGCCCTCCTGCTGGTCCGAGGTCACGTCGGCGAAGATGTCGGTGCGCTTCTGCAGCGCTTGCAGCAGCTTCGGCGAAGCGGCGTAGAGCTCCTCCGACGTGTCGCCCTGGAGCGTGTACTGGTACTGGGCGAAACTCTGGCGCCCGCCCATCCTGAGATCCTGGCGCGGGAACAGGAACAGGCGCGCGCCCGCGACCTGGGCGAGCTTCGGCCGAAGCCGGGCCATCACCGTCTCGATCGGCTCACGCTTGCCGCGCGGCTTGAGCCCGACGAAGACGTTGGCGGAGTTGGTGCCGCGCCCGCCGGTGAAGCCGACGATGCTCTCCACTGCCGGGTCGGCCTGCACGATGGCGCTCGCGCGCTCCAGCTTGTCCTTCATCGACTGGAACGAGATGCGCTGGTCGGCCTGGATGCCGCCCATGAGCTGGCCGGTATCCTGATCGGGGAAGAAGCCCTTCGGCACGATGATGTAGCCGTAGACCGTGAGCCCGATCGCGATGAACACGCTGAGCGCCGTCAGCCGACGGTGATAGAGCGCGAAACGGAGCGTCCGTTCGTAACTCCGCAGCAGCGCGTCGAAGCCGCCCTCCAATCCGCGCAGCAGGATGTTGGGGCGCTTGCCCGCATGCATCTGCGCCTCGGGCTTGAGGAGCAGCGCGCACATCATCGGCGTCGTCGTCAGCGAGAGCACGAGCGAGACGAGGATCGCCATCGACAGCGTGACCGCGAATTCCTGGAACAGCCGGCCGACGATGCCGCCCATCAGCAGGATCGGCAGGAACACGGCGATCAGCGACAGGCTCATCGAGACGACGGTGAAGCCGACCTCGCGGGCGCCGAGCAGGGCGGCCTCGACCCGTGGCTTGCCCGCCTCGATGTGCCGCTGGATGTTCTCCAGCACGACGATGGCGTCGTCCACGACGAAGCCGGTCGCGATGATGAGCGCCATCAGCGACAGGATGTCGAGGGAGTAGTCGAGCATCCACATCGCCGCGAAGGTGCCGATGATCGAGATCGGCACCGCCACCGCCGGGATCAGCGTCGCCCGCCACGAGCGCAGGAAGATGAAGGTGACGAAGATCACGAGGATGACCGCGATGATCAGCGTCTCCTCGGTGCTGGCCAGCGAGGCGCGGATCGTGGCGGAGCGGTCGCCGGAGATGTTGAGGTCGATGTCGCCGGGCAGCGCCGCCTTCGCCTGCGGGATTGCCGCTCGCACCCGCTCCACGGTCTCGACGACGTTGGAGCCTGGCTCCTTGTAAATGAACAGGATCACGCCCGGCTTGCCGTCGACCAGGCCGAGGTTGCGCTTGTCCTCGACCGAATCGACCACTTCGCCGACATCGGCGAGCCGCACGGCGGCGCCGTTGCGATAGGCCACGACGATGTCGCGATAGTCGGAGGCCTGCCGGCCCTGGTCGTTGGCGTAGAGCTGGTAGCGGCGGTCGCCTGCCACGATGTCGCCCTTGGGCGAGTTGGCGTTGGCCGAGGCCAGACCGGCTCGGATGCCCTCCAGGCCGATGCCGTAGTGGAACAGGGCCGTCGGATCGAGTTCGACCCGCACCGCCGGCAGCGACGAGCCGCCGATATCGACGTTGCCGACACCCTCGATCTGACTCATCCGCTGCTGCACGATGGTCGCGGCGGAATCGTAGAGCTGCCCCGGCGTCAGCGTATCGGAGGTGAGACCGAGGATCAGGATCGGCGAATCGGCCGGGTTGAACTTGCGGTAGGTCGGGTTGGTGCGCAGCGAGGTCGGCAGATCGGCGCGCGCGGCGTTGATCGCCGCCTGGACGTCGCGGGCGGCGCCGTCGATGTCGCGGTTGAGGCCGAACAGCAGGACGATCCGCACCGTGCCGGTCGAACTCGTCGAGGTCATCTCGTTGACGTCGGCGATGGCCCCGAGCCGCCGCTCCAGCGGCGCGGCGACCGTGGTCGCCATGGTCTCCGGCGAGGCGCCGGCCATCTGCGCCTGAACCAGGATGACGGGGAAATCGACCTGCGGCAGCGGCGCCACCGGCAGGCGGACATAGGCGAACATGCCGGCGAGCAGCAGGCCGATGGTCAGCAGCGTCGTGGCGACCGGGCGGCGGATGAAGGGTTCGGAGAGGTTCAAGGCACCGCCCCGCCCGGCGCCAGCCCGTCCCGCTCCCGCCGCCGCATGATCCGACGCTCCAGCCGGTCGAAGGCGAGATAGATCACCGGCGTCGTGAACAGCGTCAGCACCTGACTGACGATGAGGCCGCCGGCAATGACGATGCCCAGCGGCTGGCGCAGCTCCGAGCCGACGCCCGAGCCGACGATCATCGGCACCGCCGCGAACAGGGCCGCGAGCGTCGTCATCAGGATCGGGCGGAAGCGCAGCAGGCAGGCCTCGTAGATCGCGTCGCGCGGGGCCTTGCCCTCTTCGCGCTCGGCCTGGAGCGCGAAGTCGATCATCATGATCGCGTTCTTCTTCACGATGCCGATCAGGAGCACGATGCCGATGATCGCGATGATGTCGAGCGAGAGCCCGAACCACATCAGCCCGAGCAGCGCGCCGATGCCGGCGGACGGCAGGGTCGAGAGGATGGTGATGGGGTGGATGAAGCTCTCGTAGAGCACGCCGAGCACGATGTAGACGGTGATGATCGCCGCGCAGACGAGGAACAGCTCGTTGGAGAGCGCCGATTCGAAGGCGAAGACCGAGCCCTGCGGCACCACGTTGAAGCTCGCCGGCAGGTTGATGTCTTTTCGCGCGGCCTCGAGCGCCTCCACCGCCTGCCCAAGGGCGACGCCGGGCGCGAGGTTGAACGAGACGGTGGTGGCCGGGAACTGGCCGAGATGGCCGATCAGCAGCGGCGCGCGACGCTCCTCGATCTTCGCCACGGCCGAGAGCGGCACCTGTCCCGACGGTGCGGTCGAGGACGGGAGATAGAGGTTGTCGAGGGAGGCGAGCGAGGTGTGCAGCTTCGGGTTCGCCTCCAAAATCACCCGGTACTGGCTCGATTGGGTGAAGATGGTCGAGACGATGCGCTGGCCGAACGCGTCGTAGAGCACGTTGTCGATCGTGGCCGGCGTGATGCCGTAGCGCCCGGCGGTGGGTCGGTCGATGGTGACGTAGGCAGCCAGGCCGTTGCCCTGGTAGTCGCTGGTCACGTCGGCGAGCAGCGGTGAGCGGCGCAGCGCCTCGACGTAGCGCGGCACCCAGGTCTCGAAGTCACCGAGGTTCGGGTTCTCGAGGATGACCTGATACTGCGTCGCCGAGACCGCGGTATCGATCGTCAGATCCTGTACCGGCTGCATGTAGAGCCGCACGCCGGGCACAGAACTCGTCGCGGCGTTGAGGCGGCGGATGATCGCGCTGGCATCGGCACCGCGCGCCTCGCGCGGCTTCAGGTTGATGAGGAAGCGGCCGGAATTGAGCGTGACGTTCTGCCCGTCCACCCCGATGAACGAGGACAGGCTCGCGACGTCCGGATCCTGCAGGACGATGTCGGCCAAGGCCTGCTGCCGTTCGGCCATGGCCTCGTAGGAGACGCTCTGGTCGGCCTGTGAGATGCCCTGGATCACGCCCGTGTCCTGCACGGGGAAGAAGCCCTTGGGGATCACCACGAACAGGTAGGCCGTGAGCGCCACGGTGCCGAGGGTGACGAGCAGCGTCAGGCCCTGGTTGGCCAGCACGACGCGCAGGGACCGGCCGTAGAGGGCGATGACGCCGTCGTTGAGGCGCCGGCCCGCGCGGGCAATGGGACCTTCGCGGCGCGCGGCCGGCGTGTCGGCGCCATGGGCGACGGGCTTGAGCAGGCGCGCGCACAGCATCGGCACGAGGGTGAGCGAGACCACCGCCGAGATGACGATGGTCGCCGCCAGCGTGATCGCGAACTCACGGAACAGGCGGCCGACCACGTCACCCATGAACAGGAGCGGGATCAGCACCGCGATGAGCGAGACGGTGAGCGAGATGATGGTGAAGCCGATCTCGCGGCTTCCCTTCAGCGCCGCCTCAAACGGACTGTCACCCTCCTCGACGTGGCGGGCGATGTTCTCGATGACGACGATGGCATCGTCCACGACGAAGCCCGTGGCGATGGTGAGCGCCATCAAGGAGAGGTTGTCGAGGGAGAAGCCCCAGGCATCCATTGCCGCGAGCGCGCCGATCAGCGAGAGCGGAACCGACAGGCTCGGGATCAGCGTCGCGGAGAAGCTGCGCAGGAACAGGAAGATCACCATCACCACGAGGCCGATGGCGAGCATCAGCTCGAACTGCACGTCGTGCACCGAGGCGCGGATCGTCGTCGTGCGGTCGGTGAGGATCGCGACCGAGACCGAGGCCGGCATCGTCGCCTGGAGCTGCGGCAGCAGCCGCTTGATGCGGTCCACCGTGTCGATGACGTTGGCACCGGGCTGGCGCTGGATGTTGAGGATCACCGCGGGCGTGCGGTCGGACCAGGCACCGAGCCGGGTATTCTCGGCCCCGTCCACCACCTCCGCCACGTCGGTGAGATGAACCGGCGCGCCGTTGCGATAGGCGATGATCGCGCTGGCATAGACCGCGGGGTCACGGACCTGATCGTTGGCGTTGATGGCGTAGGACTGGGTCGGCCCGTCGATATTGCCCTTGGGCGTGTTGACGTTGAGGTTGGCGATCGTCGTGCGCAGGTCGTCGATGTTGAGGCCGTAGGCGGCCATCGCCAGCGAATTGAATCGCACCCGCACCGCCGGCCGCTGGCCGCCGCCCATGCCGACGAGGCCCACACCCGCGATCTGGCTGATCTTCTGGGCGAGCCGCGTCTCGGCGAGGTCGCGCACCTGCGTCAGCGGGATCGTCGCGGAGGTGAGCGCCAGCGTCAGCACCGGTGCGTCGGCCGGGTTGACCTTGGCGTAGATCGGCGGCGCGGGAAGGTCGGTCGGCAGCAGGTTGCCCGCGGCGTTGATCGCCGCCTGGACCGACTGCTCGGCGATGTCGAGCGGGATGTCGAGATTGAACTGAAGCGTGATGACCGACGCCCCCGCCGAACTCTGCGAGGACATCTGGTTGAGGTTGGCCATCTGGCCGAATTGGCGTTCCAGCGGCGCGGTGACGGCCGAGGTCATCACCTCCGGGCTGGCACCGGGATAGAAGGTCTGCACCTGGATCGTTGGGTAATCGACGGCCGGCAGCGCCGAGACCGGCAGGTTCAGATACGACACCGCGCCGACGATCAGGATCGCCAGCATCGACAGCGTCGTCGCGACGGGCCGCAGGATGAAGAGGCGGGACGGGTTCATGGCCGCATCCGCTTACGGGGCCGGGCGCCGGCGTCCCCGGCGCTCCTGACCGCCCTGGGTCGAACCGGTATCGGCCGGCGCGCCGGCTGCGGGCGTCGTCGGAAGCGTCGCGCCGGGAGCCCCCGCTGCCGGACCGCCGGCCTGTGGTCCGGGGGCGTTGGCGACGACGCGCACGGGCGCGCCCTCGCGCAGCCGGTCGGTGCCATCGGTGACGACGCGGTCGCCCGCCGCAAGCCCCGACAGAACCACCGTGTTCACCCCATCGGTCTCGCCGGTCTTGATCGGGCGCACGGTGACCTTCTCGTCGCCGTCCATCAGGTAGACGTAGGTGCCGGGCGTGCCGCGCAGGATCGCGGCGTTCGGCACCAAGGCCGCGTTCTGGATCGTCTCGACGGTGAGGCGCGCGTTGACGAACTGGTTCGGGAACAGGCTCTCGTCCTCGTTCTCGAACATCGCCCGCAGCTTTACCGTGCCGGTCGTGGTGTCGATCTGGTTGTCCACCGTGTCGAGGCGGCCGACTGCGATCTCGTGCTGGTCGCTGCGGTCATAGGCGCGCACCGTCAGCTTCGCGCCTGCGCGCACCCGGCGCATCACCCGCGCCACGTCGTCCTCCGGCAGCACAAATACCACCGAGATCGGGCGCAACTGCGTGACGACGACGATGTTGGTCGAGCCGGCGGTGATGTAGTTGCCGAGATCGACCTGCCGCAGGCCGACCCGGCCCTCCACCGGCGAGACGATCCGGGCATAGGTGAGATTGAGCTTCTGCTGATCGACGAGCGCTTGGTCGGCGGCGACCGTGCCCTCGTTCTGCTTCACCAGGGCGGCCTGGGTGTCGACGTTCTGCTTCGAGATCGAATCCTGGCGGTTCAGAGTCTGGTAGCGCTGGAGATCGAGCTTCGAGTTCTGCAACAGCGCCTGATCGCGGGCGAGCTGGCCCTGATACTGCGCGAGCAGCGCCTCGTAGGGCCGCGGATCGACCTGGGCGAGGAAGTCGCCCTCCTTCACCATCTGGCCCTCGCGAAAGCCGATCTTGGTGAGGTAGCCGCTGATCTGCGAGCGGATCGAGACGGTGGCGAGCGGCGTCACCGTGCCGAGGCCCTGGAGCACGACCGGCATGTCGCCGGTCACGATCGGCGCGACGCCGACCGCCTGCTTCATGTCGGCCGGCCGTCCGCCGTGACCGGGACGGCCGCCGCCCGGCGCCTGTGCGGTCTCCCCGGCCGGCTTCTGCCGGGCGTCGTAGGTGCGGTGGGCGACGGCGCCGGCCCCGCCGAGGATCAGCAGCGCGAGCATCCAGCGGCCGAACTTACGGCGCCGGCGGACCGGCGCGGTCGTCACCGGGTCCGCGGTCCGGTACTCCCGGGCGGTCTCCCTGCGTATCGGCGAACTCTCGTTCATCCCTCACACACTCATCGACGGCATCACGGCCAATAAACGCGGGCCGGTTCGCGATCACGATCCGGCCGGCGGAAGATTCGCCCGGCTCGAACCCGTTTCGAACAAAGCTGGCTGGATTCGGTACGGCCGGCGAGCCTTGCCGGTCATTGCGGTGTTCCTACGGCGGCGACGTTTCCAGCGTGTTGCTGCCGGTCGGCGCGCCCTGCGACTGATAGAGGCGCACCACGTCGCGAAACGACGCATCGACCGGCGTCACCGGAAGCGTGAGACGCAGACTCAAGCCCAGGACACCGGACATCACGGCGAGCAGCAGGCAAGTTCCCAGACGCATGATCCGCCGAAGGTGAAGGGGCCGCCGCAGGAGCGTGCGCCGCCCGATCGGACATGAAAAAGGCCGCCGTGTCGAGCGGCGGCCTTTTTCATGAAGCACGACCGGACCGGCCTGCCACTCCCAAGAAACGAGGGGGCGAAGTCCCTTGAGTGCGGCGGCCGGTCCGACCGTGGGGTGAACATGCGCTTACGACTGATGATCGTCAACATTCGTCACCCCGGGGACACCGCGCAAAAACGGGATTTCGCGGTTCATCCGCAGGCTCGTGTGCGTGAGCGCACGTTGCGCAGGCGATGCCGCACCGTTCTCGCCAAGGTTCGACAAGACGCCTCTTGTCTTCGCAGGCGGTGATACCAACCGCGGCCGCGTTCTCTTCTCCATTCAATCTTGCGTAGAGGCACTTGGAGTGGGGCGGTCGCTCTGCAAAGACATCGCGCATGAGTCTTGCCGCGAATCGCATCCCCCCGCTCACCGGCCATCCCGTCTTCGCCGAGTTGCCGGAAACCGTGTTCGAAGCGATGTCGCGGCTTGCGCGGCAGCATGGGGCGATCAATCTCGGCCAGGGCTTTCCCGACGGTCAGGGGCCCGACGACGTGCGCGCCGCCGCCGCGCGGGCGCTGGAGAGCGTCAGCAACCAGTACCCGCCGATGATGGGGCTGCCCTCGCTCCGCTCGGCCATCGCCACGCATTACAGGCACCACCAGGGTCTCGACCTCAATCCGGAGCGCGAGGTGATGGTGACCTCGGGCGCGACCGAGGCGCTGGCCGGCGCGCTGATGGCGCTGGTTCGGCCGGGCGACGAGGTCGTGCTGTTCGAGCCGATGTACGACGCCTACCTGCCGCTGGTGCGGCGCGCCGGCGGAGTGCCGCGCTTCGTCACGCTCAAGCCACCGCATTTCCGGATCGAGGAGGCGGCGTTGGCCGACGCGTTCTCCGAACGCACCCGGATCGTCCTGCTCAACAACCCGCTCAACCCGAGCGCCACCGTCTTCGAGGAGGACGACCTCGCCCTGCTCGCGGCGTTCTGCCGGCGCTTCGACGCAGTGGCGGTCTGCGACGAGGTGTGGGAGCACGTGATCTTCGATGGCCGGCGCCATCGGCCGCTGATGGCGCAGCCGGGCATGCGCGAGCGGACGGTGAAGATCGGCTCGGCCGGCAAGATCTTCAGCCTGACCGGCTGGAAGGTTGGCTTCGTGATGGCGGACGAGCCGCTGATGCGGGTGCTGTCACGGGCGCACCAGTTCCTCACCTTCACCACGCCGCCGAACCTTCAGGAGGCGGTCGCCTACGGCCTGGCCAAGGACGACGCGTACTTCGAGGATATGCGGGCTGACCTCGCCCGCTCCCGCGACCGGCTGGCGGCGGGGCTGTCACGCATCGGGTTCACCGTACTGCCGAGTGCGGGCACCTACTTCCTCAGCGTCGACATCGCGGGGGTCGCCGCCGACGACGTCGCCTTCTGCAAGCGGATCGTGTCCGAGCACGGCGTCGCGGCCATTCCCGTCAGCGCCTTCTACGAGGGAGGCAGCGTGAACAACCTCGTGCGCTTCTGCTTCGCCAAGACGGACGCCACCCTCGACGCGGCAGTCGAACGCTTGGCGGGATTATTTCCTGGGACGTGAACGACCGCGCGGTCCGCTTCCTTGTGCAGCGGTTGGGCCGGGGCCACATCCTCGTTATGAGCACCTCCGTTCACACCACCAGCACGGCCTATCGCGAGTCCGCGGGCGCGGCGCAGCTGCGCCGCCTCACCGATACCAGCACCGAGGCGAGCCTCCTGCGGCTCGAGCAGCTCGCCCACCTGATGGACTCGGCGATCCTCCTGCCGGGCATCAACCGCCGCGTCGGCCTCGACGCGGTGATCGGTCTCGTTCCCATCCTCGGCGACATCGCGGGCATGGCGATCGCCTCGTACATCGTCTACGAGGCGAAGCGGCTCGGCGCACCGCGCTGGCTGGTTTGGCGCATGATGGGCAACGTCGCCATCGACGGCGCGGTGGGCTCGGTGCCGTTGGCCGGCGACCTGCTCGACGCGGCCTTCAAGGCGAACTGCCGCAACGTGCGCCTTCTGCGTCGCCATCTGGAGCGCAAGGGCGCGCTGCGGCCGAGCGAGATCGAGGGCACCGCAACCCGGCTCGACTGAGCCGGCATCGGCCGCCCGAGTGTGAGGGTTGGAGCCGATGAACGAGCACCTGCGACCCGAACTCGATGCGGTGCCCGTCACCGCACCGGGCAACGCGCCGCAGATGCGAGTCCTGCCGACCGCCACCCACCGCGGGATCTCGCCGCTCAACCGGCGGCGGCTCGCGAACTTCCGGGCCAACCGACGCGGCTATTGGTCGGCGGTGATCTTCACCGTGCTGTTCGTGCTGAGCCTGTTCGCCGAACTCATCGCCAACGATCGCCCGATCGTGATGCAGTACAAGGGCGAGTGGCTGTTCCCCGTCCTGGTCGATTACCCGGACGAGAAGTTCGGCGGCTTCCTGGCTCAGACCGATTACCGGGCGCCCGAGACGCGCAAGGAGATCGAGGAGAACGGCTGGGTGCTCTGGCCGCCGATCCCTTACGCCGACAACACCTTCATGCGGGACCTGCCGACCCCGGCCCCCTCGCCGCCGACCTGGATGCTGAGCGACGCCGAATGCCGCCCGGTCGCCGAGCGTGCTGGCGTCAAAGCCGAAGGGCGCGAACTCGGTTGCCGTGACATCGAGTGGCACTGGCTCGGCACCGACAACGCCACGCGGGACGTGCTGGCGCGCGTCATCTACGGTTTCCGCATCTCGATCCTGTTCGGCCTCGTGCTCGCCGGCGTCTCGTCGGTCATCGGCGTGATCGCGGGGGCGGTGCAGGGCTATTTCGGCGGCTGGACCGACCTGATCTTCCAGCGGATCATCGAGATCTGGGGCGCGATCCCGACGCTCTACCTCATCATCATCATGTCAGCCTTCCTCGTGCCGAGCTTCTTCACCCTGCTCGGCATTCTGACGCTGTTCTCGTGGACCGCTCTGGTCGGCGTGGTGCGCGCGGAATTCCTGCGCGCGCGCAATTTCGAGTACGTTCGCGCAGCGAGGGCGCTGGGCCTGTCGAACGTGCGCATCATGACGCGGCACCTCCTGCCCAACGCCATGGTGGCGACGCTGACCTTCCTGCCTTTCATCCTGAACGGCTCGGTCACGACCCTGACCTCGCTCGACTATCTCGGCTTCGGCCTGCCGCCCGGCTCCCCCTCGCTTGGCGAGCTGCTGGCCCAGGGCAAGGACAACATCAACGCGCCCTGGCTTGGGCTCACCGGCTTCTTCGTGGTGGCGACGATGCTGAGCCTGCTCGTCTTCGCGGGCGAGGCCGTGCGCGACGCGTTCGACCCGCGCAAGACCTTCGGCTGAACCGCGTCAGCGCCGCGCCTCGTCGCTGCCCGGCGGGCCGCGCCAGCCGGTTTCGACGGTGAAGCCGGCGCTGCGGGTGGCGATCGCGTCGCCGCCGACATGGGCGAGGTAGGTGCCGGCCTCCACCACCAGCGTACCATCCGGCTCGTGGTAGCCGAGGACGCGCGCCGGCACGCGGAAGCTCGCGACCCCGGTCTCGCCCGAGGCGAGATCGAGGAGCGCCACGCCCTTCAGCAGGCGCCTCGGCCGGCTGCGGCTCGCGACCGGCTGGCCGACATAGAGCTGCGCCACCGCCCGGCCCGGACGCGTCCCATAGTTGGTGACGGAGGCGCGCACCTCCAGCATCGCGTCGTAGCGGTCCCCGACGCCGACATGCGGCGTCACGATCTCCGGCTCGCCATAGGCGAAGCGGGTGTAGGAGAGGCCGTAGCCGAATGGGAACAGCGGCAGCGGCGATTCGTCGGCATAGCCCATGGTCCACCGCGTGCCCGGGATATGCGGGCGCCCGCCCGGCAGGGTGTCGTAGGTCAGCGGCAATTGTCCGACTGTGCGCGGCCAGGAAACCGGCAGCCGGCCCGACGGGTTGGCGTCCCCGAACAGCGTCTCGGCCACGGCCGGCCCGCCCTCGGTGCCCGGAAGCCACGCCATCAGCACCGCCTGCGCCTGTCCTAACGCATCCCCGAGTTCGGTCGGGCGCCCGCCGACCACGACGAGCGCAACAGGCTTGCCGGCCTCGGCGACCGCCGCGAGCAGATCATGTTGCAGGCCGGGCCAGGAGAGGGTGGCGCTCGATGAGCCCTCGCCGGAACGGTCCCGCGGCTCGCCCATCACCGCCACGACGAGGTCGGCCCCTGCCGCCGCCTCGACCGCGGCGGCAAAACCCGCGCGGCTGTCGCAGACACGCGAACAGCCCGGCGCGAAATCGATCGCGACACCGGCGGCGGCGGCGCGCTCGCGCAGGCCCGCCAGGATCGTCACCGCGTCCCATTCCTGCCCCGTGCCCTCATGCGGCCCGACCTGATCCCAGGCGGAATCGGCGAAGGGACCGACGACGGCGATGCGGCGCACCTTGGCCGGAGCGATCGGCAGCAGATCCTCGCGGTTCTGCAGCAGGACGAGGCTCGCCCGCGCCGCCTCGCGGGCGAGCCGCCGGGTCTCGGGGCGCAGAAGTTTCTCCTCCGCGCCGTCCGGATCGACCACGGGGCGGTCGAACAGGCCGAGCCCGAATTTGAGCCGCAGCACCCGGCGCACCGCTGCATCGACCAAGCCTTCGGGAACGCGCCCGGCGCGCACCTCCGCGGGCAGATGGCGGAGAAACAGCCCGCTCGTCATATCCATGTCGACACCCGCCGCCAGCGCCTTGCGCGCGGCCTCCGCGCCGTCGTGGGCGACGCCGTGCTTCATCAGGCTGGCGATCGCCTGCCAATCGGCCACGACAAGGCCGGAAAAGCCCATCTGCCGCCGCAGCAGGCCCGTCATCAGTGCCGGGTCGGCGGTGGCGGGCAGGCCGTTCAGGGCGGTCAAAGCCGTCATCACCGCGTCGGCGCCGGCCCGGATGCCGTCACGGAACGGCGGCAGGTGGAGGTCGTGCAATTCGGTGGGTGCCACGAAGGTGGCGTCGTAGTCGCGCCCGCCAAGCACCGCGCTGTAGCCCGCGAAATGCTTTAGCGTGCTCGCGAGCCCGCCATCGCGAAAGCCCTCGACCTGCGCAGCGGTGAGCCGCCCCGTCAGCCACGGATCTTCGCCCAAGCCCTCGACCACCCGGCCCCAGCGCAGGTCGCGGGCGACATCCGCCATCGGCGAGAAGGTCCAGTTGAGGCCGACCATCGCCGATTCGCGAGCCTGGGCGGCGGCGGCACGGCGCACGAGCCCGGCATCGAAGCTCGCGGCCATGGCGAGCGGCAGGGGGAAGATGGTGCGGTAGCCGTGGACGATGTCGAGGCCGACGAGCAGCGGGATCCCGAGCCGCGACGCGCGGGCGAGCCGGTCGGCCTGCGCCACGAGACCGGCATTGTTGAAGTTGATGACTGCCCCGACCTCGCCGCGGCGGAAGCTTTCGAGATCGAGGATCGGCTCATGCGAGATCAGGTTGAGCTGGCCCGCCTTCTCCTCCAGCGTCATCCGGGCGAGCAGCGCCTCGATCCGGCTTTCGACCGGCTCCACGGCGCTGGCCGGAGCGCCGAGGACGACGGCCCAGGCTGCGGCACCGCGGATGATCCACCGAGCCAGCCGTCGCATCGTCACCGCCTCCCCGGAGCGGTTTCCACCGCCCTCTCTTACGGGGCGTGACGATGCCTCACGAAGGGGCGTGCCGTCGATGGAGCACGGTCGGGCTTTTGATCGGCGGCAGGCAGATCGATGTGGACGGCGGTCACGGCGACCGCGTCCGGCTCCGCCGGCCCGCGTTGATGCGAAGGCCGGTGCTCGGGTCCGCCGCTTCGGCGAAGGGAAGACGATCCTCGCCGGCGGCGACCACCCGGTCGCGTCCGGCGTGCTTGGCTTGATACAGGGCGTCGTCGGCCCGGCGCAGCAGGTAATCCAGGCTGCCGCCGATCTGGCTTTCGGCCGCCACGCCGACGCTCACGCGAATCGCCAGCTCCGGGTAATCCGGGTGCGCGAAGCGGGCGATTGCGGCCCGGACGTCCTCGGCGATGCGCATGGCCGCCCGCTCGTCGAGCCGCGGCAGCAGGCATGCGAACTCCTCGCCGCCCATCCGCCCGAACACCGCCCCAGGCGGCAGCAAGGGGTCCGCGACATGGCAGAAAGCGGCCAGCACCGCGTCGCCGACGCTATGACCGTAGCGGTCGTTGACCGCCTTGAAGTGGTCGAGGTCGAACAGGAGCAGGGCAGCCGGTGCAACGGCGAGGTGACGCTCGGCGCCCGCGACCATCGCACGGCGGTTGGCGATGCCCGTGAGCGAATCGGTCTCGGCCGCCAGCCGCTGCTCACGCTCCGCCCGCTCCTTCGTCAGCGCCATGAACACGAAGGCGATCGCGACCGAGAACAGCGTTCCGGCAAAGCAGAGGATGGCGAACCACGGGGAGGCGATCGCGACGGAGGCCGGGATCGGCATGGTGAAGGCCAGCGGCAGGCGGATCCAGTAGAGGCCGGCATAGGTGGCAAGCAGCACCAGCGCCGGATAGCGGGAGACCAGGGGCTCGTCGCGGCCCTGCCAGATCGTCAGCGCGCCGGAGGCGCAGTAGAGCCCCGCGAGCGTCGAGGCGAGGCTGACGCGGGCGGCGAGCGATTCGAAGAAGGGGGGAATCAAGCAGGCCGCGATCCAGAGCGCCCCACCGCCCACGGCCCAGCCGAGCCGCAACGAGCGGCCCTCGAAGGCCCGCACCCCGCTCCAGATCAAGCCATAGCCGCCGATCATCATCGCGTTGGCGAGGCCGATGGACAGGCTGTCCGGGATCTGGCCGCGCAGAGCCAGCATCAGCGAAGCAACACTGCCGACGATATGGGCGATGCCCCAGACCGCCAGCGCACGCTCGCGGCGGGTCTGGCTCCACGACAACAGGAACAGCACGCCCACCATGAAGGTGACGGCGACCGTCATCAGAAAGAGCGTCGGGAGATCGAGGCGCATCGTGTGTTTGGCACCGGCCCGATCGGACCGCTGCGCCGCCTCTCCTTCATCGTGGTGGCTTTAGAAATGGTCCGGGAACGACTTTGAAGTCAACAGCATCGCTGAACACTTACGGCAACGACTTATAAAATTCCGTTGCCGAACCGACCAACAAATGAACAACGTATGCTTCAATACGGTTCGTCAGAAGAAACACTGCTCGCCTCGATCTGATCGCCCCGATCGTTGAGTGGGTGAAGATCGCGCACCATGCCTTTCAAACGTTCATCGAGGACGTGGGTATAGATCTGCGTCGTCGAGATATCGGCATGGCCCAGCAATTCTTGGACGATACGCAGATCCGCGCCGTTCTGGAGCAGATGGCTGGCGAAGGCGTGGCGCAGAACGTGCGGGCTCACCCGGTCGGTCCGCAGGCCGGCGGCGGCAGCGGCGGTCTTGAGGTCGCGGGCGAAGGCCTGCCGGGTGAGATGACCGCTCTCGCTCTCGGCGGGGAAATAGCCAGGACCCCTCGGCGGTCAGGTGCGCGACGTGGGTACGCATCGCCTCGCGCGCGAGGTCGGTGAGCGGCACGAGGCGCTCGCGACCGCCCTTGCCTTTTGACCACGAGGTAGCGCTCGCGGGTGGCCGCGGCCGAGCGCGGCAGGGCGACGAGTTCCGAAACGCGCAGGCCCGTGGCGTAGAGGAGCTCGAGCAGGCAGAGCATCCGCGCGGCCGTGCGGGCCTCCGCCCGGTCGTCGCCCGCCGCCTCGACCCGCTCGCGCGCCGTCGCGAGCAGGCGATCGACCTCCGCCACCGACAGGACCTTCGGCAAGCCCTTGGCGCGTCGGGGAGCTGCGACCGGCGCGGTCGGATCGGTTTCGGAATAGCCCTCCGCGTAGAGGAAGCGGTGGAAGCCGCGGATGCAGGAGAGGCGCCGGGCGGCCGAGGACGCCTTCAATCCGCGCGGCTCCAGGGAGGCGATGTAGGCGCGGACTTGCTCGGCCTGCGCCTCCTCCGGGTCGATCCCGCCTTGCGCGAGGTAGCCGAGGTAGTCGTCGAGATCGCGCCGATAGGCGGCCAGGGTGTTGGCCGCCGCACCGCGTTCGGCGGCGAGCATGTCGAGAAAGAGCTGACCCGGATCCTCCGCTCCGCCTGGGAGCGCGGAACCGTCCGCGCTCATCGCCCGCCCGGCTGGAGCTTCGATGGGGGAATGGTGACGCTGATCTCCCGCGGCGTCGGCTCGACGAAGGTCGCCAGTGCGAACATGCCGGCGAAGACGAGGCCCGCGAGGATCGCGATCGTGGCAAGGAAACGGAACAGGGTGGGCAAGGGAACCGGCCTTTCGCCGAGGATACGCGGACGAGCGGGTCGTGTTGCGATGCGCAAACCGTGGGTTTCGATCACATGCCGGAGGCTCGAAGGCAAGGTCTGGCGGAGCACAGGCGGCGCGGTCAAGGGACAGGCCGCCGGCCAGCATGGCAATCGCTCGACGGCGATGGCCTTGGTTTGTTGCTGGCCTCAATCGCCGACGCCGGCCTCCGCAGGCTCAGGCTTCGAGCGATAGCCCTGCGCCGCCTCCTGCCTGCTTCTCAGAAGCGGTTCTTCCAGGCCCGCAGCGCGGTGAACACCGCCGCCGGGTCGGAGCCCGGCTCAAGGCCCGCCGAGCGAGCGAGGACCGGCTGGCCCACCCGCAGGAACGGGTTCGTCGCCTTCTCCTGGCCGATGGTCGACGGAATCAGGAAGCCGCCCTGCGCAGCAAGCCGCTCGGCCTCGGCCACGCGCTCCTTCAGGTCGGCGTTGTCCGGATCGGCGGCCAGGGCGAAGCGGCCGTTCGAAAGAACGTAATCGTGACCGCTATAGACCGCGGTCGCGTCGGGCAGGTCGAGGAAGCGGCTGAGGGAGCGCCACAGCGTCTCGGGCTCGGCCTCCATCACCCGGCCGCAGCCGAGAGTGAACAGCGTGTCGCCCGAGAACACGACGCCGGCATCGGCGAAATAATAGGTCACGTGGTCGGCGCAATGCCCCGGCGTCTCCCAGACCGCGGCGGTGAGACCGCCGACCGTCACCGTATCGCCCTCCTTGACGGTGCGCGCGGCACCCGGCACCGCCCCGCGCGCCTTCTCCGGCACCGTCACCCGCGCGCCGGTGCGCTCCACCACCTCGGGGATCCCCTCGATGTGGTCGCCGTGGCGGTGGGTGACGAGAATGTCGGTGAGCTGCCAGCCCTCCGCGTCGAGGGCGGCCAGCACGGGCCCGGCCTCCGGCACGTCGATGGCGGCGCAGGCGCCGCTGGCGGGATCGCGGATCAGCACGCCGATATTGTCGCTCCGGCACAGGAAGGTGCGGATTTCGGGGGCCGCTCTCGTCATCGAAGACCTTTCGCGAAAACTGACTTTTCCACTCGCACGGTCGCGGGGAAAAGGTCCGCCGAGCGTGACCGGCGCTGAAGCGCGCGGTACAAACCCGGCCGAGGAACCGTTACATCGCGGTGACGGTTCCGGGATCGGAGGCGCAGCCACGCTTGCCCCAGGCCTCCGCGATCCCCATTGATGCCGCATCAGCCCTACGGAGGACAACCGGCCGTGCCGGCACCCCATCCGATGCGCCTCGACGTCACGGACTTGCGCGCTTTCTACGCCAGCCCGCTCGGCGTCGTCACGCACCGTGTCGTCGGTCGGACGATCCACGGCTTCCTCGGCTCGGTCTCGGGGCTGCGCGTGCTCGGGCTCGGCTACGTCACGCCCTACCTCGGCCCGGTCCACGTCATCGCGGAGCGGACGCTGGCCTTCATGCCGGCGACGCAGGGCGTCGTGAACTGGCCCTCCAGCGGGCGCTCGGTGACGGCGCTCGCCGATCTCACCATGCTGCCCCTGCCCGAGGCCGCGGTCGATCGCGTCATCCTCGTCCACGGCCTCGAAGCGGTGGAAAGCCCGAGCGAGCTGCTCTCGGAAGTGTGGCGGGTGCTGACACCCGGCGGGCGCCTGATTCTCGTCGTGCCCAATCGCACCGGCGTCTGGGCGCGGCGCGACGCGACGCCCTTCGGCCACGGCCAGCCCTATAGCCGCTCGCAGCTCTCGCGGCTGATGCGCGACACGCTGTTCTCGCCGGAGGGCTGGGCCGAGACGCTCTACATGCCGCCGATCCGCAGCCGGTTCTGGCTCCGCACCGCCGCGGCCTGGGAGCGGTTCGGCACCGGCCTCGCCATGCCGTTCGCCGGCCTGCACGTGGTGGACGCGACCAAGCAGCTCTACCGGCCGATTGCTGTGCGGCAGGTGCGCCGGCTGGAAAGCCGGGTGCCGGCGCGGGTGCTGGTGCCCGCCGGACAGCCGGGCTAAAGCCGGCGCGTTTCCCCCGTCGCCGAGCCGAGCGAGCATGTTGCCATCCATTGGCTTCGAGACCGTGCTGACGAGCTTCCTGCTCGCGCTATCGAGCCTGTTCTCGATCGTGAACCCGGTCGGCTCCGCGCTGATGTTCGCGCAGATCACGGCCGACCGCTCGCAGGCCGAGCGGGCGGAGCTGTCGCGGCGGATCGGTTTCTACGCCGCCCTCGTGATGCTCGCCGCCCTGTGGGCCGGCGCCCCGATCCTCAATTTCTTCGGCGTGTCGCTGGCGGCCCTGCGCATCGCCGGCGGCCTGTTCGTGGCGGCCTTCGCCTGGACCATGCTCACCGCCCCCGAGGCGCGGGAGGCCCGCAAGCATGCCGAGGCCGAGCCGGAGACCGGCGAGAACCTCGCCGAGGTCGCGTTCTTCCCGCTCACCCTGCCCTTCACCACCGGGCCCGGCACCATCGCCGTCGCCATCGCGCTCGGCGCCAACCGCCCCTCCGAGCCCGGCGAACTCGCCGGTTTCTTCCTCGGCGCCTCCCTGGCGGCCCTGGCCATCGCCGGCGTGATCCGTCTCGCCTACGGCTCGGCGGACCGGGTCGTGACCCTGATCGGATCGGTGCGGGCACGGGTGCTCGGGCGTCTCTCGGCCTTCCTGCTACTCTGCGTCGGCACGCAGATCACCGTCAGCGGCGTCTCGGACGTGCTCGGGCCATTGATCGCCTCGCAACGGGTATAGACAGTCAACGGCCGCCATCCGCGCTACGAGCGCTGGGTGAGCCGGCCATTCATCGGAGCGAAGAGTCGATCATCATGAAGCTCGTCGTTGTGGGCGCCGAAGGGCGCATGGGGCGGATGCTGATCCGGGCGGTGGCGGAGGCCGAGGGCTGCACGCTGCACGGCGCCGTCGAGCGCCCGGGCTCGGCCGTCCTCGGCCAGGATGCCGGGCTCCTGGCCGGGATCGGCGAACTCGGCGTGCCGGTGAGCGACGACCCCCTGTCGCGGTTCGTGGCCGCCGACGGGGTGCTGGACTTCACCGCACCGGCCGCGACGGTGGCCTTCGCCGAACTCGCGGCGCAGGCCCGCATCGTCCACGTCGTCGGCACCACCGGGCTTTCCGAGGACGACCTGACGCGGCTGAAGGCGGCGAGCTACCATGCCCGCGTCGTGCGCTCGGGCAACATGTCGCTCGGCGTCAACCTGCTCGCCGGACTCGTGCGCAAGGTCGCCGCGACGCTGGGCCAGGAATTCGACATCGAGGTGCTGGAGATGCACCACCGCATGAAGGTCGATGCGCCCTCCGGCACGGCCCTGCTGCTCGGCGAGGCCGCAGCGGAAGGCCGGAACGTGGCCCTGGCCGAGACCCGCGTCTCGACCCGCGACGGCCATACCGGGGCGCGGCGGCCCGGCGATATCGGCTTCGCGACCCTGCGCGGCGGCTCGGTGGTCGGCGACCACAGCGTCATCTTCGCCGGTCCCTCGGAGCGGATCACGCTCTCACACCATGCCGAGGACCGGGCCATCTTCGCCCGCGGCGCGGTGCGAGCGGCACAATGGGCCTTCGACAAGCCGCCAGGCCTCTACGGCATGGACGACGTGCTGGGGCTTCGCGACTAGACTGACGTCCGAATAACGAATCCAACAGAACGTCAGGCTTAGGCTTGGGAGGCGCCGCTGCCTCTGGTAGAGGCCCGCCCACGATCGCGAGGCGCCGTGCGGCGGCCTCGCCCCCTTCTCCGGAGAGACCCATCCCATGGAGCGCCTGCTCGTCCTCGCTCGGCATGGCCAGAGCGAGTGGAACCTGAAGAAGCTGTTCACCGGCTGGCGCGACCCCGAGTTGACGGAACTTGGGATCGACGAGGCACGTCGGGCCGGACGCTGGCTCAAGAGCCAGGGCACGCAGTTCGACGTCGCTTTCACCTCGAACCTGCGGCGCGCCCAGCATACCTGCTCGCTGATCCTCGAGGAGATGGGCCAGGGTGGTCTGGAGACGATCCGCAACGAGGCGCTGAACGAGCGCGACTACGGCGACCTCTCCGGCCTCAACAAGGACGATGCCCGCGAGCGCTGGGGCGATGCGCAGGTCCACGAATGGCGCCGCTCCTACGACGTGCCCCCGCCCGGCGGTGAGAGCCTCAAGGACACCGCCGCACGGGTGCTGCCCTACTACATCCAGACGATCCTGCCGCGCGTCATGTCGGGCGAGCGGGTTCTGGTCGCGGCCCACGGCAACTCGCTGCGGGCGCTGGTGATGGTGCTCGACGGCATGACCACCAAGACGATCGCCAGCCTCGAGATCGCCACCGGCATTCCCCTGGTCTACCGGCTCAAGGCCGACACCACGGTCGAGTCGAAGACGGTCCTCGACAAGGATATCGACCAGGACGATTGAGGCGCGGAGAGGCGCGAAGTCCTCACCCGGCTCCCAGCACCTCCTCCACGGCCCGCGCCACGCGCGCCGTGGAGCCCGACTCGTCGAGCGGGTTGCGGCGCAGACGGTGGCGAAGCGCGCTCGGCGCCACCTGCCGCAGATGCACGACCGAGACGACGGCCGCACCTTCGAGGGCGGCGAGCGCCCGGGCGGTGCGCATCAGCGTAAGTTCGCCGCGCAGGCCGTCTGTGCCAAGCGCGAGACAGAGCCGGACTGCGTTCTCCAGAACCGCATCGGGCACGCTTACGCTGCCGAGACGCTCGCGGGCCGCGAGGATCGTCTTCTGGAGCGCTTTTTCCGCCTTTCCTTGCGCGGCACAGAACGCCTCGCCGTCGCGCTCGTAGGCGTCGCGCCGCCGCACCACTTCGATGCGGGTGGCGATGTCGGTCGGCGTCGTCACCTCGCAGGCGAGGCCGAAGCGGTCGAGAAGCTGCGGACGCAGCTCCCCCTCCTCCGGGTTGCCGCTGCCGACGAGGACGAAGCGGGCGGGATGGCGCAGCGACAGGCCCTCGCGCTCGACGGTGTTGACCCCGGACGCCGCCACGTCGAGCAGGAGGTCCACGAGATGGTCCTCGAGCAGGTTCGCCTCGTCGATGTAGAGGAAGCCGCGGTTGGCTCGCGCCAGCAGGCCCGGCTCGAACGCCTTTTCCCCCTTCGTCAGCGCTCGCTCCAGATCGAGCGCGCCGACCACCCGGTCCTCGGTAGCGCCGAGCGGCAGATCGACCACCGGCACCGGGATCTGGTGGCTCTTTCCCCGGCCCCGCGCGCAGTGCGGGCAGGCCTCGGCCGGACTGTCGGGCGAGCAGGAATAAGGGCAGCCTGCGACCGCCCGGATCTTCGGCAGCAGCGCCGCGAGCGCCCGCACCGCCGTGGACTTGCCGGTGCCCCGGTCCCCGAAGACGAGGACGCCGCCGACGGACGGATCGACCGCCGCGATCAGCAGCGCCCGCTTCATCTCCTCCTGGGCGACGATGGCGGTGAAGGGAAAGGCAGGCACGCGCGATCAGCTTCCTGAGCCGGAGGGACCCGAACGAGGCTCACGGGCGGTTGTACCGATCATGCACGAATTGCGCGGCACGAACAGCCGCGCTCGCGCTCACATCGAGGCCATCGCTCTTCGCGCGGCGGCGCCTCACATCCCGCGGCAGCGGCTGCGTAGAAGGCCCGAAAACTCCTTTTCCGAGGTCTGGACCTGGGTCAGGCGCTCGGTCCGTTCGGGGCCGGACAGACAGCGGCCGTAGACGCCGGCGATCCGGCGCATGGTCTCGACATGGCGGCGCCAGACGCGGCACAGGCTCGCTTCGTCCTCGCCGCCGCCTTCGAGTTGCTCGATCGCCTGCCGCTGCATCGAGCCGGCGACGAGCACGTCGCGGGCGCAGGCTGCCTCGCCTTCCGCATGCAGGCTGGCGGGCGTGAGGAGCGCCGCCAGAACGAGGGCGGCGCGCGGAGAGAACACGGCCATGTCAGGCAGCCTGGGTCGTCGGGCCGTTGGCGAGCAGGGCGTAGAGAGCGGTCGCGTCGCGGGCGCTACGGATGCGCTCCAGCATGCCGGGCTCGCGCAGGAGCCGGGCGACCTGGGCCAACGCCTTCAGGTGGTCGGCCCCCGCGCCCTCGGGAGCGAGCAGGAGAAAGGCGACGTCGATGGGCTGGCCGTCGAGGGCGTCGAAATCCACGGGCTTTTCCAGCCGGGCGACGAGGCCGAACAGCCGGTCGAGCTGGGGGAGCTTGCCGTGGGGGATCGCCACGCCGTCGCCGATCCCCGTGGAGCCGAGGCGCTCACGGTGGAGCAGGGTTTCGAAGACGTCCCGCTCGGACAGGTTCGGGAGGCGGCGGACCGCATGGGCAGCCAATTCCTGGAGGACGTGCTTCTTGTCCCGCACGCGCAAGGAAGAGACGACCGAGTCCGGGTTCAGAAATTCGAGCATCGGCATGAAAACTAAACGCCTCGTGGGCGGGATCCATCCAGAGATCCCGCGTTCCCATGCACGACTGCCGAAACCCAACGGTCTCGGCACGGAGCGCCGCACGAGCCCATACGGATCCCGGAAATCCGTCTCCGGCACCGGTTTCCGGGGCTTCGTGACGGGCACCTGAGGTCCCCGTCCGAGAAGGCTTGAAACCGGCCCTTGCCTCAATCCCGCTCGCCGGGCGGATCGACCCATCCGATCGCACCGTCACTGCGCCGATATACGACGTTGATGCGTCCGGTGCCAGCGTGAACGAAAACGACGACCGGGGCGCCGGTCATGTCGAGGGCGGTGACCGCCTCGCTGACGGATTGGCGCTTGAGCGTGCGGGTGCTCTCGGCCACCACCGGCGGATGCGCCCCCTCCTCCGCCTCGGCGTCGAGCGGGTCCTCGTCCACCTCGTCGTCCGGCGCGGCGAAGACGGCGTAGGCCGCCTCGATATCCGCCCCGTTGTGGCTCGCCGCGCCGTGATCCTTCAGCTTATGCTTGTAGCGGCGCAGACGCTTTTCGAGCTTGTCGGCGGTCTGCTCGAAGCTCGCATGCACGTCGTGCGCCGCACCTGAAGCTTCCAGCGTCAGCCCGGTGACCAGGTGCAGCACGCAATCGGTTCGGTATGCCGCCCCATCGCGCCGCAGCGTCACGTGCCCCGTGCAACTGCCGCTCATATGTGGATCGAGATACTTCGCGAGGGTCGCCGCCATGCGGTCCTCGACCCGGCCTCGCAGGGCCGTACCGAGATCGAGGCCATGCCCCGTCACCCGCAAACCTGCCATCGACGTCTCCGCTCTTCCTCCCGGGACATCGAGAGTTAGAAAGGGGGACGGGGCAAGTCAAACACGAAGGCGAGCCGGCGCAGGGCTTTCACGCGCCGACGAGGCGACCGGGATCAGCGGACGGCCGTGGCCATCTTCTCCCGGCGGCGCTCGATCGACGAGGGGATCCGCAGCGACTCCCGATACTTGGCGACGGTGCGGCGGGCGATGTCGATGCCCTCGTCGCGCAGGCGCTGGACCAGCGCGTCGTCGGACAGGACGTCGGAGGCCTCCGCATCGACAAGTTGTTTGATGCGGTGGCGGACCGATTCCGAGGAATGGGACGCGGCACCGGCGGCGCCGGGGATTGCGGCGGTGAAGAAGTACTTCATCTCCAGGGTGCCGCGGCTGGTGCCGATCGACTTGTTGGAGGTGACGCGGGAGACGGTCGATTCGTGCATGCCGATCGCCTCGGCGACCGTTTTGAGGTTGAGCGGACGCAGGTGGGCGACACCGTGCAGGAAGAACGCGTCCTGCTGGCGGACGATCTCGGTCGCGACCTTGAGGATGGTGCGCGCCCGCTGCTCCAGGCTGCGGGTGAGCCAGTTCGCCGTCTGCAGGCACTCGGACAGGAACGCCTTGTCGCCGTCCGCCACCGCGCCCTTCGAGACGCGGGCATAGTAGCTCTGGTTGACCAGCACCCGCGGCAGCGCCTCGGAGTTCAGTTCCACCAGCCAGGAGCCATCGGGCGCGGGGCGGACGAACACGTCGGGGACCAGAACCTCGACCGCGTGGGCGCCGAAAGCACGGCCGGGCTTGGGGTCGAGGCGGCGGATCTCGGCCAGCATCTCGACGAGATCCTCGTCGTCCACGCCGCAGAGGCGGCGCAGGGCCGGGAAGTCGCGCTTGGCCACGAGATCGAGGCGCGAGACCAGCGCCTGCATCGCCGGATCGAACCGATCCTGCTCGCGAAGCTGGATGGCGAGGCATTCGGCGAGGTCGCGGGCGGCCACGCCCGGCGGATCGAAGGTCTGGACGAGTTTCAGGATGCGAGCGACGTCATCGAGCGAGGCGCCGAGCCGCTCGGCCACGCCGTCGATGTCCTCGCGCAGGTACCCCGCATCGTCCACCGCATCGATCAGGAAGCTGCCGATCAACCGGTCTGAGGGGTTTTGCGTCGCGAGATCGAGCTGTGCGGCGAGGTGCTCGCGCAAGCTGGTCTCGGCGGTCAGCGTCGCCTCGAAATCGGGAAGCTCGCCGTCGAAGCTGCCACCAGCATTGCCGTAAGGGGCTGGGGTCAGCGAGAGCATGTCCCCGGTCCCAGTCTCGCGCGGGGTGGGGTTCTCGTCGGCGAACACGTTGTCGAGGCGCGTGTCGAGGTCACCCTCGATCTCGCTGCGGCTCTGCGTCATCTCGGAGCCGAGCCAGGTCTCGGATTCCGGCCCGTCGCCGCCGTCGTACTCGCCGTCGCCCGACGCCTCCGGCGCCTCGCGCTCGGATTCCCCTTCGGACTCGGCGCGCTCCAGAAGCGGATTGCGCTCCAGTTCGGCATCGACATAGGCCGATAGATCGAGCTGCGAGAGCTGCAGGAGCTTGATCGCCTGCAGCAGTTGCGGTGTCATCACCAGGGCTTGGCCCTGGCGCATCTCGAGCCGCTGGAGCAGACTCATCTCGACGCCCAACCTTTAGAAATCATTGACAAATCGCAGCTCGCGTACGAGCCGCGCCGAACTCGGCACGTTCTTTGCTTCTCCTTTGATAGGTCTAGCGCCATCGGCCAGACACGTCAAAGCGGTTTGTCCGGCCGTCACCCAAATTCTCGCACCGCGGTAGCCGCGCAACAGAGGCGGGCTGCGCCGGCTCACTCTACTGGCGATCACCCACGCATCGCCACGCCTGCATTTGTCAGGGGCGAACGAAGAAAGTGTTTCCGGCGAGGCGGCCACGGTGAGCGTGGTTCAGCGGTCGTTACCGGATCGGCGAAAACTCGCTCCCGACGGTCCGCGACTGCGACCGCATGAAGGACACCTCCACGGTCCGCCCAGCGCGGAAAGTAGCCGTGAGATTTCTGAGGCGGCGTCGTGACGCAAGGCAGCACCCGACGAAGTGCAGCGCGGCGAGAACGTGTCTTCGCCAGCGTGCTGCTGCGGTCCGTCACGGGGAGAGTGGACGCCGCTTCGGTGGCGGATCGATCCGGCTGCCGATCCTTGATGCAGGCCCAACCTTCGAGACGTCCGCTCCGACCTAAAGCCGGAAATCCTCGCCGAGATAGAGCCGACGGGCGTCCTCGTTGGCGACGATCTGCTCGGGCGTGCCCTCGGTGAGGATGCGGCCGGAATGGGCGATATAGGCGCGGTCGATCAGGCCGAGCGTCTCGCGGACGTTGTGGTCGGTGATGAGCACACCGATGCCGCGCTGCTTCAGGTGCTTCACGAGATCCTGGATGTCGCCGACGGCGATCGGATCGATGCCAGCGAAAGGCTCGTCGAGCAGCATGAAGGTCGGAGAGGACGCGAGCGCCCGGGCGATCTCGCAGCGGCGTCGCTCGCCGCCCGAGAGCGCGATCGACGGCGACTTGCGCAGGCGCGCGATGTCGAACTCTTCGAGCAGCGAGTCGAGCTTGCGCTCGCGGGCCTTGCGGTCCGGCTCGGCCACTTCGAGCACGGCGCGGATGTTGTCCTCGACGGTGAGCCCGCGGAAGATCGAGGCTTCCTGCGGCAGATAGCCGATACCGAGCCGAGCCCGCTGATACATCGGCAGGTGGGTGATCTCCATGCCGTCCAGGCTGATAAAGCCGCGGTCGGCCGGGACGAGGCCGGTGATCATGTAGAAGATCGTGGTCTTGCCGGCGCCGTTGGGGCCCAGCAGCCCGACCGCCTCGCCGTTATGGACGGTGAGCCCAGCCTCGTGGACCACGGTGCGGGCGCCGTAGCTCTTGCGAAGACCGCGCACGTGCAGCACGCCCGGACCACCGCCGTCCTCGGTGAGCACGCCGCCGGGCGCCGCCTGCGGTGCCGATCCAGCGCGCCCGAGAAGCCGGCCGAACCACGAGGCTTTGCGGCCTCGGTTCGCCGGCTTCGGCTCGGCGACCGCGCGAAGCGGCACGCCCGCAGGCATCCCGGCTCCCGTCACCGTCAGTTCGCCTGCGCCCGCGTCTTCACGGCTGGTTTCTCGGCCCCCTTGTCGGCACCCTTGGCACCAGGCTTGGCCGCGATGGCCGGCTGGGTGCAGCCCTTCGGCTGACTGCCCTTGGTCTGCCCGGCCTCGCCCGGCACGAACATCGCCGAGACGCGACCGCCGGCCACAGGGTCCATGTTGGCCCGGCCGCTCGCCATGTCGTAGACGAGGCGCGAACCGCGGGTGACGTTCTGGCACTGGCTGAGCACGACGTTGCCGGTCAGCACGATGCGCTTGGCCTCCTGATCGAACACCGCATTGTCGCCGGTGGCGATCTGGTCCTTCTGCGCCACGGTCACGGGGCCGGCGCATTCGACCTTGCGGATGCCGTTGCCGCCGAGCGCCGCCTTGGCCTTGGCATCCTCGGCGGCTTCAGCCTCCGACTTCGCCGCGTCCTTGTTCGCGTCCTTGGACGGATCCTTGTCCTTGTCGCGCTTGTAATGGACCGTCATCGCCGAGCAGCGGATCGTGCTCTCGCCCTGCACCGCCACGACGTTGCCGGCGAAGATCGCCTTGTTCTCCTTGTCGAACACGTCGAGCCGGTCGGCGTCGATCTTGATCGGCCCCTTGCCACCGCCGACGGTGCCGAGCGCGGCGGGCTTCTCCTTCACCGTCTCCTTGGCCGGAGCCGCGGCGGCGGAATGCGCCAGGAGAAGGGCGAGGCCGGCAGCAAGCGCCGGGCCGAGACGCGGCATCATCGCGTGGGTTCCGCAGCGGAGGTGTGGATGCGCTCCTGATCCGTCCGCAGGGCGACCTTGGCACCGCTCTCCTTCTCGGCCTCGTCGCCGTGGAACACGGCATGGACGCGGCCGACGAAGGAGACGACCCGGCCGTTCTCGACCACGTCGAGCGTGTCGGCGACGATCGAGCCCGACGGCACCGTGACGGTGACGGCCTTCGACGAGCGCAGACTGCCGGTCTTGAAATCGACGGTGGCGACCGAGAGGCGCACTTCCTCGCCCTTGTCGGTCCAGAGGCGGATATCGTTCTCGAGGTTGAGCGATTCGCGGGTGGAATCGAACACGCCGCCCTGCGCCTGAAGGTAGGCACGGCCGCCCTTGTCGTCGGTGGCGACGTGGCCTTTCATGGCCTGAAGCTCGATGATGCTGGGCTTGCGCACGTCCTGCTGCGCCGCGTCGGCAACCACTTCGTAGCCGCGCTCGCCCTTGCGGAAGCCGGACAGGCGCGGATTCTCCATCGTCACCTTGGTGCCCGAGACGCTGATCGGGCCGAACGAGACGTTGGGAATGCTGCCCGTGAGGGGGCTCCAGAGCACGATCGCTGCGAGCCCCAGCACGGCGATGCCGGCGGTGACCGGGATTACCCGGCGCAGCGTGCGCACCTGCGCGCTGTGCCGCCGCGCGCGTCCATGCGCGCGCTTCCGACGCGCGTTCTCGTTCGCGGCGAGCGCGAGGAGATCCGTCTCCCCCTGGATGGTGTCGGCCGCCTGCATCGCGTTCCTGAAGGGTCGGCGCGCTTGCGGTCGCGCCCCGCCGGCCGGATGCTCCGGTGCGGTGGCGAAGTTATGGCCTCGTCTTTGCGCAATGATCAACGGCACCCGCGTGCGTCCTCGCACCGAATGCGGCATGGAACACCGCGTCTCGGCACGACTCCCGCGCGGCGTTGCCGGCTAGCATCGCTCGCGGCACCGCACGCACGCCGCTCGCTCAGCTGCCCTGCACTTTGCCGGATCAGGCCCTCACCTTCGGGAAGGCCCCCGAGTCTCAGGCGTGGGCGAAGATGTCGATCTCCGGCCAGCCGGCGAGATCGAGCTTGGATCGGGTCGGAAGGAAGTCGAAACAGGCCTGCGCCATCTCGGTGCGGCCCTCGCGGGCCAGCATAGCGTCGAGACGCTCGCGGGCGGCATGCAGGTGGAGCACGTCCGATGCCGCGTAGTCGATCTGAGCTTGGCTCAGGGTCCCCGCGCCCCAATCGGAGGATTGCTGCTGCTTGGAGAGATCGACGCCCACGAGCTCGCGCACCACGTCCTTGAGGCCGTGACGGTCGGTGTAGGTGCGGGCGAGCTTCGAAGCGATCTTCGTGCAGTAGACCGGAGCGGGCATGACGCCGAACGCGTTGAACAGCACCGCCAGATCGAACCGGGCGAAGTGGAAGATCTTGACGACCCCGGCATCGGCCAGGATCGCCATGAGCCGCTCCGGCGCCGGGTCACCGGGCCGAATCTGCACCACATCGGCGCTGCCGTCGCCGCGGGACACCTGCACGACGCAGAGCCGGTCGCGATGCGGGTTGAGCCCCAGCGTCTCGGTATCGATCGCGATCGCCGCGCCCGGCGCGAAATCGGGCGGCAGGTCGCCGTGGTGGAGGCGGATCCGGGAGGGGGCGGCAGCCATTCGTTGATTCAAGCGTCTTCAAAGGGCGGGACGGCCCGCGCGTAGCACCGCGCGCGCCGTCCCGATAGCTCCGCCGATCTGCGGGCGGATGCAAGTCTACTTCTGACCGTCTACTTCTGTTTGGCGATGATCTGGTCCTTGATGCCGGCATAGACCGCCTCCGGCACGATCTTCTTGCGGACCAACTCGTCCTTGCCCCGGTAGGGTCGGCCTTTGACGATAGCCGCCGAGCGGGCCTCGCCGATGCCCTTGAGCCGGCTCAGCTCCTCGGCGCTGGCTGAGTTGATGTCGATGAGTTCCGCCTTCGCATCCGCCTTGGGCGCGGCGGAGGGCGTGGCGGCCGGCGCGGTTGCAGGGGCGCTGGCCGGGGGCTTCGTGGCGGTGGGCGGCGTGGCCGGACTCGGCGCCTGTGCCAGGGCCGGGGCGGCGGCGAGCCCGATCAGAACGGTGAAGGTACGCAGCAGAGACGAACGCATGTCGATCTCCCGACATCTCGGGGCGGCGGGGCGCCGCGCCGGTTTTTGAGATGTAGGGCGGGCCGGTTGAACCGTCCTTGAACGCGGTCCCGCATCGATCCGGGCACTTCGGGCGACGACATCCGTTGGAAACATATCGAGATTGGGCGCGGGCGACATGGCGCGATTGTGACTGTGGATCCGCAGGGTGGTGGCGGAACCCGAGAGTTCGCAACCCGTTCGTGCACCGCTGTCCGGTCGAGCTGACAACCGGCACCGAATGACGCTCCGCCCCGAAAGGCGGCGCGACAGGCACTTTTCGAACGAGGAATGCGACCATGGTCGATGGGAACAGGATCACGGGCGCCGCCCGGGAGTTGGGCGGTAAGGTACAGGGCGCGATCGGAGACCTGGCCGGATCCCACACCGATTCGGCCGAGGGCCGTCTGCGCGAAGCTGCCGGCCGGGTGGAGAACATCTACGGTCAGGCCAAGGACGCCGCGCGGCACGCCGCGGACGAGGCCTACGACACCGCCGAGGACATCTACGATCGCGGTCGCCGCTCCCTGCAGGAGGGACACGAGCGCTCGGTCGAGTGGCCGCACACCTCCCTGCTCATTGCCGGCCTCGTCGGCTTCGGCCTCGGCCTTCTCGTGCGCGGGCGCAACTGACGCCTGACCACGTCTTCCTCGAACGACCCCAGACTCGGAGTACCAGCGTGACTTACCCATCCGGCTTCCAACCCTCGCCCATCGACGGCACGCGGAGCCTCGCCCACGAGACCGTGGCCCTCAATCAGGTCTCCTGGGGCGCCGTCTTCGCTGGCGCCGCGACGGCGCTGGTGACGCAGGTCGTCATCAACCTCGCGGGCGTCGCCGCCGGCCTCGCCTCGGTCGGCCTCGACACCGCCGAGAACCCGTCCGCGTCGAACTTCTCCCTCGGGGCCGGCGCATGGTTCGTCGTCTCCGGCATCGTCGCCTCCCTCGTCGGCGGCCTGATCGCCGGGCGCCTCGCCGGTAAGCCCCTGCGCGGCATCGCCGGGCTGCACGGCTTCGTATCGTGGGCCGTCACCACCCTCGTCGTCCTCTACCTGCTGACCTCCGCCGCCAGCGGTGTCGTCGGTAGCGCCGTCAACACCGTGGGCTCGGCGCTGGGCGGAGCGGGCAACCTCGTCGGCGGAACGGTCCAGACCGCGGCGCAGGCCGCCGCTCCCTCGCTGAGCAAGGTGTCCAATCCGCTCGACCGGATCGAGCAGCGGGTGAAGGATCAGGCCGCCGGCCAGGACCCGCAGGCAGCCCGCGATGCCGCCGTCTCGGCCGTGCGTGCCATGCTTTCGGGCGACGCCGCCGACAAGCAGCAGGCAGAGACGCGCGCCGCCGACGCGCTCGCCAAGGCGCAGAACATCCCGGTCGATCAGGCGCGCCAGCAGGTCCAGGACTACCAGAAGCAGTACGAGCAGGCAGTCGCCACCGCCAAGAAGCAGGCCGAAGAGGCGGCCAAGACCGCCAAATCACTCGCGACCCAGGGCGCCCTCTACGCCGCGATCGCGCTGATCCTCGGCGCCATCGCCGCCTTCATCGGTGGGCTTCTCGCCGCGCCGAAGCCGGCATCCCTGACCGTTCGCGACTGATCCGTCGATCCGGTCCCGTTCCGGTGGTCATCCGGCCACCGGACGCGGGCACCCGGTTCGCACGTTGTACACAAGGGGGCGCCGGCCGTTCGAACCGGCCGGCGCACCCGTTTCGAGCCCAGTCTCGACGAGCCAAGGAGTTTCCAGACTGATGAAATCGACCTTCGCCCTCGCCGCCATGACCGCCCTCCTCGTCGGCACGCCGGCTTTGGCTGCACCCGCGCCGCAGAGCCCGGTCGAAGCCCTGGTTCGGGGCGACATGCCGACCGATTATGTCCAGTACCGCCGCTACGGCCACCGCGCCTACGGGCACCGTCGCTACGGCTACGGTCGGGGCTATCGCCGCGGTCCGGGCGTCGGTGCCGCGGTCGGCGCCGGTGTCGCGGGATTGGCGGCCGGTGCCATCCTCGGCGGCGCCATCGCCAACTCGCAGGCCCAGGCCGCGCCCGTGGTGGTCCAGGGCGGTGCCGACCCGGAAGCCGTGGCGGCCTGCGCCCGCCGCTTCCGATCCTACGACGCGCGCAGCGGCACCTATCTCGGCAACGACGGCGCCCGCCACCCCTGCCCGTAAGCGCAGCTTTTCACCCGCGCACGCACGATCTCGGTGCGCGGGTGGCCGGGCCGGGGGCGGCTGTGCCGCCTGGTCAGGCCGCAGATCGGGTCTGATTCCGCCCGCCCGCCTTGGCCTCGTAGAGCGCCGCGTCGGCCCGCCGGTAGAGATCCTCGGCGGTGCCGCAGCCGGAATCCACGGCGAGGCCGAGGCTCACGGTGACCGTTCCGGGACCGATGCCGACGGAGGGCATGGCGAATCCTGCGATCGCCCGGTGAATCGTCTCGGAGACGCGCATCGCGCCATCGTGGTCCGTCCCGGGCAGCAGGACGGCGAACTCCTCTCCGCCGACGCGGGCGACGAGGTCGCCCGGCCGGCGAACGCTGGCGCTCAAGCTGTCCGCGAGCCCCCTGAGCACGGCGTCGCCGACCGCGTGGCCGTAGCGATCGTTGTAGCGCTTGAAGTGGTCGGCATCGATCAGGATGAGCGCGAGCGGTGCGCCCGTGCGCCGGGACGTCCCCCAGGCCTGGGCGAAGACCGTTTCGAAATGCCGCCGGTTCGGCAGGCCGGTCAGAACGTCGGTCTGGGCAAGGCGAGCCAGTTCGGCCTGCATGGCCGCGCTGCGGCGCAGTTCCCGCCCGAACAGCAGCGAGAGCAGAACGGTCGATCCGCACAGGACGAGGACCGCTAAGCCGATGACCGCCGCCGTCTCCCGCCATTCCGCCTCGATCTCCCGCGTTCCGAGGGCGACGTTAAGGACGAGCGGCCAGTCACCGACCTGGGTGAAGGTGTAATACCGCTCGACGCCGTCGCGGACGGAGATCCCCTTGAAGCTGCCTTCGCGCTTGGCGACGAAGTTCTGGAAGGTCGGGGCACCGGTGATGTTCGCACCGATATCGCTCGCCACGAAGGGGTAGCGCATCACGCGGGTGCCGTCGCGCAGGTAGAGGTTGATCCCGCCTTCGCGACCAAGCCCGATCCGGGCGAACAAGCTGCTGAAATAGGACAGTTTCAGGCTCGCCAGCACCACGCCGCCGAAGCTGCCGTCCGGCTTGTCGATGCGCCGGCTCAGCACGATCACCGGTTCGCCGAGCAGACGCGAGATCAAGGGCCGGCTGATGTGCAAGCCGAGACCGGCCTGCGTCTTGTGGGCCTGGAAGTAATCGCGGTCGGCATTGTTGAGCCGACGGGGCGTGTCGGCGTTCGCATCGATGATGCTGTCGCCGTTCTCGTCGATCACCAGCATGACCCCCATGTCGCGGGCGGTCGCGGCGCGATCGAACAGAGCGATGCGGCGCAAGGACGGACTGGCACCGGCCAAGCCGGGCACCTTGAGGTTATCGACAACGCCCTGGAGGGACAGATCGATGATCTCGACATTGCGGGCGATGTCGCGCTCGATCACCTGAAGCAGGTTCTTCGAGGTCTGTTCGGCCTTGTCCCAAGCATCCTGGCGAAGCTCGAGCAGCATGATGGCCGAGAGCACCAGCATGCCGATCGGCGCGAGCACACCGAGGATGATCCAGCTCCGGGCGGAGCGGACGTGCCGGGACAGCGGAAGCCACCGCGCCGAAAGCGGGCGTCCCTCCATCCGGTTCTGTTCGCCTTCGGAGATACGCATCGGCTTCGGTCTGACGAATCGGTCGCCCTCTTTGGGGGCGGTGCTCTAAGCAAACCTTTCGCCGGGGCGCGACGCCGACGCCCGATCTGACCATGGCTAAAGCGGTGTTACCGGTGGTGGCGCGTGTTCGGCCTGACGATAGCCATCACCCCAATTCCACGGATTCGTGATCGCGAGCTCGGGATTAGAATCCTCAGCAATCGGAACGATCCGGCCAAGCGGGCTTTAGCGCCGGGATCGAATGGACATGCGGTCGTCTCAGGACTCTGCTTGTGCCGTCCGACCCCTGGAAACGCCGATTTCGCAACGTCCTTTCCGGCGGCGGATCTTCGCCGTCCGGGACGCTGCGCTGACCCGTGGACATTGCCGATGCGTGGCGACGCACTTCCCTCGATCGATCCCGCGCCGCGTCAGCCCTCCCGGCGGGCATTGCGCGGGCTCGACCTGCTCAATGTCACTCTCGCCGACGTGCGCGACGGCCTCGGCCCGTATCTCGCCATCTATCTTCTGGCCGTGCGCGGGCCCGACCAGGGCTGGAACGAGGCGACGATCGGCCTCGTGATGACGATCGCCGGCATTGCCGGATTGCTCGCCCAGACGCCCGCGGGCGCCCTGATCGACCGCACCAACGCCAAGCGCAGCGTCGTCATCGCCGCCGCGGTCGTCGTCACGGTGAGTTGTCTCGTTCTGCCCTGGATCTCAAATTTCACGCTGGTGGCCGCGACGCAGGCGCTCGCCAGCATGGCGGGTTCGATCTTCGCGCCGGCGCTCACCGGCATCACGCTGGGCATCGTCGGGCCGAAGCTGTTCTCCAAGCGCATCGGCCGCAACGAAGGCTTCAACCATGCTGGCAACGCGGTCTCGGCGATGCTGGCGGGCGGCTTGGCCTATGTGTTCGGCCCCATCGTCGTGTTCTGGCTCATGGGCCTTCTCGCCGCCTGCTCGATCGTCGCGATGCTGATGGTGCCGGCCGAGGACATCGACGACGACCTCGCCCGCGGCCTCGATTGCGCCGAAGACCAGAGCTGCGAGCAGCCCTCGGGCTTGAGCCTGCTGCTGCGCAACCGCCACCTGATGCTGTTCGCGCTCCTCTGCGCCGCGTTCCACCTCGCCAATGCGGCGATGCTGCCCTCGGTTGGGCAATTGCTGACCAAGGTCGTCGGCAAGGACAACGCGACCTCGCTGATCGCGGTCTGTATCGTCGCCGCGCAATGCGTGATGGTGCCGATGGCGGTGCTGGTCGGCGCCAAGGCCGACAGCTTCGGCCGCAAGCCGATCTTCCTCGTCGCCTTCGGCGTGCTGGCCCTGCGTGGCGTGCTCTACACCTTCTCGGACAACCCGTTCTATCTCGTGGCAGTGCAGTGCCTCGACGGCGTCGGCGCCGGCATCTACGGCGCGCTGTTCCCGATCGTGGTCGCCGACCTCACCCGCGGCACCGGCCGGTTCAACGTCGCCCAGGGCGCGGTCGCGACGGCGCAGGGGCTCGGCGCAGCGTTGAGCGCGACGCTGGCCGGCGTGGTCATCGTCGGCGCGGGCTACTCCGCGGCCTTCCTCGTGCTCGCTGCGATCGCGGCGGCGGGCTTCGCGCTCTACCTGCTGTTCATGCCCGAGACCTTTGCCTACGAGCCGCGCTCCACGGACGTACCGCCCAGAGCTCCTTCGACACCTTTGGGGGCGCCGGCCGAGTAGGGCTCGCCGCCGGGCCCAGACCGCGCCTCCGCCGCATTCGCTGGAGCGCGCGGCCTCACCGCTCCGGCGGGATCGAGTAGGTACCGGTGGCGTGGGCAACGAGCGCCTCCGAGCCCGCGCTTCGGATCGCGACCTCGCCCACCGCGAGGCGCCGCCCGAGCTTCATCAGGCGGCATTCCGCGACGAGGGCGGCGGGGCCGGGCCGGCGCAGGAAGTTGACGTTCAGGCTCGTCGTCACGGCGAGCGCGACCGGGCCGATATTCGCGAGGATCGCCGCGTAGAGCGCGTAATCGGCCAGCGCCATCATCGAGGGGCCGGACACCGTGCCACCGGGGCGCAGGTGGCGCTCGTGGTAATCGAGCCGCATCCGTGCGGAGAGCGGGCCGACCGCCTCCAGGTGGTAGTGGCGCCCGCCCGCATTCATCTGCGGGAAGTCGCGCTCGAGGAAGGCGGCGGTCTCCGCCATGTTCATCACGGTCTCGCTCATGCCTGAGCCTTGCAGCATGCCGACGCATGGCGGACAAGGGCGGCATGATCCCGACGATCGACGACGCGCCTGACGGAATCGCCACACGGCACGACCGCTATCCCGATGCGCAGATCCGCGCCGTCCTCAAGGAGGCGCGCTCGATCGCCTTGGTCGGCGCCTCGGCCAATCCGGCGCGGCCGAGCTACATCGTCTTCAAGTATCTGGCCGAGCGCGGCTACACCGTGACGCCGGTCAATCCGGGGCTGGCGGGCCAGACCCTGCTCGGCCGGCCGGTGATCGCCCGGCTCTCGGACCTGACGGGGCCGGTCGACATGGTCGAGATCTTCCGCAATTCCGCCGCGGCGGGACCGCTGGTCGATGAGGCGCTGGCGCTGCCGGTACCGCCGAAGGTGATCTGGATGCAGCTCGGTGTGCGCGACGACGCGGCCGCCGCGCGGGCCGAGGCCGCAGGCATCACGGTCATCATGAACCGCTGCCCGAAGATCGAATACGGCCGGCTCTCCGGCGAGATCGGCTGGACCGGCGTGAACTCCCGCATCATCAGCGCGAAGAAGCCGGTGATGGCGAAGGGCGGCGTGCAGAAGCGGACGATCGAGGGGACGTAATCTCCTTATCGCACCCTCATCCTGAGGTGCGCAGCGAAGCGGAGCCTCGAAGGATCTTCCAGGGATCGCGAGACCGCTGAAGGATCCTTCGAGGCCGCTTTCGCGGCACCTCAGGATGAGGCGTACATGGGATCAAGGGTTGGAGGTCGCTTACGCCACCGTCAGACCGACATCGACATTCCCCCGCGTCGCGTTGGAATACGGGCAGATCTGGTGGGCCGCTTCGACGAGGCGCTCGGCGTCGGCGCGGTCGAGACCCGGCAGGCTGACCTTGAGGTCGGCGGTGATGCCGAAGCCGCCCTCGGAGCGCGGACCGATGCCGACTTGGGCGGTGACGGTGGTGTCGGCGGGCACCTTCAGCTTGAGCTGGCCGCCCGCGACCTTCAGCGCGCCGATGAAGCAGGCCGAGTAACCCGCGGCGAAAAGCTGCTCGGGGTTTGCGCCGGGGCCGCCCGCGCCGCCGAGTTCCTTCGGGGTCGAGAGCTGGACCTGGAAGTTGCCGTCCTCGGTGCGGGCGGAGCCGTCGCGGCCACCCGTGGCGGAGGCGGTGGTGCGGTACTTCACATCGACGGTCATGGGTCTGTCCTCATGTTCGGGGCGAACGGGGATTGCTCCGCTCGGCTCCGAACCGGGATAGCCGTATTTTAGATTGCGCGCAATCTAAATCGTGCGCAATTCATTTTCTGGGGCTGGGCTACTCGCCTCGCCCGTGCGGCGTCAGGCGTCCCGCCCCGTCTCGGGCATGGCGATGACGGCGGCAAAGCTGATCCCCGCGGCGACGGCGAGATAGAGCCCGACGAAGCCGATGCCGCCCGACTCGGCGAGCCATTGCGCCGCGAAGGGTGCCCCGGAGGCGCCGACGATCCCGGCGAGATTGTAGGTGACCGAGGCGCCGGTATAGCGCACCCGGGTCGGGAACAGCTCGGGCAGCAGCGCGCCCATCGGCCCGAAGATCCAGCCCATGGCAAACAGCGCGAGGCAGAGGAAGGCGAGCACCAAAGCAGGCTCGCCGCTGCCGAGCATCGGTCCGAGCACGGCGCCGAGCGCCCCCGTCACGGCGAGCCCCGAGAGCATCACGGGCTTGCGTCCGAACCGGTCGGCCGCCCATCCCGATAGCGGGATCGCCAGCGCCATGAACAGGATCGCCACGCACTCGAACAGCAGAAAGGATTTACGTGCGTAACCAAGCGTGCCGGTGCCGTAGCTGAGAGCGAACACCGTCGAGAGATAGAAGACCGCGTAGGCCGCCACCATCGCCAGCGTGCCGAGCAGCGTTGCGCGCCGATGTGCGGAGAAGATCGTGGCGAGGGGCACCCTTTCCGGCGACGCTTGTTCGAGGGCGGCGCGGAAGGCCGGGGTCTCGGTAAGCTTCAGGCGGACATAGAGCCCGACACCAACGAGGACGGCCGAGGCCAGGAAGGGCAGACGCCAGCCCCAGGCTTCGAAATCCGCCGGACTCAAAGCCACGCTGAGCCCGAGGAACAGAAGGTTGGCGGCGATGAAGCCGATCGGCGCGCCGAGTTGCGGGAAGATCCCGTAGAGCGCGCGGCGCCCCGGCGGCGCGTTCTCGACCGCGAGCAGGGCCGCCCCGCCCCATTCCCCGCCGAAGCCGACGCCCTGACCGAAGCGCAGCAGGCAGAGCAGAGCCGGCGCCCACCAGCCGATGCTGGCATAGCCCGGCAGACAACCGATCAGGACCGTCGACAGCCCCATGATCATCAGCGAGGCGACCAGCGTCGCCTTGCGGCCGATCCGGTCGCCGAAATGCCCGAACGCCGCCGCCCCGATCGGCCGGGCGAGAAAGGCGATGGCGAAAGTCGCAAACGCCTGGAGCGTCTGAACGCCGGGCTCGCCATGGGGGAAAAAGATCGGCCCGATCACCAGGGCGGCGGCAGTGGCGTAGATGTAGAAGTCGTAGAACTCGATCGCGGTGCCGACGAAGCTGGCGACGAGGATCCGGCGGGCGGACGGAGCGCTCATGCAGCCGGGGGCTCCCACTGCCAGAACACCGTGCCGGTGAATTCGAAGACCGGCTCGCCGCGCTGATTCTGCGCGGTGTTGTGGTGCGTGGCGATGCCCCAGCCCGGCCGCGAGCGGGAGGCGCGCCGGTCGATGAGCGTGCTGGCATAACGGATCGTGTCGCCGGCATAGACCGGCCGCAGCCATTTCAGATCCTTGAACCCCGGCGAGGGGCCGAGCTGCGGCACCGGGCCGGAGCGGGCGGTGAGGGCGATGTCGCGGGCGAAGGTCGCGTTCAGCCGCTTCATCCAGACCGCCGCGGTCTGCCAGCCCGAGGCGCAGAGCGCGCCGAAATGTGTGGCCCGCGCCGCCTCTGCATCGAGATGGAAGATCTGCGGATCGTAGGCCCGCGCGAAGGCGATGATGTCGTCCGCCTCGAAGCGGTGGGCGCCGAGATCGCGGGTCGTGCCGAGTTCGGCCTCAGCGAGATAGGGCAGCGGCACCGCGTCGTTAGGCTCCGCCACGGGGCCCGTCTCCGTCGAGAGTTCGACCGGGCGCGGTGCGGGCACGGCACCGGCACGCGCGAACAGTACCGCGAAGGCCTGGGTCATCACCGCCTCGCGGCGCCCGTTCGTCAGCGTCATCGAGAGCCGCGCCATGCCGCGGTCGGGCTTCGAGGATGACGGGCGGACCTCCTCGACGCGGATCACCGCACTCAGGGTATCACCCGGCAGGACGGGCCTCAGCCAGCGCAGGGCGGTGATGCCGGGCGATCCCATCGAGGTAGACTGCGAAACCAGGGCCTGCGCGAACAGGCGCATGCCCAGCGCCGCTGTCTGCCAGCCCGAGCCGATCAGGGTGCCGACGAAGGTCTCCTTCGCGGCCGCCTCGTCGAGGTGGAAGGGCTGCGGGTCGTATTCTCGGGCGAAGGCGACGAGTTCGTCACGGCTGACGGTGATCGGCCCGGCGGCGTATTCCTGACCGGGTGCGAGATCGTCGAGGGAAAGCAGAGCCATGGGGTGCCGCGTCGCGGTGGAGATCCGCGCGTGGCTACAGCATCGAACGGCCGAGTGCATCCGGGGATCGGGCCGAGGGGTCGCTGGCCCCGAAGCCGCTTACTTCATCGCCTCGTAGACCTGGATACCCGCAGGCGTCAGGAGAACCACGAACAGCACCGGCAGAAAGAACAGGATCATCGGCACGGTCAGCTTGGGCGGGAGCGAGGCAGCCTTCTTCTCGGCCTCGGTCATGCGGTAGTCCCGGCTCTCCTGCGCCAGCACGCGCAGGGCCTGCCCCACCGGCGTGCCGTAGCGCTCGGCCTGCATCAGCGCAGTGGTCAGCGACTTGACGATCTCCAGCCCCGTGCGCAGGGCGAGATTCTCGTAGGCCACGCGCCGCTCGGGCAGGAAGGACAGCTCGGCGGTGAGGAGCGCCAGCTCCTCGGCGAGCACGGCCGATTGGCTCGCGACCTCCAGGCTGACCCGCCGGAACGCGTTCTCGACCGACATGCCCGACTCGACGCAGATGAGGCACAGGTCGAGGGCGTCGGGCCAGGCGCGGCGGATCTCCGCCTGCCGCTTGGAGGTGATGTTCGACAGGTACACCTCCGGCAGCTTGAGACCGAAGAAGCCGGCAGCAAAGACGAGGCCGAGCCGGATGACGAACGGCTGGTCGAGCACTTCGAGCACGAACAGGTAGAACAGCGCGACGGCCGTGAGGGTGATCGGCATCACCAGGCGGAAGAAGAGGAAGGCGGTCTCGGCCCCGGCGCCGCGATACCCGGCCCGAATCAGTTTGGCTTTGGCGGTCTCCGTGCCGAGCCAGCGGCCGAGATTGAACTGCTCGACGACCCGCTTCATGTAGGCCTTCGGTTCCGCGCGCAGCGTCGTGCGGCTGTTGAGCCGCTCGCGTTCGCGCTGACGGATCTGCTCGCGCTCGTCGCTGACGAGCTTCATCCGCTTGGCGAGTGGGTCGCCCTCGATCAGCGGCTGCACCAGGGTGAAGGCCGTCGCCGCCGCGGCGATGCCCGCCAGCACCGCAGCGATGGTGCGGGGCGCGAACGCAGTGTTGACGAAGTCATCCAGCATCAGTGTCCGGCCCAGTCCGCCCCTTCACGTCGCCTTCCGGCGCGCGACTCAGATGTCGAAATTGATCATCTTCTTCATCACGAAGACGCCGGTCAGCATCCACAGACCCGAGATCACGAGGGCGATCTTGCCGAACGAGGTGGTCCAAAGGAGTGCGGTGTAATCGGGACTCGACAGGTAGGTCCCCCCGCCGACGACGAACGGCAGGGCACCGATGATCGCGGCCGACGCCTTGGCCTCCATGCTCATCGCCTGGATCTTGCCGGCCATCTTCTTGCGCTCGCGCAGCACCCGCGACAGGTTTCCAAGCGCCTCCGAGAGGTTGCCGCCGGCCTTCTGCTGAATGCCGATCACGATGGAGAAGAAGTTCACCTCGGTGACGGGCACCCGCTCGTACATGCGCAGGATCGCGTCGGACATCGACAGGCCGAGCGCCTGGGACTCCATCGTCACCCGGAACTCGCTGCGCAAGGGCTCCTTCGCCTCGCGCGCGATCATGCGCAGGCAGTCGCCCAGGGGGATGCCGGAGCGCAGACCGCGCACCACCACATCCATGGCGTTGGGCAATTCCTCGATGAAGGCCTCGACCCGCCGCTTCTGCCGCCGCTTGAGCCACCAGGCGGGCAGGCCGAACCCGCCCACGAACAGGGCGAGCCCGGCGACGATCACATTGTGCGAGACGAGGAAGGCGGCCAGCGCGAGGACGACGGCGGTGATCGCCGAGACGACCCGATACTTCTGGCGGCTCCAGTTGAGGCCGGCGCGGGCGAGGCGGAGTTCGAGCGTGACCTTGGTCTTGTCCTTCTTGGCCTCCAGCTCCTTGAGGCTCTTGGCGACCTGCTCGCGGCGGCTGGCGGCCGCGCCGCGCTCCGCGAGCACGGCCTGCGGCTGACCCAGCGCCCTGCGACGCTGCTCGGCCCGCCGCTCGCCCGAGAGGGCGGGCATCAGGAACACGTATGCGAGCGAACCGGCGGCCACCGCCACGAGCCCGACCGCCAGAGGGGCGTTGAGCGCGCTCACGATGCCGCCTCCCCTTCGGCCACGGCGGCGTCGAGGGCGGCGGCCAGCGCCCGCTCCTCGCCGTAATAGCGTGCCCGCTCCCAGAAGCGCGGACGGCCGATCCCGGTGGAACGGTGGCGGCCGATCAGGCGCCCGTTCGCGTCCTCGCCGAGCACGTCATAGACGAACAGGTCCTGGGTGATGATGACCTCACCCTCCATCCCCATCACCTCGGTGATGTGGGTGATACGCCGGGAGCCGTCGCGCATGCGCATGGCCTGGATGATCACGTCGATCGAGCCGGTGATCATCTCGCGCAAGGTCCGCGAGGGCAGCGAGAAGCCGCCCATCGTGATCATCGATTCGATACGCGCGAGGCATTCGCGCGGGGAGTTGGCGTGCAACGTGCCCATCGAGCCGTCGTGGCCGGTGTTCATCGCCTGCAGAAGATCGAAGGCTTCGGGTCCGCGCACCTCGCCGACGATGATGCGCTCGGGCCGCATGCGCAGGCAGTTCTTGACGAGGTCGCGCATGGTGACCTGCCCCTGGCCCTCCAGGTTCGGCGGCCGGGTCTCCAGGCGCACCACGTGGGGCTGCTGGAGCTGAAGCTCGGCCGCGTCCTCGCAGGTGATGACGCGCTCGTCGTGCTCGATGAAGGCGGTAAGGCAGTTGAGCAGGGTCGTCTTGCCCGAGCCGGTGCCGCCCGAGATCACGACGTTGCAGCGGACCTTGCCGATGATCTGCAGGATCTTCGCGCCCTCCGGCGAGATCGCCCCGAAGCGCACGAGCTGGTCGAGGGTGAGCTTGTCCTTCTTGAACTTGCGGATGGTCAGCGCCGGCCCGTCGATGGCGAGCGGCGGAGCGATGACGTTGACGCGCGAGCCGTCGGGCAGGCGCGCGTCGCAGATCGGCGAGGACTCGTCCACGCGGCGGCCGACCTGGCTGACGATCCGCTGGCAGATATTCATCAGTTGCTGGTTGTCGCGAAAGCGCACGGAGGTGAGCTGGATCTTGCCGGCGACCTCGATGAAGGTCCGGTCGGCGCCGTTCACCATCACGTCGGCGATGTCGTCGCGGGCGAGCAGCGGCTCTAGCGGACCGTAGCCGAGCACATCGTTGCAGATGTCGTCGAGCAGCTCCTCCTGCTCGGCGATCGACAGCACGATGTTCTTGAGACCGATGATCTCGGAGACGATGTCGCGGATTTCCTCGCGCGCCGCCTCGCCTTCGAGCCGTGCGAGCTGGGCGAGGTCGATCGCCTCGATCAGCGCGCCGAAGATCATGCTCTTCGTGCGGAAGTAATCCTCGGATTTCGGCTGCTGCGCCTGCGGGACCGGGGCGCTCGCCGCCTCGGGACGCGCGCGCACGGCCTCCTGCTGCAGGACCGGCGGGGTGACGTTCGCCGGTCCGGCTGCGGGAGCGGCCGGGGCGGGAGCCGCGGCGGTATTGGAGCGTCGACCGAACATGGCGCCGCGCCTTCAGCAATCTTGGGAGAAAAGAGCGCAGGACACCGTCAGGACGCCTTCTTGCGCGTCAGCCGGGCGAGCAGCGGTTCCAGGAGGTTGGCCCGGACCCGGCGGATCTCGGTCCGACCCGTCACCGCAGCGGCGAGATCGGAGAAGATCTCCGCCGGCTTGGAGCCGGCCTGGACCTCGGCGATCATCTGGCCGTTATTGGCGGCGGTGCCGAACAGGGCCGGATCGAAGGGGAATGACCGCCTGGAGCGGGACGTCGAGCGCCTTAGAGAACTCGGCCGCCGCGATCTCGGGCCGCTTCGGCACGCCGACGCCGTTGAGGACGACCCGCGCCCGCGCATCGTTGGGACGCTGCTGATGCAGCAGGGCCAGCAGGTTCTTGACGTTGCGCAGGCCCGCCAAGTCCGGCGGGGCGACGATCAGAATCTCGTCGGCGCTGATCAGCACGCGGCGGGTCCAGGCCGACCATTGATGCGGCACGTCGAGGACAATGCAGGGCACCGCCGCCCGCAGCAGGTCAGTGAGCGCATCGAAGGCGGGCTCGGTCAGGTCGACGGTGCGGTCGAGAGTGGCGGGCGCCGAGAGCAGGCTCAGGTTATCGGCGCATTTCGAGAGCAGGCGGTCGAGCAAGTTGGCATCGAGGCGCTCGGGCGCGAACACCGCCTCGGCGATGCCCTGAGGCGGATCCTGGTTGAAGTTGAGGCTCGCCGTGCCGAAGGCGACGTCGAGGTCGGCGATCACCGTCGCGGTGCCGTGCTCGCGGGCCACCGTCCAGGCGAGATTCTGAGCCACCGTCGAGCTACCGACGCCGCCGCGCGCACCGTAGACGGCGACCGTACGCCCCACCGGCTTCGCGCCCGGCGCCGCGAACAGATCGGAGACCGCGGCGATCATCGCGACCGGCTCGACCGGCGCCATCAGGTACTCGCTCACCCCCCCGCTGGATGAATTGCCGGTAGAGCAACACGTCGTTGACGTGGCCGATCACCAGCACCTTCGTGCCCTCGTCACAGACCTCAGCAAGCTGGTCGAGACATTCGAGCGGCCGGGACTTGAGATTCAGGAATTCGAGCACGATCACGTTGGGCGTGGGCGCGTGCCGGTAAGCCTCCAGGGCTGCGGCTCCCCCGCCCATCTGCACCTTGACATGGGCCTTCTGCATCCGGCGTTCGGCGGCGATGCCCTCGATCATCGCAGCCGTTTCCGGCGTTTCGCAGAAAGCCTGGATCGTGATCCGCGGCACCGGGGCGATGGTCCGCTCTGAAGCCTCGTATGTGTCCGGCATGATGCGTGGTTTCCGGTTCTTTTGCCGAGTGGGCGCGGCCGGTGATCGACAGAGGCTCGAGGCAGCGCGCGAGCGGCCGGCGAGGCTACTGGCTCTTCACTTCGCTGCTGACATTGGTCTGTCCATCCTGACGCCATTGCGTTGACGGATCCTTGCCCTCGCGGAGCTGGCCGAGATCCTTAGTGCGCAGGACCGTGTCGATACGGCCCTCGGGCCGGCCGCGCACGAGGTCGATCGGATCGGCGACTTGGGCGGCGACGTTGGACTGCATCGCGCAGCCGAGATTCCATGTCGGCTCGTTCGACCAGTTGGCCCGCAGGTCGCTGGCGCCGAGGTCCCTCGGCCAGAGCCCGCACTTGTCGGCGACCTTGGCCTGCATCCGCTGGAAGCTCAGGCGCAGGGGCGAGGCCAAGGTGGGGTTGGCGATCGGGTAGGCAGCCACCCGCACGCCGGCGGCCGGCACGCCCATCTCCGTCGCGAGGCGCCGGATCGACGCGCCGGTGCGCTCGACGGGCCCGGCCAAAGCCGGCGATACGCCGCGCGGCAGCTCGACGAGGAGGATGCCGCGGCCGTAGCGCCGGTACTCGACGAGGAAGGCCTCGATGTCGGCGCGCTGGCGCGGATCGATATGGCCGATTCCGGTGGGAAACACGTCGAGGGTGCGGTCGGCATCGGCGAGCACGATCGGGTGGCGGGTGCGCACGTCGATCGGGTAGGTCGAGCCGGTGGTCTCGACCCGATCCGCGCGGCAGGCGCCAAGCCCGGCGGCAAGAAGCACGGCGGCGGCGACCGGCCAGGCGCGGCAGACGGAGGTGCGGGCGGGGGAGGACATCGTGATTCGATCCTGATGGACGGGGTCAGTCGGCGATGAAGCCGACCCGGCCGCGATAGGCCGGCCCGAGGGTGCCGCCGCCGACCGTGCCGTAGATCTTGTTCAGGCGTCCGAGCAGCACCGCCTGCCCGTCCGGCGCATCGACGAAACCGTCGTCCGGCCGCTGCACCTGCCGCGCCTCCATCGGCTGCGCGATGTAGGGGGTGACCATGATCATCAGCTCGGTCTCGTCCCGCTGGTAGTCGCGGGAGCGGAACAGGGCGCCGAGGATCGGAAGGTTCATCAGCCCGGGCAGACCGGAGATCGCCGCCCGGTTCTTCTGCTGGATCAGGCCCGCGGTCATCATCGTCGCGCCGGAGGCGAGCTCGACCGTGGTCTCGGAGCTGCGCTTCGTCGTGCCCGGCACGGGGGTCGGACGATCGTTGAGGTAGTAGGTGAAGCTGTTCTGAGGATCGAGATCGACCACGTCGGTGGCGATCCGGACCGAAATGCGATTCTCGGCCATCACGACGGGGGTGAACGACAGGCTCACGCCGTAGGGCTTGTAGGTCAGCGCGACGACGCAGCCCTGGCTGACCGACGTGCCGATCGAGACCGTCGAGGCGGCCGAACAGCTCAGCGGCACCGGAATTTCGCCGCCGGCCGTGAATTTTGCCGACTCACCGGAAATTGCGGTCAGCGTCGGCTCGGCCAGGATGCGGGACACGCCGGCTTGCTCGAAGGCGCGCAAGGTGGCCTTGAAGGAGAATCCGCCGGTCTGGACGGATGCGGTCAGAGCGTTGGCGTCCGGGCTCCGTGAACCGGTCAACGGAAAACCCGTGTTGTTCGTCAGGAAGTTGCCGCCCAGCGGGTTGAGAGCCGACCAATTGCCGCTCGTGCTGATACCGAACTGCTTCAGAACCGTGCGCGCCACCTCGACCACGGTGACGCGGATCATCACCTGATCCTTGTTGCGGATCGTCAGGTTGTTGATGACGGCGCCGCGGGTCGCGACGCCGCCGCCGGCCGCGATGCCGACGAAGGCGTTGGCGATATCGAGCGCCTGTTGCGCCTCCGAGGTCGAGTTCACGCTGCCCGAGAGAACCAGCGAATCCCCGACCGCCTTCACATCGAACCGACCGCCGGGCAGGCTCTGCTGCAGCGACTGCCGCAGGACGTTGATGTCGCGGGCGATGGTGACGTCGAGCGCCGCGATCTGGCGTCCCTCGCCATCCATCACGAAGATCGAGGTGGCGCCGTTGTCGATGCCGATCAGGAAGAGCTTGCGGCTCGAGCGGACGACCGCGTTCGCAACCGCCGGGTTGGCGACGAACACTTCCTTGGCGTCGCGCGGTAGGTCAACGATGAGGGAGCGGCCCTTGCTCAGTTCGACCCGACGGGAGACCGCCGCCTCGTTGGCGCCGATCGTCAGGACGGGGGAGGCACCGGAGAGGCCGGCTTGCGCCGAGGCCGGGCCGGACAGCATCGCCGACGCGAGACCGGCGCCGGAAAGTAGGAGAAGGGCAAGTCCGCGGAAGCGAGAGGCGGTCGTCATCGGTCCTGTCCTCACCGGCGCTGCTGCTTGGCGACGCCGAATCGCACCACGGTCATGGGCCCCTCGGGCGGCATGTCGGCCTCCTCGGAGAGGGCGGCGGTCCGCGCGGAATCCTGGATGCTGCGCAGCACGAGGGAGAGCTGCCCGACCTTCTGCGCGAGCGTGACGGTCTCGGCCTGGCTCGGCGTGAGGGCCAAGGTGGCCGTCTCAGCGGTCACGACGTTGGCGCCGTTCTTCTCCTGCACGATCTGACCCACGGCGAGCACGCGCACGTCGGTCAGCAGCGTCTCGGCGAACTGCTCGGTGCCCTCGTTGCTGGTCTTGATGACGTCGACATGATCGTTCGGCAGGACGAAGCCGCCCGCCGAACTCGATCCGCGCGTATCGGTCGTGATCGCAACCGCCCGCATGCCGGGTGGCAAAATCGCCGACATGAAGCCGCTGCCGGCCTTGACCAGGCGTTCGGGCCGGATCGGCTCGTTGGCCGAGAAGCCGGTCCGGATGATCGCGCCGACGGAGTCCTCGAGTCCTTTCGGGGCCGCGCGGCGCTCGATCAGTCCAGGCGAAATCGCCTGTTCGGGCCAGGCTATCCAGCGCAGATCCTCGGGCTTGAGGGTCTGACCCATCGGCAGTTCGGCGGCAGCGACGAGGACTTCGCTCATCGGGACCGGCGCGACGGGCTCGGCCTTGGCGACAGGAGCGGGCTCGGGTGCTTTCTCCTCCCCCTGCATCAGCAGGGCGGCGCCGCAGCCGGCAACGAGTGCGATCCCCAAGACGGCGAGACGGGCTGGTTTCATGGCAGGCGCGGAACCGTGACGACGGCTCCGTCGCCGTCTGGTGCCGAGACTTGCCCCGGATTCGTCAAGTTAGGGTTAACCGATCGTCACAGCATTCATCGCGACGGTGTCCCAACCGGCAATTGCGCAAGATCGGGCGAAACGCGATGGCCGCCTCGCCGGCGGCCTGCTTGATTGGATCCTTCGGCGCCGATCAAGGCAGAGCGAGCCGATCCAATCCGACGGAATTCGGCAGCACCAACAACGCGGCGGCGGCCAAGGCGATGCCGTAGGGAACGCCGGTCTTCGTGTCGTGCAGATGAACGGCGAAGGGAAACTTGAGCGCCAGCTTCGGCAGCGGATACTTGCGGGCTGACACGATTGACAGTGTCAAAGGCGCCCCCAGGATCGAGGCCAGGATCAAGTATTCCGGGAGGTTCGCGAGGCCGATCCAGAGCGCGGTGCTCGCAGCGAGCTTGGCATCGCCGCCTCCAATCCAACCCCGGGCGAACAGGGCGAAGGTGATGACGAGCGTTAGCGAACCGGCGGCGAGGTGCCGGGACAGATCGCTCCACTCCATTCCGGACACCATCGCGTAGAGTAGGAAGCCTACAAAAACGAGACCGGTGACGCGATTGGAAATCCGCATCGTCAGCAGATCGCTGGCGGCAGCGTAAGCCATGAGAAACGGGAAAACGAAGCACAGAAGGAGGTAGGCCGCCATGCTCAACACGGAAGTGTTCTCTCTCGGCCTGTCGGTCGGTTCTATCGCACAGCCGGTTCAGACTGGCAGTGCGTCTGACTTTACTTGATCGCCGGCCCCTTCTGGGGCTGGCGCTTGCGCAGTGCGCTATCGAACGGCCCACCGTTTCGGGGTGCAGCGGATTAAAATCCGCCACACCCTGAAAAGCGTTGTCGCCTGATCCAAGAATTAGTTGGTGGTGGTGCCGAGCTTCGAGGTCTGCGTGTTGAGGCCCGTACCGAGCGTCGTGAAGGCGGTCGTCAGGTTCGTCTTGAAGCTGGCGAAAATGCCGACGATCGCGATGCCGATCATGGCAGCAACCATGCCGTATTCGATGGCAGTCGCGCCAGACTCGTCAGAGATGAAGCGCTTGGCGATATTCTTCACGATGATCTCCACTTGATTAGATCCGATGGGCGTCCGTCGGAAGTCTGTAGAGGCCCCGATCGGCGACAGGTCGAGTGGTAATCCCGACGCGTTGCATTTGGGTTAAATCGACCTGCTAACCAAGCCATCGGCCGGGTGTTCGCGAGCGGCAGTTAATGATGCGTTTCAACGATCGATCGAATGGCCCGTCGATGCCGGCCAAGGCTCGTGGGCGCTGGGCTTCCGGAACAGGGTTAGCGCTTCCTTCATCAGTTTCCTGTTCCGTTCACGCGACGAGAGACGCCTCCGCTCCGGATTCGTGCCGCGGACACGGCACGGCCTTCGGCGGAGAGCGCTGCCCTACGCGCGATCGGACCGACCCTTCATGCCCCGCCTGCGCCCTCACCGCTTCACGCTCCGCGTCGGCCCGGCCGCCCTGGTACTGCTCGCGCTGGCCGCGCCCGTCCGTGCGAACGAGCCGGTGCCGCAGGGCATCGTCTCGGTGCAGGTCGACAACGCGAAGGTGATCCGCCTGCCGGAGAAGACCCAGACCGTCGTGGTGGGCAACCCGATGATCGCCGACATCACCCTGCAGAAGAACGGCGTCGTGGTGCTGACGGGCAAGAGCTTCGGTACGACCAACCTGATCGCCCTCGACGGCAAGGGGGCGATGCTCGCCGAATCGACCATCAGCGTGCAGGCGCCGCAGGCGTCGATCATCACCGTCCAGCGTGGCCTCGATCGGGAATCCTATTCCTGCACCCCGAACTGCCAGCCCTCGGTGCAGCTCGGCGACGCCGCCAAGTATTTCGACGACACCAGCAAGCAGGCCGAGGCGCGCCGCACCATGGCGACCCAGAACCGCTAGTGCGCATTCCGGCGAAGTGGTCACCGGGTCGTCGAAAGAATGCGCTTCACAACAAAGACTTAGAGGCGCCGGCCTGATGCAATGGGGCCGGATATGGCTCTCGCATCCGCTCCTCCGAGCTGGCCTTGCGCCGTTGCCACGCGGCCCCATTGCGTGTATGGCCCGCCCGCGCCCTTGAGACACCCTTGGAGGCACGGGCGCGCTGGGGAACGGTTGGGCCGTCCGCTTCGGGCGGCCTTTGTCGTTGGCCCGGCTCCATATTTTACAAAAGGATCACGCCATGAGCGCCACCAAGACGCTTGAGGCCGTGGCACGCGACCGGGTCGGCAAGGGGGCCGCCCGGGCCGTTCGTCGCCAGGGCCAGATTCCCGCCGTCATCTACGGCGGCAACCAGGCCCCGCAGGCCATCGCCATCGACCTCATCCGCGCCCGCACCCTGATCTACGCCGGTGGCTTCAAGACCACCGTGTTCGAGATCGATGCTGGCGGCAAGAAGACCCGCGCGATCCCGCGCGACTACCAGCTCGATCCGGTCAGCGGCGTGCCGCTGCACGTCGACTTCCTGCGCGTCGTCGCCGGCCAGACCGTCACGGTCGATGTCCCCGTTCACTTCGTGAACGAGGATCAGGCCCCGGGCATCAAGCAGAAGGGCGGCACCCTCAACGTCGCGCTGCACACCGTGTCCCCTCGAGGTCGCGCCCGACCAGATCCCCGACGCGATCGAGGTCGACCTCGCTGGCCGCGAGATCGGCGACGTGATCCACGCCTCCGACCTGCGCCTGCCGGCCGGCACCTACACGGGTGAGCCGACTGACACGGTCGCCAACCTCCTGCCGCCGACGGTGCTCGGCGCCGATGTCGAGGCCGAGGAAGCCGCGGTCGCCGAGGCGCAGTCGGCCGAGTCCGCCGAGGGTAAGGCGGAAGCCGAGGCCGAGGCCACCAACGAGAAGAACAAGAGCGAGGCGTAAGCCGCAGCGGGCGCCGCGAGCGCCCGCCCTGCGAAAATACGCGATGCCCCGGCCACCCGGCCGGGGCATTTGCATTTGTCGGGGCTGAGATCGGGAGCGCACATGCGGCTCATCGTCGGATTGGGAAATCCCGGCGCGCGCTACGCGCGCAACCGCCACAACATCGGCTTCATGGCCGTGGACGAGATCGCCCGCGTCCACCGCGCGGCCCCGTTCCGCCGCCGCTTCCAGGGCGAGGCGGCCGAGGTGATGCTCGGCTCGGAGCGCGCAATCCTGCTCAAGCCCCAGACCTTCATGAACGAATCCGGCCGCTCGGTCGGCGAGGCGCAGCGCTTCTTCAAGATCCCGCTCGCCGACGTGATCGTGCTGCACGACGAACTCGACCTCGCGCCGGCCAAGCTGCGGGTGAAGCTCGGCGGCGGCAATGCCGGGCATAACGGCCTGCGCTCGATCACGGCGCTGTGCGGCAACGAGTACCGGCGCGTCCGCCTCGGCATCGGCCATCCCGGCGACAAGGCGCTGGTGCACGCCTACGTCCTCAACGACTTCGCCAAGTCTGAGGAGCCCTGGGTCGAGGATCTCTGCCGCGCCACCGCCGACCACGCGCCGCTGCTGGCGGCGGGCGAGGATGCGAGCTTCCAGAACAAGGTGCATCTCGCCATGGCCGGCCGTGGCTGGGAGACGGTGAAGACGCCGGCCGAGGCCGGCAAGGCGAAAGCGCGCGACGCGAATTGACACGAGCCCGCCGGACCCCGATGCAGCGGGTTTCCGGGCGCGGCTCCCGACCGATCACAACGGATTTCTAGGACCAGCCATGGGCTTCAAATGCGGCATCGTCGGCCTGCCGAACGTCGGCAAGTCGACCCTCTTCAACGCCCTGACGCAGACCGCTGCGGCCCAGGCCGCGAACTACCCATTCTGCACCATCGAGCCGAACGTGGGCGAGGTCGCGGTGCCCGACCCGCGCCTCGATGATCTGGCCCGGATCGCGTCGTCGAAGGAGATCATCCCGACGCGGCTGACCTTCGTCGACATCGCCGGCCTCGTGCGCGGTGCATCAAAAGGCGAAGGCCTCGGCAACCAGTTCCTCGCCAACATCCGTGAGGTCGATGCCATCGCCCACGTGGTGCGCTGCTTCGAGGACGGCGACGTCACCCATGTCGAGGGCAAGGTCGATCCGATCGCCGACATCGAGACCATCGAGACCGAGCTGATGCTGGCCGATCTCGACAGCCTGGAGAAGCGTGTCGTCGCCCTGGAGAAGCGCGCAAAAGGCGCCGACAAGGAGGCCAAGGAGTTCCTCGACCTCGTCAACCGCGCCCTGCCGCTCCTGCGCGAGGGTAAGCCGGCCCGGCTCGTGGAGCGCAAGCCCGAGGAGGAGCGGCTGTTCCAGCAGCTCGGCCTGATGACGGCCAAGCCCGTGCTCTACGTCTGCAATGTGGACGAGGGCGACGCCGACAAGGGCAATGACAGGTCACAGGCCGTGTTCGACCGGGCCAAGGCGGAGGGCGCGGTCGCCGTGGTCGTCTCGGCCAAGATCGAGAGCGAGATCGCGGTGATGCCGGAAGCGGATCAGGCCGAGTTCCTGGAGGCGGTCGGGCTGTCCGAGCCCGGCCTGAACCGGGTGATCCGCGCCGGCTACGACCTGCTCGGCCTCGTGACCTACTTCACGGTCGGCCCGAAGGAGGCCCGCGCCTGGACCATCACGAAGGGCACCCGCGCCCCGGCGGCGGCGGGCGTGATCCACACCGACTTCGAGAAGGGCTTCATCCGCGCCGAGACCATCGCCTTCAAGGACTACACCGCCTTGAACGGCGAGGCCGGCGCGCGCGATGCCGGCAAGCTGCGGCTGGAGGGCAAGGAATACGTGGTGCAGGACGGCGACGTGCTGCATTTCCGCTTCGCCAACTGACGGGAGGCCCGGCATGGAGCTTCACCCGCGCCATGCCTGGGACCTGACGCCCGCTGAGGCCGTCGCGCTCCAGCGCCGGCTCCGCAGCGAGATCGTGGCCGACCAAGCCATCGATCTCGGCGCGGTGCGGCTGGTGGCCGGCGTCGATGTCAGCGTGAAGAACGAGCGCTCCCGCGCCGCCATCGTCGTCGTGACCTTTCCGGGCTTTCTCCTCGTCGAGACGGCCTTCGCCGAGCGGCCGACGCCGTTTCCCTACATCCCCGGCCTCCTGAGCTTTCGCGAGGGGCCGGTGCTCGAGGAAGCCTTCGGGCGCCTGCGCGCGGAGCCGGACGTGTTCCTGTTCGACGGCATGGGCATCGCCCATCCGCGCCGCATCGGCATCGCCAGCCATATGGGCCTGTGGTTGGAGCGCCCGACCATCGGCGTCGGCAAGACGCGACTCGTCGGCACGAACGCGCCCCTATCCGAGGAGAAGGGCGCGCACGTCCCCCTGATCGATCGGGGCGAGACCATCGGCGCCGTGGTCCGCACGCGCACGGCCACACTCCCGCTGTTCATCTCGCCGGGCCATCGTGCCGACATCCCGAGCGCGGTCGAACTGGTACTGGCCTGCTCGCCGAAATACCGCCTGCCGGAGCCGATCCGCCTCGCGCACAAGGCGGCGGGCGACTTCTGATCGACCGATCCTGGCGATTAGGACGATCCTCACTCCGAGGTGCCGAGCGCAAGCTCGGCCTCGAAGCACGCCTGAACGGTCGATCCGGCGGCAACGATCTGCCGGGAAAAGCGGGGCGGCGTTCTTCGAGGCTGCTGACACAGTGCCTCAATGAGGAGCGTTGTGACTTCCGGAATCGAGCCCTCAGTGCGCCTCTTCCCAGTTGCCCGCCGCCCGGGCCTCGACCACCAGCGGCACCCTCAGCGTCAGGGCCGGCGCGGGGGCCTCTTCCATCACCCCGGCGATCACGGGGATCGTCGCCTCCACTTCGTCGTCGGGCACCTCGAACACGAGCTCGTCGTGCACCTGCAGCAGCATGCGCGCGGTGAGCCTTTTGGCCTCCAGCGCATCCTCCATCCGCGTCATGGCGCGGCGGATGATATCGGCGGCAGTGCCCTGGATCGGGGCGTTGATGGCTTGGCGCTCCACGCTCGCCCGTTCGGACGGGTTGTTCGAGCGGATTTGCGGGTAGTGGCAGACGCGCCCGAACAGGGTCGTCACGTAGCCCTTCTCGCGGCACGAGCGCTTGGTGGTGTCGATGTAGTCGCGGATGCCGGGAAACCGCTCGAAATACTGCTTGATGAAGGCTGATGCCTCCTCGCGTCCGATGCCGAGGCGGTCGGCGAGGCCGAAGGCCGAGATGCCGTAGATGATGCCGAAATTGATGGTCTTGGCCCGGCGCCGCAGGTCGCCGGTCATCTGATCGAGGGCGACGCCGAACATGGCCGACGCCGTGGCTGCGTGGATGTCGATTCCCTGCTCGAACGCTTCGCGCAATTGCGGGATGTCGGCGATGTGGGCGAGCAGGCGCAGCTCGATCTGGCTGTAATCGGCCGAGATCAGCTTCTTACCCTCGGGCGCGACGAAGGCGCGGCGGATGCGCCGCCCCTCCTCCGTGCGGATCGGGATGTTCTGCAGGTTCGGATCCGAGGAGGAGAGCCGGCCGGTCGTCGTCGCCGCGAGGGCGAACGAGGTGTGGACCCGGTTCGTACCGCGGTCGGCGTGCTGCTGCAGCGAGTCGGTATAGGTCGATTTCAGCTTGGAAAGCTGGCGCCAGTTGAGAATCTTCTTCGGCAGGTCGTGGCCGGCCTGGGCCAGCTCTTCGAGAAGCGTCGCGGGCGTGGCCCACTGGCCGGACGGTGTCTTCTTCGCGCCGGGCAGGCCCATCTTGCCGAACAGCACGTCGCCGATCTGCTTCGGCGAGGAGACCTGAAACCGCTCGCCCGCGTCTTCTTGAATCTCCTCCTCCAGCCGCGCCAGGATCTGCGAGAAGTCGCCGGAGAGGCGGCTCAGCATGTTGCGGTCGATGGCGATGCCGGCCCGTTCCATCCGCGCCAGCACCGGCACCAGCGGACGCTCCAGCGTCTCGTAGACCGTCACCCGGTGCTCGGCGACGAGGCGCGGCTTCATCATCCGCCATAGCCGTAAGGTGACGTCGGCGTCTTCCGCCGCGTAGGCGGTCGCCTTGTCGATCGCCACGCGGTCGAAGGTGACCTTGTTGCGGCCGGTGCCGGCGACGTCGGCGAAGGTGATCGGCTGATGGCCGAGATGGCGGCGGGCGAGTTCGTCCATGCCGTGCCCGCCCTTGCCGGCATCGAGCACGTAGGAGATCAGCATCGTGTCGTCGAAGGGCCTCACGTCGATGCCGTAGCGGTGCAGCACCGAGAGGTCGTATTTCAGGTTCTGGCCGACCTTGAGCGTGCCGGCATCCTCGAGTAGCGGCTTGAGCAGCTTGAGGGCGGTGTCGAAATCGATCTGGCCGGGCTGCTTGTCGGAGGCATCGGCCCCTGCCCCGCTCTCGCCGAACAGGTCGCCGCCCTTCACCTCGGGCTTGACGTGGGCGAGCGGGATATAGGCGGCCCGCCCCGGCGCGGTGGCGAGCGAGACTCCGACGAGTCCCGCCTTGGCCGCGTCGAGCGCATCGGTCTCGGTATCGACCGCGATCACGCCGGCCTCGTAGCTCTCGGCGATCCAGGCCTCGAGCTGCGCCACGGTGGCGATCGTCTCGTAGGCGGCCGTATCGAACGGCTTGACCGATTCCGCCGCGCGGGCGGCCACGAGGGTCGCGGGCGTCGGCTCGTTAGAGCCGCGCTTCTTCTTCGGAGCCTGATCCGGCAGGTCGAGATCGGCGAAGGGATCGGCCTCGCCCGCCTCGGGCGGGGCTTCCCCATCCGTCCGCTCGGGTGCGGCGGCGGTCTCGGGATCGACCGGCACGGCGTCGCCGAAGAACGGCACGGCGTCACTGCCGCCGGCCGCGTTGGAATAGGCGTGGGGCTGTGCGCCCGGCAGCAAAGCCGGATCGGGCTTTACCGCCTCGGGATCGACATGGAGCATTTGCGCGATACGCCGCGTCAGGGTGTTGAACTCCATGGCCTTCAGGAAGCCGACCAGCTTTTGCGGATCGGGCTGCGGCACGCCGAGTTCGTCGAGCGGCACTGGCACCGGCACGCTCTCCTCGAGCGCGACGAGGCGGCGCGAGAGCTTGGCCTGATCGATGTTGGCGAGCAGCATTTCCCGGCGCTTGGGCTGCTTGATCTCGCTGGCCCGCTCCAGGAGCTGCTCCAGGCTGCCGTATTCCTTGATGAGCGCGGCCGCCGTCTTCAGGCCGATGCCGGGCACGCCCGGCACGTTGTCGGAAGTGTCGCCGATCAGTGCCAGCGCGTCGCCGATCTGCTCGGGCGCGAGGCCCTCCCACTTGGCGATGATCGCCTCGCGGTCGAGGTTGCGCTCGGGCCGGTAGCCGGGCTTGCCCTTGGCGCCCGACTCGAAATCGTAGAACCGGATCTTGTCCGAGACGAGCTGCATCAGGTCCTTGTCGGAGGACACGATGATGACCTCGGCGCCACGCGCCTCGGCCTGGCGCGCGTAGGTCGCGATCAGGTCGTCGGCCTCGTAGCGCACCAGCTCGACCGCATGCAGCCCGAAGGCGCGGACGGCGTCGCGCATCAGCGGCATCTGGCGCTTGAGGTCGTCCGGCGCGTCGGGGCGGTGGCCCTTGTAGTCCGGGAACAGCTCCTTGCGGAACGAGCCCTCGGACTTGTCGAAGACGATGCCGAGATGGGTCGGCTTCACACCCGCCGCGCCCTCCTGAAGGAACTGCGCGATCTTGGTGCAGAACAGGCGCACCGCGCCGGTCGGCAGACCGTCGGAGGGCCGCGTGTTGTACTTCTGGTCCTGATTGATCGACTGGAAGTACGCTCGGAAGATGAAGGACGAGCCGTCAACGAGGATCACCCGGTCATCGGCGCAGACGGGCTTGGCCGGTTGCGGTTGCGTCTCTTCGGTCATCGGTCGAACAGCCATCGGCGAATGGAGACCCAAAGGCGGGGCCGCCGATCCATAGAGCATTTTCGCCGCTTCAGAACATCGCCCTGGCGCCGGGAAATGCCGCAGGTCCCCGGTTCTCTGGCCCCCGACGGCTGGCATGAGAGCGAGCCGGTCCTGTCCATCGCGAGAGCACTTGAGCCGCGCGAGTGGCGAAACGCTTAAAAATTTGTCGGGCCCAGAGTCCATGTGCGCTCGTGCACCGGGCAGAATCGAGTGGCGGCTTTCGCAGCAACACCCTCATAATCATGACCTTTTTCGGCTGCGCGCAATGTCGCTGCATGAAAGTTCGAGTGCGATTGGCGCTTTCGAAATATAACGATGGTGCAGTGCGACAAACCGGCTATTGTCCCCGAAGAGTTCGGCCCCAAATCCCGTTCATCGAAGACGGGCGACAGCCTATCCTGATCGATCGAAAGATCAGGCCAAGTGCATCCGCGCCCGCATGAATAGATATGAGGACCCATTATGAATCATCGCACCAAGATCACCGCCGCCCTCGCTCTGGCCCTCGGCCTGGCCGCGACCCCGAGCCTTGCTCAGGGCATCGCTTCCGACAGCGCCAGCTACAACCGTGACGGCACGCTTAACGTATGGGGCGCACATATCGACCCGGTGCGCGAGCGCGGCGGCCTTCTCGGCGGCGTCGGCAATGTCGTCGGCGGCACGCTTGGCGCCGCCGGTAATATCGTCGGTGGAACCGTGGATGCGGCCGGCAACGTCGTCGGCGGTGTCGTGGGCGGCACGGCCAATGCGGCCGACAGCATCGTCACGGGCTCGGTCCGCCGCCCGGCGGGTTACAGCGCCTACGGCACTCAGCCGGTCGATCGTGCCGGCGCCTACGGCCGCGCCGCCTACTGAGACCGGTCCACTCTTCAAGTTTGACGAAGCGGTGGGGCGCGAGCCCCGCCGTTTTTTTGTGCGCTAGGCATCGGAAGCACGGGGAAGCGTCCCGTCGAAGGCCGAGACTCTGACGATCCTGTCGGGCTCGTTCGATCACCAGCGCGGCACTGCGATCGAACAGGCCCGGGCCAACGCGTTGCGGACGGACGGCCTCGTGTTCCTGCCCGGGAACACGCTGCAGGACCTCCGGACGACCAACGAACCGGACGTCCTTCAAGGGTACGGAAGCGGGCCGGTTGGCGTGAACGACCCGCATCCGGCCGACGACGCGAGCAAGGCGTAGAACTGATGGAGGGGGGCCGCCGTCAGGCGGCCGCCCCCACCGTGTCCGCCATGCGGGCGTCACGCGTGCCGAGCGGCTTCGGCGCACCGACCGTGGTGTCCTTGGCGGTCTGGTGTTCGAGTTCGGCGTTGAGCTGCGCGCCGAGCAGCACGATCGTGGTCGAGAGCCAGATCCAGGTCATGAAGCCGATCGCGGCGCCGAGCGAGCCGTAAGTCTTGTCGTAGCTGCCGAAATTCGAGACGTACCACGAGAACAGCAGCGAGCCGACCAGCCACAGGAAGGCGGCGAACATGCCGCCCGGCGTCACCCAACGCCATCGCGGCGCATCCCGGCTGGGACCGTAGCGGTAAAGCACGGCGAGCATCAGGATGACGATCACGAACAGGATCGGCCAGCGCAGAAGCGCCAGCCACCACGCGTCGCCCGACAGACCCAGAAACTGAATCGCCACGGGTACCGCGACGATGCCGGCAAGCGCGAGCACGACGAAGAGCAGCGCGCCCGCGGTGAAGGCCAGCGAGACAAGGTTGAGCTTGAAGAAGCCGCGTTGCTCGCGCTCGTTGTAGACGAGATTGAGCGCGTCGAAGACGTGTTTCACGCCGCCATTGGCGCTCCAGACGGAAAGGGCGATGCCGATGAGGGCGGTCAGCCCCAAGGTCGTATCCCCCTTCTCCGTCAAACGCTTCACCTGCTCGGCGACGATGTCGACGCCCCCCGAGGGAAGGACGCCGCGCAACGCTTCGATCTGGTGGTTGATGGTCGAGACGTCGGCGATCAGCCCGTAGACGGAGACCAGCGCGGCGATGGCGGGGAAGATGGCGAGGAGGACGAAGAAGGTGACGCCCGCCGATACCAGAGTCAGGCGGTTTTCGCCGATATCCCGGTAGGTCCGCTTGAGGACATCCTTCCACCCTTCGACCGGCACCTCCGTCGGCTTGTCGGCGGACCGGCCGCGATCCTGCTCGGTCTGCGCGACCCGATGGGCGTCGGCGCCCTCATGCGAGGGGGATTCCTTGCGCGCCCCATCGCCGTTCGACGCGCCGCGCGAGTGATCCCCGTCACGGTCCGCCGCACGATCCGCGGGCTGTGCCGACCGGCGTGGGAGTGCGACGATCCCAAGGAGCGCCGTCGCCAGTGCCATGGTCCACAAAGCCGGGTAGCGGGGGTTGTCCGTCGCGGCAGCGGCGTCGGGAACGACGCGATCGGATGTAGGCATTGCGGGATTGGCTCCGTCCAGCGCGCGAAGAGGCGGCGCTGACAGCAACCCTTTGGCCCGACTTTCGGTTCACAGGGACGTGAGCCTGCGGGCAAAAGCGTTTCGCCGCTGCGTATTCGAACGGCGCACTCATGAAAAATTCACATTCTCGCCAAGTTCTCGCCGGAACCGTTAAGATCGGCTCCGGTTGACAGCGCACCGGTCGAACGCGACCGCCTCGCTTCAGGAGCCGTCGATGCCTTCGACCCCGCGCCGCTCCAGACGACGCCTCGCGCTCGTCCTGGCCTCTTCCGCCTTCATCCTCTCCACTGCTGCCGGCGTTCACGCTCAAGAGGGCGGACTTGGCGGCTTATTTCAGCAACTCTTTTCCCCGCAGCGGGCCGCGCCCGCTCCGGTGGTGGCCCCGATTCAGGTTTACGGCGGCGGCGAGGTCAACGAGCGTTATCGCTGGCGCCGGCATCGCAGTACGGCGGATCGGAGCCGGCCGAAGGTGCGTTACGCTGCCCTGCCGAAGGATGACGGTCTCGGGATCAGCGGCAAGCAGCCGGTCGATTCGAAAGCGATCGCCGCAAATCCGACCGCGGCGCTCCTGCGCGACGAAACCCTTCGCCCCGGCGACATCGTGGTCATGCCGGGCGGCCCAAAGGTCTTCAAGGGCCATGACGATCGCGGTCGCGGCGCCAAGGCGGCCCGCCACCGGATGAGCGACTTCGAGGATGTGAAGCACTCGCGCACGATCAATGCCAAGACCCGCAGCCAATTGATGGCGATGATGCTTCCACACGGCGCTATGCCGGCCGAGGAGGCCCGCAAAGTGCTCGCCAAAGCCCGCCGTCTGGCCCCGCAGGAGGCAATCGAGCCGCTGACCCGACAGGCGCGCGCCGAGACCGACCCGAAACCCACCCGCATCATCAGCCCCTGGCAGATCGCCCGCTAGGGTCCAGGGGAAGCAGCGAGACCCGATCGGGCATCAAACGGCGGTCACAGGATGATCGACCCCATCCCGAGAGGGACCTGCTGAGCAGAGCCCTCGAGACTCGCGCTGCGGACCATGCGCGATGGTGGCGGGGGGCCAATGGACTTGAGTGGTGAGGGCTGTGCCTACGGTACTTCGTCCGAGCGAACATTCAAGCCACGCCGCGGCGTTCGGCGTTGTCGCCTGAACCGCTCGTTCGCTGTGTCATTCTCGGGTAAGTATGATGGTGGAGCCTAACGGGATCGAACCGATGACCTCTTCCATGCCATGGAAGCGCTCTCCCAGCTGAGCTAAGGCCCCATCATTTTGGCCGTGACCGTTTCCGGTCTCTGGCCTCGCCGGCGGCGCTGAGTGCGTCGGCGATGAGCGGTTCTATACGGAGAGGATCGGCGGGACTCAACCCCCTTTTTTGAGGCGGAACCGAATTTTTGAGCCGCCTCCTCATCTCCAAGCGGTGCCAGCACGAAACATCGGTCAACCAGCCTCAGCCCGACGGCGGATCTTCCTTGGAGCCGCCGAAACCCCGCTTGCACGCCAATCCCGGCTATGCCCGGCTACTGCTGAGCCCGAACGACGTAACGCTCCATCAGAAGCCTGATGGTAAGGCTGCCGAACACCCAACCAAAGAGATATAGATAATCGATCTGAGCAGGGATCGTCGGGTCGTATCCCAGGTGCACCCATTCGACGATCTGTGTGATCGGATTCCATTTCATGTAGTAGTAAATTTCATCTGGCATATAACATGCCATGAAATAAACACCGCTCGTCAAATACAAAGTCAACGTTACCAAGATGTAGCCCAGCGCCCATCCCGGAAAGACCGAACAGATCCCGACATTGATCGTCCCGACACCGATCCCGAGCGCGATCGCCGTCAGGTAGCCGGTGATAGCCATCATCATGTCGGTGGGAACGGGATCGGCACCGAAGCAGATGAGCACGACACCAACGAGTCAGACGCCCAAGAAGCTGCTGACGATCTCGACAAGGATGCGTGCGACAACGGTATCGAAGCGCTTCACTTGCGGGAAGTACGTCAGCGGCTTGTGAACCATGTAACCTTTCATCACCTCGCGGGAGATGTACTGAAAGGCGAGAGCCGGCAATGCGCCGGAGGCGACGAAGACCATCGAATCGTCGCCCATGAGCGACTTGATTCCACGGAATGTCATGGCGCCGACGATGATGCCGAGATGCACGCAGGGCCAGAGAACCTGCACGAGGTAGCCCCAGTAGGTTCCGCCGAAGCGGCTGCGCATGTCGCGCAGCATCAGGGCACTGAGGACGCGCAGGTAGACGTCGAGATGGCTCTGACGGCGCGGCAGAGACGAGGCGTGGGCGTTCATGGTATCCGTCGCAACAGGGCGGTCGCGCCGTTATGCCCGCCTGCAATCGCGACGAAATCGAAGACGGGTCAGGTGTCGCCGCGGCGGCCCGCCTCGTCCGTGCGCGAAGCGATGCGGTAGAAGGCCGCCAGCACCAGCAGGAAGACGACGGGGCCGAGCCACGGCCCTGCCCCGCCCAGCGCACCGGCCGCGAAGGCGAGGGAGCCGCCACGTCCGCTCAGCGTGTCGGCGGCGGCGAGCAGGACGCCGACAACGCTCTCGCCCACGAGGAAGCCCGAGGCCAGCAGCACGCCGCGGCGACGCCCTCCGGCCCGCGCCGCCTCGCCCGCCTGGCGCAGCCGGCGCTCGGCGAGGCGTCCGACGAGGCCGCCGCAGGCGATCGTCACCACCACCTCCAGCGGCAGGTACATGCCGATCCCGACGGTGAGCGCCGGGAAGGAACGGCCGCTGCGGCGCAGACGCGCCTCCACCGCAACGAGGATCGCTCCGAGGCCGGCCCCCGTCGCCACCATCGACCAGGGCAACTCGTTGCGCACGATGCCGCCGGCGATCTGCGTCATCAGCGCGGCCTGGGGCGCCGGAAGCGCGGCCGCCTCGTCCATCCCCTCCCGCGGCAGGGCACCGACGAAACCGTAGGCGTTGTAGAGCAGGTCGAGCAGTGGGGCGATCACCAGGGCGCCGACCGCGACGCCGGCCGCCAGCGCCATCTGCTGGCGCCACGGCGTGGCATCGACGAGCTGACCGGTCTTGAGATCCTGAAGGTTGTCGTTGGCGATCGAAGCCGTGGTGACGACGATGGCTGACAGGAGCAGCACGGCGGCAACGACGAAGCGCTCACCCTCCGGCCCGGCGGAGCGGCCGAGCAGGAGCGGGAGCAGTAGGGCGGCGAGGAGCGTCGTGAGGATGCCGATGCCGGAGATCGGGCTGGAGGACGAGCCGAGAAGTCCCGCGAGATAGCCGCAGGCGGCCGCCATCAGGAAACCGAAGCCGACCGTGAAGACGGTGGCGACTGCGACCAGCCCGAAACGCAGACCACCCAGTTCGGCCTCCGCGCTGAAATGGAAGAACAGCCAAGCCAGGGGCAGCGCGAGCAGGAGCGAGCTGCCCGCAACCCAGGTGATCGGCAGGTCGCGCTCCTGGCGCGGCAACTGGCGCAAAGCCTTCCCGCCGCCCTGCGCCGCACCGAAGGCGGAACGGATGCTTCCCAGGATCGAGCGGCCGAGGGAGGCGACCGTCCAGATCGCGCCGACGGCGATGATGCCGGCGCCGATGAGTCGGACCTTCTCCGACCAGACCACCCTCGCCGTCGCCTCCGCCGAGCCGGCGCCGGCCCCGTCACCGAAGGCCGTCAGCAGCGGCACCGCGGCGCCCCAGGCCAGGGCGACGCCGGCCAGAAGGGCGAGGCAGGCGCCGAGCCCAACGAGATAGCCCACCCCGACCAGGGCGGGGGAGAAGCCGGTGGCGAGCCGAAACAGGGCCGGCCCCACGGCCAGGGTGGTGTGGAGGCCCTCAGTGAGGAGGCGCAAGCCGGTGGTGGCGAACCCGATCAGCCCGCCCGCTCCCGCCGCGCCCAGCAGGATGCGCAGACCGCCCCGGTCGCCGGCCTCACCGGCATGGAGCACTTCGGCCGCGGCAGTGCCCTCGGGATACGGAAGCCCGGCTCCCATCACCAGGGCGCGGCGGAGGGGGATCGAGTAGACGAGGCCGATCAATCCGCCGATCAGGCAGACGGCCGTCGTCTGCCAGAACGGGAAACCGTGCCAATGGCCGATCAGCACGAGGCCCGGCAGGACGAGGATGACGTTGCACAGCGTCCCGGCCGCCGACCCCTGGGTCTGGACGATGTTGTTCTCGAGGATGCCGGAGCCACCGAACAGGCGCAGCAACCCCATCGACAGCATCGCCGCGGGGATCGAGGTCGAGAAGGTCACGCCCGTCTTCAGCCCCATATAGAGGTTGGCGGTCATGAACACGACGGTGATCACCGCCCCGAGCAGAAGCCCGCGCAGGGTGAGTTCAGCGGCATGGCGAGGGTGAGTCCCGCCGGCCTCGCCGTGCGGGGTTGAGCGTTCGTCGGATCGTGCGTCCACGGGCAGGCGTCTCCGGTGCCGCCCCGCGGCTCGGGACGTCGACATTTTGTTGGGAACCCAACGGGCCCCTCGTCCGATCCCCCGTGGTGACGCGGCGGCGGCCAAGCTTGGGGCCGTTGCTCATCGGCGCGCGAACCCGCGGGCCTGATCCGCTGCAAGGAGAGAACGACGGATGAGCCGACCGGTGCGCCATGAGATCCCGCCGCGCTCGGGGGCGGCCTTCACGCTCGATCGCGGCCAGCGCCTCACCGTGATCGACCCCCAGGGCGAGCAGGTGGCCGACCTCGTGGCCTTCCGCCGAGACGATCTCGATGAGGTGATCTCCTCGGGCCGCACCATCGACTACGCCTCGCGCATCTTCCTGACGACGGGCGACCCGATCTACTCCAACCGCTCCAACGTGCTCCTGCGCATCGTGGAGGACACGGTGGGCCGGCACGACTTCCTGCTCACGCCCTGCTCGGCCGACACCTTCCGGATCATCTACGGCGACGAACACCCCCACCGGGGTTGTTTCGGCAACCTCGCCGAAGCGCTGGCGCCCTACGGGATCGAGCCGGACCGCATCCCGGTCGCCTTCAACGTGTTCATGCATGTCACCGTCGATGGGCAGAGCGGCGAGATCGCGGTGCGCCCACCGCTCAGCCAAGCCGGCGACCGGGTGAGTTTCGTGGCCGAGACCGACCTCGTCGTCGGCCTGACGGCCTGCTCGGCCCTGCAGTCGAACAACTTCTCCTTCAAGCCGATCCATTACGAGATCGAATCTTGAGGCTCCGCCGCGAAGACACGGTCATCAGCCGATAGATTACTGCGCTACGATGCCGCGGCGGACCAAGACAATACATAGATGAAACCGGCATCGTAGCCCTCTGGTTATCCCCAGACCCGGCGGAACAATGGTCACAGACCGAGGTTCCCCCGCGCAGTTCACCTTCTCCGAGGGTTGGCGGACTGCATCACGGTCGCCTTCTCTCCCACGATCTTCCCCGTACCGGGTCGACAGGCTCGGTCGCGTCGTTCGTTTGCCTGCGTTCCACGAGGTGTCATGCTGCTGCCTACCGACGACACCGGCCATCCGCTCGCTGAGCGTTTCCGGCACTTCATCCGCCAACAGCCCTTCCCTTGTGTCGGCGCCAAATCCGCTCTGTCCCGTGGCCAGCTGAAGGTTCTGGTCGCCCGAGACGTCGCCTCCGACAGCGACGACGCGCGGATCTATCCGGCGCTGCTGGCCTTCATCTGCCGCTATCGCGCCCGGCGCGACCAGTTCCAGAGCTTTGCCGTCGTGTTCGAAGGCCCGCACCACCTCTCCGAGGAGGCGTTCGAGGCCGCACTCTGGCGGCGGATGCAGTCGCTGTCCGACCGCGACAGTGAGCTGGGACATGCCCAGGATCCGCGCGTGTCGGCCAACCCGGAAGACACGCATTTCTCGATGAGCCTCGGGGGCGAAGGCTTCTTCATCGTCGGGCTGCATCCCGGCGCGAGCCGCAAGGCGCGCCGCTTCGAGCACCCGGTGCTGGTGTTCAACCTGCACGACCAGTTCGAGCGCCTGCGGGCCGAGGGGCGCTACGACCGGCTGCGCGACTCGATCGTCGAGCGGGACGTGGCTTGGACTGGGTCAGTCAACCCGATGCTCGCGCAGCACGGCGAGCGCTCCGCGGCCCGGCAATTCAGCGGACGCGCCGTGCCGGACGATTGGGTCTGCCCCTACCACCGTCAGGAGGGAGCGGTGGAATGGGATGCGCAGCAGGTCGCGGCGGATCTGCGCTCGGGTGCCTTTCTCGCCGGACAGATGGAGGGTTGAGCATGACGATCGCCGACGCTCCATCGCATCCCACTGCCTCCCAGGGGCCGGACGCCTGCCATGAGGACCGCGAGGACGCGTTCCTCGCCCTCGCTCGCGCGGTGCGGGACACCGGCTACCGGTTCACCACCGTCACGCCGGCCACCCACGCCCGGGTGAACGCCCGGCCCGAGAACGCCCTCGCGCGATCGCTACGGGACGTGCTGGGCTGGAGCCGCCCGTTTCGCGACGGCCTGATCCCGGCGGAACTGACCGACCTGATGGAGCGGGCGGGCGTGCTGCACCGTTCGGAGGGGCCGGATGGTTCTCTCCTGAAGGCGCAGATCCGGCTGTCGAGCCTCGACGACACGTTGTTTGTGCATGCGGCCTACCCGCCGCTGGCGGCGGATTCCGTGTTCTTCGGCCCCGACACCATGCGCTTCGCCGAAGCCGTCCTTGCCCATCTCGAAGAGCGGGCCAGAGCCGGACACCCGGCGCCGCGGCGGGCGGCCGATATCGGCTGCGGCTCGGGCGCGGCGGGCATCCTTGTCGCCAGGCGGTTACCGGAGGCCGAGGTCGTCCTCGTCGACATCAACCCGGCCGCCCTTCGCGCCGCACGCATCAATGCCCGGCTCGCAGGCGTCGACAACGTGCGCCCCGTTCACAGTGACATGCTGAGCAACGTCGAGGGATCGTTCGATCTCATCGTCTCGAACCCGCCCTTCATGGTGGATTCCGGCGGTCGGGCCTACCGGCATGGCGGCGGACCGCTCGGAGCCGGGTTGTCGCTGCGCGTGGTCGAGGCGGCGACCGAGCGATTGGCGCCGGGTGGCAGCCTTGTCCTGTTCACCGGCTCGGCCATCGTCGAAGGCCATGACGGTTTCCGGGAGGAGGCGAGCGCGATCTGCGCGCGGGCCGGTCTGGAGGTCTCGTACCGCGAGTTCGATCCGGACGAGTACGGCGAGGAACTCGACGATCCGGGCTACGCGGCGGCCGAGCGTATCGCGCTCGTTGTCCTCACCGCCACCCGCCCGACCGGACCGCGATGAGCGCGGCAGAGGCAGCGGCCGGCGAGCGTGCCGAGTTCCTTCGGGACGCGCTCGCGGGCCTGTCGGGCGAGGTGAAGACCCTACCCGGCAAATACCTCTGGGACGAGACTGGTTCGGATCTGTTCGACCGGATCTGCGCCCATCCGGACTACTACCCGACGAAGCGGGAAATGGCGCTTCTGCCGCGGGTCGCGGCAGAGGTGGCAGCCCTCGTCGGCCCGGGCGTCAGCGTCGTGGAATTCGGCAGCGGCGCGAGCCGGAAGATCAGAACCCTGCTCGACGCCCTGGAGGCGCCGGCCGCTTACCTCGCCCTCGACATCTCGGGAGCCTATCTCGAAGCGGCGATCGCGCGCCTCGCCCCGGATTATCCGGCCGTGCCGATGATTCCGGTCTGTGCCGATTACTCGAAGCCGATCCGCCTGCCGCCGGGGGCTGCCGTGCCGCCGATCCTCGGTTTCTTTCCCGGCACCAGCATCGGCAACTTCACGCCGGAGCAGGCGGAGGGCTTCCTGGCGCGGGCGCGGGAGACGCTGGGGCCAAGCCACTTCCTGGTCGGGGCCGACCCGACGCACGACCCGGCCCGCTTACGCCGCGCCTACGGTGAGGCGGGCGGGCTGATGCCGGCGCTACACCTCAACCTCATCGAGCGGATGAACCGGGAACTCGGCAGCGATTTCGACCGGAGCCATTTCCGCCACGAGGTACGGCTTGCCGACGACCCGTTCCGGGTGGAAGCTCATCTCGTGGCAACCCGGCCCGGCGCCTACCAGCTCGGCGACCGGACGATCCGCTTCGCGGCCGGCGAGAGCATCCGCACCGACACCTCCCACAAATACGCGCCGGACACGTTTCGGGCCCTGGCCTCGGCTCAGGGCTGGGAGCCGGTCCGCCTCTGGGTCGATGAGGACAGCGGCTTCAGCCTCCACCTGTTCCAGGCGCGATAAGCCCACGCCGCTCAAGCACGGGCCGGCGCGTCGGCGAGATAGGTCAGGAGCGCGAGCCAAGTCGGCAGGCAGTGACGCCGCCGGTCGTAGCGGTCGATCACCGTCCGCCGGGCCGCCTCCCGCAGGGGCCGCCACCGTTCGGGCGTGCGGCAGGCGTCGATGAGCGCTTCCGCCAGGGCGTCGGCATCAAAGAAATCGCGGACGATCCCGTTCACGCCGTCCCGCACACCTCCCGCACCGGCGCGGTGTCCGAGGCGATCACAAGGCATTCGCACGCCATCGCCTTCAGGAAGACCCGCGAAAGCGAGAAGGGATAGGTGTAGGCGACATGCGCCGTGGCCACCGAGAGGGCGGCCACCATCTCCGCGTGCGTGAGCCGCTGGAGGAAGTGGAGGCGATCGAGATCGAGCCGGCCGTCCAGCTCGGCCAGCAGGCGTTCCTTCCACGTCTGCAATTGGGCCCCCTTTGCCACGCCATTCCCGCGCCCGTCGCTCCCAATCACCAGGATCTCGGCCTGGGGCACGGCTTCGAGCAGCGCCGGTAGGGCACGCATGAAGGTCGGGAAGCCGCGCAAAGGCTCCAATTGCCGGGCGATAAAGGTGATGACCGGCCAAGCCTTGGTCAGCTTTCGCCCGTTCGGCAGATGCACGACGGCATGGGGATCGTAGCGGACCTCATCCGTATCGATGCCTTCGTGTATTACACTGGCCTGCGCCCGCAAGCCCGCCGGCAGCAGGCTGCGCTGGAACTCCGTCGGGCAGACCAGCCGCTCGGCCTCGGCATAGGCCATGGCCAACGCCGCATTCCCGGCGCGGTCGCGCACGCGGTCTTCGAGGTTGGGCGGGCGCGTCCACTCGGAATCGAAGCCGAGCGCATCCCCGTCCGCCCGGTAATACGGCGCGTAGGCGAACCGACGCGCCCGCGGAAAGACTTGGTTGAGCAGCAGCGATTCACCGCGCCCCGGATGCCCGACGATGACGGCCGGGTCGAAGCCGTGCTTGCGCAGGTCGAGCGCGCATCGCAGGGCGGCGGTGGCGTTGATGAATGCTGCTTCGGTCGGATGGGCCAGCGGGAACAGGCCCGGCGTCACCTTCCGCCCCGGACGCCATCGCAGGATCGGCAAGCCGGCCAAGCCCGGTGCGGCCTCTCCGGCGATGGCCGCGCAGCGATGCCTTCGATCCATCAGCGCCTCGGCGAGAAAGCCGAACGGGCCTGGGAAATGGTCGTGAACGAACAGAAAATCCGTCATTCCGGAGCGCCGGTACCCTCTCGTCCAACGGCGCAACGCAGCGGGCGCTGACATGCGCCTTCTTCTGCACCAAAGGGTTGAGCGGCTCAGCTGGGGCAATTCATCCGCGTCGGCGCTTCGCCAGTGCAAAAAATCTGCGTCGGACGACGGCGCTTCGTCGCGGAAGCGGGTGCCGCAGCCGATTAAGCGCGGCCTAGCCTGCGTCGCAAAGGCGCGGCGCCCGTGCGGCAAAGCGCGGCGGCGTGAATTTTGGGACGTACAGTCAATGCGTCGAGAGAGTTCGCGGTTAGCGTCCGGGGCCAGTCAGCCAGACGTCACCGTGAAGAATGACCATGTGTGGAAAAGAAACCGTCCAGTATGGACGTCCTCGGCGCCGCCGGCACGAGGCCTGGATCTACCGGCGCTCGACGCGCATCGTGCCGCTGTTGCTTCGCGGGAAAGAGAAGACCGATCGGGCCGGAGATACGAGGCTTCAGCCCAGCGACAACGACAATGCGGCGGCACGGGACGCCTCGAGCCGGTACGAGCCGCGCGATCGGCAGGCGTCGCTCGCATCGCGGTGAACCGCGTGGCGGGGCCCAAGGCCCCTCCCCTCCGGCGCGATAGATGTCAGCGCGGCTCCCTCCGCGCCTTCGCCCAGGCGGCAAACAGGTAGCCGACGCCGCTCAACCCCAGGATGCCGGCGATAATGCCGAGCCAGATCAACCCACCTTCCATGTCATTCCCCGCTCATGCCTGAACGAGGAACGCGGATAGGGCCTCTGGTTTCAGTTTTCGCCTGCACCGGACAATGCGGTTCGTCCGCACGCCCCCGGAGCGGGATGTTCAGGCGTGGAGCCTACATCGATCGCGGACGAGCTTCGTGACAGAGGTGTTCCGTCGGAGACGCTTGTTCCGAGCCGGCAGGCACTGGTGGGCCCGCCTCTGAATCATCCTGCGCCCGGATTGGTGGGCGGTGACGGGCTCGAACCGCCGACCCTCTCCGTGTAAAGGAGACGCTCTACCAACTGAGCTAACCGCCCGATCCGGCGCCGCGAAGCGTTACGGAAGGGATTGCGGCTGCGCAAGGTGGGGCTCGCCCTCTTCCCCCGATCCGCGCACGAAAAAGGCCCCAGAGCGGCGCTCCGGGGGCTTCGTTCGTTCGATACGAGCGAGAGGATTAGTGGGCGATGACCGCCGCGCCGTCCTCATCCCGCTTCGGCGTCTTGGCCGGGAGGGGCTCGTCCCACTCGATGGGCTCGGGCTGACGCACGAGGGCGTGCTGCAGCACCTGATCCATCCGCGAGACGGGGATGATCTCCAGACCGTTCTTCACGCTGTCGGGCACCTCGGCGATGTCCTTGGCGTTCTCTTCCGGGATCATCACCGTCTTGATGCCGCCGCGGAGTGCGGCGAGCAGCTTCTCCTTCAGACCGCCGATCGGCAGGACGCGACCGCGCAGGGTCACCTCGCCGGTCATCGCCACATCGCGGCGCACCGGGATGCCGGTGAGCGTCGAGATGATCGCGGTGGCCATGGCGATACCGGCCGACGGACCGTCCTTCGGGGTCGCCCCCTCCGGAACGTGGACGTGGATGTCCCGACGCTCGAACAGCGGCGGCTCGATGCCGAAATCGATGGCCCGCGAGCGGACGTAGGACGCCGCCGCCGAGATCGACTCCTTCATCACGTCGCGCAGGTTGCCCGTGACCGTCATCTTGCCCTTGCCGGGCATCATGACGCCCTCGATGGTCAGCAACTCGCCGCCCACCTCGGTCCAGGCCAGACCCGTCACCACGCCGACCTGATCGTCCGCGTCGATCTCGCCGTAGCGGAACTTCGGCGGGCCGAGGAATTCCGGCAGCGTCTCGGGATTGGCCTCGACCTGCTTCACCTTGGTGATCAGGATCTCCTTCACCGCCTTACGGATCAGGTTGGAGATCTCGCGCTCCAGGTTACGGACGCCCGCCTCCCGCGTGTAGCGGCGGATGAGCATCATCAGGCCGTCATCGGTGATCGACCACTCGTCGGGGGTGAGCCCGTGCTTCTTGACCGCCTCCGGGATCAGGTGGCGGCGGGCGATCTGGAGCTTCTCCTCCTCGGTGTAGCCGGCGATACGGATCACTTCCATCCGGTCCATGAGCGGGCCGGGGATGTTGAGCGTGTTCGCCGTCGTCACGAACATCACGTTCGACAGGTCGTAATCGACCTCGAGGTAATGGTCGTTGAAGGTGGCGTTCTGCTCGGGATCGAGAACCTCGAGGAGCGCCGCGGACGGATCGCCGCGGAAGTCCATGCCCATCTTGTCGATCTCGTCGAGCAGGATGAGCGGGTTCGAGGTCTTGGCCTTGCGCATCGACTGGACGATCTTGCCGGGCATCGAACCGATATAGGTCCGGCGGTGACCGCGGATCTCGGCCTCGTCACGCACGCCGCCGAGCGACATCCGGACGAATTCGCGGCCCGTGGCCTTGGCGATCGACTTGCCGAGCGAGGTCTTGCCGACGCCGGGCGGGCCGACGAGGCAGAGGATCGGGCCGGTGAGCTTGTTCGCCCGCTGCTGCACGGCGAGGTACTCGACGATCCGGTCCTTGACCTTGTCGAGGCCGAAGTGATCCGAGTCGAGGACCTGTTGGGCCCCGAGCAGATCCTTCTTGATCTTCGAGCGCTTGCCCCACGGGATGCCAAGCATCCAGTCGAGGTAGTTGCGCACGACCGTGGCCTCGGCCGACATCGGCGACATCTGCCGCAGCTTCTTCAGCTCGGCGGTGGCCTTCTCGCGGGCCTCCTTCGTCAGCTTGGTCTTCTCGATCTTGTCTTCCAGTTCGGCCAGCTCGTCACGACCGTCCTCGTCGCCGAGTTCCTTCTGGATCGCCTTCATCTGCTCGTTGAGGTAGTACTCGCGCTGGGTCTTCTCCATCTGCCGCTTGACGCGGGTGCGGATGCGCTTCTCCACCTGCAACACGGAGATCTCGCTCTCCATCAGCGACAGCACGCGCTCGAGGCGCTGCGCCACCGTGGGGATTTCGAGGATCGCCTGCTTGTCGGCGATCTTGACCGCGAGGTGCGAGCCGACGGTGTCGGCGAGCTTGGACGGCTCGTCGATCTGCGTGACGGCGGAGACGACCTCGGGGGAGATCTTCTTGTTGAGCTTCACGTAGTTCTCGAACTCGGAGATCACCGAGCGGGCGAGCGCCTCGGCCTCGACGCGATCACCGAGGTCATCGGTGAGCGTGAGAGCCTGCGCCTCGTAATACTCGTCCGAGCGCACGAAGGACTCGATCTGCGCACGGCCTGCGCCCTCGACCAGCACCTTCACGGTGCCATCGGGCAGCTTGAGAAGCTGCAGCACGGAGGCAAGCGTACCGATCGTGTAGATCGCGTCGGTGGCCGGATCGTCGTCGCTGGCATTGATCTGCGTCGCGAGCACGATGTGACGGTCCGAGCGCACAGCCTCTTCGAGCGCGCGGATCGACTTCTCGCGGCCCACGAACAGGGGCACGATCATGTGCGGAAAGACGACGATGTCGCGCAGCGGCAGGACGGCGTAGGAGCCCGTCGAACCGGGAACGACCGGCTGGCGCGATTTCGACTGGGTCATGGGTTCTTCCCTTATGTGTTGACGCCGGGCAGTCGCTCCTCAACGGCGAGCAAGCATCTTGCCAGGTGCCGACCGGGCCGCGAAGGGTCGGAAGCGGATAATCAGTTTGCGGCTGGTGGCGCGGGCCCGACCTTTCGGGGGATGAAGCGTGGAGCCCTGCGTTGAGCCTGAAATGGTCGTTGCGGGGGGCGCTTTCAAGCGCGGGCGTCCCCCGGAACGAAAAAGGGCCGCCGGCTTAAAAACCGTGCGGCCCCGGATGTTTGCCGGTCAGGCGCTGACGCTGGCCGGGGCTTCCTTATTGCGGTCGCCGTGGATGAAGAGCGGCCTGGATTTGCCCTCGACCACCTCCGGGCCGATGACCACCTGCTCGACGGATTCGAGACCGGGCAGGTCGTACATCGTGTCGAGGAGGATGGTCTCCAAGATCGATCGGAGGCCGCGGGCGCCGGTCTTGCGCTCGATGGCCTTGCGGGCGACGAGGCTGAGCGCCTCGTCCTGGAAGGTCAGCTCGACGTTCTCCATCTCGAACAGGCGCTGGTACTGCTTGACCAGCGCGTTCTTGGGCTCCTGCAGGATCTTCTTGAGGGCCTCCTCATCGAGATCCTCCAGCGTCGCCAGAACCGGCAGACGGCCGACGAATTCCGGGATCAGGCCGAACTTCAGCAGATCCTCGGGCTCGACCGAGCGGAACACCTCGCCGGTGCGGCGATCGTCGGGCGCCTGGACGCTGGCACCGAAGCCGATCGAGGTCCCCTTGCCGCGCTGGGAGATGATGCGCTCCAGCCCGGCGAAGGCACCGCCGCAGATGAACAGGATGTTCGTGGTGTCGACCTGCAGGAACTCCTGCTGCGGGTGCTTTCGGCCGCCCTGGGGAGGCACGGAGGCGACGGTGCCTTCCATGATCTTCAGGAGTGCCTGCTGCACGCCCTCGCCCGAGACGTCGCGGGTGATCGAGGGGTTGTCCGACTTGCGGGAGATCTTGTCGATCTCGTCGATGTAGACGATGCCGCGCTGCGCCCGCTCGACGTTGTAGTCGGAGGCCTGGAGCAGCTTGAGGATGATGTTCTCGACGTCCTCACCGACATAGCCCGCTTCGGTCAGCGTGGTGGCGTCGGCCATGGTGAAGGGCACGTCGAGGATGCGGGCGAGCGTCTGCGCGAGCAGCGTCTTGCCCGAGCCCGTCGGCCCGATCAGCATGATGTTGGACTTGGCCAGTTCGACGTCGTTGTGCTTCGTCGCGTGGGCCAGCCGCTTGTAGTGGTTGTGCACGGCGACCGAGAGAACCTTCTTGGCGAAGTCCTGGCCGATGACGTAGTCGTCGAGGACGCGCCGGATCTCCTTCGGGGTCGGCACCCCGTCGCGGGACTTCACCAGCGAAGACTTCGATTCCTCGCGGATGATATCCATGCACAGCTCGACGCACTCGTCGCAGATGAACACCGTCGGGCCCGCAATCAGCTTGCGAACCTCGTGCTGGCTCTTGCCGCAGAACGAGCAGTACAGCGTGCTCTTCGAGTCGTTGCCGCCTGTCTTGCTCATGTCGGTCTCCGGTTCGCGGGCGCGGCCCCAGCCAGGAGGACACGCGCGTCGTTCATACGATGTAAGCGCATCCGCCTAAAGAAACAGTCACACAGGGCGGATGCGTCGGGATTGAGGCACTGTCATCCCGATGCAATCATGCAGCCGGCTCGGGATCAACCGGCCTCTCGGCTGGGGCGGGCGCCCAAAAGACGCATGACCCGACAAGGTCGGGCCAGCTGACCCCGGGCGCCTCAGGTATCTCGTCCTAATCAGGCGGCGGCCGGCTCGGGACGCTTGTGCAGGATGTCGTCGATCAGGCCGAACTCCTTGGCCGCGTCGGCGGTCATGAAGTTGTCGCGCTCGAGCGCCTGATGGATCGTCTCGTACTCGCGGCCGGTATGCTTCACGTAGATCTCGTTCAGGCGCTTCTTGAGCGCCTCGATCTCGCGGGCATGGATCAGGATGTCGGTGGCCTGACCCTGGAAGCCGCCGGAGGGCTGGTGCACCATGATCCGGGCGTTCGGCAGGGCGAAGCGGTGGCCGGCCTCGCCTGCGGCCAGCAGGAGCGAGCCCATCGACGCAGCCTGGCCGACGCAGAGCGTCGTGACGGGGCAGCGGATGAACTGCATCGTGTCGTAGATCGATAGGCCCGAGGTCACCACGCCGCCGGGCGAGTTGATGTAGAAGGAGATTTCCTTCTTCGGGTTCTCGGCTTCCAGGAACAGGAGCTGGGCGACGATCAGCGACGCGCCCTGGTCCTCGACGGGGCCGGTGAGGAAGATGATCCGCTCGCGCAGAAGCCGCGAGTAGATGTCAAACGCGCGCTCGCCGCGGCTCGACTGCTCGACCACCATGGGCACGAGCGAGTTGTGGAAGTAATCGACCGGATCTCTCATTTCAGCCCTCGGCTCCGGGTCCGGCCCCGGGGCGAATCGCCCGAGGCCGGATGGTTACAGCGAACACGGCAAGCGTTAACGCCGCCTGATCTCAAAGATCGCCGCCCGCCGCGGAGCCGGTGGGTCGGCGATCAGCCGGCAGCCTTGTCGGCCGCCGCCTCGTTGTTGGACTCGCTCGGCTTCTCGTCCGTCGCGGCCCCGCCGGTCACGGCGTCGGCCTCGTCGTCTTCGGCGAAGAGCGCCTCCTTGGAGACGGGTTCCTCGACGACTTGGACCTGACCGAGGACATGGTCGACGACCTTCTCCTCGAACAGCGGCGCGCGAAGCTCGGCGAGCGCCTGCGGATTGTTGCGGTAGAAGTCGTAGACCTGCTTCTCCTGACCCGGGAACTGCCGGATCCGGGCGAACAGGGCCTGATTGACCTCGTCATCCGAGACCTTGATATCGGCGGTCTCGCCGACTTGCGCAAGCACCAGACCGAGCCGCACGCGGCGCTCGGCGATCTTGCGGTACTCCGCCTGCGAAGCCTCCTCGGTCGTGCCCTCGTCCTCGAAGGTCTTGCCGCGAGTCTTCAGGTCCTGCTCGACCTGCGCCCACACGGCGGCGAACTCCTGGTGGACAAGGCTCGGGGGCAGGTCGAAGGCGTACTTGCCGTCGAGCGCGTCGAGCAGCTCCTTCTTGAGCTTGCGACGGGACTGGGCCTCGTAATCGGAGCCGACGGCCTTGGAGACGGCTTCCTTCAGCTTCTCGAGGTCGTCCATGCCGAAGCGCTTGGCGAGTTCGTCGTCGATCTTGGTCTCGCCGGGGGCTGCGACGGCCTTCACGGTCACGTCGAACTCGGCGTCCTTACCGGCGAGCTGCTCGGCCTGGTAATCGGCCGGGAAGGCCACCTTTACGAGGCGGCTGTCGCCGACCTTGGCGCCGACGAGCTGGTCCTCGAAGCCGGGGATGAAGGTGTTGGAGCCGAGCTCCAGATCGACGTCCTCGCCCTTGCCGCCCTCGAACTCGGTGCCGTCGATGCGGCCGACGAAGTCGATGGTGACGCGGTCGCCGGACTGCGCCTCGGCGCCCTCCTCGCGCGGCTCGAAGGAGCGGCTGTCCTTGGCCATCCGCTCGAGCGTCTCATTGACCTCCTCGTCGGAGGGCTTGAGCACGAGCTTCTTGATCGAGACGTCGGAGAGGTCGGCGAGTTCGAAGCTCGGCAGCACCTCGAGCTTCACCTTGAAGGCCAGATCGCCCTTGGCATCGAGCGCGCGCTCGATGATGGTCTGCTCCTCGTCCTTCGGGAACTCGATCTGGGGCTCGAGCGCGAGGCGCAGGCCCTTGTCGGTGACGATCTGCTGGTTGGCCTCGTTGACGGCGTTCTGCAGCACGTCGGCCATCACCGACTTGCCGTAGACCTTGCGCAGATGCGCGACCGGCACCTTGCCGGGGCGGAAGCCCTTGATCTGGACCTTGCCCTTGATGTTCGAGAGCTCGGTGTTGAGGCGATCCTCAAGCTCGTTCGCGGGGAGGAGCACCTGAAACTCGCGCTTCAGCCCCTCGGAGGTCGTCTCGGTCACCTGCATCGTCGTTCGTCCGCTGTTTTCTAAAACCGCAATCTCGTCTTCGCGTGTCGCTGCGCCGGGGAAGCCCCCTTGCGGAAGCTCCGGCGGGAACCGTTCGGGTTCCTGACGCCGATACGGACATGGTGCGGGCGGAGGGGCTCGAACCCCCACGTCTTGCGACACTGGAACCTAAATCCAGCGCGTCTACCAGTTCCGCCACGCCCGCAAGCGCCATCGACACGAGCCCGGATACCGGGCCGTCGAAGCGCGCGTCTATAGCACGCGCACCCGAGCCCGCAGCAAAAAACTTGCGGGGCGCCGCGTGCGGTGGCGGGCCGGACGAAGCCTGTCTACAACGCGAGCCCGACCGAACGACGACGCGAGACGCCATGCGAAATCCCGACCCGACGGCCCAGCCCGCGCCGGGATCGTTCTCACGGCGCGAACTGTTCGCGGGCAGCGCCTCCCTCGCCCTGATGCCGCGGACAGCCTCGGCCCAAGCGCCGGCCGGGAAGGCCCCGCCCTCGGAGCCGAAATCGATCAAGGCGGCACCGGCCACGCTCCGCCTGAAGCCCAGGCCCGCACCCGAGACCGCCGTATGGCGTCTCGGCGAAGCGGAGGCGCCGATCCTGCGGGTCAAGCTCGGCGAGGCAATCCGCCTGCGCGTCGAGAACGGGACCGACAAGCCGCTCTCGCTCCACTGGCACGGGGTGCGGATCGTCAACGCCATGGACGGCGTCGGCGGCGTCACCCAGGAGCCGATCAAGCCGGGGGCGAGCTTCACCTACGACTTCACGCCCCCGGATGCCGGCAGCTTCCTGATCCGCGCGCTCGTCGTCGGCGGGTCGAGCGAGCCGTCGGGCCGGGGCATCGCCGGCATGCTGATCGTGGACGAGCCCTCCCCGGCCCCGGTCGATGGGGATCTCGCGCTGCTCGTGCAGGATTGGCGGCTCGACGAGGCCGGCGCGCTGCAACCCTTCGGGCAGGTCGCCTTCGCCGCGGCGGCCGGGCGGCTCGGCAGCGTCGTGACGCTCAACGGACGGCCGATCCCGCTCGCGCTCGACGCGCGGCCGGGCAGCCGTCTGCGCCTGCGGCTCGCCAATGCCTGTAACGCACGCAGCCTGCGCATCCGCTTCGACGGGCTGAAGGCTTATGTCGCGGCCGTGGACGGCCAGCCGACCGACACTTTCGAGCCTCTGAAGGCGACGCTCCCCTTCGCACCAGGCACGCGCTACGACCTACTCCTCGATCTCCCGGCGCAGGCGGGACCGGCCGGCACGATCACCGCGCTGGTTGGGCAAGGCCTGCCGCTGGCGACCCTGACCGCCTCCGGCGAGCCCGTGGCGCAATCCGGCCGCGCCGCAATCGGCTCGATCCCCGAGAACAAGCGCCTGCCGGCCGAGATCCGACTGCAAAGCGCCCTTCGCCGCGAACTCGTGCTGACGGGCGGCGTGCGGCCCGACAAGGCGAAGCCCGGCGCCGAGACGCCCTATTCCGGCGATCCCGCCAAGATCTGGCAGATCAACGGCGCGAGTGGGACGGCGGGGGCGCCTCCCCTGTTCTCGGTCAAGCGCGGCGGGGTCGTGGTGCTGTCGATCCGCAACGACACCGGATTCATCCAGAGCCTGCACCTGCACGGCCACGTCTTCCGCCTGCTGCACCAGCTCGATGACGGCTGGGAGCCCTACTGGCTCGACACCGTGCAGATCCCGGAGGGCAAAAGCGCCCAGATCGCCTTCGTTGCGGACAATCCCGGCCGCTGGCTGCTCAGCGCGACCGTGCTGGAGCGGTTCGACACGGGGCTGTGGACGAGTTTCGAGGTGAGTTGAACGCCCTTAGAGCATCATCCCGAAAGGTGGCCTCCGGCTTTCGGAAAAAGATGATGCAAAACGAAAGCCTAGAGCATCGTCCTGGATATCAGATCCAGGACGATGCTCTAGCGAGGCGGCGGGAAGGTCCAGAAGAACTCGCCCGAGCGTCCGCCCTGGAGCGAGACCTGCCGGGTGAGGAAGCGGCACTCCGCCGCCAGCGCGGCCTCGCTCCAGCCGGTGCAGGACAGCATCTTCAGGGAGACCGGGTCGTAGTCGAGACGATGCTCGGGGGGCGAGCGCACCATCAGGCCCGAGGGCAGCACGACGCAGTGATAGACCCGGAGCGCGCAGGGAAGCCGACGGGCGCGCTCGAAGTTGCGGCGAAAGGTTTCGGGATTGTCGCCGGGCAAACCCAGGATGATCTCGACGGCGAGGCTGGCCACCGCATCGAGCTTGGCGAAGGTCTCGTCGAAGCGCCGTTCGTCGTACGTGCGATCGACATGGGCCAGCACCGCGTTGTCGAAGCTCTGCAAGCCGATGCCGACATAGGCGTTGCTGACGGTGGCCAGGAAATCGAGATGCTCCTGCCGCACCGCTGCCGGGTAGACCTCGCAGATCAGCCCGTGACGCTCGAAGAAGCTGCTCTCCTCGGCGGCGCGCCGGAGGTTGAGGAAGGCATTGCGGTTGAGGTTCAACCCGGCATCGACGAGGAGCGCCGCGTAGACATCGTGGCCGGCGATGGCCTCGAACTCCTGGGTCAGATGATCGACCGCGCGCACGCGTTTGGGTGATTCCATCGTGCCCCACTCGCAGAACGAGCAGGTGAACGGGCAGCCCCGGTAGGTCTGGAGCACGCCGAGGCCGCCATGCTGCACGAGGTTCAGCGCGTAGGGCGAGGCGAGGCTGTCGAGATTGGCCAGCGGCCGGGCCGGGGTCTCGCGCCAGCCCGCGCCGTCTCGGACAGCGACGCCGCGCAGCGTACCGAGCGCGGCCGGGGTGCGCTGTTCGAGCGAGACAATTTCGAGGAAGGTCTCCTCGCCCTCGTTGATGACGAGGACGTCGATGTCGTCCGCCGCCTTCGAGAACGGCGGACGCGCGAACATGACCGGCCGGGCCGAGGGTCCGCCGAAGACGACGAGCCGGGCCGGGTCGTCTTGCTTGATCAGCGCGGCGACGCGGCAGAGGAACGGCAGCGACCAAAGATAGGCCGAGAAGCCGACGATGTCGGGGTCAAAAGCGGTGATCTCGCGGGCGACCCGCTCGGGGTCGCCACCGTTCAGATCCCAGACCCGGCAGACGAGACCGGGAAGGGCGGCGGCGCGCAGGGTGGCCTCGACCATGCGCAGGCCGAGATTGGGCACGAAGCTCGGCATCGCCGGATCGCGCTCCGGGTACTGCGCCACCAGCGCGATGCGCAGGCCGGAGCGGGCCGCTTTCATCGCGCGGCGGCCTGCCGCCACGAAGCGCGGGCTTGGGTGACGCGCTCGGGCTGACGGGGAAACGCCCACCAGAACTCGCCCGCCTTGCCGCCGGCGGCGAGCGCCCGGCGTCGCAATTCTGCGCGGGTGCGCGCCACCGCGTCCTCGCTCCATCCCTCGCAGGAGCGCATCGTCAGCGTGTGCGGGTCGAAGCGGACATTCCATTCGGGCCGGCTGCGGGTCAGCAGCGCGTCGGGCAGGACGAGGCAGTGATAGACCCGGACGCTTGCGGGCAGCGACAGGGCGTAGTCGAGGGTGCGGAAGAAGCCCTCCGGCGTATCGCCGGGCAGAACCGCGATGATCTGCAGCTCGATATTGGTGACGCGAGCCAGCGCCCGCACCGCCGCCTCGAAGCGGGGCGAGTCCGAGGGGCGGTCGTGCAGGCGCAAAACCGCCGGGTCCATCGATTGCATTCCGACGCCGAGATAGGCGGTGCCGATCTCCTCGATGAAGGCGAGATGCTCGTCGCGCACGATCGACGGATAGATCTCCGCCCAGAGCAGGGTTTCCTTGAGAAAGCCCGAGCGCTGGTTGGCGAGCCGCAAGTTGCGGAAGGCGCCGATATTCAGGTTGAGGCCGGCATCGAGCAGGAACACCGCTGGCGCTTCCAGGGTGCGGAAGGCGTCGAGCTCGCGGGCGATGTAGTCGGCCGAGAACGAGGCCTTGCTGTTCTCCTTCGTGCCCCACTCGCAGAAGCGGCAGGAGAGCGGGCAGCCGCGGAAGCTTTCGAGATAGGCCACGCCCCCCTGCGGCATCAGCCCGTGCGCGTAGGGCGAGGCGATCCGGTCGAGGGCGGTGATGGGCGGGCGCCGCTCGGTCCGCTGCCAGCCGGTTGCCGTCGGCAGCGTCAGCCCGCGCACCCGCTCCCACGCGGCACGGTCGAGCTGCGGCAGCCGCGCGATTTCGCAGATGATCTCCTCGCCGTCGCCCTCGACCACGGCGTCGAGATAGGCATGGGCCGGGCGGTACGGTTCGAGATCGAAGAAGGCGGATCGCGCCGAGGGACCGCCGAAGACGATGGCAAGCGAGGGGCGGCGCGCGCGCAGGGCCCGCGCTACCGCGATCATGGCCGGCGCCGACCAGACATAGATCGAGAAGCCGACAAGGTCGGGCTCGAAATCCAGGATGTCCGCGACGTAAGCCTCGATATCGGCGGTGCGCCGGTCGAACAGTCGCACGGACGCGTCGGCGAGATCGGGGTCGCCGAGCAAAGCCGCGTAGATGCGCCGGATGCCGTAGCTCGGCAGCAGCAGCTCGCCGAGTTCCTGCGCATCGGGGCGCGGCGTCATGCAGACGAGGGCGATGCGCCGATGCGTGGGGGAGGACGGCTCAAGCATGGTTTCGCGATGACCGGAGGGATGCCCAATGCGATCAGGCGTGAGGGAAGCGAATTTAAGGCCTTGGCAGAACTCGGGAGATCTAATCGACGCGTGCCGCCTTCACATCGTCTCAAGGCCTCAGCAGACTGATTCGGGTCATCGCTTGTCGAGGCGACAATAGAGGTAGTGCAGGCAGCCGAGACGGTGCAGTTCCCGCAAGATGTCACCACCAGTCGGCTGGCCCCGTCGATCCGAGGCAATGGTGTGATAGCTCGGCTCGGTGTTCGCGGTGGCGTCAGTCACCCGGAGGGTGAAGCCGGCGGCCTCCGCATCGCGGCGGATCGCGTCGAGCCCCGTCCATTTGTCCGGCCAGGGGCCGAAGGCGGCTTCGAGCCCATCCGCGAACAGCGCGACCCGCTCCGGCGGCAGCGGCGGCCGGGTCAAGACGATGTCGCTCATCACGAGAACGCCTTCCCGGGTCAGGACGCGCTGCGCCTCGCCGAAGAACGCGCGCCGGGAGGCGAAGTGGAACGCCGCCTCGACGCAGAGAAGCCGATCGAATGCGGCTTCCGCGAAGGGCAGACGGCAGGCATCGCCCGCGACCCAGGCAGCGTTGCGCGGCCGGTCATCCTGACGAAGTCCGACCGCGAGTTGGCGCGGATCGAGGTTGAGCCCGATCACGTCCACCTCGGGATCGCTCCGCCGGATCGCCCGCAGGGTGCCGCCGAAGCCGCAGCCGACATCGAGCACGCGGTGGCCCGGCGCGAGGTCGAGCCATGCGACGAGCGCCGCGCTCAACCGTTCCTGCGACTGCGCGAAACCCGCCCGCGCCCGGGTCGGCCCGACCGCCCCCGGCTCGTCCCAGTGGCCGAGATGGACATGATCGATCGCAGCGCCCTCCGCGACCGCCGCGAGGAACGCATCGAAATAGGCCGGAATCCGCGCCACTCGCCTAACCCCAGCAATGAACGGCGTCACCGGTGCGGGATCGGGCCATGAAGGAGCAGGCGGTCCAGCGCAGGCGGGCGCCTTCCACCGGTGTCACCTGATGGAGGAAGCGGCCCGAGCGCAGGAGCACGATGGTCCCCGCCTCGACGTCGAAGGCGTGGCGGGCAAAGCGCGCGAGGTCGGGCTTTTCTCGCGCGCGATCGCGATTCTGGAACCGGCCCGACCACGCCTCCGCCTTGGCGTCGAAGACTTCCAGCATCCCGCCGCGCTCGGCCTTGGACAGGGTCAGCACGAAGGAGAAGATGTCGCCCTCGACCACGCTCTCGAGGTGGCGGTAGCTCGGACGATTCTTCTGTTCGTTGTCGAAATGCGGGGGGATGTAGCCGCCCTCGTGATGCGAGCGAAGGGTCGTGGCCATGTAGGTCCGCCCATCGTGCAGAGCGGGCGGGCCGTAGGGTCGCCCGCCATCGAGGCGCGAGAGCAGGGCGAGGATGCGGGTCTCGAACCCGCCCCATGGCGCCATCAGCTCCCCGAGGCTGCGGGTGAAGCCGGGCGCCATGTCGAAGTAGGCGCGCAGATCCGGCTCCGCGAGGTTCAGGTTCATGCCGTAGAAGTGCGACCGGAACGGTGCCGGGAACGACGTCGTAGGGAAGCCCTGCCGGTTGACCGCGAGGTCTGCGACGATCGACGCGCATTCGGCGGGCGTCAGGACGTTGCGGATGACGACGGCCTGAAGCGCATCCTCCCGCAGCCGCGTCAACGCGTCGGCATGGGCCGAGGCCTCGGCGGCGCCGATCGAGATCGTTTGCAGAAACGGCATCGCCCCCATCCCCTCGCCCGGATTCCGGCGATCCTCGACCCGCCCCTGGGACCGGCTTCAGCGGCGATTACCATAGCCGAGCCGTCCGCATCGCTGCCGCGACCATGATCGAAGCCGCCGCCCGATCAAAGTCGGACGGCGGCTTCGAGGTGTCGCCGGCCAGACTTGTGGGCCGCGATCACTTCATCGGCAGCGTCGGATCACCGAAGCGCTTGGCGAGGAAGAGGATGTCGTCCTCGCTCTTCGCCTGCTCCACCAAGCTGCCCTTGGCCTCGTCGAAGAACCACGTGTCGTATTTCGACGGGTTGGAGGCCGGCCGGCTGGCGCCGCGCAGGATGATGTCGCCGCCCTCGATGGAACGGATCACCTCGTTGGCCAGCACCGGCTTATGGGCGATCGCCTCGATCGTGGCCGGGCGACCGGCGACCGAGGTCGGCGTCAGGGTGTTGGCCGCCGTCGCCGAGAAGGACGGCAGGGTCACCCCGGCATCGAACGACCAGATCGCCCGCTTCTTATGGAAGCCGATGACCTTGATGCCGCTGTCGCCTTCGCTGACCTGATCCGCGCCGGTCTGCGCCCCCTGCGGAACCCCGTATTGCGGCGCTGCAGCGTTGGGTCCGAACGGGTTCGCAGCGGAAGCGCCGTAGGTCTGCATGTAGGTCGCCAGCGACGAGGCCCCCCATTTCCCGGCGACGGCGACGCCGTAGTGGAAGTTGACGAACTGCGTTCCGACGCCGGCCGTGTTGATCACACCGATGCTGTTGGGGAACATCATCGGCGTGAAGCTGCCCTGCAGCATCCCGAGATTGGTCGGCAGCAGCACCGTGAACGAGTTCGGCCCGACCATCCGGCCGTCGGCATCGACCGTCGGCACCAGCGTCGCCTTCGCCCCGAAGATCCGGTTGTTGCCCGCGCCGCCCGCGATGACGTCCTCACCCGCCTTGATTGCGCCGGCATAGACTCCGGAGGCCGGCGGTGCCGCGTCAGGAACGCCGAGGATGAAGCGGATATCGAACAGCACGCTCTGCAGATCGAACCGGGCATCCCGCGGAGCCCCGATCCAGCCGCGATAGGCCGCGGTCAGATTCTGCTGGCCGCCGAAGCCGAACGGGCTCCGCCAAGCGAGGCCGCCATAGAGCGGGTTGCGCCAGCTGACGACGCTCCCGGCCAAGGCGTCCCAGGCCGAGCGGTTCCAGGCATCGAGATCCCCCTCGATGCCGGTCGCACCGGCGCCGAGCACGCGGGCTTCGACCTGAGCACGATCCTCGGCGAGGGTCGCGGCCGTCGCGCGCTGGCTCTGCGTCGCATTGGCCGCCGGCAACTGGATGAAGCCGGTATCGCCGATCAGCAGATCGTTTCCGTCGCCGCCATCGATCCGGTCGTTGCCGGTCAGGAAGCTGTCGCCACGGGAGGCAATGGTGACGATCCAGTGGAGGGCCACCGACTTCAGATCGACCGGGTAGTCCACCGCGAGATGCTGCTGCATCGCGGAGAACCGCTCGCCGGCGCGGGTGAACACAGCTGCCTCGACCTGGGCCGCCTGGGACGCGGTCGCCGGATCGTGGACCGCGAGGCCGCGCGCCACGCCGGGCTGGAATAGGACGAGGGTGTCGCCGACCGCGAGGTCGTCGCCCGCGCCCCCTTCGATGATATCGTTGCCGATCGACACCACGTGGTTCGCGCCCATCCCCTCCGGCAGGCCGTAGGCGAGGATCTCGTTCAGCGGCCGTTGCGCCATCGCCTCCAGCTTCGCCGTCACCGCGGCCTGCGCGACCCGGCCCGTCATGGCGAGGTCGGTGATGACCGAGCGCATGTCGGAGAGGGCGTCGCTGAGCGCCAGGGCCGCCTCGACCGACAGGCTGCGCAGCGGCCCCGAGCCCTGCACGATGGTGCGGGCGGCATCGCCGACGATGAAATCGTCGCCCTCGCCGCCAATGATGTGATCGTTGCCGTAGGTGATCGTCCGGCTCGGCCCGCCCTGCAGCAGGTCGACGCCGCGGCTGAGCGTAGCGAAGACGCCGAGCAGATCGGAGGCCGAGGCCGACACCTTGTCGATCTGACCGTTGAGCGCGGCGTAGGCCGTCACGTCGAGCGTGTAGGTCTCGCTGCTATCCCCGTAGATCGTGTCGTTGCCCGCGCCGCCGTCGATGACCTCGTTGCCCGCCAGCACGTTGTTGGTGCCGTAGAGGCTCGGAACCAGCGAGGCGGTGACGGTGACGATCGCGCCGTCGCTGCGCCGGATCGGATCGGACCCGGCGATGTCGGAGACGACGCCCGCCATCGAGGGATAGACCTCGATCCGCGGCGCACCGGCGCCGAACGCGCCGGGCACGAGGTTGAGGGCGGGCACCACGACCTCGCCGCCGAGCGGCAGCACGAGGCCGGTCTCCGCCGCGGCACCGATCAGCCGGATGGCGTTGACGATGGTCGGCCGGTCGGAGGCGGTCTCCGACAGGTTCGAGGCGCGGTCGCCGTAGATCAGGTCGTCGCCGGCATCGCCGATCAGCTTGTCGTTGCCGCGCTGGCCGAACAGCACGTCGTTGCCGTCGCCGCCGGCGATGATGTCGTCGTCGGCCCTGGCCAGCGAGACGGTCAGCGCGGAGGTCGCCCAGGCTCCCCCCGCCGTGGTCAGGCGCGTGCCCGACCCGTCACGGGCGCCCACGGCGAGGACGAGGTCCGCCTGCGCCAGCTTCTCGGCAAGGTCGGCGGTGCGTGCGGCGGCCGATTGCGCGTCGGTGGCGATGGCGGCCGTGACGGTGCCGATCTCCTCCAGCACCACGTCGCGGTGCCAGGTGCCGTCGCTGTTGAGAACCGCGGCGCTGTCCTTGGTGAAGGCGCGGACGATCCGGCCCTCGTCACCGAGGAGATAATCGACATCGGTGCCGCCATCGATCCTGTCGCGGCCGAGGCCGCCCACGATCTCGTCGGACCCTTCCTCACCGTAGATGAGGTCGTCGCCCATCTGACCGAAGATCCGGTCATCACCCGCGCCGCCGGCAATCGCGTCGTTGCCGCCGACAAAGTCGATGAGGTCGAAGCGCAGCACGTCGCGCATCACCGTGTCGGCGAAAGCGCCGGGATTGCGCTGCCACGTGACCGACTTCACGTCGTCCACGAGCACGTTGCGGGTGATGACGCCGTTGTCGCCGAGGATCACGTCCGCGCCGACGCCGCCGTTGATGAGGTCGTCGCCGTCGGCCCCGCCGAGCACGTTGTGCCCGCCGGTGATGTCGTCGTCGCCCTCGCCGCCGGAGAGCCAATCGTCGCCCTGCTGGCCGTAGAGGAAGTCGTCGCCCGCGCCGCCCTCGATCGAGTCGTTGCCGCCGCCATCCGTCGCCGCCGCGAAGATCGAGACCGCGCGCTGATTCACCGGCAGAGCCCGGTCGTACAGCATGTGGTCGCCGAACAGCACGTCGTGGCCGCCGCCGCCGAGGATCACGTCGGCACCAGTGCCGCCAGCCGCGAAGTCGTTGCCGTCGCCGGCTTCGATGCGGTCGTCGCTGCCCGCGAGCGGATCGGTGGAGGCGACACGCCGGATCACCGCGCGACCCGCGACCAGGGCGAGATCCGCCCGGCCGTTGTCGCCGAGGATCATGTCGGCGCCCGCACCGGTGATGATGCGGTCCGCGCCGACGCCGCCGAGGACGAAATTGTCGCCGTTGCCCGCCACGATCTGGTCGTCGCCGCCGGCACTCGGGTCGATCGTCTCGAGCAAGACTAGGACGCCGCCGGAGAAGCCGGCCCGGCCCTGGTCGCCGACGAGGATGTCGTTGCCCGTGCCGGTGGTGATCGCATCACCACCCAGACCGCCGAAGACGAGGTTGTCGCCCTCGCCGGCCCGGATCGTGTCGCCCGCGCCGTTGAGGGCGTCGAGCGTCGTCACCGAGGCGATGAGGCCGCGTTCGAACCGGGCTTCGCCGCTGTCACCCAGCACGATGTCCGCGCCGGCCCCGGTGTCGATCGTGTCGCTGCCGAAGCCGCCGAGCACGAGGTTGTCGCCTTCGCCCGCCCGGATCGTGTCGTCGCCACCCATAGCGGTGTCGGTCGAGACCGCCTGCGCGAGGCCGTCAGCGTCGCGGCGCACGAGGCCGCTGTCGCCCAGGATCACGTCGTGGCCCGAGCCGGTCTCGATCACGTCGGCATCCATGCCGCCGATGACGATGTTGGCCCCCTCATCCGCCTTGATCGCGTCCCGGCCGCCGATGCCGGCATCCAGGCTGCGCGCCTGGACGAGACGACCGCCCGCGTAGAGCACCTCGCCGCTGTCGCCGAGGATGACGTCCGCGCCGATTTCGGTCGTGATCGCGTCGCCGCCAAAGCCGCCGAGAACGAGGTTGTCGCCCGCGCCCGCCTCGATTGTGTCGTCACCGCCCAGACCCGTGTCGGTGGACAGAACCTGCGTGAGCAGGCCGGCCGCGTCGTAGCTGATCGAGCCGAAGTCGCCGAGGATCACGTCGGCACCCTTGCCGGTGGTGATCGTATCGGCATCCGCGCCGCCGAGGGCGAGGTTGTCGCCGTCGCCGAGGAGGAGCGTGTCCTTGCCGCCGGCGGTCGGAGCCGTGGTGGCAAGGCTGACCCGCACGCCGCCGGCGAAGACCGCCACACCGTTGTCGCCGAGCACGGCGTCGTTGCCGCCCAGCGTCGTGATCGTGTCGGCGCCGACGCCCGCGATGACGAGATTGTCACCCGCACCCGCCTCGATCGTGTCGTCGCCGCCGATGGCCGTGTCCAAGCTCTCGGCCCGCTCGACCAACCCCTTCGCGTCGAACCGCACCTGACCGGCATCGCCGAACACCGTGTCACGGCCCGCACCGGTCACGATCGTATCGCCACCGACGCCGCCGAGCACGACGTTGTCGCCCTCACCCGCCCGGATCGCGTCCGCATCGCCCACAGCCGCGTTCGTCGTGCGAACGAAGACCGGCAGATAGGCCGAGAGCGTCACCACGCCGTTGTCACCGAAGACCACGTCCGCGCCTGAGCCCGTGCTGATCGTGTCGGCGCCAAAGCCGCCGATCACCACCGAGCCACCATCGCCGACCACGATGACGTCGCGGCCACCGACCTCCGGCGCCGTCGAGGTGATCTCGACCGGCCGCGCGGACGCATCGAGATCGACGCTGCCGTTGTCGCCGAGCACCACCGAGCGGCCGGTGCCGAGCGTCAGCCGGTCGGCACCCGAGCCACCGAGCACCACTCCGTTGCCGGCGCCGAGCGTGACGGTATCGTCGCCGGACACGGCGACATCCGTGGTCTCGACCCGAACCGGGAGACCATTGGCGAGCCGCACCAAGCCGGCATCGCCGATGACGATGGCATCGCCCGACCCGCCGTCGATGAGGTCGCTGCCGGCACCACCGATGACGAGCTTGCGGCCGTTGCCGAGCTTGATCGTGTCAGCCGCGCCGATAGTCGGCGTCAGCGTCTGGATCAGGGTGAGAACCCCCGCCGCGTAGTCGAGCTGGCCGCTGTCGCCGAGCACGGTCTTGGCGCCGTCGGCGGCGGTGATCGTGTCGGAGCCGAAGCCGCCGAGGACCGTGTCACTGCCGTCGCCCGCGGTGATCGTGTCGTTGCCGCCCAGGCCCGTATCGGTGGACAAGATCTGCGCGAGCAGGCCGGCCGCGTCGTAGCTGATCGAGCCGAAGTCGCCGAGGATCACGTCGGCCCCGTTGCCCGTGGTGATCGTGTCGGCATCCGTGCCGCCGAGGGCGAGGTTGTCGCCATCGCCGAGGAGGAGCGTGTCCTTGCCACCGTCAGCCGGAGCCGTGGTGGCAAGGCTGACGCGGACACCACCGGCGAAGACCGCTGTACCGTTGTCGCCGAGCGCAGCGTCGTTGCCGCCCAACGTCGTGATCGTGTCGGCGCCGAGGCCTGCGATGACGAGATTGTCACCCGCACCCGCCTCGATCGTGTCGTCGCCGCCGATGCCCGTATCCAGGCTCTCGGCCCGCTCGACCAGGCCCTTCACATCGAAGCGGACCTGACCGGCATCGCCGAACACCGTGTCGCGGCCGGAGCCCGTCACGATCGTATCGCCACCGACGCCGCCGAGTACGACGTTGTCGCCCTCGCCCGCCCGGATCTCGTCCGCATCGCCCACAGCCGCGCTCGTTGTGCGAACGAAGACCGGAATGAACGCCGAGAGCGTCACCGCGCCGTTGTCACCAAGGATCACGTCCGAACCCGAGCCCGTGCTGATCGTGTCGGCGCCAAAGCCGCCGATCACCACCGAGCCACCATCGCCGACCACGATGACGTCGCGGCCACCGACCTCCGGCATCGTCGAGGTGATCTCGACCGGCCGCGCCTGGTCGTCGAAGTCGACCGTACCGTTGTCGCCAAGCGCCACTGAGCGGCCGGTGCCGAGCGTCAGCCGGTCGGCACCCGAGCCGCCGAGAACCACGCCGTTGCCGGCGCCGAGCGTGACGGTGTCGTCGCCCGACACGGCGACATCCGTGCTCTCGGCATGGACCGGCAGACCATTGGCGAGCCGGACCAGGCCGGCATCGCTGATGACGATGGCGTCGCCGGACTGGCCGTCGACGAGGTCGCTGCCGGCACCGCCGATGACGAGCTTGCGGCCGTTGCCGAGCTTGATCGTGTCGGCCACGCCGAGGGCCGGGGTCAGACTCTGCGCCAGGGTGAGAACCCCCGCCGCGTAGTCGAGTTGGCCGCTATCGCCGAGCACGGTCTTGGCGCCGTCACCGGCGGTGATCGTGTCGGAGCCGAAGCCGCCGATGATGGTATCGCTGCCGTCACCGGCCGTGATCGTGTCGTTGCCGCCCAGACCCGTGTCGGTGGACAGGATCTGCGCGAGCAGGCCGGCCGCGTCGTAGCCGACCGAGCCGAAGTCGCCGAGGATTACGTCGGCGCCCTTGCCGGTGGTGATCGTGTCGGCATCCACGCCGCCGAGGGCGAGGTTGTCGCCGTCGCCCGCCGCGATCGTATCCGTCCCGCCGATCTCCACATCCGTCGTGCGAACGAGGATCCGCTTGCCGTCGGTGCGGAAGGTGGCCAGGCCGTTGTCGCCGAGCACGACGTCCGCACCGGAGCCGGCGGTGATGGTGTCACTGCCGAAGCCGCCGAGGACGACGTTGTCGCCGTCGCCCGCCACGATCGTGTCGTCGTCGCCGCGGTTCGAGTTCAGCGTGGCCACGCGCACGAGACGCCCGCCGGTGAAGCTCGCCTCGCCGAAGTCGCCGAGGATGAGATCCGCACCCTTGCCGGTGGTGATCTCGTCCCGGCCCGCGCCGCCGAAGACGAGGTTGTCGCCGTCGCCGCCGCGGATGACGTCGCCTGCGCCGCGACGCTCATCGGTGGTGTAGACCTCGCGGACGAGGCCGTTCTCGAAGGTCACGACGCCCATGTCGCCGAGCACGATGTCGGCGCCCGAGCCGGTGGTGATGTCGTCCGAGCCGGCGGAGCCGATGACGACGTTGTCGCCGTCGCCGCCCTTGATCACGTCGCGGGCGCCGTCATCCGGATCGGTCGAGGCGAACGCGACGCGCACGCCCCCCTCGAACAGCGCGGTGCCGTTGTCGCCGAGGATCACGTCGTTGCCGCCGAGTGCGGTGATCGTGTCCGTGCCCGCACCGCCGATGACGACGTTGTCGCCACCGCCGACGTAGATGGTGTCGTCGTCACCGAAGGTCGGGTCGAGGCTCTCGGCGCGCTTCAGGCGGCCCTGAGCGTCGAAGGTGAGGCGACCGTCATCGCCCAGCACGATGTCGGCATCGGCATCGTCCCGGCCGGCATCGATCGTGTCGGCGCCGAGGCCGCCGAGCACCACGTCGGCGCCCGCGCCCGACCTAAGGACGTCGCGCGTCCCGCCGTCGCGGCTGCTCTGGACGACGGCCCGGATGCCGCGCTCGAACCGGACGAGGCCGTTATCGCCGAGCACGATGTCGCCGCCGGTGCCCGTGACGACCGTGTCGCTGCCCGAACCGCCGAGCACGATGTTCTCGCCGTCGCCGGCCTCGATCCGGTCGTTGCCGGCATCCGTCGTGTCGGTCGAGGCGAACTCGACGCGAACGCCGGCCTCGAACACGGCGTAGCCATGGTCGCCGATGACGACGTCGTTGCCGCCCAAAGCCGTGACGACATCGCTGCCCGCGCCGCCGATAACGAGGTTGTCGCCGCCGCCCACCATGATCTCGTCGTCGTCGCCGAAGCCGACATCGAGGGTTTCGGCCCGCTTCACGCGGCCCTGCGCATCAAAGGTGATCTGGCCGTCGTCGCCGAAGACCACGTCGGCATCGGCGTCGGCTTGGCCGGCGTCGATCGTGTCGGCGCCCAGGCCGCCGAGCACCACATCGGCGCCCGCACCGGTGGTGATGGTGTCGCGCGCGCCGCCGTTGCGGTCGCTGACGATGCGGGCACGGATGCCGAGCTCGAACGTAGCGAGGCCGTTGTCGCCCAGCACGACGTCGGCGCCCGCGCCCGTGGTGACAGTGTCGCTGCCGGAGCCACCGATCACGAGGTTGTCGCCGTCACCGACCTCGATCCGGTCGTTGCCGCCGTCGCTGGTCTCGGTCGAGGCCACCTCGACGCGGACGCCGGCAGCGAAGAGAGCGTAGCCCTGGTCGCCGAGCACGATGTCATTGCCGCCGAGTGCAGCGATCACGTCGGCGCCCGTGCCCCCGATGACGAGGTTGTCACCGCCGCCGACCTTAATCTCGTCGTTGCCGCCGAAGCCGGCATCGAAGCTCTCGGCACGGATCACCCCACCGGTCGCATCGAAGGTGACGTGGCCGTTATCGCCGAACACGATGTCGGCGTCGGTGTCGGCCTGGCCGGCATCGATCACGTCGCCGCCCAGGCCGCCGAGCACGAGATCCGCGCCGGCTCCGGTGGTGATCGTATCGGAGGCGCCGCCGATCCGATCGCTGACGATCTCCAGACGGATTCCGCCTGCAAAGCGGATCGTGCCGTTGTCGCCCAGCACGACGTCGGCGCCCGCGCCGGTCGTGATGGTGTCGGTGCCCGAGCCACCCAGCACGACGTTGTCGCCGTCGCCGACCGCGATCCGGTCGTTGCCGGCACCCGTCGCATCGGCCGAGACGAAGACCACGCGCAGACCGGCCTCGAACTCGGCGTAGCCGCCATCGCCGATCACCGCGTCGCTGCCGCCGAGCGCGGTCACGACGTCGCTGCCGGCCCCGGCGATGACCACGTTGTCGCCGGCTCCGACATTGATCGTGTCGTTGCCGCCGAAGCCCAGATCGAAGCTCTCGGCCCGCTTGACGCGACCGCTGGTCTCGAAGGTGGCGCGACCGTCGTCACCGAGCACGAGATCCGCGCCCGCGCCCGTGGTGATGGTGTCGTTGCCCGAGCCGCCGAGCACGACGTTGTCGCCGTCGCCGGTTTCGATCCGGTCGTTGCCGCCGTCACTGGTCTCGGTCGAGGCCACCTCGACGCGGACACCGGCGGCGAACAAGGCGTAGCCCTGGTCGCCGAGCACGATGTCGTTGCCGCCGAGCGCGGTGATGACGTCAGCGCCCGTGCCGCCGATGACGAGGTTGTCGCCGCCGCCCACGTCGATGGTGTCGTCATCGCCGAAGCCCGGATCGAGGCTCTCGGCCCGCTTCACGCGGCCCTGCGCATCGAAGGTGACGTGGCCGTCATCGCCGAACACGACGTCGGCATCCGTATCCAGCCGGCCCGCGTCGATCGTGTCGGCGCCCAGGCCGCCGAGCACCACGTCGGCGCCCGCGCCCGTGGCGATGACGTCGCGCGCCCCGCCGTTGCGGTCGCTGACCACACGCGCCCGAATGCCGAGCTCGTAGGCGACGAGACCGTTGTCGCCCAGCACGACGTCGGCGCCCGTACCCGTGGTGACGGTGTCGCTGCCGGAGCCGCCGATCACGACGTTGTCGCCGTCACCGGCCTCGATCCGGTCGTTGCCGCCGTCGGCGGTGTCGGTCGAGGCGAACTCGATCCGCACGCCGGCCTCGAACACCGCGTAGCCGTTGTCGCCGATGACGATGTCGCCGCCGCCCAGCGCCGTGACGATGTCGGCCCCGGTGCCGCCGATGACGAGGTTGTCGCCGGCGCCGACCTTGATCTCGTCGTTGCCGCCGAAGCCGGCATCGAAGCTTTCGGCCCGGATCACGCCACCGGTCGCGTTGAAGGTGACGTGGCCGTTGTCGCCGAACACGATGTCGGCGTCCGTGTCGGCTTGGCCGGCATCGATCGTGTCGCCGCCCAGACCGCCGAGCACGAGATCCGCACCGGCTCCGGTGGTGATCGTGTCGGAGGCGCCACCGATCCGGTCGCTGACGATTTCCAGACGGATTCCGCCTGCAAAGCGGATCGTGCCGTTGTCGCCCAGCACGACGTCGGCGCCCGCGCCGGTCATGATGGTGTCGGTGCCCGAACCACCCAGCACGACGTTGTCGCCGTCGCCGACCGCGATCCGGTCGTTGCCGGCGCCCGTTGCATCGGCCGAGACGAAGACCACGCACATACCGGCCTCGAACTCGGCGTAGCCGCCATCGCCGATGACCGCGTCGTTGCCGCCGAGCGCGGTCACGACGTCGCTGCCGGCCCCGGCGATGACGACGTTGTCGCCGGCTCCGACATCGATCGTGTCGTTGCCGCCAAAGCCCAGATCGAAGCTCTCGGCCCGCTGGACCCGGCCGCTGGTCTCGAAGGTGGCGCGACCGTCGTCACCGAGCACCACGTCGTTGCCGCCGAGCGCGGTGATCCGGTCGGCACCGGTACCGCCGACGACGATGTTGTCGCCGCCGCCGACATCGATGCTGTCGTCGTCCCCGATGCCGAAATCCAGGCTCTCAGCGCGCTTCACGCGGCCCTGACCGTCGAAGGTGACGTGGCCGTTGTCGCCGAAGACGATGTCGGCATCGGCATCATTCTTCCCGGCATCGATCGTGTCGGCACCCAGGCCGCCGAGGACGAGGTCCGCGCCGGCTCCGGTGGTGATCGTGTCGCCTGCGCCGCCGTCACGGCCGCTCGTCAGTTCGAGGCGGATACCGCCTGCGAAGGTCACCGCACCGTTGTCGCCCAGCACGACGTCGGCACCGGCACCCGTAGTGATCGTATCGGAGCCCGCGCCGCCGATGACGATGTTGTTGCCGCTACCGGCATCGATGCTGTCGTCGCCGCCGGCGGTCGGATCCGTGGCCTCCGCGCGGATGACGCGGCCCAGTTCGTCGAAGGTGATGTGACCGCTATCGCCGATGACGATGTCGTCGTCGGCATCCAACTTGCCGGCGTCGATCGTGTCGCCGCCGAGACCGCCGATGACGAGGTCGGCGCCGGCACCGGTGACGATCGTGTCACGCGTACCGCCCGACAGGTCGCTCTTGGCCTCGAGGCGGATTCCGCCTGCGAAGATCACGGTGCCGTTGTCGCCGAGCACGATATCCGCGCCGGCCCCCGTGGTGATCGCGTCCGAGCCCGCGCCGCCGAGGATCAGGTTGGCACCCGCGCCTGCCAGAATCTCGTCGTCGCCACCGAGCGTCGGATCGACGGTCTCGGCGAGCGAGACGCGGCCGAGGGCGTCGAAGGTGATGTGGCCGTTGTCGCCGAAGACGATGTCAGCGTCCGTATCGTCCTTGCCGGCATCGACGATGTCGCCGCCGAGGCCGCCGATGATGAGGTCGGCGCCGGCACCGGTGACGATGGTGTCGCGACCGCCACCGCCGACGCGCTCGCTGAGAGCCTCACGCAGGACGCCGTCCACGAAGTCGACGGCGCCGTTATCGCCGAACACGAGGTCGGCACCGATGCCGGTGGTGATGGTGTCGCTGCCGGAGCCGCCGAGCACGACGTTGTCGCCGTCGCCCGCGCGGATGATGTCGTCGCCCGCCACGCTCTCGTTCTTGGTCGAGACGCGCACGAGCTTGCCCTGCGCGAAGGTCGCCGCACCGTCGTCGCCGAGGATGATGTCGAGACCGGCCCCGGTGGTGATGTCGTCGGCGCCGACGCCGCCGAACACCACGTTGTCGCCCTCGCCCGCCACGATGGCGTCGCCGCCGCCGAAGGTGGATTCCATCGTCTCGATCGAGACCAGGACCCCGTTCAGGAACACGGCGCTGCCGTTGTCGCCGAGGATCACGTCGACGCCCGATCCGGTCTGGATCTTGTCGGCCCCGACGCCGCCGATGACGACGCTGCCGCCATCGCCGAGGGTGATCTCGTCGCGTGCGCCTGCCGTGGCGGCGGTGGTCGCCGCCTGGAGCACGCGGCCCTGCGCGTCGAAGGTCGCCTGGCCGTTGTCGCCGAGCACCGTGCTGCGGCCGTTGCCGGCCGCGATGATGTCGCTGCCCGAGCCGCCGAGGATCACGGCCACGCCGTCGCCGACAGTGATCGTGTCGTCGCCGCCGACGTTGTCGTAGGTCGTCTCGACCACGATCGGCAGGCCGGCGGTGGTGAGCCGGGCATGGCCGGCATCGCCCAGGATGACGTTGGTGTCGGTGCCGAGCTTCACGCCGTTGCGGAGGCCCGCAGTGATGCTGTCGCCACCGGCACCGCCGATGACGGTGTTACGGCCGCTGCCGAGCGCGATCGTGTCCTTGTCGCCGACCTCCGGGCTGATGCTGGCGATCTCGACGATGATGCCGGCCTCGAAATCGGCCTGGCCGCTGTCGCCGAGCACGACGTTGTTGCCGTCGCCGATGGTGATCGTGTCGCGGCCCGTGCCGCCGAGCACGACGTTGTTGCCGTCGCCGATGGTGATCGTGTCGTCGCCGCCGATCGCGGTGTCGAACGAGAGCGCGCGCTGCATCAGGCCGAGGGCATCGAAGGTGACGATGCCGTTGTCGCCCAGGATGACCGCGCCCTTGTCGCCGCCCCGGATCGTGTCGCCGCCCATGCCGCCGAGCACGACGTTGTTGCCGGCGCCGAAGGTGATCGTGTCGCTTCCGCCGATGGAGGGCGCCGTGGTGGCGATGCGCGCCAGCACGCTGGTCGTGACCCCATTCGTGACCGTCACGGTGAAGTCGGCCTCGCCGCTATCGCCGAGGATGACGTGGTTGCCCGCGCCGGTGGTGATGGTGTCGCCACCCGCACCGCCGATGATCCGCGAGGCGCCGTCCTCGGCCGTGATGATATCGGCACCGCCAACCTCGGGCGTGATCGATTCGATGCGCTGGGCGCGGCCGTTGCGGAACACCGCCTTGCCGCTGTCGCCCAGGATCACGTGGTTGCCCGCGCCGACCTTGATCGTGTCCGCGCCCGCACCACCGAGGATCGTGGTGTCGCCCTCGGTCGCCGCGATCGTGTCGTTGCCGCCGATCTCGGTCGCCGTCGAGGTCACCGTCGCGATGATGCCATCGACGAAGGTGGCCGAGCCGCTGTCGCCGAGTACGACCTGCGTGCCCTTGCCGAGCGTGATCCGGTCCGCGCCCGCACCGCCGATGACCGTGACGTTGCCGTCCTTGGCGGTGACGGTGTCATCGCCGCCGATGGCGGGATCGATGCTCTCGATCGAGACCAGTGCACCGGCGCTGAAGCGGGCCTTGCCGCTGTCGCCGAGGATGACGTGGTTACCCGCGCCGACATCGATGCCGTCCGAGCCGGCACCGCCGATGATGGTGGTGTCACCGTCGGCCGCCGTGATCGTGTCGTTGCCGCCGATCTCGGTCGCGATCGCGGTGATGTCCTGGATCTTGCCGTTCGCGAAGGTGGCCGAACCGCTGTCGCCGAGCACGACCTGTGTGCCCTGGCCGAGCGTGATCCGGTCAGCACCCGCGCCGCCGAGCGCCGTGACGTTGCCGTCCTTGGCGGTGATGACGTCATTGCCGCCGATGCCCGGATCGATGCTCTCGATCGAGACCAGCGCGCCCGCGGTGAACACGGCCCTGCCGTTGTCGCCGAGGATGACGTGGTTGCCCGCGCCCACATCGATCGTGTCGGCGCCCGCGCCGCCGATGATCGTGGTGTCGCCTTCGGACGCGGTGATCGTGTCGCCGCCACCGATCGCGGTCGCCACCGAGGTGATGGTCGCGATCTTGCCGTCCGTGAAGGTGGCCGAACCGCTATCGCCGAGCACGACCTGCGTGCCCTTGCCGAGCGTGATCTTGTCGGCGCCGGCGCCGCCGATGACCGTGGCGTTGCCGTCTCTCGCCGTCACGGCGTCGTTGTCGCCGATCTCGGGATCGATGCTCTCGATCGAGACCAGCGCACCCGCGGTGAACACGGCCTTGCCGTTGTCACCGAGGATGACGTGGTTGCCCGCGCCCACATCGATTGTGTCGGCGCCTGCACCGCCGATGATCGTGGTGTCGCCGTCGGATGCGGTGATCGTGTCACCGCCGCCGATCGCCGTCGCGATCGCGGTGATGGTCGCGATCTTGCCGTTCGTGAAGGTGGCCGCGCCGCTGTCACCGAGCACGACCTGCGTGCCCTTGCCGAGGGTGATCTTGTCCGCGCCCGCGCCGCCGATGACCGTGACGTTGCCGTCGCCGGTCTCGATGCTGTCGTCGTCGCCGACGGCCGCCTCGTCGTCCGCGGTCTTGATGCTGGTCAGGACCGGGACCGGGACGGTCACGCCATTGATGTTCCGCGTGCCCGGGACGAAGCGCGCCTCGCCGGTATCGCCGAGGATCACATGCGTGCCCTTGCCGACGGTGATGCCGTCCTTGCCGGCGCCGCCGATGATGGTGGTGTCGCCGTCGCTCGCCTTGATCGTGTCGGCGTCGCCGGTCGTCCCGGCGATGCTGCGCAGGCTGGTCAGGACGCCGCTGTCGAACACGGCCTCGCCATTGTCGCCGAGGATGACGTGGTTGCCCGCGCCCGCGGTGATGGTGTCGGCGCCGAAGCCGCCGATGACGATGTTGTTGCCGTCGGTCGCGGTGATCAGGTCGCCGCCGCCGATGCCGGTGAAGGTCGAGACGATCCGGCTGACGACGTGGGTGCCTTCGAGCGCGATGCCCGCGGCGGCCGAGCCGTCCTGATAGATCTGGGCGTGATCGCCGACGATGACGTTGTCGCCGCCCTTGGCATCGATCGTGTCGGTGCCCGCGGCCCGCGGCTGATCGATGAAGGGATCGGCGATCGTCACGATGCGGCGGACGTCGTCGAGGTTGAGGCTGGAATCGCCGAGGATGGTGTCCGCGGCCGGTCCTCCGACGATGGTGTCGTTGCCGGTGCCGCCGGCGATGATGTTGCGCCCCTTGCCGCCGGTGATCGTGTCGTTGCCGGCGCCGCCGTCGATGATGACGAGGCCGGTCGCGCCCGAGGCATCGATGATGTCGTTGAGGCTGACGACCGTGTTGTCGCGGTCCAGGGTCCCCTCGTCGCGGAAGCCGTAGCCGCGTCCGGTCTGCTTCTCGAAGGTGGAGTCGTAGCGGCTGCCATCGGCGGTGGTATCGCCGAACAGGGCGAGCGTGCCCTGCGAGCCGGTCACCGTGATCGTATCGGCGCCGCCGCCGGCATGGATCGCGGTGAGGGTGCCGATGGCCGTGCCGGTCACCGTGACCGTGTCGGCGCCGGAGCCGAGCAGCAGCTCGACCGACCGCATGCCGCTATAGGTCACGCCGCCCTCGAAGGTGCGCACGGTGTTGCTGCTGCTCGTGGCCGTGGTGACGTCGTTCGTCGACATGCCGAAGCCGTCGATATGCGTGGCACTCACCGTGCCGGAGACGCCCGCCGTCGTGGAGTCGTTGTAGAGCGTGACCTTATCGAAGTCGGGCAGCCCGTCATCGGCGATCGTGCGGCCGACGACAGGGTTGTTCTCGCCCGGCAGGGCGATCGCCAGGGTCAGCGAACGGCTCTCAGGGCCGACGCCGCCCTCCAGGACCAGCGGTCCCTCGATGCCGCTGAGCTCGTGCGGCTGACGCGAGAAGGTCTTGAGGTCCGAGGTCGTGCGCGCCCCGTTGGGATCGCGCGCCACGGTGACCCGAACGGCCCGGTCCCAATCGGCCGCGGTGAAGGTGATGGTGGCCGGGTTGGTGCCGTTGGCCGCCTTGAACCGGCTGTCCGCGCTCGACGTGATCGTCTGGCCGTCTCCGGCCAGCGTGATCGTCACCGGCGCCTTCGGCTGCATGGTCAGGACGACGTCGTAGTAGGACGTCTGATTCGGCGTCACCACGACGCCGCCCTCCTTGGGCGTGACCACCACACCGGCGGTGTTGCCGTCGGTCACCTGCACCCGCACCATTGGCTGGCCGACGAGCGCCGCCTTGAAGAAGCCCTCCGTGGCCGTGCCGTTCAGGCTGCTGGTGACGGTGTGGGTGATCTCCGCGACGAAGCGGTTCTCGGGCTTCAGGTCTGCCGGGGAGGAGACCAGCACCGTCTGCGGCTGGTTCCAGTTGGTGAGGGTGAAGGTGAGATAGGCCCGGCCGTTACCGTCTCTCGGGAGCAGGTTGCCGTTGCCGTCGGAGAAGACGACTTCCGTGCTCGACACGTTGAGCGTGACGCGCACCTCCTCGCCGAGCAGCGGAGCGTTGTTGAGGACGATTGTGTAGTCGTCCCTGTTCTGGGGCTTGTTGCCGTTGCCCTCGATGACCGACGTCGCGCCGCCGCTCTCGGTGATGATCAGCCCCGGCTTGTCGTTGTCGATGACCTTGACCAGCGTGTTGCGGACGAAGGTGCCGTTCACCTCCGCGTGGGAGCTGATCACCGAGTGGCCGATCGCCACGTTCTGGTCGCCCTCCAGCGCCGTGTCCGACTTGGCGCGGACGAAGATCGTCCGGTCGGCACTCCAGACGTAGGTGTTGCTGACGGTGTCGAGGATTGCAGTGAAGCGCAGCGTCAGCGCATCCGCCCAGGTGATGCCGTCCGTCGAGATCTCGACGGTGCCCGCATTGCCGGCCAGTGCGCGCATCTGCGCCGAGGATTGCGCGGCCGAGACCGTGACCACGGCCCAGTCGTTGACGCCCAGCGGCGCCGCCTTCGGTGCGGGCGGTGCGATCTTGTAGGTGCCGACGCGGCTGCCGGCGGCATCCGGCGTCGTGATGCCGGAATCCTCGCGCAGGGTCAGCCCGCCGCCGTCGCTGACGGCGCCCGCATCGGCCGCCGAGACCGACGCGTTGATGCCCGGCACGAACAGGCCGTTGAAGGCCGGGTCGGTGCTGGAGATCGTGTGATTGATGACTGCCGCGTTGCCCTTGGCGTCCCGCGCGACGACCTCGCCGCTGACGTCGCCGGCGACGTGGAAGGTGTCGCTGCCGAGGCCGCCGATCAGCGTGGTGACGACGCCCGCCGGCGTGGAGAGCACGTAGAAGGTGTCGTCGCCCTCCAGGCCGTCGACCTCGACCGCCTGGATGTTGGTGAAGCGGATCGACAGGCCGGCACCGAAGATGCCGTCGCGCGTCACCACGAAGGTGTCGGCGAATTCGGTGCCGAGCGCGACGATCTTATTGAAGCCGGAGCCGCCATCGATGTCGAGCAGCGCGTTGATGTTGTACTCGATCCGGTCATTGCCGGCGCCGGCATTGAGCTTGATCTTGTTCTCGGACGCGGTGGCGAAGGCGCGCACGATGAAGACGTCGTCGCCGTCCTCGCCCTCGAGACGCAGGTCCGCCTTGTTCGAGTAGATCTGGAAGGTGTCGTCGCCGAGACCGCCGTAGATCACCGCCGGGATCGAGATGCCGCGGGACAGGTAGCCGCCGAAGGACAGCTTCGTCGTCTCGAACGCGTCCTCCACCAGCAGCCCGTTGGGGACGTCGCGCGGCGTCGCGAAGACCTGGCCGACCTGGAAGAAGTCGTTGCCCTCGCCGCCGTCGATGGTCATCAGCGCGGCGTTGTCGTCCATCGCGAAGCGGTCGTCACCCTTGCCGCCTTCGACGATGACGCGTCCGTTGATGCTCATGTCGTAGTTGATCCGCTCGACGACGGCGTTCACCGGGTAGGTGCCGTCGGCATTCGGATGGACGAGCGCGACGAAGTTCCGGCGCATCAGGAACTGGTCGGCGGCATCGGTGCCGAGGATCGTCAGGGTGTCGACGCCCCGGTCGGGGTTGCCGGAATCCGTCACGTTGATGCGGTAGGACGAGGCGCCGGCGAGTTGGATGCGGATCGTGTCCGTGTCCTGGCCGCCGTCGATGTCGAGCGTGTCGGTGGTGCTACCGGTCCTGCTGGTGAGCGAGGGCAGGCGATCGACATTGATCGTGTCGGCGCCGTCCTCACCGAAGACCTTCGTGTTGCCGGCGATCTCGCTGACGGCGAGGTCGAGCCTGTCGTCGCCTGAACCGAGGCGAATGGCCGTGGCCGCAGCGCGGACCCGGCCGCGCAGGGCGAACCGGTCCTGGCCGCCGAGGCTGGTCAGCGCCAGGGTCGAAGTGGCGATCGTGGTGCCGAGCAGCGTGAGGGTGTTGTTACCCGCGCCGAGATTCACATCGATGGTCTTACCCGTGAGCGTCGCGCTCCGGAGCGGCGTCGTGCCGTCGAGCGCCGCATCGACCACGGTGTCGTTGCCCGAGCCGGAAACCAGGCTGAAGCTGTCGGCGGCGGTGAGCGTGCCGGCAAGTGCGACCTCGTTGTCTCCGTCGCCGAGCGCGATCGTGATGCTGTTGGCCGTCAGGTCGAGCGCATCCGTGACCGTCTGACCGGCCTTGCGGTGATCGCTGACGATGTCGAGGCCCGAACCGGTCGTGAGACGGAAGGCGGCGGCGATGCGGTACATGCCGGCGAGGGTGACCGTATTGGCCCCGTCGCCGAGATCGATCGCGAGCGACGTCGCCTCGACGCTGGCCTTGTCCACCACGCCATTGGTGACCCGCAGGTCGGTCAGCGTATCGCTGCCACCCGCGGCGGTGATCGTGAAGGCGTCGGCGATCTTGTAGGTGCCGGTCAGCGTGAGCGCGTTGTCGCCCGCGCCCGCATTCACGGTCGTCGAACTGGCCGTGTAGCTGCCCTTCAGGTCGATGATGTCGTTGCCCGCGCCGGTCCTGATCGTGATCGCGTTCGTGACCGTGTAGGTGCCGGCCAGGGTGATCTTGTTGTTCCCGCCGCCCGCATCGAGGGTGTAGCTGGCGGCCTTGATCCCGCCGTTCAGGGTGATGACGTCGTCGGCGCTGCCGGTGATGAACTCCATCGCCCCCGCGATGTCGTAGCCGCCGACGAGATTGGCCGTGTTGATGCCGTCGCCGAGATTGATCGACAGCGAGCCGGCCGTGATGTCGGTCGTGGCGGAGTCGGTCAGGGTGTCGATGCCCGACCCGCCCACGATCGTGAGGGCGCCCGCGATGCGATAGATGCCGTTCAGCGTCAGGTCGTTCCTGCCGGCCCCGGTCCCGGCGGAGATCTCCATCGAGCCGGCCGTGTAGCTGCCCTGAAGGTCGATCCGGTCGTTGCCCGCACCGGTGCGGATCGTGAGGGCGTTCCGCGCCTTGTAGGCGCCGGAGAGCGTGAGGCGGTTATCCCCCTCGCCCGCGTCGAGAGTGAAGCTGCCGGCATCGACGCTGCCCGTCAGGCCGATGATGTCGGCACCGCCCAGCGTCGTGAGCTGCACGGCATTGGTCACGACATAGGTGCCGCCGAGCCCGACCGTGTTCGCGCCGGCCCCGAGAGCGATCGTCACCGAATCCGCGCCGACCTCGGCCTTGCGCGTGTCGCTGCCGACCACCTGCGTGTCGGCGAGCGTGTCGCTGCCCGAACCGGCGCTGATGATCAGCGCGCCGGTGGAGTATGCGCCCACCATCGTGATCGTGTTGTCGCCCTCGCCGGCGCGCAGCTCGATGCTGCCGCTGCGCGTGATCGTTCCTTCGACGATCGTCGCCGCGGTCGTCCCTCCGCTGATGGTGCGCTGACCCGTCGTGAAGGTGCCGTCCAGCACGATCTCGTCGCCGTTGCCACCGGACTCGATCAGGATCGAGGAACCGACGAAGGTGCCGGACAGCGTGATCTTGGAGGCCGTGTTGTCGGGCGTTCCGCTCGCGCTGAAGTCCGAGCGCAGGGTGATGGTGCCCTTCGCCTTCACGACCGCGCCCGCCTCGACGAGCAGGTTGTCGCCGGCGTTCAACGTCACCGAGCCGCCAGTCGAGAAGATCGTGACACCAGCCTTGACGGTCAGGTCGTCGCCCGACGAACCCGTTTCGCCGGCCTGCTCGATGATGTCGCCGGACGAGATGATGTCCTTGTCGATCGTCAGCGGGCTCGACGTGCGGATGCCGATCCGGCCCCGCGCCGCCTGCAGACCGGTGGTGTCGCTGGTGACGCCGCCGACACGCAGGCCGCCGATGTTCCACAGCCAGATGTCGCCGTTGATCGAGCGGGCTTCGAGACCACCATACTGGTCGCCAGCGAGGGTGCGCATGTTGGCGACGATGCGCTTGGTCTCCGAGCCGATGCTGCCGGAGGCGACGAGATAGGCCTTGCCGGAACGGAGGTTGGAGCTGCCGCCGGTGGTCTCGTTGTAGTTGGTCGATCCGTTGAGGATGCTGCCGGCCACTGCCGTGACGAAGGCCGTGCGCTGCGCGTCGGTGCCGACGCTGGCGAGGTTGAGATCGCCCGCACTCTCCAGGACGTAGAGGTTGCTCAGGCCGCTCTGGAGCGTGACGACACCATCCGTCGTGCGATCGACGTTGCTGTCGATCTCGAACTCGTCGCCAGCCACGCCGATGCCGTCGAGGGCGGTGAGCGTGATCGAGTGGCCGCTCACATTGGCACGGCCCGAACCGGCCACCGGTGCGGAGTCGATGTCGCGCGGGTCGGAGAGATCGCCCGCGTCGAGGATCGAGGCCTTGGCCGCCAGAACCACGTCACCCTTGGTGGTGACGGCCAGCACCTTCATGCTGGTTTCGGTCTCGGTCAGGACGATGTCGCCCGTAGCGCCGGCCCGGACGGTGCCGGTCAGCTTCATCTCGATGGCGTCGCCCTTGGCGCCGATCGAGCCGGCGGCCTTCAGGTAGACGTTGGCCGCGACGATCTTGTTGGTGTCCGTATGGACACCGTCGAGGATGCTGCCCCGGTCCGAGACGAAGGTGACGTCGCCGCCCTGCGAGAAGGCGGATTCCAGGTTCAGATCGCCGTTGCGGGCGGTGACGAAGATGTCGCGCGCCGCACGGACCGCCAGGGTCGAGCCCGTCGTCAGATCGATGCCGATCACCCGCGTTGCGGTGCCGACGCTGCCGTCTCCGCCTTCGAGGACGGTGTCGCCGCCCTTGATGTTCACCGCATCCGCCGCACCGCCGTTGAGAAGGCCGGTGGAGGATTTCAGGCGGATCTCCTTGCCGGTGACCGATTCCACGCGGCCCACGGTCAGCAGGGCGGCGGTGTTGATAAAGATCTGGGTGTTCGCCGTCACGTCGAGAGCGCCGGTGCCCTCGATGACGACCGCCTTGCGCTTCTGGATGAGCAGCTTGGTGATCTGATTGAACGGATTGCCGGCATCCTTGGCCGACTGGAACAGCACGACGCTGCGGGCGCTCTCCGTCTTCAGCGTGCTTCCGCTCTCGAGGATGAGCGTCGAGGCGCTCGCCTGCTTGATGGTGAAGCTGGTGTCCTTGGTGGTCGCGTTACCGGTCATTACGCCGAAGGTGCCGGCGACGCCGATCAGCATGCCGTCCGTTAAGCCGTCGCCGAGGAAGTTGCCCGACGCGCGGGTGATCACGGACACACCGGTCCCGTCGGTGGAACGCACGCCCACATTCACGGTGACGCCGGTCTCGGCCACGAAGAGCTGCGTCGCCTCGAGCCGGATCACGGAGCCGTTGACGGAGGCGATGCGGTAGACGCTCGTGGAGGCCGCGCTGGTGTTGGCGGTGGCGCCCGCGATGTAGAGCGTGCTGCCGACCGTGTAGGTGCTGTCCCACGCCGTGCCGTCGGTGCGGGTCAGAACACCCTGGTTGCTCGCCGTATCGTTGCTGAAGCTGACGGTCAGGGTCGTCGGAGCCGCCTTGAGCAGGTCGAAGGCGACTTCGGCGGTCACGCGCGGCGCCTCGCCGGTGACGGCGATGCTGACACCGATATCGATGTTACGGGCGACGCCCTGGCTGCCGAAGACCTTGTCGACGGTGATGACGTTCCCGACGACGCTGATGATCTTGTAGCTCACCGAGGTCTCGGCCGAAGCATTCGGCGTCACACCTCCGATGTAGAGCGTACCGTTGTAGAGCTTGCCGTTCTTGTCGAAGAAGGCGCTCGTATCCCAGTTCGCGCCATCCTGGCGGATCACGGTGCCGTTGCTGCCGGACTGGCCAAAGATGACGTTGGTGGTGATCGAAGCCTTCGTCAGGAAGACGAGGTCGCTGCGCTCGGCGGCGCCGAGATCGATCTGCTGATCCGGGGTGAGCGGCGCGGCACCGGGGCCGATATCGATCAGGCTGGTTCCGCTCACGGAGCCGACATTGCCCGACGTCACGATTTTGATGTTGGCACCCTTGATGATCGGGTCCTGCTTGTCGACGATCGTGCTGGTCGTCTCCTTGAGCAGCCCCTGGCCGACGGCGCTCAGCAGCTCTTCCTGCGTCCAGCGCTTGATGCCGGCGTCGATGGCATCGGCCGTCGCCTTGTCGATGAAGAAGGCGGGCGCCGCCTTGCGGCTGGCCGTCAGGGCGTTCGTGTTGGGCGTATCGGCCGTGTTGTAGGAGCCCGGCAGGCTGTTGAAGAAGCTGTGGAGCGAGCGGTACTGCGCCGTCAGCGCCGCCGACCGCAGATCCTGCGCTGCGGTGCGGGCCGCGTCGATGGCGGTGGAACTCACGTTCTCCGTCTCCGCCGCGGTGCGGGCCGCGGACACGGCGTCGATGAGCGCCTGACCGGCGAGGCGCGGCGCGAAGGCGGCGTTGTAGACGCTCGGGTCGACCTGCTGGTTGCGGTAGCTCCAGTAGGCTTCGTAATCGGCCTGCACGGCCGTCGTCTCGGCCGCGACCGTCGAGGCGTCGTAGCTGTTGCCCAACCCGCCGAAGCGGAGATGGAGCGCCGCGTAGGTTGCCTTGAGCGCGGCTTCCGCCGCCGCCACCTTGCCGGAGGTTGCCAGACGCAGGGCCGCCTCGCCGAGGGTCTGCGAACCGGCATCCTTGGTGAACTGGTCGGTCAGGGAGGCCAGCTCGGCGCCACTGATCCGGGTCGATCCGTTCGCGAGGTAGGTGCTGTAGAGGTCGTAGGCCGCGCCGAGCTTCACGACGTAGTGGTTGCCGAAGCCCGAGAAGAGGGCATCGAGATCCTTGTAGGCCTGCGATTGCAGCGTCGTCGCGTCGCCCGCCTCACGCATCTGCCAATACTGGTCGTATTGGGCGCTGAAGTTCGTGACATTCGTGGCGTCGAAGCTGCCGAAGACCAGCTTCAAGTTGTTGAAGTCGGTGGTCCGCGAGTCGGTGATCTGCTTGATCTGTGCGGAGACATAATCGGTCAGCACGGTCCCCGAAAGCTTGGTTCCGCGCGCCTCGGCCTCGATGGCCGTCGTGTAGAGCTGCGCGATCTGCGCTTCGGTCAGGCGGGTGCCCTGATCGGTCTCGAGCTGCGCGATCTGAGCCGTGACGCGCGCGATCAGCGCATCGCCGGAAATCGGGGCCGCATGCGTCGCGGCCTGCATCTTGGCGAGCGCCGCAGCGTTCCCCTGGACCGTGTAGGCGGAATCGAAGCTGCCGCTGTTCGGCTGCGTGCCGCGGATCGCCCAGTAGGTGGCGTAATCACCCGAGAGGTCGGCGTGATAGACGTCGCCGTAGCGGCCGTACTGCTCGTGCAGCACCCGGTATTGCAGCGTGCGGTTGGTTTCGAGCGCCTTGACCGCGTTGTCGACATAGGTCTTCACCGCGCCGGCGTCGGTGATGCCCGCATCCTTCGCCTGGCTCGTGAACAGGGCGGTATAGTAGGCGCGTTCGCCGGTCTTCTCGCTGAGGGTGATCTCGAAGCCAGAGTCGTAGCGGGACGGGTCGGCCTGCTGGTTCCGATAGGCCCAGTAAGCGTTGTAGTCGCGCTCGCGGGTGCTCTCGTAGGCGCTGAGCGTGCGCTCGAACTTCAGGTTCGCATCCTCGGTGGTGAGGGCGAGATCCTTCCAGACGCCGTTGATGAGCTGGGACGCAACCCGGTCGTCGCGCACGGAGACGTTGTTGACGTTGAGCAGATTCCCGGCGTCGACCTTGATGTAGACGTCGCCGTTGGCCGTCAGGCTGTTCAGGCGCAGGTCGCCCGTGAGTTCACGGATGCCGATCGAACCGGCCGCTGTGATGTCGGTCTTGTCACGGGCGGTGGTGCCGCCGTCGAGCTTGATCGGGGCCGCCTCGGAGCCGAAGCGACCGCCCGCGATCACCTTGATGGAGCCGCCTGACACCACGCCTTCGCCGGCCACGGTGATGCCGTTCGTCGAAACGAGCTTGACGTCGAAGCCGCCACCCGCCGCGATCTTGTCGATCCCGAGTTCGTTGTCGACGGTCCGGACGTTGAGGTTGATGTTGCCCGCACTCGTCGTGGCCTTGAGCGTGTTGCCGGCCCCGATGGTCGTGACGTTGAGCGCCTGATCGGTGGCGTTGCTGCCGTTGCCGACGCCGATGCCGCGCGCAGCCTGCAGCGTGACGCGCGAGCCGGTGATGGCCGCGGTCGAGCTGAGATGCTGGATCGTCCCGCCCGAGGTGATCGTCGTGGTGCCGTTGTCGTTCTTGATCCCGCCGGCAATCAGCACGCGGCCGGAGCCCTGCGAGTCGATGCTGACGGTGCCGGTGCGCTCGCCGGTGAACTTGATCTTGATACCGTAATCGGCCTGCAGGCTATGGGTCGCCTGGGTCTCGGTATAATCGACCGTCTGGAACTTGGAGTAGTAAGTCTTCTTTCCGTACCAAGTGCTCGTCGTCCAGCTTGCAACTTCCTTCGGCTTCTCGGCCGAGCGGGTGTATTCGGGCGCGCCCAGGAAGGCGTAACCCGACTTGCTGGCATCGATATAGTAATAGGCGGATTCGGGCTGCAGAGCTGCCTTCTCGGTGATCTCCTTGTTGAAGGCGCTCAGGGGCGGCGGATCCTTGGCAAAGGCATCGATACCAGCCCAGGATGAGGTGCCCGTCGTCAGAGAGTAGGTGTTCTTGGCCCCCTGGCCGATGGTGAAGGCGTAGCGGTATCCGGTCTTCGGATCGTACTGGGTCGTGCTGCTGCCGTTATACTTGGTGATCTCGGCGCCGGTGCTGTTCAGATCGGCGCTGTAGCGCGTGACGACGCCTTCGGCGTCCTGCCGGATCAGGGTCTGGCGGAAGGCGATGTCGTTGGCATCGGCAATGCCGTTGCCGTTCACGTCGGTCTTGTAGGCGAGATCCTTGATGTCGATCGTGCCGATGCCGCGCCGCGACAGGTCGATGCGGTTGAGGACGACGTCACGGTTAAGCTGATTGACGACCTCGACCTTGGCGTAACCGCCCAGCGCCCGCAATTCACCGACGCCCGCATTGGTGTTGAGCATGACGCCGGTCAGGTTGATCTGGCCGCCGGTCGAGACGACCTCGTCGATCTCGATGGCACCGGTCTGCCGGTTGTAGCTGGCAGAGTAGCCGTCGCGGGTCAGCGTGCTCAGGTTCGCGGTGCGATAGGGATTACGGAGGATCTCCTGAATCTCGTTCTCGACCGACTGATCGATGACGATTCTGTAGAGGTCACGTCCGCTCTGCACCAGACCATTGAGGTTCAGGTACTGCGCCTTGATGGTCACCGCGCCGCTGGCAATGACGCTCGACTGCGAGCCGGACAGCGCCCGAGCGATGTCGGAAGCGGACTTGCCGGTCATCGGACCGGATCCGGCTTCGAGCACCGCCTTGATCTGACCGTAGGGGTCGCCGCCGACGGAGTAGGTGCGCAGATCCTCGGTCAGGCCGATGGCGACGGTGCCGCCGACATCGGTCTTCAGCTCCTTGATGGTGGTCTTGGCCGTGATGGTGAGATCACCGCCTGCCGCCGTCGCCACGTTGAGGACCGCCGTCGGCGCGTAGATGTCGCCGACGATGAGAATGGACGGTGCGGTGTTGCCGTTGCGGGCACCGGAGGTGTTCTTGAGCGAGATGTCGCTCTTGCTGTCCTTCGTGACGACACCGCCGGCGGTGAGGACCTGGAAGTTGACGTCACGGCCACCGGCGATCGCCTTGGCGGCGGCGGCATCCGGGCTCGCGGCGTTCTTCGCGATGATCGCTTGGCGACGGGTGTTGAAGTCGTCGCTCGACGTCACCGGGATCTGTGCGTCGTTGAAGAAGGTGCCGCCATTCGATTCCGGCATCGTGATGCCGGTGATGACGAGGCTCGCCACGGAGTTGTTGGTGATCTCGACCTTCGTGTCGGAGGCGGCATCGAGCTTGCCCGAACCGAGCAGGGCATCGGCCCGCACGATGATACCGCCGGCGCCCGCCGAGAACGGGCTCACCGTGATGGCCTGGACCTGCTTGTAGAGCGGGATGAGGACCGTCCGGCCGTCGAAGGTCGTTTGGAACTCCGCGAGCCCGTCGGCCAGCAGCTCGGCTTTGATCCGGTTCACCTCGCCCTGATAGTAGGCCTGGAGCGTGGCGTTGTCCTTGTAGGTCGAGAGGCCCTTCGTGGCTTCCTCGTAGGCCTTGATCAGGTTCGACTGGGCGTTGGCGAAGCCGAGGCTGATGGTGATGGGCAGCTTCGGCAGGGTCGCCGAAGCCGAGGTCGCACCATCCGCCAGGGTGATCGTGAAGCTCTTGGTGTTGTCCGAATCCGCGATCGGGTTGCCGGCCGCATCGTACTTCTGGCCGTTGAGCTTGACGGTTCCCGTGATCAGGGTCGCGGCGCCGTTGCCCGGCGCCCGCGTCATGTCGTCGATGACGATGGAGATGTTGCGGGTGATGCCGGTGACGACCGTGCCGTCGACGATGACGGTGCCGATCGAGCCCGTCTGCGTATCGCCGACCGGCGTGACGGCCGAGCCGCCGAGCAGACTGTCGATCGCGCCGGCGACGGCGGTGGTCCAGTTCGTGCCCTTCATGCGGGCCACGGCGTTGGAATTGCCCTGGCGGTTCGTGAAGAGGTTGGCGTTGCCCGCCGTCTTGATCGTGGCACCGCCATCGATCTTGATCGTGTTGATCTCCTCGACGCGGATCTTGGCCGCCAGCGAGGTGATCGGGATCGCGCTGCCCGCGAAATTGTCGGTCGTCGCCGACGCGTCGTAGGCGTCGTCGTAAGCCTTCTTGTTGGTGCCGACGAGGAGATCCGCGTCGCCATAGGCGGTGATGTCGGCACCCGCGCCGACGTTCACCGCGTTGTTCGGCCGGATGATGACGGTGGTGCTGCCGCTGGCGACGGTGGCCGCGCCGTAGGTCTCGGAGTTCGAGACCGCATAGGCGTTGCCGCCGCCATTGGCCGAAAGGGTCAGGTTTCCGAGCGTGAACAGGGTCGCGTTGGCACCGATATTAACCTGCGCGATGAAGTTCCGGGTCTCGATGCTGGAATAGGCGCCGGCGCCCGACAGCGCACCGCCGGTCGTCAGCGAAACCTTGTCGTAGATGTTGATGCTGTTGTTCGCCGCCAGACGGATTCCGCCCGCGGTTCCGGCGCGGGCAACGGTGATCAGGTCGGCATTGCTTCCGACATCGACCCGCGTGGTGATGTCGAGAACCGTCGTGCTGTGCGCCGCCGCCCCGCTGGCCAGACCACCGGTCGAGCCGACGATGTTGGCCTGTCCGAGCTGCGGCTTGTTCACGGTGTTCGTCGCAGTCGCGAGGATATCGCGGGCCGTGACGCGGGAATTGACCCCGAACGTGGCTGTCACCGCGTGCGTGATCGTGTTGTTCACGATGGCGCCCGCACCGGCGAGGGCGCCGTAGCTGTCGGTGATGATCTGCCCGTTCATCGTGCCGACGTGATCGGCGGAGAGATAGAACAGACCGGTGCTGTCGCCGCTCTTCGTCAGGTCGATGGTGACACCGGTGCCGAGTTCGGCCCGCGTGCTGCCGCCCATGCTGGTGCTGGCGCTGGCGGCGGTGCCCGAGACGAGGCCGCCGCTGCCGGAAATGCCCTTGGCGAAGTTGTCGTCGATGCCGGAGGCGGTGACGGTCATCGAGCCGGCATTGAGCGCGCCGAGGGACACCACGCGGGCGCTGGTCACGGTCGCCGAATTCGCCGACGAGACGGTCGCACCGGCCGCGACGAGGCCGATGCTGGCGCTGCTGGCGGTCGAGGTCTGCCGCGTGCTGCTCGTCGCGCTGACGGCGACCGCGCCGCTGACGGCCAGCACCGTGCCAACATCGATGAGGCCGCTGACCGTGCTGCTGTTCTCGGCCAGGGTCACGGTCGAGTTGAGGCCGATCAAGCCGCCGACGGAGCCGGAGGCGGTCGCCGTCGCGGAGTCGCGGCCCGCCTGACGGGCGAGGTTGCCGAGCACCGACAGGCTTCCGGCCGTGATCGAGACGTTCTTCGTCGAGGCTCCGACCGTGGCGGCGACCTTGGCCTCGGCCACCGAGGCACCGATCGCGGCGGTGCCGGCATTGATGCCGTGGGCCGCGGCGTTGACGGAGGGAAGCGCCGTGGCGACCACGCTCACATTCGCGGCGGAGACCGAGCCGCCCTCGATGGCGGCGGTGACCGTCGGGCGCGCCTCGACCTTGGCGACGGAGCCGCCGGCCGCGAGGGCGAGCAATCCGCCGGCGACGGAGATGCCGAGCACCTGCGAGTCGATCGACGTTGTGTCACTGGCGCTGACGGCGACGTCGCCCGCGGACGTGACGCGGCTGTTGCTGATGCTGGCGCCCGTCGTGCTGGTGACGGTGTCGCCGGTGCCGGCGCCACCACCCGAAACCGAGACGCTGAAGGCCGAGACGCTGCCGGACATGGCCGCGGCCCGCGCCCGGCTCGTCAGGGTCGCGCTCTCCGTCGCGGTGACCGCGACGGAGCCGCGGGTGATGAGACCGCCGGTCGTGCCGAGATTGCGGATCGCCGCCGTGACGTTGTTGGCGATCACATTGTCCGCCGCCGCGACGGCGAGGGCGAACGAGCCGCTGCCGAAAACGCCGAACGAGGCGGCCACCGAGGCCGCGCCGGTCTCGACGCTGAGGCTGGAGGTGTCGCGTGCCGAGACGGTCACGGTGCCGGCGGTGATCTTGTCGCCGGCTCCGTCGCCGTCGATCGCCGCGCTCACGATCGCGCCGATCCGGTTATGGGTGCCGGCACCCGCGCCTGCGGCGCTGACGGCGATGGCGCCGCCCGAGATCGCCACGGAACCGGCCGCGACCGTCGCCCGGATGGTCTGACCGGAATTGGCCGTCACGGACAGGTTGCCGCCCGCCTCGATCGTCGTGTTCTGCGATAGAGCCTCGATGAGGAGTGCGGCCGACTTCGTCGTCTTGTCCTGGCCGTTGACCCGCTGCGTGATCTCGCTGCCGATCAGGTTGGTGGCGACGCCGGTGCCGATGCTGGCTCCGACCGCGACACCGCCGATGCTGACGCCGGCCGCGAGTGCAGCGACTTCCGCTACGATCCGGCTGTTGTTCGCGGCGGCGACCGCCACGTCACCGGCAGCATTCAGGCGGGCGTTGCTGACCCGCGCGCGGGTGGAGCCGCCGATCATGTTGGTGGCGATGGCACCGCCGCCGGCCACCGAGACGGCGACGCCGCCGCCCGAGAGCGCCACGGCGGCCGCGGCGACGCGGGCGTTGATGCTGGACCCGCCATTGTCGGACGGAACCGTGGCTTCGACGCGGATTCCGCCTGTGCGCGTCGTCACGGAGGCCCCGTCGACGATTGCGGTCACGGCATTGTTGATCACGTTCAGGGCCACGGCGACGCCGATCGCCGGCGCCACGCCGACGGCGCCGCCCGCGGCTGCAATGGCCGCCGCGCCGACATCGACGTTGATCGTGGCCTGATCCTTGGCGCGAACCGTGACGTCTCCGGCGGTGACGCTCGTAGCGCTGCCGGTGATCGCCGCGTTGGTGGCAAAGCTGATCGCGTTGCCCGAGTAGCTGCCCGAGCCGGCCACACCCACCGCGACGGCCGCGCCCGTGACGACGGCGGAGGCCGCCGCGACAATTGCGTCGATGGTGCTGGAGGAGGTCGCGGTGACCGCGACCGACCCCTGTGCCGTCGCGATCGTGTCGGCGATCAGGGCCTCGACCCGGGCCCCGCCATCGGTGTCGAGCGTCGGCTGATCGAGCCGGTTGCCGTTCGCGTCGGTGGTCTTCCAGCTTCCGATGATGTTCTGGGCGCCCGAGAGACCGATCGCCACCGGAACGCTGGCGATACCCGCGCCGCCGCCGGCCGCGGAGAGCGCGACCACCTTGGCGTCGATTTCCTGGCTGCTCTTGGCGCCGACCCGCAGGCCCGCGCCGCTCGTGACACGGTTGAGGGCCGATTGCCCGGTCGCCCGCTCGATCGCCGCGCGGGTGCTCGTGGTGATGACGTTGAGGGCGCCTGCGCCGCCGCCGGCCACCTGCACGCTGACGGCGCCGGCACCGCCGACGCTGACGGAGGCGGCCGTGGCGATCGCCTGGATCGACCCGCTGCTCTCGGCCTCGACCGCGATATCGCCGGAGGTCGTGGTGACACCGGTATCGGCGTTGCGGACGAGCGCTTCGACCGTGTTGCCGATGCGGTTGGTCGCCATCGAGACCGAGACCGTGACGCCGACGCTGACCGCTCCGGCGCCGCCGCCCGCGATGCCCGCCGAACTGACGGAGGCGGTGATCGCGGAGGTATCCTTGGCGGACACGGCGATCTGCGTCGCCGTGATGCCGGTCGCGCCGTCGCCGTCGATAAAGGCGCGCGTCGCGACCGCGATGGCGTTGGAGGCGCCGGTGCCGGAGCCCGCCACGCTGACGGCCGCCGCGCCGCCGCCCTGGATCGAGGCGGACACAGCCCCGACATCCGCCCGGATCGTCTGGTTCGAGACCGCCGTCACGTCGAGCGCGTTATCGGAATTGACGCTCGCATTGCTGAGATAGGCTTGGATCTCGTTGCCGGCACCGATGGTGTTCGCCGCCGCACCGACGCCGACCGAGACACCGACGCCCGCCGCGCCGCCGCCGCCGGCGGCCGCAGCCGCCGCGACGATCAGGGCCTGGATGTCGGCGTTCGAGCCGGCCGACACCGTGGACCTGCCGCCACGCACGATCAGCGCGCTGTTGGCGACGAAGGCATTCGTGCGCACCGTGATGACGTTCGACGCACCGGCGCCGCCGCCGCTCACCGAGACGCCCGCGGCACCGCCGCCGCCGATGGAGACGGCCGCCGCCGCGGAGGTGGCGCGGATGCGCGCATCGTTGCGCGCGCCGACCGAAACGCCGCCGCTGCGGGTGGTCAGGCCGGCATCGACGTTAGAGATCGACGCCTGAATGCCACCCGCGATGCTGTTGATGGCGAGCGCGAAGCCGATCGCCACGCCGACGCCGGCCGCGCCGCCGCCCGCCCCGGAGAGCGAGGCGGCGCCCGTGAAAGCGGTGATCTGGGCCGTGTTGGCGGCCGAGACGGTCACGCTGCCCGCCTTGATGCCGTCCGAACCGGCGCCGTCACCGTCGATCGTGGCCGAGGTCTCGACCCCGATGGCGTTGGCGGCCACTGAACCGGCCGCGGCACCCGCGACACCGGCCGCGCCGCCGCCCTGGATCGCGGCGGATGCCGCCACGACGGTCGCGGTGATCTTCTGGCTCGCCGTGGCCTGAACCGTCAGGGCCGCGGCGATGTCGAGGGGAGAGTTCCTGACCGAGGCCTGGACGGCCGTGGCACCGCTGCCGCTGAGGGTGTCCACGCGCTCGGCGTTCTGGCCCGTGCTCGACCATTCGCCGATGCGGTTCTCGGCACCGCTGACGCCCAGCGCGACGCCGACGCCGGCTGCACCGCCACCGCCGCCGGACGCGGCCAATGCCGAGATGATCGCCGTGATTTCGGACGAGCCGGCCGCCGTCACCGTGAGGCCGCCGCTGCCGGTCGTGGTGATGCGGCTCGCATCCACTGTTGCGCTGACCGAGCCGAGGATCCGGTTCGAGGCGTAGGCGCCGCCGCCGGAGACGCCGACGCCGGCCGAACCGCCGCCCGCGATGCTGATCGCCGCCGCCGCTGCCGCCGCGTTGATGCGGCCGGCGCGCGAGGCGCTGACCGAGACGCCGAGCGGTCCGGTCGTGCGCAGGAGGGTGTCGGCGTTCTTGATCCCCGCTTCGACATTGCCGGCGATGCTGTTGAGCGCCAGCGTGAAGCCGACCGCCACGGAGACACCGGCCGCGCCGCCGCCCGAGCCCGCGAGCGAGGCGGACCCTGCGAAGGCGTCGATCGTGGAGATGTCGGAGGCGCGCACCGAGACGCTGCCGGCCTCGATGCCGGTCGCACCGTCGCCGTCGATGACGGCGCGGGTTGCCACCGCGATGGCGTTCGTGACCGAGACGCCGGCCGCCGAGACGCCGACGCCGGCCGAACCGCCGCCGCCGATGGAGGCCGCCGCAGCGGCCACCTGGGCGGAGATCGCCTGAGCGGAGCTGGCCCCGACCGTCAGCGCGCCGCTCGTCTTGACGCTGCTGCCCGTGAGAAGCGCCTCGACGACGGAGCCCTGGCTCGCGGCCGCGGTATCGACGCGGTTGCGTCCTTCGCCGGACGACGTCCAGTCGCCGATCTGGTTGCCGGCAACGGACACGCCGATCGCCACGCCGACGCCGGCCGAACCGCCGAGGCCGACGGCGAGGGAGGCGGCCGCAACGAGAGCCGAGATCTTGGACGTCGCCGCGGCGGTGACGGTGACGGTGCCGCTCTGCGTGATCGCACTGGCGGCCATGACGGCCCGGGTGACGGGGCGAATGGTGTTGAAGGCGAGCGCACCGCCACCGGCGATGGCGATGCCGCCCGATCCGCCGCCGCCGATGCTGACGGCGGCCGCCGTCGTCGTCCCCGTGATGGTCGCATTGCTGAGGGCATCGACCAGGACCGCACCGGTGCCGGCGTCGATCCCGTCGCCGACATTGTTCACGCTGGCCCGGGTGGCCGCGTTGATGGTGTTGAGCGCAAGCGCGAAGCCGATCGAGACCGCGACACCGTTCGAGCCGCCGAAGGCGGCGCTGACCGCGGCGGTGAGCGCGTTGGCGGTGATGCTCGACGTATCGGCCGCCTTCACGGTGACGGCGCCGGCCTTGATCGCGTTGCTCGCGATCACGCTGCCGCCCACGCCATTGCCCTCGATGAAGGCCTGCGTGGTGACACCGATGGCGTTGATGACGGCCGTGGCGCCGCCGCTGATACCGACGGCGTTCGAGCCGCCGCCGGCGAGGCCGGCCGAGATCGCCGCGATATTCGCCTTGATGACGTTCTTTGACGTCGCCTCGACCGCCAGAGCGCCCCGCGCATCGACGCCGACGCGGGTGAGAGACGCCTCGACGACGGTGCCGCCGTTCGTGGCCAGGGCATAGCTGGTGGTGGCATCGGTGCCCGACGACGACCAGACGCCGATACGGTTTTCGGCAATGGCGGCGCCGAGCCCGACGCCGACGGCATTGCTGCCACCGACGCCCGCGGCCAGCGACGCCGCCAGGATCGCAGCGTTGATCGCGGCCGAGGCCTCCGCCTTGACGCTGATGTCACCGCCCGCGCCGGTCGTGGTCAGCTTGCTCTCGCTCGCCTGCGCACGGGTGCTGGTGGTGATGACGTTGCGCGCATAGGTCACCGCCGCGCTGACGGGAACGGCGTTCGAGCCGGAGCCGGCCACGGCGATCGCGGCCGAGGCGGCGTTCGCCGTGATGGTGCCCGCCGATTTCGCGGAGATGAGGATCGCGCCGACGGTCTGCAGGCCGCGATCGACGTTCTTCACAATCGCCGAGACATCGTTGGCAATGGCGTTGAGCGCGATGCTGCCGCCGACGGCGATCGAGACGGCGTTGCCGGACGCGGCGGCGAGCGAGAGGCTCGCCGAGAGCGCCTGCGTCGTGATGGTCGAGATGTCCTGGGCCGAAATGGTGGCGCTCGCGGCCTGGAATCCGGGCGTCGCGCCGGTCTTGTCGCCGTCGATCGAGGCCGCGACCGCGAGGCCGATATTGCTCATCGCGAAGGTGCCGCCGACGCTCACCGCGCCGGCCTTGCCGCCGGCAACGGTAACGCCGGCCGCGATCGCGACGATGTCGGTCGTGATGGAGTTGTTGGCGCTCGCCGCGACGGAGAACGCCCCCGTCGTCGTGACCGGGCTGCCCACCAGCGTGGCCGAGACGTTGGCGCGGCTTCCGAGCGAGGGCGCCTCGCTCAGCGTGTGGGCCGTCTCGTCGTAGGCGGTCCAGGCACCGATCTCGTTATAGGCGATGGCGATGCCGAGCGCGCCCGCGCCGCCATCGCCGGCCCCGCCGCCGATGGAGGCCGCGGCGCCGACGACCAGGGACTTGATCGTGGCATTGCTGCTTGCCGAAACGGTGACGTCGCCCTTCGCGTCGATCGACGCGTTCTGGCCTGTGGCCGTGGTGCTGCTGTTGATCTTGTTGACCGCGGCGACGCCGGCACCGGACACGGCGATGCTCTTGTCGGCGCTCGCGCTCGCCGCGACGCTGGCCGCCGCGGCACGCGTCTCGATGGTGCCCTGCCGCGTCGCGTCGATGGTCACGCCGCCGGTGAGGGTCGTGACATCGGCGTTCTTCACGGTCGCCGTGACGTTGCCGCTGATCTCGTTGATCGCGACGCTGGCCGCGAGTGCGACCGCGACCGACTTGCCCTGGCCGAACGAGCCGGCCACCGAGGCCGCGCCGACATCCGACGAAATGGTCGACGCGTTCTTGGCGGTCACCGCGAGGCTGCCGGCCTCGACGGCGACCGATGCGCCGTCCGTGGCGTAAAGCTCCGCCGTGGTGGCGAGGTTGACGGCGTTGCGCGCACCCGAGCCGCCGAGGCTCGCCGTGCGCGCATCACCGGTGCCGCTGCCCGAGACGCCGACCGAGACCGTCACGGTCGTCGCATCGATATCGGCCCTGGACTCGGCGCGCACGCCAACGGCACCGGTGGACCGCACCGCCGTGCCGGCCACTGTCGCCCGCACGGCCGTGCCCGAACCGCCGATGACGTTCTGCGCGGCGGAGACCCCGAAGGCGACGCCGGTGGCCTTCCCGTCGGCCGAGCCGGCGAGAGAGTGATCGCGGCCGCGCCGGTCAGCGCGGCGATCTTGGCGCTGTCCGTGGCCGAGACCGAGAGAGACTGCCGACCTTGGCGCCGCCATTGGCGCTGTCCCCGACCTTGGAATCGGTGATCTCGGCGATCGTCGATCCCTTGACCGTGTTGATCGAGAGCGCGCCGCCGCCGCTCACCGAGGCGCCATCGCCCTTCGAGGAGATCTGCGCACCGACGGCGGCCGCGTAGGTCTGCGCGAAGATGTCGGCGCTGCGGTTCGCCGCCACGGTGACATCACCGAGGGTCGCGAGATTGGCGACCTGCGTGATCCGCGCGGCCACTTCGCTGGTGATCGCGTTGTCGGCGAGCGACAGGGCGATGGCGAGGGTCGACTTCGAGGCCGTGTTGCTCGCATCCGCGCTCAGGTTGGCCGAGAGGCCGAGGGCGACGGAGGTCGCCCGGATGACGGCGGTGTCCTTGGCCGAGACATTGATCCCGCCCGTACCGGCGGTGACCGCGTCGTCGCTGCTGCCGGTGCCGTCGATGACGGCGGAGGCCGAGGTGACGACCTTGTTGCGCACGAACAGGCCGCCGCCGGACAGCGCAATGTTACCGTCGGTGCTGGTGCCGCCGCTGCCGCCCGTCGAAACGCCGACCGCCATGGCGGTGGCGAGCGTCCGGGCTTCGATCCGGCCGCCCGATTCGGCCTCGACCGACACCCGGCGCCCGGCGCTCAGCCGCGACTTGGTGACGTTCGCCTTCACGTCGAGCGAGCGCGCCTTGTCGGCGGCGAGGCTGCTGGTGCCATCGACCGGGATCAGGCTGAGATTGTAGCCGATCATGTTGAAGGCGAGCGAGACGCCGATCGCCACCGCCTGGGCCGTGCCCTTGCCGACGATGACGGCCGCCGCTGCGGCCTCGACCGAGGCTGTGATGGTGGCCGCGCTCTTGGCGGAAACGGTGATGTTGCCCTGACCGCCGGTTCCATCGGTGACGCTCGGAGCCTGGCTGCCGGATGCGGTGATCCGGCTGTCGGCGATCCGCGCCTCGACGCCGCCGAGGATCGTGTTGACGCCGAAGGCGCCGCTGCCGGAGACGCCGAGATTCTTGCCGTCTTCGGTGCTCAGCAGCACGGCGATGGCGGTGGCCGCGACCTTCGCGGTGATGGTGGCGGTGTTGGCGGCGGTGACGCTGACATCGCCCGCGCTCGCCGTGAGATCGCCGATCCGGTCGAGGCCGGCTTCGAGCACGACGTCGAGGATGGTGTTGCGGGCAAAGCTGGCAGCGACGGAAATCGAGCGCGTGGTCGTCGCGGTGCCGGTCCCGCCCGCGTTGCCCGTATTGCCCGAGGTGTTCGTGCTGCCAGGGGCGCTGGTCGTGTCGGGCATGTTGTAGACCACCGCCGTGACGGGGGCCTTCACCACGGCATTGATGGTGGACGCACTGAGGGCGTTGACGGCCACGCCGCCCGCTGCCTTGAGGCTCGTCACGTCGGCGATGGTGGCGGAGGTGCCGACACGCACGAAGTTCAGGCCGGCGACGGCGCCGACGGTGGTCGCGGCCGAGCCGATCGAGGTGACGGCGTTCTCGATGGTGGCGTTGATGGTCGCCTTGGACAGAGCCTCCACCGAAACCTTGCCGGTGGCGTTGATCGGCTGGCCCGAGATCGAGGCGGTCGCGGCGAACTGGCCGCCCTTGGCCATCTGGCTGTCGAGATCGATCCCGGCCAGCAGTTCGGCGAGGTCGAACACCGCGTTGGTGCTCGGGCTGCCGATCTTGTTGAAGGCGGCGGTGATGCCGACGGCGGTCTCGCTCGAATCGACCGTGCTGTCGATCGTGGCGGTGATCGCGCCGGTGTTGCGGGCGCCCACCGCGACATTGCCGACGGTCGCGTTCGCGGTGGCGTCGCCGAGCGGGCTGCGGTCGATCGTGGCGGTGCTCGCGCCCATCACGACGTTCGAGGCGATCACCGCCTGAGCCGCGATGGATTTCTTGTCGCCGGCCTTGGTGCCCGGCTTCAGCTTCGACTCGACCTTGCTGTTCACCGTCGCGGTGATCGTCCCGCTCTGCTCCGCCTGGACGCTGATATTGCCGGCCTTGGCGACGGTCATGCCCGTCAGCGTCGCCGTGGCGGCGCTGCGCACGTCGTTGGTCACGAGGATGCCGCTGACGGCGACGGCGTAGGGCTTCGCCGGGGTCTGGCCGCTGGTGGTGTTCGTGTTGTCGGCCGGCGGCGTCGCCGAGCCGGCGATATCCTTGCTGTCGCCGAGGTTGAGCACACCCGGCGGCAGGAATTTTACGAACTCGCGGAGATTGTTTTCCCGCCAGCCATTCGCCTCCGTATAGGCTTCGGTCTTCAGGTCGGCGACGAGCTTGGTATCGCCGAAATAGACGTAGAGCTTCTCGACACCACCGACCTTCGCGAACACGATGTCGCCGAACGTGACGGTCTTCGAGCCCGATTCAGTCGTGTAGGTATAGTTGCCGAGGATCTTGTCGGCGAAGTCCTGCAGCACGCTCGGCTTGGTCAGGCTGGCGATCGCCGAGAGGTTGTTCAGCGAAGTGATGCTGCCGTTGCTGGTCGCCGCGATCGTCACCGCGCCGGCGGCATTGAGCGTCTTCGTCGGGTCGATGGCGGTGCCGGCCGTGTTGCTGCTGTCGATCCGCGCCACCGCCTCGGAATTCACGAGGTTGCCGGAGAGCGCGAAGCCGATCGCGTAGGCGCTCGCATCCTTGAGCACCGCCTGCGACGCACTGGCCTTGTTGGTCAGCTGGGCGTTGATCGACGCGTCCGATCGCGCGGTCACGGCCAGCGTGCCGCTGGCGTCCGTCGTCGTAATACTGCTGCGCAGGATCTGAGCGCGCGCCCCCGACGGATCGGCATCGTTGCCGCTGCCGGCGGCGATCAGCGGCTGCCCCGTGATCGTGTCGGCGGCGCGGAACAGGATGTTCTGCTCCTTCCAGCCGATGGTGTTGAAGGCGAGCGTGATCGACACCGCGCCCTGGTCGCTGGAGGTCGCGGTCTTGGCCGTGGCGTCGATGGTCGCGGTGTTGGCCGCATCGACCTTCATTCCGCCGCCGGTGACGGTGCTGTCGACGATCTCGGCCCGCGCCGTACCGAGGACGGCGTTGGTGGCGATGATGCCGCCGAGCGCGAGGCTCGTCGGCTGGCTCTTCGTGCCGAGGGTCCGGTCCGTGGACGGGTCGGCCGGCGTGGTCGGAGCCGGGGCGGTGACGTCGGTCGTCGGCTTGTAGGAGGCGGCTGATTTGACGGAGGCGGCGCTGTCGGCGGTCGCCTTGATCGTGGCGGTCTCGCTCGCCTGAACCGTGACCGTGCCACCCGCTGTGGTGGTGACGCCGGTGATGCGCGCGACGGCGTCCGCGTGGACGCTGTTGAGCACGACGAGGCCACCGATCGCCAGCGAGGCGGAAGGCTGCGCCGCGACCGTGCCGAGTTTGGACGCGTTGTTGGCCGACGGGTCGCCCGTGGGAGCCACCGTCTCGGTCGAAGACGTGGCCGGGGCGGGCGTCGTGGTACCTGTCCCCGTGCCCGTGCCTGTCCCTGCGCCGGTGGTCGGCAGCTTCACGCCATCCGGGATGAAGTTGGACTCGAGCGCGCGCTTCCAGAGGAGCTTGTCGGTGTAGTCGGTGGCCGCGAGATCGATCTTCGCGTTGCCGCCCATGTAGATGAAGATGTCGCCGGCCTTATAGGCGCCGGACTTGTCGGCGATCAGCGTCCACAGCTTGTCGTTTTTGAAATCCGGATCGAGCGAGTTGATCCCGTCCAGGGTAGCGGCGCCGATATACTTGTAGATCTTCTTGGTGAGATCCTCGATGGTCTCGCCGGTCTTGACCGTGATCTCACCCTGCCCGGCCTTGTAGGTCGGCTTGGCGTAGCCGTCCGCGATCCGCACACGCGTGCCGAAGGTGACGTCCTGCGCATTCGCGGTCTTCGAAAGTTCGCCGTAGGCCGAGAGGTCGATGGCGCCGATGCTGTCGGTGCTGAGGCCGAACGGCTTCAGGAAGCTGTTGAGGCCGTCCTTCAGCTCCACGATCTTAGCCGCAGTCTCGATGACTGCGCGATCGACAGCGACTTGCAGACGGATCAACTGGCCGACGCTCTTCTCGGCCAGATCGGTGCTGTTGCGCAGCGCGGCCTCGTCGAGATAGCCGAAGCGCGCCGCCTCGGCGGCGACCTTCAGCGCCTCGAGCCGCGCCTCGTCGACGGCAGCCGTGTCGAGCGAGGGCGTCTTCATGGCATCGGCGAGCGCGCCGGCCGCCTTCCCGATCCGTGTCTTGAGATCGGTCTCATCGTCGCTCGGGATCTTGGTGGTATCAATCGCCTTGAGCTGATCGACCAGGGTCTGGTTGACCTTGTCCAGATACTCCTGGGTGACTTTGCCGATCCTGAGTTCGAGCAGCTTGGTCTCGACCTGCTTGAGCAGCGTTGCGGGGCCGGCCTGAAGCTCCTCGACGAGCCCCTTCACGCGGGTGATCTGTGCGGTGACCTTCTCCTCGAAGGCCAGCAATTCGGCCGGCGCCCAATCGGCGCGGTTCTTGATGATGTTCGACTGAATCGTCGCCGACTGAACTTCGTTCGGGTTGGTCGAGAAGTCGGACGGCAGGTACTTGTTGAGCTTGGACTGGTTGGTGACGGCGCCGCCGTCGCTCTTCGTGACGGTCGAACTCGTCACGATCTGAACGTTCGAGGTAATGCCGGCCGCATCCGTCGCCGTGACGGCCAGGGCTCCGCCGGCCGTAATGTCACGGGTCACGCCGGTATTGTCGATGAGGGCGAAGGCGCTGCCGCTCACCTTGTTCGAGGCAAGAACGACACCGAAGCCGGTGCCGCCCGAACCGCTCGCGAGGTCGGCCGTGGAGGTCGCGGCATTGCTGACGGTCGCGTTGATCTTGGCCGCCGACGTCGCCGTGACGATGAGGTCGCCGCCAGCCTTCGCCGAGGATTGGACGATCGTCGCCTTGGCGCCCGTGCCGATTTCGCCGCCGAAGGCCTTCGAGATGGCCGACTGCCCGATCAGCGTGTCGATGGTGTTGAAGAGCAGGTTCTGGGTCTCGTAACCCACCGAGTTGAAGGCGAGCGTCACCGCGCCGGAGACGCCCTCGCCGCCCGACGTGGTCGATGACGCCCGGATGCGCGCATCGACGCCGGATTCGTTCTCGGCGCTGACTTCGAGATTGGCGGTCGTGGATTCCACCGTCGAACGCAGGACGCTGGCATCGGCGCCGCTGCGCACGACGTTGGTCGCCGCGATGCCGTTGGCCGCGATGAGCGTGCCGCCACCGGCGCCGCCGCTGGTGCCGGCCGTGCCGGTCTTCGACTGGAAGGAGGTGCCGCCGGACGATGTGACGGTGCTGAGGAGGGTGGCCGAGATGTCGGCGGCATCCGCGGCATGGACCGTCAGGTCGAGAGCGGAGGTGACCGTGGCATCGGTGATGCGGGCGCCCGCGCCGCCGGTGACCTCGTTGAACACGATCAAGCCGCCGAAGGCCTTGGACGACGAGCCGGGCGTGCGGGCGGTCGGGGTCGGATCCGTCGAGCCCGCGGCGGGCGCCGGGGCCGCTGGCGGGTTGGCCACCGTGTCGAGCTTCGGCATGACCGTCTTAGCCGCCGCGGGAAGCCAGTTCGCGCTGGTGTAATCCTCGCCGTGGAGCGTGACCTTCGTGTTGTCCGCCCCGCGCCAGATGTAGATCGTGCCCGGCTCGCCCTTCGAGAGGGTGTCGGTCTTCGAGAGCAGGACGCCCTGGCCGGCCATCATGTACTGGAAGCCGCCGTTCGACGTGTAGCGCGCCTTCTGGCGCGTGATCGTCGTGGTGCCTTCCGCGGTCTTGATGGTGGTCGTGTCTTTGTCCAGCGTGTCGCCGGCCGTGGTGCCGGGCGTCGTGCCGGCCGCCGTCGGCTTGGTGGACACGATGGCCCCGTCATCGACCGCGAACCAACGGGCGGCGTTGGTGTAATCCTCGGTCGCGAGGTTGACCGAGGCGTCGGACGCAGCGACGAAGATGAACACCCGGCCCTTCAGCGCGGGCTCTTCGGTCCGCTTGGCGTCGGTGTTCGAGCTCGATCCGGCCGGAGTGGTGAAATCGGCAGCCAGCCGTACGCGGTCACCGACCTTCAGCGCCTTGGTGCCGGATTTCGAGGTGTAATCGTAGATGTTGAGGGCGGTGGCGACCGCCTTCTTGGCCAGTTCGGCGACACTGCCGGAAACCGACGACGCACCGATCATCGTGCTGGTCGATTCGATGCCGGCTTGGTTCTTGGCCGAAACGGTCACGGCGCCATCGGTCGAGGCGACGGTGGCGGCGGTCTGAGCCGGGGCCTGAGCGGCGACGGTTTCCGCGCCGATGAACGCCTCGGCGCGGGCGCTGACCTTGTTCAGGGCGAGCACCGCGCCCGCGGAAATTCCGCGCGCGCCGGTTTCCGCCTTGTGGACGGTTTCTTCGGAATCCGCCTGCTCGGCCTTGTTGCCGGCCTCGGCCGTGATCTTGGCCTGGCTGTCGGCGGTGACGGAGACGTCGCGCTTGGCCGTGACGGTGGAGCCGGTGATGTAGGCCTTGGCGCCGGCCGGGTTTTCCCCGTTGGTGGCGGTGGCGATGAGCGGATCGCCGACGATCGCGTCGACGGCGTTGAAGAGCGGGTTCTGCTGCCGGAAGCCGACCGTGTTGAAGGCGAGCGTGAAGCCGACCGCCGTCGTTTCGCCGGCAACGGACCCGGCCGCACTCGCCTCGATCGTCGATGTATTCTCGGCGGAGACGCTCACGCCTCCGTCTTCACTGGTGACGGTGCTGTCCTTGATGAAGGCGAGCGCACCGTTCTGCACGTTGTTGGAGACGAGCACGCCGTTGGCGGCCGAACCGCCCTCGGCCTCGACCTCGCTCTCGTCGGTGGCGTTGATGGACGCCTCCGACTTTGCCGTGATGCTAACGTCGCCGGTAGCCTGAACGGTGGTGTTGACGATCGAGGCCTTGGCCTGACCCGACACGTCATTGCGGGCGAAGATGCCGCCCAAAGCGGTCGCCGAGGATTTCGCCGCCGTGATCTTGCCGGTCGGAGCGGCCGAGCCGCCGGTCGCACCCGGCACGACGTTGGTGGCGTCGAGCTTCTTCCAGAGCGCGAAGTCGGCAAAGTCCCGCGCCGTGTTGCCGAGATCCTCGGCGGCGGTGAAGTCCGCGCCCATGTACTGGTACACGGCGCCCTTCTCGCCCTTGCCGGCCCAGCTGTCGCTGAGGCGGATCTTCTCGCCGAACTTGACCTGCCGGCTGCCGGACGCGGTGGTGTAGGTGTAATCGCCGAGGAGCGCCGCGGCGTTCTTGCCGAGGCCGCTGACCGAGCCGGTCTTCTCGGCCGAAGCCGAGGCCGCCACGGCGGTCTCCGCCTCGATGCCGACCGTATCGGTGGCGGACACCGTGACATCCGTGCCCGAGACGGTCTTGCTCCGGGCATCGATCACCGCCTCGGCGGCGCCGCTGACGCGGTTCATCGCAACGAGACCGGAGACCGCCAGGGAGTTGACGCTCGCGGCCTTGGTCGCGGCGGTGACCGCGTTGCTCAGGGTCGAGGCGATCGTGCCGGATGACTCGGCCGTCGCGCTGACCGCACCCGTGGCCGTGACCCGCGTGTTGGTGATGCGCGCACTCGCCTGCGCCGTCGCCGGGTTGCCGAGATTGGTTCCGACCAGGGCGTTGAGGGTGTCGAATCCGAGATTGCTGCTCTCGTAGCCGATCGCATTGAAGGCGAGCTGGATGCCGCCCGCCCGTGCCGAGGTGGTCGGCGCAGTCGTTTGCCCCGATCCCGTCGTCGGCGTGGTGGTGCCCGTCGTCGGCGTCGTGGTACCGCCGGTCGAGCCGCCGGCGGCGGGATCGGCCGCGGCGTCTTCCGTGCCGGCGGGGCCGCTCGACAGGGCGGTGATCTGCGCCTGGACTTCGGCCTCGATCGAGCCGGTCGTCTTCGCTTCGACCGCGACCGCGCCGTCCTTGCCGGTGGTCGTGACCTCGGCATCGGTGATGGAGGCGTCGGCCACCGACTGGATGGTGTTGGTCGCGATCACCGCGTTGATCGCGAGCGCACTCGAATTCGACGTGCTGGACTTGTCGAAGGCCGAGGTCTGCCCCGGAACCGTGCTCGCCGTCCCGCTCCCGGCCGTGCCTTCCGCCGTCTCGCCGGTCTGTTCCCGGATCGTGGCGATCGCCTCGACGGTGGCATCCGCCTTGGACGTGATCGTCGCGCCGCGCTCGGCGGAGACCACGACGCTGCCGGCATTCACCGTCGTCGTGGCGGAGGAGCTGCTGATCGCGGCACTCACGCCGCCCTTGATCTCGTTGCGCACGATGATGCCGCCGGCCGAGGTGCCGCCGGATCCGGTCGTCTTGGCCGGCGCGGCCTCGGTCTCGCTGACCCGGCGCCAGAGATCCCGATCCGTGAACTTGACCGTCTTGAGGTCGAGCTTGTTCGCAGCGGTCCGATCCGCGCCCATATAGGCGTAAACGTCGCCCTTAGCGCCGATCAGTTCCCAGCTCGGGCCGGTGAAGTTCTCTTTCGACAGGTCGATCGAAGTCGACGTCGCCGGTGCGGTCGGCGTCTTGATGTAGCGGTAATAGGAGCCGACCTCGCCGCTGCCGGCCGGATGGCCGGGGCTCACGAGGACGATGTCGCCCGTCTTGACCGCCTTCAGGGTCGGAGCCTTGCCCGGCGTCGTGCCGCCCTGGGCCTGCTTCGTCGTCGAGGGAAGGTTGGACTTGATCGCGTCGAGGGTGCTGACGGTCTTGATCGCCTGCTCACCGAGCAGCGTCGAGAAATCGACGGCCACGCGCTGGCCGAGGGTGATCGCCACCGGCTGGCTTTCGCTCAGCTTGTAGTCGGACTTGATCTGCGGCTGCTTCGTCGGCAGGCCGCCATCGCTGGCCGCCTGGCTCGACGCCACGAGCTTCACGTTGGCGTTGATCGTCGAGAGGTCCGTCGCGCGGACGCCGAGTTCACCCCCGCTCGTGATGGTCGCGCCGCTGATCACCTCGGCGGTGGCCGAACGGTTCATGCGGTTGGTCGCGATCAGACCGCCGATGCTGCGCGAGCCCGCGCTCGTCACCGCGCCGGGCTCGCTGCTCAAGGTCGCCTTGCCGAGGAAGGTCCGGGCCTTGTTGATCGCCGTGCGCGTCGCCTGCGTCTTCGCTTCGTCGAGACGCGTCTGTTCCGGGGTCGAAACGGTCACGGTGTTGCTGACCGTGGCGTTCACCGTGCCGGCACTGATCGCCTTCACCCCGACGCCGCCGGCCGTGGCCGTGGCGGTCGCTGCCTCGATCCGGGCACGGGTCGCCTGGGCGGCGGCAAAGGTGAAGAACCCGCTGCCGAGAATGGCGTCGATGGCCATCCCGACGACCTTGTCGGCCAGCTTATCGCTGCCGGTCAGGCCGTCCGGCCGGTAGCCGACGATGTTGAAGGCCGCTGCACCGCCAATGGCCGTACCGCCGGACTTGCTCTCACCCGCGACCGAGGTCTGCACCCGCGAATCGATATTGGTCACGTCGGACGCGTTGACGGAGATGTCGCCGGTCGCGGCGCTCACGCTTCCGCCCTGGACGGTCGCCGTGGTGCTGCCGAGGACGATGTTGACGGCGTAGGAGCCGGCCACGCCGAACTTGCTCGCCGCGACGACGGCCTTCGCGTTGGTGGTCAGATCGAGGGCGTTCTGTGCGGTCAGCGCGACGCCCTGCGCGCCCGTGACGACCGAATTCGTGACGGTCGCCGTGATGTCGCGCTCGACCGTGTTGACGGCGGAGCTGCGGGCAATCCCGATCTGCTCGCGCTTCGCCTCCTCGGCGTCGCTCTCCTCCTCGAGGGTGTCGGTCCGGATCGGCTCGACGATGGCCTGCGCCTTGGTCGCATCCATCGCGACGACGGAGACAGCGCCGCCGGTCGCGGTCAGGCGCGCTGTCTCGACGACGGCCTTGGTGGAGCCGGTCAGCAGGTTGCGGGCCTGGACGGCGCGCGACTCGATCGTGGTGTCGTTGGTGGCCGCGACAGCGAGGGACGCGGCGGTGACGGACACGCCGCGCACGGCGACCCGCACGGTGTCGTTCACGTTGATCTGGGCCGCACCCGCCTTCATCGGTGCGGGCAGCGAATTGTCGGTCTCGCCGTCGCCCGCGACGAGGCCCGTCTCCGGGTTGGCCGGATCGGTCGCATCGGTGGCGGCGCGGATGCGCACGGCCAGGGTGCCGGCGTTGGCGGCATGGATCCCGGCAACGCCCTCCGCCGAAACGAGGGCGATATCGCCCGCGGCGGGCGCGCCAGCGGGAAGGCTTCCCGCGGCCGGCACGCCGAGATCGACGCTCGTGAGGCGCGTGACGGTCTGCGTGCCGCTCAGGCCGAACAGGTTGAGGATGTTGATGGCGGCAGCGGCTTTCGCGGCCGCGCTCGCCGCGCCGTCCAGCGCCGGGTCATCGAACTGGAACCCCGGCACCGATGCGGCATCCCGTGCGACGAGCGTGATCGTCGAGTCGGTCTTGTCGTCGGCCGAGATCTGAAGCGCGAGGGCAGGATCGCTGCCGGCAAGGGTGCCGGCGCCGGTCTGCTTGATCCTCGGGTCGGTGCTCACCGCACTCAGAGCGACCGTCACCTGGGTCGTGTTGTTGATCGTCGTTTCGGCCGATTTGATCAGGGCCTTGGCGGCCAGTTCGGCGGGCGTGAAGATGTCGCTGAAGCTGCCTTCGCCCTTGATCGCGCTCTTGACCTTGTCGAAGGTGCCGGCCGCGGCGTCGGTCACCGTCAGGAGGCCGGGCAGAACGAGCCCGATGGCCTTCACATCGACCTTGGCCACCGTGTTGGCGGCGATCTTCACGGTCCCGCCGTTCACCGCCCCCTTGGCGCCGACGGTGATCGTCGAGCTGTTGGTCTGCTTCGGCGCGACGCTCTTGAGCTGCGACGTCAGGGTCGAGGTCAGCGTGACGGCGTTGTTGACGTCCGTGGTCAGGACGGCATCGCCCGTCCCCGCATCAACCGTACCGGCGAGGGTGATTCCGGCAAGCCCGTTGGCGGTGACGCTGATGGTCGAGGTGTCGGCCGGCGCAATATCGGCGATGGCGATGTCGCTGCGGACGGCGACCCTCACGCCGGTTCCGCGGATGACGGCCCCGTCGTTGACGGTGACGGCCATCTGCGCCGTCGCGCTGCCGGAACGATCGAATCCGGATGTGGTGAGGACGGGCGTCACGGTCGCGTCGGCCGCGATGGTGACTTGGCCGCTGGCGGACAGCGTCTTGCCCGATGCGACGCTCAGGGTGTTGGCACCCTCGCCGCCCTTGAAGACGATGCCGAGATCACCCGCCAGCGCGCTCAGGTTGGCCGATACGGCGATGCTGTCATTGCCCGCCCCGCCATCGAAGGTGACGGCGAGATTTCCGGATGTGGCAGAGAGATCGGTGTCGAAGACGATTCTATCCGCGCCCGCGCCGCCGCTGACCGTGAAGGAGGGTGCCGGCGGCAGGCTGGCCAGGTGGAGCGTGTCATCGCCGCTGCCCAGGATCACGCCGAGGCTCGTCATCGGCGCGGTAAAGGCGAGGCTGCCGAAGGTCGCCGCCGAGGAGCCGCTGGTCCTGGCCAGGGTGTAGCTGCTTCCGCCGCCGGACAGCGTCGCATCGATGCTTCCCGCCACGACCGACGAGATGTCGAGCTGCAGGCTCTTCTTGCCGCCGCCGAACGTTCCGCTGAGGCTGCCGTTCGCGCCGATCGTCAGCTTGTCGTCGGCCGAAGCCGCACCGACGAGGTTGGCGACGTTCGAGAAGCTACCCGCGAACTTGCCGGATGCGATCTCGCCGGCATTGGCGCCCGTCAGCTTGAACTCCGCGCCCGATTGCGCGGACCCGGTCGGCGTGTTCAGGAGGGCAAGGGTGTTGTCGAGATTGTTGCCGGGACTGGTCGGATCGGTGAAGGCGAGAATCGGCTTCTGAGTGGCGCCGAGAAGCTTGAAGGAGTCGGCATCGACCGTAATGGTCTCTTTGCCGCCCGACCCTTGAAGTGTGTAAGCTTGGTTTGAATTGGCATCGATGATGCCGAACGTGTGGAGCGGGTTCGTGCCCTGTGTCCCGTTCGTGTAATCGAAGACCTGAATGCGCTGCACCGCCTTCGTGGCGCTGTTGATGGTCTCATTCTGCTCGATCAGCTTGACGAGAAGCTGATGCTCGACGGTCGCAGCGTCGGACGGTGCGCCGATCTGATAGGTGATGTCGGAGTTGAGAAGAACGCGCGGCTCCAACGGATCGAAGATCAATCGATCGCGGTTGAAAAGTTTTCCGGCCTTGGTCTTCAGGTGCAGGACGAGCTGACGCTTCGACGGGCGCGTGGCGCGCGGCGTCTCCACGGCCATGCGCGCACGGTCACGGCGGCGGAACAGGGGACCCCAGAAGCCTTCCGACTTGAACGGAAAAGCCATGCCGCTCTCTCCAACCGGAACCTGCGCGGCCTGACCGGGCGCGCAAAGACATAGAGTCCCGGCAGGCTCCCTGAGCCGCCGGGATCGTTGTCACCGCTATTTTCGATTTCGGCCGGCGCTCAGCGGCTGCGCGTCGGCTCATGGCTCCCGGCCTCGACCGGGAGCGCTTCGGGATCAGGCGTTGCCCGAAGTCTCGAAGTCGGCCGGAGACGCCGGCGCGGTCTCGTCCGCCTGCGCAGACTCGGCCGGAGCACCGATGCGCTCGGCGATCGGCGCAAGGTTCCGCAGCGAGGCGAGATGCAGATAGATCAGCTCCATCTCGTCCGCCTGCATCAGCTCGGCGAGCTGCTCGGCCGACAGAGCCTTCAGGCGATCACGGCTGACCACGCTGAAGCCGGAGAGCGTCGAGCGCTGACCGCTGCGCAGCGTGAACTGCGCCTGCATCGGCTCCAGGAGGCCGAACTCCTGCAGGCGCTTCACGAACAGTTTCGTGCGCTGGAACTGCACTTGATAGGCCTGAAGGAAGCCCAGGACGTTCTGCAGATACTGCGTCCGCTCGCCGTCGGCGTCGAACAGGCGCTCGCCGCGGCCCTCGTCGTTGCAGCCCGAGAAATCCTCATCGACGCAGAGCGTGAAGGTGGCATCGGCGTCGTTCGCGTTGTCGCTGGAAAACACGAACGGGTAGCGGCGCAGGAAGGCCGGGACGTACGAACCGGACCACGAACCCGATTCCGATACGTACAGGTTCTCGTTGTCGCGAATGCCGAGGAGCGCCACCGGAATGATCTCGTCGGCAGCCCCGCCGAACACGATGGAGTACTCAGCCGCCGAATTCGGAAACTCGGCGACCATGAGCGGCACCGAATTGACGCCGCGCGCGAAGTCGAACGACGCACCGGCCTTCACGGACCATGACCCGTGACGCTGCCGGGTGACCGGTACGGCACGCTCGTAGATGAGAAGCTGCTTACTCATTCCGACCCCATTTGGCGGCGCTTGTGCGATTTCCGCATCTTCGCCTCCTGCTGCATATCAGTACCGCCCACCGCTGCGGAGGGATGGTTCCATTTTTTCGATTGATCCAGCGTCTCAGATGCTGAACTCGCCGCCCCGGCCGCGACGGCCTCACCCGAGAGGATCAATCCTGGCGGCCCATTCTCGAATGCGCGGGTCTCGGAAGCCATCGTGATCGGGGTCGGCGCGAAAATAATCATAGGCTGTACCCGGTTCGACACGACGTCGAAGCTGGGCTTGGCGCTCCGATAGACTGCCATACCATGACAGCAAAGCTTCGCGATTGATGGGCCTGACCGCTCCGCCAGCGTGGCATTCGTCGATCATTTGAAGCAACGGCATCAGCCGAAAATAGGAAAACACCGAAAATCGACCTCAATCGACATGGCACTGCAGATTTATTTTACAATCGATCCGGCAAGCGCCATTCGGCAAACGGTTTTATTCGAATCCATGCGGTTTTGCGAGGACATTTACTTCGAGCGAAGGAATTTCAGCCGATATGTCAGCGGCTACGAATACCCCGGCGATCGTCCAAGCTATCACTGTTGAGGAGGTTGCCTCTTGAAACCTCCACGGGCGACTTTAGCTGTACCGACGCTTCGACGGCGCCGGACAGCTCAGAGTTATTTTTAGCAGGGACGCGAATGGTATTTTGCATCCTATGTTGGAGTAATCTGCAATATCACTCGCATCTCTGCTGATAAATTTCATTCGGAACAGATGTTTCTACTAAGCCCCCCTCCTTTTCCGCGAATGTCGGCGGCCATTACCGGAATAGGAAAAGGCGCCCGATCGCTTTCTTGGAAGTCGATTGTCCCGTGACCTCTCTCCAGCGTCTGGATTATCTCACGACCGGGCTGCCCCACGCGACCGCAGCCGAAATCTGGAGAGGCATGGTCGGCCCCCTGTTCGAACCGCGGGCCTTCCATCCCGGTCAGCAAAATCCGACCGGCTCGGCGAGCGGTGCCATCATCGGCGACATCATGGTGGCACGGGTGGTGTTCGGGGCGCAGAGTTATCGCCGCGACCGGGACCTCATCGCCCGCACGCCGGATCACATCCTCTTCCATCTCTACAACGTTGGCGGCTTCAGCGGCCTCATCAGCGGGCAGCAAACCACGATCTGGTCGTCGCAGGTCGCGATCATCGACCTCGCCCAGGAGATCGATACGCTCGCGGCCTCGTCGGACACGGTCGCGCTGATCGTCCCGCGGGCCTTGCTGCAGGGCCTGGCCGACAACCCGTTGCCGCCGCGGCTCGATGCCGGACGCAACCGGCTCCTGGCCGCCCATCTGATCGCGCTGCGTGAACGCAGCACGCTGATCGAAGAACCGGATGTCGAGGAGGTCGTGACGCAGACGCTCGATTTCCTGCGCGCGCTGCTCGATCCCTCCCGCGCCGAGGAGACCGCCGCGACGCCGGCGCTCGCCACCTGTCACCTCACTCTCGCCGAGCAGACGATCCGCACCCATCTCGCCTCGCCGGACCTGTCGCCGGAGATGATCGCCAACGAGATCGGCGTGTCGCGCGCGACCCTCTACCGGATGTTCGCCCCCTATGGCGGCATCATGCGCTCGGTCCAGGAACGACGGCTCCTGGCCGTCCGGGCCGCCCTCAGCGACCCGCTGGAGACCCGCCGCCTCTCCCGGCTCGCGACCGATTTCGGGTTTCGCGGCAAGGTCCATTTCAGCCGCAGCTTCCGCGCCCAGTTCGGCATCACCGCGAGCGAGTTCCGGGCCGAGCAGGTGGCCCTTGCCCAGCGGGATGCGCGGAGCGATCTTGGCGTCCTGCACGACTGGTGGCCCCGGCTCGGGAACCGATAGGGCCTCGTCCCCAAGGGTGGCTGGCGGGATGCGATGATCGGGCCGCGAAGGGTCCGTGTTTCGACACGTCCTTTGCCGGCGAACCGTCCTCTCTCTTCAGAAAAGCATGCCGGAGACGCGGCACCGCCGGTTCAAGCCGGAGCCCGGCTCCAGGCCTGCCGCCGGGGCGCGGGCAAGGGGTGGACGAGATCGGCTTCGAGCCCGAATTTCGTGACATAGGCCGTGTTCAGGCCGAGGCATTCACGGGAGCTGCAGCTCTCCCGATGGGCGCATTGATAGAAGCCGTTGCGCTCGAATTCCCGCCAGAAATCCGGGTCGATGTGCAGTTCGGGCTGGCCGTTGACGAGGGCATTGCCGAGATCGCCGAGCAGGCATTCGGGGAAGTTCTTCACCTCGACGGCGCGTCCGAGCGCACGGGCGCGCAGGACCGCCTCGCGCAGATAGGGCAGGACGTCGGCGTGGCGGGCAACGAGGCCCTTCTCGTCGCGCTCGGACATCGGGAAGTAGACCCAGAACTCCATCTGGGTCAGGCGCTGGAGGTGGGCCAGCCGCGTGACGAGATCGGGCAGCAGGCGGTAGCTCCGCTCGGTCACCACGGTGTTGGTGAGGGTCTCGACGCCCTCCATCGCGTCGAGGGTCTCCAAGCCGCGCAGCGCGCGCTCGAACGAGCCCGGCACCAGGGTCAGCGCGTCGTGGCTCGCCGCATCGCTGCCGGCGATGGAGACGAAGAACTCGTCGACGCCGGCCTCGACCAGCCGGCGGCAGTAGCTCGGCTGGCCGAGATGCATGCCGTGGGTCTGAATGCGGACATGCGCGAAGCCGCTGGCTCTCGCCCGCCGGGCGAGTTCGGGCAGGTCGCGCCGCAGGGTGATCTCGGACCCGGTCAGGATCAGGCCGGTCCAGCGCCGCTCGCGGGCGTTCTGGCTGAGAATTTCCTCGAAATGCGCGTCCGATTCCGGCGCGAGCCGGTCCATCGTGCCCTCGATCATGCAGTGGACGCATTTGAGGTTGCAGCGAAACTCCATCGTCAGGGAGACGTAGGCGGCGTGGTCGTAGCGTCCCATGGCGTCGTCCCAGCCCTTCAGAGCAGACCGTAATACGCGCTCTTCGTCACCGTCAGCCTGCCGTCGATCATCGCGTAGTCGATCCCGACATCGAACAGCAGATGTGACAGGCGCCGCCGCTCCGACCGCACGAAGTCGCGGATCGCGGGCGGATAGGCGAGCCGGTCGAGGAAGGCGATGAGCCCGTCGATGCCGACCCGCGAGAAATAGACGCCGTCGCACAGGCGCTTGTTGGCCACGACCACGACGCCGCAGCGCATCAGTTCGGGCCACAGGATCGCGTCGAGATCGAGGCCGGGCAGATCGAAATGGGCCGAGCAGGCGGCCTTGGCCGCAATCGCGTCGCGCTCGCGGGCGGCGTCGAAGAAGCTGTAGAGGTTGTCGAAGACGAGGCCGTCGGCGGTGAGTCCGTAGCTGAGCCCGGACGAGACGCTGCTGCCGGGATTGCCGACATAGATGTTGAGGCGGTCGAGGCTCCGCGCGCCCCGGGCCAGGGCGTCGTCGAGATCGAGCGAGAACATGAAGTAGGGTCGCGCGCCCGCATAGCGCAGATCGCAGGGCACGAACGGCGCCAGGATCGCCAGGACGCGCTCGATAGAGACCGTGCGGTCGAGCCGGGCGTAGTCGTAGAAGTAGAACTCCCAGGTCGTGACGCCGTCCCGGAGCTTGGCGCCCCAGACGCTGCGGCCGGGGCCGAGGCCGTCGCGCAGCGCGTCGCAGATCGTGAACAGCTTCGGATCCGCACCCGCGCAGGCCAACGAGTGCCAGAGCAGGCTCGCTTGCCGCAGGCGTCCCGCCGTCGGCCCGACCGGCTCGTAATCCCACAGGCAATAATCGGCGTAGCGGTCACCCGGCGCGGACAGTTCCAGGCGGGCGGGGTCGAGGCCGGTCATCCGCCGGCCACGCCGGAATACACGGTGACGAAGGGCTGGCCGTCCCGCCCGACGCCGCCGGCGACATGCCCCAGCGTCTCCTGAAGCCGCTCTCGCAGAACCATCGCGGCCGCGTCGCGCGGCACGCCGAGATCGACGAAGGCTTGGCCGAGCAGCGGCTCCGCATCGGCCACGGTCAGGCCGCAGGCATAGAGGTTGAGGTCGTAGGACAAGCGTAGCCCCGGCTCCTCGCGGGCTTCGAGATAGTGGACCGCACCGCGCCCCCTCTCCTGCGCCAACCGGAGGATCGCATGGGCGGTGTCGCGCGCGGGCGCGCCGGCCGGCCCCCACTCACCGGCCATCCGGGTCAGCCGCGCCGCGATCTCCTCGGGGCCGCGCACCCGTGGCCAGTGGTAGAGGGTGACGACGGGCGGATGCGTTCCCCCTAGCTTCCACTTATAGGCGCGATGGACCAGCATCGGCTCCGCGCCCGCCTCGTCCGCCCCGGTCCAGGCCGCGTCAGTGCGCGACGACCATTCGACGTAGAGCTTGTAGAGCGCGCCCGACGGGCCGTCCTCGTAGCCGAGATGAAGGATGTCCGCCCCGCCGATCACGCCGGCGGCCTCCGCGCGCTCCCGCTCCGGCAATCCGAGCCCGGCGGCCAGCCGGTCGAGCGTCGCCTCGGGTGTGAGGCCGAGGCTCGCGCGGTGCAGGCTCATGAGGAAGCGGTCGGTCTGCAATCCCGCCGGGGAGGCCTTCACCGAGCGCTCGTAGCCGAAGGGCTGGCCGAGCCCCGCCACCAGATCGGCGAGACGGGCGCCCTCCGGCGTCCTGCGCAGAGCCGCCGGGCCGGCCGGCGCCGAAGCCGCCGCGATGCGCACCGCAGGCGCGGCGACGGGGGCCTCGCCGTGCAACGCGTCCATCAGACGGACATGCGGCGCCATCGCCCCGGCGATCTGGGCCGACTGCGCACGGATACTGGCGAGCAGACGGGCGATCTCGCGGCCATCGGCGACATCGACCGGAGCGAAGGGCCGACGCGGCAGGAAATCGGCGCCGGAGAATAGGAGGTAATGATCGCCCTCGCTGAACGGCGCCTCCTCGTTCAACGCGACATGCCCGGCCAACTCGTAGAGGTCGAGGCGGTCGGCGAGCCGGTCGGGGATCATCACCGCGCGGGCCGCCGCCCAAAACGGCTCCGACCGCCGGCCGAGAACGTAATGCGCGGCCACCGCCTCGGCCGCATCGTCGTGGAAGCGGTTCAGGCGCGCGGCATAGGCACGGCGCAGCACGTCACCGCCTTCCCCCTGGCGCGGCAGGTAGGCGAGGAACGTTTCGAGTCCGGCCAGGACGAGATCGAGATCGAAGCCGAGGAGCGGCTCGACCGCTCCGGCCGCCCCCATGGCGACGACGTTGCGCTGCCACGGTGCGGCGCGGCGACCGTGACGCAGTTCCGCATCGACGATGCCCGCCTGCCCATCGAAGGTGCGGCGCAGGGTGGCCGCCGCCGCATCCGGCGGCGTGGTCCGGATGTCGTAGACGAACAGATGCTCCGTGCGATCGGCCAGCGGCAGCGACGCCGTCCATCCCTCCGCCCGGCCGCGATAGGCGGTGAAGGGCGGCACCTCGGGCGATCGCGGCAAGGACAGGCGGGCCACGCGGTCTCCGGGGCCGCTGCCCGCGACCCAGGCCTCGCCGAGCGCGGTGCCGATGAGCTGCGCGGCCGCGCCGGTACAATCGAGGAAGATGTCGCCCTCGACCGTCTGTCCTCCGTCGAGGACGAGGGCGCCGACATCGCCGTACAGGTTGCGCTCGATCTCGCGGACCCGCCCGGTCACCCCGCGCACGCCTTCGGAAAGCGCCAACTCGCGCAGGAAACGGACGAGAGCAGTTCGGTCGAGGTGATAGCCGTAATCACCGGATTCGGTGAGCGAGGACCGATCCGCCAAGGGGCGGGGTCCGCGCCCCTCGGCCGCCATCAGCGCCTGGGGCGCGTAATCGGCGTAGCTCCCGGCCTCGTCCTCGGCGCCCTCGCCGCGAAGCTTCATCCAGTAGTGGAACAGGTCGCGGCCGGCGATCCGCGGGCCGCAGGCACCGAAGGGGTGCCAGTGGCCCTGGCCCTCGGCGAACCAGTCGTCGTAGCGGCTGGCGAGCCGATAGGTCGCCGCGCAGCGGCGCATGAAGATCGCCTCGTCGATGCCGAACCCCTTGAGGAAACGGGTGAAGGCCGGGCGCGTCGCCAGGGCGGCGGAGGCCCCCGCAGCCGGGGCCGACCCGACGAGGGTGATCGTCCAGCCCGCCCGGCGCAGGACGCGCTTCAGATAGAGCGCGGCCATCCAGCCGGCGGGACCGCCGCCGGCGACGACCAGGCGCGGAGGCGCGGAGCGTTCGGACCTGAACATCGAGTTGTCGGCTCCGCGAGCGTCGCCCCTCACGCCGTCGGCGTCGGGAGGGCCGTAAGGGTGGCGTGGAGAGTGGATTGGATTGCGGACTGAATGGCGTCGAGGTGCGCGGCGAGCGTGCCGGCGCCGAGAATCTGGTCGGCCGCCGGCCGGACCCGTTCGCGCTGCAGCGCGTAGGTCGGGTGCAGCAGGGCATCGTAGCGCCCGAGATAGGCATCGAGCGCCTCGAGAAGCCCGGGGGCGGCCGTCGGATCGCGCCCCGCCGCCTCGGTGAAGCTGCGCAGCTTGCGCGCCAGCGCGACATCCAGGGGCAGATCGAGCCAGACCAGATGGTCGATCTGCGCGCCCGTTCCGGGATGGGCCCGGCCGAGCAGGGTGTCGAGAACGATCACGGGCCGTGCCGCGCGCCGCGACAGGCGCAGCGTGCCGCCGCGCTCCCGGTCCGGCACCGGCTCGCCGCGCCGCAGCCGGGCCAGATCCTCGGCGAGCCCCGGCACGGGCACCGCGTCGAGGGGTGCGCCGCCCGCGAGCCATGCCGCCACCCGCTCCGGCGGCCAGCCGGTGATTTCCTCATAGGCGTCGTAGGCGAGCACGGGCGCGCCGCCGAAGCGCTCCGATAGGGCGTGGGACAAGGTGGTCTTGCCGCTGCCCGGCGGTCCGCTGACCGCGAGAACGAAGGGCGCGCTCACCGGGCACCGCCGGGCTTGCGCGCCGCGATCAGGTGGAACGGCGTCTCAAACGCAAGGCAGCGGACGCTGCAATCGACGAAGCCGAGAGCGGCCAGCGTCTCGGTATAGAGGTCCGCATCCCGGAAGAAGGGCTGGAACACGAGGTCGGCGGATTGGACGTAGCCGAGGGGGCGCTCGCGCAGAGCCATGGGTGCCCGCTCATAGATCGCGAGACGCCCGCCGGGGGCGAGCGCGCGGGCGGCGCGTTCGAGCAGGGCACGGGCCTCGCCGGCCGGCCAATCGTGCAGGACCGACTTGAAGGTCACGAGGTCGTGCCCCTCGGGCAGGGGATCGCGCCGCATGTCGCCGGCCTGGAACGCGACGCGGGCGCCTTCCGGCCGGTCCGCGAGGTTCTCGCGGCCGAGCGCGCAGACGACGGGCAGGTCGAACACCGTCGCGGTCAGGTCCGGCGCGCGGCGGCAGGCCTGGGCGGCGAACTCGCCGCTATTACCGCCGAGATCGAGCAGGCGCCGATGCCGGCCCGGCTCGATCCGGTCGAGGCCCGGCCCGGCCTCGTAGCGGGTCAGGCAGGTGGTGTAGGCGACCCAGCGCCGGGTCGCGTCGAGGTTGTCCGGCGTGATCTCGAAGCAGCGGTCGTAGCGGAACAGCTCGAAGGTGCGCGAGGCCGCCATGAAAGCCGGAAGGTCGGCGACGAAGGCGGGGAAATGCCGGCGCAGATCCTCGGACGCGGCGGCAGCGAAGGCGAGCTTCGCCTCGATGAGGTCGCGGCAGGGCAGCACGGCGCGGAACGCCTCGCTCAGCCCGATCCGGCCCGGCGCGGGCTCGGCGGCGATGCCGGCACCGACGAGGAGGCCGGTCAGGGAGGCAAGTTGCGGCCGCTCGAGCCGAAACTCCTCGGCCAGCCCCGAAATGGTGGTGTCCGCGCGGCGGGCGAGCCGGTCGATCAGACCCGATGTGAGGGCGAAGCTGAGGGCGTGCGCGGCGGCTTCGCTTTCGAGGAAGCGGTCCACGCGCGGAAACTCCGGGCCCGGCAGCTCCGGCGCCGACATCCCGCGCCCTCCCCCCTCCGGCATCAGCGTGACGCCAAGCTCAGGCTGCGGCGCGGGACTCGGTCAAACCTCTGGAATGAAGGAGGCTTTGAATTGAGACGCTGGATCAACGCATTTTTCTTCGTGGCCATTGCCGCCGCCACATTCCATTCGTGATCGAATCGCACAAACCGTGCAATAGCTCCTATCGCCCTGTGTGCCATAAATGCAAGGCGACTTGGTTTCGCTGGGTTCGCAAGGCAAGCCGTCGTTCAACGACGGCTTTATTCGTGCAATGTCTTGACGAGGACTTCAGCTTCGCGATCCAGCCCGGCATCGGCCCGGCGGTGATGTCGAGGAGCGCGAGGTCACGTCGCGCGGTAATGCGTGCAGATGAGGGAGCAGTCGTGAGCGAGAGCAGCAAGCCCGGTGCCGCCGATCAGGTGCGTGCGATCGAATGGCGTGAAGACAGCATGTCGACACAGTTCGCCAACGTCGTGAACGTGCAGGGCACCCGCGAGCAGGTGGATCTGTTCTTCGGCACCAATCGGACCTGGAACCTCGCCGAGACAGAGAGCGTGGTGGTCGATCTCTCGAACCGCGTGATCCTCACGCCGCTCGCAGCCAAGCGCCTCCACTCCGTCCTCGGCGGCGTGCTGACCGAGTACGAGAACCGCCACGGGCGCCTCGACCTCGACGCCTGACCCGTAATGCCCCGCCGCCGCATTACGGCGGCCGGGCCCTTCTGCAACGAGACCCTGAGCGCCGTCAGTCAAGGAATCCGGGGGCCATGAGCGAGCGTTTGGCGGTGGAGGGCGCGTCCGCAGCGAGCCCGGCCGCGCGCCTGTCCCTGCTGGAGCCGGCCCTGTGGCAGGTGCTCCGGACCTCCCAGACGCTTCAGGCCGCGGCGGAAGCGTGGCTCACGCTCCAGGCGCCGATGCTCGGCGCCCCGCGGGCCTGCGTCCTGCTTCCGGGCACGTCGGTGGGGCTCGCCCCGCTCGCCGTGTTCCCGGCTCAATCCGAGTGCGAAGCCGGCCTGCGCGAGACCGCCGAGGCCGCCTTTCGCGAGAACCGCCCGGTCGTGCAGGCGATGGCGGAGGCCGGGCCGCATCCGGGCGCCGCGCCGCAGGGGTCGGGCGCGTGGATCGCGCTGCCGCTGGTTCTGGACGAGGCGTGTTTCGCCGTCACCGCCTTCGCCCTCGACAGCCTCGACAAGGACGAGCTGCGCGCGGCGATCCGTCAGGTGCAGTGGGGCAGCGCGTGGCTCGTCGCCAAGCAGGCCGAACTGATCGGGCGGGGCGAGCGCCGGACGCTGGCCCGCTCGCGCTCCGTCCTCGACCTGCTCGCCGGGGTGCTCGAGCAATCGCGCTTTTCCGCCGCCTGCACCGCCGCGGTGACGGACCTTGCCATCGCCTTTTCCTGCCAGCGCGCGGCAATCGGCTTCGTGCGGCGCGGCAGCACCCGGATCGCGGCGATCTCGCACTCGGCGCAGTTCGGCCGCGAGATGAACCTCGTGCGCCGCCTCGGCGCCTGCATGAACGAGGCGATCGACCAGCGCAGCCTGATCCTGTTCCCGCCGCCCGAGAACGAGGCCACCGTCACGACGGCGCATGCCGACCTCGCCCGCCTGCAATATGGCGGCCGAGTGCTGACCGTGCCGATGCTCGTCGATGACCGCTTCGTCGGCGCCATCACCCTGGAGCGGCCCGCCGACCAGCCGTTCAGCCTCGAGATCGTCGAGCAGGTGAGCGCCTGCGCCGCCGCCATCGGCCCGGTGCTGGAAGACAAGCGGCAGAACGACCGATGGCTGGTGCTGAAGGCCACCGACGCCGTGATGAACGGCGCGCGGCTGGTCTTTGGCCCGAACCATACCGGGCTCAAGCTCGGCCTCGCCGCGACGCTGGCCGTGGTCCTGGCGCTCTCGGTGATCAAGATCGATTACCGCGTGACTGCGGACGCCCGCGTCGAAGGCCTCGTGCGCCGTTCCGTCGTCGCCTCCTACGACGGCTACCTGAAGACCGCCGGGCACCGCGCCGGCGACACGGTGCGCAAGGGCGATCTCCTCGCCGCCCTGGAAGACCGCGATCTCGCCCTGGAGCGCCTGCGCTGGGTCACCGAGCGCCAGCAGCGCACCTACGAGTACGACAAGGCGCTCGCCACCCGGCAGCCCGCCACGATCAACGTGGTGAAGAGCCAGATCGATCAGGCCGACGCGCAGATCCGCCTGCTCGACGAGCAGATCGCGCGCTCGAAATTCACCGCGCCCTTCGACGGCTTGATCGTCTCCGGCGACCTTTCGCAATCCATCGGCGGCGCCATCAGCCGCGGACAGGTGCTGTTCGAGATCGCTCCGCTCGACAGCTACCGCGTCGTCCTCAGCGTGGACGAGCGCCTGATCGCCGACCTGCGCGAGGGCCAGACCGGGCACGTGCTCGCGACCTCCCTGCCCGACCAGCCGCAAGTGCTGACGATCCAGACCATCACCCCCGTGGCCGAGGCCAAGAACGGCCGCAACCTGTTCCGGGTCGAGGGCCGGATCGAGGACGGCGCCACCCGGCTGCGGCCGGGCATGGAAGGCATCGCCAAGGTCGATGTCGACCGGCGGCTGCTCGCCTGGGTCTGGGCCCGGCCGATCGTCGATTGGGTGCACCTCGCCCTCTGGCACTGGTGGCCGTGAGGGGTTGAGGCATGTCCCAGTCCCTGTTCAGCCAATCGTGGTACCGCGTCGCGGCCCTGCGCCCGCGCCTGCGCCGCCATGCCGAGATCCACCGGCAGAGCTTTCGCGGCGAGGTCTGGTACGTCCTTCAGGATCACCAGACCGGGCGCTTCCACCGCCTCTCGCCCGCCGCCAACCTCATCCTGTGCATGATGGACGGGCGCCGCACCCTGCAGGAGGTGTGGGAGGCGGCCGCGCGCCGCAACGAGGATGACCCGCCGACCCAGGACGACACGATCCGTCTGATCTCGCAGCTCCACGGCTCGGACCTGCTCCAGGGCGACCTGCCGCCCGATCTCGCCGAACTCGCCGAGCGCTCGGAATCGACCGCGCGCCGCACCCTGATCGCCCGGGTGAAGAACCCGCTGGCCCTGCGCTTCCCGCTGTTCGACCCCGATCCGTTGCTCGACCGGGTCGCGCCGTATTTCCGGCCGCTCTTCTCGGTCTGGGGGCTCGCGGTCTGGCTCGCGGTGGTGATTGCCGGCCTCGTCGTGGCCGGGTTGCACGCGGGCGAGCTGACCGGCGACGTCGCCGGTCAGATGCTCTCGGCGCAGAACGTCGCGCTGATGATGTGCCTCTACCCCGTCATCAAGGCCCTACACGAGGCCGGGCACGCCTGCGCCGCAAAAGCCTGGGGCGGCGAGGTGCACGAGGTCGGCGTGATGCTGCTCGTGCTGTTCCCGGCGCCCTACGTCGATGCCTCGACCTCCGCCGCCTTCCCCAGCAAGTGGCAGCGGATGATGGTGGCCGCCGCCGGCATCTTCGTCGAGCTGTCCCTGGCGGGCCTTGCCGCCATCATCTGGGCCACGGCCGAGCCCGGCCTCGTGCGGGCGGCAGCCTTCAACGTGATGTTGATCGGCAGCGTTTCGACGCTGCTGTTCAACGGCAACCCGCTGCTGCGCTTCGACGGCTACTACATCTTCGCCGACCTGATCGAGATCCCGAATCTCGGCTCGCGGGCCAATCGCTACGTCTTCTACCTGATCGAGCGCTACGCCCTGAAGATCGAGGGCGCGAAGAGTCCGGTGACGGCGGATGGCGAGCGGCCCTGGCTGTTCGTCTACGCGGTGGCCGCCTTCGTCTACCGCACCACCGTCTCGATCGCGATCGCGAGCTTCATCGCCACGCAGTACTTCGTGTTCGGCGTGCTGCTGGCCGGGCTCGCGCTGTTCGGCACCGTGGTCTCGCCCCTGGTGAAGGGGCTCAAGTTCATCCTCACCGATCCGAAGCTGAACCGGCGCCGGAGCCGGGCTGTCACCCTCACGAGCGCCGCCACCGGTGCGGTTCTGGCCCTGCTGTTCGTGGTACCCCTGCCCTACACGACGATGGCGCAGGGCGTCGTCTGGGCGCCGGACGACACGCAGATCCGCACCAAGACCGACGGCATCCTGACCACGCTGCTGGTGGAGCCCGGCCGCGACGCGCAGGCCGGCGAGGCCCTGGCGACGCTCGAAGACCCGAGCCTCGACAGCCGCGTCGCGGTGCTGGAGGCGCAGCTCGCCGAACTGCGCCTGCGCTACGACGCCGCCCGGCTCGGCGACCGGGTGCAGGCGCAGATTCTGCAGGAGCAGATCGCCAGCACGCAGGAGATCCTGCGGGTCTACCGTGAGCGGCAGGCCGGCCTCATCGTGCGGGCATCCCAGGCCGGCCGGCTGATCGTGCCGGGGGCCGTCGATCTGCCGGGGCGGTATCTGCGCCGGGGCGAGCGCATCGGCTACGTGCTCACCACAGACGACCCCGTAGTGCGGGTCGTGGTGCCGCAGACGGATGTGGACCTGATCCGCAGCCGGACGCAGGGCGTCGCCGCGCGGCTGGCCGAGAAGCCGGAGGAAGTCCGCGCCGGCTCGATCCTGCGCGAGGTGCCAGGGGCGCAGCAGGAGATCCCGAGCCTCGCCCTCGCGACGCAGGGCGGCGGCACCATCGCCGTGGACGCCAGCAACCCGCAGAAGCCGGTGGCGCTTCAGAGCATCTTCGTCTTCGACGTCCAGCTCGCGGGCGGCCTCCCTTTCAACGTGCTCGGCGAGCGGGTCTATATCCGGTTCGATCACGGGGCGGAGCCGATCGCGTGGCGCGCGCTGCGCAGCCTGCGGCAGGTGTTCCTGAGCCAGTTCCGTGTCTGACCCCCTCGCCCTCTCCGCCGGCTCGGCGCCCGGAGCCGCCTTCCGCGTGCCGACCGTGCGCGCCTATTCCGAGCGCAAGCCGCTGAAGGCGAGCCGGCTGGATCAGGCCGCTGCGCGGGTGATCGGCCGCGTGCGCGTCGGGCTCGCCGGCTGGGCGGCCCGCCGCTACGCGCGGATCGCCCGCGCCGCCCTGGCGCAGGCCGAGGACATCGCCGAGCTGTCCGAAGAGGCGCTGCAATTCCGCATTCGGGCGATCACGGGCGCTCTGCGCGCCCGGAAAACGTTTCGCGATGCCGACATCGCGGAGGCGTTCGCGCTGATCCGCGAGATGTCGGGGCGGGTGAAGGGGCAGCGCCATTACGGCGTGCAGATGATGGGTGCTGCCGCCATCCTCGACGGGCGCGTCGCCCAGATGGCCACCGGCGAGGGCAAGACCCTCACGGCGACGCTGGCCGCCGGGGCCGCGGCGCTGGCCGGCCTTCCCGTCCACGTCGTCACGGTCAACGATTACCTCGCCGAGCGCGACGCCGAGGAGATGCGTCCGCTCTACGCCGCGCTGGGGCTCACCGTCGGCGTCATCAAGGAGAAGCAGGAGCAGCCGGAGCGGGCACAGGCCTATGGCTGCCACATCACCTACTGTACCAACAAGGATCTCGCCTTCGACTACCTGCGCGACCGGATCGCGTTGGGCCAGCGCGCCAGCGACGTGCGCCTCAAGCTCGAGAGCTTGCATGCGAGCGCGAGCCGGCTCGCCCAGCTCCGCCTGCGCGGCCTGCACTTCGCCATCGTCGACGAGGCCGACAGCGTGCTGATCGACGAGGCGCGCACGCCGCTCATCATCTCGGCCCCGGCCGGCTCGCAGTTCGGCACGGAGGTGCTCGCCCGCGCCATGGAAATCGCGGCGGAGTTGAAGAGCCCCGAGGATTACGGGATCGAGGCGGCCGAGCACCGGATCATCCTCACCGAGGCCGGCCGCGAGCGGATCACGCGTCTCGCCACGAGCGACGGGCGCGGCGAGGCCTCGGCTTGGCGTGGGCGTGTCACCCGCGAGGGGCTGGTGCGCCAGGCGCTCTCGGCTCTGCACCTGTTCCACCGCGACGAGCACTACATCCTGCGCGACGGCAAGGTGGTGATCGTCGATGCCAATACCGGCCGGGTGATGCCGGACCGGAGCTGGAGCGACGGCCTGCACCAGATGGTCGAGCACAAGGAGGGCTGCGACCTCTCCGGCGCCCGCTCGACGCTGGCCCGCATGACCTACCAGCGCTTCTTCCGCCGCTATCCCCGGCTCGCCGGCATGACCGGCACGACCCGCGGCGTCGCCGCCGAATTCTGGACGGTCTACCGCCTACCGGTGGTGCGCATCCCGACGCACCGGCCGGTGCAGCGGCGCCACCTCCCCGACGAGGTCATGCCCGACGAGGCGGCGAAATGGCGGCGGGTGACGGCACGCATCGCCGAGCTCCATGCGAAGGGCTGCCCGGTTCTCGTCGGCACCCGCTCGGTGGCGGCCTCCGCGCGGGCGAGCACGCATCTCACCGCAGCCGGGCTGCCGCACACGGTGCTCAGCGCCGCTCAGGACGGGCAGGAAGCGGCCATCGTGGCGCAGGCCGGGCAGTGCGGCCGCATCACGGTGGCGACGAACATGGCCGGGCGCGGCACCGACATCAAGCTCGGCCCCGGCGTGGCTGAACGCGGCGGCCTGCATGTCATCATGGTCGAGCGCCAGGACGCGCAGCGCATCGACGACCAGCTCGCCGGCCGCAGCGGACGCCAGGGCGAGCCCGGCTGTTTCCAGGCGATTCTTTCGCTCGACGATCCGCTGCTGGATAGCAGCCTCGTTAGCCGCGGGCTCGCCCGCCGCATCATGGCGCTGCTCGGCCCCGAGCGCGGCCGGGTCTTCGGCGCGCGCCTGCTGCGCCACGCGCAGTTGCGCACCGAGCGGCTGCACGGGCGCATGCGCGCCGACCTGCTGCATTCCGACCAGATGCAGGACCGTATTCTGGCTTTTGCCGGCCATGCCGAGTGAGGACTGTTTTGCGATGACCCTTCTGGCTGGAACGCGGCAAGCCCGGATCTGCGCGGCGCTCGCTGCCCTCTTCCTCTCCACCTGCGCGGCGCGCGCCCAGGACACCCGCGTCGATTGCGTGGTGGAGCCGGCGCAGAAACTGAAGATCGGTTCGGCGACGCTCGGCATCCTCAAGAGCGTGCCGGTCAATCGCGGCGCGGCGGTCAAGGCCGGCGACATCATCGCCCGGCTCGATTCGAGCGTGGAAGAGGCCAACGTCGCCCTGTCGCGGGCGCAGGCAGAATCGACCGCCGGCATCGAGGCGCAGCAGACCCGCGTCGAACTTTACAAGCGCCGCCTCGAACGCCAGAACCAGCTCTCAAAGGGCATCGTCACCCAGGAGAAGCTCGATCAGGTCGAGGCCGATTACGAGATCGGGAGGCGCGACCTCCAGACCGAGATCCTCAAGCACAAGCTCAACGGCATCGAACTCCAGCGCGCCGAGGCGCAGCTCGAATTGCGGATGATCCGCAGCCCGATCCGCGGCATCGTCACCGAGCGGTTGATGTCGGCCGGCGAGTTCGTACGCCAGGACAGCGCGATCTTCACCCTGGTCCAGCTCGATCCGCTCTACGTCGAGGCCTACCTGCCGGTCTCCCGCTGGAAAGAGATCGCCCTCGGGATGCCGGCCACCGTCGTGCTCGACCAGCCGATCGGCGGCGCCTACGAGGCCAAGGTCAGCGTGGTCGATCAGGTGTTCGACGCGGCGAGCGGCACCTTCGGCGTGCGCCTCGAATTACCGAACCCGGACTTCAAGCTGCCCGGCGGCCAGCGCTGCAAGGTCGCCTTCCCGCTTCCCCCCGCCGGGCCGCTCGCGACCGCCCTGCCCCCCGACGCCAAGTTCGACGCTAAGTAGGCGGCGAATCGGAGACCGGTTGCCCGGCGCGATGGACCTTTGCCCGTCATCGACGTATTGCGCTGCACGATGGAGCGGACGGCGACACGGATGCTGACGGTGGGGCTCGCGGCGCTCGGCGCCGCCGTGCCACCCGCCGACGCGGGCAGCGCGCGGGCGCAAGCGGCGGGAGCCGCCGCCGAGACAAGCCGGGAGGCGCAGGATGGGTCCGAGGCGCGCGCCTTGATCGAAACGCTGAGCGCCCGCCTTCTCGCCGCGCCGAGCGCCACCGCCGTTCTCGAAGCGTGGTGCGCCGAGCGCGGGCTCAGCCCCGATCCGCGGATCGTCGCCGTGCGCGTCCCCGGCCCGGACAAGCTCCCCGGCGCAGCCCGGCGCGAGCGGCTGGCCGTGGGCCCGGACGAGCCGGTGCGCTACCGCCGGGTGCGGCTCACCTGCGGCACCCACGTCCTGTCCGAGGCCGACAACTGGTACGTTCCGAGCCGCCTGACGCCCGCGATGAACGCGGCGCTCGACGGCACGCAGGCCCCCTTCGGCCACGTCGTGCGCCCGCTCGGTCCGAGCCGGCGCAACCGGTCGCTGACGATGCTGTGGCGGCCCGAATCCGGCGGCCTGCCGGGGCCCGGCGAACCGCTGTTCTCAGTCGAGGCGGTGCTGACGGCCGGCGGCGTGCCGTTCTGCGAAGTCGCCGAGACTTATACCGGCGCCGTGCTCATTCAGGGCGAGCGCTGACGCGACTCCCGGCCAGACCCCAGTTTGTCCCATCCGTCATCGCGAGCGAAGAGATCCAGGACCGCGACGGCTTCGGAGAGGTCGGCGCGCTGGACGGCTTCATCTCGCCGTGACGAGATCGAGCCTCTTAGATCAAAAATCCTGATCGGCCCGGCGGCCCTCGCGGGCAAGGCGCAGCAGGTTCTGGCCGTAGCTGGTCTTGGCGAACAGCTCGCCGCGCGCTTGCAACTGCTCGCGGCCGATGAAGCCTTGCAGGTAGGCAATCTCCTCCAGGCAGGCGACCTGAAGCCCCTGCCGGCGCTGCAGCACCCGCACGAACTCGCCGGCCTCGAGCAGGCTGTCATGCGTGCCTGTGTCGAGCCACGCGTAGCCGCGGCTCATCCGCTCGACATGGAGCTGGCCGCGTTCGAGATAGGCTTGGTTGACGGATGTGATCTCGAGTTCGCCCCGGTCCGAGGGCTTCACCTCCGCGGCGATGTCGAGAACCTGATTGTCGTAGAAGTACAGGCCCGTCACCGCCCAGGGGCTTTCGGGGGTCTTGGGCTTCTCCACCAGCCGCAAGGGCCGGCCGGACTCGTCGAGGGTGACGACGCCGTAGGCCTCCGGATGATCGACGTGGTAGGCAAACACCGTCGCCCCGCTCTTGCGGGTGCGCGCCTTGGCGAGCAGGTCGCTCATGCCGTTGCCGAAGAAAAGGTTGTCGCCGAGCACCAGTGCCACGTCGTCGCTGCCGACGAAGTCGCGGCCGATGATGAAGGCCTGGGCCAGCCCTTCGGGTCGCGGCTGCACCGCATAGGTGAAGGTGACGCCGAACTGCTCACCGGTGCCGAGCAGGCGCTGGTAGTTGCCGAGATGCTCCGGCGAGGAGATGACGAGGATCTCGCGGATGCCGGCGAGCATCAGCACCGAGATCGGATAGTAGATCATCGGCTTGTCGTAGACCGGCAGCAGCTGCTTGTTGATCGCCAGCGTGGCCGGATGGAGCCTGGTGCCGGAGCCGCCGGCGAGCACGATGCCCTTCATACGAAACACGTCCTGATCAGTGGGAGCGAACCGGCCCGACCAGCCGGTCGAGGATGTCGTCGAGCGCCGGCTCCCAGGAGCGCGGCGCGAGGCCGTAGGCGTCGGTCAGGCTCTGGGTGGAGAGGCGCGAGTTCACAGGGCGCCGGGCCGGCGTCGGGTAGGCCGAACTCGGGATGCCCTCGATCGGCACCGAGCGCCCGCCGCGCCGGACCGACCCGGAGACGATCGCCCGGGCGAACTCGCACCACGTCGTCGCGCCGTCGTTGACGCAGTGGAAGGTGCCGGTGGGCGCAGCCTCGTCGCCGGCCAGCCGTAGGGCGATGGTGGCGAGCGCGCGCGCGAGGTCGGCGGCCGAGGTCGGGCAGCCGTGCTGGTCCTCGACAACGGTAAGCCGATCCCGCTCGTCCGCGAGCCGCAGCATCGTCTTGACGAAGTTGCCCCGGTGCGGGCTCACCACCCAGGCAGTGCGCACGATGGCGTGGCGCGGATTGCCGGAGCGGACCGCCATCTCGCCGGCCGCCTTGCTGGCGCCGTAGACGCTCTGCGGGTTCACCGGCGCATCGGGGGCGTAGAAGCCTTCGCCCGACCCATCGAACACGTAGTCGGTCGAGACATGGACGAGCGGGATGGCCCGCCGCTTCGTCTCGGCCGCGAGGATGGCCGGGGCCAGCGCGTTGAGGCGCCACGCGGCCGCGACCTCGCTCTCGGCCTTATCCACCGCAGTGTAGGCGGCCGTGTTGATCACCGCCGCATAGGTGCGCGCATCGAGCGCGGCGGCAATGGCGATCTCGTCGGTGATGTCGAGGTTCTGACGGTCGGGCGCGTGGACCCGCACGCCCTCGGGCCAGGGAAAGGCCTGAAGCTCCGTGCCGACCTGACCGGCGCCGCCGAGGATCAGGATGTCCATGTTCAGGCGCTCTTGGGCGCGAGGCCGAGGCGCTCGCCGGAATAGCGGCCCTCGCGGATCGGGCGCCACCACGCCTCGTTGTCGAGGTACCAGCGCACGGTTTCCGTCAGCGCCTCCTCGAACACCTTGGTCGGCCGCCAGCCGACCTCGGCTTCCGCCTTCGACGGGTCGATGGCGTAGCGGCGGTCATGGCCGGGCCGGTCGGCGACGAAGCTGATCAGGCGCTCGTGCGGGCCGTTCTCGGGCTTGAGTTGGTCGAAGGCGGCACAAAGCGCCTTCACCACGGCGAGGTTGTTCCGCACCGAGCGCCCGCCCAGCAGGTAGGTCTCGCCGAGCCGGCCGCGCTCCAGCACCGCGACGAGGCCGCGGGCATGGTCCTCGACATGGATCCAGTCGCGCTCGTTCAGGCCGTCGCCGTAGACTGGGAGCGGCTTGCCCTCCAGCGCCGCCAGGATCATCAGCGGGATCAGCTTCTCGGGGAAGTGGCGCGGGCCGTAATTGTTCGAGCAGTTCGTCACCAGAACCGGCAGGCCGTAGGTCTCGTGCCAGGCGCGGGCGAGATGGTCGGAGGCCGCTTTTGACGCCGAGTAGGGCGAGCGCGGATCGTAACGGCTCTCCTCAGTGAAGAAGGCGTCGGGCGGCAGCGAGCCGTAGACCTCGTCGGTCGAGACGTGGAGGAAGCGGAACGTCGCCTTGGCCTCGCGGTCGAGGCTTTCCCAATGGGTGCGGGCGCCGTCGAGCATGACCTGGGTGCCGATGACGTTGGTGCGCACGAAGGCACCCGGATCGGTGATCGAGCGATCGACATGGCTCTCGGCGGCCAGATGCATCACCGCCTCGGGCCTGAACTCGGCGTAGAGGGCGTGGACGCGGGCCGGATCGCAGATGTCGGCCTGTTCCAGGCGGTGGCGCGGGTCGTCCGCCAGCGGCTGCAGCGAGATCGGATTGGCGGCATAGGTCATGGCATCGAGGGTCAGCACCTCGTGGCCGAGATCCTGCACCAGATGCAGCACGAGCGCGGAGCCGATGAAGCCGCAGCCGCCCGTTACCAGAATGCGCATCGATCTCAACTCCGTCCAATTCCTGCCAGCGGGGTCGGCATCCGCGGGATGGGCAAGGGCCACGCTCGGCCGCGCCTACGCCAACCTGAGGTCGGGCTCAATCCGCCCGACCGAACGATCTCGATACCTTGACTCAGAACACCCGCCCGAGATCGGCCAGAAGCGGCGCCGCCTTGTCCTTGCCCGAGAGGATCGCATCCGCTTCGGCCACCGGCCATTCAATGCCGATCGCCGGATCGTTCCAGCGCAGGTTCCTGTCGTCGGCTGGGCTGTAATAGGCGTCCACCTTGTAGGCGACCATGGTGTCCGGCTCCAGGGTGCAGAAGCCATGGGCAAAGCCGGCGGGCACGAAGAGCTGTTCGCCGCCGGTCGCATCGAGCCGCACCGCGACGTGGCGGCCGTAGGTCGGAGAGTCGGAGCGCAGGTCAACGGCGACATCGAGGATCGCGCCGGCGAGCACCCGGATCAGCTTGGCCTGGGCGTTGGGTGCGACTTGGAAGTGCAGGCCCCGGATCGTGCCGGCGGGCGCGGAGAAGGACTGGTTGTCCTGCACGAAGGCGTTGGCGATCCCGTGCTCGGACAGGATATCGGCCCGGTAGATCTCGGAGAACCAGCCGCGGTCGTCGCCGTGGCGCTTCGGGATCACCCGTTTGACCGCCGGAATCTCAGTATCGATGACCTGCATCCGCCGCTCCTGACTTGTCCGTATCGGCTCGCCGTGGGCGTAGGCCGCGCGAAGGCGGCGAAGTCAAGGCCGCATCGTCATGCGGCCTCATATCCCGCGCCTTGCCCCGCTCCTTGCGTAACCGTGGCGGGCTGACTACCGCTCGCGCCGGCCGGCGGTCACTGTCGGCGAGGAGGGAAGCTCGAATGACGACGCCGCGCGCCAACCGTTCACGCCATCGCCCGAGGCACATCTTCGCCGCGGCGCTGCTGCTCGCCGTGTCCGGCACAGGCGCCTTCGCGCAAAAGGCCTCGGACCTCTCCGGCCTGTGGCAGACGGAGACGGCGGGCTCGACCGTGCGCATCGCCCGTTGCGGCGGCGGCTATTGCGGTGTGATCGCCGCGACCGCCGGCGCCGGCCTCGACGCTCAGAACCCCGATCCGGCGCTGCGTTCGCGCAAGCTCGTCGGCGTGCAGATCATGCAGGCCGGCACCCCGAGCGGCAACGGCTTCGAGGGCAGCCTCTACAATCCGAACGACGGCAAGACCTATTCGGGCAGCGTCACGCCGAAGGGACCCGACACCATCGAAGTGGCGGGCTGCGTGCTCAGCGTTCTGTGCAAGCGCCAGACCTGGCGGCGGATTCGGTAGAGCGAACCCCCGCCTCTCCCGCTCAGTGATCCGCGCTTCCGGGCGCGGATTCCATCGCGCTGTCGATGAGCGCGGCCTTCTCGGCCGGCGGCTCGGCGCTCGCCATGGCCTTCGTCTCCAGAAGAGGCTGCAGGCGGGCGGCGAGCTGCTTGTCGAGGTGGCGGGCGTAGGCCCCCTTGAAGTAGCGGGCGCCGGTGCCGGGGCCGTAGATCCGGTCGTGGGCGACCGCCATGCGATCGACCTCAGGGCGACACAGGAAGCCGGTCACTCCGGCCGCCTCGTACCAGCGCCCGTCCCGCGCGAGCCGCATCGCCTTCGGGTTGGAGACCACGGTTTCGGCAAAGCACGCCGTTGCCGCTTCCTCGAGCGGCGCCAGCACCGCGTGCTCGGAGCCGGCCACGTGCTGCCGGGCCGGACGCGCCTCGGCCGCGGGGCCGAGCAGGACGAAGGCAAGACCGACGAACGGCAAGGCTCTCATCACGGCTCTCATGGGGCGCCTCGAACGAGTATGGAACGCCGCCAGTGTTCGCCGAAGATCGCGCCGGATCTAGGGCGAAAACCGATCACCCGTGCCGCAGCGCGGAACAAATCCGAATCTGTCGCCGGGCCGCCACAGCACGATCCGTGCGAACCGCTTCGCGCCGACGCAGCCTGACAGGCGAAATCAGCCGCGCCGCATCGCGTTCCAGCTGCCGTTGCAACTGATCGGGCCGTCGCCAAGGGTCGACCAGCGGCCGGCGCCGGTCCCGTTGGCGGACAACCGCCCAAACACTTGGGCGGCATCGCTGCCGCGGGAGATGGTGCCGCGGACCGTCCCATTTGCCGCGACGCGCCCGCTGATCCCGACCTCTCCGCCGCTGTAGACGGCCTCGCCGCGCTGGATCTGAATCCCGTAGCGATAAGCCCGGTCGCAGGGGCCGTCGAGGGTCACGACCTCGATGCTCCAGCGGCCGTCGTAGCGGTGCGGCACCTGAACCTTGCGCTTGGCTGCCTCCGATGTCCCGGCGCTGCCGACGGCGATGGCGAAGGTGGCGACGGCAAGGATCGGAAGGCGCATGGGATGACATCCGGCTCAAGACATGGGGCCGTGTCGGCCCGTTTCAGCCGGAAGATCGTCTTGCGTCCCGCAGTGTCAAGGTTGCTCACGCGGCCTTGAGCGCCAGTCAGCCCGTCCCGCGCTCGGCCGCCTCCCGCAGGAGCGCCAACAGGTCGCAACCGGCGAACAGGAAGCCTCCGACGCCCGCTTGGCGCAGAGCCTCGGCCTCGGCGGGTTTGCCGGCGAGGTAGATGGTGCCGGCGCCGGCCGCCTTCAGCGCCTCGGCCGCGGGCACGGCCTCGGTCTGGTAGACGGTGTCGGACGAGCACAGGCAGGCGATCCGCGCGCCCGACGCCTTGAAGGCATCGGCCAGGGCCTGCCTATCGGAGAAGCCGTCATTGCCGATGGCCTCGATGCCACCCGCGGCGAAGGCGTTGGCGGCGAAAGTCGAGCGGGCATTGTGGACCGCCACGGGACCGAGATTGGCCAGGAAGACCGCCGGGCGCTTGCCCGTCCGCTCGCGGACGGCGTCGGAGGCGTCGCGCAGGACCTCGTAGGGTTCGGCGAGGCGTTGCGACGGCAAGGCCCCCTCCGAGGAAGCGGCGGGGTTCGGCGCCACGTCGAGCACCGTCACCGGCTGCTCGGCGAGGAAGGGGAACTCGCTGGCGCCGGTCAGCGGCTCCTTGCGGGTCGCGACCGCCCGTGCCCGGGCCTGCGCCACCGCCGCGATCCGACCCGCGAAGGCGCCGGACTCCAGGCTCGCGGCGATCCCGCCCTCCCGCTCGATCTCCTGGAAGGCCGCCCAGGCCTTCTCGGTCAGTTCGGCGGTCAGCGCCTCGAAGCCGCCCGCGCCGGCCGCCGGATCGGAGACCTTGGCGAGGTTCGATTCCTCGATCAAAACGATCTGGCTGTTGCGCACCACCCTCCGGGCAAAGGGGTCGGGCAGACCAAGCGCCAGGGTGTAGGGCAGCGCGGTCACCGAATCCGCCCCGCCAAGGCCGGCGGAGGCCGAGGCCATGGTGGTGCGCAGGATGTTCACGAAAGGATCGCGGCGGCTCATCATCCGCCACGCAGTCTCGGCCAGGACCCGCAGCGGCTTCGGCTCGAGGCCGCAGGCCTGCTCGACCCGAGCCCAGAGCCGCCGGATCGCGCGGAACTTGGCGATGGTCAGGAATTCGTCGGCATCCGCCACCAGCAGGACCGCGATCTGGTCGCGCGCGAGCGCGAGATCGTGGCCGCCGGCCTCCAGCGCCCGCAGATAGGCGACCGCCGTCGCGAGCACGGCAGCCAGTTCCTGCACCTCGCTCGCCCCCGCCTCGTGATAGGGCCGGGCATCGGCCAAGGCCGCGCGCCCATGGTATCCGGCGAAGGCGGTGACGGTCTCGGAGAGGCGTGCCTCCCACCCCTGGTCGAGCCGGCCGGTGGCGGCGCGGGTGCCGATCGGGTCGAGACCGAGATCGAGGTCGAGCGCGGACGGGTCGTCGCCGCGACGATCGATCAGTTGCTTGAGAAGCGCCGCCGTCTCGAATCCGGCCGGGCCGGCATCGAGCCGCAGGGCGATGAGCGGCAGCATCACGCCCGTCAGCGCCGCATCCAGCGCATCGACGGACGGAAGTTCGAGGCCGAAGCCGCGGGCGGCACGGGCGTCGCGATGGACGAGGACCAGCGCATCGGCACCGCCTTCGAGGTCGGCCAGCGCCTGTGCTCCGGCCTTCTCGGCATCGGGATGGTCGATGCGCTGCGCCAGACGCCACGGGCCGGGCGCCCGCACCGGCTGGGCCACCGCAGCGGCCGGCTCGTAGAAGGGCTCGATGCGCAGGCCGTCGGCGGTCTTCGACACGAGACGCTTCTCGAAGTCCGCCCCCTTCAGCGCGGCTTCGACGGCTTGGCGCCAGCGCTCGCGGGTGGCGGGCTCGAACAACTCGGCGAGCGGACGATCTTCCATCTTGGGCGAGACCTTGACGATTCGGCGTTTCCCGACCGCTTCTTCAAAGAGCGGCGACTTGGCCGCAAGCCCTCGCACGGGGCGCGGGCAGGCGACAACCGACTTTAGTCCAGGTTGCCGCCTCCGCCTCGCTCAAAATCCTGAAGGCTCAGCTAAAAAGAATCAGTCCCGCGAAGCCGAGCGAGCCGACGATGATGCGCCACCACGCGAACAGCCAGAAGCCGTGGCGGGAGACGTAGTCGAGCACCGTGCGCACCACGATCAAGGCCGAGATGAAGGCGGCGACGAAGCCGATGACGATCAGCAGCGCGTCGTTGGAGGAGAGGTTCTTGTAGTTGTCGAGCAGGTCCTTGGCGAAGGCGCCGGCCATGGTCGGCATGGCGAGGTAGAACGAGAACTCGGTGGCCGAGCGCTTGCTCGCCCCCATCAGCATTGCGCCGACGATGGTGGCGCCGGAGCGCGACACGCCGGGGATCATCGCCACGCATTGGAACAGGCCGATCTTGAGCGCCATCGGCAGGCTGAACTCGAACACGTCGGTCTTGCGGGGATGCTCGGTCGGACCGTCGTGCGTTCCATCATTCGGAGCCGCCTTCGGCTCGCCGACCGTGTCGTCGATGATGAGGAGCACGATGCCGCCGGCCACCAGCGTGGCGCAGACGATCCACGGGTTGAACAGATAGAGCTTGATGTACTTGGAGAAGAGCCCGCCGACGATCGCCGCGGGCAGGAAGGCGATGAGGATCGCGAGCACGAAGCGGCGCGCCCGCGGATCGTTCGGCAGCGCGGTGGCGATGCTCCACAGCCGGCCGAAATAGACGAACAGGATCGCCAGGATCGCGCCCAATTGGATCAGCACCTCGAAGGTGTTGTTGGGCGAGTGGAAGCCGATGAAGTGGCCGATGAGGAGCTGATGCCCGGTCGAGGAGACCGGGATGAACTCGGTGGCGCCTTCCACCACGGCGAGCACGAGCGCCTTCGCGATCAGGACGAGATCCATAAGCCTGCCATTCCCCACGCCGATGTGCCGGCGATTCAGGGCGCGGCAGACGACGGCGATGCGGCAGCTTTGCGGCGGTAGGGTTGACGGGCGGTTACCGGGTTGCGGCGGGTTTGTTAATGAGGTGGCAACGTTGGAGAAATAATCCTGGCGCGTCGCCCCAATTTCGCCGGTGCGACACGGTCTGCCCAGGGCTCTGCCTTCTTTACCGCTGAACCACGGCCTCGATGGCGACGCTCTATCACTCCCCGTTCTGCCCGAACTCGCGCTTCATCCGCCTCGTCCTGGCCGAGATGGGGATGGAGCCGACTCTCGTCGAGGAACGGGCCTGGGAGCGCCGCCGCGACTTCCTCATCGTCAACCCGGCGGGCACCACGCCGGTGCTGGTGGAGCAGACCGGGCTCGCCATTCCCGGCGCGGGCGTGATCGCGGAATATCTCGACGAAACGCGGGGGGCTCGGCCTCGCCGGACGGCGGCTTCTGCCCGACACCACCCAGGCGCGGGTGGAGGTGCGGCGCCTGCTCGACTGGTTCCTCGTCAAGTTCAACAGCGAGGTGACCGAGTATCTCGTCACCGAGAAGATCGATAAGCGCTTCATGCCCTCCGCCGCCGGAGGCGGCCCGCCGGACATGAACGCCATTCGTGCGGCGCGCACCAACGTGCGCTATCACCTCCAATATGTCGGCTACCTGATCGGGCAGCGCCGCTGGCTCGCGGGCAACGACCTGACCTATGCCGACCTCGCGGCGGCGGCCCACCTTTCCTGCGTGGACTATCTCGGCGACGTGCCATGGGACGAGGACGAGATGGCGAAGGACTGGTACGCGCGGGTGAAATCCCGCCCGTCCTTCCGCGCGCTGCTGGCCGACCGGGCACCGGGGATGCCGGCGGCCGCTCACTACGCGGATCTGGATTTCTGAAACCCGAAAAGGCCGTCCTCACGGGTCGCGCCCTGCGCGAGACCATTGAGGCGCGCGCGCGCCGGCTCGGCTTCGAGGCGTTCCGCGTCACCCGTCCCGACGCCGTACCGGACCTGCGCGAGCGCTTGCCGGCATGGCTCGCCGCGGGCCATCACGGCACGATGGACTGGATGGAGGAGCGGGCCGACCAGCGCGCCGCGCCCTCCGCCCTGTGGGCCGAGACGCGCAGCATCGTCATGCTCGGCATGAATGCGGGCCCTGAGCGCGATCCCCTCGAACTCATCCAGCTGAAGGATCGCGCCGCCATCGCCGCCTATGCGCAACGGCGCGACTATCACGATGTCATCAAGGGCAAGCTGAAGGAACTCGGCGGCTTCCTCTCCGCCCGCTCCGGCCAGCCGGTGAAGGTCTTCGTCGATACCGCGCCCGTCATGGAGAAGCCGCTGGCCCAGGCCGCCGGGCTCGGCTGGCAGGGCAAGCACACGGTGCTGATCTCGCGCGAGCACGGCAACTGGCTGATGCTCGGCGCGATCTTTTCCCGCGCCGAGCTCGAACCCGACACCCCCGAGACCGACCATTGCGGCTCCTGCCGCCGCTGCCTCGACATCTGCCCGACGGACGCCTTCCCGGCCCCTTACCAACTCGATGCGCGCCGCTGCATCGCCTACCTCACCATCGAGCATCAGGGCCCGATCCCCGCCGAATTCCGCGAAAAGATCGGCAACCGGGTGTTCGGCTGCGACGACTGCCTCGCGGTCTGTCCCTGGAACAAGTTCGCGGGTGCGGCGCGGGAGAGCCGCATGGCCGCCCGCGACGATCTCGCCGCGCCGCCGCTCGCCGAACTCGCTCGCCTCGACGATGCGGGATTTCGCACCCGCTTTGCCGGCACGCCGATCAAGCGCACCGGCCGCGACCGCTTCCTGCGCAACGTGCTGATTGCCATCGGCAATTCCGGTGATGCCGCCCTCGCCGCGGAGGCGGTGGCCTGTCTCGCCGAGCCCGATCCGGTGGTGCGCGGTGCCGCCGTCTGGGCCTGCGGCCGGTTGCTGCCCCAAGAGCGGCTGCACGAACTCTTCGATGCCCATGGACACGGGGGAAACGGAGGCGCATGTGAGGGAGGAATGGCGTGAGGCCGCCGCCCTCCCTATGGAAGCGGACGGCCTACGGGAGACCTGACACCGCATGAACCTGTTCGTCTTCGGCCTCGGCTTCTCCGCCCGGCATTTTGCCGAGCGTGAACGGGCGCGATTCAACGCGGTGCGGGCGACGGTGACCGAGCCCGAGCGGGCCAGGAGTCTCGCGGCCGAGACCGGGTTCACCCTGCGCGCCTTCGGACCTGAGGCGGACGATCCCCGCATCGCCGAGGATCTCGCCGACACCGACGTCCTGCTGATCTCCGCTCCGCCGGGCCGGGACGGCGACACGGTGCTCGCCCGCTACCGCGACACCATCGCGAAAAGCCGCATCGGCTGGATCGGCTATCTCTCGACCATCGGCGTCTACGGCGACCAAGGAGGTGCCTGGATCGACGAGACGACGCCCGCCACGCCGAAGAGCGCCCGCTCGCGCGACCGCCTCGCCGTCGAGAATGCATGGCTCGCGCTGGGCGCCGAGACCGGCAAGGCGGTGCAGGTGTTTCGCCTCTCGGGCATCTACGGCCCCGGCCGCAATCCGATCGTGAAGCTGCGCGACGGCCGCACCCAGCGCATCGTCAAGCCGGGGCAGGTGTTCAACCGCATCCACGTCACCGACATCGCCGCGACGCTGGCCGCCTCGATCGAACGGCCGCGGGGGGGCGCGGTCTACAACGTCACCGACGACGAGCCGGCCCCGCCGCAGACGGTGACCGAGCACGCAGCAAGGCTCACGGGGCTGCCCCCTGCCGCCGGAAGTCGATTTCGAGACTGCCGACCTCAGCCCGATGGCCCGCAGCTTCTACGGCGAGAACAAGCGGGTGCGTAACCGCCTGATCCGCGAGGAGCTGGGCGTGCAGCTTGCCTTCCCGACCTATCGCGAGGGGCTGGCCGCGCTGGTCTCCGACGCGCGCCGGTAGGCGGACCGTCGCGCAGCATCCCGAAGGCGGGCCACGACCGTTCCCGACGCTGCGCGGAATCAGACGAACTGAACGCCGACCCCGTCGTCGGCCCGCCGTATGACGCGGCAGCGTCGGGACGGCTCGCCGTCGATGTGAAGCGTGATGAGGTTCGGAAGGTCCGCAGCCTCGAGTGCCAGCTTAGCGCCGCCCTCCGAGAGGTTGAGAATGGTGCAGGGGCGGCTCTGCGGCGTCCCCGCCGTTCGCCCGCGCTCCGGCACGAACGCGACAAGGCCGGCGCGCGAGGAGCGAAGGCGCTCCTCGCCCCGCCGCTCCTCCAGCCCGACATTCCAGGCGTCGAGACGGCTCGCAAACTCCGCCACGCTCGCGGCGGTGGCCTGCATGTCGGTGCTGACCTGACCGGTGGTCGCGCGCTGCCGCGTGCTGTCCGCGGTGGTCTGCGCGATGAAGCCCTGCACGGTATCGACCACCGCCGCGGTCGAGACCAGCGCCGCGCCGACATCCCGCGAGACCGCCTGCATGGCACCGATCTCGCCGGTGATGCGCGCGGTGGCCGAGCGCGCCTGCTCGGCGAGGCTCTTCACTTCGGTGGCGACGACGGCGAAGCCGCGGCCGGCCGCACCGGCGCGGGCGGCCTCGATCGTGGCGTTGAGAGCGAGCAGGTTGATCTGCTCGGCGATGCCCGTAATGACCTCGACCACGCCGGTCATCGCGGCGGCCGCGTCGTCGAGCTTCGCCGAGAGGACGCTGGCGGCGCTCATGCGGGTCTGAATGTCGCCGACCGCATCGTGCGAGCGGTTCATCTGCTCAGCGATTGATTCCGAGATCCGGTGCATCTCCTCGGACGCGCCGGCCACCGTCCGTACCCGGGCCAGCGTCTGCTCGGCCATGGCGAGGGCGCTGGCGCGCACCGCCATGCTCTGGCTGATGTCGAAGGCGTATTTTACGATCTTGAACGGGCGCCCGGCCGCGTCGAGAACCGGGTTGCAGGAGGCCTGAATCCAGACCTCGCGACCATCCTTGGCCACCCGCTGGTAGACGGCGGAGGTGAACTGCCCCGCCCGCAGCGTCGCCCAGAACTCGGCATAGGCCGGGCTCGCGGCGATTTCGGGCGTCACGAACATCCGGTGATGCCGGCCCTGCACTTCGGAAAGGGTGTAGCCGAGCGCGTTCAGGAAGTTGTCGTTGGCGTCGAGCACCGTGCCGTCCATGCCGAACTCGATCACCGCCTGCGAGCGGCGGGCGGCCTCGACCTTTCCCGCCATGTCGGCGGCGACGCGCTTGGCCGCCGTGATGTCGGACGCGTATTTGACGACCTTGAACGGGCGCCCGGACGGATCGAGGATCGGGTTGTAGGTCGCCTGGATCCAGACCTCGCGCCCGTCCTTGCCGACGCGCAGGAACTCGCCGGCCCGGTACTCGCCGCGGGCGAGCGCCTCCCAGAAGGCGCGGTACTCCGCGGATGCCGCCTCTTCCGGCCGCACGAACTGGCTGTGGTGGCGGCCCTCCACCTCGTGCGGCGCGTAGCCGAGGGCGTCGAGGAAGTTGGCGTTGGCGCTGCGCACCGTCCCGTCGAGGTCGAACTGGATCACCGCCTGCGACCGGCTGATCGCGGCGATCTGGCCCGCCGTCTCGGCGGAGGCGAGCCGCTCGGTCGTCACGTCGAGGGCGAATTTGACGATCTTCCGAACGCGGCCGGCGGCGTCGAGGATTGGATTGTAACTCGCCCGGATCCAGACCTTGCGTCCGTCCTTGGTGAGACGCCCATAGGCCGCCGTCTGAAACGTGCCGCGGCGCAGGCCCTGCCAGAACGCCTCGTACTCCGCGCTCTCCGCCTCCTGCGGGTCCACGAACAGACGATGATGCCGCCCGCGCACCTCACCGAGGGTGTAGCCCATCAGTGAGAGGAAATTGTCGTTGGCGTCGAGCACCGTCCCATCGACGGCGAAGGTGATGACGGCTTGGGAGCGGTTGAGCGCGTCGAAGATGGACGCGGCATCGGAGCGACGAAGGACGGAGAGCATCGGTGATTTCGGCTCCACTTGCCGTCCCACGATGCCCGATGCCGCTTAAGAATCTCCTCTGAGGCATCAAAGGATGCATTTCTGTCAGTGCGGACAGGGCAGGCTTCCGCAAACGGTCAAGCTTCAGCCATCTTCTCCGGCGCATGCAGTCACCAACTCGACCGAAGGTTGTGCCCCCCTCCGCCCGACTGTCCGTCCATCGGACATCAGCGATCAGTTCGAATGGCTCCCATGATCCATCCCTTGCCCTTCAAGGCTCCCGCCTTGGCCGCATTCATGGCCACCCTTCTGCTTGGGCCAGCCGCAGCGCAGTCTTCGAACGAGAATTCTCCGCCATCACGCGGATCCGTTCTGACCGTCCACGGCGCGGGCTCGTTCGAACAGAAGCCCGATTACGGGCGCTTCGAGGTAAGCCTGGTCACGCAGGACAAGACGTTGGAGGCAACCGTCTCGGCGCATGAAGAGCGAGCGGGCTCGGCGATAGAGGTCCTGCGTCGGTTCGAGCAAGCAGGCGTGAAAATCGAGAGAAGTCGCTTCCGACTCGATGAGGATCGATCTGGCGGTTATCAGCCACCGCAATATCCTGGACATCGGCCGCCGCCACCCAAGAAATCGGCCACTCCGTTCACCGCAACGACCACCTTCATTTTGAAGGCCAACGGGATCGATCATTTGAACGCAACCATGAGTCGGATTGCGGAAACGGGCCTGCTTCGGGTTCAGTCGGTGACGTTCAAGGTCGAGAATGAGCGGGCCGCGTTGCTCGAAGCGCGCCGTGCGGCCATGCTTGATGCCCGCCAACAAGCCAAGGTCTACGCGGAGGCTGCCGACGTCACGCTCGTCGAGATCAATGCGATCACAGACGGAGAAGCTAGCCCTTCCGAAGTGGGAGAGGCCGACATGCCGCGATCGCTTCGCCGCATCCAAATCGTGCCGCCGGCGACCATTTCTTTTTAACGCCACGGTGAACGTGACGTGGCGCATCTCGCCGCGCTGAAGGGCAGCGGACGACCCGTTCAGATCTCCTCCCGCACCCCTTTGCCGCGGCGCTCGAAGTAGAACGGGATCGGCCGGTAGGGCGGGAAGCCGGCGTCGGCCGCCGCCTCGAGATCGTCGAGGATCACGCGGGTGATGCGCGGCAGGTCGAGCTTGCGCGCAGCGTCGAGATCGACCCAGGCGAGTTCGGTCAGTTCCGCATCCGGCCCGACGATACCGGGCCGCTCGGCGACCACCGCCTTGCGATCGACGGCAAAGAAGCGGGTATCGAAGCGGCGGGGGCGCTTCGGCGGCGTGATCGCCCGCGCCACCAGATGCAGGGTTTCGAGATCGGGCATCACCCCTTCATCGGCGAAGGCCTGCCACGCACCCTGCGGTGCGGTCTCCGGCGGACCATAATCGCGGGTGCCGATGAGAAGGCCGGTCTCCTCGTAGGTCTCGCGGATCGCGGCGAGCGCGAGGGGAACGGCCGAGATGGTGGGGTGCGCGCGGCAGCTTGGCCCGTAGCGCGTCGTCGGCCCGCTGCGACAGGGCCCCGGCCACCGGCATCATCCGGTCGGACGGTTCGATCCGTCCGCCGGGAAACACGAACTTGCCGCCCATGAAGGCGAGGCCGGCATGGCGCCGGCCCATCAGCAGCTTCAGCTTCTTTCGTGACCGGTCGAGAATGATCAGCGTCGCGGCATCGCGCGGGCGCAGAAGCGCCGGGCGGGGCGTGGCAGCAGGCGAAGCGGGCTGATCTGAATCAGGCTGATCCAAGCTTTGGGGCGTCGCCTGCTCTGCTTCCTGCCTCACCGCCGCGTCTCTCCCCCGTGCCCGTGCCGGTCCCACCGCGCGCGGGGGGCAACTTGCCGAAACCGTGCATGCCGAACGTGTATTGCAGGCCAATCACCGCGCCCTTGACCGGCTGCAACAGCACGAGCGCCAGGACGAGGGTGAGCAAGGGCCACACCGTCATCGAAATCCAGAGCGGCACGTCGTAGCCCATCTCGATCTCGAGCACGAGGTAGCCGATGATGTGGCCCACGAGGAAGATCACGATATAGGGCGGCAGGTCGTCGGCCCGGTGGCCCTCCATCTCCAGGCCGCAGGCCTCGCAAGCCGGCCGCACCTTGAGGAAGCGGCCGAAGACGTGGCCCTCGCCGCAATGCGGGCAGCGGTTGAGGAAGCCGTTGGCCATGGCCGGGAGCAGCCGCGTCCGCTCCTGGGGAGCCGGGGCCGGAGGGGAGGCGTAGGTTTCCATAGGCCGAGTCTAGCCCCTTCCGCTCAGCGACGCGAGCCGCGATGGCGCCGCGCCGCATCGCTCTCGGAGGCCGCCGCCTTGCCGGGGCGCGGCTTGCCCTTCGGTGGCTTCGCCCCGAACTTGGCCTTGCCCAACTTCGCCTTGCCCGGATTCGCCTTGGACCCGCTGCGCTTGATCCCGCCGCCTTTGGCGCCGGAGCGGCTGCGCCCCTCCGACAGGATCTCGAAGCGCAGGGCGCCGGCCACCGCCGCCGCCTCGACGAGGCGGACCTCGACCGTGTCGCCGAGGCGGTAGGTCTCGCCGCTGCGGTCGCCGACGAGGGCATGCAGAGCCTCGTCGTGGCGGTAATATTCGTGGCCGATGGTGGAGACGGGCACGAACCCGTCGGCCCCGGTCTCGGCGAGCTTCACGAACAGCCCCGAGCGCGTCACCCCTGAAATCCGGCCGGAGAAGGTCGCGCCGACCCGGTCGGCGAGGTAGCCGGCAATGAGCCGGTCGATGGTCTCGCGCTCGGCCGCCATCGCCCGGCGCTCGGCCGCCGAGATCTGCTCGGAGACCGCGTCGAGCATGCCCGGCGTGGTGTCGTCCGGCAGGCCATCCTTGCCCAATCCGCAGGCACGCACGAGAGCACGGTGGACGATGAGATCCGCGTAGCGGCGGATGGGTGAGGTGAAGTGGGCGTAGCGGCGCAGGTTGAGGCCGAAATGGCCTAGATTTTGTGCAGCGTAGATCGCCTGTGCCTGCGAACGCAGCACTACCTCGTTGATGAACGGGGCGTGCTCGCTCTCGGCCACCTGGGCGAGGATGCGGTTGAACAGGTCCGGCCGCAGCGCTCCGGCCTTGGTCATCTTGACGCCGACCGAGGCGAGCACCTCGCCGAGCGCGCGCATCTTCTCCAGGGCCGGTTCGTCGTGGACCCGGTAGATCAGCGGCGAGCCCGCCTTCTCCAGCGTCTCGGCCGCCGCGACGTTGGCCTGGATCATGAACTCCTCGATCAGCCGGTGCGCCTCAAGACGCTCCGGCACGATCACCCGATCGACGCCGCCTTCCGCGTCGAGCAGCACCTTGCGCTCGGGCAGGTCGAGGGCAAGCGGGCCGCGGGCGTCGCGGGCCCGCTTCATCGCCTCGTAGGCCGCGTAGAGCGGGCGCAGCGCCGTCTCCAGCACCGGTCCCGACTTCTCATCCGGCCTCCCGTCGATCGCGGCCTGCGCCTGCGCATAGGCGAGCTTGGCGTGCGAGCGCATCAGGATGCGGTGGAAGCTGTGGCTGCGCTTCACCCCGTCGGCGCCGATGATCATCCGCACGGCAAGCGCCGGACGGTCCTCCCCTTCGCGCAGAGAGCAGAGATCGTTCGAGATGCGCTCGGGCAGCATCGGCACCACCCGGTCGGGGAAGTAGACCGAGTTGCCCCGTAGCAGCGCCTCGCGGTCGAGGGCCGAATCCGGCCGGATATAGGCGGCCACATCCGCGATCGCGACGGTAACGATGAACCCGCCCGCATTGGCCGGATCGGGATCGGCCTCGGCCATCACCGCGTCGTCGTGGTCCTTGGCGTCGGGCGGGTCGATGGTGACCAGCGGCGCCTCGCGCCAATCCTCTCGGCCGCGCTTGGTCGCGCGCTTGGCCGCGTCCGCCTCCGCGAGCACGGCGGCGGGGAAGACGTGCGGGATATTGTGGATGTGCAGCGCGATCAGGCTCACCGCCTTCTCGGAGCCGAGCGCGCCGAGCCGCTCGGTGACGCGCCCGCGGGGCAGGCCGAAGCGGGTCTCGCGCTCCACCGCGACGCTGACGAGGTCGCCATCCCGGGCCTCGCCCTCCTCGCCCGGCGGGATCGCGATTTCCTTGCCCTGCGATTTCTTCTCGACGGGAAGCAGGCGCCCGCCGTCGCGGCTGGCGCGATAGACGCCGATCACCTCGGAGCGGTTCTTGCCGATCACCTTGATGACGCGGCCGGTGTAGCGGCCGGGCGCTTCCGGGTCCGGCGCGACGCGGACCAGCGCCCGGTCGCCGATGCCGGGGGCGGGGCGGTTGCCCTTGCGGCCGGCGCGCGGGGTCTCGACGGCGATCTTGGGCGCCTCGCCCTCCCCGTCCCACTGCGACGGGCGGGCGATCAAGTCGCCGTCGCGGTCGCGCGACACGATGTCGGCGAGCACGACCGGCGGCAGGCTGCCGCCTTTCCGCAAGCCGCCGCGGTCACGCTCGAGCGCGCCCTCGGCCTCGATCTCCTTCAGGATCGCCTTGAGGCCGATCTTGTCGGCGCCCGAGATGCCGAAGGCCTTGGCGATTTCGCGCTTGCCGACCTTTCCGGGCGTCTCGGCGACGAAGGCGAGGATCTGCTCGCGGGAGGGGAGAACGGGGGTGCCCGCCGTCGGATTGATGCGTCTGGCCAAGGAGCAAGGCTCTCCGCGCCGGTCCGGGAAGGCGTGGCGCGTTCGGTTTTTCGTTGATTGGGGAGACCGTTGACGATCCCGGCACCTCTTCAAGATGGGCGCTCGGACGCCTTAGAACAACGCCGCGCGATCGACCGTGAACAGGTTCGGCCCCAGCGTCAGCCCGTGGAAGCCGATTTGCGGATCGTCTCGACTGCCCGATCCACGTCGAAATCGGCTTGGCACAGCTCTTCGAGGGTAAAGGGCGCGCTCCGCGGCAGGGTCAGGTTCACCTGTCCTTCCGCCGGCTGAAGCTCGGGCGCTTCCGCCGCGCGGATCGCCAGGGTCCAGGCGCCGTCGATCCGCACCGCGTCCGCAGACGGCGGATCGGCCGCGAGCGCCGCGATCTTGTCCGCCGCGGCCTGCCGGAAGGCGAGGCTCAGGCCGTCATTGGAGACGAGCGCGGCCTTGATCAACTCGGCCAGCGCGTCCCGCACTCTGTCGACACTCACGTTCATCCGCCCGCTTTCCTCATCCGCCTATGTTTCGAGGGGTGCAAACGGAGTGCCGCGCGCAAGGTTCAGAGTGCCTCACAAAACTCCCGGTCTCTGGCCGTTCTCGCTCTGGCGATGACAGCGCGGCGGGAGTTTTGTGAGAGACACTCAGTACGGCGTGCCCCCGGCCCGCTTCGCCTTTAGAGCCTCGGCGTACCAAGTCAGCTCGTCGAGAAACTTCTTCGCGGCCCGGCCGAGCCAGTCCTCAGCGGGTTCGCCCGCCTCGCTCAGCGCCTTCTGGATGCGCGGGATCGGCAGGAGCGAGGGAATGCTCGGCGTGCCGAGTTCGGCCAGCATCGCCCGCAACTGCATCGCCGCGCGCACGCCGCCATACTGCCCCGCCGAGTAGCAGCAGATGGCGGAAGGCCGCCAGAAATACTCCTCCAGGAAGTGATCGAGGGTGTTGGAGAGCGCGGGCGGGATCGAGTGGTTGTACTCGGCCGAGACCACGACGAAGGCATCCGCCCCGCGAAACAGCGTCGCCAGCCGCTCCAGCGGTTCGGGCGCCTCGCCCTTGGGATATTCCTTGTACATCCGGTCGAGCAGCGGGAGCTTCAGCTCGGCGGGATCGACCAGCGGCGCCGTGTGGCCGCGGGCTTCGAGTTGCGCGACGAGGAAGCGGGCGGCGCGGATGCCGGCGCGCTCGGCACGCACGGAACCGAGGATCACGGGGACGGTGAGGGACATGGGTCAGGCTCCCGATCGGACGGGCCTACTGGTTCCGCCCCGGCTGCCAGCGTCAAGCATTCCCCGAACAAAAAAGGCACCGGAGCCTCGAAGGCTCCGGTGCCCGCTGCACAACGCTACGCGAAAAAGATCTTACAGCGAGTAGTACTGCACGAACTCGATCGGGTGCGGGGTCATCTCGTAGCGCAGCACCTCGGCCATCTTCAGCTCGATGAACGAGTCGATCTGGTCATCCGAGAACACGCCGCCGGCCTTGAGGAAGGCGCGGTCCTTGTCGAGGTTCTGCAGCGCCTCACGAAGCGAGCCGCAGACGGTCGGGATCTTCTTCAGCTCGCGCGGCGGCAGATCGTAGAGATCCTTGTCCATCGCCGGGCCCGGATCGATCTTGTTGATGATGCCGTCGAGGCCGGCCATCAGCAGGGCTGAGAAGGCGAGATACGGGTTGGCCATCGGATCGGGGAAGCGGACCTCGACGCGCTTGGCCTTCGGGTTCGTCGTCCACGGGATACGGCAGGAGGCCGAGCGGTTGCGGGCTGAGTAGGCCAGCAGCACGGGGGCCTCGTAGCCCGGCACCAGACGCTTGTAGGAGTTGGTGGACGGGTTGGTGAAGGCGTTGAGCGCCTTGGCGTGCTTGATGATGCCGCCGATGTACCACAGGCATTCCTGGCTGAGGTCGGCATACTTGTCGCCGGCAAACAGCGGCTTGCCGTCCTTCCAGATCGACTGGTGCACGTGCATGCCCGAGCCGTTGTCGCCGTAGACGGGCTTGGGCATGAAGGTGGCGGACTTGCCGTAGCTCTGCGCCACGTTGTGGATGCAGTACTTGTAGATCTGCATGTGGTCGGCGAGGAGGGTCAGCGTGTCGAACTTCATGCCGAGCTCGTGCTGGGCCGACGCCACCTCGTGGTGGTGCTTCTCGACCTTCACGCCCATCGACTGCATCGCGGCCAGCATCTCGCCGCGCATGTCCTGGGCCGAATCCTGCGGCGGGACGGGGAAGTAGCCGCCCTTGGTCTGCACCCGGTGGCCGAGATTGCCGCCCTCGTAATCGGTGAAGCCGTTGGTCGGCAGCTCGGTCGAGTCGAGCTGGAAGCCGGTATGGTAGGGGTCGGCGCCGAACTTCACGTCGTCGAACACGAAGAACTCGGCCTCGGGGCCGACAAAGATCGTGTCGCCGATGCCGGTGGAGCGCAGATACGCCTCGGCGAGCTTGGCGGTCGAGCGCGGATCGCGGGCATAGGGCTCGCCGGTCGAGGGCTCGAGCACGTCGCAGACGATCGACATGGTGGAGGCCGAGAAGAACGGGTCCATGCAGGCCGTGACCGGATCGGGCATCAGCAGCATGTCGGATTCGTTGATCGCCTTCCAGCCGGCGATCGACGAGCCGTCGAACATGGTGCCGTCCTGGAACATCTCCTCGTCGATCAGGGAGACGTCGAAGGTCACATGCTGCCACTTGCCGCGCGGGTCGGTGAAGCGGAAGTCGACGTACTTGACGTCATTGTCCTTGATGGCCTTCAGCACATCGGCGGCCGTATTCATGCTGTGCGTCTCCTCGGCAAATTCTGGAAGCGGGGCGGCGAACCATCGGCCGGGTCCGGGCGCGGTCCGAGCCGGTCCGTTCCTGGGGCGCGATGGGCTGATCGGGAAAGCGGCATGTCTCGACGGGGCGGCTTCACGCCCGCGGCGTCGCTCCTGATCCGGGTCCGGCCCCCCCTCTCGCGTCCCCGGCCGGTCTCGCCGGCCGCGCGGACGATATCGTCCGCGCTTCGCCGTTGCCACCCGTCGGCAGGCAAAAAATCCACGCAATCGCGGGACGTTCGGACTGTTTCGTCTGCAAGACCGGCCCTTGGGCGGTCATATTTGCCGCATAGGCCACCGCCTCGCGACCAAGGCGACTGGCACGCGACATGCTTAGGCGGAAACCGGAGCGTCCACCCGCACAGTGGGCGCTCGGGGGTCGGGCTGGCGCCCTGCTCGCCGGTGGATCGGCGTCTCGGATGCGGCGGGGAAGTCACCCGCCGGACGCCGCGATCCAACGGCCGGGCAGGTTCTCAACGACGCCGGTTCCGCAAAGGTTTCGTCAGGACACGGATCCTCAAGGTACGAGAGACTGGGAATGACCAAGTTTAAGCTCGAGTACATCTGGCTCGACGGCTACACGCCCACACCGAACCTGCGCGGCAAGACGCAGATCAAAGAGTACGACAGCTTCCCGACCTTCGAGCAGCTCCCGCTCTGGGGCTTCGACGGCAGCTCGACGCAGCAGGCCGAGGGCTCCTCCTCCGACTGCGTGCTGAAGCCCGTGCGCCACTTCCCCCGACCCGGCCCGCACCAACGGCGTGCTCGTGCTGTGCGAAGTGATGATGCCGGACGGCAAGACCCCGCACCCGTCGAACAAGCGCGCGACCGTGCTCGACGATGCCGGCGCGTGGTTCGGCTTCGAGCAGGAGTACTTCCTCTACAAGAACGGCCGCCCGCTCGGCTTCCCCGAGACCGGCTACCCCGCTCCGCAGGGTCCGTATTATTGCGGCGTCGGCGCCTCGAATGTCGGCCCCGTGGCCCGCAAGATCGTCGAGGAGCATCTCGACCTCTGCCTCGCCGCCGGCATCAACCACGAAGGCATCAACGCCGAAGTGGCCAAGGGCCAGTGGGAATTCCAGATCTTCGGCAAGGGCTCCAAGAAGGCCGCCGACGAGATGTGGATGGCCCGCTACCTGCTCCAGCGCCTGTGCGAGACCTACGAGATCGACATCGAGTACCATTGCAAGCCGCTCGGCGACACCGACTGGAACGGCTCGGGCATGCACTGCAACTTCTCGACGACGTTCATGCGCGAGACCGGCGGCAAGGAGTATTTCGAGGCGGTGATGGCCAGCTTCGAAAAGAACCTCGACGACCACATCGCCGTCTACGGCCCCGACAACCACATGCGCCTGACCGGCAAGCACGAGACGGCGCCGTGGAACAAGTTCTCCTACGGCGTGGCCGACCGCGGCGCCTCGGTGCGCGTGCCCCACTCCTTCGTCAACAACGGCTACAAGGGCTACCTTGAGGACCGCCGCCCGAACTCCATGGGCGACCCCTACCAGATCGCCTCGCAGGTTCTGAAGACGATCTCCGAGGTTCCGCTCCCGGGCGAAGCCGCGCAGAAGGCCGTCGCGTAAGACTTTCGAGGCCGACAATAGCGTCTGAAACAGGCCGCCTCCGTCGAAAGACGGGGGCGGTTTTTGTTTGGCTCATCCCGGCCTCGCCCTCATCCTGAGGTGCCGCAGCGAAGCGGAGGCCTCGAAGGATACTCCAGTAGCCGTGCGATCCCTGGAGGATTCTTCGAGGGCCGCTAACGCGGCCACCTCAGTGATCAGGGCAAGGATGCGGCGATCAGTGCGCGAGGGCGACTGGCGCGCCTTACACCCCAAAAATCGACCAGCCCGTGCGTTTCACCAGCATCTCCAGGGCGATACGCCCGAGATGGGAGTTGCCGGCCGCATCCAGTCCCGGTGACCAGACGCAGATCGAGGCCTTGCCCGGCGCAACGGCCAAAATACCGCCGCCGACGCCGCTCTTGCCCGGCAGGCCGACGCGGTAGGCGAAATCGCCCGAGCCATCGTAGTGGCCGCAGGTCAGCATGATCGCGTTGATGCGCCGCGCCCGCTCAGCCGAGATCACCGAATGCCCGGCCAGCGGATGATGCCCGGAATAGGCCAGGAACAGCCCGGCGGTGGCGAGCTGGCGGCAGGTCATCGCGATGGCGCAGTGATGGAAGTAGACGCCCAGCGTGTAATCGACCGGATTCTCGATCACATCGAAGGAGCGCATGTAGTTGGCGAGCGCCGCGTTGCGGAAGCCCGTGCGCTTCTCGGAGGCCGCCACGCGCTCGTCGATCGTGATGCTGTCGTCCTGCGCCACGAACTGCATGAAGCGCAGGATCTCGCCCAACGCCTCCCGCGGCTGATGGCCCGACAGGATCAGGTCGGTAACCGCGATGGCGCCGGCATTGATGAACGGATTGCGCGGGATGCCGTGCTCCCGCTCCAACTGCACGATGGAGTTGAACGGGCTGCCCGAGGGCTCGCGGCCGACCCGGCGCCAGAGCCGGTCGCCGACCATGCCGAGGGCCAGCGTCAGGGTGAAGACCTTGGAGATGCTCTGGATCGAGAAGGGGGTGTCGGCATCCCCCCCGGCCGCGACCCGCCCGTCGCCGTCGATCACGACGAGGCCGAAGCCTTGAGCGTCGACGCGGGCCAGTTCGGGGATGTAGCTCGCCACCGCGCCGCGATCGGGGCGGGCCCGCATCTCCGCGGCGATGTCTTTGACGATACTGTCGAGATCGGGCACGGCGTCGCTCGGCTACGGCGCTTCACGGCAAGCGCGGACGCGGCCGGCCCTTCACGAAGCGGGCCAGGATAGCGGGGCCGACTGGATCAGATCGCGTCGGTGCCAGTCTCGCCGGTGCGGATGCGGATGGCTTCCTCGATCGTCGAGACGAAGATCTTTCCGTCACCGATGCGGCCGGTCTGGGCCGACTTGCGGATCGCTTCCACGGCACCCTCGACCAGGGCGTCCGAGAGTACGATCTCCAGCTTCACCTTCGGGAGGAAGTCCACGACGTATTCGGCGCCGCGGTAGAGTTCGGTATGGCCCTTCTGCCGGCCGAAGCCCTTCGCCTCGATCACGGTGATGCCCTGGAGACCGACCTCTTGGAGGGCTTCCTTCACCTCGTCGAGCTTGAACGGCTTGATGATCGCCTCGATCTTCTTCATCCGGAAAAGCCTGATCCGCCTAGTCCCTCAGTCAGCCATTTATGTACCATCGCCGCCGCGTGACCGCCACGGCGATTTGGATGACGGGACCGGGAAGTTGCGCACGGAATATGCAAACAAAGCGGAATATGTAGGCAATTCCGCCAAAAACGATGAATTTAAAGGCATAGGTTGAGCCAGTTGCATGCATGAGCCGGTGAAATCCCCCCAAGCCTCGCATCGGCTGCTCACCGTTGAGGCGATGCGCCGGGTTGATGCCGCCGCGATCGCCGGCGGCACGCCGGGCCTGACGCTGATGGAGGCGGCGGGCGCCGCCGTCGCCGCGCATGCCCGCGCCATGGCACCGGAGCGTGGCCGGGTGCTCGTGCTGTGCGGCCCCGGCAACAATGGCGGCGACGGGTTCGTGGCCGCCCGCCTGCTGAATGAGTCCGGCTACCACGTCGATCTGCGTCTGCTCGGCGAGCGCGCCGCGCTCAAGGGCGATGCCGCCCTCGCCGCCGAGGCCTGGACCGGCCCGGTGGGTACCGTGGAGGCCGCGATTCCGGCGGCCGACCTCATCATCGATGCCGTGTTCGGCGCCGGCCTCTGCCGCGATCTGGAAGGGGCAGCCCGTACCCTCGTGGAAGCGGTGAACCGCTCGGGCATCCCCGTGCTGGCCGTGGATGTGCCGAGCGGCATCGACGGCGATAGCGGCGCGGTGCGCGGGCTCGCGGTCGAGGCGACCGAGACGGTGACCTTCGTCGCGCCGAAGCCCGGCCACCTGCTCGAGCCCGGCCGGACCCATTGCGGCGTACTGCATGTCGCCGATATCGGCACGGGCGAGGCCGCTTTCGCCGCCGGGGTCGCCGGAGAGACCCGCGCGCTGTATCGCAACGCGCCCGGCCTGTGGGCGCTGCCGCGGCTCACCGCCGGCAGCCACAAATACACCCGCGGCCATGCCCTGGTGTTGTCGGGCCCCGCCTATCGCACTGGCGCGGCCCGGCTCGCTGCCCGCGGCGCGCTGCGGGTCGGTGCGGGGCTCGTCACCATGGCTTCACCCGCCTCGGCGCTGGCGGAGAACGCCGCCCAGCTCACCGCGATCATGCTGCGCCCGTGCGAGAATGCCGACGACCTCGATGACATGCTCGCCGACGAGCGGCTGAACGCGCTGCTGCTCGGCCCCGGCCTCGGGACCGGCCCGGCGACCTGCGACCTCGTCGCGGTGGCGGCCAATGCCGGGCGCGCCCTGGTGCTCGACGCCGACGCGCTCACGAGCTTCCGCAGCGAGGTGCGCACCCTCGCCCGCCACATCCGCGACGGCGAGGCACGGGCCGTGCTCACCCCGCACGAGGGAGAGTTCACGCGGCTGTTCTCCGGCACGGAGGCCGTGGCGGAGGGGCTGACGAAGGTCGAGCGGGCCGCGCGGGCGGCGGAGATCGCCGGGGCGGTCGTGGTGCTGAAGGGCGCCGACACGGTGATCGCGGCCCCGGACGGGCGCGCGGCGATCAACGACCACGGCACGCCGCATCTCGGCACCGCCGGCTCCGGCGACGTGCTCGGCGGCCTCGTCGCCGGGTTGCTGGCGCAGGGCATGGACCCGTTCGACGCCGCCTGCGCCGCCGTGTGGCTGCACGGCGATGCGGGCCTGCGCTTCGGGCCGGGGCTGATCTCCGAGGATCTGCCGGAGATGGTTCCGGCGGTTCTGCGCGACCTCGCCGGTCGCGCCTGACCCGCTCCCGCTATCCGGCTGCGACCGAAGCGTTCTTCCGGCCATAAAGCGCGTAGAACACCAATCCGAGGACGTTCCAGACGGCGAACCAGAGTTGGGTCTTCGCGGGCAGGCTGAAGAACAGATAGCCGCAGCCCAAAATCGTGATCGCCCCGATGAGCCACGGGGCCGGGGCGCGGAAGGTGCGGGGAGCATCCGGCGCACGGGCGCGCATCACCAGCATGCAGGCCGCGACGGCAATGAACGCCGCGAGCGTCCCGGCATTGGCGAGTGCAGCGAGCTCCCCCAGCGGGACGAGCCCGGCGAGCACGGTCACCACGGCCGCCGTGAAGAGGGTGATCCGAACCGGCGTTCCGGCGGAGGAGAGTTTCGCCAGGCTCTGCGGCAGCATCCCGTCGCGGGCCATGGTGAAGAAGATCCGGCTCTGGCCGTAGAAAAAGGCGAGGATGACGGTGGGCAACGCGATCACCGCCGAGGCCGCGAGATACTGCGCCACCAGCGGCCGGCCGAGTTCGCGCAGGATCAGCGCCAGCGGCTCCGGACTGTCGGCAAAGCGCGTGTAGGACAGGGCCCCCACCGCGGTGACCGCGACCGCAACGTAGATCACGACGCAGGCCGCCATCGATCCGACGATGCCGATGATCAGGTCGCGCCCTGGGTTGCGCGTCTCCTCCGCCGCGGTGGCGATGGCGTCGAAGCCGTAGAAGGCGAAGAAGATGATCGCCGCCGCCGCCATGATGCCGCGCTCGACCCCGTCGGCGCCCAGGCTCTTCACGAAGCCGAACGGGTTGAACGGTTCAAGATGGGCGGCGTCGAAGGCGGGCACCGCGAAGACCACGAAGACGATCAACGCGGCGATCTTCACCAGCACCAGCGCGGCATTGACTGTGGCGCTCTCCCGCGTGCCGCGCAGGAGCAGCACGGCGACGACGACGATGATCGCGACCGCGGGGAGGTTGACGATCCCGCCCGCATCCGGCCCCCGCATCAGCGCCCTGGGGAACCCGAACAGGTTCTCCAGCAGCGGCGCGGCATAGCCGGACCAGCCGACCGCCACCGCGCTGACGACGAGCGAGTATTCGAGTATCAGGCTCCAGCCGATGACCCAGGCGAGGATCTCGCCGAGCACGACATAGGTGTAGGTATAGGCGCTGCCCGAGACCGGGATCATCGTCGCCATTTCGGCATAGGCGAGCGCTGCGCAGGCGCAGATCGCGCCGGCAATGGCGAAGGACAGGATCACGGCGGGCCCGGCCTTGGCCGCCCCGACGCCGATGAGCGTGAGGATGCCGGTTCCGACGATCGCGCCGACACCGAGGGCCATGAGATGCGGCCAGCCGAGCGTTCGTGCCAGCCGACGCTCTTCACCGGGCTCCAGTTGCAAGGGCTTACGGCGAAGAAGGCTGGACGTCATTCGGGCTCCTGTCACGCGGTTGTCCGAGAGCATAGGGCAGCGTGACCGTCGCACCCTCGCGCAAGCGTCGCCGAATGCGCCAGCCCTCGGCCCGGCTTCTTCGTTTCAAACGCGCCGACAGTTCTACAATTTTTGCGGGCATCGCCCCGAAAGGTGGTTGCCGGCTTTCGGGCGATGCCGGCGCGACGGCTCAGAGCCTCGTTCCGGATCCGAACTCCGGGATGATGCCTTAGGGCGCGAGGCTCACCCGGTCCGCCGCCAGCGCCTCGGCGCGCTTGCGCTCGTCGGGGTTGAGACCGGCGGTCGCTTGATCGAGGCCGGCATCGGCGCGGCCCTGCGAGGCTGCGGTGAGGTTCCAGGCCGCCGCCTCGACCAGATTCTTGGGCACGCCGCGGCCGGCGACGTAGAGCTTGGCGATCCGGTTCTGGGCGATGGCGTTGCCGCGCTGGGCCGCATGCAGGAAGTAGCGGGCCGCGCGGGTCTCGTCCTTGGGAACGCCGTCGCCGTTGAACAGCCGGATCGCGAACTCGACCTCGGCACCGAGATCGCCGTTGTCGGCGGCGCGGCGAAACCATTGCGCCGCCTGGGTCGTGTCCTTGGAGACGCCCTTGCCCTGGAGGTAGAGCACGCCCAGCGCGTATTGCGCGGCGGGGATCTCGGCCTCGGCCGCCGCCCGGAAATTGGCCAGGGCCGCTGCTAGATCCGCCGGCTTGTCGCTCGCGAGCTGGATCAGGGCGAGATTGTAGCAGGCGCTGGGCTGTCCCTTGCGGGCCGCCTGTTCGAGCCAGGTCCGGCCAGCCTTCTCGTCCTTGGGTTGCCCGCGCCCATCCATCGCCATCAGGCCGAGGGAGGCCATGGCGTTGGGATCGTTCTGCACGGCCGCCAGCCGGTACCATTCATGGGCGCGTTTAGGGTCCGGCTTGACCCCGAGGCCCTGGTTGTAGAGTTCGCCGAGCAGCGTCATCGCCGCGGCGTCCTTCGGATTCGCCTCGATCCGCTTGGTCGCCTCGCGGAAGGCGGTGACGTAGCGACCGCGCTGATACGCCCCATAAGCCGCGTCCGCATTCGGGTTCGCCGTCGTGGGCTGCGCCCCCTGGACGTTGGCCGAGTAGGGCGAGGGCAGCTCACGCTTGAGGTCGAACAGGTTCGGCTTGGCCGGCGTCTGCCCGACAGGCTCCTTCGGGGCGGGCTGCTTCGGGGCTGCGTGCGGAGCGCCGATGTCGAGCGCGAGGACGGCGCAGGCGCTCAGGACCGCGAGGGACAGGGTTCCCGTTTGGCGTGCGGCCTTCCCCCTGCGCCCACGCGCCCTTCCCTCCCCCCACAGAGGGAAGAGGGCTTTGAAGGTCACCGCCACGGTCCCGTCTTCAAAAAAAATCATCGTGCCCGGTCGAGCTGCGCCTGTGCGGCCCTGACCCCTTCGGGATCGTCGAGCCACAGGGCGCTTTCCAGCCCGACGAATTCGGAACCGGTCAGGACGAGCGCCGCGACATCCTCGGCGGAGGTCGCCACCGCGATGCAGGGCGTCTCAAAGATCTCGGCCCACCACGCCGCGCGCTCGCGCACCTCCTCGGCATCGGGGGCGACACCGTCGGGGAAGAGGCCGCCGACCATCAGGTAATCGACGCCGGTCTCGCCCGCGACCATCGCCGCGTTGCGCGAGCCGAGCACGCCGCCCGTCCCGAGGATGCGCCCGTCACGCAGGCGCCCGCGCAGATCGCGCAGCGCCTCTTCGTCCGCACGGTCGAGATGCACCCCATCGGCCCCGCCGCGAGCCGCGACGGAGACGATATCGCCGGTAAAGCCCGGCACGGAGACGAGCACCGCCGCGCCACGCTCCTGCGCCGGGGGGGCCAGCCGCTTGACGAGGGCGACGAGGCTGCGCTCGTCGGACGCCGCCAGCCGCAGGATCACCGCCGCGACATCCCCCGCAGCGCAGGCGGCATCGAGCGCCCGCGCGGTCGCCTCGGCCTCGGACGCGCCGAGACCATAGGGGGTGAGGAGGGCGAGGCGGGGCCGGGGCGCGGCCGACTCTGATTCAGCCATGACGGATCAGGCGTCGATCTTCGGGTCGAGCGAGCCGTTGGCGTAGCGCTTCGCCATCTCGGCCACCGAGATCGGGCGGATCTTCGAGCCCTGACCGGCGGTGTTGAACTCCTCGAAGCGCTGGCGGCACAGCTTGGTCATCGCCTCCATGGCGGGCTTCAGGTACTTGCGCGGATCGAACTCGGAGGGGTTCTCGGTCAGCACCTTACGGATCTGACCGGTCATCGCCATGCGGTTGTCGGTGTCGATGTTGATCTTGCGCACGCCATGCTTGATGCCGCGCTGGATCTCTTCGACCGGCACGCCCCAAGTCGGCTTCATCTCGCCGCCGTACTGGTTGATGATGTCCTGAAGGTCCTGCGGCACCGAGGAGGAGCCGTGCATGACGAGGTGAGTCGTCGGCAGGCGGCGGTGGATCTCCTCGATCACGCCCATGGCGAGCACGTCGCCGTCGGGCTTGCGCGTGAACTTGTAGGCGCCGTGGCTGGTGCCCATGGCCACCGCCAGCGCATCGACCTTGGTGGCGGTCACGAACTTCACCGCCTCGTCCGGATCGGTCAGGAGCTGGTCGTGGGAGAGCACGCCTTCCGCGCCGTGGCCGTCCTCGGCCTCGCCCTGGCCGCTCTCCAGCGAGCCGAGCACGCCGAGTTCGCCCTCGACCGAGACGCCGGCCCAGTGGGCCATCTTGGTGACGTTGCGGGTGATCTCGACGTTGTAATTGTAGTCCGCCGGGGTCTTGCCGTCGGCTTTCAGCGAACCGTCCATCATCACCGAGGTGAAGCCGTACTGGATCGCGGTGGCACAGGTGGCTTCGTTGTTGCCGTGGTCGAGATGCATGCAGACGGGGATGTGCGGGTAGATCTCGACGAGGCCGTCGATGAGCTTGGCCAGCACCACGTCGTTGGCATAGGCGCGGGCACCCCGGCTCGCCTGGAGGATCACCGGCGAGTCGGTGGCATCCGCCGCCGCCATGATGGCGAGCCCCTGCTCCATGTTGTTCAGGTTGAACGCGGGCACGCCGTAGCCGTACTCGGCGGCGTGATCGAGGAGCTGCCGGAGGGTGATGCGTGCCATGGTTCGATCCTCGTGCGATGCGGCCTCAGCCGGGCCTGTCCCTTGCTGCGGCCTATATAGGTGAGCCAGTGCCGCCAGCCTGCGGCCCGGCGCTGAAAAATGCGCGCGTTTGTCGCCACCGCCGCCCGCGTTGCGGTGCGGCCGATCCGGCCTCAGCCCTGCGCGCGCAGCGCCTCGACGCCGGGCAGTTCCTTGCCCTCCAGCCATTCGAGGAAGGCGCCGCCCGCGGTGGAGACGTAGGAGAAGTCCTCGCCCACGCCCGCATGGTTGAGGGCCGCCACCGTGTCGCCGCCGCCGGCGACGCTGACGAGCTGGCCGGCCTTGGTCCGCCGGGCGGCATGCTGGGCGACCGCGACCGTGCCGGTGTCGAACGGCGTCAGCTCGAAGGCGCCGAGCGGGCCGTTCCAGACCAGCGTCCGGGCTTCCTCGATGGCGCCGTCGATCGTGGCGATCGAGGAGGCGCCGACATCGAGGATCATCGCGTCGGAGGGCACGGCATCGACCGGAACGGTCTCGTTCTCGGCATTGGCCTTGAACTCGCGGGCCACCAGCGCATCGACCGGTAGGATGATGGTGCAGTTCTTCTCCTTGGCCGCGGCGAGGATGCGCTTGGCGGTCTCGGCGAGATCCTTCTCGCAGAGCGACTTGCCGACATCCTTGCCCTGCGCGTGCAGGAAGGTGTTGGCCATGCCGCCGCCGATCACCAGCATGTCGACCTTGGCGACGAGGTTTTCGAGCAGGTCGATCTTGGTCGAGACCTTGGCGCCGCCGACGATGGCGATGACCGGGCGGGCCGGAGCCTCGAGACCCTTGGTCAGGGCATCGAGTTCGGCCTGCATCAGGCGGCCGGCATAGGCCGGCAGCAGGCGGGCGAGCGCTTCGGTCGAGGCGTGCGCACGGTGGGCGGCGGAGAACGCCTCGTTGACGTAGATGTCGCCATTGGCAGCCAGCGCCTTGGCGAAGTCGGGATCGTTCTTCTCCTCGCCCGCGTGGTAGCGGGTGTTTTCGAGGAGGATCACGTCGCCGTCCTTGAGCGCCGCAACGGCTGAAGCAGCGGCCTCGCCGACGCAATCCTCACCGAACGCCACCGGCCGCCCGAGCTTCTCCGACAGCGTCGAGAGGATGGGCTTGAGCGAGTCCTTCGGGTCCGGCTTGCCCTTGGGGCGGCCGAAATGCGCCAGCAGGATCACCCGCCCGCCCGCATCGGCGATCTCGCGGATCGTCGGCACGACGCGCTCGATCCGGGTCGCGTCGGTGACGCGTCCGCCCTCCATCGGCACGTTGAGATCGACGCGCAGCAGCACGCGCTTGCCCTGGAGCGGGCCGGCATCGTCGAGGGTGCGGAAATCCGTCATGGCGGCGTCTGATTTCTACGGGTTGGAGGCAGAAGGATTGGCGGGCGTCGTCTGGCTCTGGCCGCCGAGGCTGTGCGGCAGCATCCGGTCAAGGTTCATCCGCTGCACGGCGACCATCAGCGCGACGGTGAGCACGGCGGTGATGATGGCGGTGAGAACGAGGGCGCCGGTGCCGGGCAGGCGGCCGACCCGGTCGGACAGGGTGCGGACCTCGCTGCGCAGCGACGAGAGGTCGACCTGCCGGGCGGCATCGTTCATCCGGGTCGAGGCCGACTCGACCTTCTCCTCGACGCGCGAGAGAAGCGCCTCGGAGCGGGCGTACTTGTCCTCGATGCGCGCGGTCTTGTCCTCGATGCGGGCGAGTTGGTCGGCGTGGTTGACGGCGCCGGAGGCGGGCAGCGCGGCCTTGCCGGTGCTCGGTGGCGCGACTGCGGGCGTCACGGCGGCGGGCGGCGCGGAGGAGGAAGCGGGAGCGGGGATGAAGTCGGTCCCGGAAGGCTTGGCCGGCGAGGTCTCGGTCATCGCGTACGCACCTTGAAGCTTCGGCGAGCCGGGCTCGCCTGAGTGTCTCTCACGAAACGTCCGCTTCACCGTCACGGCAGACGAGAGGCGGTCAGTCAGCGAGAGTTACGTGAGGGACTCTATGGGAACTCGAAGACAATCGGGGGCGGCCGGCCCGAACGGCCGGCCGCCCCTCGTCAGGCGTAGCTAGCGCGTCAGATCAGCTTGGCCATGGCCACGGCGGTGTCGGCCATGCGGTTCGAGAAGCCCCACTCGTTGTCGTACCAGGACAGGATGCGCACAAAGGTGCCGTCCATGACCTTGGTCTGGTCGAGGTGGAAGGTGGACGAGTGCGGATCGTGGTTGAAGTCGATCGACACGTTCGGCCGGTCGGTGACGCCGAGCACGCCCTTGAGCGGGCCGGCGGCGGCCGCCTTGATCGCGTCGTTGATCTCCTGGACCGAGGTCGCGCGCTTGGCCGTGAACACGAGATCGACCGCCGAGACGTTCGGGGTCGGCACGCGGATCGCGGTGCCGTCGAGCTTGCCCTTCAGCTCCGGCAGGACGAGGCCGACGGCCTTGGCCGCGCCGGTCGAGGTCGGGATCATCGAGAGCGCCGCGGCGCGGGCCCGATAGAGATCCTTGTGCATCTGGTCGAGCGACGGCTGGTCGTTGGTGTAGGAGTGGATCGTGGTCATGAAACCGCGCTCGATCCCCACCGTGTCGTTCAGCACCTGTGCCACCGGCGCAAGGCAGTTCGTGGTGCAGGAGGCGTTGGACACGACGAGGTGCTCGCCCGTGAGCTTGTCGTGGTTCACGCCGTACACGACCGTGAGGTCGGCGCCGTCGGCGGGCGCCGAGACGAGCACGCGCTTGGCGCCGGCGTCGAGATGGGCCTTCGCCTTGTCCTTCGAGGTGAAGATGCCGGTGCATTCCAGCGCGATGTCGACACCGAGCTCGCGGTGCGGCAGCTCGGCCGGGTTGCGCACGGCGGTGACGCGGATGCGCTTGCCGTTGATGACGATGTCGTCGCCCTCGACCGCGACCTCGGCCGGGAAGCGGCCATGGACGGAATCGTAGCGCAGCAGGTGGGCGTTGGTCTCGACCGGGCCGAGATCGTTGATCGCGACGACCTCGATATCGGTGCGGCCGGCTTCGACGATGGCGCGCAGCACGTTACGGCCGATGCGCCCAAACCCGTTGATGGCAACCTTGACGGTCACGGCGTGACTCCTTCGAAATGGGGCGCACCCGCGCGCCGATGGAACAACGGTCGGGCCAGCCGGCGGCTTTCGCGCGCGGTGCCCGATGAAGGTGAGACCGCTCCAAGCGGGGCGGGACTGAACGGGGGATGAACCGTGAGGCGGCCCGCAGACGTCCGGTCGGCGGACGGTCTGATCGGGGAGCCGGAGAAAGTCACGGTCTTGAGAATCCGTAGGGCGGCCCCGCGCCGGGGGATCGGGGCCGGGCGCCGGCTCTCTAACATGGCGCCCGAGGCTGTCAAAGATCGGGGGCAAGCCTGTGAATTGTCTGGAATTTCGAATGCGCTTGGCTGAAACCTGTCCGCAGCGAGGGTTCGGAGTACCGCGAAAGTCCTTCCGCCGCCGGCCGTTTGCGTTCTGGCCGTCGCGGCGCGGGACGCGTTTCGTGGCCGACTCTGATGGGACGGCAACCGACGGGTAGATATGGCGCGAGCGGATACGAAGGCAGCGCAGGGCAGAAGGCAGGACGGCGTCGGGCTGGAAGAGGCGCTGCACCGGCTCGACACGGCGCTGGCGCTGCTCGAGACGGCGGTGGCCCGCAAGCTCGAAGCCGAGCGCAGCCGCGGCGATCGGGAGACGGAGTTCGCCCTGCTGGAGGAGGACCGGGTTCGGCTCGCCGCCGAACTCGATGCGGCGGGCGCGCGGCTCGCCCGGATGAATTCCACCACCGGCGAGGTCAACCGCCGCCTCGATCGCGCCATCGAGACGGTGGAAGACGTGCTGTCCGGCCCGTCCGGGCGCTGAGTTCGAGTCAGGTTCAAACGCGGATGCCGCACGTCAACGTTACCATCGCGGGCAAGAGCTACCGGATGGCCTGCGGCCCCGGCGAGGAAGACCATCTCGCGGCGTTGGCCAAGAGCTTCGACGACCGTGTCACCGAGATGCGCGGCACCTTCGGTGAGATCGGCGACATGCGCCTGCACGTCATGGCCTCGCTGACCCTGGCCGATGAACTGCTCGAAGCGCGCCGCCGCATCGCCGACCTGGAGCAGCACGCGGCTCAGGGCGCGGCCGATCAGGCGCGGCTCGCGAGCGGTGTCGGCATCGCCGCCGAGCGGATCGACCGGCTGGCGCGGGCGCTGTCTGGCCAGCCGGGCGGCGCTCCCGGCGGCAAGGGCGAGGCCGAGCGCGGCGGCTGACCCGTCCAACGTCGGCCGGATCGTCGCGCCGGCTTCGAATTTCTGAGGCATGACGCGATCGCCCCCTGGCGCCGGGACGCGAGCGCGTCTATCTCTGGCGGGCGGGGCTGCAGAGTTCGTCAGGAGAACTTTCCCCGGGGCCTTATCGACTCCCCAAGGAGCTGTCACTGGCCTCGTCCGTGGACTTGGCCAACACGGCGCCCACCTACACTGTAGGTTTCCCGGGATCGACACTCCAACGGCTCAAGTGGCTCCGCACTCTTCTCCCGAACGCTCCCTGAAGGCGAGCCTCCGCGCCGAGGCACTCAGCCGCCGCGACGCGCTCTCGCCCGAGGCCCGCAAGGCCGGCTCGCTGCGCGCCGCCGAGACCATCGCGGCCATTCCCGAGCTGGCCGAGGCGCCGCTGGTCGGCGCCTTCTGGCCGATCCGCTCCGAGATCGACCCGCGCCCGCTGATCGAGCGCCTGTTCGCCCGCGGCCAGCGGGTCGCGCTGCCGAAGGTCACCAAGCAAGGCCTCGTCTTCCGCGAATGGCGCGCGGGCGAGGAACTGGTGAGCGGCGGCTTCGGCCTCAGCGAGCCCCGCGACGACCTTCCGCCGCTCGACCCCACCGCCCTGATCGTGCCGCTCGCCGCCTTCGACCGCGCGGGCCAGCGCATCGGCTACGGCGCGGGCTATTACGATCAGGCGATCGAGCGGCTCTCGAAGAACGGGCCGGTGCTGACCGTCGGCATCGCCTTCTCCGTGCAGGAGATCGCGCGCGTCCCGGCCGAGCCGCATGACCGCCCGCTCGACCATCTCGTGACCGAGACCGGCCCCGTGCCGCTCCGGCAAAGCTAGACCTTTCATTTGACTCGCATCGGCTCTTTCGAGACGCCGGCGACCACCTTTCGGGCCGATGCTGCATGCGCATCCTCTTCCTCGGCGACATTGTCGGACGGCCCGGCCGCCACGCCGTCACCGAACGTCTGCCGTCCTTACGCGAGCGCTGGCGTCTCGATTGCGTCGTCATCAACGGCGAGAACGCGGCCGGCGGTTTCGGCATCACCGAATCGATCTGCGACGAGATCCTTCAGGCCGGCGCCGACGCGGTGACCCTCGGCAACCACTCGTTCGACCAGCGCGAGGCGCTCGTCTTCATCGCCCGCCAGCCGCGTCTGATCCGCCCGGCGAACTACCCGCCGGGCACGCCGGGCCGCGGTGCCGCCGTGATCGAGACGCCCCGCGGAGCGCGCGTCCTCGTCGTCAACGTGATGGGCCGGATCTACCTCGACCCGCTCGACGACCCCTTCGCTGCGGCCGACCGGGAACTCGACGCCTGCCCGCTCGGCGCGGCGGCGGATGCGGTGATCGTCGACATGCACGCCGAGGCCACGAGCGAGAAGCAGGCCATGGGGCATTTCCTCGACGGCCGCGCCACCCTCGTCGTCGGCACCCACACCCATGCGCCGACCGCCGATCACCGCATCCTACCGGGCGGCACCGCCTACCTGTCGGATGCGGGGATGTGCGGCGACTACGATTCCGTGCTCGGTATGCAGAAGGACGAGCCCGTGCGCCGCTTCCTTCAGAAGACGCCGGGCTCACGGCTCGAGGCAGCGACCGGCGAGGGCACCTTGTGCGGCATCGCGGTCGAGACCGACGACGCGACGGGGCTGGCCCGGCGGGTCTGGGCCGTGCGCCTCGGACCGCATCTGGAAGAGACCTGGCCGCGCGAGTGGGATTGAGGCCGCTCGCGTCGCGGCCCCGGGCCAGCCACGCTCGAATGCTCGTTGAACGATACGGCACCGCGACTTGATCGCGGCAGGCCGAGCCGCCACAGTGCCGCCGGTTTCGACACAGCGGTGCCGCCGGTCCCGGCGTCAGGCCCAACACGAGTATGGACCCGATGGCGGCCCGTTCCGCGTCCCTCGACACGCCTCCCCTCGCCAAGCCCGGCATGACGCTGGTGCGGATGCTGGTGTTCCTGGCGCTCGCGGGCTTCCTCGCCTTCGTCCTCTACAAGCAGATCACCCCGGCCTTCCTCGCCAATCCAGGCCTGAACGGGCTGATCCTCGGCGTGCTGCTGATCGCGGTGCTGCTCGCCTTCGGGCAGGTAACGCGGCTGTTTCGCGAGGTGCGCTACGTCAACGCGGTCGCCGCGGGGCAGACCCCGAAGGACCGGCCGGCCCTGCTCGCCCCGCTGCTGCCCGCCATCGCAGCCCGGCGCGATGGGATGACGCTGTCGAGCACCCGCGCGCATCTCGACACCACCGCCGTGCGGCTCGACGAGGGCCGCGAGATCCTGCGCTACATCGCCGGCATCCTGATCCTGCTCGGCCTGCTCGGCACGTTCTGGGGCCTGATCGAGACGCTCTCGGCGGTGGGCTCGGTGATCGGCGGCATGCGCGGCGGCGGCGATGCGGCGGTGATGTTCGATGAACTCAAGAGCGGGCTCGCGGTGCCGCTCTCGGGCATCGGCCTCGCCTTCTCCGCCTCGCTGTTCGGCCTCGCCTCCTCTTTGATCGTCGGCTTCCTCGACCTTCAGACGGGTCAGGCCCATTCGCGTTTCCACAACGAGCTGGAGGATTGGCTCGTCTCCGGCGAGGAGCAGGCGCTCGCCACGACCACCGTCGCGGCGCGCCCGGCGCCGGAGCACGACCCCGCCATCGCCCGCGAGTTGCAGGCCGCGGTAGACCGCCTGAGCGGCGTCATCGCCGAGGGCGCCGGGGGGCCGGGGCGCAACCCAGGCCATGACCAACCTCGCCGAGGGCATCCAAGGGCTCGTGCAGCACATGCGCGCCGAGCAGCAGATGATCCGCGACTGGGTCGAGGCCCAGGCCGCCCGGGAGCGGGAGCTGAAGCAGGTGCTCGAACGGCTCGCGCGCGAGAAGGTCGGCTCCTAAATGGCCTCTGCCCGTGCCCGCTCGCAGCGCAGCCTGAACGTCTGGCCGGGCTATGTCGACGCGCTTGCGACACTCCTGCTGGCCGTCGTCTTCCTGCTCACCGTCTTCGTGGTGGGGCAGTTCTTCCTCTCTCGCAGGAGTTGACCGGGCGCGACGCGGTCCTGACCCGCCTCAACCGCCAGATCGCCGACCTCACCGACCTGCTGGCGCTGGAGCGCTCCAGCCGCCGCGCCCAGGAAGAGGCGGCCTCCGGCCTGCGCAACACCCTGACGGCCACGGAAGCCGAGCGCGACCGGCTCCGGGCGCTCACCGATGCCAGCGAGGCGGCCCAGGGCAAGAGCGCCGACGTCGATGCCCAGCTCGCGGCCGAGCGCGGCGCGACGCAGCGGGCCCAGAATCAGGTCGAGCTTCTGAACGAGCAGATCCGCGCCCTGCGCCGACAACTCGCGGCGCTCGAAGACGCGCTGGCGGCCTCCGAATCCCGCGACCGGGAAAGCCAAGCCCGCATCGCCGAACTCGGCAGCCGCCTCAACGTGGCGCTCGCCCAGCGGGTGCAGGAACTCGCCCGCTACCGCTCCGACTTCTTCGGGCGGCTGCGTCAGGTCATCGGCAGCCGCACCGATGTCCGCATCGTCGGCGACCGTTTCGTGCTGCAATCCGAGGTTCTGTTCGCCGCCGGCTCCGCCGCGCTGAAGCCCGAGGCCGGGCCGGAACTGGACCGGATCGCCGGGGCGATCCTCGATATCGCGCGGGAGATCCCCGCCGACATCCCCTGGGTGCTGCGGGTGGACGGTCACACCGATGCGCGCCCGATCCAGTCGGCGCAATTCCCGTCGAACTGGGCGCTGTCGGCGTCGCGTGCCATCGCGGTAGTGCAGTATCTGCGGAGCAAGGGCCTGCCGCCGCAGCGGCTCCTGGCCGGCGCCTTCGGCGAGTTCCAGCCGCTCGATTCGGGGACGAGCGAGGAGGCCTATTCCCGAAATCGCCGGATCGAGATGAAGCTGACGGAGCGGTGAGCCGCGCGCCACGGCGGCTTGCGGAAATCACCATACGGCCTAATCTTCGGCCATGACGGTCGAGGCACTCTACATCCTGCGCCGACAGGCACCGCGATCCGCTTTCAAGGATCTCGACCGTATCGTGCTGACGGCCGACGTGACGACTGATGACGGCGACACGGTCGCCGCCGGCACCGAGGGAACGATCGTCGGCGTGTGGCGCGACGGCGCGGCCTACGAGGTGGAATTCACGACACCTGTCGCCGGGCTGGCAACGGTACTGCCGAGCGCCCTGGCCCCGAAGCCTTGAGCAGGTCGACACGATCGCCGACAGCCTTTGCCATCAGTTCAGAGAAGATCAGCGGCTATCTCTTGAACCCAGCGCATCCCGACGGTGGATCGAAGGCGCGCTTTTTGTCGATGTTCGGCTTCTCCGGCGATGCGCCCGAGATTCTGGCGCAAGCACTCCTCGCCCACGCCAAGCCGGAGCACTTGGCGAAAGAGGGACTGACGCCCCTCGGGGACGTCAAGCTCATCTACGAGGGCTCGCTTCAGGCGCCCAATGGCCGCTCGCCCTTCGTGCGGACGGTTTGGCGCCTTCTGCCCGACGACACGGCTCATTTCGTGACGGCAGTGCCCTTGAAGGAGCGTCGCTAGGCGCCTGTTTTTGCGGCGTCTTTACCGAAAGCCGGTGATTACCCTTCGGGGCGATGCCCTAAAACTCGCTCCGATAGGCGAACAGCCCCGGCACGCCGCCGGTCATCACGAACAGCACCGCCGCGCCGCGCTCGTACAGGCCGGCGCGCACGTCGTGGAGCAGCCCGGCGAACGCCTTGCCGCTGTAGACGGGGTCGAGCAGCAGTCCTTCCGTGCGGGCCATCAGCCGCACCGCCTCGCGCATGCCCTCGGTCGGGATGCCGTAGCCCGGCCCGCGATGGGAGCCGTCCACGAGGATGGCGTCGTCGGAGAGCGTCTGACTGGCATCGATCAGCGCGAGGGTGTCGCGGGCCCTGGCCAGCGTTGCGGCCGTCGCCTCGGGCTCGGGGGCGAGCACCGTGTAGGATTGGGCCAGATGCGGGTCGCGGCCGGCGGCGGCGAGACCGGCGGCGAGCCCCGCATGGGTGCCGGAGCTGCCGTTCGGCACGACGATGCGGGCGAAGGCGAGGCCGAGATTGGCCGCCTGCTCCAGGATCTCGGCGGCGCACGCCGCGTAGCCGAGACAGCCGAGCGGGCTCGACCCGCCGGAGGGGAAGACGTGGACGCGCCGCCCCTCCGCCCTCAACTCCTCCGCCCGCGCCTCGGCCTGCGCCAGCGAAGCCGCCTCGCCCGGCAGCAGGTGCACATGGGCGCCGAACAGATCCTGCAACAGCCGGTTGCCGTTGGCTGTGTAGTCGGCGTCCTCCCGCGGGACGCTGCGGGTGAGGAACAGTTCGCAGGCGAGCCCCATCCGCGCGGCGGAGGCGGCGGTGAGCCGGGCGTGGTTCGATTGCAGCGCACCGACGGTGATCACCGTGTCGGCCCGCTCCGCCAGCGCCTGACCGAGCAGGAATTCGAGCTTGCGCAGCTTGTTGCCGCCCAAACCCACCGGGCCGATGTCGTCGCGCTTCACGAACAGGCGGACGCCGTTCAGCTCGGGCCCGAGATGGGTCGAGAGACGGTCGAGGGAGCGGATCGGCGTCGGCCCGTCGGTGAGCGCGACACGGGGGAAGCGGGTGAGAACCATCGATCGCCTTCGTGAGCGTTAGTGTCACTCACGAAACTCCCGCTGCGCCGTCGTGCCCAGAACGGAGACGATCGGTGATCGGGAGTTTTGTGAGGCACTCTTAAAGCATCCCCCTGATCCGAGAGCCGGAAACCGCCTTTCGGGAGGATGCTCTATTCCGCGGCGTGTTTCGGGCGCGGGTCGCGCGCCCGGGCGCTGTCATCGAAGCTGTCGGCGAATTGCAGGCTCGCGAGCTGCGCGTAGAGGGCGCCGCGGGCAAGCAGGCTTTCGTGCGTGCCCTCCTCGACGATCTTGCCGCCATCGAAGACGAGGATGCGGTCGGCCGCGCGGATGGTTGCGAGCCGGTGGGCGATCACCAGCGTGGTGCGGCCCTGCATCAGCCGGTCGAGGGCGTTCTGCACCGCGCGCTCGCTCTCGGCATCGAGCGCCGAGGTCGCCTCGTCGAGGAGAAGGACCGGCGCATCCTTCAGGATGGCGCGGGCGATGGCGATGCGCTGGCGCTGCCCGCCCGAGAGCGTGGTGCCGCGCTCGCCGAGCATTGTCGCGTAGCCCTGAGGCAGGGCACGGACGAAGCCATCGGCGTTGGCGAGGCGCGCCGCCTCCTCGACCTCCGCCTCGCTGGCGCCGGGGCGCCCGTAGCGGATGTTCTCCAGAACCGTGCCGGAGAACACCACCGGGTCCTGCGGCACCAGGGAGAGGCGCGCGCGCAGGGCGTCGAGATCGGCCTGCGGCAGCGGCACGCCGTCGATCGTCACGCGGCCCTCGTCGGGGTCGTAGAAGCGCAGCAGCAATTGCAGCACCGTGGTCTTGCCGGCCCCCGAGGGACCGACGAGGGCGATGCGCTCGCCGGGCGCCGCGGTGAAGGAGATGCCGTCCAGCGCCGCGTGTTCGGGCCGGGTCGGGTAGCGGAAGCGCACCGCCTCGAACGCGACCGCGCCACGGGCCGGGCTCGGCAGCGCGACCGGGTGCTCGGGGGACTTGATCGCCGGCTCGGCGGCCAGGATCTCGCCGAGCCGCTCGGCGGCGCCCGCGGCCTGGGCGAGTTCGCCGTAGACCTCGGAGAGCTGGCCCAGCGCGCTGGCGCCGAACACGGCGTAGAGCACGAATTGCGAGAGCTGGCCGGCGCTGGTGGTGCCCGCGAGCACACCCTTAGCGCCGTACCACATCACGCCGACGACCGAGGCCGAGATCAGGAAGATCGCCACGCCGGTGAGCAGGGCGCGGGCCGTGATCGAGACCCGCGCCGCCCGGTAGGCATTCTCCGAAGCTTGCGCGAAGCGCTCGGCGGTGGCGCGGCCCATGCCGAAAGCCTGCATGGTGCGGACCGCCCCGACGGCTTCCGCCGCGTAGGCCGAGGCGTCGGCGAGCCGGTCCTGCGCCGCGCGCGAGCGCCGCCGTACGCCGCGGCCCGACAGGATCAGCGGAAACACGATGAGCGGAATCGCGGCGAGCACGAGGATCGACAGGCCGGGGCTCGTCCAGACCATCATCACCACGGCGCCGACGAACAGGAACAGGTTGCGCAGCAGGATCGAGATCGAGACCCCGAACACCGCCTTGACCTGCGTAGCGTCCGCCGTGAGCCGCGAGACGATCTCGCCTGATTGCGACTTGTCGAAGAAGGTCGGGTCGAGGCTCGTCAGCCGTGCGAACACGGCCGAGCGCAGATCCGCGACGACGCGCTCGCCCAGCGTCACCACCGAAAAGTAGCGGCCCGCACTCGACACCGCGAGCACCGCCACCACCACGAGCAGCGCCAGGAAGTAGGAATTGATGAGGGCCTGCCCCTCCGGCGAGAAGCCGTGGTCGATCACCCGGCGAATCGCAATCGGCACGACGAGCGTCGCGCCCGACGCCGCGATCAACGAAATCAGCGCCGCGAGGATGCGGCCCCGGTAGCGGCTGGCGAAGGGAATCAGCGGCTTGAGAGCTCCGAGCGGCGCCCGCCCCCGGAGAGCCGCCTGCGGATCGTCTCCTGCGCCGGACGACGCATCACGCTTGCGGGCCATCATTCCTCGACATCGTTTCGTCCCGTTCCGTGCCGTTTCTGTCGTGTCGTCTTTGCCTGGGACCATCGCATACGCAGCGACCGCCCGGATTTCCAGTTCGTGCGGGACGAGCGGGCGGATCGCGGCCGATATCCCTGGCATCGTTTTGCGGAAAACCGCCGATGCGCCCGCGCTCTCTTGTTCCTCGTCCGAGGCTGAGGTATAGGCGCGCCTTCATCGGAATGCGCGCGATGTTTTGCCCCTGGCTCCTCCCCTGAGTGGCGGGGCTGGTCGGCGTGCTACCTCAGGAATTCGTCATGGCAAAGAACGAGGCCGGCAAGGCCAAGGGGACCGAGCACCCCGACTACCACTTCATCAAGGTCGTGATGACCGATGGCTCCGACTACAAGACCCGCTCGACCTACGGCAAGGAAGGCGACGTCCTCAACCTGGACATCGACCCGTCCACGCACCCGGCCTGGACCGGCGGCGAGCAGAAGATGCTCGATCGCGGCGGGCGCGTCTCGCGCTTCAATTCGCGCTTCGGCGGCCTCGGCTTCGGCAAGAAGTGATTGTTGGATTTGGGCGCGAGCCCGAATCGACCAGACGGCGCCGCTCGCGGCGCCGTTTTCGTGTGCGCGGACGATCTGACGGCAAGGCCCGCACATGCGGCGTCTGCGGATCGGACGGCAGACTGAACCGAGTCGGGCAACGGCGTGCGGCCGTCGGCCTGCATTCCTGTCGCGAGCCGAACGGTGAAACGGTTCGGCCAAATCGATTCGGTTAAGGCAACCCGGGCCGGGGCGTCAGCCCGCGGGACCGACACAGGGCGCGTCGAGCGCGCATGCCGCGCGCGCTCCGGATCCAGCCCGGAATGCGGGCCGGATCGAGGCAAGGACGGTTGAAATCACTCTCCGCCGAACGCGGCGCGCAGACGGCCGAACTGGGCGGTCACCGGGCTTTCCCGCGGCACCGGGGCGGGACGATCCTCGCTGATGAGCGCATCGAGGTGGAGGATGCGCGAGTGAAGCCGGCGCGAACGGCGCACGAGATCCTGAAGCCGCAGCGGCAGGGTGGTGAAGGCATCGCCGGCCTCGGGCAACGCGCGCTCCGGCTCGGCGAGCTTGACGCGGGTCTTCTCCTCCTGCGCCTGAACCAGCGAGATCTCACCCTCGGAGACGGCGCGCTGCACCAGCAGCCATGAGGCGATCTGCATCAGCCGGGTCGTGAGGCGCATGCTCTCGCTGGCATAGGCGAGCGTGGCATCGCGGGAGATCAGCCGCGATTCGGAGCGCCCTTCCCCATCGAGATAGGCCGCCGTCTCCTCGACCAGCAGCATCCCCTCGCGGAACAGGGTCTTGAAGCCTTCCGAGGTCACGTAGGACTGGCCGAAGCTCACCCACTCGCGATCGTCCCGGAACGTCACGTCGAACTCGGTCATCCTGCCTCCTGTACCGCCAGCGAACCATCTGCCCCGGATCGGGACGATGCCGGTGCGAATGCGGCCAGTGGGGCAAGTGTAGCGCCGAACGCGAGCCGAAAGGAGGTTCACGTCTTTTTAACGTTAACGGCCCCAGCCGGCATCAGGCCCGAAGCGCCGCGCGCGGAGAGAGGCAAAAAAAGAAGCCGCCCCAGGAGGAGCGGCTTTCGTGAGTCTTACAGGGAGGCATCAAGCAGACTGGAAAGAGATCCCAATCAGGATCCAGACAATCTGGATGTGCCTCTTCGTAGAACGGAAAGGTTAACGCTCCGTTAAGGGCCGGGCCGGCGCGGCGGGAATCGTCGGCACAGGCCCGTGAAGACCCAAGCCGGGACGCGCGCGATCGCAACAGAGCGGTCCGATAGCCACCGCCACCCGCCGCATCGGTCGCGGAATCGCTCGAAGCGGCGCACCGGCGACCGGGGCTGTCATGAGTTGGGCGCCGTCATTGACTTGCAGCGCCCCCTCCGCCATAAGCCGCGCCATTGCGAAGCGGCGCCCCGTTCCGGGCGCCCTTCGCGTTTGCAGATCCCATTTCGAGGCTTACGCACGGTCCGCGCGCTCATCGGCAGCGCCGCCGGGCCGATACCTCGGCCGCCGGAGACCGACCATGAAGAGAACCTATCAGCCCAGCAAGCTCGTTCGGAAGCGCCGCCACGGCTTCCGCGCCCGCATGGCCACCGCCGGCGGCCGCAAGGTCATCGCGGCCCGCCGCGCGCACGGCCGCAAGCGCCTCTCGGCCTGATACGTCCCCCGGCGCCGCCCTTCGCGCGACGCCGCCTTTTGCAACACGAGCCCGCGAATCGGGATCGGAGCGCCCGTGCCGACGATCGGACGTCTCCGGCGGCGCCCGGACTTCCTGGCAGCCGCCCAGGGCCGGCGTTTTCATACGGAACGCATGAGCGCCCAAGGGCGCCTGCGCGATCCGGGCGAGACGCGCGACGGCGCGACTGCCGAGGGCCTCTTCCTCGGCTTCACCATCACCAAGCGCGTAGGGCATGCGACCGAACGCAATCGGATACGGCGACGCCTGCGCAGCGCCGTCGCCGCCGTGGCGGCGGATGCGCCTGCGATCGGAGCGGATGTCGTGGTGATCGCCCGGCGCCCTGCCCTCGATGCCCCGTTCGACAGCCTCGTCGCGGATCTGCGCCGCGCGCTCCATTCGGTGACGCGCCCGGCCACGCCGCGCTCCAGCGACTCCGCCCGACCGACTCCACCGCGACGCGGCGGGTCCCGCTCCGGGCGCGGTGCGTCGGCTGGCGGCCCTCCGCCCTTCCCCCCCACATCGAAAGCGCCTGACGGATCGACCGATGGGTAACGACAAGACGAACATGTTCGTCGCCATCGCCTTGTCGCTGGTGGTCCTGCTTGGCTGGCATTACTTCGTCACCGGGCCGGCCAGCGAGCGGCAGCGACAGGCGGCGCAGAGCCAGACCGCACAGACGGGTGCGCCGCAGACGGCCGACGGCATCCCGTCGCCGAGCCCGCGCGAGGGCAGCCCCAACGCGCCCGCGCCCGGCACCCTGCCGGGCGCCGCGGCGCAGGGGCCCGTCTCCCGCGAGGACGCGCTGGCCCGTTCCGCGCGCGTCCGCATCGACACGCCGGCCCTCTATGGCTCGATCGGCCTCAAGGGCGCCCGCATCGACGATGTGAGCCTGAAGAACTACCACGAGACCGTCAGCGACGAGAGCCCGCGCATCGTGCTGCTCTCGCCCACCGGCAGCGCCAACCCGTACTATGCTGAGTTCGGCTGGGTCGGCGCCAATGCGGGTCCGCTGGCCAATGCCGACACCCTCTGGAAGGCGGACGGCGATCTGCTGGCGCCCGGCCGGCCGCTGACGCTGACCTGGGACAACGGCCAGGGCCTCGTCTTCAAGCGCATCGTCGCCGTGGACGACAAGTTCATGTTCACGGTGCGCGACGAGGTGGAGAACACTTCGGCCAACCCGGTGACGCTCTATCCCTACAGCCTCGTCTCGCGCTGGGGTAAGCCGCAGACCCAGGGCTATTACGTCCTGCACGAAGGCCTGATCGGCGTGCTCGGCGGCGACGGCCTGCAGGAATACACCTACGACAAGGTCGGCAAGGAGCCGGCCTATGGCGGAGCCGCCACGCAGGGCAAGGCCTGGACGAACGTGACCGGCGGCTGGGTCGGCATCACCGACAAGTACTGGGCCGCCGCCGCGATCCCGGAGCAGGACAAGCCCTTCACCGGCGCCTTCACCGAGCGCACCGACGGCGCGACCAAGATCTACCAGACCTCCGTGCGCGGCGATGCCGTCACCCTGGCGCCGAACGCGTCGTCCGTGACGACGCAGCGCTTGTTCGCGGGCGCCAAGGAGGTCAACCAGATCAACGCCTACGAGCGCGAGTTCGGCATCAAGCAATTCGATCTGATGATCGACTGGGGCTGGTTCTGGTTCCTGACCAAGCCGATGTTCCGGGCGCTCGACTTCTTCTTCCACCTGCTGGGCAATTTCGGTGTCTCGATCCTGCTCGTGACGCTGATCCTGAAGCTGTTCTTCCTGCCGATCGCCAACCGCTCCTACGTCTCCATGGCCAAGATGAAGGCCGTGCAGCCGGAGATGACCTCCATCCGGGAGCGCTACAAGGACGACCGGGTGAAGCAGCAACAGGCGATGATGGAGTTGTACAAGAAGGAGAAGATCAATCCGGTCGCCGGCTGCTGGCCGGTGCTGATCCAGATCCCGGTCTTCTTCGCGCTCTACAAGGTGCTGTTCATCACCATCGAGATGCGGCACGCGCCGTTCTTCGGTTGGATTCAGGACCTCGCCGCGCCCGATCCGACGAGCATCGTCAACCTGTTCGGCCTGCTGCCGTTCACGCCGCCCGAGTACATCCCGATCCATCTGGGCGTGTGGCCGATCATCATGGGCATCACGATGTTCATCCAGATGAAGATGAACCCCGCGCCGCCGGACCCGGTCCAGGCGCAGGTCTTCGCCTTCATGCCGATCGTGTTCACCTTCATGCTCGGCTCGTTCCCCGCCGGCCTCGTGATCTACTGGGCCTGGAACAACACCCTCTCGGTGATCCAGCAATACGTCATCATGCGCCGCAACGGCGTGAAGGTGGAGTTGTGGGATAACCTCAGGGGCATGTTCAAACGCGGCAACAAGAGCGCCGCGGCCAAGGGCTGATACCGAGGGCTGACGCTCGACCGTCGAGCGCTGGCCTCCCACGAGGGCATCGTCCTGGACGCCTGATCCAGGACGGTGCCCTCATCTATTGTTGTGCATCATCTCCTTCCGAAAACCGGCCACCACCTTTCGGGACGATGCTCGAGCGGGGAAGAAGCCGGCAGCCGAGCGGAATGCGCCGCCGCGCATCGGCCGGCATCCCCCCATCCCTCCCCTTGCCCGCAAGGGGGGAAGAAGCGCGCAGCCTCATGACCGACGACCCGACAGACGCTCACTCCCCCGAACTGCTCGAAGCCGGCCGCCTGCTGTTTGCCGGTAGTGCAGACTTCGCCACCGCCGCCCCGGCCCTCGGGGCGTTGCCGCCGATGGAAGGTGTCGAGATTGCCTTTGCCGGCCGCTCCAACGTCGGCAAATCGAGCCTCGTCAACGCCCTGACCGGGCGCAACACGCTCGCGCGGACCTCGCACACGCCGGGGCGCACCCAGCAGCTCAACTTCTTCCGGATCGGCGAGCGCCTGACCCTCGTCGACATGCCGGGCTACGGCTATGCCGCGGTGGAAAAGGCCAAGGTCGAGGCCTGGACCAAGCTGATTCACGCCTACCTCAAGGGCCGGTCGAACCTCGCGCGCGTCTACCTGCTGATCGATTCCCGGCACGGCCTCAAGGAGATCGACACCGATCTGCTCGACGGGCTCGACAAGGCGGCGGTCTCCTATCAGATCGTGCTGACCAAGGGCGACGCGCTGAAGAAGGCCGAGATCGAGAAGCGCATCGCCGGCATCCATGCCGCTTTGGCCAAGCGCCCGGCGGCCTATCCCGAAGTGCTGCTCACCTCCAGCCGCGACGACCGCGGCGTGGCGGAACTGCGCGCCAGCATCGCCCGGCTGCTGCAGGAACGCGGCGCGTGACCGGCCTCGACCGCGTTCTTGCCGCGCTTGCAGCGCTCGCCGGCGGGCTCGGCGTCGCGGCGAGTGCCGCCGCAGCGCATACCAGCGGCGGCGAGACGCTGAAGACGGCGGCGCAGTTCCTGCTGTTCCATGCTCCCGCCGTGCTGGCACTCACGGGCCTGACCGCGACCGGCTTCGTCCGCAGCGGCCTCGCCCGCCTCGCGGCGGCGGCGCTGCTGGTCGGCCTCGCGCTGTTCTCGGGCGATCTTGCTCTCCGCGCGCTGACGGGCACGCCCCTGTTTCCGATGGCAGCGCCCAGCGGCGGCGTGGTGCTGATGGCCGGCTGGCTGCTCGCGGCGATCGCTGTGCTGGTGCCCGCGCGGCGCTGACCCCCTCGATTCAGACAAACCTGTGTGAGGGATGCGTGCGCCGATCCTGGCTCCCGCTCGCCGCCTGCCTCGACGAAGCCTTCCCGGCGGAGACCTTCTCACCCCCTCGCCGCGAGCCTCTGGTCGGAGAAGTGCACCGACCATGAGAGCGGTCCTCTGCGCCCCGTCCGCTTCACGATTCTCGCCACCGGCGGCGACGAGGCAGGCGGCCTGAGGGATGCCGACCTCATCGTGGCGGGCGGCCCGGCGCAGGGCCGCCCGTAGTCGCTTTCACCCCGGCAGGACCGGCGGGTGGTATTCCAGCGTGAAGGCGAGCGCCCAGAGCAGGAACAGCACCACCGGGAGGTGGACGATGAGCTGGAGGAAGCTGAAGCCGACGATATCGCGGGCCTTCAAGCCGAGGATGCCGAGCAGCGGCAGCATGAAGAACGGGTTGATGAGGTTCGGAAGCGCCTCGGCCGCATTGTAGACCTGCACCGCCCAGCCGAGATGCACCTTCAGCTCGTTGGCCGCCTGCATCACGTAGGGCGCCTCCAGCAGCCACTTGCCACCGCCCGAGGGGATGAAGAAGCCGAGCAGGGCCGAGTAGACGCCCATGGCGAGCGGGAATGAGCCTTGCGTGTTCATCGCCACGAAAGCGTGGGCGATGACGTCCGAAAGGCTGTGGCCGGCGGCGTTCTTGGCGCCCGTCAGGATCGCGGCGATGGCGGCGTAGAACGGGAACTGGATCAGGATGCCGGCGGTGGCCGGGACCGCCTTGGAGAGCGCCGCCAGGAAGCGCTTGGGCCGCCAGTGCAGCAGGAAGCCGGCCATCAGGAACAGGAAGTTGTAGGTGTTGAGGTTGGAGATCGCGATCATCCAATCCTGACGCGCGAATTCCTGGATCAGCCAACCCGCCGCCAACAGGCCGATGAGGATGGTCAGGACGGGCGCGTGCTCCAGCCACTCGCCGGGCTGCTTCGGCGGGGCGACGCTATCCTCCTGCTTGGAGACATCGACGCCGAGATCCTGCGCCGTCACCGCCGTCTCACGGCCCGGCGCGGAGGCGAGCGCGATCAGCGCCGACATCACCACGAGGATCGCGGCAATCAGGATCGACTGCCACAGGAAGATCGTCTCGCTGAACGGGATCACGCCGGTGATCGGCAGCAGGCCCGGCGGCAGGCTTTTCGGGTTGGCCTGAAGCTGCGCTGCGGAGGAGGACAGGCCCATCGCCCAGGTCGCGCCGAGGCCGAGATAGGCGGCGGCGCCGGCCGCCCGGTAATCCATCCGCAATTTGGTGCGGCGGGCGAGCGCCCGGGCGAGCAAGCCGCCGAAGATCAGGCTCAGGCCCCAGCTCAGGAGCGAGGACAGCATGGTGGCGAGCGCCACGTAGCCGATGGCGCCGCGCCCGGTCTTCGGCACCAGCGCCATCCGGTCGATCAGGGCTTGCACCGGGGCGGAGGTCGCCACCACGTAGCCGCCGATGGTGACGAAGACCATCTGCATGGTGAAGGGGATCAGGCTCCAGAACCCGTCGCCGAAGCTCTTCGACACCGCCTGGACCGGCGCGCCGTTGATGAGCGCGGCGGATGCCACGATGACGACGGCGATGGCCACGAACACGAAGGCGTCGGGAAACCACTTCTCCGCCCAATCAGTGAAGCGGAGTGCGAGGCGGGCCATGGCCCGCTCCTCGGTCCGCGTGCGGGGCTCTGGGGGCGCATCCATCGGCGTCGGCTCCTCATCCGCGGCACGAGCGGCCGCGGTTAGGCCCTGTTAGAGAGGGAGCCGAGGCCGGGTTCAAGCCGGTCCGGTGATGAAACCTCAGCGCTCACAGAAATCGAGGGTGCCTGACTCAACCAGCCGACACGCGCAGGAATTCCAGCGCCGGGCCCTGCGCCTGCGAAAAGACGCCCGCCGTCAGCGCGTTGCCGAAGACCGCACCCGTGTCGAGATTGGTGCGGAAGCGGCGGCAATCCGGCCCGCCGCGGGTCTGCGGCGTGTGGCCGTGGACGATGTGGCGGCCGAAATCATAATCCTCGGAGAGGAACGGCTCGCGGATCCAGAGCCGGTTGTGAGGGTCGGGGTCCGGCACCTCCCCCTCGGGGCGAAAACCAGCATGGACGTACCAGCGCTGCGCATCCTCGTGCAGGGTCGGCAAGGCCTCGATCCAGTCGAGCATCTCGCCGGGCAGCTCTTCCGGCCCCGAGACGCCGAACGACGTCAGGGTCTTGGCGCCGCCATTATAGACCCAATGGTCGAGGGCGCCGGGCTCGCGCAGACTCTTCAGCAGCATCTCCTCGTGGTTGCCCATCAGGCAGACCACGTCCTCTGGCTCGCGCCACTGCAGGCGCCGCAGGGTCTCGATCACCCGTGCGCTGTCGGGCCCGCGATCGATGTAGTCGCCGAGGAAGACCAGCTTCTTCGCGCGGGTCCCTGCATGGGCCTCGATGCGTTCCAGCAGGCGGTCGAGCAGGTCGGCGCAGCCGTGGATATCGCCGATGGCGTAGGTGATCGTCTCGGCAGTCATCCGCTCGTTGTCGATGGGAAATCGCTGCAGCGCAAGACGAGGGCGCTCCGGGCCCAGGGCAACCGATCAAAGCCGCGCGAGTAGCCTCGCGGCGCGTTGACGCGGCCGCTCCGAAGCGGCCGCGACCGAGGCGGCCCTGGCGCGCTTTCCCGCGCCGGGGCCCTTCGTTCACCGGATCAGTTCAGCAGCACGCCCGCCGGCCGGCGCTCGGCGGCGACGTCGCCGATCATCAGCCCGGCGGGGCCGACGCGCACCGGCACCGTCTCGCCGTCGTGGATCACCCCCGAGAGGATCGCTTCGGCGAGCGGATCCTGCACGTTCTTCTGGATCACCCGCTTCAGCGGCCGCGCGCCGTAGGCCGGATCGTAGCCCTTGTCGGCGAGCCAGGTGCGCGCCTCGCCGTCCACGTCGAGGGTGATCTTGCGATCCTCCAGGAGCTTGGCGAGACGCCCGAGCTGGATGTCGACGATTGCGCCCATCTCCGAACGCGCGAGGCGGTGGAACAGGATGATCTCATCCACCCGGTTCAAGAATTCGGGCCGGAAGTGTCCCCGCACCACGCCCATCACCTCGTCGCGCACCACGTCGGTGTCCTGGCCGGCCGGCTGGTTCACCAGATACTCCGAGCCGAGGTTCGAGGTCATGATGAGCAGCGTGTTGCGGAAGTCGACCGTGCGGCCCTGCCCGTCCGTCAGGCGCCCGTCGTCGAGCACCTGCAGCAGGACGTTGAACACGTCCGGATGCGCCTTCTCGACCTCGTCGAACAGCACGACCTGATAGGGCCGGCGCCGCACGGCCTCGGTGAGCGCACCGCCCTCCTCGTAGCCGACATAGCCGGGAGGCGCGCCGATGAGGCGGGCGACCGCGTGCTTCTCCATGTACTCGGACATGTCGATGCGCACGAGCGCGGTGTCGTCGTCGAACAGGAAGCCGGCCAGCGCCTTGGTCAGCTCGGTCTTGCCGACGCCCGTCGGCCCGAGGAACATGAACGAGCCGATCGGCCGGTTCGGGTCCTGCAGGCCGGCCCGCGCCCGGCGAACCGCGGTCGAGACCGCCTCCACCGCCTCGCGCTGGCCGACGACGCGCTTGGCGAGCGCCTCCTCCATCGCGAGCAGCTTTTCGCGCTCACCCTCCAGCATCTTGTCCACCGGCACGCCGGTCCAGCGGGAGACGACGCCCGCGATATGGGCCGGCGTCACCGCCTCCTCGACCATGCCGTCACGGGCTACCGCGCTCTCGGCCGCGGCCTCGATCTCGGAGAGCTGCTTCTCCAGGCCGGGGATCACGCCGTAGGCGAGCTCGCCGGCGCGCTGGTACTGGCCCTGGCGCTGGGCCGAGGCGAGTTCGTTGCGCGCTTCGTCGAGCTTCTTCTTCAGCTCGGCGGCGGCACCCAGCTTGTCCTTCTCGGCCTTCCAGCGGGCCGTGATGGTGGCGGATTGCTCCTCGAGGTCGGCCAGCTCCTTCTCCAGGCGCTGCAGCCGGTCGCGGGAGGCGGAATCCGTCTCCTTCTTCAGCGCCTCGCCCTCGATCTTCAGCCGCACGATCTCACGATCGACGTTGTCGAGTTCTTCCGGCTTCGAATCGACCTGCATGCGCAGGCGCGAGCCGGCCTCGTCGACGAGGTCGATCGCCTTGTCGGGCAGGAAGCGGTCGGTGATGTAGCGGTTCGACAGGGTCGCCGCCGCGACGAGCGCGCTGTCCTGGATGCGCACGCCGTGGTGCTGCTCGTACTTCTCCTTGATGCCGCGCAGGATCGAGACCGTGTCCTCGACGGTAGGCTCGGACACGAAGACCGGCTGGAAGCGGCGGGCGAGCGCGGCGTCCTTCTCGACATGCTTGCGGTACTCGTCGAGCGTGGTCGCGCCGACGCAGTGCAGCTCGCCGCGGGCCAGCGCGGGCTTCAGCAGGTTCGAGGCGTCCATCGCCCCATCCGCCTTTCCGGCGCCGACGAGCGTGTGCATCTCGTCGATGAACAGGATGATCTGGCCTTCCGCGGCGGTCACCTCGGAGAGCACGCCCTTCAGCCGTTCCTCGAACTCGCCGCGATATTTCGCGCCGGCGATCAGCGCGCCCATGTCGAGGGCGAGCAGGCTCTTCTCCTTGAGGGATTCCGGCACGTCGCCGTTGACGATGCGCAGGGCCAGCCCCTCGACGATGGCGGTCTTGCCGACGCCGGGCTCGCCGATCAGCACGGGATTGTTCTTGGTGCGGCGCGACAGCACCTGGATCGTCCGGCGGATTTCCTCGTCGCGGCCGATCACCGGGTCGAGCTTGCCCTCGCGGGCCGCCTCGGTGAGGTCGCGGGCGTATTTCTTCAGCGCGTCGTAGGCGTTCTCGGCCGAGGCGTTGTCGGCAGTGCGACCCTTGCGCAGGGCGTTGATCGCCGCATTGAGCGAGGCCGCAGTGACGCCCGCCGCGGTCAGGATGCGGCCGGCCTCCCCGTCCTTCTCGACGGCGAAGGCCAGCAGCAGGCGCTCGACGGTGACGTAGGAATCCCCCGCCTTCTCGGCCGCCTGCTCGGCGGTGTCGAATAGGCGCACGAGTTCGCGCGTCGCCTGCGGCTGCGCGGCATTGCCCGAGACCTTCGGCTGCTTGGCGAGCCATTGCTCGACCTGCGCATGCGCGACCCGCGACTGGCCGCCGGCCCGGTCGATAAGACCGGCGCAGAGCCCTTCGGGATCGTCGAGCAGGACCTTGAGGAGATGGCCGGGCGCGAGCTGCGGGTTGCCCTCGCGGACGGCGAGATTCTGAGCGGCCTGGACGAAGCCACGGGCGCGCTCGGTGTACTTTTCGAAATTCATGCGTGTTGCCCTTCCCCGGATCGAAGATCGTCCGCCCGCTTGCGCGGCACGGAGCCTCCGATGCGTTGTCCCGCGGGGTGAGCCCCACCGGGACACCGGCGCTTTATTGTGAGCCGCCGGTAGGGATGATCTGGTGTTGCGTATACGTGACACAAGAGGGAGAGGGCGCCCAAAACGCATCCCAGGCGGGCATTCGGACCAAGCTTGCGCGGCCGATGCGTGGCCGTTCAGGCGGCGTCTTCGGCTTGCGGCATCACGTTAAGCCGGTCGCCGACCGCCACGGCGCCGTCGCTGAGCACTTCGAGGTAGATGCCGAGATCGACATGGTCGAAATGGCGTTTCAGCGCCTTCGGCAGGTTGGTGTCGCGCCGGGCCGTCTCCGGATTCACATCGACGGCAGCGCAGCGCGGCGTGCGGGCGAGCCCCCGCAGACGCAAGCCCCCGACGGTCACCTCCCGGCCGACCCAATCCATCTCCGCCCACGGCTCCAGCCCATCGACGTAGATGTTGGCGCGGAAGCGCAAGGGGTGGATCGCGCCGCCTGTCCGCTCTTCCAGGGCGCGGACCGAGGCGAGGTTGATGAGCGAGACCGCCCGCATGAAGGCCGGCGAGATCACGCTGCCGTCGGTGAACTTGTGGTCGGCCGCCCGCACGAGGCGCGGCCGACCCTTGGCCGCCGGGCCGACATAGGCCTCGAAGAAGCGCTCGACCGCCTCGCGGCCCTCAGGCCGGGTCAGATCCTCGCTGAGCATCGTCGCGCCGTCGCGCGTGATCGTGAGCTGCCCGGTCTCGGGATCGAACCGCGTCGCGAGCGCCGCCAGCACCTCGTTGCTGCGCAGCATCAGGAAGTAGCCCTTATCGAGCGGCTCCGGGTTCTGCGGATCGAAGGCCGTGGTGCCGAGCGCGAGGGCGTATTCGCGGTCGAAGGCGAGGCCGGACGCGCGAGACAGCGTCAGTGCCGGAAGCGGCTCGGCCGAGAGGCCCTTGACCGGATATCTATAGAGCGCGGTGACCTCGGCCATCTGTCCTCATCCTCCTGACGCAAAGCGGCAGGCTGACCGAGACTGCAGCGCCGGACCATGCGGAATTCTCCGTAGACGGCGCAGGGCTCCACCGGTCCGGTTGCAAATCGGGCGCGTCCGGCCTTAGCGAGTGGGAATGAGCCAGAGCCCTGCCCTCCGCATCGCCGCCCTCTACCGCTATCCGGTCAAAGGCCTCTCGCCCGAGGCCGTAGAGACAGCCGAACTGGAAACGAGCGGCTACTTTCCCGGCGACCGGCTCTACGCCATCGAGAACGGCCCCTCCGGCTTCAACGAGACCGTGCCGCGCCACCTGCCGAAGATCGCCTACCTGATGTTGATGCGCAACGAGGCGCTGGCCCGGCTGCGCACCCGGTTCGACGACGCCACGCACCGCCTCACGGTCGAGGAGAACGGGGTGCAGGCGGTGGATGCGGATCTGAGCACGGCGGAGGGGCGCGAAGCGCTCGCCGCGTTCATGAAGGGGTTCCTGCCGCAGGAACTGCGCGGCGCGCCGCAGGTGCTGACGGCGCCGCCCGGCTACCGCTTCACCGATTCGCGCACAGGCTACGTCTCGCTCATCAACCGTGCGAGCGTGGCCGCAACCGAGGATCTCGCGGGCGCCCCGGTCGATCCCCTGCGCTTTCGCAGCAACCTCTATCTCGATGGGCTGGAGCCTTGGGCCGAACTCGACATGGTCGGCCGGGTGCTGGAAGCGGGCGACGTCCGGCTGAAGATCACGAGCCGGACCGAGCGCTGCGCGGCCACCAATGTCGATCCGCAGACGGGCCAGCGCGATCTGTCGATCCCGAGGACCCTGATGCAGGGTGTCGGCCACACCGATTGCGGCGTCTACGCCGAGGTTCTGGCCGGCGGCGTGCTGCGGACGGGCGACAGCCTGCGGGTGATCGGCTGACGCGGAATCAGCGCTTGCGCGCCTGGGCGCGGGCCGTGAGCCAGAGCGGCTCGGGCTCGGCGCAGGGCAGGAGCGCGGCCACGGCGTCGAGATCGACCGCGTAGTTGTCGGTGAGCTGGCGCCAGATGTCGGCGGACGAGCCCGCGCCCTGGCCGAGGCGCTCGACGATGCGGGCCAGCAAGCCGGGATGCGTCAGACTCGGACGCGGCATCGCCAGATCGGCACTCAGCATGGTCGTCCCCCTTCGTTCAACCAGGGCATGATTGATCACGATGGTTAACCGCCGTTTAAGCACCCCGCTGAAATCAGCTGAGACGAAGATCTGAATAGAGCTGAACGACCACACATAGCCGGTTTTGCCCGCCAGACTTGAGTTTCACCGTGTCGGGCCCTCGATCCCGTGATCGGCCGGGCGGCGTTTCAAGAGTGACACGAAGCGTCGCTAGAGCATCGTCCCGTGGGGTGGCCGCCGGGATCCGACGGGCCGGCGCCGGTCGGATGGCCTGACAACGCTCCTCGCATGGCACCCATCGCGGGATCGCGAGCACGCGGACTCTTCGCTCTGCACAAAGCCTGCGCTAGAAGCCTGCCGAATCCGCCTCCGACTCGAGAGAGAGCCAGGACGACCGCGATGACCGATCCGCTGCCGAACGTGCATGTGCGCGCCGAGATCCTGACCCAGGCGCTGCCGCACATGCAGCGCTACGATCAGGAAATCGTCGTCATCAAGTATGGCGGCCACGCCATGGGTGACCCGGCGGCGGCGGAGGACTTCGCCGAGGATATCGTGCTGCTCGAACAATCCGGCCTGAAGCCGATCGTCGTGCATGGCGGCGGGCCGCAGATCGGCAAGATGCTGGCCCGGCTCGGCATCGAATCGGAGTTCCGCGGCGGGTTGCGCGTCACCGACGAGGCCACCGTCGAGGTGGTCGAGATGGTTCTGGCCGGCTCGATCAACAAGCAGATCGTCGGCTGGATCGCCGCCGAGGGCGGCCGGGCGATCGGCCTGTGTGGCAAGGACGGCAACATGGTCCGCGCCAAGCGGGCGATGCGGACGATCAAGGATCCCGACAGCAACATCGAGCAGGCGATCGACCTCGGCCTCGTCGGCGAGCCGGAGCATGTCGAGCGCGGCGTACTCGATGCGGTGCTGAAGGCCGAGCTGATCCCGGTGCTTGCTCCCGTGGCCTATGGCGAGGACGGCAAGACCTACAACGTCAACGCCGACACCTTCGCCGGCGCCATCGCCGGGGCGCTGCGGGCCAAGCGCCTGTTGCTGCTGACCGACGTGCCCGGCGTGCTCGACAAGGACAAGAACCTGATTCAGGAGCTCTCGGTCGAGGATTGCCGCCGCCTGATCGCCGACGGCACCATCACCGGCGGCATGATCCCGAAGGTCGAGACCTGCATCTACGCCCTCGAACAGGGCGTCGAGGCGGTGGTCATCCTCAACGGCAAGGTCCCCCACGCGGCGCTGCTCGAGCTGTTCACCGATTTTGGTGCGGGCACTCTGATCCGGCGCAGCTGACGGCAGCGCTTCCCAGCGGCTTTCAACTCCCTACATACGGGACGGGGCATCCCCGTCCCGTTTCTCCTTTCAAGCGTCACCCTCCCCTTGCTCCTTCCCGGCGAGAGTCACTTCACCACCTCCGACGCCCGCGGGTTCTCCCACGTCGATACCTGGGTGTTCGATCTCGACAACACGCTCTACCCGAGCGACGCGCGGGTCTGGCCGCAGGTGGACGAGCGGATCACGCTCTACGTCATGCGGCTCTACGGGCTCGACGCGATCTCGGCGCGCGCCCTGCAGAAGCATTTCTACCACCGCTACGGCACCACCCTGAAGGCGCTGATGGTGGAGGAAGGGGTCGATCCGCACGACTTCCTCGACTTCGCCCACGACATCGACCACTCGACGATCAAGCTCGACGAAGCGCTCGGGACCGCGATCGAGCATCTGCCGGGCCGCAAGCTGATCCTCACCAACGGATCGCGCCGCCACGCGGAATCGGTCGCGGGCAAGCTCGGCATCCTCGACCATTTCGAGGACGTGTTCGACATCGCCGACGCCGACTTCATCCCCAAGCCCGACCGCGGCACCTACGAGCGCTTCCTTCTGCGCCACGGGGTCGATCCCCGGCGCTCGGCCCTGTTCGAGGACATCGCCCGCAACCTCGTTGTGCCGCACGACCTCGGCATGGCGACCGTGCTGGTGGTGCCGCCGACGCCCGATCCGTTCCGCGAACTGTTCGAGCAGGAGGCGGTGCAGGAGCCGCATATCGATCACATCACCAGCGATCTGGCGGCCTTCCTCGTGCGCTGCGTGCTGCCGGTCGTCCCGCCCGAGCCCGCCGCGCCGTGAGTGAGGTGGCTGCGGGCCACTGGGCCGAGATCAAGGCTCCGAGTCTGGCCGAGATCGAGGCCCTGGCCGAGGCCGCCTTCGCCGCCCTGCCGGAGGAATTCCGGGCGCTCTGCGCGGGCGTGCGAATCCACATCGACGATTTCCCCGACGACGAGACCCTGACCGAGATGGGGTGCGAGTCGGAGTTCGACCTGCTCGGCCTATTCCGTGGCATCGGGCTGGCGCAGGCGGGCGAAGTCGCCACGGGGCAGATGCCCAACGCCGTCTGGCTCTATCGCCGGCCGTTGCTCGATTACTGGGCCGAGCACGACGAGACGCTGGGCCACCTCGTCACCCACGTCCTCGTCCATGAGATCGGCCACCATTTCGGCCTCTCCGACGACGACATGGCCGGCATCGAGGCGGCGGCCGACGCGATCGAGCCGTCGGACGCCTGAGGTGTCAGCCCCGCGCGGGCAGGCGCGGGATCAGCCCGACCTTGGGCCGGCGGGAGCGGAACTGCCCACGCTCGATCGCCACGAAGGTGAGGATCGCCAGGGCGAGCGTGGTGAGCCACCAGATCGTGGTGAGGCCGACGCCGACGCAGCCGATGGCGAAGGCGGTCGCGAAGGCCGCCATGGCGCAGGGCGCCAGCACCGTGGCGTCGCGGCCGGCGCGATGGATCGCGCCGTAGAGGGCGAAGGCCGCAGCGAAGGCGCCGACGATGCCGAGTTCGTACCAGAATTCGAACAGCATCGTGGTCGGCGCATTGATCGGCAGGATGCCGAAGATCTTTCCGCGCAGGGCCGTCTCGAGGCCGTGGCCGGTCACGAGCCGCACCGGCTCCAGGGTGACGACCTTCTGCCATGCCTTGAGCGCCAGCACGCCGGGCGCCACGGGGCCGAACAGGGCGATACCGATGGGACGCGCGAGGAACGGCAGCAGCGGCGCGGCCACGAGCAGGCCGGCGGCGGTGAGCGCGGTGACGCGCACGCCGAGCGACAGGCGCCAATGCGTCAGCGCGAAGACGAGTGCCCCGATGGCCAGCGCGAACAGCGCGGTCACGCCCGGCGCCAGCAGCAGCGCGCCCGCGACCAGCACGATCACCACGAGCGAGCCCAGGTCGCGACGGCGCGAGCGCAACCACGCCACGGCGGGCCAGGCCAGCAGCGCCAGCAGCACCGCGCCGCGCTCCAGGGCGCTGTCGCCGTCCGGGTTGTCCTTGAGCATCGCGTCGCCGACGAGGTTGATCAGGATCGCGACGATGGCCGCCGCGCCGACGCCGAGCGGCAGCAGGTAGAGGTTGGCCGAGCGCATCCGGTCGGGGAGCGCGAGGTAGGCCAGCAGCGTCATCACCACGATAGCGACGAGGTTGGCCAGCCGCTCGCTCGCGGGCCCGGGAAACGGCGTCCAAACCAGCGACAGTCCCGACCAGAACACCACCAGCATCCCAGCCAGGAAGGACGGCGCGGTCAGCAGCCGCTTCAGGGCCGGACCGACGGCGCGCTGATGCTGATCGATGGCGCTCGCGGTGATCAGCAGGACGACGGCGATGGGCGCGAGCACCACGGTGGCGCGGCGCGAGACCTGCGCGGCCACCGGCAGCACCACGAACAGGCCGAAGAAGCCGATACGGCGCAGCAGGGCCGCCGCGTCGAGGGCGGGATCGACGGTCGTGGTCGGGGGACGCGGCATGATCGAGGGAGGACCGGATCCGGCGCCCCTGCGGAGTGCGGGCGCTTAGCCTACACCTAGTGCAGGCGGGTGGGCCGGGCTGTAGAGGCGCTGCAACACCTCAGCCCCCGTATCAGTGCCGGATTTGCATCAAACTGGCGTGGTTTGCGGCCGCGGGCGGCGCCGGCGGCGGGCGAGGTAGCGTCCCACATCGCTGGTGACGCGCCAGCCGCCCCAGGCGGCAAGGAAGCCGAGCAGGCCGGCGACGAGACCGTCCGCCGTGGTCGGCACCGCCGGCTGATAGTCGCGATAGGTAGCGCGGGCGATGCTCATGTCGGGGTCACGGGCCATCACGCTGAGGCGCCCGAGCGGGCTCGCCGCCGTATCGAGGGCGAGCTTCTGCGCCTCCAGCCGCTTTAACCGCTCGACATCGGCCCGGGCCGATTCGCCGCGTCGGGCGATGAAGGCATCCGGGTTGGTCCGCAGCAGCGCCAGCGCCTCGTCCCGGCTGCGGCCCGTGGCCTGGGCGTCGGCATCGAGCGAGGCGATAGCGCGGCGCAGCTCGTCCAGGGCCCCGCCGAGGCGCTGGGTGTATTGCTGGGCGAATTCCGGTGCCTGCGCGGCGATGACCGCCGCGAGCAGTCCGAAGGCAAGGCCGAGCGTTCGGACGACACGGAACATCAAAACTTCCTTCGCGGGGGCACCCCGGTTTGTAGGGCGATCCGCGGCGCCGGGGAGGGCCGCGACTCAATCTTGGCCGAGGGCGGCCGCCACATCCGCCTCGCTGAGGGCGTCGAGCGCCCCGGCGATCTTCACCGCCCGCGTCTTCTCGCCGGGCGGGAACAGCAGGACCACGGTCTCGGTGCCGGGACAGGCCGGATCGGTGCAGACGATCTCGCTCACGCTCATCGCCGTGTCCGGGCCGTAACCGCCCGCCTTCCGCAGCCACGCCTCGACGCGCCGCCGGGCGGCGGCGTCGGGCTTCGGGGCGCGTCCGAACAGGGCCACGGCGCGGGCGTCAGGCCGGCAGGGTGAGTAGGCCGGCCTGACCGTCGGCGCAGCCGAAGGCGAGGCGGGCGCCGGCCGGGTCCCAGGCCAGCGCCGAGATCGCGCTGCCCTTTACCGCCGGGCGCACCAGCAGCTCCGAGGCGTCGGAGAAGCGCACCAGCAGCACGCAGCCATCCTCGTAGCCGATCGCCAGGACCGGCGCCTTCGGGTGGAAGGCGACCTGCGAGACCCGCGCCGGCCGCACGCCGCATTCCCGCGGCGCCTTGCCGGTGGGGCCCTCCTTGGAGTCGAACGGCCAGACGATGGCGGCCTCGGCGCCGCTGGTGGCGAGCCACTTGCCGTCCGCCGACCACGAGAGCGACCGCACCTTGGCGGGATAGCCCGACATCCGCATGTGGCCGCGGTCGGGCTGGAGGCGCCAGCCATGCAGCGCGTTCTCCTGCATGGTCGAGACGACGAAGCGGCCGTCGGGCGACCACGTCACGTCGAGATGCGAGCCCTTCCACTCGATGAATTCGGGCGGCGTTTCGAGGTTCGGGTACCAGAGGCTGACGCCGTTGTAGTGGGCCACCGCGAGCCGGTAGCCCTTCGGCGCGAAGGCGAGGCCGCGGCCGGTGGTGGGCGCCGTGAGGGTTTTTTCGCGGCCCTTGGCGTCGCGGGCGACGATCGCGCGGCCCGAGGCGAAGGCGAACGAGCCGTCGCCGTGGAGCGCCAGCGCGTCGATCCAGCCGCCGCCCTTGGCCTGCGCCAACTCGCTCGACCGGCCGTCCGCCGCCGTCGCGACCACGCGGCCGTCGTCGCCCCCGCTCACGAGCCGGGCGCCGTCGCTGGCCGCCACGAGGATGCCGCTGTCGGGATGAGCCGCCACGGTCTCGGTCGCGCCGTCGCGGGCCAGCAGCACGCCGCCGTCAGCCAGCGCCAGCGCCAACGTCCCCTTGAGCCAGTGGGCGGCGGTGACGTGGGCGCCGGCCGCGATATCAGCGACGTGGTCGGTAAGGGAGGGAGCGGAGGCGCTCATGCCGGAGGGGTCTTCCTTCAGATCTTGGTCAGCGTCACCGGCGCGCGCCGGTACACGAGAGTGAACAGGGTCGCGGCAAGGCATAGCCCGGCCGCCACGCCGGCGGGAATCGCCAGCGCCGCGATTCCGAGATGCGCATGGGCGAGCGTGCCCGCAACCGCCCCGACCAGGAGCGAGAGCCAGACCGACCCGTCGCCGACCCATCCCAGCCGTGGTCCCCTGCCGGCGAGCGCCAGCGCCGCCTTCTGCCCGAACGCGAACAGCGCGCCCGTGACGAAGGTGGTGCCGGCACGAAAGCCCTGAACATGAGCGAGCACCGCGTTCTGCCCGCCCATGGCGAGCGCCAGGAACAGCGAGGCCACGCCGACATGGGCGTGCTCGGCGGCCAGGGCGACCGCCGCCGTCAGGGCGACGGCTTCCAGGCCGAGCACCGCGGGCGTGACCCAGCGCGGCGGGCACAGGGCGGCGATGGCGCCCCCCGAGACCGCGCCGACGAGGAAGGCGCCGATCAGCAGCGCCGGCAGCACGGCGCCGAGCGGCTCGCCATGGCCCAGCGCGACAGCGAGCTGCGTCGTGTTCCCGCTCATGAGCGAGGTGTAGAGGCCGCCGAGCCGGATGAAGCCGAGCGCGTCCACGAATCCGGCGAGCGCCGTGAGCACGACGCCGAAGCCGATCTGCCAGGGTCGGGTCACGGGGTCGGCACGATCGTTAAGGCGCTCTTCGAACGGCAGGCGGGTGCGGGGGCGAAAGACAGGCTCATCCGACAAGGGCTTAGGGGTGTCATCGCGTCAGGCGTGACTGAAAACAGTTCCTGCACCGTACCGTCAAGGTTAACCGATCGGTTACCAAATGCGCGCAAATCGAAGCAATCACGGTGAACGAGGCCCTTCACGGCCCCGTTGGTCCGGCGATCCGCAAGCTCGGCTGTTGTCCGAGCACGGGTGAGTTGGAGTTCTGCCATGATCCCCTTCGCCTGCATCCCCGCTGCCCTGCCGCCGTTCTCTCTGGCGCGCCACGCCGACACGATCCTCGTGGTCGAGGACGAGTCCTTCGTCTGCGAGCTGGCCGCCGAGGCGCTGCTCGACGAAGGCTACCGGGTGCTGACCGCCGCCGATGCGGAGGAGGCGGAGGCGATCCTGTCGCGTGAGCACGTGGACCTGCTCTTCACCGATATCGATCTGGCCCGCAACACGAACGGCATCGCGCTCGCCCGCAGCGCCCGGCGCAGCCTGCCGCGCCTTCCGGTGGTCTACACCTCCGGTGGCCGCGACGGCCTCTCCGCCGCCGAGGCGGTGAACGAATCGGTGTTCATGCCCAAGCCCTACCGCGCCGCGCAGCTCGTGGCCGTGACCAACGACCTGCTGCGCCACCGCGGCTGAGTTTCCCCGCCCTCAACCCATACGAGACGTGACCATGCGTCGCCTGATCGCCTGCGCCTTCCTGATGCTCGCCGCGATGCCGGCCGCCCGAGCCGAATGCAATGTCGAGGATACCGGGCTCGAACCGACGATCGCGGCGAAGAAGGAGCTTCAGGAAACCAAGAACGCCCAAATCGTGCGCGACCTGCGGACGCTCCGCGACGCCGCCATCGTGCTCGAATCCTACGGCTTCCCGGACGAGTGCAAGCGCCTCGTCGCCATCGTGAAGGGTCTGGCCGCCAAGCCCGACGACACGATCAAGCGCAGCAGCGACACCGACGAGGAAAAGGCCGAGGAGATCCAGGAATCCCGCGAGCCGAAGGCGCCGAAGGAGCGCGGCGGCTCCGGCCGGTAAATCGCTTCAGGCAATCCCGGGGAGGTTTTGCGGAAAATCCCCTCCCCGGCGCAGGCAGCCGACCGGCACGCGCGCGTGCCGCGCGATCTGCCCGGCCACCGTCTCGACCGGGACCGGCGCGCCCTCGCTCTCGCTCACGACGATTCCAACAAGCGGGATGGCGTGCGCCCGCAGCGTCTCGACCGCCGTCAGCGCGTGGCTGATGGCGCCGAGATAGCTGCCGGACACGAGCAGCGCCGGGATCGCTTGAGATTTCAGCCAGTCGAGGCCGGTCGCGTCCTCGGTGATCGGGCTCATCAGGCCGCCGACGCCCTCGATCACCACGGTCTCACCGTCACCGGCCTCGGCCAGACGCGCGCCGCACCACGCGACAAGCTCAGGCAGCGCGAGGCTGCGCCCTTCGCGGGCGGCGGCGAGGTCGGGCGCGAGCGGCGCGATGAAACGCCAGGGCGAGCAGGCCTCGACCGTCTCGGACGTGATCGCGAGCTCCTGCGCCGCGAGCAGGCGCCCGGTGTCACTCTCCGCGAAATCGGGATGGTCCAGCGGGGGAACGCCGCTCGCGAGCGGCTTCAGCGCCCTTACCCGCCGGCCCTGGCCGCGCAGCCGTCGGACGAGGGCGGCGGTGGTGTAGGTCTTGCCGATCTCGGTGCCGGCGCCAACGACGAACAGGGCGGGCGGGGACATGGCGTGCGGATCGCTTGGCTACGAAAATGGCGTGGTCCCACCCGCGCCCTCATCCTGAGGTGCCCGCGACAGCGGGCCTCGAAGGATCGCTCAGTTCCCGCGCGATGTCCGGAACACCCATCGAGGCGGCTTCGCAGCACATCAGGATGAGGGCGTGAGTCGGAGCGACCGGGCCGGTCGCTCCGCTAGAGCCGTGCCCGACCACGTTGGGTCGGATCACGCCTCTATGCGTTTGTTGTGCCGCGCTTTCTTTCGACGAACCGGAACCCACTTCGTCGGAAAGCGCTCGAGCGCTACTTCTCGACGAAGGCCTTCTCGATCACGTAATGGGCCGCCTCGCCGTGGTTGCCCTCCTCGTAGCCGAGGCCGGTCAGCATCTCGCGGGTATCCTTGATCATCTCCGGCGAGCCGCAGAGCATGAAGCGGTCGTTCTCGATCGACATGTTCGGCAGGCCGATATCCTCGAACAGCTTGCCCGAGGTCATCAGGTCGGTGATCCGGCCGCGGTTGCGGAACGGCTCGCGGGTGACCGTCGGGTAGTAGATCAGCTGGTTGGCGATCATCTCGCCGAGGAACTCGTGCTTCGGCAGGGTCTCGGTGATGGTCTCGCCATAGGCCAGTTCCTGCACCTGACGGCAGCCGTGGACGAGCACGACCTTCTCGAAGCGGTCGTAGGTCTCCGGATCCTTGATGATCGACAGGAAGGGGGCGAGCCCCGTGCCGGTGCCGAGCAGGTAGAGGTTCTTGCCGGGCAGGAGGTTGTCGAGCACCAGCGTGCCGGTCGGCTTCTTGCCGATCATGATCGGATCGCCGACCTTGAGGTGCTGGAGCTTGCTCGTGAGCGGGCCGTTGGGCACCTTGATCGAGAAGAACTCCAGCTCCTCCTCGTAATTGGCCGACACCACCGAGTACGCGCGCAGCAGCGGCCGGCCCTCGACCTCGATGCCGATCATCGTGAACTCGCCGTTGCGGAAGCGGAACGAGGGATCGCGCGTCGTGCGGAAGGAGAAGAGCGTGTCGGTCCAGTGGTGGACGGAGAGGACGCGCTCCTCGTTGTACTTGCTCATCGGCCGCGGGTTTCCCGATTCTGGAAGCGTCGAAACGGGGCTCTTCTCGCAGTCGCAGCATCCGCGTCAAGACGCAGCGCTGCCACAGCGGTTGGAATGTGACTTAGCCTGGAACTGTTCTTGAATCCGGCGCATGCCTGCCCCGGCAGGAGCGCATCGCCGGAGAGGCTTACAGCGGCTTCAAGCCCGCCTCGATCTCCGCCCGGCGCGGTTCGAGGAAGGGCGGCAGCGCAAGACGCTCGCCGAGTGATTCCATCGTCTCGTCGGTGGCGAAGCCAGGCCCGTCGGTGGCGATCTCGAACAGGATGCCGTTCGGCTCGCGGAAATACAGGCTGCGGAAGTAGTAGCGATCCACGGGACCGCTGGAGGGGACGCGGCGCTGCTTCAACCGGTCGGCCCAGGCGTCGTAATCGGCGTCGGGGATGCGGAAGGCGACGTGGTGGACAGCGCCCGCGCCCTGGCGGGCCGGCGCGCCCGTCCCTTTGAGAAGCTGGACCTCCGCGGCGGGACCGCCCTCGCCGGTCTCGAACACCGTCACGTCGCCCTCGGGCAGCTCGAAGGTCCGGGCGCGGCGGAAACCGAGGATCTGCGTCAGCACCGCTTCGGTGCGCTCGGGCTGCGAGACGGTGAGGCGGATCGGGCCAAGGCCCCGGATCTGGTGCTCGGGCGGCACCGGGCTGCCCGCCCAGGGATGGGCTGGCCCCACGCCGCCATCATCCACGAGGCTGAGGCGCTGGCCCTCGCCGTCCTCGAAATCGAGGGTGAGGCGCCCGTCTCGCTCGATCGCCGGATGGTGGCTCACCCCCTGGCGGGCGAGATGCTCGCGCCACCAGTCGAAGCTTGCCGCTCCGCCGACGCGCAGCAGCGTGCGTGAGATGCTGTCGGTGCCGCGCCGCTCGGCGGGCGCCGGCCAGTCGAAGAAGGTGATGTCGGTGCCGGGCGAGGCGCGGCCGTCGGCGTAGAACAGGTGGTAGGCCGAGACGTCGTCCTGATTGACGGTCTTCTTCACGAGCCGGAGCCCCAGCACGCGGGTGTAGAAGGCGAGGTTGTCGGCCGCCTGCGCCGTGATGGCGGTGACGTGGTGGAGTCCGGTGAGCTGCATCGCTTGAGGCCTCGCGCGGTGAGCGGGTTCGGCCTCCCCAGATAGGGGTTTTGGGCGCGAGCCCAAGGCGCCCGGCTCACTCCGACATCGCCGGGCACACCAAACCGTTGGACTTTAGAAGAAAAAGGCCGGCGACGCGTCTCCGCGTGCCGGCCCCGGCCGTGATGAAATCGGTGAAAGGGCGCCTACAGCCCCGTGGGCCGCCCCGCGGCGACGACGAGCATCTTGCCGTCGCCGAGGGTGCGGGTGCCGGCCCGGCGAATGTCGGCCTGGGTCACGCTCGCCACGAGGTCGTTGCGGCGGGCGATGTAGTCCATGCCGAGACCCTCGAAGGCGATCTGCACCAGTTGGTTGGCGATCTTGGTCGAGGTGTCGAAGCCGAGCGCGTAGGAGCCGGTGAGATAGTCCTTGGCCTTCTGCAGCTCCTCGTCGGAGGGGCCGTCGGTGATGAGGCGCTGGATCTCGTCACCGATCACGTCGAGGGCCTCGACGACGCGCTCGTTCTTGGTGGCGGTGTAGCCCCAGGTCATGGCGACGGCGCGGTGCGAGGTCAGCGAGGTGCCGACCGAGTAGGCCAGGCCGCGCTTCTCGCGCACTTCCTGGAAGAGGCGCGAGGTGAAGGCGCCGCCGCCCAGGATGTGGTTCAGCACATAGGCCGGGATGAAGTCGGGGTCGCGCCACGCCACGCCCGGCATGCCGAAGCGGATCACCGATTGCGGCACGTCGAGATCGACGACGATGCGGCGGCCGAGTTCGTTGATCGCGGTCGGCGGAATGGCTTTGAGCGGGCCGGCCTCGGGCAGCGCGCCGAAGGCGCGAGCGATCATGCCGGTGATTGTCGCCTCGTCGAAGGCGCCCACAGCCGCGACCTTGAGGCTGCCGCGGCCGATCACGGCCCGGTGCAGGGCCACGAGGTCGTCGCGGGTGATCGCCGACAGGGTCTCGATGGTGCCCGACGAGGAGCGGCCGTAGGCGTGCCCCGGGAAGGCTTCGCGGAAGTAGCGGCGGGAGGCCAGCACGCCGGGATCGTTCTGCTGGTAGCGCAGGCTGGCGATCATCTGCGCCCGTACGCGCTCGATCGAGGGCTGATCGAAGCGCGGCTCGGCCAGCGACAGGGCCAACAGACGGATTGCCTCGTCGGCATGCGTGAGCAGCGTCTTGAGCGAGCCGCCGATGGAATCGGGGCCGGTGTGGAAGCTCAGCTCGATCGCGCGGGCCGCGAGCGCCTCCTGGAAGGCATCCGAGTCGAGATCGCCCGCGCCCTCGTCGAGCAGCCGCGCCATCATCTGCGCGGTGCCCGCCTTGCCCTCCGCATCCTGCGCCGCGCCGCCCTCGAAGGTGAAGGAGAGCGCGATCATCGGCACCACCGGCGAGGCGACGTGCCAAGCCTCGATGCCGGGGGCGGCCGCGAGCGGCAACGCCTGGGTCGGCGACGTCGCGGTGCGGGTGCCGGTCTCGGCGAGATTCATCGGAAGTTCCTTAATGCGTCTTTTCGCAAACGGCGCCGCCATCGAGGGCGGCGCGAAGAATCAGTGCCGTCTCAGGCGATCGCCACGTCCGGGTCGCGCGCCTTGGTCAGGTAGCCGGTCACCGAGCGGGCGGGCACGAGATAGCGGGCGGCGACCGCGACGAGCCGGTCATGGGTGACCGCTTCGATCTCGACCGGCCAGCGGCGCACCTCCTCGACGGTCTCGCCGATGGCGAGCGCCGAGCCGTAGATGCGCGCGAGGGAACTCTGCGAATCGGAGGAATAGACCGTCTCGGCCATGAGCCGGATCTTGGCCCGCTCGATCGCCTCCGCGCCGAGCGCCTCGGGGACGCGGCGCAGCACGCGATCGATATGCTCTTCCAGGGCCTCCAGGGTCACGCCCTCGGCCGGCACGGCGTAGACGGCAAAGCGCGTGTCATCCATCGCCGAGCCCATGTACCAAGCGCCGGCATTCACCGCGACGCCCATCTCCAGCACCAGCTTGCGGTAGAGGAACGAGGTCGAGCCGCCGCCGACGACCTCGGCGAGCAGTTCGAGGGCATAGCCCTCGCCGTCGCGGGCGGTCATGCAGGAGGGGGTGAGGTAGAGGCGCTGCAGGGTCGGCTGCTCGACCTTCGGGTCGGCCACCGCGATCCGGCGCATCGCCCGCGGCTCAGGCTCGCGCGGGCGGGTGCGCAGCGGCCGCGCGCCCTGCGGCGTCACCCGGCCGTAGGTACCCTCGGCCAGACGCCGCACTTCGTCCGGCGTCACATCGCCGGCCACCACGAGGATCGCGTTCTCGGGGGTGTAGAAGCGCTTGTAATAGTCGATGGCGTGGGTGCGGTTCAGCTCCTCGATCTCGTGCATCCAGCCGATGATCGGGATGCCGTAGGGATGGTGCACGAACAGCGAGGCGGACATCGCCTCGGAGAGCTGCGCCGACGGATCGGTCTCGACCCGCATCCGGCGCTCCTCCAGCACCACGTCGCGCTCGGGCGCCACCACGGCGTCGTCGAGCACGAGGCCGCTCATCCGGTCGGCCTCGAAGGCCATCATCGTCGAGAGATGGTCGCGGGCGACGCGCTGGAAATAGGCGGTGTAGTCGTAGCTGGTGAAGGCGTTCTCTTGGCCACCGAGCGACGAGACCGCCTTCGAGAAGGCGCCGGCCGGGTGCCGCTCGGTGCCCTTGAACATCAGATGTTCGAGGAAGTGGGCGATGCCGGACTGGCCGATCGGATCATCGGCCGAGCCGTTGCGGTACCAGACCATGTGCGTGGCGACCGGCGCCCGGTGATCGGGCACCACCACCACGTCGAGCCCGTTGTCGAGCACGAAGGCGGAGACCTCCGGGCCGCCCGCCTCGGAGCGCCCGAACGGGGCGGCGTCCACACGGCCAGCGTGATTCAGGCCTCGCTGCGGTCCCACGGGCGCGAAGGCCTTCCGGTAGAGGTGCATCCCACTTTCCTTATGCGGGGGCTCTTCCGCCCTCCGCGCTTTCCGTCCCAAAGAATCCCGGCATTGTCCCGTGATCGGTCGCCGGTGGCAAATCCCATACCGCGCGGCGTGTCCGCGCGGTGACAGTCCCCCCGGGATGCCGGGCGCCTTCGCCGACCCGCCGAGATCGACGAAACCGGGCGGAGGTCCGCTCTCAGCGCCCGGACGAGTTTCTCATATAGGCACGCGGGTCGGCCTCTTCACGGTCGCTGATCGGACCACCCACAGGACCACCCTGCGGTTTGGCGACCTTGATCGGCGCCTTGCGATAGCCGGTGGGCGGATCGGTCAGCGTATCGCGGTCGGGCTCAACCAGCGACGGCTCGGTCTTGTCGGTCGTGCCCTTGAGCAGTTCGAACGGGTTGAGCCAGGTCGAATCGCGGGTGTCACCCTGGCCGGGGGCGTTCGCCGGCCCGGTGAGCGCCCCGGCGCCCGAGCGGCGGCCGGCCTCCATCTCGTAGACCGAGAGCGTCTCGTTGTTGTCGTTCATGCGGCCCTGCGCACCGCGCACGATCGGCTTCTTCGCCTCGATGGCGGCGCGCTCGCGCTGGACCACCTCCGGATCCTTCGGCCAGGCCGGATCGGCCTGGCGAGCCCGGGGCCGGGGCAGGCCGGCGGTCAGATCCTCCTTGCCGCCGAGCTTGGGCGGCATCGCCAGCGGTGCGCGCTCGCGATAGGTGATGGCGGGACGGTCCGGCTCAATCAGGCCGAGATTGCTCAGCGTGTCGCGCATGAATTCGCCCTCGGCGCGGGCCGCGCCCACGGCGAGGCCGGGCAGCAAGGCTGCGCCCAAAGCCGCTCTCAAAGCTAGAGGACGGATCGATCCGAAAGCCCGCGAGACGTTGCGCCGCCCGTTCATGCCGATTTCCCCAAGGCTACGGACCGGCCCCGCCCGCTTTTGATCCGGGACGGTCAGCCGGACATCACTTCATCGTGAAGCGCGTCGAGCCCACGCAAACCGAGGTGAGCCGGGTTTCAGGCGAAGGTATGGCACCTTGACGCGGCTGGGGCGCGCCTGAGCTCACGCTTGGGGACGGCCGCCGGTCCCGGCGACGTCCGTGCTCGGGGCGCGTGGGGCCGGCCGCAGGCTGTCGAGGATCAACCCGACGACGCCCGCGACGATGGCCGCATCCGCCACGTTGAACACGTACCAGGACCACGCTCCCGCGTGCAGGTGAACGAAGTCGAAAACCGCCCCGTAGGCCGCTCGATCGATGGCGTTGCCGAGCGCGCCGCCGACGATGAGGCCAAGCGCCACGGCGAGCAGCCGCGAGCCGGCGCGGCGCATCCACACCGACAGGCCGATCGCGGCGGCGAGCGAGACCGCGACGAGCAGCCAGCGCCCGAGCCCGCCCTCCTGCTGGAACAGACCGTAGGAGACACCCCGGTTCCAGACCACGACGAAGTCCGCGAACGGCGCCAGCCGCCAAGGCTGCGTCATCACGAGGTCGGTGCCGAAATAGAGCCAGAGCTTGGAGGCCTGATCGAGGACCAGCGTGGCCAGCAACGCGATCAGGCCGGAGCGGAAGGCGGTCACGCCGCCTCCGGATGGGCGGCGTCCCACTCCCGCAGGGCCCGCGCGTCGCGGGGCGTCACCTCGGGATAGTCGGGATCGCTGCCGACCTCCGGCGTGACCCGCCAGGAGCGGGCGCATTTGATGCCCTCGGCCCGCTCGGGCACCACGGCCACGCCCTTCACCTCGTCGAGACGGAAGGCGTCGGCCGGGCCCTCGCCGGCGCGCACCGTGATCGCCGAGGTGATGCAGGTATCGGCGAAGTCCACGCCGTCGAGCGCGCCGAGCAGATCGGAATCCGACACGTAGACCGTCGGCGCCGCCTCGAGGCTGGCGCCGATGCGCTTGGCCGCGCGCTCGACCTCGAGCGCGCCGGTAACGACGCGGCGGACCTTGCGGATCTTCTGCCAGCGGGCGGCGAGCCCGTCGTCGCGCCATTCAACGGGCGTCTCCGGCAGGGTCTGGAGATGCACCGAGCCGTCCTGCGACGGGTAGCGGTCGAGCCACGCCTCTTCCGCCGTAAAGGCGAGAACGGGCGCGAGCCAGATCACGACCCGGCGGAAGGCCTCGTCGATGACCTGAAGCGCGGCGCGGCGGGTCACCGAGGAGATCGGATCGCAGTAGAGCGCGTCCTTGCGCACGTCGAAGTAGAAGGCCGAGAGGTCGCCGGTCATGAAGCCGTTGAGCAGGGCCACGATCCGCTTGGTATCGAAGGCCGCGTAGGCGTCGCGGATCTCGCCGTCGAGCTGCGCCAGACGATGCAGGATAAAGCGCTCCAGCTCCGGCATCTCGGTGAACGGCACGTCGTCGCCGGGTACGCGGTGGGCGAGCGAGCCGAGCATCCAGCGGAGCGAGTTGCGCAGCTTGCGGTAGGTCTCGGCGAAGGTTTTGACGATCTCCGGGCCGATGCGCAGATCGTCGGAATAATCGGCCGCCGCGACCCAGAGGCGCAGGATGTCGGCGCCCGATTCCTTGATGACGTTCTGCGGCGCGACGACGTTGCCGCGCGACTTCGACATCTTCTCGCCCTTGGCGTCGAGAACGAAGCCGTGGGTGAGAACTACGTCGTAGGGCGCGTGCCCCCGCGTGCCGCAGGATTCGAGCAGCGAGGACTGGAACCAGCCGCGATGCTGGTCGGAGCCTTCGAGATACATCACCGTGTCGGGCCCGCCATCGACCGCGCGGCGGATGCCGGCCAGGCCGGGGAAGGCTTGCGCGTCGTCGAGCACGAAGGCGTGGGTCGAGCCGGAATCGAACCACACGTCGAGGACGTCGGTCACCTTCTCGTAGTTCGCCGGATCGTAATCAGGCGCGAGGAAGCGCTCGGTGGCGCTTTCCGCGAACCACGCATCCGCGCCTTCCTGCGCAAACGCCTCTGCGATGCGGGCGTTGACCCTCTCGTCGCGCAGCACCTTCCCGGTCTCGCGCTCGACGAAGACGGTGATCGGCACACCCCAGGCGCGCTGGCGCGAGACCACCCAATCGGGCCGGCCCGCGACCATGCCGTTGATGCGGTTCCTACCCTGCGGCGGCACCCACTGCGTCTGCTCGATGGCGTGGAGCGCCGTCTCGCGCAGGGTGCGGTTGCCGAGCGCGTCCACCGGCCGGTCCATGGCGATGAACCATTGCGGCGTGTTGCGGAACAGCACCGGCTTCTTCGAGCGCCAGGAATGCGGGTATTGGTGGCGTAGGACCCCGCGGGCGACCAGCGCGCCGACCTCGGTGAGCGCGGCGATGAGCGCCTTGTTGGCGTCGCCCTTGTCGCCCTTGGCGGTGAAGACGAAGCGGCCCGTGAAGCCCGGCGCCTCCTCCGTCAGCATGCCATCGGCATCGACGGTGTAGGGGATGCGGGTGTCGATGCCGGCTTCCGTGAGGCGGCGGCCATTGGCCATCCAGACCTCGAAATCCTCGCGGCCGTGGCTTGGCGCCGTGTGGACGAAGCCAGTGCCAGCCTCGTCGGTGACGTGCTCGCCCTCCAGCAATGGCACCGCGAAGCCGTAGCCGGCATCGAAGCCGTGAAGCGGATGCGACAGGGTGAGCCCGGCCAGGTTCGCCGCCGGCACGTCGGCCACACGCTCGAATGCCTCGACGCGGGCGGCCTTGAACACGCCCTCGGCGAGCGCGTCGGCAAGGACATAGCTGTCGCCGACCTTCGCCCAGTTGTCCTCGGCCGCTTCCGTAACGCGGTAGAGCCCGTAGGCGACGCGCTTCGAATAGGCGACGGCGCGGTTGGCCGGCAGCGTCCAAGGCGTGGTCGTCCAGATCACGACGCGGGCGTTCGCCAGTTCGGCCGGGGCCCCTTCGCGGATCGGGAAGGCCACGAACACCGTGTCGCTGACATGCTCCTCGTACTCGACCTCGGCTTCGGCGAGCGCGGTCTTCTCCACCACCGACCACATCACCGGCTTCGAGCCGCGATAGAGCTGGCCGGAGGCGGCGAACTTCATCAGCTCGGCGGCGATGCGCGCCTCGGCCGGGTAGGCCATGGTCGAGTAGGGATGATCCCAGTCGCCGGTGACGCCGAGGCGCTTGAACTCGTCGCGCTGGATGTTCAGCCACTCGGCGGCGAAGGCCCGGCATTGCTGGCGGAATTCCAGCACCGGCACCTCGTCCTTGTTCTTGCCCTTGGCGCGGTACTGCTCCTCGATCTTCCACTCGATCGGCAGGCCGTGGCAGTCCCAGCCCGGAACGTAGTTCGCGTCGCAGCCGAGCGCGCCCTGCGAGCGGACGACGACGTCCTTCAGGATCTTGTTGAGCGCGTGCCCGATATGGATGTTGCCGTTGGCGTAGGGCGGGCCATCATGCAGCACGAAGCGGGGGCGGCCCTTCGCGGCGGCGCGGATCTTTTCGTAAAGGCCGATGTCTTTCCAGCGCTCCAGCAGGAGCGGCTCGCGGGTGGGCAGCCCCGCGCGCATCGGAAAATCGGTCTTCGGCAGGAACAGGGTCCGCGAATAGTCGCGGGCGGCCACGGGGGCGGCGTCGGTCTGATCGCTCATGGCGGGGTTCGGTAGGGCTTTCGTCGCGGGGACGGTCGAAGAAAAACGGGCGGACGCGCTTCACCCGGCATCCGGCGCGGCCGCTGAACGCGGCGCCTACGCGGAGGCCGGGCCCGTAATTCGCGGCGGAAAGCGGATGAGGCCGAACATGGAGCGCTTCTAGAGCGCCCGCCCGCCAAGGGGAAGCCGCTTCGTCGCAGGGACCGAAGACAAAGCGGAGGGCCGGCACCGATGCAGCGGGCCGGCATCGGACAGAAGACGGCTTGCACCGGCCCCGCTTCCTTGCCATCAGCCCGGCCCGAACGTCGCCCCGGCGGCCGTGACGCGATACGCGGCCAAAATACGCGGCTAGGTCGAAAGACTCATTAGTTACAAACGCCGCGCCGACTACCGAGGTGCGATTGAGCACCGCGATCAAACGGAATAGCGTCCGCCCAAAGCCGCCCGGGCGTGGCCGCGCAACACGGTATCGGTGAGGAAACATGGCCCATTCCGCAACGCCTGATGCGGGCGCCCCCGGTACATCCGGCGCGCACACTCCCTGGTACCGGGTGCTCTACATCCAGGTGCTGATCGCCATCGTGCTCGGCGTGCTGCTCGGCTGGCTCCAGCCGGAATGGGGCAAGTCGCTCAAATGGCTCGGCGACGGCTTCATCGCGCTGATCAAGATGCTGATCGCGCCGATCATCTTCTGTACCATCGTCCACGGCATCGCCTCGATCGGCGACCTGAAGAAGGTCGGCCGCGTCGGCCTCAAGGCCCTGATCTACTTCGAGGTCGTCTCCTCCCTCGCACTCCTCATCGGCATCATCGTCGGCGAGGTGGTTCAGCCGGGCGCGGGCTTCGGCGCCGACGTGTCGAAGCTCGATGCCAAGGCGGTCGAGGGCTACGCCAGCAAGGCGGCAGCGGATTCGACGGTCGCCCACCTCCTCGGCATCATTCCCAAAAGCTTCTTCGATGCCTTCGCCACGGGCGACCTGCTGCAGGTGCTGCTGATCTCGGTGCTGACCGGCGTCGTGCTCACCGGCATGGGCAAGAAGGGAGAGAGCATCACCCACGGCATCGATGCGGCGGGTCAGGTCTTCTTCCGCATCATCGGCCTCATCGTGAAGCTCGCGCCCATCGGCGCCTTCGGCGCCATGGCCTTCACGGTGGGCCAGTACGGCATCGGCAAGGTCATTGACCTCGCTTGGTTGGTGGGCACCTTCTACACCACCTCGCTGCTGTTCATCTTCGTCGTGCTCGGCGGCATCGCGGCCTTCGCCGGCTTCTCGATCATCAAGTTCCTCGCCTACATCAAGGACGAGCTGCTGATCGTGCTCGGCACCTCCTCCTCCGAGACCGTGCTGCCGCACATGATGACCAAGATGAAGCGCCTCGGCGCCTCGGACTCGGTCGTCGGCCTCGTGATCCCGACCGGTTACTCGTTCAACCTCGACGGCACCAACATCTACATGACGCTCACCACGCTGTTCCTGGCGCAGGCGGTGGGTGCCGATCTCTCGGTCGGGCAGTACGCGACGATCTTCCTCGTCGCGATGCTGACCTCGAAGGGCGCCTCGGGCGTCACCGGCGCGGGCTTCATCACGCTGGCCGCGACGCTGGCTGCCATCCCCGGCGCGCCGGTGCCGGTGGCGGCGATGACGCTGGTGCTCGGCGTCGACAAGTTCATGTCGGAATGCCGTGCACTCACGAACCTCATCGGCAACGGTGTTGCCACCATCGTCGTCTCCCGCTGGGAGGGCGAGCTCGACCGGAAGAAGCTCGCCGAGGTGATGGCGCATCCGGTCGCGATCGGCACCGAGATTTCCGACGAGGCGCCGGAAGGCCCCGGCGAGGATGAGCCCGACACCGCTCCGAAGGTCGTGGCGGCGCAGTAAGTCCGCTTTGGCCTCCGACCGATTGCGGATCGGGATCGATCTCGGCGGCACCAAGATCGCCGGGATCGCGCTCGACACCGACGGGACGACGCGCACCGAGACCCGCGTGCCGACCCCGCGGGGCGACTATGCCGGCACCCTCGACGCCATCGCCGGTGTCGTCGCCGCTTTGGAGCGGCAGGCCGGCACGACGCAGGCGAGCGTCGGCGTCGGCATGCCCGGCGCGGTCTCTCGCGCCACCGGCCTGATCAAGAACGCCAACTCAGTCTGGCTGAACGGTCGCCCGTTCGCAGGGGATCTCGCCGCCCGGCTTGGCCGCCCGGTGCGGGTCGAGAACGACGCCAACTGCCTTGCCGTCTCGGAGGCGGTGGACGGAGCCGGCGCGGGCGAGACCCTCGTCTGGGCGATCATCCTCGGCACCGGCGTCGGCTCGGGCATCGCGGTTCGGGGACAGGCGCTGACGGGCCGCAACGCCATCGCCGGGGAATGGGGTCACAACCCGCTCCCCCAGCCCCGCGACGACGAGCGCCCCGGCCCCGCCTGCTATTGCGGCCGCAACAGTTGCATCGAGACCTGGCTCTCCGGTCCCGGCCTCGCCGCGGACTTTTTCCGGTGTACGGGCCAGACTCTGACCGGCGAGGCGATCGTCGCCCGGGCGCAGGCCGGGGATGCGGAGGCCGCCGCGGCAATGACCCGCTACCGCGACCGCCTCGGCCGCAGCATCGCCCAGGTGGTCAACATCCTCGACCCCGACGTGATCGTGCTCGGCGGCGGCCTCTCGCGGGTCGAGGGCCTCGTCGCCGCCTTGCCCGGGACAATCGCGCCGCACGTCTTCTCCGACGACTTCGACACGCCGGTACGGGCGGGCCGGCACGGCGACGCCTCCGGCGTGCGCGGCGCCGCATGGCTCTGGGGCGCCGAATGATCGGTTGGCTCCGCCGCCTGCTCGGCCAGGAGCGCCCGCACCCCGTGCCGGCCTGGGAACCGGAACCGCCGCCGCCCGAGCCGGCCTGGGAGCCGAAACCGCAGCCGCCGCAACGGCGCAGCGAGGCGGAGATCGACGCCGTCGAGGCGGCCCTGAACGGCTTGATCGCGGCCGGCCTCCGGCTCGGGCCCCATTACGAAGGGATGGACCGGCGCGCGGTCGCGCGAGCGATGGCGGAGCATCCCGAATTCGCTGTCGGCGACGGCAACGAGACCCTGCCGCTGACCGAGCACAGCTCGGACGCGCTGTCGATCGCCATCCTGTGGAGCTATCGCGCCCTCGCCGACGCGATCGAGGACGAATTCGCCAACGCGGCGATCTTCGACGATCACTGCTACGACGGCGCCGACGCGGAGACCTATCGCGCGCTGTTCGCCCGGCTGATCGATCTCGCCGGGGCCTGGACCAGCCGCGGCGTCACCGTTTCCCGCGTGCCGGGACTCGGGCCCTACGGGCACGGCTTCCGCGTCGCGTTCGAGACGCAGCCGCCGATCCCGCCCCTCACCTTCCCGGCCGACAAGAACTTCGACTGGAGCCTGCTCGAACGGCTCGATGCGAGCCGCCCGGCGGCTGAGACACGCCGGTTTCGGGTCGCCGCCGATGGCGGGGCGGGGCTGGTGCTGTTCCTCGATGACACCGAGGCGAGAGCGATCGCCGCGCGCCTGGGCTGGGGGCCGGACGATCTCTGAAGGGCTCCGTTCGGGTCGGTTGTCTGGCAAGCTCCCCGCTCCTCATGCTGAGGCGCCGAGCGAAAGCTCGGCCTCGAAGCACCCCGGAACGGTCGATCCTGAGGGACACGTCTGCCGGGACAGGCGTTGCGGCGTGCTTCGAGGCCGCTGCGCGGCGCCTCAGCATGAGGAGCGGCGCGGATGCCAAACGCACTCCGTCAAAATGGCTCTGTCGGCTGCTGTTGTCTCTTGGTGTGGTGAGTCAGCATTGACTTCACCCGCCCGCCTTCCGAAAACCCGCCGTCCCCTCCGCGGGGCGTCATCGACGAAAAACACGGTCCCATCATGCCCATCCTGACCTTCCCCGACGGCAACACCCGCGCGTACGACGCCGCGGTGACCGGTCGGACCGTGGTGGAGGGCATCGCCAAGTCGCTCGCCAAGCGCACGGTCGCCATGGCGCTCGACGGCACGGTCTGCGACCTCGACGACACGATCGCGCGCGACGCCGCGATCGAGTTCATCTCGCGCGACGATCCGCGGGCGCTCGAACTGATCCGCCACGACTGCGCCCACGTGCTGGCGGAAGCCGTGCAGGCGCTCTGGCCCGGCACGCAGGTGACGATCGGCCCCGTCATCGAGAACGGCTTCTACTACGACTTCGCCAAGGACGAGCCGTTCACGCCGGAGGACTTCCCGAAGATCGAAGCGAAGATGCGCGAGATCATTTCGCGCGACGCACCCTTCACCAAGGAAGTTTGGAAGCGCGACGACGTGAAGGCGCTCTTCGCCGAGAAGGGCGAAAGCTACAAGGTCGAGCTGGTCGATGCGATTCCGCCGGGCGAGGATCTGAAAATCTACCGCCAGGGCGAGTGGTTCGACCTCTGCCGCGGCCCGCACATGACCTCGACCGGCAAGGTCGGCGCGGCCTTCAAACTGATGAAGGTCGCGGGCGCCTATTGGCGGGGCGATTCCAACAACCCGATGCTGACGCGCATCTACGGCACCGCCTGGGCCTCCCAAGCCGATCTCGACGCCTACCTGCACCGTCTGGAGGAGGCCGAGCGCCGCGATCACCGGCGGCTCGGCAAGGAGATGGACCTCTTCCACTTCCAGGAGGAGGGGCCGGGCGTGGTGTTCTGGCACGCCAAGGGCTGGACGATCTTCCAGGAGCTGATCGCCTATATGCGCCGCCGCCTGAAGGGCGACTACGCCGAGGTGAACGCGCCGCAGATCCTCGACAAGTCGCTGTGGGAGACCTCCGGCCACTGGGGCTGGTACCGCGAGAACATGTTCGCGGCCCAATCCGCCGGCGAGGAGGCCGAGGACAAGCGCTGGTTCGCCCTGAAGCCGATGAACTGCCCCGGCCACGTGCAGATCTTCAAGCACGGGCTGAAGTCGTACCGCGACCTGCCGCTTCGCATGGCCGAATTCGGCGTCGTCCACCGCTACGAGCCGTCCGGCGCGATGCATGGGCTGATGCGGGTGCGCGGCTTCACCCAGGACGATGCGCATATCTTCTGCACCGAGGATCAGCTCGCCGCCGAGTGCCTGAAGATCAACGACCTGATCCTCTCGACCTACGCCGATTTCGGCTTCGACCAGATCCTGGTGAAGCTCTCGACGCGGCCCGAGAAGCGCGTCGGCTCCGACGCCCTGTGGGACCATGCCGAAGCGGTGATGACCCAGGTGCTGGCCCAGATCGAAGAGCAGTCCGGCGGACGGATCAAGACTGCGGTCAATCCCGGCGAGGGCGCGTTCTACGGGCCGAAATTCGAGTACGTCCTGCGCGATGCCATCGGCCGCGACTGGCAGTGCGGCACGACGCAGGTGGACTTCAACCTGCCGGAGCGGTTCGATGCGAGCTACATCGACGCCGACAGCCAGAAGAAGCCGCCGGTGATGATCCACCGCGCCATCTGCGGCTCGATGGAGCGCTTCACCGGCATCCTGATCGAGCATTTCGCCGGGCACTTCCCGCTCTGGCTCGCGCCGGTGCAGGTGGTGGTGGCCACGATCACCAGCGACGCCGACCCTTACGCCCGCGAGGTCGTCCGCGTTCTGGAGCGCGCCGGGCTCCGGGTGGAAGCCGACCTGCGCAACGAGAAGATCAACTACAAGGTCCGCGAGCACTCGCTGGCCAAGGTGCCGGTGCTGCTGGCCCTCGGCCGCCGCGAGGCGGAGGAGCGCACGGTCTCGGTGCGCCGCATGGGAAGCCAGAAGACCACCACGATGGCGCTCGATGCGGCGCTCGCCGCCTTCATCGAGGAGGCGACCTCTCCGGATCGCCGCCGGGCCGACGCCGCGGCCGAGAGCCTCCCGAGCACCGACGCGGTGCTCGACGGCCAGCACGTCGAGCTTCCGGCGCCGTAAAACGAACGAGCGGTGGGGCGCACACGCGCCTCACCCCTCCATCGCCCGCGCCAGTTCGGAAAACACCCGCGGGTCGGCGCATTGCGCCACGTTGAAGCGCATGGCGCCGGCGGCGCCCTGGCTTAGCGAGAACACGTTGCCCGGCGCCAGCACCACGCCGCGGGCGAGAGCCCGGCGGGAGATTTCGGCCGCGTCGAGGCCGTCCGGCAGGCGCGCCCACAGGAACATGCCCCCTGTCGGCACGAAGGGCACGGTGACGCCGACCTCCGCGAGCCGCCGCACCACCGTGCCGCGGGCCTCCGCCAGCCGGGTGCGCATGGCATCGACATGGTGGCGGTAGCTGCCCTCGGCGAGGAAGCGGTGGACGGTGGCCGCGGTGAGGTGGTTGTCGCTCAGCGAGACCGCGAGCTTGAGATCGACGAGGCGCTCGACCCAGTCGCCGCGGATCGCGATCGCGCCGACGCGGGCGCCGGTCGAGATCGTTTTCGAGAAGCCGCCGACATGGATCACCCGGTCGAGCCCGTCGAAGCCGGCGAGCCGCGGGCCCGGCTCCGCCTCGAAATCGGCATAGGCGTCGTCCTCGACGATGAGCGTGCCGTGCATCTCGGCGAGCCGCAGGATGCGATGGACGGCGACCGGGCTCAGGGTCGCGCCCGTCGGGTTCTGCAGGCCGGAATTGGTGATGTAGAAGCGCGGCCTGTGCTCGATCAGCGCCTGCTCGAACGCGGCGAGATCCGGCCCGTCCGGCCCGAACGGCACGCCGACCATGTTGAGGCGGTGGGCGCGGGCGAGCGCCTGGAACGAGAAGTAGCAGGGATCGTCGAGCAGCACCGTGTCGCCGGGCTCGGCGAGGAAGCGGATGATCAGGTCGAGGGCGTGGGTGACCGAATCGGTCAGCACGAGCTGGTCGGGATGGGCGCGGATGCCGCGCTCGGTCAGCCGCAGCGCGAGGTGCTGGCGCAAGGGGGCATGGCCCTGCGGCGTGTCGTAGAACATCACCGCCGCGCTCTGGCGGGCGACCTGGCGCAGCGCCCGGCGCAGCTCCGCCTCCGGCAACCAGTCCGGCGGGAGCCAGCCGCAGCCGGGCCTCAGGGAATCCGGCCGCGCCTCGAGCGATTGCCGGGTGATCCAGATCGGATCGACCGCCCGGTCGAGCCGCGGCCCGATCGCAGTGAGGCAGAGCGGCTCCGGGCGCGCGGAGACGAAGAAGCCGGAGCCCGGCCGCGAGACGATGGCGCCGCGCGCCGCCAGCCGGTCATAGGCCTCGACCACGGTCGATTTCGAGACCTGCATGCTGTCGGCGAGGCTCCGCACCGAGGGCAGCCGCGCGCCGGGGCCGAGCGCCCGGCCCTCGATCCGCGCCTCGATGGCCCGCATCACCGTCTCGACCCGCGAGAGGACCGGTTCCGCGACCGTCACCGTCATGGCTGTCACTCCGAACTGTACCGGTGCTCGTCCCGGACAGTTCGTTGAAATCGTACCGCAACCGTCCCTGTCGGGAAAGCGGCGGCGCCGTCATATCGGGGCCATCGAACCGACAGGAGACAGATCATGACGTTTTTTGAAGACACCCACGCACAGCATCCCGATGCCCGCGCCTGGATCGGCCGGCGCCTGCGCGATGCCATCGTCCTCGCCGCCGGCGCCCTGCTCGCGCTGCCGCTGATCGTGCCGTTCGCCTGAGATTCTATTCGACTGGTTTTCCCAGGACTTACCTCATCCTGAGGTGCCGCGGAGCGGCCTCGAAGGAGGGCTCCAGGAATCGCAGCGTCTTCTGGAGCCCTCCTTCCAGGCCTCCGCTTCGCTCCGGCACCTCAGGATGAGGGGATTGGCCGGAGGAGCGAATCTGATCCACCAACCGGCTGACCCCATTCGCCGAACAGGCGATCAGCCGGCGGTGCAGTTCGCCTCGAACAGCGCCTTCGCCCGCTCCATGGCCCGGAACGCCGCCATGGAGCCCGGGCTGCGCAGTTCCGGCCCCTCGGGCAGACGCCCGAGGAAGGGTTCGGACAGGTCCGCCACGAACGGCCGGGGCCCGGTATAGGCGCCCATGCGGTTGCGCAGATCGACCGTGCCGCACAAGGCCCCGGCCCGGCCGATCCGCAGGCCGGCCACCTTCGCCTCGGGGTCGCGCATCTGCCGCTCGATCAGGCTCAGCGCGGTCCGCGCCGCCTCCGCCCCGACACCGGCCTCCGAACCGTCCACGACGGTCTGGGCGCCCGCCGCACTTGCGCCGGACAGGATCAGGAGGGCCGCGAGGGCGGTCTTGCGCAGGCGCATCGGGCTCAGCTTCCTTTGGCCACCACTTCGATGTCGCGGTCCATGCCGCTCTCCACCTTGAACTCGCGGGTGAAGACCTGCCCGTCATGGCGGGCGATCAGCACGTAATCGCCCTCCGCCAGCGTGACGGACGGGAAGGCGCCGATCGCCTCGCGGATTGTATCGCCGCCCGGCGTCAGCACGCTGAAGGCGGTGCCGGCGAAGGCCTCGGAGCCGGGGGCGGCCACGAGCTTCAGGGTCACGGTCGCGGCGCGGTGGTTCATGGTCGCGTCGGTGACCTTGCCGTTCTCGACCCGGAGGTCGGCACGCTGGATCGCGTTCGAATCGCCGTAGCTCGACACGACGTGGTAGGTGCCCTCGGGCAGACGCACGATCTCGCCGGCCTTGATGCCGCTGCGCACGAGGCGCCCTTCCGAATTCGTCCCGATCGGCACGTAGACCGAGAAGCCGAGTTGGTTGCCCGGAATTTTCTGGTCGCCGACCGCCCCCGACAGCTTGAGCGCGCCCGCGGCCACGCGGAGCTGATCCGTGTTGGCGGTGCCTGCCATGGTGATCCGCTTCGAGGCGCTGGCATAGCCGTAGGTCACGGTGGCGACGTAGGCGCCGGCCGCGAGCTTGAAGGTCGGGGCGGGATCGTTCGACCGGGCGACGATGGCCGGACGGGTACCGTCCCCGTTCTCGCCGTAGACGCGCCAGGTCAGGCCGGAGCGGATCGGCCCGTTCGCGCCAACGAAGACTGCCGAGAGCGTGAGGTCAGCCTCGCCCTCCGCCGCGGGCGGGGGCAGCACCGGCCCGGTGACGCCCGGCGAGGGCAGGCCCGGCCCGAACGGCGTCGGCGCCTGCGCGGCCGCGGGCGGGATCGCGAGGAGAGCAGCCAGGGCAAAGACCGAGGCGACGGTTCTGCAGCCTGCGGACCCGCGTCCCATCGTCCCTCGATCCTTCTGCCCGCGCCGTCCGGGGCCATGTTGGCCCTCGTTGCGCCCGTAGTGCACCTGCGCGCTCTTGAAACCCGACCGTGGCGGCGGCATGGCGGTCGGCAAGTGAGTATCACCCATCCTTCAGCCTCTGCACGCGGATTGTCCATGACCGAGATTCGAGACGCCGCGCAGGCCGGCACCCTCGATCTGCTGCGCACCCGCCGCTCGGTGCCGCCGATGCTGCTCGACGGGCCCGGCCCCACGGCGGAGGAGCTCGACGGCTGGCTCGCAATCGCGGCGCGGGTGCCCGATCACGGCAAGCTGAGCCCCTGGCGCTTCCTCGTGATCGAGGGCGAGGCGCGCGAGCGTGTGGGCGCGATCATCGAGCGGACCTTCCTCGCCGACTTCCCCCAAGCCGACGAGAAGCGGCGGGCGCAGGAGCGGCAGCGCCTCGCCCACGCGCCGACGGTGGTAGGTGTCGTCTCCCGCGCCGGGCCCCACGTCAAAATTCCGGAATGGGAGCAGGTACTGTCGGTGGGCGCCGTCTGCATGAACCTCGTGGTCGCCGCCAACGCGGCGGGCTACGCCACCGCCTGGCTCACCGAGTGGTTCGCCTATGACCGCCGGGTGCTCGATGCGCTCGGCCTCGACCCGGCCGAGCGCATCGCCGGCTTCATCCATATCGGCCGCGCCCGCGAGGTGCCCTCCGACCGGCCGCGGCCGGACCTCGCCCAGATCGTCACGCGGCTTTGAGGCTGACCCCATGTATTACGAGGCCGAGACGCCCAGCCTGCCGCACAACCCGCTGAAAGCCATCGTCGCCCCGCGTCCGATCGGCTGGATCAGCGCCATGGACCGGGCGGGGCGGGTGAACCTCGCGCCCTACTCGTTCTTCAACGCGGTCGGCGGCGAGCCCGACATGGTGATGTTCTCCTCCTCGGGCCGCAAGGACGCGATGACCTTCGCGGAAGAGGGCGGCGAGTTCGTGTGCAGCCTCGCCACCTTCGACCTGCGCGAGGCGGTCAACGCCACCTCGGCGCCGCTGGCACGGGGCGAGAGCGAGTTCGGCTTTGCCGGGTTGACCCCCGCGCCGTCGCGCCGCGTGCGCCCGCCCCGCGTCGCGGAATCGCCCGCGGCGATCGAGTGCAAGTGGCTTCAGACCGTGCCGCTGGTGCCGCTCGGCGGCGGTGAGCCGGCGAATTTCATGGTGATCGGGCAGGTGGTCTCGATCTACGTGGACGACCGCTTCGTGAAGGACGGCCGGGTCGATACCGGCGCCATGCGCCCGATCCTGCGCGGCGGCTATTTCGACTACTTCACCACCGAGTCCGAGAACCGGTTCGAGCTGCGACGGCCGAAGGCCGGCTGAGGGCGTGGGGTGAGGTCTCGATCGGCGTGATCGCTGCTTGGTCTGCGGAACCCAGGAACCGAGGCCCCGGAACACGGCCGAGCGCCTGCGGTTGGTGACGCAGGACGGCAGCACGACCTGCCGCACGCGGGAGCGAATGCATGATGGGACTGTCTGGACGCGGAATTCTCCTGGGTGCTGCGCTTCTCACCGGTCTCGCCGGCAGCGCTGCGGCGGCCGAGGACAAACGGGCCGCTTCCCCGTCCCCGGCAAAAGACCGGAATGAGGCCGCCCCCTCCACCGGCAGCGTGGGCGCGGGTGGACTGACCGGCTCGGGCGCCACGAAGGACGGAGCCCGCACCGGCGCCTCGGATACGCCGCGCCCCGCCGGATCCTCGGCTCCGGCCGCCGGGACCGCCCGTTAGGCAGAGCGATCCCGGTCACACCGATCGCCTATTGTGCGCGCCGGCCGAACGACACTGCGTAGGCCTGAACACGCGCATCGATGAGCGGATCGTCCGACACGTCGATACCGTCGGTGAGCGCGTTCGGCATGAACAGCAGCGCCTTCTCGGCCTCGGCGCTGTTCGGCACGACCTTGGTGACCGTCAGCGTGCCGAGGTCGAGGGTCTTCCGGCTCTCCGGCCACGGCTTCGTGGCGTCGTTGGTGAGATCGCCCGCCTCAGCCAGCTGCGCCAGCACCCGGAACTTCGCCGGCTCCTTCGCGACGCGCGGGCCGATCTCGTCCACGAGGTAGTTCGGCTCCCGCTTGGCCGCCTCCTCGGCGGACAGAATCTCCTCGCCCTGAACCGGGACGACCCGGAACCGGAACGGCTGCCGCTTGCCGTCCTTATCGACGAAAACGAAGGCGTTGACGCCGTTATAGGTCTGCCGGGCGAAGCTCGACGGGGTCTTGGCCGTGGAACCCGCCGTGGCGGCGGCCGGGTGCGTGGCGACGAAGCGCTCCAGTGCGGTGGGCTTCTTTGCGTCCGGCCCGCTCTCGGACACCGCCTTCAGCAGGTCGCGGAACTCCTCGCCGGTGGCGACAGGGAAATAGGCGAGCGAGTTCAGGACGACGTCCATATCCGAGCCGTCGCCGAGTCTGAACTTGAGCGACATGCCGTGAGGATTGGCGTTGGCGGCGCCGTCCGCGATCGTCGGAACGCCTGTCGCATCCGAGAAGCGGATCGTCACCGGCACGGCCGGCCCCGCGAACAGGGACGCCTTGCTGATCTTCGCCGCGTCGGCGGAGGGGGTGAAGCTGCCCTCGCCGACCACGCCCTTGGCGTGGTTGGCCCGCTTTCCGGGATGCTTGCCGAACAGGGTGTTCATGACGTCGATGGTCTGCTCGGCCGTCGAGCTGTCCTGCGCTCGGGCCGGAAGGCCGCCGAGGAGAGCCAGCGCGATACCCGCAGCCAGGGCACGTCCGTATCGTGAGACCACCATTCATTCCTCTCGGGGCATGCCGCGACATGGGACAGGGGCCGCCCTCGCGAAATGGAACGGTTTTAATCCAAAGCCAAGCGCCGCTGCTCCGGTTACGAACATGCGCTGGCGCTCGCCCTCTGCCGCGAACCGGATATTGGCCCTCGTGTCGCCGCTCCCGCGCTTGCAGGGCTCACGAACAATCCGGCTCGCCGGGGATCGCTTCGAAGAGCTGCGGGCCGGGGTTCTGACGCGGGTGATGGACGATCCGCACCTCCAGGCGGCACGGGCCGGCGCGCACGCGGAAGCGAGCGGCGTCCAGGCGCTCGACCGAGTCGATCGGGCGACCTTCCAAAGCCTTGGCGGCTGCTTCCAGAACCCTTTGGAACTCACGCAGGCGCTGCCAGGTGGGGGCCAGCGCGCTCCGTGCGGGTGTGGCGAGGATCACGCCGACGAGGAGTGCCGCCAAAGCCGGGACCGCTCGCTTCCCTGATGCCATGGCTCGATCCAGGTTTAGGAACGTGGTGGGTCGGCAGGCCGGCAGGGTTATGATGCCGAAAGCATCGTCTTCTTCGAAAGCCGGTGACCAGCTTTCGGGACGATGCTCTAACCGCCGATCCCGAGCCCGGCCTCGACGCGGGCGATCCAGGCCCGCAGCGCCGGATAGGGCGTGAGATCGAAGCCGCCCTCGTGAGCAAGACGGGTGTAGGCCACGAGGGCCACGTCGGCGAGGCTCAGGTCAGAGCCGACGAGGAAGGGCCGCTCCGCCAGGGCGCCCTCCATCAGCGCGAGCGCGGCGTGGCCCCGCTCGAACAGCTTCGGTTCCAGTTCGGCCTCCGACCGGCCGAGATAGAGAAGCTGAAAGCGGCGCACGGCGATGTACGGCTCGTGGCTGTACTGCTCCCAGAACAGCCATTGCCGCATCTTCGCCTGCGCGAAGGCATCCGCCGGGATCAGCGCGGAATCGCGGGCGAGATAGCCGATGATCGCGTTCGATTCGGCGAGGCTGCGCCCGTCCTCCAGCACGAGGGTCGGCACGCGCCCGTCCGGGTTGAGGGCGAGGAAGTCGGGGGTGCGCGTCTCACCCTTCAGGATGTCGAGCTCGCGCCAGTCGAGGTCGATCCCGAGATGCGCCGCGACCCAGGCCACCTTCAGGCAATTGCCCGACTTGCGGTCGCCGTAGACGATCAACATGGCAACCTCTCCTGTCCCGCTTGCGCCCGAGGGATGCCTCACCCGGCGCCGTCGCGCGGCCGGACCGCGACGCTCGCCGGGGCCCGCACCACGACCCACTCGAAGCCGTTTTGCTGCACCGCCGCAAGCCGCTCGGGTGAGCAATCCTCGCCCGCTGTCACCATGTCGAAGGCGGCCACCCCAGCGGCCGCGGCGGCGAGGCGGACAAGGCTGCGAGCCTGGACAAGCGCGCCCGTTTCTCGCAGAACGACCGCAAGCGCCGTCGCGTCAAGGCCGAGGCCGGTCAGCCGCGGGCTCGCTCCGGCAAAGCTGCGGGCGTCGAGCACGCCGAGGGGATGGCCGATCACCGCGAGGATCGCGGTCGCGCCGTCGGGCAGGCCGGCCTGCGCCTCGCAGACGGCGAGCCGGCCCCCGAGGCCGGCCACGTCCCGGCCGGAGCGCGCATCGCGCAGCAGCACGCCGTCCGGCCCTTGCGCCATGAGTGCATCGAGGCTGGACTGGTCGGGACCGTTGAGCGCCGCGTAGAGCGTCAGATCCGGCCGGCGCGCCCGCAGATCCGCCACGAGCCCCGGAGGAAGCGCCGCTTCGAACACCAGAGCATCGGCGCCCGCCGCCAGAGCCGCATCAGCCGATGCCGCGTCCACGATGACGACGGCCCGGCGCAGGCCGTCAGGCTCGGATCGGGGCGAGGCGGGGCGCATACGGCCTTCGATGGATCGGGGCGGATTCAGAACGGCGCCTTTCTGCCCAAGCGGGCGGAAAACCTACGCTTTCTTGTGGCGAGACAGGTTGGGAAACGGTCTCATTCAAGCTTCCTTTACCATATGTGCAGGAAAGTCGGGTCTCGCGGGGCCGAGTGACGGTCCCGGCGGGACACGTCATGTTCCTGTTCAACAATTCTCCCGTCGCCACCCGCGAGACGGCCGCCCCGGCGCGGGCCGCCGCGGCGAGCGGAGAGGTCGTCGATGCGATCCGCGAAGGGGCGCAGACGAGCGGCGTCGGCTTCGATTACCTGCTCGCCACGGCCCAGCGCGAATCGAGCCTCAACCCTTCGGCTAAGGCGAGCACCTCCACCGCGACCGGCCTGTTTCAGTTCATCGAGCAGACCTGGCTCGGCGTCATGAAGAATGCCGGGCCCAAGCTCGGCCTCTCCTCCTACGCCGACGCGATCTCCTCGAGCGCGGATGGCCGCTACAGCGTGGCGGATCCGGCGGCGCGGCAGGCGATCCTCGACCTGCGCCGCGATCCCAAGGTCTCGGCGGCGATGGCGGGCGCGCTGACGCAGCGCAACGGCGAGGCGCTGAGCGCGGCGCTCGGGCGTGAGCCGAATGCGGGCGACCTCTACGCGGCCCATGTCCTCGGGGCGAAGGGCGCGAGCGCCCTGATCGCGTCGGCGCAGGCGAACCCGTCCCGGCCCGCCGCCCTCGACATGCCGGAGGCGGCCGCCGCCAACCGCAGCCTGTTCTACGACCGCGCCGGGCGCCCGCGCAGCGCCTCCGAACTCTACGGATTGTTGAGCCAGACCACCACCGGCGTGGCGACCCCGGTCGCGACCGCCGCGGCCGACGCGAACCCGCCGACGTCCTACGCCTCGCTGGAGGGCGGCCTGCGCTCGCTGTTCCAGACCGACCGGCGCCAGGGCGCGGTCTCGGAAGGGGTGGCCAAGCTCTGGCAGAACCGCGCCGCCGCAAGCACGGCGGAGCGCAGCGGCCCGACCTACTTCCCGCGCTCCGACGCCTGGAACGAGACCGAGAGCACGGCCGCGCCGAGCGCCGCCAGAAGCGACATCACGACGACGGACTCGGCCGTGGCGGACACCGCGGCCGCCTCGGAGGCCATCGTCGTGCCGCTGCCGCCGCGCCGGCCCGCCGGACTGACGGCGATGGCGGCAGCGACCACCACCTTCATGGCCGGCCCGACGACGGACCGGCCGCCCGCCACACCTGCGAAAAACTCGCTGTTCGATCCCTCCGCCTTCCGGCTCAGGAGCGGCTCATGATTCTCCGCCAGTTCCTCACCCTCACCCAGAACGCATCCCCCGAGCGGCGCGCCGAGGCCGCGGGCGCGCTGACGCGCAGCTACCTCCAGGGCACGCTGGGCCCGGAGGCGGCCTGGGAAGCCAAACCGGCCCTGCTCGCCCTGCTCGACGACCCCGCCGCGGCGGTGCGCCGGGCGCTGGCGCAGGCCTGCGCCGATTCGGATCAGGCACCGCGCCCGCTGATCGTGGCGCTCGCCTCCGACCAGCCGGACATTGCTTGCCTCGTGCTGGCGCGCTCGCCCGTGCTGATGGATGCCGACCTCGTCGATTGCGTCGCGATGGGCTGCGAGGAAACCCGCACCGCGGTGGCTGGGCGGCTCGACCTGTCGAAGCCGGTCGCCGCCGCCCTGGCGGAGGTGGGCGGCGCCCCCTCGCTCATCGCCCTGGCACAGAATCCCTATGCCGCGATCGGCACCGCCGCGCTGCTGCGGATGGTCGAGCGGCACGGCGACGACGCGGCCCTGCGCCAAGCCCTGCTCGCGCGCACCGATCTCGCCATCGAGGTGCGCCATGCCATCGTCACCCTGATCGCCGAGCAACTCTCGCGCTTCGGCCAGGATGCCGGCTGGATCAGCTCCGAGCGCGGCGCCCGCACCGCCCGCGAGGCCCGCGACGCGGCAGCCCTTGCGCTCAGCGACGAGGCCGGGGAAGCAGGGCTCGCCCGGCTCGTCGCGCATCTGCGGGTGCAGGAGCAGCTCACCGCCGGGCTGATGCTGCGGGCGGTTCTCTCCCTGCGCCTGCCCTTCGCGGAGATGGCGCTGGCCGAGTTGAGCGGACTGAGCCGCGCCCGCGTCGCCGGGCTGATGCGCGAGCCGCAGGGGGCGGGCTTTTCCGCCCTGCACCGCCGCGCAGGCTTGCCCGACCTGCTGCTGCCGGCGGTGCGCGCGGCGCTGACCGTGTGGCGCGATTCCAATGACGGCCGCAACGGCATCGACGGGCCGCGTCTCGCCCGCTCGATGATCGAGGCGGCGCTGACCGCCTGCGAGACCCTGCCCTTCACCGAGGCGCGCGGCCTGATGGCGCTGCTCGCCCGCTTCGAGGCCGAGGCGGCCCGGGACGAGGCCCGCATCCTGGCGCACGAACAGGCCGAGGCGCAGGCGCGGGAAACGGGCGAGGCCGCCATCCTGCTCACCGCACCGGCGCCGGTGGAGGTCGTCGCCACGACCGCGCCCTCCGAGATCCTCGTCCTGTCCCCGGCCTCTGCCACGTTGGAGCCGAACATGCCCGACGCCTCGACCGCGTGGCCGCTGGCGCCGCGGCCGGAAGACCGGATCGGCGCGACCGTGGTCTCGGCCGGGCCGGACGCGGCGATCGTGCCGGACTCGGCCGAGATCGTGCTCGCCGGCCTCGCCGACGCGATCATCGCGCAGTTCATGGCCGACCGGGCCGCCGCCACGGCGCCGATCCCGGCCCTGATCGCAGCGCCCTCGCCGGAGCCGCTGCCGGAGATGGTTCCGGAACTGTTGCCTGAACTCCTGCCGGAACTCGTGCCCGAAATCTCGGCCGAACCCCTGCCCGAGATCTTGGTCGCGCCCAAGCGCGTCGCACGCCCGCGCGCGATCGCCGTGGCGGTGGCCGCCGGCATGATCCCGGAACACCTGATCCTCAGCTACCGCGCGGACCGGGAGCGCCTCGCCGCGTGAGCCGGTCTTAGCGCGGAGGCCTTGGCGCGGAGACGGCTTGTACGCCGCCTCGGCGCCCTAGGCCTCGGCCGACGCCCAAGGCCGCATCGCCTGCGGTCCGACGATGTCGAGCGGCGGCTCGAAATCGCTGGCCCGGCCGCGCATCGCCTCCGGCGATTCCGGGAAGCCGCTGCGGCGGCCATAATCGCTGCGGACCCGGCGCGAGGGACGAAGCGGCGCCTCCGACAGGTTGTGGGCGCAGACCACATCGAGGGCGGTGACGCCGGCCAGGGCCATCAGCGCGATCATCGCGTTGCCCCGTTTCGGGTTGGTCTCCTCCAGGGCCGGCAGCACCGTGGCGATATCGACGGCATCACCCCCGACCCGCCCCCAGATCCAGGGCGTGGGATCCTGCGTGCCGAGGATGCCGACGCCGGTGACGATCTCGCGCACGCCGTAAGCTTGGATGACGGAAGTCAGCTCGGGCTTTCCGAGCCAGCGGGCGATCGCCGCGCCGCCGACGATCTCGGCGGCGCCGAGACCGAGTGAGAACCAGCCGAGTCCCTGGGCGAGCCCTTCCGTCGCCGGATCGGGCCGTCGTCGGGAATCAGGCGCGATCCGAGCGAGCGCGCCGCCGTTCGATCTGTCGCTGTCGCGGGCCATGACACCTCCGCTTTCGAGATTGAATCGGGTCATACCAAATCCGGTTGATCCCTTCGGGATGGCGGATTTGGGCTTCGCTCAAGCGCCGCGCGGGCTGACCGATACGGTTCCCGCTTTGATCAAGCGGAAACCGTATCAGTCGTCAGGGCCGCAGCACGACCTTGATGCAGTTGTCCTTCTTGTCCCGGAACGTCCGGTACAGCTCGGGGCCCTGCTCCAGCCCGGCCCGGTGGGTGATGACGAAAGAGGGATCGATCTGGCCCTCCTCGATCCGCCGCACGAGGTCGTCGGTCCAGCGGTTCACGTGGGTCTGCCCGGCGCGGATCGTCAGGCCCTTGTTCATCAACGCGCCCATCGGCATCTTGTCGACGAGGCCGCCATAGACGCCGGGAATCGAGAGGATGCCGGCGGGACGGCAGACATAGATCATCTCCCGCAGCACCGAGGCGCGATCGCTCTCCAGCATCATCGCCTGCTTCACCCGGTCATAGACCTGCTCGACGGCGCGGGGCGAATGCGCCTCCATGCCGACCGCATCGATGCACTTCTCCGGACCCTTGCCGTGGGTCAGCTCGTTCAGGCGCTCGACCACGCTCTCGCGGCTGTTGTCGATGACGATCGCACCACCCGCCCGCGCCATGTCGAGGCGCTCCGGCACGCTGTCGATGCACACGACCTGCTTGGCGCCGAGCAGGATCGCCGAGCGGATCGCCATCTGCCCGACCGGGCCTGCGCCCCAGATCGCCACGGTGTCGTGCGGCTGGATGTCGGCCTGCACCGCCGCCTGCCAGCCGGTGGGGAAGATGTCGCCGAGGAACAGCACCTGCTCGTCGGTGAGCGAATCCGGCACCTTGATATGCGTCTTGTCGGCGAACGGCACCCGGACATATTCCGCCTGCCCGCCGGGATAGCCGCCGGTGAGATGCGAGTAGCCGAACAGGCCCGCCGTGCCGTGGCCGAACACCTTGGCGGCGAGATCTCGGTTGCGGTTCGAGCGCTCGCAGACCGAGAAGAAGCCGCGCTTGCACTGGTCGCACTCGCCGCAGATGATCGTGAACGGGATGACGACCCGGTCACCCTTCTTCAGCGCGCCGTTCAGGCCGCGGCCGGTCTCGACCACCTCGCCCATGAACTCGTGGCCGAGGATGTCGCCCTTCTTCATCGCCGGGATGAAGTGGTCGTAGAGATGGAGGTCCGAGCCGCAGATGGCGCAGGCGGTGACCTTGATGATCGCGTCGCGATCGTCTTCGATTTCGGGATCGGGAACCGTATCGCAGCGGATGTCCTGGGTGCCGTGCCAGACGAGGGCTCTCATCGGATCTCTCCCAAGGATTATTTTCGGACACGCGCGAATGCTTGCGCACGCTGCCTGCATATCCACGGGATGGCGGGTTTTGTTTCGATCTTGATCAATGATGTTTGGAGCTGCTTACAATTGATCGTTTTGCAGCTTCCCGGCGCCTCTTAGAGCCGTATCCGGCCTGATTACCTCAGGCCGGCGTCTCATGGTCTTTGTGGGAACGCGCATTCTTGCGCCGAACCGGTGACCACTTCGTCGGAAAGCGCTTTAGGAGAAGCGCTCGCCTCACGCCGCGAGGGCGTTGGCCCGCCGCAGGTCATCGACGAAGGCCTGATAGGCCGCCGCCTTCGCCGCCTCATCGGGCAGGCGCAGCAAGTAGGAGGGGTGGACCGTGATGAAGCCCGCGAACGGCCGCCCGAACTCGGCGGGGCCGCGGGCGCGGGTGATCGGGATCTGCTTGCCCGTCAGCGACAGCACCGCGGTGGCCCCCAGCGCCACGACGAGTTTGGGGGCGACGAAGTCCAGCTCCTTCTCGAGCCACCAGCGGTAATGGCTCACCTCGCCCGCGGTTGGCTTCTCGTGGATGCGGCGCTTGCCGCGCAGCGTGAATTTGAAGTGCTTGACCGCATTCGTGAGGTAGGCCTCCCCCCGGTCGATCCCCGCATCTTCGAGTGCGCGGGAGAGAAGCTGCCCCGCCGGCCCGACGAAGGGTTTGCCCTGACGATCCTCCTGATCGCCCGGCTGTTCGCCGACGAAGGCGATCCGCGCGCCGACCGGCCCTTCGCCGAGGACGGCCTGGGTGGCGCCGGGCACCAGCGGTTCGGAACGGGCGATGATCGCGTTGAGGGCTTCCAGCGAATCCGGCTCGTCCTGGGCCATCTTCGCCACGGCGCGGACGGGGTCACGCTTGACCGGCATCGTCGGCTCCTTCTCGATCATCGCCTGCGCGCGGGCGCTCGCAGCCCGTACAAGGGCGGGAATCGCGGCCGTCTCCGGCATGTTCCGCCAGTACTTGCGGGGCATCTCGGCGCGCATGGCATCGAGGTTGAGCCGGGCCGGATTGAAGGTGCTCTCGTAATAGTCGCGCCAACCGGCCTCGAAGCCGTCGCCCTCCGGCACATCCTCGCGGCGGCCGGGCGGGCCGAAGCAGAGCGTCCCGTCCCAATGCGCCGACCCTTCCGGCGTCAGGATCGACCATGTCAGCCCACGGAAGCGATCCACGAAGAAGGGCGCGGCGGCCCCCAGGATGTGGTGGTCCGGCTCGAACCACGCCACGAAGCGCTCGGCTCCTTCCCCCGGCACCCGGCGGAAACGTAGGAAGGCGTGCATCTTGTGCAGGTCGCGACCGATCGCCTTGCGCATCCGGTGGAGACGGTGGACGAGCGGATCGCTCAGGACATCCATCAGCGCCCGCTCGCCGTGCAGGACGCGCCAGAGCAGGGCGTAGAGCAGGCCGTAGCGCTCGGGATCGCGGTGGGGCACCACCATCGGGATCAGCTCGGTCACCGCGCGGGGAAGCCGCAACGGCGGGCCGTCTACGGAGCCGGACTCGGCGCCGAACAGGCTCGGAGCCTCGGTCTGCCAGACGATGTTTTTCGGCGGGATCTCGGCCGCGATCAGGCGGCGCGCCGCGGTGCGAAACCCCGACAGATCTGCGCCGGGGGCGAGGCTGATGACATGGATGGCAGCGCATCGCCCTCCCCCGGCAGAGGCGGGAGAGTTTTGTGCGGGCTCGCCCATCAGAACAGACTCAACTGCTCGGCCGGCTCCGCGAGCTTGGCCCGCAGATCGAGACGGTCGGTCAGCGTCGTCGGCCGGAAGTCCTCGGCGATGAGGAAGGGCCGCGCCCGCTTCAGCCCCGAACTCAGCCGGGCCACGTCGTCGAGGCGCAGGCGGCCATGGCGGCGCGCCTTGATGATGGCATCGACCGCCCGTGCCCCGAGTCCCGGCACCCGCAGCAGCATCTCGCGGTCGGCGCGGTTCACATCGACGGGAAAACAGTGGCGGTTCTTGAGCGCCCAGGCGAGCTTGGGGTCGATGTCGAGGGCGAGCATGCCGTCCTCGGAGGCCCCGGCTACGTCGTCGGGGGAGAACTCGTAATACCGGATCAGCCAATCGGCCTGATACAGCCGGTGCTCGCGCCGCAGCGGCGGCGCCTGCGGCGGCAGGGCCGTGGAGGCGTCGGGGATCGGGCTGAAGGCCGAGTAGTAGACGCGCTTGAGGCCGTAGGTGCCGTAGAGCAAAGCGGATTTACGGATCATCGCCTCGTCGGTGGTGGCGTCGGCCCCGACGATCACCTGCGTCGATTGCCCGGCCGGCGAGAAGCGGCGGCGCTCCTCCTTGGCCTGGACGATGCGCTCGCCGATCTGGCCCATCGCGCTCTCGATCGCCGCGCCGTCCTTCTCCGGCGCGAGGCGGTTCAGGCTCGCCTCCGTTGGCAGTTCGAGGTTGATCGAGAGCCGGTCGGCGTAGAGCCCCGCCTCCTCGATCAGCCAGGGGCTCGCCTCGGGGATCGACTTCAGGTGGATGTAGCCGCGAAAACCGTGCTCGCGCCGAAGCTTCTTGGCGACGCGGGTCAGCATCTCCATCGTGTAGTCCGGCGAGCGGATGATGCCCGAGGAGAGGAACAGCCCCTCGATGTAGTTGCGCTTGTAGAACTCGATCGTCAGCGTCACGACCTCCTCGACCGAGAAGCGCGCGCGGGCGACGTTCGAGGAGCGCCGGTTCACGCAATAGGCGCAGTCGAACAGGCAATAGTTGGTCAGCAGGATTTTGAGCAGCGAGACGCAGCGCCCGTCCGGCGTGTAGGCGTGGCAGATGCCGGCGCCCGTGGTCGAGCCGAGCCCGTCCGCGCCGGCCTTGCGCTTGGGCGCACCGGAGGACGCGCAGGAGGCGTCGTATTTGGCGGCATCCGCAAGGATGCGCAGCTTGCGCGCGAGCTTCTCGTCCATCGAACGGAAGATGAACGCACGCGCGCCGGGATCAATGCGGCGCGTTAGCCTGCGCACCGGAAAAGCGCCCTCCCGCCGGCGCAGCGCGACGGGAGGGCCGGGGCGGCTCAGCTCGGGTTCAGCGTCTTGTCGAGGGTGATCTCGGCGTTGAGGAGCTTCGAGATCGGGCAGCCCTTCTCGGCATTGCCGGCGAGTTCATCGAACTTTGCCCCATCGATGCCGGGGATCACCGCCTTGAGGGTGAGGGCCGACTTCGTGACCTTGAAGCCGTCGCCGTCCTGCACGAGCGTGACGACCGCCTTGGTGTCCAGCGAGGTCGCCTTGAGGCCGGCGGACTGGAGCTGGAAGGCGAGCGCCATGGTGAAGCAGCTCGCATGCGCGGCGGCGATCAGCTCTTCCGGATTGGTGCCGGGCTCGTTCTCGAAGCGGGTGTTGAAACCGTACGGATTGTCCGAGAGCACGCCGGATTGCGTCGTGATCTTGCCCTTGCCGGTCTTGCCGTCGCCTTCCCAGTGGGCGCTCGCGTGGCGGTCGGTCATGCTGTCGTCCTCGTCGTCTTCAAGCGGAAGCGATCCGCGTGGCCTTCGACGTGGAGCGGTGGACGGTCATGTCGAGGGGCAGCCCTCACTCTTGGTTGATGGATGTCTCATCCTCGTCTGCTTCGCTGGCGAGCACGGCCTTGGCGAGCGCGTAGGAGAAACCGGCGCGCGCCATGGCGGCGAGATCGCGCTCGCGGTTGGCCTCGCGGGTTTCCGGCCGGCGATAGGGGCCGAGGCGGCGGCGACGGGCATAAGCAAAGGCCGCCCGCTCCTCGGTATCGGCCTCGCCCTGTTGCGTCCCGGCCGCCTCGTCCTCCTCGGCGAGGGTCGCCGCGATCGTCTCCCGGTCGATCCCCTTGGCGGCGAGCCGCGCCTGCGCCTGCCGGGTCGAGGTGCCGCGCCGCCTCAGGCCGCGCAGGCGGGCGGCGGCAAAGCGCGCATCGTCCACGAGCCCGGCCTTCTGCGCGCGGGCGACCGTCTCCTCGATCAGGCCGGCATGCGCGCTCGCATCCTCGTCGCGGGAGCGGCAACGCCGATCGATGCGGCGGGCGAGCACCCGGCGCAGCATCTCCGACGAGGCGCCGTAGCGGTCGAGATAATGCGTCGTGACCCGTTCCAGCCACGCGGCGGTGACCGGCGGCTCGGGCCTTGCTTCACGTCGCCCATCATGTCGCCCATCTGTTGGGCCATCACGTCGGCTTGAAACGGTTCGCGCGATCATTCGTTCTTCACGATCCGGACAGGTTTTCGATTCATGAATCTTGGATGGATCGCACGCGATTTCGAGGGCTCCGCCGCCGCATGGTGGCCACGCTCATGAGGCGCGAATGGCTCTACGTGCTGCTGGCCCTCGGGTTCGCGGCCGTGGCCGGCCTCGTCGTGACCCTATCACGCCCCACGCTGCTCACGGTGGCGGTCGGCCCGCGCGACGGGGTTGAAGCGGGGCTGATCGAAACCTATGCGCGGGCGCTGACCCGCAATCACGAGGACGTGCGCCTGAAGGTCGCGCCCTTCGACGACGTCCGCGACAGCGCCGCCGCTCTGGAGCAGGGCCGCGCCGATCTCGCCGTGGTGCGGCCCGATGTGAAGCTGCCGGATAACGGCCTGACGCTGGCCATCCTCCACGACGAGGCGCTGATCGTCGCCGCACCGGAAGCCAACGGGATCGAGAGTTTTTCGGATCTCTCGACCCGGCGCCTCGGCGTCGTCACGCGCCACGAGGCCGACCTGCCGGTGCTGACGAGCCTGCTCGATTTCTACGACTTCAAGGCGGCCCCGGAAGACGAGGCGCTCGCCAGCGACGCGCTCGCGGCGGGACGCATCGGCCTCGTGCCGCTCAAGGCCACCGAGATCACCGCGGCGCTGGAGGGCAAGCGGGTCGATGCGGTGGCGATCATCGCCTCGCCCACCGCCAAGCCGGCGCAGGCGATGCTGCGGGCGGTCGAGGCGGCTTCGCCCGAGCGCAAGGTCACGCTCGTCAGCGTACCGGACGGGAAGGCGATCGTGCAGCGCGTGCCGACGCTCCAGGCCGTCACCCTGTCGGCGGGCACCTTCGGCGGGCGGCCGAAGCGCCCGGAAGAGGATGTCGAGACGGTGGGCGTCTCCTACCGGCTGATGGCCCGCGGCGCGGTGAGCCGCGTCGCCGTCGCCTCCGTGGTGCAGCACCTGTTCGAGTGGCGCTCCCGCCTCGCGGCCGCCGCCCCAATCTCGCATCAGATGAAGCCGCCGGACTACGACACCACCGTCACGGCGACGAGTGCGCAGCTTCCCAACCATCCCGGCGCGGTGGATTATTTCGAGCGCGAGCAGCAGACCTTCCTCGATCGCTACGAGGACTGGATCTACCTGTTCGCCTTCTTCGGCGGCACGCTGGGCTCGGGCGTCGCGTGGCTCGGCCAGCGCCTCGCCCGCAAGCGGCGCGAGCGCATCGACATCGTCCTCGACCGCCTGCTCGACATCCTGGCCGAGGCCCGCGAGGCGCAATCGGCGGCAGCCCTCGACACGCTCACCCGCGAGACGGACGCGCTGATCACCGACGTGGTGCGCCAAGCCCGCGAGCGCAGCATCGATTCGCGGATGATCAGTGCGCTGATCCTCGCCATCGACGCGGTGAACGGCGCCCTCGACGACGGTCGCCGCGCCTTCGAACCCAGCGCCGATCCGAACACCGGCAGCCGGGCGCGCACGGCGCGGCTGCTGTCGCTGAGCCTGCCGGCCGCGGAATAGGCTAGCCCACGCCCACCGGATGCTTCACCACGAACGGCGTCCGCATCGTCACCAACTCCTCGCCGAGCGTCGGATGCACGGCGATGGTGCGGTCGAAATCGGCCTTGGTCGCGCCCATGGTCACGGCGATGCCGACGGCCTGGATGATCTCGCCGGCATCCGTGCCGAGCACGTGGACGCCGACCACGCGGTCGCTGGCCCGGTCCACCAGAATCTTCATGATCACCCGCTCGTCGCGGCCCGAGAGCGTCGCCTTCATCGGGCGGAAGCTCGCCTTGTAGACGTCGATGTCGCCGTAGCAGCGCCGGGCCACGTCCTCGTTGTGGCCGATCACGCCGATCTCCGGCGTCGAGAACACGGCGGTTGCGATCAGGCGGTGATCGACGCACCAGGGCTTGTTGCCGAACACCGTGTCGGCGAAGGCGTGGCCCTCGCGGATCGCCACGGGCGTCAGCGCCGCGCGCCCGTTCACATCGCCGACGGCGTAGATCGACGGCACCCGGGTGCGCGAATCCGCCTCGACGGGGATTGCGCCGCGTTCGTCGAGGTCGATCCCGACCCGTTCCAGCCCAAGGCCGGCGACGTTCGGGCGCCGGCCTGTGGCCACCAGCACGCAATCGACGGTGAGGCTCTCGCCCCCGTTCAGGGTGGCGCGGATCGCCGAGCCGTCGCGCTCCAGGCGCTCGACGGTCTGTTCCAGCCGTAGATCCATCCGCTTGGCATAGGCCTCGCCGAGCGCGTCGGCGATCTCAGGGTCAAAGCCGCGCAGCAGGTTCTTTCCGCGATGGAGCAGCGTGGTCTTGGAGCCGAGGCTGGCGAAGACGCCCGCGAACTCCACGGCGATGTAGCCGCCGCCGACCACGAGGATGCGCTCGGGCTGGGTCTCCAGCTCGAACACGCCGTTGGAATCGATGGCGAGTTCCGCACCGGGGATCAGCGGCTCACGCACCGGTGTGGCGCCGGTCGCGATCAGGATGAAGCGGGCCCGGACCGTGCGGTCCGCGTGCACGAGGCGTACCGTGTGCGGGTCCTCGATCACCGCGCGGTCGGCCACGACCTCGACGCCAGCGCCCGCAAGGTTGCGGCCGTAGATGCCCTCCAGCCGCGCGACCTCCGCGTCGCGGGAGCGCTTCAGAACGGCCCAGTCGAAGCGCGGCGTCTCAAGGTGCCAGCCAAAGCCGGCAGCGTCCTCGAACTCGTCGGTGAAGCGGCCGGCATAGACCATCAGCTTCTTCGGGACGCAGCCGCGGATCACGCAGGTGCCGCCGACGCGGTACTCCTCGGCCAGCATCACCCGCGCGCCGTGGCCGGCGGCGATGCGGGCCGCCCGCACCCCGCCCGAACCGCCGCCGATCACGAACAGGTCGACGTCGAAGGACTCGCTCATCGGTGTCTCGCTCATGCGCGCGCGTCTTCAGTCTCGTGTGCGGGCTCGTATGGGGGCTTGGCGCAAGCCGCCGCCCGCAGCCATGTGATGGCGGCCCCGAGGCCCGCCGTCCACCATCCCTGCCACGCGCCGTGCTCGACGAACATCACCGCCACTGCCGCGCCCAGCAAGCCGAGCGCCGTGGCGAACAGGAGCCGCGGCAAGGCGGCCGCCGCCCGCAGGGCCAGGAAGGCGACCAACGCCGCGAGCGCCGCGCCGACGAAGCCGAGTTCGGCCCAGATCTGGAGGAAGCTGTTATGCGGATGGCCGACGGCCAGCATCGCCCGCATCTCCGGTTCGAGCGTCACCGCCGCCGGCACCTCGGCGAAGCGCAGGCCCATGCCGTAGCCGGAGCCGATCCACGGCGCCTGCGCCACCGCGGCGCCGAAGCTTTGGGCGATGGCGACCCGCGCCCGCGACGAAGACTGCGTCAGCCGCTCATGCGCCGCCTCCGGCATCAGCCGGTGGAGGATGTCACCCTCGACCGGGGCTAGGGCGAAGGCGAGCCCGAGGACCAGCGCCGCCAGCGCAAGGGCCATGGATCGGGGTGCCAAGCGCCCGACCGCGAACATCAAAGCGCCCGCGAGCAGCCCGAGGATGGCCGCGCCGCTGATCGAGCGCAAGATCGCTAGCGCCGCCACCCCGAGCAGGATCACGGCGGCGAGGCGATGGCCGCGCAGGGCGAGGAAGGCGGCGATGGGCCCAGCCAGCAGCAGCACAGTCAGCAGCGGGCGGTTGAACATGAACAGGGCCACGCGCTGCCCGAGCCAGGCCTGCGGCGCCAGCCCGAGGGCGAGGCTTGCCGCGATGAAAAGGCAGGCTGCGGCGAGCAGGCCGGCGCTGAGGGGCAGAGCCCAGGGCGGCAGCCGAGCGGGCGCGAGCCAGGCGAGGATCGCAGCGGCAGCGAGCGTCGGCAGGAATTCGGACAGCACACGGCCCCAGAGCGCGGGAAACGGGCTCCAGGCCAGCGAGACGAGACACCAAGCGAGGAAGGCCAGCGCGGCGAGGCCGAGCGGGGTACGGAGCGGGCCGATCAGGAGCGAGGCCACCCGCCCGCCATGCTCGGCGACGGCGCCGGCGAGGAACAGCAGTGCCGCGATGCCGACGACGAGCGGGCTCGACCGGTTGGCCAGTGCCATCATCGGCGCCACAAGCGCCAGCGCGACGGCGCCGGCAGCGTAGAGCCGCGCCGCCGCGCTAGAGCATCGTCCTGGATACCTGATCCAGGACGATGCTCTAGGCATTTGTTTCTGCATCATCTTCTTTCCGAAAGCCGGCAACCACCTTTCGGGACGATGCTCTAGGGCCGACGATCACTGGAGTTGGTGGCCGCGCTTGCCCATCTCGGCGCGGGTGCGGACCATGATGTATTCCGAGACCTCCTGGGTCCAATCCTGCATGGCGCCGACCATGTCATCGAGGATCTGCGGCTGGGTCTCGACGTAGCGCTTGCCCGCGGGCGAACGGAAGAAGGTGACGATGTCCGTCAGCTCGGGCTCGTTCAGGCGCTTGGCGTAGATCCGCGCGGCGATGTTGATCAGCCGCTGCTTCTGCAGCTCCATCTCGGAATCGAGCCCTTTCAGCACCTCGTCCAGATCCTTGGCGAGATCGGGCCGCGTCACCGCGTTCTTGCGGATCTGCTCAGCCATGGTCGGGATGATCGAGTCGAAGGAGCGGGCGATACCGGAACTCAGCATCACCTCACGGGCGAGTGCGAGGTGGGCGGCGCTGAGATCCGGCTCCGGTGCGGCGGCCGGCGGCGGGGCCGCGCCGGGCTTCACCGTCGGCTTCGGGGAGGTGGCGGGGGGCTTGGCGGCCGGCTGCTGCGCCTGCGCCGCCGGCATGAGGACGGCCTGCGACAGCAGGGCCGCGAGGAAGGGGCCGCCCAGGGCAGCGAGACGGAGAACCATGCGGGAGAAACTCCGAGGAAGGGAAAGGCGGCGGCCGGGCGTTAGAGGCGGCCGAGAACGCTGACGACGGCCGCATCGTCTTCGGCCGCGGCGAGGATGGCCGCGTCGGCGATGCCGAGAAACAGGCCGTGCTCGACCACGCCGGGCACCGCCCAGAGCCCGGCGGACAAAGCCTCCGGATCGGGAATACGGCCGAGCCACAGATCGAGGATGGCGTGGCCGCCATCGGTGAGGAGGGGGCCCCCGGAGGCACCGTGGCGGCGCACGATCTCGCCCGTGCAGCCGGCCCGCGCCACCGCCGCCTCGACGGCGCGGGTGGTGGCGCCGATGCCGAACAGGTTCACCTCCACCGGCAGCGGAAAGGCACCCAGGGTCTCGACGTGCTTGGAGGCGTCGGCAATCACGACCATGCGGCGGCTCGCGACCGCGACGATCTTCTCGCGCAGCAGGGCGGCACCGCCGCCCTTGATGAGGCGCAAGCTTCCATCGACCTCGTCGGCCCCGTCGATGGTGAGATCAAGTTCGGGCAGGTCTTCGAGGGTGGCAAGCGGGATGCCCTCGCGCTCGCAGGCGATGCGGGTCGCCTCCGAGGTCGGCACGCCAGTCACTTTCAGCCCCGCACGCACGCGCTCGCCCAGCAGCTTGATGAAGGCCGCGGCCGTGCTGCCCGTGCCGATACCGAGGCGCATCCCGTCCTCGACCAGGGGGATCGCGCGCTCGGCCGCCGCCCGCTTCAGATCCGGCGCGCTCACGAAACGACCTCGGGAAGCGAATTCATCGGGGGCACTCGGACCATCGAAGCTGGGGCGGCGAATCTGGGACGGTTGGGGAGGCAGGCCCTAGCACGCCTCCCGGCGACCGTAAAAGACGGATGCTAAGAAGCACGGATGCTTCCCAAGGGCCCAGAACGGCGTCCGGCGCTTCGTCGGCGGTCAGGGCCGCGTTCCCTGCGGTGGCGTGGCGCTCGGGCCGGCGCGGCCGGGGGCCGGTCCGGTCGCGGCGGCGCCCGCCCCGCTCGCGGTGCCGGCGGGCGGCGGGCCGGCCTGCTCGGTGCAGACGACGAGTTCCTGACGGATCTGCACGTAGCAGGCGCTGGTTTCCCCCGTGCGGTAGTTGACCCGGTAGATCCCCGACTCGCGGGCGTGGCGCGAGGCGATCAGGCCGTACTCGCCGGGCGTCTGCGGGCCGGCGCCCTCTCCGGCGGCAAAGCACAGGGTGACGCCGACGCTGTCGTCGCGCAGGCCGTACTGGCAGGAGGTGACCTCGCCGTTGGCGCGGTCGATCCGGTAGATCCGGTTCAGATCGACTGCGGGTGCGGCCACGAACTCGTAGGGCCCGGCAGCCTCGGCTGCCAAGGGCAGTCCGGCCAGGGCCGCAACGAGCAGGCCGGCGGACGACCGGGAGAGAGAACGACGCGAAGGAACACGCATGGGGCGGGACATCGTCTTGTTGCGAAAGAGCGAAACGGCGAATCATCGGCGGCGCGATCAAGCACCTGCTCCGTGGCGGAGCTTGGGCAGAGAGGCAACACTGAGTGTCCGCGCTAACCGGGTATCAACCGCTAGGGTTGATCGTAGGAGAGACGACCGCTAGCCAGCTTGACAATGAAACGCACCGGGACGCCGATGAACGCGCACAGCTCCCCGATCGTCGTGTTCGATCTCGACGGGACCCTCGCCGAGACCGCGGGCGACCTCATCGGCACCCTCAACGTCATCCTGGCCCGGGACGGCCAAGCGCCGCTTCCCCTCGAACAGGCCCGCGACCTGCTCGGCGCGGGCGCCCGCGCCCTGATCCAGCGCGGCTTCACGGTCGCGGGCGCGAGCCTGACGCCGGAGCGGCTGGAGACGCTGTTCCAGGATTTCCTCGTCTATTACGGCGAGCATCTCACCGACAATTCCTACCTCTTCCCCGGCGTGGTCGAGGCGCTGGACCGGCTGGAGGCGGCGGGCTTCCGCCTCGCGATCTGCACCAACAAGGTCGAGTCGCACGCTGTGGCTTTGCTCGATGCGCTGGGCATCGGCCACCGCTTCTGCACGATCGTCGGCAAGGAGACCTTCGCCTTCTCGAAGCCGGACCCGCGCCACATCACCGCGACCATCGAGCGCGCCGGGGGTGATCTCCACCGCGCCGTGATGGTGGGTGATTCGAAGGCCGACGTCGCCGCGGCCAAGGCGGCCGGCATCCCCGTCGTCGGCGTAACCTTCGGCTACACGCCCGTGCCGATGCGCGAGTTGGCGCCCGACTGGGTCATCGAGCATTTCGACGCCCTGCCCGATGCGGTCGACGCCCTCCTCGCCCGCGAGACCGTGAAGCCGGCGGCCTGAGTTCCGGCCGGCCTCAATCGCCGGCGCCCGCCTCCGCGGGCTCAAGGCTTTCACTCCACCAAACCGCTCGCGCGGCTTCGTGCATTGGCCCTTCAGAGTGTCGCGACACGGCTTGCACCCGCGCGGGCGCTGGGCCACTGAGCGTTGCAACGGGGCCTTGACCGCCCCAAGGGGCGCGAGAGGCAGACCGGCGACATGAGCGAGACGGACACCTTCGACCTGACGCTGGAGCGCATCGCGCTGATCCGGCGGATGGTCGTGGCCTGGAACGGAGCGGAGACCGGCGCGCCGATGATCCATCCGGACGCGCCCTACGGCAGCACCGACCGCGACGGCGACATCTTCAACGTCACCGGCGACGATGAGGGCGCGGACGAGGAGCACCGGGCGATGGGCGATGCGCTCGCCGTGTTCCTGCAGAACGCGACGCTGAAGCCCGGCCGCTACCAGTACCACAACCCGCTCGCCAAGCTCGCGCCGGGGGACCTCTTCGACGTGTTCCGCGACGAGGCCACCGGCGAGACGCCCGAGCACATCACATTCGAAGTCACCGACGCGCACCTACGGCTGCTGCGGGCGTTCAGCCTCGAATGGGACGAGGCCTACGACGTGCCGCGCGTCGATCCGAAGCGGCCCTACGGCGGTACGACGTGGCACACGGCGGAGATGGCGTCCCATCTCGGCGAGCCGCCCGAGAAGGACGCGGAAGGCCGCGCCATCCTGACCGACGAACAGGAGGCCCGCCTGGAGCGCCTGCACCGCGAGATGCAGCCGGCGATGCAGATTTTTTTGCGGTACGGCGATCTCGGGCCGGGACCGTTTCGGCAGTCCGAGGGCACGACCGGCTGGGAGCCGGCCTGAGCGCATCCGCTCCCCCTTTGCGAATCGCTGCGCCGAACGCCTAGAGCATCGTCCTGGATATCGGATCCAGGACGATGCTCTAGGCTCTTGGTTTTGCATCATCTTTTTCCGAAAGCCGGGGGCCACCTTTCGGGATGATGCTCGATCAGCGGTCGGGACGTGCCGCGGTTCCGAAGGGGGGAGGCCGGATTGGCCGGCATTCGGCGCCTCGCGGCGGCGAAGCCCGAAGGCTACACCCGCGCCTTCGAGGTGCCCTACATCGTGACCACGGCCCGCAACTGGGCCGGGCGCATCGGCCGCTTCACCCTGACGGTGGACAAGGGCCGCGCGGACGCCCTCGTCAGCTTCTGCCGACAGGGCGTGCGCAAGAGGGGTCTGACCACCTTCGTCTGGGAAGCCCGCGACTACGTCCCGGATTCCGACCTGCGCGTGCTCCTCGTCTCGAACGATCCCGCCTTTCTGGGGGATCGCTGAGATCCACTTCGACCCTAACGTCAGCGGGTTCTCCGACCCCTCCCCCTCATCCTTCGAGGCCGCTCCGCGGCACCTCAGGATGAGGAAACGTCTCGGAGAAGCGAAGCGAACAGGCGCTGAAGCCGAGGCTCAGCCCTCGCGCTTCTTGCGCTGCGCCAGGGTGCGCAGGCGCAGGGCGTTGAGCTTGATGAAGCCGGCCGCGTCGCGGTGATCGTAGGCGACGGCGCCCTCCTCGAAGGTGACGAGGTCCTGATCGTAGAGCGAGTGCGGGCTGGTCCGGCCGATGACGTGGACACCGCCCTTGTAGAGCTTGAGCCGCACCTCGCCGGTCACCTTCTCCTGACTCTTGTCGATCAGCGCCTGGAGCATCTCGCGCTCCGGCGAGAACCAGAAGCCGTTATAGATCAGCTCCGCATATTGCGGCATCAGCTGGTCCTTGAGATGCGCTGCGCCGCGGTCGAGCGTGATCGACTCGATGGCGCGGTGGGCCGGCAGCAGGATCGTGCCGCCGGGCGTCTCGTACATGCCGCGGCTCTTCATGCCGACGAAGCGGTTCTCGACCAGATCGAGCCGGCCGATGCCGTTGGCGTGGCCGAGTTCATTGAGCTTGGCCAGCAGCGTGGCGGGTGAGAGCGCCTCGCCGTCGATGGAGACGGCGTCGCCCCGCTCGAAGCCGATGGTGACGATCGTGGGCGTATCCGGCGCCTCCTCGGGGGAGAGGGTGCGCGAATAGACGTAATCCGGCACCTCGACCGCCGGGTCCTCCAGAACCTTGCCCTCGGAGGAGGCGTGCAGGAGGTTGGCATCGACCGAGAACGGGCTCTCGCCGCGCTTGTCCTTGGCGATCGGGATCTGGTGCTGCTCGGCAAACGCGATGAGCTGCTCGCGCGAGCGCAGATCCCACTCGCGCCACGGCGCGATCACCGTCACGTCGGGCTTGAGCGCGTAGTAGCCGAGTTCGAACCGGACCTGATCGTTCCCCTTGCCGGTGGCGCCGTGGCACACCGCGTCGGCGCCGACGCGCTCGGCGATCTCGATCTGCTTCTTGGCGATCAGCGGCCGGGCGATCGAGGTGCCGAGGAGATAGATGCCCTCGTAGACCGCGTTGGCGCGGAACATCGGGAAGACGTAGTCGCGGACGAATTCCTCGCGCAGGTCTTCGATGAAGATGTTTTCCGGCTTGATGCCAAGCAGCTCGGCCTTGCGGCGCGCCGGCTCCAGCTCCTCGCCCTGGCCGAGATCGGCGGTGAACGTCACGACCTCGCAGCCATAGGTGGTCTGAAGCCACTTGAGGATGATCGAGGTGTCGAGCCCGCCGGAATAGGCGAGAACGACCTTCTTGACGGATTTGTTCGGGAGGGCGTCGGACATGGTGTTGGGCTCGGGCAACAGGGTGAAGGCGGATTAACAGCGGAGGCGCGCGGCGCGCAACCGGCGGGGCGGGATGCCGGTTGCCTCGTTTGCGATCCAGCCTGCCCCGGCGCGTCTCCGCAGACGTGGTAGGGTCACCGGCAGGACGGACCAGACGATCCGGAGAATCGACGAATGCGGCGGCGAGCGACCCTGGAATTCTGGTACGAGTTCGCCTCGACCTACTCTTACCTGTCGGCCATGCGCATCGAAGCGCTGGCCAGGACGGCCGACGTCGAGCTGCGCTGGCGACCGTTCCTGCTCGGGCCGATCTTCGCGACGCAGGGATGGACCAACTCGCCCTTCAACCTCTACCCGGCCAAGGGCCGCAACATGTGGCGCGACCTCGACCGCGAGGCCGCGCGGCTCGGGCTGCCGCCGGTCACGCGCCCCACCCCCTTCCCGCAGAATTCCCTCAGCGCGGTGCGCGTGGCGACCTACGGCGCCGACCAGGACTGGCTGGTGCCGTTCTCGAAGGCGGTGTTCGAGACGAGCTTTGCCAAGGGCGGCTCTATCGCCGAGCCGGCGGCGGTGGGGCGCATCCTCGATGGGCTCGGGCTCGACGGCACCCAGATCCTCAAGGCGGCCGCCTCCGAAGCCAACAAGGGCCGCCTGAAGGTAGCCGGCGAGGAGGCCCGCTCCCGCGGCATCTACGGCGCGCCGAGCTTCCTCACCGAGGACGGCGAGCTGTTCTGGGGCAACGACCGCCTGGAACAGGCGATCGCCTGGGCCGCGGGCGACCGGCCCGACGGGCTGCGGTGAGGGATCAGGCGGAGACCGGCTCGGCCTCCGCCGCGCGGCGAAGGCCGCCGAGCAGGTCCGTCATCGGCATCGGCATCCCGATCAGATAGCCCTGAACGTAGCGACAGCCGTGACGGCGCACCGCGCTCAATTGCTCCGTGGTCTCGATCCCCTCGGCGATGCCGTCCAGGCCGAGATTCTGGCAGAGATCGAGGATGGTGATCACGACGCTGCGCCCGAGGTCGGATTCGACATCGGCCATGAAGCCGCGGTCGATCTTGATCCGGTCCAGCGGCAGGCGGTGGACGTAGTTCAGGCTCGAATACCCCGTTCCGAAATCGTCCAGCGCGATCTTGATGCCGAGTGCGCGCAGCAGCGTGATCGCCTTCTGCGCTCCTTCGAAGTCGCGCATCAGCGCGGTCTCCGTCAGCTCCAGCGTGATCCGCCGGGGATCGAGCCCGCTCTGCCGGACCGCGGCGAGGATCGCGATGACCGTCTCGGGCGAGGCGAGATCATGCGAGGAGAGGTTGAACGATAGTCCGATGTCGTCCGGGAGCCGGGCCGCGTCGGCGAGCGCCTTGCGCAGGAGAAGCAGGGTCACCGAGTGGATCATCCCGCAGCGCTCCGCCACGGCGATGAAGCGGTCGGGCGGCACGCGCCCGAGCTTGGGGCTCGTCCAGCGCGCCAGCGCCTCGACCGTGGTGATGCGGTCCGTCACCGTGTCGAGGATCGGCTGGTAGTGCATCTCCATCTCGGCGGCGAGATCCGCGCTCTGGAGGGCGGCCTCCACCGCGCGCTCGGCCCGGATCGCGTCCTCATGCTCCTGCGAGAACAGGGTCGTGGTTCCGCGCTTGCGCTCCTTGGAATGGTAGAGCGCGTAATCGGCCCGGTCGAACAGCGCATCCGCGGCTCGTCCGGCGCTGGGATACAGCGCCAGGCCGCCGGAGCATCCCGGCACGACCTGGGTCTCGCCGAGCGAAATCGGCGCGTGCAGCGCCGTACAGATGCGGTTGCAAAGCTCGACCGCGTCGGCCGTGCGGTCGGCCGCGTGGATCAGTACGCCGAACTCGTCGCCGCCGAGGCGCCCGATCGTCACGCCGTCCGCGGCGAAGGCGCTGAGACGGCGCCCGGTCTCCTCCAGCACCCGGTCTCCGGCGGTGTGGCCGAACGTGTCGTTGATCGGCTTGAACCGGTCGAGGTCGAAGATCGCGAGGGCGAAGGCGGCGTTTCCGGTCGCCGAGGCCGCGATCAGCGCATCGAGGCGCTGGAAGAAATAGCGCCGATTGGGCAACCCGGTCAGGCTGTCGGTATGCGCCAGGCGCTGGTTCTCCTCGCCGAGCCGCTGGGCTTCGGCCTTGGACTCGAGCAGTTGGAGGAAGGCCAGGAAGTTGTTGGTGAGGATGCGCACCATCACCACCGTGACGAAGGCGGTGTTGAGGGCGATCGCGATGAAGACGCTGTTGCCGCTCGTGAAGCAGTGAATCAGGAAGCTGCCCATGACGATGATCGTCACGACGAGCGCCGCCGCCGGCAGATGCGTCAGGCAGAAGATGCAGGCGATGACGGTGATCGCGACGAAGATCGCGACGTGGCCCTGCTCGAACGGTCCGCCATAGGACGTGAGCTTCATCGCCCAGCCGACGAAGAGAGCCGAGAACAGGACGGTGAGGAGGCTGGTGCCGCGCAGCCGTTTGACGGCCTCTTTTCCGGAGATCGACTGCGGCCGGAGATGCCACCAATGTGTGGCCCGCACCACACACAGGCCGATCATCGCGCCGGGCAGCCCGACGGTCAGCCAAGCCGGCGCAAGTGGGTAATGGGTGAATGCGAGGGCGCAAGCGTTGACGGAGAGCAGCGCGTAGAGCGACGGGATCTGCTTCTGCAACTCCCCGATCTGACGGATGCAGGCTTCCGGGTCGGTATAGCTCGGCACGATACCGCTCAGGAGCTCTCGGCGGCCGTAAATGAATTTCATTCTCATCTTGCCGAACACCAGACCATGAACACGTCGCCGCGCGTCCTCTCCCGGAGATGCATTTGGTCTAATTTTTCCTAAAAATTCATTGCATCGAAATAGTCAGTCTTCGCCTGTCCGACATGAGCGAAAGAACGTTTGCGCCGCGATACAACCGCTTTCGGGCGGGCACGCGGGCCGGGTCCGCCCGTTCTTGGCGATCGCCTCGAATGCCCGGGGTGGATTGGGTCCTCTCCGGCCCGTGACAGCCTGCCCCTCGGCGGTGACACGCCACCGGAATTCACCGCCGCGTCGCCGTGTCGACATGGATATCCCGCCCCCGCGTCTCCGGCAGCAGCAGGGCGGCGACCGTGCCGACGAGGCTGAAGGCGGCGAGGTAGTAGGCCGGCGCCATCCGGTCGCCGGTGGCGGCGATCAACCAGTTCACGACGTAGTTCGTGCTGCCGCCGAAGATCGAGACGGAAAGCGCATAGACGATCGACAGCCCGGCGCTACGCACCGCCCGCGGCAGGGCTTCGGGGATGGCGACGATGATCGCCGCCGCGTTGATCGAGGACAGGGCCGAGAGCAGGAAGGTCACGGCGTAGACGCTGTACGCGCTTGGGCTGCCCAGCATCCACAGGAAGGCCGGCACGGCGAGCAACAGGATCAGCGCGCGCGGCCAGATCATCACCGGCTTGCGCCCGAACCGGTCGGCGAGCCAGCCGCCGAGGAGCGGAAAGATCACGGAGGCCAGCCCCAGGGCGATCGGCACGGCGTTGGCCGCCATCTCTGAGAGGCCGAGCGTCGCCCCCGCATAGACCGGCATGTTGGTGCCCACCGCGTTCGAGACGGTCGAGGCGGCGATGACGAGGAAGGTCAGCCCGAGCATCCGCCCGTGCTGGCGCAGCAGCCGACCGAGCACTGCACCCGTCGAATCGGCGGCAGCGGGGTCGTGCCCCTCGCCCGCCGTCTCCGGCAGGTGGCTGCGGATCACGAGTCCGACCGGCACGACGAGAAGGCCGAGACCGAACATCAGCCGCCAGCCCCAATCGGCCATGGCCGCATCGCCGAGCACGAGGGTCAGCACGGTGGCGAACAGGCCGGCGAACAGGGCGGCGCAGCCCTGGCTCGCGATCTGCCAACTCGCGACGAAGCCGCGGTGCCGCGCCGGGGCCGCCTCGATCAGGAAGGCGGTGGAGGGTCCGACCTCGCCGCCGAGCGCCAGCCCCTGGATCAGCCGCCCGGCGATCACGATCACTTGTGCCCAGACGCCGAGGACCGCCGTGCCGGGGCAGGCCGCCAGCATCAGCATGCCCACCGCCATCAGCGCGATGGTGATGAGCATCGCGGGCTTGCGCCCGGCCCGGTCGGCGAAGGCGCCGATCAGCACGCCGCCCACCGGGCGCATGACGTAGCCGATCCCGAACAGGGCGAGCGAGGCGAGCAGGCTGTCGGTCGGGCTGTCCGAGGGGAAGAAGGTCGCGCCGATCGACTTGGCGAAGAAGGCGTAGATCGTGAAATCGTAGAATTCGAGGGCGTTGCCGAGCACGACCGCTCCCACGGCCTTGCGGTCGAGGCGCGGGGGCGCGGCGCTTGCGGGCGAGTGCATCGTGATCCTGTCGTGAGATCCCGGACGGGTGGGCGCGGCGGGGGGCCGGGTCCGGGTCGAAGGCATGGTTGAGGGCGGCAGGTAGGTCGCCGCCGCCGTGCCGCCACCCCGGCGAAGTCGCACGGTGGCGCTCGGGCCGGCCATGCCTGCGTTGCCGGCGACGTTTTCCGGCGCGATCGGCTCCCCGTCCCCGGCGGGATCGTGCTATCGCGCCCCAACACCTCGCTCCCGGGATCGTTCAACCCCCTTGCGCCTGCTCGTCGTCGCCATCGGACGCCTGAAGAACGGGCCGGAGCGGGATCTCGCTGCCCGTTACCGCGAGCGCGCGGTCGCGCTCGGCAAGGGCCTGGGCGTCACCGCCTGCGACCTGACCGAGATTCCCGAATCGCGCGCGCGCCGGAGCGCCGACCGCATCGCCGAGGAGGCGGCGGCGATCCTGGCTCTCGTGCCGGCGGACGCGGCGGTGATCGCCTGTGACGAGCGCGGCCGCTCCGACTGGCCGAGCGAGCGCATCGCGGACAAGATCGGGGCGTGGCGCGATGCGGGGCGCAGCACGCTCGTCCTCGTCGTCGGCGGTGCGGATGGCCTTCACGAGACCGTGCGTGGACGCGCCGACCATATTCTCGCCTTCGGGGCGGCGACACTGCCGCACGGCCTGGTTCGTGTGCTCGCCCTCGAGCAGGTCTACCGGGCGCTGACCATCCTGGCCGGGCACCCCTATCACCGGGGCGATCCCGAGGCATGAGATCCAAGGTATCGGTCCACTCCCGGTCGGCGACGATCCTGACGGCCAAGTCCGCTCTGGTGCTGACGGCTCTTGCCTGCCTCGCGGGCGGCCTCGCCCTGCCCGTGCGCGCGCAGACGACGCCCGACCCGGAGGCGATGCGGCGCACGCAGGAGGAGCGGGACCGGCGCGCCCAGAGCCTCAAGCAGATCGAGGACGCGCTGGCGGCCAGCAGCGGCAGCCGGGCGGCTTTGGAGGCCGAGATCGCCGCGATCGGCTCCGACCGGACCAAACTCAGCACCGCCCTGCTCGATGCCGGACGCCAGGCCCAGGCGACCGAGGACCGGATGAACCGGCTGGAGGAGCGCCTGCGCGCGCTGACCGACAGCGACGCGGCGATCCGCAAATCGCTGGAGGCGCGCCGCGCGGTCATCGCCGAAATCCTGGCTGCGCTCCAACGCATGGGCCGGCGCCCGCCGCCTGCCGTGCTGGTGCGCCCCGAGGACGTGCTCGCGGCGATCCGCACCTCGATGATGCTCGGCGCGGTGGTGCCGGAGCTGCGCGGCGAAGCCGATACGCTGGCCGGCGACCTCACCGAACTGGTGCGGGTGCGCGGCCTCATCGCCGCCGACCGCGAGGCGCTGAAAAAAGATCTCGCGGGCTGGGCCGCCGAGCGCCAGCGCCTCGACGCGCTGATCGCCACCCGCCGCAGCCGGCAGGCGGAGGTCGAGTCCAGCCTCACCGCCGAGCGCCGCAAGAGCGCCGAACTCGGCACGCAGGCCAAATCGCTCAAGGAACTCGTGGACCGGATGGAGGGCGAGCTGTCGAGCGCCCGCCGCGCCGCCGACGAGGTCCGCGCCGCCGCCGAACGCGAGCAGCGGGCGATCCAGGACAAATTCGCGGCGGCCGGCGCCCGCGATCCGGCGCGGCTCGCGCCCAAGGTGAAGTTCGCCGAGGCCCGCGGCGATCTGCCCAGGCCGGTGAGCGGCCCCCTGCTGCGCGGCTTCAATCAGCCCGACGGCCAGGGCGGCACCACCCGCGGCATCTCGCTGCGGGCGCGGCCGAAGGCGGTGGTCTCCTCGCCCGCGGACGGATGGGTTTCCTTCGCCGGACCCTTTCGCTCCTACGGGCGTCTCTTGATCATCAATGCGGGCGACGGCTACTATCTGTTGCTCGCGGGGATGGATCAGATCAACGTCGAGGTCGGCCAGTTCGTACTGGCGGGCGAACCGGTGGCCGTGATGGGCGAGGGCAGCGGCACCCCGGCAAGCACGCCGTCGAACGTGACGCAGGCTGCGTCACAGAAGGACGATGATCGGATTGATCCCGTCCTGTACGTCGAGTTCAGGAAAGACGGCGGCTCTATCGATCCGGAGCCGTGGTGGGCGAGAAGTTCCAGCGAGAAGGTTCGCGGATAATGCGCAAAGTGTCCCTCGTGTTACTCGGCGCGGCCCTCGGCATCGGCGCCTCGGCCCTGTCGACCCAGACCCAGCTGCTGTCCGGTACGAGCGCCATCGCGGCCTCGGCGGAAACTTACCGGCAACTGAGCCTGTTCGGCGACGTGTTCGAGAAGGTGCGGACCGACTACGTCGAGAAGCCCGAGGAAGCGAAGCTGATCGAGTCGGCCGTCAACGGCATGCTGACCTCGCTCGATCCGCATTCGAGCTACATGGACGCGAAAGCCTTCCGCGACATGCAGACGACGACGAAGGGCGAGTTCGGTGGTCTCGGCATCGAGGTCACCATGGAGGATGGCCTGATCAAGGTCGTCTCGCCGATCGACGACACGCCCGCCTCCAAGGCCGGCCTGCTCGCCAACGACATCATCACCCAGATCGACGAGGATCAGGTCCAGGGCCTGACCCTGAACCAGGCCGTCGACAAGATGCGCGGCCCCGTGAACTCCACGGTGAAGCTGAAGATCTCCCGCAAGGAGGCCAAGGAGCCGCTCGACGTCTCGCTGACGCGCGACGTCATCAAGATCCGCCCCGTGCGCTCGAAGGTCGAGAGCGGCGATGTCGGCTATGTCCGCCTGACCCAGTTCAACGAGCAGACCTACGACGGCCTTAAGACGGCGATCGACAAGCTCCAGGGCGAGATCGGCGGCGACAAGCTGAAGGGCTTCGTGCTCGATCTGCGCAACAATCCCGGCGGCCTGCTCGATCAGGCGGTGATGGTCTCCGACGCCTTCCTCGACCGTGGCGAGATCGTCTCGACCCGCGGCCGCAACCCGGACGAGACCCAGCGCTTCTCCGCCAAGGCCGGCGATCTGGCCAAGGGCAAGCCGATCGTGGTGCTCGTGAACGGCGGCGCGGCCTCAGCCTCCGAGATCGTGGCCGGCGCCCTGCAGGATCACAAGCGCGCGACCATCATGGGCACGCGCTCCTTCGGCAAGGGTTCGGTGCAGTCGATCATTCCGCTCGGCGGCCAGGGCGCCCTGCGCCTCACTACCGCGCGCTACTACACGCCGTCCGGCCGCTCGATCCAGGCGAAGGGCATCGAGCCGGATCAGGAGGTGCTGCAGGAGGTGCCCGACGATCTGAAGGGCAAGGACGAGACCAAGGGCGAGGCCGGCCTGAAGGGTCACCTCAAGCAGAAGGACACCGAGGAGCGCGGTGGATCCTCGGCCTACATCCCGCCGGATCCGGCCAAGGACAAGCAGCTCATCGCCGCGGTCGATTTCCTGCACGGCATCCAGAAGGGTGCGGCCAACGTGACGAAGCCGGCCACGCAGAACTGATTGGGCCGGCCCGCGGCGGGCATCCGCCGCGGTGTTAGCGAAAGATTAACCATGACGGCCCGCAATACCGGTTCAGACCGGGGTTGCGGGCCGTTTCTCGTTGAAGGCCGCGCCCGGTCGTCCGAGCATGGGCCAACAGGCAGGACGGCGGGTGAGCGACGCGGCCGACGACATCCTGACGAAGCCTCTCGGTGTCGCGGACAAAGCGGCCCGTCCGCGCTTTGCCGTGCGCCCGTCCGCAGGCGCGGCGGTGGGCGTCGGTGCGCTAGTCGTGGCCCTGCTCGCCGGCGGCATCGCCCTCACCGGTGATCCCCGCGGCGGCGAGCCTCGGGCGCAGGCGCTCATCGAGATCCGCGAGGCCCCGGCCTCCGTCCCCCGCATCGCCGACGCCGCACCGCCCGCTGCGAAAGGACCGGCCCAGTCCGCCAGCGAGGTCGAGCAGGCCTCCGGCGTCAGCGTGTTCCGCCCCGACGGTTCGACGGCCCCCGATGCGCCGGTGATCATCCGCGTCCCGAACGCCGCCCAGGTGAAGCTCGCGCCGGCCCCCGATGCACGCCTGACCGAGCGCGGGCGCCACGGCCCCCTGCCCCGGATCGGCGAAGGGCGGCTGCGGCCGCTCGACGTTTATGCCCGCCCGGACGAGCCCGGCACCGGACCGCGCATCGCCGTCCTCGTCTCCGGTCTCGGCATCGGCGAGATGGCCACCCTCGGCGCCATCGCCCGGCTTCCCGCCGCGGTGAGCCTTGCGCTCTCGCCCTACGGCACCGACCTCGAAAAGACCGCGGCCCGCGCCCGCGAGGCCGGCCACGAGATCCTGCTCCAACTGCCGATGGAGCCGTTCGACTATCCCGACAGCGATCCCGGTCCGCAGACGCTCCTGGCCTCGGCCCGCCCCGGCGAGAACCTCGACCGGGCCGCCTGGGCGATGAGCCGGTTTCCGGGATTCGTCGGGGCCGTGAACTTCATGGGCGCCAAGCTGATGAGCGAGGCCGGGGCGCTGGAACCGGTGCTGAAGGATCTGTCCGCCCGCGGCCTCGGCTTCGTCGATGACGGCGCGGCGCCCGGCACCCAGGTCGCGACCGTCGCGGCGAAGACCAAGCTGCCATCCGTGCGGGCCGAGATCGTGATCGACGCCGTCGCGCGGCCCGATGCGATCGACGCGGAACTCGCCCGCCTGGAGACTCTGGCCCGGCAGAAAGGCCTGGTGCTGGCCTCTTCCAGCGCCTCGCCGTTGACGATCGAGCGCCTGTCGCGCTGGTCGCGCGATCTTGAGGCACGCGGCATCCGGCTCGTGCCGGTAAGCGCGATCCTGCGCCGCCCCGGCGGCGTCTCCAAGCTGTCGAGCGCAGCGCCTTAGGACATCGCCCGAACGGCCTTTGCCGGGATCGGAATGACGGCGATCCGAAATCAATCATCCGAGCGGATCGGCCTGGAGACGGTCCAATCCGCGGAATTCGTCGCCGTGATATCGACCTGAGCCCGCCGCCGAGTACCAGCCGCGACACGCTTGCCCTGCCTTCTCGGCGCATGGGACACGCGCAGATTGAAGCCAAAAAACAGCTTATGTCAGTTTTCATTCCGCCACAAAACGTACAACAATTTTAATCCCATTCCTCCCCGCGAAATCGCATAAACAATTCGTGATCCGGTAAGTGTTTCCGGGCCAGGATCCGGCCGCTCGCTCAGCAAATTCGCGCGCCGTTCCTGTCGGAGTCCTCCGTGTCGCTCCAAACACTTCCCATTCGCAGCAAGCTCATCGCTTCATTCACGGTGCTGACGATCCTTCTCGTCAGCTTAGGGGTTCTGGGCCTCGTCGGAACGCAGACGATGCGCGACCAAGCGCTCGATATCGAACGCAATTGGCTTCCCAGCGTGCGCCTGCTCGGCGAGATCGACACGGCGGCGGCGCGGATGAACACCGTGATGCTGCGGCATACGCAAGCGACCGACCCGCAGATGGTGTCCGCGATGGACAAGGACTTCGAGCGCTTCGGCAAGCTGATCGACGACAAGCGGGCGGCCTACGAACGTCTCATCGCGAATGCCGAGGAGCGGGCGCTCTACGAGACCTATGTGCGGGATACCGCGACCTTCGAGACCGAACGGCGCAACGTGATGGACCTGTCGCGCCAGGGCCGGAAGGCGGACGCTTTCTCCTACTACGAGTCGAAGGGTCTCGCGCCGCGCCGGGCCATGTCGAATTCGCTGGAGAAGCTGGTCAATTTCAACAATGAGGGCGCCGCCCGCGCGATGGCGGCGGGCGAGGCCGTGTTCCAGCAGGTGCGGACGATCGGCCTTGCCGTCCTCGCCCTCGGGCTCGGCCTCGCGGTCCTGCTCGCGGTCCTGATCACCCGCGGCGTGACCCGCGGCATCGCCTCCGTGGTCGGGCCGATGCAGGCGCTGGCCGCGGGCGACCTTTCGGTCACGATCCCGCACCAGGGCCAGCGGACCGAGATCGGCACGATCGCCGACGCGGTTCAGATCTTCAAGGCGGGGCTGATCCGCATGCGCACTCTCGAAGAGGAGAGCGCCGCGGCCCGCGCCGGGGCGGAGGCACAGCGCAAGGCGGCGATGCGCGAGATGGCGGAGCGGTTCGAGGGTGCGGTCGGCGGCGTCGTCAGCCTCGTCTCGTCGGCTGCAGCCCAGTTGCAGGCCTCGGCGCACGGCATGACCGGTGCCGCGACCCGGACCGCCGGCCAGTCGGTCAGCGTGGCCGCCGCGGCCGAGGAAGCCGCCACCAACGTCAACACCGTGGCGGCGGCCGCCGAGGAACTGGGCGCCTCGGTGCAGGAGATCGGCCGGCAGGTCAGCGGCTCCTCGACACTCGCCCAGGCGGCGGTGGGAGAGGCGGCGCAGACGGCGGCCCATGTCCGGGCGCTCAGCGCGGCCGTCTCCAAGATCGGCGACGTCGTCACCATGATCACCACGATCGCCGGGCAGACCAACCTGCTCGCGCTCAACGCCACCATCGAGGCGGCCCGCGCGGGCGAGGCAGGCCGCGGCTTCGCGGTGGTGGCCGCCGAGGTCAAGGAGCTCGCCAACCAGACTGCACGGGCGACCGAGGAGATCTCCGGCCAGATCGGCCGCATTCAGGAGACCACCGGCCACGCGGTCTCGGCCATCGGCAGCATCACCGGGCGCATCGAGGAGATCAGTTCGGTGGCCGCTTCGATCGCCGCGGCGGTGGAGCAGCAGGGTGCAGCGACCCAGGAGATCGTGCGCAACGTCGCCCAGGCGGCGATGGGTGCGGGCGAGGTGACGAGCAACATCACGGGCGTGGCGCAGGCCGCCGAGGAAGCCGGGGCAACCGCAGCCGAAGTGCTCGCCGCCTCTTCCGAACTGTCGCGCCAGTCCGAGCACCTCTCGGCGGAAGTCGACCGCTTCCTCGCGAACGTGCGCGCCGCCTGAACTGTACCTCGAAAACGACAGAGAAATTCGTGGGCGCGGCCGAGGCCGCGCCCATGCTCGTTTTACGGCCTCAGATGGGGGTTAGGTCGGCGTTGCCCGCACCGGTTCGGCCTCCTATGGTCGCGCCGCCAGCATGAGCCCGCGATGACCCGCCCCGACGACGACCTCCTGCGCCTGCCCGAGGGCAGCGCGCTGCCCTACCGCCCCTGCGTGGGCGTGACCCTGTTTCATCGCGACGGCCGCGTCTTCATCGGCCGGCGCAAGCGCGAGGCGGGCCCCGAGCATGTCGACGGCGATCTCGCGTGGCAGATGCCGCAGGGCGGGATCGACGAGGGGGAAGAGCCCCTCGCCGCGGCCCTGCGCGAACTCCACGAGGAGACCAACGTGCCGGCCGACGCCGTCACGCTGCTCGGCGAAACCCGCGACTGGCTCGCCTACGACCTGCCGCCGGCGGTGATGAAGCAGGCCTGGAAGGGCCGCTACCGCGGCCAGCGCCAGAAATGGTTCGCCTTTGGCCTCACCGGCGACGAATCGGCGATCGATGTCGACGCCCCCGGCGGCGGCCATCACAAGCCCGAATTCGAGGCGTGGCGCTGGGAGCGGCTGGAGGCGCTGCCGGACCTCATCGTCCCCTTCAAGCGTCCGGTCTACGAGGGCGTCGTCGCGGCCTTCTCCGGGCTGACGGGCTGGCATGGCGCCGGGGACAATGGGACCGGGGACAACCCGGCATGATCCAACCGCGCATCCGCGGCTGATCCGATGCGGTGGTGGCTCATTCCCCTTCTCGCGGTGGCGGCTTGGTTCGCCTACACGCTGACGCCGTTCTGGTCGCTCTACGGCTTCGCCGCGGCGGTGCAGGCGGGTGATGCGGCGGCGGTGGAGCAGCGCGTCAACTTCCGCACGCTGCGCCTTTCGCTCGCCCGGCAGATCAGTGCGGCCGTCAAGGCCGACAGCAACGCCCTCGATCCCCGCGAGCGGCAGCGCATCGCCGACGCGGCGGCAGCCGTTGCGCTCCCGATCATGGAATCGGCGCTGACGCCGAAAGCGGTGATCGACCTCCTCGACGATGGCTGGCCGCAGGGCGCCGACCTCGCCGCACCGGCCGGCCGGCATGAGCGGCGCGACGGCCTGCGTATCCCCGATCTCAAGCGGCTGCTGCGCTACTATCTCGCCGCCGATATGCGCGGCTTCCGCTCCGTGCTGGTGGCCGTGCCGCCGGACCGCCCCCGCCACGAGCAGTTCCGCATCCGCCTGCGCCTGCGCGACTGGGGCTGGCGCCTCGTCGATATCGAGCTGTCCGACGACCTGCGCCGCCGGATCGGCGAGAAGGCCGCCGCCGCCGCCGCTCGGCTGCGCGACGGCCGCACGAACCCCGACAAGACCGGACCGGATGCCTCCCCGCATCGCGAGCCGTGAGCGACCCGGTCGCACGCCCACGAAAGACCCTGGCTTTTAATCCTTCGCTCCATAGGTGAACCGCCACGAGAGCCGTTTCCGACCTGATGGCATCAGGCCGGCGTCTCTCGGTCTTCCGTTTCAACGCGCTTTCCTTCGCCGAACCGGCATCCACTTCGTCGGAAAGCGCTCTGACGGCCCCGCTTTCCGGAGCACATTCGTGAGCCAGCCCGCCGCCCTGCCCTCGGAAGCGAGCCGATCGGAGTCCGGGCCGGGCCGCCGCCTCGGGGCGGGCCTGCTGATCGCCACCCTCGGTGTCGTCTACGGCGATATCGGCACGAGCCCGCTCTACGCCCTCAAGGAGGCGGTGCGCGCCGCGAGTCCGGGCGGTGATCCGAGCCCGGTCGCGGTGACCGGCGCCGTCTCGCTGATCCTGTGGGCGCTGATCCTCGTCGTCTCGCTGAAATACGCGGTGCTGATCCTGCGGGCCGACAACCGTGGCGAGGGCGGCATCGTGGCGATGCTGGCGCTGCTCGGCGCCCGCCACGCCCAACCCGGCTCGCGGCAGGCGCTGCTGCTCGTGGTCGGCCTCGTCGGCGCCGCCCTGCTCTACGGCGACGGGGCGATCACCCCGGCGATCTCGGTGCTCTCGGCGGTCGAGGGCCTGCGGGTCGATGCGCCCGCCCTCGACCGCTTCATCGTGCCGATCACGCTGGTGATCCTCGTCGGCCTATTTTTCGTCCAGCGCCGGGGCGCGGCCTTCATCGGCAAGATCTTCGGGCCGGTGATGCTGGTCTGGTTTCTCGTGCTGGCCGCACTCGGCCTCTGCGGCATCGTGCAGGCGCCGCAGATCCTGGCGGCGGTCAATCCGCTGCGCGCGGTCGAGTTCACGGCGCATGCCGGCCTGCATGTCGGCTTCACGATGCTGGGCGCGGCCTTCCTCGCGGTCACCGGCGGCGAGGCGATGTATGCCGATCTCGGCCATTTCGGCGCGCGGGCGATCCGTGTCGCGTGGTTCGTCCTCGTTCTGCCGGCGCTGGTGGTCCACTATTTCGGGCAGGGCGCGATCCTGCTGGTCGATCCGTCCGCGGCCGAGAACCCGTTCTACCGCCTCGCGCCGAGCGTCCTGCACTACCCGCTGATCGGGCTGGCGACGCTCGCCGCCGTCATCGCCTCGCAGGCGGTGATCTCGGGCGTGTTCTCGCTGACCCGGCAATCGATCCAGCTCGGCTTCCTGCCGCCGCTGCACATCGTCCACACCGCCTCCGATGAGAGCGGCCAGATCTACGTGCCGCTGGTGAACTGGCTGCTCGCCGCCGCCACGCTCTCGGCCGTCCTGATCTTCCGCTCCTCCGACGCGCTGGCCGGGGCCTACGGCATCGCCGTGTCGCTGCTGATGGCGATCACGACCCTGCTCGCCGGCCTCGTCGCCCGCAAATGGGGCTTCGGCCTGCCCCTCGTGCTCGCGGTCAACGGCTTCTTCCTCGTGATCGACCTGATCTTCCTCTCGGCCAACAGCGTGAAGCTGTTCGAGGGCGGCTGGTTTCCGCTGCTGCTGGCGGGCATCATCGCCTTCCTGATGCTGACCTGGCGCAAGGGCCAGCTCTGCCTGGAACAGGCGCGCGTGGACCTGCGCCCGCCGGAGGCGCGCTTCCTGGAGAGCCTGCGCCACGATCCGCCGACGACCCTGCCGGGCTCGGCCGCCTTCCTGTCCTCGGCGACCGAGGGCATTCCGCTGCCGATGATGCGCTTCGTCCAGCGCCTGGGCGCGCTCCATGCCCGGGTGCTGATCGTGACCGCTTTGTTCGAGGAAACGCCGACCGTGCCGCGCGAAGAGCGCGCCCGCGTCACCGAGATCACCCCCGACATCCGCCGCGTGGTGCTGCATTACGGCTTCATGCAATCGGCCTCGATTCCCGAGGGGCTGGATTGCGCCGTCGGCGCCGGCCTCCTGCCGAAGGCGTTCGCGGAGGATCTCACCGTCTTCGTCGGCCACGAGACGATCATCCCCGTCTCCGACCAGCGGGGCATGTCGGATTGGCGCGAGGCGGTCTTCGCGGTGATGCAGAACAACGCCGAGCGCACCGGCGCCCATTTCTGCGTGCCGGCGCGGCAGGTGATCGAGATCGGCACCGAGATCGAGATTTGAGGGGCGGCTACTCGTCCGCCTGCCCCTTGCCGGTCACCCGGAGCTGCGAGGCGACGCATTCGCGGACCGCATCCTCGATCTTGGCCTTCTGCGAATTGGAGTAGCCCGCCACCTCGTCGATGCATTTGACGAAGTAGCCCGCGGTGAAACTCTCGTTGACCGACACGAACGACTTGCCGAAGCGGGTCGCGAGCTGGAGGCGATCCAGGGCCGAGCTCTGCTTCCAGGCCTCCAGCGTGTCGGTCATCGACAGGGCGCTGGCGGCACCGGGCACGAGGGTCGCGGCGAGGAACAGGGCGGAGAAGCGGCGCATCGTACCAAAACCTCCCGAAGGTCTTTTCTGCTTTTTCCCGATCTAATCTTCCGAACAATCCGCCTCGATCCTGCAATCGATCGGGAAATGTCGGATGATCTCGCCAGATAAACCCTTCGGGATTGCCGGACAGCCGAACATCCGGATCGCTCTTCTTATTTTGCTCTGAGAGTTCTGCGAATCCCGGCTGCGATGAGCACGCCCGCTGACCTCACGGTCGCCAATCCGAAAACCCAGCCACACGATGGATCAGGCACCGGTGGCGCGCGGTTTCGCCGAACGGAGCAAGCTCCCAGGTCCAGGCCCGCTCGGGGCTTCCAAGCGATACGCCGTAGAGAAGGTCGTGCCGCGCATGGACCTGCCCCGCTCGGTCCTCCTGGGTCTCGTCGGTATCGGTGACGAGGCAGACCTGCGCCGTGAACCCGGCCAGGGCGTTGAGATGCCCCTCGACGATCCGCCGGCCGAAGGCGTCGCCGTCCTCTGGCGTCCAGGGCCCAAAGGGGCGGCGCGATGCCTCCAACCGCTCGACCGGGCGGATCGGCAGTTGCGAGAGCAGGTTGGCCGAGATGACGAGGCCGGTGCCCGGCTCGGCGCAGACCGGCGGCAGGCGGGGGTCGAGATCACGCGCTGCGCCGGTCATCAGCGCTATCGCGCCGCTCAGATCCGCCGTCAGCGTCTCGACATTGGGATGGGCGCGGATCGCGCGCCGGGCGGGCGCGAGATGCACGGCATCGACCAGCACCACCCGGCGGAAAGCCCCGGCGAGATCCGCCAACGGCACATCGAGCAGGAGCCCGGAGCCCAGCACCACGGCGGTGTCGCGCCGCTCGGTGGCGGCGATGGCCGCGCGCATCACCGCCCGGCTCGCCTCCAGATGCGGCGCCCAGGCCCGGCGGCAGCGGCGGGCCCGCGACATCAGCCAGATGCTGTCGCGCAGGTAGCCGAGCCGGCGCTGGGCCCGCGGTACGGGCGTGGTGAGGAGATGCAGGAGATCGAGCAGCACGGCGAAACCGCCTCCGGCAGCCGCCCTCCCCTGTCAAGGCATCCTCTTCTCTCGAAAGCCGGCCGCGACCCTTCGAGACGACGCGCTAGAGCCGTATCCGACCTGATTGCATCAGGCCGGCGTCTCTAGGTCTTTGTTTTGACGCGCATTCTTTCGACGAACCGATGACCACTTCGTCGGAATGCGCTCTAGCGTTTGGCGCCCGCTTTGCCCGTGCCCTTCTCGAACAGGGCGGCGATCTTCTGCATCGCCCCCGTGTCGCCGAGGGCGGCGGCCTTCTCATACCAGAGCTTGGCGGCGCTCCGGTCGCGCGTCACGCCCCACCCCTCGGCGTAGAGGGTGCCGAGCGCGGACATGCCCTCCGGACTCCCGGCGTCCGCCGCCTTCTTGTACCAGAGCTTGGCCGCTCCGTAGTCCTTTTTCACGCCCTGGCCGTTCTCGTACAGGGCACCGAGATTGTACATGGACTGGGCATTGCCCGCGGCAGCGGCCTTTTCATACCAGAGCTTGGCCGTCGCGTAGTCCTGCTTCACGCCCTGACCGTTGTCGTACAGGATGCCGAGATCGTTCATGGCGAAGGCGCTGCCCGCGTTCGCGGCCTTGTCGTACCAAAGCTTGGCCGTCGCGTAGTCCTGCGTCACGCCCCGGCCGTTCCCGTAGAGGAGGCCGAGACCGCGCATGCCATCCGGGTTGTCGGCCGCAGCGGCCTTCTCGTACCAGAGCTTGGCCGTCGCATAGTCCTGCTTCACGCCCTGGCCGTTCTCGTACAGAGAGCCGAGATTGGTCATGGCGAACGGGTTGCCCGCCTCGGCGCCTTTCTCGTACCAGCCCTTGGCGGCGGCATCGTCTTTCGCGACGCCCTGCCCTTCCTCGTAGAGAAGGCCGAGGTCGTTCATGGCCTCCGCGCTGTCCGCGCTCGCGGCCTTCTCGAACCAGCCCTTGGCGGCGGCATAATCCTGCGTCACGCCGAGGCCATTGAGATACAGACGCCCGACACTGCGCATGGCATCAGCCGTGTCGGCGGCGGCGGCCTTCTCGTACCAGGTCTTGGCGCGGGCATAGTCCTGCTTCACGCCCTGGCCGTTCTCGTACAGCACGCCGAGATTGTTCATGGCGCTGGCGCTGCCCCCGGCCGCCGCCTTCTCGTACCAGCCCCTGGCCGTGGCATAGTCCTGCGGCACGCCCTGGCCGACGTCGTAGAAGTAGCCGAGCTTCTGCATGGCGTCCGCATCACCCGCGGCGGCCGCCTTGTCGTACCAGCCCTTGGCGGCCGGGTAGTCCTGCGCCACGCCCCGGCCGAACTCGTCGAGAATGCCGAGATTGTACATCGACTCCGCCAGCCCCTTGGCGGCGGCCTTCTCGTACCAGCCTCGGGCGGCGGCATAATCCTGCGCGACGCCCTGGCCCTCCTCGTAGAGAAGGCCAAGCTTGTGCATCGCGGTGGCATCACCCGCGGCGGCGGCCTTCTCGTACCAGCCTTTGGCGGTGGCGTAGTCCTGGCCTTCGGTCGGCGCGGTCTCGACGGCCAGGGCGGAGAGTGGAGCGAAAAGCAGCCCCGCGACAACGACGATCCGCCCGAGCATGATAGGGTGTCCTCAGTCGAAAAATCGGCACCGGCGCGAAGAATGCGGGATGCGCCGTGCCGCCCGAACCTTCACATTTGCCGGAACCGGATTTCAACGCTCGCGACTTGACCCAGAATCCCAATCTCTTGTCGCGACGCTTCATCACCCCGGCGCCGTGACCGGAAGCAGCACGCGTCATCGCCGGGTCGCGAAGCGCGGCCACAACGACACCCCAGCTCGGATGCCGACGCCGCGAACGATGACTTCCCCCTCCGCCCGCCTCGCCGCTTCCCTGATCGCGGTCTGCGCCGCCGTCGGCGTCGGGTTCGGCTTCTCCGCCGTATTCGGGCGAACCGGCTCGGTGCCGCTCACGACCTGGATCATGGCCGCCTATTTCACGAACCTCACCGGGCTCCTCGTCCTCGCGGTGTTCGGCGGGATCGCCCTGCGGGTGCCGGCCCTGGCCCAGCCCCGGCTCGTTGCCACGACGGTGCTCGCGACCCTGCTCGTCGGACTCGTGCAGCGACTGCTGCTCTACGGGGTCAGGACCCTGCGCGGCGGCGACCTCGTCGGCGACATCCTGCTCCACCAAGTGCTGCCGGTGCTGGTGCCGCTGTTCTGGCTCGCCTTCGTGCCGAAGGGGCGCCTCGCAGTGCGCGACCTCGTGCTGTTTGCGAGCTACCCGTTGATCTATCTCGGCTACACGCTCCTGCGCGGCGCCTACGATGCGCGCTATCCCTACCCGTTCCTCGATGTGGGGAAGATCGGCTGGGGTCCGGTCGCGGCCTATGCCGGGGCGATCGCGGCGGCTTTCCTCGGCGTCGGATGGGCGCTGGTGCTCCTCGACCGGCGCCTCGCACGGCGCAGGGCCGTGGCGGGATGAACCGCTACCCCTCGAACACCGTAGCGATCTCGCCCGGCCCCAGGATCCGGAACTCCCCCGCCGGCAGGTCGGCCGGAAGCGCCAGGCCGCCGACGCGGTCGCGGTGGAGCGCATCGACATGGTTGCCGAGCGCGGCGAACATCCGCCGGACCTGATGGTAGCGGCCCTCGTGCAGGGTCACCGTGCAATGGGTCGGGTCGTCGGTCTCCATCTCCACCGGCAGGAGCGGCTTGTCCTCGCCCTCCAACATCATCTCGCCCGAGGCGAGGATCGCGGTCTCGTCGCCCTGGAGCGGGCGGGCCAGCGCCACCCGGTAGCGCTTGGAGACCTTGGCCTTCGGCGAGATGATCCGGTGCAGGAGTGCGCCGTCATCGGTCATCAGCAGGAGGCCCGAGGTCTCCTTGTCGAGGCGCCCGACCGTGGAGAGCGCCGGATCGCGCCGCCGCCAGCGCTCGGGCAGCAGGCTGTAGACCAGCGGCCCGACCTCCTTGTGCGAGCAGGTGACGCCGAGCGGCTTGTGCAGCATCAGGCAGACGCCCGGCAGCGGATCGAGCGCCTCACCCTGCACCGTCATCCGGGCGGAGAGATCGGGCTCCAGCGGGATGCGCTGCGAAGCGTCCCGCAGGGCCTGCCCGTCGAGACGGACGAGACCGGCGCGGGCCAGCCCCTCGACCTCGCGGCGCGAGCCATAGCCGAGATTGGCCAGCAGCCGGTCGAGGCGGAGCGCCTTCATTTGCGCGCCTCGAACAGCTTGTAGCCCCCCTCCGTCGCCAGCGTCGTGACGGTTCGGAAGGCGGCGCGGAGGGGCGCCTCATAGGGCAGGTGGGTGTTGGCGACGAGATAGAGCGTTCCGCTCGGCCGCAGCACCGCCGCCGCGCGGGTGATGAAGGCTTGGCCGAGCGCCTGATCCTCGGCGCCGCCATCGTGGAAGGGCGGGTTGGTGACGACGAAGTCGAGGCCCGACAGGGCCGGCTCGGCGCTACGCAGATCCGCCCAATGCAGGGTCGCGCCCGGCTCGCCGACGTTGCGGCGGGCCATCTCGATGGCGCGGCGGTCGATGTCGATCAGGGCGAGCGACGCGACTTTCGGCGATTTCAGCACCGCGCGGGCCAGGATGCCGAGGCCGCAGCCGAAATCGGCTCCGCGCCCCGAGAGAGCGGGCAGGTGCCGCAGCAGCAGGGCGCTGCCGGGATCGAGCCGGTCCCAGGAGAAGATGCCGGGCTGCGTGCAGAGCGCGAGGTTGTCGATATGGCGCGGTGCGCCGCCCGCCAGAGCGGCCTCGATGCCGGCGGGCATTTCGGGACGCGTCGCCGTGCAGATGCGGTGGTGACGGCGCGGCTCGTCGGTGACGGCGCAACCGAAGCCGCGCAGCTCCTTGGCGAGCCGGGTGCCACCCTTGTCCTTGGGCGCCATCGCCACCAGCCGCCCGCCGGGCTTCACGGCCCGGATCGCGAGCGCCAGGGCGTAGCGCCGCTCCGCCGTACCGGGCGGGGCCAGCAGCAGAGCGGCATCGAGGCTCGCTTCGGCGACATCCTCCAGCCGCGCCGAGCCGGGGATCAGCGGCGAAACCTGGGCGGCGCCCTCGGGCATCTCCGCCAGATCGGCCGGCGGGAGGCCGTAGAGGATGGCCCGGATTTCGGAATCGGTGTGAGGCATAGGAGTCGGCATTCAGGCTGTGGCCATCGGCATCATGATCCGTCCAGCCCTCGCCCTCATCCTGAGGTGCCGACGCGGAGCGGCGGCCTCGAAGGATCGTCCAGATCCCGCGCGATCCCTGGAGGATCCTTCGAGGCCCGCTCGCGCGGGCAACTCAGGATGAGGACGAGGATGGGATGGATGAGGGAATAGAGGTCAGCCGGTCGGGAATTCGAGGCCCATCTCGCGATAGCGCGCGGGATCGTCGGCCCAATTCTCGCGGACCTTCACGTGCAGGAACAGGTGCACCTTGGCCTCGGCCGCCTCGGTGATCTCGATGCGGGCCGCCTGCCCGATCGCCTTGATGGTCTGGCCATTCTTGCCCAGCACGATCGAGCGCTGGCTCTCGCGCTCGACGAAGATCGTCTGCTCGATCCGCACCGAGCCGTCGGGCCGAACCTGCCACTGGTCGGTCTCGACGGTGGAGCGGTAGGGCAGTTCCTCGTGCAGGCGGTCGTAGATCTTTTCCCGGGTGATCTCGGCGGCCAGCATGCGCAGCGGCGCGTCGGAGATCTGATCCTCGGGATAGAGCCAAGGGCTCGGCGGCATCCGTGCGGCCAGCGCCTTGCGCAGGTCGGCGATGCCGTCGCCCTTGAGCGCCGAGATCAGGAAGGTGTCCTCGAACGGCACCATCGCGTTGAGCTTGGCCACCAGTTCGAGCAGGCGCTCGCGGGCGATCAGGTCGATCTTGTTGAGGATCAGGATCTTGGGCCGCTTCACCTCGGGCAGGCGGCGCAGGATGGTCTCGACCTCCTCGTCCACGCCTTTCCGGGCATCGATCAGCAGGCAGATCGCGTCGGCATCCGCCGCGCCGCTCCAGGCGGAATGCACCATCGCCCGGTCGAGGCGGCGCTTCGGGGCGAAGATGCCCGGCGTATCCACCAGCACGATCTGCGCGTTGCCCTCCATGACGATGCCGCGCACCAGCGCCCGCGTCGTCTGGACCTTTCGCGAAACGATCGAGACCTTGGCGCCGACGAGCGCGTTCAGCAGGGTCGACTTGCCTGCATTCGGCACGCCGATCAGCGCGACGAAGCCTGCACGCGTCTCTTCGCGCGGCTGACCCTGCGCGTCCTGCCGCTGTTCCTGCGGGGCGCCGTCTTCGTCAGCCTCGTGTTCCGGCTCGTGCTCAGACATCCGATTCGACCATCCGCGACTCAACCACTCGATCCATCCTGTCCCTGCGTCCCGCCGATGCCCTCGCGGGCGAGTACGGCGCGGGCCGCCTCCTGCTCGGCGACGCGCTTCGAGGCGCCCTCGCCGTAGCCGGGTTCGATGCCTTCGACCCGCGCCGCGATCCGGAAGACCGGGGCGTGGTCGGGTCCCGAGCGCTCCACCACCTCGTAGACCGGGATCGCGAGGCTGCGCGCCATTGCCCATTCCTGCAAGGCCGATTTCGCGTCACGCCCGCGCGGGGCCGCGGTTTCCTCGCCGGGGCGGAAGGCGCGCTGCACGATCGCCCGCGTCGCCTCGTAGCCGGCGTCGAGGAACACCGCGCCGAGAATCGCCTCGCAGACGTCGGCCAGAATGGTCTGGTTGCGCCGCCCGCCGGTCTGGATCTCGCCGGGGCCGAGATTGAGATGCGGCCCGACCTCCCAGGCCTCGGCCACCACGGCGCAGGTCTCGCGCCGCACGAGGCCGGCGAGACGGCGCGAGAGCTCGCCCTCCTCCGCGCCGGGCAGCGCCTTGTAGAGCGTCTCGGCCACCGCGAGCCCGAGCACCCGGTCGCCCAGGAATTCCAGGCGCTGGTAGCTGCCGACCCGGCCCGACTGCCCGGCCTTGCTCACATGGGTGAGCGCCAGCGGCAGCAGCGTCGGGTCGGCGAAGACATGGCCGATGCGCGCCTCCAGCACCGCGAGGCTCGGCCGCGGGCGATGCGCACGCCGGGCGCGGCTGGAGCGAGCGGCGCCTTCGCCGTCCTCGCTCATCGCCGTCCGCCCCGAGGCGGACCGGCGGATCGTTCCGTCGCTGTCACGTTCGTAAGTAGATCAGTGAATCGTCGAGAAGATGCGGCTCCAGCGGACGTCCGACGGCCAACGCCAGATCTGCCAGGCGGGGGTCCGCTCGTCGATGGAGAAGAAGATCATCTCGGCGCGGCCGACGAAGTTCTCGAACGGCACGTAGCCGACGCTGGCGAGGTCGCGCGAATCGGTGGAGTTGTCGCGGTTGTCGCCCATCATGAAGAAGTGACCGGCCGGCACCGTGTAGACCTCGGTGTTGTCCCAGAAGCCGCGGTCGCCGTCGCGCTCGATCACCCGGTGCGTCACGCCGCCCGGCAGCGTCTCGTCGTACTGCGCGACCTTCACCGTCTGGTCGAAGGCATCCAGGGTCTCGTAATCGGCGATGCGCTCGCGCTTGACCGGCTTGCCGTTGATGTTGAGCACGCCCTCGATCACCTGGATCTTGTCGCCGGGCAGGCCGATCACGCGCTTGATGTAGTCGGTCGCGTTGTCCTTCGGCAGCTTGAACACGGCGATGTCGCCGCGCTTCGGCTCGGCGGCCCAGACCCGGCCATTCGCCTGGAACGGCAGGTACTCGGAGAGCGGCAGCGAGTATTTCGAGTAGCCGTAGGTGTATTTCGAGACGAACAGGTAGTCGCCGATCAGCAGCGTCGGAATCAGCGAGCCCGAGGGGGATGTTGAACGGCTGGAAAAGCAGCGTCCGCACCACCAGCGCGATCAACAGCGCCTGAACGCCGACCTTCACGGTTTCCCGGATGCTCGCCCAGGTTCCGGGCTCGGCCGTCCGGATCTCCGTCTTGCCCTCGCGATCCAAGCGCGCGCGTCCCATGCTCATGATTGAAACAGCCTCCGGCCCCGCCGTAAGATCGGCCGCCGCGTCCCAGGTGGCCGTGCTGTCCTGCTGGGCGGCGGGTCTAGACTATGCTGCGCCGCCCCGCAACGCGGAGGATGTGCGGATGCAAACCTATGATGTCGCCGTGATCGGCACCGCCTCGATGATCACGAAGGCTTGCGCGAGGGGGCGGCTCGTCGGTCAACGTCAGGTGGAGCCGTGCCTCGTGCCCCGCCGGCACCATGCGAGCGAGGTGCTCCCGCGCACCACCGGTCAGGTTGAGCGTCGGTTGGCCGCTGGGCAGGTTGACCACTTCCATGTCGCGCCAGAACACGCCCTGGCTCATGCCGGTGCCGAGCGCCTTGGCGCAGGCTTCCTTGGCGGCGAAGCGCCGGGCGTAGGACGGCCCGCGCGCGGCACGCCGGTCGCATTTGCCCCGCTCGCCGTCGGTGAAGACGCGGTGGGTGAAGCGGTCGCCGAAGCGTTCGAGCGAGGACTCGATCCGACGGATGTCGCAGAGATCGGTGCCGATTCCGAGGATCACGGCTCGGCCTTCCGCCGCGCCCGGTCCATCGCCGCACGCATGTCGTGAACCGCCTGCCGCAGGCCGACGAAGATCGCCTCGGCGATCAGGGCGTGGCCGATGTTCAGCTCGCGGATCTGGGGCAGCGCCGCCACGGGGCCGACGCTCTCCACGGTGAGGCCGTGGCCGGCATGGATCTCGAGGCCGAGCCCGGCGCCATGCGCGCTGGCCCGCACGATGCGACCGAGTTCGTGCGCGATTCGGCTCTGATCGCCCTCGATCACCGCCTCGCAATAGGAGCCGGTATGCAGCTCGACCACCGGCGCTTGGAGGGCGTGGGCGGCTTCCATCACCGCCTCGTCGGGCTCGACGAACAGCGAGACGCGGATGCCGGCCTCCGACAGGGTGGCGATGCGCGGGGCCAGATGTGCGCGGCCGGCGATGATGTCGAGGCCGCCCTCGGTGGTGCGCTCCTCGCGCTTCTCCGGCACGAGGCAGGCGGCGTGCGGCTGCGTGGCGAGCGCGATGCCGACCATCTCGTCGGTCGCCGCCATCTCGAGGTTGAGCGGCACCGGCAGCTTCCGCAACGCCGCGATGTCGGCGTCGCGGATATGGCGGCGGTCCTCGCGCAGATGCGCGGTGATGCCGTCGGCGCCCGCCGCCACGGCCTCGTGGGCGGCGCGCACCGGATCGGGCGCGAACCCGCCGCGGGCGTTGCGGACGGTGGCGACGTGATCGATGTTCACGCCCAGGCGCAGGGACGACACGGCTGGCTTTCCGATGCTCGGCGGATCGAAGGGCTGTCGGTGTAGCGGCTGGCGCCGGTGCTTGGAAGGGTCTGGGGAAAGCCGCGGGACGGATCGCGTTTGACGTCGCCCGGACCCATCGCGGCGTGTAGCTCTGACGCGATGCACAAGTTGCTGATTCAGCTCGGCCTTCGCTTCGACGATCCCCACGAGGAACAGTCGTTCGTGAGGAGCTTCACGCTCGACGATCTCGGCCGCACGCAGGCCGCGATGGTGCTGGGCGCATTCGTCTTCTGCTCGTTCTCGGCCATGGACTGGATTCTCAGTCCCGATGCCTGGGCCATCGCCACCGCGCTGCGGCTCGCCGTCGCCGTCCTGGTCCTGGTGCCGGCGACCCTCCTGCTCAGCCGGCCGGACGCCCGGCCTTTCGCGGAATGGATCTACCTCGTCTACTGCGTCGTTCCGGGCTGCATGCTCAGCCTGATCTACGTCTTCCTGCGGCCGAGCTTCGATCACGGCGCAGCGGGGCTGATCGTGGTGATCCTGTTCGTCTCGACGCTGCTGCCGCTGCGGGTCTCCTCGTTCGGGGTGTTCGCCGTCCTGACCTGGACCTGCTTTGCCCTGTTCGAGACCATCGCGACGCACGACAATCCCGGCTTGGCCCTCGTGAACAATGCCGAGATCGGCGCGGCCTACGCGCTCTCGCTCTACGGGGTCGGGGCACGGGAGTTTCGCGCGCGGCGCCAGTTCCGGACCACGGGGGAGCTGCAGGTCGAGAAGGAGCGCTCGGAGGCGACCCTGGCCGAACTGCGCGCCGCCCAGGCGCAGTTGGTTCAGGCCGAGAAGCTCGCCGCGCTCGGCCAGCTCGTGGCGGGCGTGGCGCACGAGATCAACACGCCCATCGGCCTCGCGCTGACGACCTCGACTGCGTTCGACCACGACCTCGCCGAACTGCGCCGCACCGTCGCCTCGGGGCAGATCCGCCGGTCCGACCTGACGCGGAGCGTCGATCGGCTGAGCGAGGGCGCGGGTCTGGTCTTCGCCAACCTGACGCGGGCCGCCGATCTGGTTCAGAACTTCAAGCAGGTCGCGGTCGATCAGGCGACGGAGGACCGGCGCCGCTTCGAGATGCGCCCCTGGCTCACCGAGTTGATGAGCACGCTCGATCCGATCCTGCGGCGCAAGGGCCACGAGGTCCGGCTCACCTGTCCCGACGGCATCCTCCTCGATTCCTATCCGGGCGCGCTGGCGCAGGTCGTCAGCAACCTCGCGCTCAACGCCGTGATCCACGCCTTTCCCGAGGGCCGCACCGGCACGCTCCTCGTCGACGTGAGCCGGCTCGGCGACACGCAGATCCGGATGACGGTGCGGGACGACGGACGCGGCATCCCGCCGGAGAACCGGCAGCGAATCTTCGACCCGTTCTTCACCACCGGACGCGACAAGGGCAGCACCGGGCTCGGCCTGCACATCGTCTACAATCTCGTCGTCTCGACCCTGCGCGGGCAGATCGCCATCGACAGCGAGGAGGGGGTCGGGACAGGGGTGACGATCGACCTTCCGGTGACGGTGCCGTGACCCTGCCCGAGCTCGCATGCATCCGATGCGGCGGTGCGAGCAGTTGCGTGCGCCGCGTCAATGCCCAGATTGGCCCCGCCGGCCCGACCGGTGGCGAAACGCTCGAGCCCGCATGCACGGCACGTTGTCCCAACCGGATTCTTCGAAGCCGGTCCCCGCCTCCCGTCTGCCGCTGACCCTCCGGCTGGCCTTGCGCGAGTTGCGCGGCGGGCTCTCGGGCTTCCGGGTGTTCATCGCCTGCATCGCACTCGGCGTCGCGGCGATCAGCGGCGTCACCTCGATTGCCGCCTCGCTCTCGGGCGGGCTCGGGCGCGAGGGCCGGCGGATTCTCGGCGGCGACATCACCTACAGCCTGATCAACCGCGAGGCGACGCCGGCCGAGCGCGCCGTGTTGGAGGGGCAGGCGCCGGTCTCGGAGGTGGCGAGCCTGCGCGCCATGGCGGTGGCGGGCGATGGCGGCGCGGCCCTGGTCGAGCTGAAGGCGGTCGATCCCAGCTATCCGGCGGTCGGCACGGTCGAGACGGACCCGCAGGCGCCGGTGCAGGATCTCATCGCCGAACGGGACGGCGTTTTCGGCGCGGCCGCCGATCCGGCCTTGCTGACCCGGCTCGGACTCAAACCCGGCGACCGGGTGACGCTCGGCGGCTTTCCCATCGCGATCCGCGCCGCCCTCGTCTCGGAACCCGACCGGATCGGCTCCGGCATCGGCTTCGGGCCGCGCCTGCTCGTCTCGCTCAGCGCGCTGCGCGCCACCGGCCTGATCCAGCCCGGCAGCCTCAACCGCTTCACCTACCGCCTGCAGATGCCCGGTGCCGACGACGCGCGCCTGACGGCCGTCAACGCGGCGGTGCAGAAGGCACTGCCCGAGGCCGGCTTCGAGATGCGCGCGCGCGACAACGCCGATCCGCGCTTCGCCAAGGGCATCGAGCGCTTCACGCAGTTCCTGACGCTCGTCGGGCTGACCGCGCTCATCGTCGGCGGGGTTGGCGTGGCGAATGCCGCGCGCGCCTTCGTCGATGGCAAGCAGGCGTCCATCGCCACCCTTAAGAGCGTCGGCGCGCCGGGCTCGCAGGTGGTCGCGCTCTACCTGATCCAGGTGATGCTGATCGCCGCGATCAGCACGGTGCTCGGTCTTGCCGTCGGCGCGGCCCTGCCGTTCCTCCTCGACCTAGCGCTCCGCGATCAGCTTCCGCTGCCGCTCAATCCCGAGATCGCCCCGGCCCGCCTCGCGCTCGCCGCCGCCTACGGGTTGCTGACGGCGCTTGCCTTCGCGATCCTGCCGCTCGGGCGCGCCCACGATGTCTCCGTGGCCGGGCTGTTCCGCGATGCCGTCGATCCGGCCGCGCGCCGCCCGCGCTGGCGCTACCTTGCGGTGCTCGCCGCCGCCCTGCTCGCGCTCGCGGGCCTAGCCCTCGTCACCGCCTTCGACCGCAAGGTCGCGCTGATCTTCATGGCGGCGGCCGCCCTCGCCTTCGGCGGCCTGCGCCTCGTCGCCGCGGGGCTGATGGCGCTGGCCGCGCGCCTGCCGCGGCCGAAGGGGATGGTGCCGCGCATGGCTTTGGCCAACCTCCATCGCCCCGGCGCGCTGACCCCGGCGGTGGTGCTCTCGCTCGGCCTCGGCACGACCCTGCTGGTGACGCTCAGCGCCATCGACAGCAACATCACCCGCGCGCTCGAAAGCTCGCTGCCGGGCCGCGCCCCGAGCCTGTTCTTTCTCGACGTGCCCTCGCGCGAGGCGGACGCCTTCTCGGCCTTCCTCGGCGCCCGCGCGCCCGATGCCAAGATCGAACGGGTGCCGATGATGCGCGGACGGATCACGGCGCTGAACGGCGTACCGGCCGGGCAGATCAAGCCACCGGAGGACGCCGCCTGGGTGCTCGACGGCGACCGGGGCATCACCTACGCCGAGAGCCCGCCCGACGGCTCGTCGATCGTCGAGGGCGCATGGTGGAGCGCGGACGAGGGCCGGACGCCGCTGGTCTCGTTCGATCTCGAACTCGCGCGCGCCCTCGGGCTCAAGGTCGGCAGCACCGTGACCGTCAACGTGCTCGGCCGCCCAATCACCGCGCGGGTCGCCAACCTGCGCAAGATCGAGTGGCGCTCGCTCGGCATCAACTTCGTGATGGTGTTCTCCCCCGGCACCTTCCGCGGCGCGCCGCATGCCGACCTCGCGACACTGACGCTGCCCAACGGACCCGACCCGAAGCTGGAGGCGGAGGTGGTTCGCGATGCCGCGAAAGCCTTCCCCTCGGTGACGAGCGTGCGGGTGAAGGACGCGCTCGATGCCGTCAACGACCTCGTGCACAAGCTGGTTCTGGCGATCCGTGGCGCCAGCGTCGTCGCGGTGCTTGCGAGCCTGCTGGTTCTGGCCGGGGCGCTCGCCGCCGGCCACCGCGCCCGGCTCTACGACGCGGTGGTGCTGAAGGTGCTCGGCGCCACGCGGATGCGCCTGCTCTCGGCCTACGCCCTGGAATACGGCGCCCTCGGGCTCATCACCGCGCTATTCGGCATCCTGGCCGGCTCGGCCGCGGGTTGGGTGATCGTGTCCCGGGTGATGCGCCTCGACTTCGCCCCCGACCCCATGGGCGCGCTTGCGGTCGCGGCCTTTGCGGTCGTCTTCGCGGTGGCCGTGGGCCTGATGGGCACATGGCGCATCCTGGGACAGAAGCCGGCTGCCTATCTCCGTCAGTTCTGAAAACGCATCGTCACGATTGAACGAAGGTTTTCATCCCGTTCGAACAACAAAAATCTTCGTTATCCAGGAAGGTTGAAAACGCGGCCGTGCGCTGAAGGCCCACTTGTTTATGGTTCTTCAAGCGAACATATTCGAGCATGAGGCGCGCCCGGTGCGCCAGGGGTCGCGCGTGGACCCCGTCACAACTCCGCGCCGAGAGGTTTCAAGGGAAACTTTCATGGCATTCGACAACAGCCCGTTCCGTGCCGGCGCCCAGCCGCAGGGGTACGCCGGCTCTCAGGTCGAAGTCGACCAGGGCCTGCGCAGCTTCATGCTGGGCGTCTACAACAACATGGTCGTCGGCCTCGGGATCTCGGGTCTCGTGGCGCTCGCCCTCAACATGGCCGTCCAGACCGGCACAATCGTCGCCAACTACAAGGGTGTTCCGCTCAACCAGTTGGGTGTGTTCATCTACGGCTCTTGGTTCAAGTACATCCTGATGTTGGCGCCTCTCGCCTTCATTTTCGTGTTTACCTTCCGGATGGACCGGATGTCGGCGGCTTCGGCACGGACGGCGTTCTGGGCCTTCGCTGCAGTGATGGGCGCTTCGCTGTCATCGATGCTGCTCGCCTTCACGGGCGCCAGCGTGGTGCGGGTGTTCTTCATCACGGCGGCGACGTTCGGTGGCTTGAGTCTCTACGGCTACACCACGAAGCGCAGCCTGTCGGGCATGGGCTCGTTCCTGATCATGGGCCTGATCGGCATCATCATCGCCTCGCTGGTGAACATCTTCTTGGCCTCTTCCGCGCTCCAGTTCGCGATTTCGGTGATCGGCGTCCTCATCTTCGCCGGCCTGACCGCCTACGACACGCAGAAGCTCAAGGAGATGTACCTCTACAGCGGCTTCGATGCCGAGGGTGCAGCCAAGATGTCCGTCAACGGCGCCCTGACGCTGTACCTGGACTTCATCAACATGTTCCAGTTCCTGCTCTCGCTGCTCGGCGACCGCCGCTAAGCGACGACGCAGGTTCCGAAACGCGAGAAAGCCCCGGCCGAAAGGCCGGGGCTTTCTCATGCGCGCATTCGCCGGCGCGCCAACTTCGTATCCCCGCGGGCCGCACGGCGCGGGTTAGCGGGTGGCGTGTTACGGACGAGACTCGGGATAAGAAACCGTCAGCGGCGCTCTTCCACCGCCTCGCACACCAGGGGCGGCGGCGCCTCGACACCACGCCAGCGGCCATAGGCCCAGGGCCGGTGCCAGGCGGCCCGCTCCGGCAGGTGTTCTGGAACCAGATCGATGCCGTGCGTACCGAACGGGCCGCAGCGGCAGATGCGGGCAAAGCCGATCCATCCGCCGGCCCAGAGGCCGTGCCGCTGGATCGCCTCGTCGGTATAGGCCGAGCAGGACGGCCAATGCCGGCACTGGCGGCCGATCAGCCCGGACAGCGTGAGCTGGTAGGCGCGGATCGCTCCGTGCGCTGCCCGGCGAACCACGCGGCTGTCGGCTCCCTCTTGTCGCATCTTCTTCGGTCCGAAAAACCGGGGCCTGCGGTCCGGGACGCGGCTCAGGCCGCCTCGGGCGAACCGGCACCCTTACCGGAATCCTTGCGGGCGGCGATCTGATCGAGCGCGTCCACCACGGCGTCGAAGGTCAGGAGCGTGGAGGCGTGACGGGCACGGAAGTCGCGCACCGGCTCCAGCACGGCGAGATCCGCCCATTCGCCCTCCGGCGCGGGACCGTTCTCCTTCAGCATCGCCCGCATCCGGGCGCGAACCGCGCGCAGTTCCTCGGCCGTCGCGCCGACGACATGGCGGGCCATCAGCGAGGAGGAGGCCTGCCCGAGCGCGCAGGCCTTCACGTCGTGGGCGAAGTCGGCGACCGTCACGCCGTCGGCATCCAGGTTGAGATCGATAGTGACGGTCGATCCGCACAGCTTGGAATGGGCCGTGGCGGTGGCATCCGGTGCCGCCAGCCGGCCGAGGCGAGGAATATCGGCGGCCAGTTCCAGGATGCGGCGGTTATAGATGTCGTCGATCATCGCTGACACGCCTTTCGCGGCGCCTGTTCGAGTGAGGTCGCAGGATTCGTTGCGCCAGATACGCATGCCATGCATTGCGCGACGGCGCGATTGCGACGATATAGGCGCGACACCGCCATTCCGCGAGAATGGTACCGTCGACCCCGGTCACGCCCTGGCCCAGGATTCGGATCGTTCGAGGGCGTCGGCACTTGAACGTTTAAGACGCCCGGACGGATCGACGATGTACGCCAAGCCCGACAGCACCACCCTGAAGGCGCGTTTGGCGAAGGCCGGAGATGCCATGGATGCCGCTCTCAAATCCCTGTCCTACGGCATGAGCGACGACGAACGACGCATGAGTGCCGTGGGCCTGCAAGGAATGCGCGGCGCCAACGATCCGGGCCGTCCCGACATCACCCCCGATATCGCGCCCCTGCCCGAATCGGCCCAGCGGGTGCCGAACGAGGTGGCGCTCGGCCGTCCGAGCCGGCAGGAGGCGGAGGCCGCCGTGCGCACGCTCTTGCGCTGGGCCGGCGACGACCCAACCCGCGAAGGGCTGATCGAGACCCCCGCCCGCGTGGTGAAAGCCTACGAGCAGATCTTCGGCGGCTATCGCGCCGACGCGGACGCGCTGCTGGAGCGGGTGTTCGAGGAGGTCGAGGGCTATTCCGACGCCGTGCTGGTGCGCGACATCCCGTTCTACTCCCATTGCGAGCACCACATGGTGCCGTTCATGGGGCTCGCTCACATCGCCTACTACCCCACCAAGGGCGTGGTCGGCCTCTCCAAGCTCGCCCGCGTGGTCGATGCTTTCGCCCGCCGCCTGCAGACGCAGGAGACCATGACGGCCCAGATCGCCGACACGATCGAGAGCATCCTTCAGCCCCGCGGCTGCGCCGTGATGATTGAGGCCGAGCATCTCTGCATGGCCATGCGCGGCGTGCAGAAGGCCGGCGTCTCCACCATCACCACGCAGTTCCGCGGCGTCTACAAGAACGATGCGTCCGAGCAGGTCCGCTTCCTGACCTTCGTTCGGAACCAGAAGGGTTGAGGCCCACGAGCCTCCGACCATGACCGAACCATTCGCTTCCCCTGGCACCCGCGCCGAGGTCGAGGAGGGCGCCAGGCTGACGCCGCGCTTCGGCCCCGACGGACTCGTGGCTTGCATCGCCGTCGATGCGGGGGATGGGCGTGTGCTGATGCTCGCGCACATGAACGCCGAGGCGCTGGCCCGCACCCTGGAGACCGGCGAGGCGTGGTACTGGTCGCGCTCCCGCGGTGAACTCTGGCACAAGGGCGCGACCTCCGGGCAGATCCAACGCGTCGTGGAGATGCGGGTCGATTGCGATCAGGACGCGCTCCTGATCCGGGTCGAAGTCGGCGGCGACGGCGGCTGCTGCCATACCGGCCGCCGCTCCTGCTTCTACCGCGTGGTCGAGCGCGACCCCGCGAGCGGCGCCGTCACCCTCGCTCCGGCCGACCCGGATCGATGAGGATTGAGGCGTCCCGTTCCGCGGTGTCCCATTTTCCGGACGGGGCCGTGGAACCGGTGGTGCCGCGTTTCCGCTCCCCCCGCATCGGTCTCGCCCTCGGCGGCGGCTCAGCCCGCGGCTGGTCGCATATCGGCGTGATCGAGGGGTTGGAGGAGGTCGGGATCTTCCCCGAAGTGGTCGCGGGCTGCTCCATCGGTGCCGTCGTCGGCGGGGCCTACGCCGCGGGCCGCATCGGTGCCCTCAAGGCGTTCGCGCTCTCGCTCACCCGGCGCCGGGTGGTCGGCCTGCTCGACCCGCGCATCACCGGATCCGGCCTGATCGCGGGCGAGCGCCTGCGCCGCCGCCTCGCACGCGAACTCGACGGTTTCCGCATCGAGGATCTGCGCCTCGCCTTCGCCAGCGTGGCGACCGAACTCGGCACCGGCCACGAGGTGTGGCTGTCCCGCGGCCCCTTGGTCGAGGCAGTGCGGGCGTCCTACGCCATCCCCGGCATCTTCCCGCCGGTTGCCCTCGAGGGGCGCCTGCTGATGGACGGGACGCTGGTGAATCCGGTGCCCGTGCGCCTCGCCCGCGAACTCGGCGCCGACCTCGTCATCTGCGTGAACCTTGCCTGCGAGACGCGCGCGCCCGCGACGGTGATCCGCCCCGAGCGGGACGACCCCCTGTTCGACGCCCCCGACGAGCCGGTCGAGCGGGCGATCGAGCAGACGCTGGAGGCCACCGTGCGCCGCCGGGGTCGTTGGGCCCTGCTCAGCGGCGCGAGCCGCCGCCTCATGGGCCGCCGCCGCAGACCGGAGCCGCCGCCCTCCGTCGGCCGGCCGAGCCCCGGCGTCGCCCGCGTCATGCTCGACGCGTTCAACATCACCCAGGATCGGATCTCACGGGCACGGCTCGCGAGCGAACCGCCGGACGTCGCGATCCGGCCGCTTCTCGCCGAGTTCGGGCAGTTCGAGTTCCACCGGGCGGCCGATGGCATCGCTCTCGGCCGGCAGGCGGTGCGGGCGGCACTGCCCGAGATCCGGCGCATGATCGAGAGCGCGGCGGCGCGCGGTTGAGGCCGCCGCGTGTGGTGCGGGCGCGAGATCCGGCCTGAAGTCAGGCCCGAAGTCAGGCCATCGTGATGTAGTCGCGCATCGCCTGATGCTCGGCTTCGACGGTGGCGATGCGCCGCTTCACCACGTCGCCGATCGAGACGACGCCGACGAGACGCCCCTCCTCCACCACCGGCAGGTGGCGGAAGCGGCCTTCCGTCATCGTCTCCATCACGTCCTCGATGCTGGCGCGCCGGGTGCAAGTCACGACCTTCGTGGTCATGTGATGCGAGATCGGGCGGTCGAGGGCCGAGGCCCCTTCGCTGGCCAGGGCCCTCATCACGTCGCGCTCGGACAGAATGCCGATCACGCGGCCCTCGGCATCGCCGATCACGAGGGCACCGATCCGCTTTTCGGCCAGCAGGTGGATCGCCTCGTCGATGGTGCGATGCGGCGGCAGCGTGACCACCGAGTCGCCTTTCTCTGCCAGGATACGCGCAACGGTCATGAAGTCTCCTCCCAAGGGTGACCGCACCGTCAGCCCGCGGTGCGGGAGCGGATGTGACCGGGTTGGCCCCGGTTCTTCCCTGGCGAGTGTGTGGCGCCTTGGTCGCGCTGGCAAGCGTCGGACGAGGCTCTATTGTTCATGAAAGAACAAAAATCGGAAGAAAAATTCACTACCGCCATGCGGGGTTCGACCGCAGATCCCCTGCGATCCGGCCCCGATGCGGTGGGCGGATCGGCGAGGCGTTGCACGGCACCGGCGCGTCGGCCGCGGACAGCGCGCTACGAAAAAGCCGACCCCGAGGGCGGAGCGCCATCGGAGTCGGCTTCGGGTCGTGCGTTCAGCGCACGAGAGGCGTCTCTCAGCGCCCGTCGGCCTGACGCCGGGTGATGAGGGTCCGGTTCGGCTCGGCCTCGGCCTTGTTCTGAAGGAACGGGACGATGATGCGCAGCCAGCCGCGGGTTTCCTTGCCGCCGTAATTGCGCTCGGCCACGTCGCGGGTGACGTAGCTCTGCACGTTCATGAAGCCGAAATTGTAGCCGACGAGGCCGCCGACCGCGATCTGTCCCTGCTGCCGGTAGCCGACGACGTTGGTCGTGAGATCGACCGAGCCGAAGGCCACGGGGCCGACCTGCCACTTGCCGAACTTCTTGGTCACGGTGAGGTCGAGGTTGAGGTAGTCGGGATAGAGCACGCCGTTGGGCGAGCGCGGCTCCAGGATGTGGCCGTAGAGCAGGTTGCCCGTGATCGCCCAGTCGTTGGCCGCGTAGGTGAGCGCGAAGCGGTGGCTCAGCGAGGGCGACTGGGTCAGGAAGCGGGTGTCCCAGGGAAGGTAGCCGCCGAGAAGGTAGCTGACGCCGACGCCGGCGCCGAGATCCCAGGCGAGCTGGCCCGCCAGCAGGGGCTGACCCCAGCCGCTGTTGTAGGGGTTGCCGCGCACGCTGGAGGCGGCGATGGGCGCGACGAAGACGAACTGCACCTGCCCGCCGAGAACGGAGAAGGGCGTCGCCCACAGGAGGGTCGGCAGGTTGATGTTGCTCTCGGAATCGAGCGGCGAGGTCTCGCGCACGCCGAAGCTCGAGAGGTTCACGGCGTAGAACCCCTTCGGGAACGGCGCACCGAACGGCACGCCGACGGTCTGGCCGGGCTGCGCGGCAGAGCCGGCATGGGCGGCGATGCCGCCGAGGCCCCACGCGGTGGCAGTGAGGGCGAGCCCGAGACGGGCGATGACGGCTGCTCGATGTTTCACCGGTGTCCACTCTCCATCAAGAACGAAGCGATCATTTGATGGTTTTGTTTTAATCCGCTTCCGTTCATTTTATCGACGGTCGAGTGGCCGCTTTTATTGCCGCCTCAATTCCAGAAACCTCCAGCGTTGCACCAAAGTCACAGCTCGTCTTGGCTGACCTTACAAGTGACTGACAAAACTTCGCTTTGTCTCCGACTCCTACTTTCACAGCGGAGACGGCACGGGCGTTCGCGAAACGCCTTCAACGCCGCGCGTGGCGCGCGCCGCGCTCCATCAGCGGCAAGAGGAAGAACCCGGCGGCGAAGCCGCCGAGATGCGCGTCCCAGGCGATCGGCCCTTCGCTGCCCCCAAGCGGCAGAGCTAGGACGCCGAACAGCAGGTTGGTGACGAACCAGACCCCGAGGAACAGCACCGCCGGGCGGTTGCGCAGCAATTCCGGGATCGTCTGCAGCGTCGGCCGCGGCGGCAATTGCCAGGGTGCCCCGGCGACGAAGGGCGGCGGAGGCTGGAACACGAAGCGGGCCGCCGCCGCCATGAGGGCCGAGATGCCGGCCGAGGCGCCGACCAGCGGCATCAGGCTGTAGGGATCGACGAAGAGGTGGACCAGGGCACCGACGACGACGCCGGCGAGCGCCAGCAGGCCGTAGCGCAGGACCCCGTAGCGACGCGCGACCGGGGTGCCGAAGACGGCGAGCCACACCGCGTTGAAGATGAGGTGCACCCACGAGCCGTGCAGCAGGGCGTAGGTCGCGCCGGTCCAGGGCATCGCCGACGGCTCGGCGACGAGGTAGCGGGCGAATTCCTGCCGCGCCGTGGCGATGTCGGGCCTGCCCGCCCCCTTCCCCGCCGCCCGGACGATCTCGGCCGCGGATGCGGGATCGAACGCGGCGGTCCAGCGGGCGGGAATGAAGGCGAGGTTGAGGAGCACCGACAGGTCGAGTTCATCCGGCAGGACGGTGCGGACGACGTGGATCGCGGCCAGAACCGCGATCGAGACCGTGACGACTCTCGGCAGGTTGAAGACGGGAACGCGGCCCTGGTGCGGCAGGTCGGGAGAAGCATCCATGCCGCACCATGTCGGGGGGAGGTGCGGCGCCGCAAGGTCCAATCGGCACAGGTTCGGTCAATTGCCGCCGAATTCGTAAATTGCCCGTTAAGGTTAAGGATGGGTTGAGCGAGCGTGCCGGGATGCGACGGCATAGGGTGTGCGGACGAGGACCACGAACGGCGCACGGTGACGCGTTTCGTCCCGTGCCGACCGAAAACCGAGCCCGTTTCAAACCGGGCCGTACCGATGCGGAACATCATGAAGCATCCGACCAGCCGTCAGCTTCACACCTACTGGGACCGGCTGCGCGGAGAGCGGTCCGCGCCCGAGCGCGGTGAGATCGAGCCCGGCGAAATCCGCAATCTGCTCGCCGACAGCTTCATTCTGGAAACCGATCCGGCGCGGCGGTCGAGCGCGGTGCGCCTGGCCGGCACCCGCCTGTGCGCCCTGTTCGGGCGCGAATTGCGCGGAAGCTCCTTCGGCGATCTGTGGGGTGAGCGGCCGCCGGCCTTCTCCGATCCGTGGCAACTCGTCGAAACCGTCACCGGCGATACGGTGGGCGTGGTGGCGGGGCTCACCGGCTTCACCGCGCGGGACGAGACCCTCGATCTCGAACTCCTGCTCCTGCCCTTGCGCCACCGCGGCAAGACCCAGGCCCGCATTCTCGGCGCCCTCAGCCCTCATTGCATCCCGACCTGGCTCGGCAGCCGCCCGATCCTGCGGCTCGAGGCGGTCTCCCTACGGGTGCTGGAAACGGTCGCGCCGGAGCCCGCCGCGATGCGAACCTTCGTGGACGCCCTGCCCGAGCCCGCCAACGATGCGCGCCCCGTCCGCTTCGGCCACCTGCTGGTTCACGAGGGCGGGCGCAGCAACGCCTGACCATGCGCGGCGCGGGGCCTCGTCCCGGGCAGCGTGCCGGCCTGCCCGGACGTACGGCGCGGTACGACCGCGCTCGATGGAGCCCGTCCGCGTCGCCCCATCCCGCTTTCGTGACCCGCTCACGATTCAAGTTCGGCGTGTCTGCAAGCCTTTTGTAACCGCAGCGCGGCTATTGATTCGGTTGTGACATCGAGACTGCCGAGCTGACATGACCGAGCTTTCCCGATCCGGGATGGCCCCCACCCTGTCCGACTACGCCGCCGAGCAGCGCCGGCACCAGCGGGTGCGCGCGACTCTGCTCGGTCGCTACATGCTGGCGGACCGGCGCGAATATCCGTGCCAGACGGTGGACATGTCCCCCGGCGGCGTCCGCCTGACCTGCGCCGTGATCGGCGCGCTCAACGAACGCGTGGTGCTGTATCTCGAACAGATCGGCCGTCTCGAAGGGGTGATCGTCCGCCACCCGCCGCGGGGTTTTGCCATGCGGATCAACGCGACGCCGCGCAAGCGCGACAAGATCGCGTCCCAGCTCATGTGGCTCGCCAACCGCGAGAGCCTCGGCCTGCCGGAGGGCCGGACCAACGAGCGCCTCGTGCCGAACCAGCCCGGCGTGACCCTGCGCCTGGAGAGCGGCCGGTTCATCGCCGCCCGGATCATCGACATCTCGATGTCGGGCGTGGCGCTCGCGACCGCCTCGTCGCCGCCGATCGGCGCGCACATCCTGGTCGGCTCCACACCGGGGCGGGTGGTGCGCTACTTCGAGGGCGGCATCGGCGCCCAGTTCATGCTGCCGATCTCGCCCGACCGATTTCACGAGGGCATCACGCTCTGACGTGACGGGGGCGCCCCCATCGAAGCCCTTTCCGGACCGACACCCCCATCGCGCAAGCTAGCTCCTGAACGGAGTTTTTCGCCGCGTGCGGTCCGAGGTCTGAGGATCGCCGGCCCGGGCCAAGGCGCGCGGCTGATCCTGCTCTCCCCAGCCGCCCCCCTCATCCGGATCATCCCAAGACACGTCCTGTCCGCAGCCGAGCGGCGGAGCCGGCAGCATGACCTGCCCTCCGTCGCGCAACCGCGGAGCGCGCTGACTGGTGCGCCCGCGGTCCCGTCGGGCGGCGGCAGTCAGGGTTTCCCGGCCCCTAACGCGATCCCCCGCATTTGCCGCGGATCCGTGAGCCGCAATTCGCCCTCGCGCAGGAGCGGATCGTTGCCGGGGCGAATCGATAAAATTGCGCGGATCGGCTTCAGCGCGGCGGAGGAGGTGCGGCGACATCCTGGCCTCGTTCGAAGGAAACGCCACGATGCGCACCACCGGGACGGGTCATTTCAAGTCGGGTCTCCAGATGGGGATGCTGGCGCTTCTGGCCCTCTGCGTCGGCTTCATCGGCGGCGCCGAGGCGCAGACGACCACCCAGATGGCCGCCCTGCCCGCGACGACCGTCGGCCTCACCCCCGGCGCGGCGGCCAAGCCGATCCTGGCCTGGACCGAGTTCTGCCAGTCCTATCCGGCGGAATGCGCCTTCGACCGGGACGAGCCCGCCCGGATCGCCCTCACCCCCGCCGTCTGGTCGAGCATCGTTTCGGTCAACCGTCGCGTGAACCGGACGATCGAGCCCATCACCGATCAGGATCATTGGGGCCGCCCCGACCGCTGGGATCTCGCCGAGGACGGCGCGGGCGATTGCGAGGACTTCCAGCTCCTCAAGCGCCGGATGCTCGCCGCGGCCGGCCTGCCGCGCCGGGCGATGCGGATGACGGTGGTGATCGACGAGAAGGGCGAGGGCCATGCCGTGCTCACCCTCATCACCGACCGCGGCGACTACATCCTCGACAACAAGACCAACGCGGTGATGCCCTGGCACGAGACCGGCTACGTCTTCATCAAGCGCGAGGGCCAGGACGCCCTGGCATGGGTTTCGCTCGGCGGGGCCAGCTCGCCGGTCACCACGGCGAACCGCTGATCGGCCCTCCGTTTCGCGGTTCGCTCCCGCGCGGCTGACGCCGATCGGGCGGGCGGGTGTGACCGGATTACCAGCCTGATCGGGGTTGTCTCACCGTGACACGGATAAGCGGCATTCCGCCTTCATCCTTCCGTCACTTTCGTATTGAGCCGGGCGCCGGCCCGTGCAAGCTTTGCCGGGAAACAGGGGCTGCAGGACGGTCGGCCATGCGGTACGCGGTGCTTCGGAGCGTCGGCGACGGATCGGCGTTCCCCCGCGGGAACGTGAGGCGGCGGCTCCGCCGGGCGGCCCATCTGTCCCTCGTCGGCGCCACGCTGCTGCTCGGCGGCGCCGCAGCGCCGGCCCAGCCGAGCCAAGCCCGCACCGTCGCCAGCCTGCCCGAAGCGGGCAGTGCCACCGATGCCGGCGCACCGGCCCGGCCCGTGGCCGCCTGGAACGATTTCTGCGCCCGGTACCCGTCCGAATGTACGGTCGATCCCTCCGAGCCGGCGCTCGTCAGCCTGACGCCCGCTTTGTGGCACACGCTCACGACGGTGAACCGCCGGGTCAACGCCCGCATCAAGCCGATCACCGACATGGCCCATTGGGGTGTCGTCGATCGCTGGGACTTTCCCGATGACGGCTTCGGCGATTGCGAGGACATCCAGCTCCTCAAGCGCCGGATGCTGGTGGAGCGACGCCTGCCGCGCCGGGCTTTGCGGATGACGGTGGTGATCGACGAGATCGGCGAGGGCCACGCGGTGCTGATGGTGCGCACCGACCGGGGCGACCTGATCCTCGACAACAAGACCAACGCGGTACTGCCATGGCAGCGCACCGGCTACAGCTTCATCAAGCGCGAGGGACAGGACGGCCGGGCCTGGGTCGGCCTCGACAACGGCACCTCGCCCGTCACCACCGCCAACCGCTGATCCGGATCGGCTTTCGAGCGTTGACGGCCATGCTCCTGCCGCGCTCCGGACCATCCATGAGACGTCCCATCGCCTGCCGGGCCTCGTCGCCTCCCGCCCACTCTCATGTCGGCGGCGCCGCATGACGGTGTCCGCCGCCGCTGCATCACCTGCCCCGGACGGGAGAGCCGAGACCGGCTTCCTCGCCCTGCTCCCCTTGCCCGCGCTCATCCTGGCGGGATCGGAGGCCGGGACGACGATCGCGGGCGTCAACCCCGCTTTGCTGGCGCTGACCGGCTTCGACGAGGCCGCCTTGGTCGGAAGCGGGATCGAGGTGCTCGCCTGCCACCACGGCAGTCACACCGGCTGGACGCCCTTGCGCGAGGCCCTGGCCCGCGGCGAGGCACAGAGCGCCGAGCTGCTGTTCGGCCGCAACGGCGGCGCCTCGTTCTGGGGCGAGATCCACCTCACGGTTCTCCCCGGCGAAGGCTCCCCCCGCTTCCTCGGCCAGATCGTGGACGTGACGCGGCGGCGGGATGCCGAGGATGCCCTCGCCCTGTCGCGGCAGCGGGAGGCGCTCGGCCTCCTCACCAACAGCGTCGCGCACGAGTTCAACAACTTCCTGCAGATCCTGATCGGCTACATCGACGGGCTCAAGCGGCGCCTGGGCGACCGGCCCGAGCCCTTCATCCAGCGGGCCATCATCCGCTCCACCGAGGCGTCCGAGCGGGCCGCCGTCCTCACCCGCCAACTCCTCGCCCATTCCCGGCGGATCGCGCCCGACCTACGCCCGGTCGATCTCGCCGCGGCGGTGCGGTTCGGTCTCGACCGGCTGCGCCCCACCCTGCCCCCCGGGATCCAGCTCGACCTGTCGATCCCGGACGATCTGCCACCGGCCCTGTGCAATCCGATCCAGCTCGAACTGGCTCTGGGCCACATCCTCGCCAATGCCTGTGAGGCGATGTCCGGTCAGGGCCGCATCCGCGTGGCGCTGTTCGCCATCGAGCCGGGCGACCGCACGCTCCAGCGCCCGGAGGCCGGGGCCGTCGGTCTCACGGTCTCGGATATCGGGCACGGCCTGTCCCCGGAGATGCTGTCGCGGGCTCTCGCTCCCTTCGCCACCACTCGCGAATCCGGCCGCGGTGCGGGACTTGCCATCGTGCACGGGCTGATGAAGCGCCAGAACGGCACGATCTCCATCGAGAGCCGGCCCGGCGAGGGCGCGACCGTACGGCTGGTTTTCCCGGCCGCCCGGTGATGCCCGACCCCGCCAGCGCCCGTCTCGGCGCCCTCCGCCTCACCACAACCCAACATGGGTGCGAGCCGAAGCGTGGCGGTTCGTGAGACACTCTTAACTGTTCGAAACTCACCCCTGGATCGGGACTAAAAATCCCACTCGGACGCCACCATCTCAGGGGGGCAATTGTTCCCCTCCACGCTCACCACGAGGTTTTGACCCATGGCATCCTCCCCCGCGCGCCGTCGGCGCGTCGTGACCCTCCTTGCGCTTGCGGCTTCGCTCGCCCTCGCGGCGCCCGCCGTCGATGCGCGGCCGGGCGGCGGTGGCGGCATGGGCTCGCGTGGCTCGAAGACCTTCAGCGCGCCGCCCTCCACCGCGACCTCGCCGGGCGCGATGGGACCGATCCAGCGCTCGCAGACGAGCCCGAGCCCCGGCTTCAACAATCCCGGCATGGCGGCGCAGAACCGGGGCTCACGCTTCGGCGGCGGCTTTCTCGGCGGCATGCTCGGCGCCGGCCTTCTCGGCGCCCTGCTGGGTGCTGGCTTCTCCGGCGGTCTCGGCGGCATCGGCTCGTTCATCGGCCTGATCTTCCAGATCGGCCTGATCGCTTTCCTCGTGATGATGGCGGTGCGCTTCTTCCGCCGCCGTCAGGAGGGCCAGCCCGCCATGGCCGGCAACGCGCCCCATGCCCGCTCCGGCCTGCCGCCGCAGGGCGGCATGAACCCTGGCGTGAATCCGATGGGTGGTGGTTTGGGCGCAGGTGGTTTGGGCGGCGCCCGTCCGCAGCCCGTCCAGCCGGTCCAGGTCCAGCCGGACGACTTCCAGGCCTTCGAACGCTCCCTTCAGGAGATCCAGAGCGCCTATGGCCGTGAGGATGTGGCCGCGCTGCAGCGTCTCGCGACCCCAGAGATGGTGAGCTATTTCGAGGAAGATCTGCGCGCCAATGCCGCCCGCGGCGTGGTCAACCGGATCTCGGACGTGAAGCTTCTCCAGGGCGACCTGTCCGAGGCGTGGCGTGAGGGCCCGGCGGAGTTCGCCACCGTCGCCATGCGCTTCTCGCTGCGTGACGAGGTGTTCGAGCGCGCCTCCAACCGCCACGTCGAGAACGGCCCGCAGGAGGCCAAGGAGTTCTGGACCTTCGTGCGCGAGCCCGGCGGCCCGTGGCTGCTCTCGGCGATCCAGCAGGGACGGTAACCGTCCCGATCGGTCCAACGAAAAAGGGCGTCCGGCGAAAGCCGGGCGCCCTTTTTACATTGTTGAATCAAACCAGAGCCGCTGAACGCTTCACCCTCTCCTCGCGCGGGGAGAGGGGAAAACCGAGCTTCTCTACTCCGTCAGGGAACGCGCCTCTTCCGGCAGCATGATCGGGATGCCGTCGCGGATCGGGTAGGCCAGCTTGGCGGAGCGGCTGATCAGCTCCTCGCGGGCGGCGTCATATTCCAGCGGCTCCTTGGTCAGCGGGCAGACCAGGAGTTCGAGCAGGCGGGGATCGACCCGGGTCGCTTCGACGGTGGGGGTGGGCGTATCGGCCATGTTGTTCGCTTCCGGTGGACGGACTCCACGACCGCTAAAAGGTCGGGAGCCCTTGTTTTACTGCAGCGTCGGCTCGGAGCCGCTGGCGCGCACCAGCTCCATTTCGGTGACGGCGACGAGCACCTCGGCGCGCGTCTTCAGGTCGGGCGCTTCCAGCATCGCCTGTTTCTCGCGCACGCCGAACGGGCTCATCATGCAGAGCGCGTTGACCAAGGCCTCGTTCGACGCCTCGTCGATGCCGGCCCAATCGACCTGAAGCTCGTTGGCATCGACGAAGTTGCGCAGGGTCTTCAGCACGCTCTCGCGATCGACCGCCTCCTCGCCCGCCCGCGCCTCGAAATCCTGGGCGAAGGCGTCGTAGGAGACTTGGCAGCGGCGATAGGCGGTGGTGACGGAGAGTTCGTTCTCGACCCGGAAGCGGCTGACGCCGGTGAGAGAGATCAGGTAGCGGCCGTCGCCAGTCTCGGCGAACTGGCTGATCCGCCCGGCACAGCCGACCCGGTAGAGCCGGGGGCTGAGCAGCGAGCCGGCCCCGTCCGCATCCGGCTGGATCATGCCGATGATCCGCTCGGAGCGCAGCGCGTCATCCACCATGGCGAGATAGCGCGGCTCGAAGATGTTGAGCGGCATCTGTCCCCGCGGCAGGAGCAGCGCCCCCGGCAGCGGGAAGACCGGGATGACGGCGGGGCAATCCGCCGGCGACTTGCAGCTCGGCTGCGGGCTCATGCGCGGCTTTCCTGCTGTGGGACCGGATGGGGAGCACCGCATCCGGCCGCTTCGGTCGCCCCGGCGTTCGCGCGGCGCGTGTGACTCACGAGAACAGCAGCGTCGAGAGCTGGCGGCGTCCCCGGATCGCGGCCGGGTCCATCAGGCCCCAGGCCTCGAAGAACTGGAGCAGTTGCTTGCGCGCCGCATCCTCGTTCCAGCTCCGGTCGGCGCGGGCGATAGCCACGAGCTGATCGACCGCCTCCTCGCGCTTGCCCGCCGCGTTGAGGCCCAGCGCGAGATCGAACCGGGCCTGGAAGTCGTTCGGGTCGGCCTCGATGCGCTTCTGCAGCGCGGCAAGGTCGCCCAGCGTCCCGGCCTGTTCGGCGAGTTCGAGGGCCGCGCGCACGCCCGCGAAGAGCGGGTCGTCGGCCTTGTCCGGCGGCGCCATGGCGAGAACCTGCTTGGCGCTCTCGGTCTCACCGAGTTCGAGCTGGGTCTTGGCGAGCCCGGCGATGGCCTTCAGGTTCTCCGGCTCCTCGCGCAGGACCGCGGCGTAGAGTTCGGAGGCGGCGGGAAGATCGCCCGCGGAGGCGACCGCGGCGGCCTCCTCCAGCACCTGATCGATCTCGGAGGGGCCGGCGAGCCGATCGACGAAGGCGCGCACCTCGGATTCCGGCACGGCGCCCATGAAGGCATCCACCGGACGGCCGCGATCGATCGCGATCACGGCGGGGATCGATTGTAGGCCGAGCTGCTGGCCGATCTGCTGCCAGACGCCGGGATGCTCGTCGATGTTGAGCTTGGCGAGCTTCACCCGGCCGCCCGACGCCCGCACGACCTTCTCGAGGACCGGCGTGAGCTGCTTGCACGGGCCGCACCACGGCGCCCAGAAATCGACGATCACCGGCTGGTTCATCGACTCGGCGATGACATCCTGCCGGAACCCCGCCGTGGTGGTGTCCTTGATAAGGCCGTCGACGGGGGCGCCGGCGGCGGCGTTGGCTTCGAGCATGGAGCCCTCGGAAATTCACAGAACGCACGTCGATGCGGGCAGCGCAGGTTCGTGCGGCGCATCGTTCCGTTACATGGGGCTTGGCGGCGCGGCTGACCAGACGTTTTCGCGTTCGCCGGAGCGCTCTTGCGCCGGACCGGGGCCGGCTCGGCGAAAGAGCGCGTGTCATCACATGGGCGACGCCGCGTGTCCGGTCACCGCACGGCCGGCACGCGCGTCGGGCAAGACCGCGGTTCAGGGCTTCGGCGGATTGGCCGGGCCGTCCTTCACCCCATCCTTGCCCGGCTCGGCCCCGGCTTTGGTCTCGGTGATGAACACGCCCGCATAGGTCTTGCCCTGCGAGGTCGCCTCGCAGGCGATCATGGTCTTGCCCGGCTCGGGCTTCGAGAACTTGCAGGAACCGACCGCGGGCGCGGGGCTGCGGACGATGCCCTCCTTGTTCTTCATGCCCGGCACGACGAGGCTGATCGGCTGGAGCTGCTCGGTTTCCTCCGTCTGCTCGTGCTGCGTGCCCGCGCCGCTGAAGCTCAGGGATTGTCCGTCCCAGGCGGCGAAGTCGAAGGTCGTGCGCCCGCGCGAGACCGTGTTGACGAGCTGTTCCTTGCAGTTCTGCGTGATGTCGAGGCCGCCGATCACCAGCCGCTCGCATCGGCCGGTGATCGTCACCTCGGCCCCCTGCTGGGCCGAGGCCGGGCCGGCGGCGAGCAGGCCGAGTAGGGCGAGAAGCGGTGCGCGCGAGCGGATCGTCATGGCGTGGTGTTCCTCCTGATCGGCATTGGCTGCCGGTTGTCGCTGGGAATATTTCCTGCGGGGGTGCGGGTTCAACCGCCGAAGCGCAGGGCGCGATCGTTGGGCGCAGCGAAATCGAGTTTGGGGCCGAGCGGCACGATCCCGGTCGGGTTGATGCCGGGATGGCTGCCGTAATAGTGGCGCTTGATCTGATCGAGGTTCACCGTCTCCGCCACGCCCGGCAGGGCGTAGAGATCGCGGAGATAGTTCGAGAGGTTGGGGTAGTCGGCGATCCGGCGCCGGTTGCACTTGAAATGCCCGACATAGACCGCATCGAACCGCACCAGCGTCGTGAACAGGCGGATATCAGCCTCGGTGAGCACCGATCCGCAGAGGTAGCGCTGCCGGCCGAGCCGGTCTTCGAGCGCGTCGAGCTCCGAGAACAGGGCGGTGAAGGCGTTCTCGTAGGCGTCCTGCTTGGTGGCGAAACCCGCCTTGTAGACGCCGTTATTGACCCGGTCGTAGACGCGCTCGTTGACGGCATCGATCTCGCTGCGAAGGGCCTCTGGGTAGAGGTCCGGCCCGCCCGCGCCGAAGGCATCGTTCAGCATGCGGATGATCTCGGCCGACTCGTTCGAGACGATGGTCTCGCGCTGCTTGTCCCACAGCACCGGCACAGTGACGCGGCCGGAATAGTCGGGCTTGGCCCGGACGTAGATCTCGTAGAGTCGCTTGGCGCCGAACAGCGGATCGGCGGTCGAGCCCGGTACTCCGCCCTCCTCCTCGGCCCGGAAGACCCAGCCCTCCTCGCGCATGTACGGCGAGACCACCGAGACGGTGATGGCCTCCAGCCCTTTCAGGCGGCGGACGATCAGCGTGCGGTGCGCCCAGGGGCAGGCGAGCGCGACGATGAGATGATAGCGTTCCGCCTCGCCGATGAACCCGCCCTCCCCCGTCGGGCCGGGGGTGCCGTCGGGCGTGACCCAGTTGCGGAAGGCGGCGGCCGAGCGCTCGAAGCGCCCGCCGGACTTGGCGGTGTCGTAGCCCTTGTCGTGCCACTCGCCCTCGACCAGCAATCCCATCCCGAACGGTCCTTCCGCGTTACGCAACGGGTGAGATGGAGGAGTGCACCGCCGGGGGAAGCCTGCAACACGGATCTCAGGCGTCCCATGCGCGGTTCCGGGCTGGCGGCCGGGGGCAGCGTATCCCAGATAGGCCGCCAATCGCCGTCACCGCGACCGGAGCCTGCCGATGTCCGCCCGCCTGTTCGAGCCCCTGCGCCTGGACGACCTGGAACTCGAGAACCGCATCCTCATTGCGCCGATGTGCCAGTACTCGGCGCTGGCCGGCGCGGCGACCGATTGGCACCTGATGCATCTCGGCCAGCTCGCGCAGTCGGGCGCCGGGCTCCTCACCCTGGAGGCGACGGCGGTCTCGCCCGAGGCGCGGATCTCCCCCGGCGATCTCGGCCTCTACGACGACGCCACCGAGCGGGCCCTAGCCCGCGTGCTCGACGCGGTGCGCGGCTACGCGCCGATCCCGGTGGCGATCCAGATCAACCATGCCGGCCGCAAGGCGTCGAGCCGCGCGCCCTGGGAAGGCGGCGCGCAGATCGCCCCGGACTCCGTCGATGGCTGGCAGACCGAGGCCCCCTCGGCGGTCTCCCACGCGGAGGGCGAGGTGCCGCCGCACGCCCTCGACGCGGACGGGTTGAAGCGGGTGCGCGACGGCTTCGTCGCCACAGCCAAGCGCGCCATGCGCCTCGGCATCGACGCCGTCGAGCTGCACGGCGCCCACGGCTACCTGCTGCACCAGTTCCTCTCGCCGCTCTCCAACCGCCGGGACGACCAGTACGGCGGCAGCCTGGAGAACCGGATGCGGTTTCCGCTGGAATGCTTCGAGGCCGTGCGCGAGGTCGTGCCCGCGGGCAAGCCGGTCTGGATGCGGGTCTCGGCGACCGATTGGGTCGAGGACGGCTGGACCCTCGACGAGACGGTGGAACTCGCCTGCGCCCTCAAGAGTCGGGGCGCGGCCGCCATCCACGTCTCCACCGGCGGCCTCTCGACGGCGCAGAAGATCCCGGTCGGGCCGGGCTATCAGGTGCCCTTCGCCGAGCGGATCAAGGCGGAGACCGGGCTCACCACCATCGCGGTCGGCCTCATCACCGAGCCGCGCCAGGCGGAAGGTATCCTCGCCGAGGGCAAGGCCGACGCGGTCTCGCTCGCCCGCGCGATGCTCTACGATCCCCGCTGGCCCTGGCACGCCGCGGCCGAACTCGGGGCGCAGGTGCGGGCACCGAAGCAGTACTGGCGCAGCCAGCCGCACCAGTACAAGGATCTGTTCAAAAGCTCGGCCTTCGGGCAGCGATAGCGCCTTCTTCTCCCATTCTCGAACCTCATCCTGAGGTGCGCAGCGAAGCGAAGCCTCGAAGGAACCTCCAGGGATCGCGCGGCTGGCTGGAGGATCCTTCGAGGCCCGCTGACGCGGGCACCTCAGGATGAGGATGTGATGTTGGAAGGCGTTGGTGCCTACCGCCCCACCGCCCCCACCAGCGGCCCGAGCGGCCGGCTGAGGTCCGAGCGGCCGAGGCCGGGCGCGTAGAGGCTCGACACGCTGCCGTCGAGGAACAGGGCGTTGCGGCAGCCGAAGCTGTCCTTGAACAGGCGGGCGAAGGCGCCGAAGGTCACCGGGCGCTCCGAGATCGCGAACACCGCGACGTGTCCGCCGTCGCGCACGCCGACGCCGTTGCGGATCTTCTGGCTCGGGCCGTCCGCCGAGATTTTGGGGTGGATCTTGCCGTCGATCACCAGCATCGGCCCCGATTGCGTAGCGAAATCCGGCGCCGGCTTGGCGCGCAGGTAGCGTCCGGTATCGAGCACGCCGGCCCGGTCGCCCTTCACGTAGAAGACGCCGTTCGGCTTGAGGTGGAAGTTGCCCGGCCCGTTGGCGGTGGAGGCGCCCTTCAATTCGCGCCCGTCCTCGACATAGAGCCCGACCGGGGCCTGCCCCTTGTCGTACATGCCGGCATTCATCGCGAAGCTGAGGCGCGGGCCCTGCCGGTCGGCGAGGCTCGACAGCGAGCCGTAGGGCAAGCCGTCCGTTCCGAGCCAGAACAGCCGCACGCGCTCGCGCCGCAGATCGACGGTGCAGACCGTGTAGGGCTGCCCCTCGAACTCGACCGCCTGGCACGGCCCCTTGGCGGCGGGCACCGGCTGCGCCTGGACGGGCACGGGTGCGAGCGGCCCGAGAACGAAGCCGGAGACCAGGGCAGCGGCGAGAGCGGGAACGGCAAGGCGGCGCATCACGGGCGGGCGGTTCCTGAAGGGGCGGCCCCTGCGGGGCAGGCACGGCCGTATCCGCCCTCCTCGCGCGAAAGCATGGCAGCATTCAAGCCGCCGGCACGACGGGCAGCGTCGTCCGCAGCAGCATCACAGGACGTTTGGGACCAGAGGTCGCAGGGACCGATTTTTCCCGTCACACGTTCAAAGCCAACAGGGGGAGCACTTTTCTCTCTCGGGTGGAGACGATCTGATGAAACGGGTTGTTCTGGCATCGGCGGTGATGGCAAGCGCGCTGATGATGATCCCGGCCACCGCTGATGCCCGTCCGGGCTTCGGTGGCGGTGGCTTCCGCGGCGGCGGGTTCGGTGGCGGCGGCTTCCGCGGTGGCGGGTTCGGCGGCGGTGGCTTCCGCGGCGGCTTCGCCGGCGGCGGTTTCCGCGGTGGTGGGTTTGGCGGTCCGCGCTTCGGCGGCGGCTTCGGCGGCCCGCGTTTCGGCGGCGGATTTGCCGGCCGGGGCGGGTTCTATCGCGGTGCCGGCTTCGGCGGCTGGCGCGGCGGATATGGCGGATGGCGGGGCGGCGGCTGGGGCTACCGGCGCGGCATCGGCCTGGGTGGCGTCGGTCTCGGGCTCGGGCTGGGCCTCGCCGCGGGCGGCCTCTACGGCGGCTATGGTGGGTACGGCGGCTGGGGCGGCCCCTACGGCTACACGACGGTCGGTTACGACCCGTATTTCGCCAGTGGTGGCTGCTACACCGTCCCGCGCCTAGCCTGGACGCCCTACGGCTACCGCCGCGTTCTGGTCGAGCGCTGCTACTGATCGCATCGACGACAAGGAAGGGGCCGCTCGCGGCCCCTTTTTCGTTTGTGGCTCAGCGCTGCTTTGCCTCGTCCTGCCGCATCGGCATGGCGTCGATGGTCGAGAACAGGCGTTGCGGCGGTATCGGCTCCTCCGAGGTCAGCTTGGCGCCGCCGTCCTTGCCGACGAGCACCGCCCGGAAAGCGTTGTCCGGAAGGCCGAGATGCCGGCGCAGGGCAGCGGCCTCCGCCCCCTTTCCCACCGCCTCGACCGTGACGAGATCGCGCGCGGACGCGCCCGTCCGCCCCGATGCCAGCGCCTGCCGCTGCGCCTTCAGCTGCGCGTCATCGCCATCCGGCGCGGCCAGCACCAGCACCCGCGATTTCCAGCGATAGCCCGAGAGCGGATCGCCCCCGGCCGCTCCGGCGGACCCAGCCACTGCCAACATCGCCGCGGTCATAGCCGCCGTCTTCCACGCCATCGCGAACCTCCACAGTTGTACCGCCATGCATTGCCGGAACCAGCGCGCGACCCATCTGCCCGGTTCCACCCGAACGAACCCCGGAGGGCTCCATGGCAGTCGTCAACCGTCGGATCGTGCTGGCCGCGCGCCCACACGGCGAGCCGAAGCCCGAACATTTTCGCCTGGAAGAGGGGCGCACGCCCACGCCGCAACACGGCGAGGTGCTGCTTCGGACTCGCTGGCTCTCCCTCGACCCCTATATGCGCGGGCGGATGAGTGCCGCGAAATCCTACGCCAAGCCGGTCGAGATCGGCGAGACCATGGTCGGCCAGACGGTCAGCGAGGTGGTCGTCTCGGAGCATCCAAACTTCGCCGAGGGCGATCTCGTGCTGGCCAATGCCGGCTGGCAGGAATTCGCCGTCTCGGACGGGAAGAATCTGCAGCGCATCGACCCCGCCGACGGGCCGCCGAGCCAGTTCCTCGGAATCCTCGGCATGCCCGGCATGACCGCCTATACCGGGCTTCTGGAGATCGGCCGGCCGCAGCCGAAGGAAACCGTGGTGGTGGCCGCCGCCGCGGGGCCGGTCGGCTCCCTCGTCGGCCAGATCGCCCGCATCAAGGGCGCACGAGCCGTCGGCATCGCCGGGGGCGCGGAGAAATGCGCCTACCTGACCGAGACCCTCGGCTTCGACGCGGCGGTCGACCACCGCGCCGCCGACTTCCCCGACGCGCTGGCCCGCGCCTGCCCCGACGGGATCGACGTGTATTTCGAGAATGTCGGCGGGGCGGTGTTCGACGCGGTGCTGCCGCTCCTCAACGACTTCGCGCGGGTGCCGGTCTGCGGCCTCGTCGCGGGCTACAATCTGAGCGAACTGCCCGCCGGGCCCGACCGCTCGCCGGTGCTGATGCGCGCCATCCTCACCAAGCGGCTGACGCTGCGCGGCTTCATCGTCTCGGATTTTGCCGCGATGCACGGCGATTTCGTCCGCGACGTCGGCGGCTGGCTGCGTGCCGGGCGGGTCAAGGCGCGCGAGGACGTGGTCGAGGGCTTGGAGAACGCGCCGGCCGCCTTCGCCGGGATGCTGCGGGGCGCCAATTTCGGCAAGCTTGTCGTGAAGGTCGCCTGAGGCCGGCGTCCGCCTGCGCGGACAGTCTCGGTTCCCTGGGCTACCGCGCCGTAAAGCCGCTTGTCGGGCAAAGAGAACATAGATAGAACATTCATGGTGGCCACGGCACTCGGTGGTTAGCGTGCACAAAGGCCGCGGACGGCTTGCCGAGACGAGGCGGCACGCTCAAGAGTCGCGGCCATCGCGGGCGTGACCTACAATGCCCTGTGAGATCGGACCGGATGGAGAGATGAGATGGCGGGCAGCGTCAATAAGGTGATTCTGGTCGGCAATCTCGGGCGCGATCCCGAGACCCGGCGTCTGTCCTCGGGCGACCCCGTGGTGAACCTGCGCATCGCGACGTCAGAGTCCTGGAAGGACAAGGCGTCGGGCGAGCGCAAGGAAAAAACCGAGTGGCACTCGGTCGTGATCTACAACGACAACCTCGCCAAGGTGGCGGAGCAGTATCTGCGCAAGGGCTCGAAGGTCTACATCGAGGGCCAGCTTCAGACCCGCAAGTGGACCGACCAATCGGGCGCGGAGAAGTACACCACCGAAGTGGTGCTCCAGCGCTTCCGCGGCGAGATGACGATTCTCGACGGCCGTGGCGGCGGTGGCGGCGGCGACTTCGCGGGCGAGGACGAGGGTGGCGGCCAGATCAGCCGCGGCGGCGACCGGGGTGGTGATCGCGGCGGCGACCGCGGCGGGCGCGACGATTACGGCTCGAGCCGCTCCGGTGGCGGCGGCGGCGGCGATCGCCGGCCCTCCTCGGGCGGCGGCGCCAAGCCGAACTACGACCTCGACGACGACATCCCGTTCTAGGTTTCTGAACAAGGACGGTTTTGTGAAGGGTCGGCGCGAACAGCGCCGGCCCTTTTTCGGTATCGGATCCCGCCTCGTCTGCCAGCCGGGTGACGTCACGTCGGATCGGGGCGACGGATATGGAAAGCCGTGACAGCCGGCATCGATGCGGAACGCGCTTCTTCGAGCCTGCGATCGCTCGGAATCTCGGCACCAGAGGCTAACACCGGCCGGAACAGTGATTTCGGCTCCGCCATCTCCCGACGATGTCCATCGGCGGAAAAGCTGGCACGGCCGAGCACTTGCGCTGTTGTAACGGCCGTTCCCGGTGGCGGCTTCGAAATCCTGCACCATAATCGTTTCGCGCCGGGACGGCGGAAGGAGCAGCCAAGGATCCATGCTGAACACAGCGTCGAACGCGCCCGTCGCGGAGGAGCGCCCCCTGGAAAAGGCGCTCGGCCATCAGGTTCGCCTGCTGCGGCGGGAGCGCGACCTGTCGGTGGCCGACCTCGGCAGCGCGGCCGGCATCTCGCCGGGCATGATCTCCAAGATCGAGAACGGGGCGATCTCGCCCTCGCTCGCTTCGATCAACGCGATCGCCTCGGCCCTCAACGTGCCGATCACCGCCCTCTTCGCCGCCTTCGAGGAGACCCGTGACTGCAGCTACGTGAAGCGCGGCCAAGGCGTGCCGATCGAGCGGCGCGGCACCAAGGTCGGGCATCTCTACGAGTTGCTCGGCGCCGGCATCCGCGGCGACGTCGTGGTGGAGCCCTATCTCATCACCCTGCAGGACGAGGCCGAGGCCTATACGAGCTTCCGCCATGTCGGGACGGAATTCATCTACATGCTGACCGGCGAGGTGATCTATCACCACTCGGGCCAGGACTATCACTTGGCGCCCGGCGACGCGCTGATGTTCGATTCGAACGGCCTGCACGGCCCGGCCAAGCTCATCAAGACGCCGATGACCTATCTCTCCGTCATCGTCTATCCGCGGACGTGACGGCGCCGTGCGATAACGATCCGTTCACCATAAGCTGCAAGGCATCGTGCGACGGAGCGGGAGAGTGATGCGATGACGGCCGGTCGGCAGCGGGTGCGCGGCGCTCTCCTCGCCTTTTCCGGCCTTCTCGGCAGCCCCGTCTTCGCGGCTGACCTGCCGGTGTTCGAGCCCGGTCCGCCCGTGGGGGCACCCTCGGCCCCGCGCTTCTTCCCACGAGGCGACGGGGATGCCGAGGGTGACCGGCCGCCCCGCGCCCTGCCCCGTCGTCTCGTCGGCTGCGCCCCGCGCATCGTGCCGGTGCCGACCAACGCGCCGTACGACCCGAGCTATGTCGGCTCGGAATACGGGCTGGGTAAGCCGAGCTATTACGGCTTCCGCCCCGGGCCCGGCTACGACGACCCATTCGACCGGCCCCTGCGCTATTGCCCGTGACGCGGCTCGCCCCGCTGGCATCCGGCGGCGGGGGCGCTTACCTCTGCGGCGCGTTTTCCTGCACCGAGCCGTCCCCCATGTCCGATACGACCCTCCGCTTCGACACCCTTGAAGCTCTGCGTGCGCAGGTCGATGCGTGGCGGAAGGGCGGCGACCGGATCGTGCTGGTGCCGACCATGGGGGCGCTGCATGCGGGCCATCTCGCCCTGGTGGCGCATGCCAAGGCGATCGGCCGGCGGGCCATCGTCAGCATCTTCGTGAACCCGACCCAGTTCGGCCCGAACGAAGACTTTTCGCGCTACCCGCGCGACACCGAGACCGATCTCGCGCTGCTCGCCCAGGCCGGCGCCGATGCGGCCTGGCTCCCCTCCGTCGAGACTATGTACCCGACGGGGTTCTCCACCCGCATCGAGCCCGGCCCCGCGGCGGAGGGCCTGTGCGGCACGGTCCGGCCCGGCCATTTCGCCGGCGTCGCCACCGTCGTGACCAAGCTCATCAATCAAGTGCGGCCCGACATCGCCCTGTTCGGCGAGAAGGACTTTCAGCAGTTGCAGGTGATCCGCTCGGTCATCCGCGACCTCGACCTAGCCGTGACGATCGAGGGCGTTCCGACCCTGCGCGAGGTGGACGGCCTCGCCCTGTCCTCGCGCAACCGCTACCTCGATCCGCGTGAGCGGCAAATCGCGCCGCGCCTGCACGCGGTGCTCGCCGACATCGCCGAGCGCCTCGCCCGCGGCATGGAGGCGGCCCCGCTCGTCACCGAGGGCATCGCGGCGCTGGAGGCGGCGGGGTTCGGCCCGGTGCAGTATCTCGAGATCCGCGACGCGCACACGCTCCAGCCCGTGGCACGGGCCGAGCGGGAGGCGCGGGTGCTGGTGGCGGCCTATCTCGGCAAGACGCGGCTCATCGACAACGTGGCGGTGGTGCCGGCCTGAAGCTCGCCCGCTGCGGATTAGACCAAATCCGGGCGATCTCCGTCGGGATGGCGGGGGCTGAGCCACACCTTCCCCGCAGACCTCTGGCAAGTCGGGCGCCGTTCCGACCACGAAGGCGCACCCCTCAGGTAGACGCAGGCTTCGAAACGGCGACGACCGCCATCGGCGGCATTTGACTGCTCTTACACCATGCACATCAATACATATTTGAAACATACTTCATGAACTGCAGGGTTAATTGGTAGATCTGAAAAAGTTATAAAATATATCATTTGATTTATACACGAAACCATCAAATGACGGGCCGGACTCCATCAGAGAAGAGACCGAGCCGATGCGGATTTCGTGCGTCATCGTACAGCGCCGCCGCACCGCAGCTACGCTGTTGTTGCTGCTTTCGACCCCGAGTCTCATGGCCTCCGGCCGCGATGCTCGGGCTCAGGAGCACGGGGCCGACGTCACGCTCGACGAACTCACCGTGACCGGCGACGGCAGCGCCGCGGCCGGCTACCAGCCGCGGCGCAGCAGCTTCGGGACCGGCACCGAGACACCGCTGCTCGACACGCCGGCCAACATCGCCGTCGTTTCCCAGGCCGTCCTGCGCGACCAGCGGGTGCTCAGCCTGGACGAGGCCCTTCGCAACGTCAGCGGCATCGCCCAGACCAACAGCATCGGCGGCACGCAGGAGGGCGTGGTCCGCCGCGGCTTCGGAACCACCCGCGACAGCTCGATCCTGCGGGACGGACGCCGCACGGTTCTGCAGCAGAACTTCAGCCACAGCATCGAGCGGGTCGAAGTGCTCAAGGGACCGGCCTCGCTCCTCTACGGCATCTCGGAGCCCGGCGGCCTGATCAACCTCGTATCGAAACGGCCGCTCTTCACGCGGCAGAACAGCCTCGACGTCACAGCGACGAGTTTTGGCGGCGCGATCATCCAGCCGGATCTGACCGGCCCGATCGAGGGGACCAACCTCGCCTACCGGATCGTGGGCGACGTGCAGGACTACGATTACTGGCGCAACTTCGGCACGATCCGCCGCCAAGTCGCGGCGCCCTCGCTGACATGGCGGGGTGATGCCACCACCGTCACGATCGGCTACGAGTTCGCCCACTACAACATCCCGTTCGACCGGGGCACGACCTTCGATCCCCGCACCGGTCGCCCCCTGCGGGTTCCGCGGGAGCGGCGCTTCGACGAGGCCGTGAGCCGGGTCGAGGCGATGAGCCATCTCGGCAGCCTCGATCTCGAACACCGCTTCGACGACGACTGGAAGGTGAATACCGGCTTCAGCGCCAGCAATCTGACCTACGACGACAACCAGATTCGCCCGACCTCCTACAATCCGGCCACCGGCCTGCTCACCCGCCGGGCCGACGCGACCCGCGGCGCCGATTTCAACGCCCAGGTCGCCCGCGTGGATCTGGTCGGCCGGTTCGAGGCGCTGGGCCTGCGCCACGACCTTTTGGTCGGGGCGATGCACGAGCGGGTCGATTACTATCGCCGGGAGAGCTACCGCGGCGCCAACCAGGGCGGCTTCAATGTCTTCAATCCCGTCTACGGCCGGCTCGGCGCCTCCGACCGGCTGTCGCTTCCCGCGAGCAACAATCGCGACCGCCTCATCAACACGAGCCTCTACCTTCAGGACTCGATCCATCTGACCGATGGGCTCATCCTCGTGGCCGGGGCGAGCGCTCAGTTCTACGATCAGCTCGCCTATGCCGGGGTCCCGGCCGTCGCCTCGACGGATATCGACGGGATCAAGCCGCTGCCGCGCGCGGGCCTCGTCTACCGGATCGCCCCTCACCTCTCGGTCTACGGCAGCTACACCCAGTCCTTCCGCCCGAACGTGACCGACCTCGACCGCACCGGTCCGCTCCTGCCGGAGGAAGGCGACGCGTACGAGCTCGGCATCAAGGCCGAGTTGGGGGCCGGCTTGCATGTGACCGGCGCGGTGTTCGACACCGAGAAGACCAATGTGCTCGTCACGCAGGTGGTGAACGGCACCCGCACGGCGACCACCGCCGGCAAGGCGCGCTCGCGCGGCTTCGAGCTCGACGTGGCGGGGCAGATCGCACCGGACTGGTCGGTGATCGCGAGCTATGGGTTCACCGACGCCATGGTCACCGAGGATCCGACGCTGGCCGGAAACCGGCTGCTCAACACGCCGCGGACGACCGCGTCGCTCTTCCTCACGCATCAGGTCGGGCTCGTGGCCCGGGCCACGAGTCTGGGATCGCTGAGTCTAGGCGACGGCTTCCTCGAACTCGGATGGGGCTCGCGCTATGTCGGGGAGCGGCCGGGCGACGCGGCCAACAGCTTCACGCTGCCCGATTACGTCGTGTGCGATGCCTTCCTGAGCTACCGTACCAGCGTGAACGGCCTTCCGGCCGCGCTTCAGCTCAACCTCAAGAACGTCCTCGACGAGACCTATTACCCATCCTCGGGCGCCAGCAACGTGCTGGTGGCGGTGGGCGAACCCTTCCAGGCGCTCATGACAGCCCGGGTCTCATGGTGAGGCTCAGGCTCAGGGACGGCTCGGAAGGACCGCGCCGTCCCTGACGGTAGAGCATCGGGCCGGTCAGGCGGCCCGCAGCGGCCCCGTGCGCTCGTGGAAGTCAGGGCCGTTGCTGGTCTTGGCCACGAAGCCGGCGCGGATCACGAAATCCCCGAAGTGCTCGCCGGGCTGCCGGTCCTTGGCATAGGCGGCGAAGAGCGGGTCCAGGGTGCCCTTGATCTCGGAGGCGGTGACGTCCTCGCGGTAGAGCTTGCTCAGCCGGGAGCCGTCGAAGGCAGCGCCGAGATAGAGGTGGTAGCGCTCGGGGCCGCGGCCGACGAGGCCGATCTCCGAGATGAAGGGCCGGGCGCAGCCGTTGGGGCAGCCGGTCGAGCGGATGGTGATCGGCTCGTCCTGCAGCCCGTGGCGGGCGAGGCTCTCCTCCAGCTCGGAGAGGAGATCGGGCAGGTAGCGCTCGCTCTCGGCCAGCGCCAGACCGCAGGTCGGCAGGGCGACGCAGGCCATGGAGTTGCGGCGCAGCGCCGAAGCCCCACGGGTCAGGCCGTACTCATCGACCAGCGCGTCGATCTCGGCGCGCTTGCCCGCGGGCACGTTGGCAATGATGACGTTCTGGTTGCCGGTGAGGCGGAAATCGCCCTCGTGCACCTCGGCGATGCGGCGCAGGCCCGAGAGGAATTGCGGCCCCCCCTCGATGTCCTTGATCCGGCCCGACGGCACGTAGAGCGTCAGGTGGTGGCGCCCGTCGTCGCCCTCGACCCAGCCGTAGCGGTCGCCGTTGCCGTCGAAGGTGAAGGGCTTCGGGGCGCCGAGCTTCTTGCCGATCCGCTTCTCGACCTCGGCCCGGAACGCGTCGAGGCCGAAGCGCTCGATCGTGTACTTGAGCCGGGCGTTCTTGCGGTTCTTGCGGTTGCCCCAGTCACGCTGGACCGTCATCACGGCTTCGGCCGCCTTCAGCGCATCCTCGGGCTGCACGAAGCCGAGGACGTCGGCGGTGCGCGGAAACGTGTCGGTCTCGCCATGGGTCATGCCCATGCCGCCGCCGACGGTGACGTTCCAGCCGGTGACCCGATTCTTCTTGTCGAGGATGGCGATGAAGCCGAGGTCGTGGGCGAAGATGTCGACCTCGTTGGAGGGCGGCACCGCGACCACGGTCTTGAACTTCCGCGGCAGGTAGGTCTTGCCGTAGACAGGCTCGATCTCGGCTGCATCCTCGCCGCCGACCACGCGCTCGCCGTCGAGCCAGATCTCACGCCACGCGCCGGTCTTCGGCAGCAGGGTGTCGGAGATGTCCTTGGCGAGCTGGAGCGCGATCTTGTGAGCGCCGGCCTGGGCCGGGTTGGTCGCGGCCATGACGTTGCGGTTGACGTCGCCGCAGGCGGCGATGGTGTCGAGCAGCGCCGAGTCGATCGCCGCCATGGTCCGCTTGAGGTTCGACTTGATGACGCCGTGATACTGGAACGTCTGCCGGGTCGTCGCCCGCAGGGCGCTGCCGGCATAGGTCGTGGCGATGTTGTCGAGGATCAGCCACTGCTTGGGCGTCACGACGCCGCCCGCGATGCGCAGGCGGATCATGAAGCTGTAGGCCTTCTCGAGCTTCTTCTTGGTGCGCTCCGCCCGGATGTCCCGGTCGTCCTGCATGTACATGCCATGGAACTTGACGAGCTGGCCGTCATCCTCGGAGATCGCGCCGGTGGCGTGCTTGAGGAGCCCGTCGGCGAGCCCGCCGCGCAGGTAGCCGCTGGCGATCTTCAGGTGCTCGTTATGGGCGAGCCCGGCGGCCCGCGCGGCCTCGGCCTCCGTGATCGGAAGCTCGGTCGGCGGCGTCTCGTAGCGGCGCGCGCCGATGCCGGGCGTGTCCACGGCGGGGCCGTCTGGGGTTTCGATCGGCTTGTGGTCGTCCATGGCGGTGATCCGGTCCAGATGCTTGTCTTCGGCGCCGCCGCTGTATCCCTCTCCCCTCTGCGGGAGAGGGTGGCCCGCGAAGCGGGTCGGGAGAGGGGAGCGACGCTTCCGGAAAGGGCGTTCCCCTCTCCAGCCTGCTCTGCAGGCACCCTCCCCCACATAGGGGGGAGGGTTCGTCGTGTGCTCTCAGTAAACGTCCTGCTGGTAGCGCCGGGCGCGCTCCAGCGAAGCGACATGCGCCTCGGCGTCGGCGCTGCTGAGGCCCTTCACGCTCTCGAAGGCCCGCACCACGGCGGCGCGCACGTCCTTGGCCATGTTCTTGGCATCGCCGCAGACGTAGAAATGGGCGCCGCCGTCGAGCCATTCCACCACCTCGGCGGCATGTGCGTCGATCCGATCCTGCACGTAGATCTTCTCCGGCTGGTCGCGGGAGAAGGCGACGTCGATCTTGGCCAGCGAGCCGTCCTCCAGCGCGTCCTGCCATTCGAGCTGGTACAGGAAGTCGTGGGTGAAGTGGCGGTCGCCGAAGAACAACCACGAGCGGCCGGGGGCCTCGGTGGCGCGGCGCTCCTGCACGAAGGCGCGGAACGGCGCGACGCCGGTGCCGGGGCCGACCATGATGATGTCGGTCGACGGGTCGGACGGCAGGCGGAAATGCTTGTTCGGCTTCACCCGAACCCGCAGCTTGGCGCCGTTCTTGATGCGGTCGGCGACATGCACCGAGGCGACGCCGGCGCGGGCGCGGCCATGGGTCTCGTAGCGCACGGCGGCGATGGTGAGATGCACCTCGTCGCCGACTTCCTTGCGCGAGGAGGCGATGGAATAGGCCCGCGGCGGCAGCGGCCGGGTCACGGTGTTGAGGTGCTCGGCCGTCAGCGTGGTGGGGAAGCGCTCGATCAGGTCGATCAGGTGCCGCCCCTCGATCCAGGCCTTCACTTCGCCGCTCTCGACGAACTTTTGCGCGTCGGCGTGCCCGGTCGCCTTGGCGAAGCGCTCGACCGTGGTGGGCGAGAGCGTGGTGATGTCGCGCTCGGCGAGCAGCGCCTTGCGCAGTCCCTCGTCACCCGAGAGCCCGGTCGCGCGCAAAATCTCGTCCACGAGCTGCGGGTCGTTCTCGGGGAAGATCTCCAGCGAATCGCCGGGTTCGTAGGCCGGCGCCCCATCCTCGAATTCGAGGGCGAGGTGGATCGTCTCCTTGTCGGAGCGCGAGGAGTTGAGGTTCACGTGGTCGATCACCTCGACCACGGCCGGCTCGCGGCTGACTTCGCCGTCCTCGTCCTCGGCTCCGGCGCGGAAATCGACCGCCACCACGTTGTCGGCCGGCGCTTCCGCTGGCGCCAGCGCCTTCAGCGTCCCCTTGATCCAATCGGCGGCCGGCTTCTCGAAATCGAGGTCGAGATCGGCGCGGTCGTAGGCCCGCTTGGCGCCGAGCGCCTCGAAGCGCGCGTCGAGCGCCTTCCCGATCGCGCAGAACTCCGCGTAGCTGGTGTCGCCCAACGCCAGCACGCCGAAGGCGAGGCCGTCGAGGCGCGGCGCGGCATCGGACATCAACTCGCCATAGGCCCGCACCGCGCGGGCGGGCGGCTCGCCCTCGCCCCAGGTCGCGGCGATGGCGATGAGCTTGCCGGCCTTCGGCAGGGTGGCCAGATCGAGATCGGCGAAATCCACGACCTTCGGCTTGAAGCCCTGCTTGCGCGCGAGCTTGCTCACATCGCCCGCGAGCTTTTCGGAATTGCCCGATTCGGAGGCGAACAGGATCGTCAGCGGCTCGGCCGCCTTCGGGGGCGCAGCGGGCGCGGCGGCCGCGGTCGCGGGCTGGCCGGCCGCTGCGTCGAGACCGGCGAGGAAGCCCGTCAGCCACGCGCGCTGGATCGGCGTCGCCGCGCCGAGCGCCGCGTCGAGATGGGCCCGCTCCTGATCGCCGAAGGGAGCCGTGCGGGGGAGAAGTGCTTGCCTGGACATTGTGGGTGCCATGTCGTCCGCCGGAGCGCCGCTGTCAACGTCGAAACGTCCGTTTTAAAGAACGCCCCGCAGAGAGAAGAGATTATTCGCTGTTGCGCTGCAAAAAGGAAGTTTATTCTCCGACCACCGCCAGCCGCGGTTCGGCCCGTCCCCGCGGGGGCGGCGCCGGCAGCGGCAGGGCGGTCGTCGACTTCACCTTCTCCATCGCGAAGCGCGAGGTCACGTTCTTGAGAGGCAGGGTCGCGATCAGGTTCTTATAGAACGTGTCGTAGGCCGCCATGTCGGCCACGACGACGCGGAGCATGTAATCGACGTCGCCGGCCATGCGGTAGAATTCGAGCACCTCCGGCATCGCTGCGATCCGGTCGGCGAATTGCTCGAGCCAGTCCTTGGAATGGTCGGCGGTCTCGATGGAGACGAAGACGGTGAGGCCGAGCCCCAGCTTCACCGGGTCGAGCACGGCCACGCGCCGGTCGATCACACCGTCGGCTTCAAGGCGCTGAATCCGCTTCCAGCACGGGGTCTGCGACAGCCCGACCTGCTCGCCGATGGCGGCGATGGAGAGCGTGGCGTCCTTCTGCAGGAGCGCGAGGATCTTCAGGTCGATCGAGTCCAAGGGGGCCTCTCCGGAGTTTGTGGCGAGGATGGTCTCACGAGGGCGTCGCCCGGAAAGCCGGGCGACGCGCCCGATCGGGCGCCTCGTTGAGAAGATTATTTTCTAATTGGGCAACAATCCGCCGCGGCGGCCGTTGCAGGCTCGTTCGCGGCGCAGCGGAGGATTGCGTGCGCGAAAGCACCGCAAGGGCCCCGGCGCCTTGACAGCGTTCGTTATAGCGAACATTTCAGAGCTCCGACAAGCAGGCAATCCGATTTTACGCACATGACCGCTGCTCTCGTCCGAGCGGCCGGGGACCTCGCCGAAGCCATGGCGGGGCTGGACCTCCGGGGGCGCATCCGCCTCGTCGAGGACCGCATCCCGGGCCGGCTCGTCTTCACCACCAGCCTCGGCATCGAGGACCAAGCGCTCACGCACGCGCTCGCCCTGAATAAGGGCCGCACCGAGATCGTGACGCTCGATACCGGCCGGCTCTACCCCGAGACCTACGACGTCTGGACCGAGACGGAGGCCGCCTACGGCATCCGCATCCGCGCCTATGCGCCGGAGCGGGTGGCTGAGGAGGAGTTCGTCGCGCGCGAAGGCATCAACGGCTTCCGCCATTCGGTGGCCGCGCGGCAGGCCTGCTGCGGCTTCCGCAAGGTCGAGCCGCTGGGCCGGGCGCTCACCGGCGCGGCGGCGTGGTTCACGGGGCTGCGCGCCGGGCAATCCGCCAACCGCGCGGACACGCCGCTGGCGGAGGCCGACGAGGGCCGCGGGTTGATCAAGGTCAACCCGCTCGCCGACTGGTCGCGCGCCGACGTCGATCGCTTCGTGCGCGAGAACTTCATTCCCTACAACACGCTGCACGACCGCGGCTTCCCCTCGATCGGCTGCGCGCCCTGCACCCGCGCCGTGAAGGTCGGCGAGGACGAGCGGGCCGGCCGTTGGTGGTGGGAGCAGGAATCCAAGAAAGAGTGCGGCCTGCACCTGCACAGGCCGGAAGGTGACGTGGCGCCCGGACAGGAGGCCGCCGCCTTCGAGGAGCCGGCCAGCGCCGCGACCTCACGCGAACACAGAAAGGAACTGGTCTGATGAGCGCTGCCGTCGCCGCGCCCGCGCGCACCCGCCTGACGCATCTCCAGCGTCTCGAGGCCGAGAGCATCCACATCTTCCGGGAGGCGGTCGCCGAGGCCGAGAACCCGGTGATGCTCTACTCGATCGGCAAGGATTCGTCGGTGCTGCTGCACCTGGCGCTCAAAGCCTTCGCGCCGGGGCGCCTGCCGTTCCCCCTGATGCACATCGACACGACCTGGAAGTTCCGCGAGATGATCGCCTTCCGCGATCGGCGCGCCAAGGAGCTCGGGCTCGAACTCATCGTGCACACGAATCAGGACGGGCTTGCCAAGGGCGTCGGCCCGGTCAGCCACGGCTCGGAAGTGCATACCGACGTGATGAAGACGCAGGCCCTGCGGCAGGCGCTCGACAAGTACAAATACGACGTGGCCTTCGGCGGCGCCCGCCGGGACGAGGAGGCCAGCCGCGCTAAGGAGCGCATCGTGAGCCTGCGCAACGGCCAGCACCGCTGGGACCCGAAGCGCCAGCGCGCCGAGCCGTGGCACCTCTACAATTTCAAGAAGCGGCGCGGCGAGAGTTTTCGCGTGTTCCCACTGTCCAACTGGACTGAGCTCGATATCTGGCTCTACATCGAGCAGGAAAACATTCCGATCGTCCCGCTCTACTTCGCCGCCGAGCGCCCGGTAGTGGAGCGTGACGGCCAGTTGATCATGGTCGATGACGAGCGCTTTCCGCTGGAGCCGGGCGAGACCCCGCAACAGCGGCAGGTCCGGTTCCGCACGCTCGGCTGCTACCCGCTGACCGGCGCGGTCGAGAGTCCGGCCGCGACCCTGCCGGAGATCATCGGCGAGACGCTGGCCGCCCGCACCTCGGAGCGCCAGGGCCGGGTCATCGACAAGGACGGCGCCGGCGCCATGGAGCGCAAGAAGCAGGAGGGCTATTTCTGATGACCATCCATCAGTCTCCGGAAGCGTTCGGCTACGACGCCTTCCTGCGTCAGCACCAGAACAAGGAAGTCCTGCGCTTCATCACCTGCGGCTCGGTCGATGACGGCAAGTCCACCCTGATCGGGCGGCTCCTGCACGACACCAAGCAGATCTTCGACGATCAGGTGACGGCGCTCCAGCGCGATTCGCGCAAGCACGGCACGCAGGGCGGCGAGGTCGATCTCGCGCTGCTGGTCGACGGGCTTCAGGCCGAGCGCGAGCAGGGCATCACCATCGATGTCGCCTACCGCTTCTTCTCGACCGACCGGCGCTCCTTCATCGTCGCCGACACCCCCGGCCACGAGCAGTACACCCGCAACATGGCGACCGGCGCCTCGACTGCCGACCTCGCCGTGATCCTGGTGGACGCCCGCCACGGGCTGACCCGCCAGAGCCGGCGCCACGCGCTGCTGGTCTCGCTGCTCGGCATCCGCCGCGTCGCGCTCGCCATCAACAAGATGGATCTCGTCGGCTGGTCGCAGGACAAGTTCGAGGCGATCGTCTCCGGCTTCCAGGCATTTGCCGCGCCGCTGAACTTCACCGAGGTGCGGGCGATCCCGCTCTCGGCCAAGAACGGCGACAACGTCGTCCTGCCGGGCACCGCCGCGACCTGGTACACGGACGTTCCGCTGCTGCGCTATCTCGAAGAGGTGCCGGTGAAGTCGGAGGAGCGCGCCGCCGCCTTCCGCATGCCGGTGCAGTGGGTGAACCGTCCGAATTCCGACTTCCGCGGCTTCTCGGGGCTGATCGCCTCGGGCTCCGTCGCGCCGGGCGATGCCGTCACCGTCGCGCCCTCCGGCAAGACCTCGACGATCGCCCGCATCTTCACCGCCGACGGCGATCTGCAGCGGGCGAGCGAGGGCCAGTCGGTCACGCTGGTGCTCGCCGACGAGGTCGATGCCTCCCGCGGCGCGGTGATCGCGACTTCGGACGCGCCGTTGACGCTGACCGACAGCCTCGACGTGCGCCTGTTCTGGGCCGCCGAATCCGATCTCGTCCCCGGCGCCAACCTGTGGGCGAAGGTCGGCACGCAGACCGTCAACGCGGTGGTGAAGGCGGTGCATCGCCGGATCGATCCGGAGACGGGACAGGCCGGCCCCGCGGACAAGCTCGCGGTCAACGACATCGGCGACGTGACGCTGACCCTCGACCGGCAGATCGCGGTCGATGCCTATGCCGAGAACCGCGACACCGGCAGCCTGATCCTGATCGACCGTGAGACGACCGACACGGCCGCGCTCGGCCTCGTGCAGAGGGTCGTTGCGTCGAGCAAGGTCGCTCCGGCGCCGACCGCGTCTGTGACGGCTTCGGCGGAGCCCGCACGTAGCGGCGGTTTGCTGGCCGGCCTCAAGCGGCTGTTCGGCGGATAAGACCCTCACGGTAAAACCCCTCTCCCCTATGCGGGAGAGGGTTTGGCGCCCGGCGTCCGCCCCGCTAGAACCACCCCATGACCTCCGCCCCCGACCCGGCCGCCGACGTGTACGAGGGCCGGGACGGCTGGCTGTTCCTGATCCGCGGCAACAACCGGGTGCTGGAACAATATGGCCGGCCGGGCGTCTCGCGGCGGACGCTGTGGCGCTGGCGGCGGATCATCGAGACCCGCATGCGGCGCTGCGCCCGGCTCGGCGCGAGCTATTTCCACGCCCTCGCCCCGGAAAAGCTCACCGTCTATCCCGAGTGGGCCGAGGGGCTGGCCTTCGATCCGGCCCGCGCCCCGGCGCTCCGGCTTGCCCGCTGGCTCACCGCCTCGCCGGGCGCCCGCGCCTGGGTCGATCTCACCGGCGCCTTTCGCGCGGCGAAGGACGGCCCACCGCTCTACCTGCGCACCGATACCCACTGGACGCATCAAGGCTGCGTGCTGGCCTACCGCACGATCCTGGCGCGGATGGGCGTGCCCCCGCGCGACGACATCGAGGCCCGGCGCGAGCGCATCGCCCTCCCCTTCACGGGTGATCTCGGCCTCAAGTTCATGCCTCACCGTTCGGAGTTGGCGGAAGGCAGCGCGATCGCGGGCGAGGCCCGGCGCATCCACGCCAACGACCTGCTCTTGGAGATGGAAGCGCTCGGGCGCGGCGGCGACGCCCATCTCGGCGCGCATGCGGTGTTCCGCAACGACGATCCAGGGGCCGATCCGCGCCGCCTCGTGATCTTCGGCGATTCCTACGCGCAGCACACCCCCCACAGCCCGGTCGCGACGCTCACCGCGCTCTTCGCCGACACCTTTCGCGAGGTGCATTTCCTGTGGTCGACGGGGATCGACTGGCACTATCTCGACGCCGTCCGCCCCGATTTCGTCCTGGGCGAGATGGCCGAGCGCTTCGTGATCGACCTGCCGCCGCACGGCATCCGGATCGAGCGGCTCGCGGAACTGGCCCGCGAGCGCAAGCTGATGGGCGAGATCACGGCAGCGGATTCGCGCTCACCCGCACCGCCTCCGCCTGACGCGCCCGCATCCGCGCCTGAAGCCGCTGACGCCGTGCCGCGATGACCGTGCCGTTGATCTCACCGCCGAACAGGAACATCGCCGCGAGCCAGTAGAGGAACACGAGGAAGATCATCGCCGTGGCGAGGCCCCCGTAGGTCGAGGCGTAGGCGTTCGAGAAGCGGTCGAGATAGTAGCCGAAGCCGAGGCCGGCGAGGAACCACAGACACAGCGTCACGATGATGCCCGGCAGCACCGACAGCACCGGCCGCCGCCCGGCCGCGACGAATTTATGCGCGATCACCAGCACCAGTGCGATCAGGAAGGCGGTGACGCCGATGCGGCCGATGGCGACGGTGAGCGCCAGCGGCTCCAGCCCCGGCGCGACGAAGACGAGCTGACGCCAGATCAGCGGCCCGAGCACCACAAGCAGCGCGAAGGCCAGCATCGCGAGGGCGCCGCAGACGACGTAGCCGATCGATTCGAGCCGGGTGAGCCACCACGGCCGCGCCTCGCGGATGCCGTAGGCCCGGTTGAGCCCGACCCGCAGCGACTCGACCCCCGAAGACGAGAAGTAGAGCGCCAGCAGCGCGCCGAGGGTCAGCACGCCGCCGCGCTGCTCGGTGAGCAGGCGGTGCACCTCGCCGACGATGGGTTTGGCCACCTCCCGCGGCACCGCGTCGAAGATTAGTGTGCCGGCCTCGTCCGCCAGCGACTTGCTGCCGATCAGGCCGGCCAGCGCCGCGAGCAGAATCAGGAACGGAAACAGCGAGGTCAGCATCGACAGCGCGATGTGGCTGGCGATCGCCCAGCCATCATGGGCGACGAAGCGCTGCGCGGCGATGCCCGTCACGTCGAGGATCTTCTTGAATCGGCTCAAGGGAGGAGATGGCTTCTTCGGCTGAGTCGAGGCGGGCCGCTCCATACGGGCCAATGGGTGGTGCGCGTCAATCTCGGGCGCAAGCCGAGCATGGCCGCCCTCAGGTTTCTCCGATTGCCATGAGGTCGGTTGCGTGCTGCCTGCCGGGCGCCATGTCGAGCCTTCTCTCCAGCCTGATCCCGGCCGCCTTCGTCTTGATCTGGGCGAGCGGCTTCGTCGCTGCCCGCTACGTGGCGCCCTATGCCGAGCCCTTGGCCTTCGTCGCCCTGCGGCTGGCCCTGGTCGCGCTCGTTCTGGCCGGCATCGCCGGCGTCCTGCGCGCGCGATGGCCGCGCAATGCCGCCGGCTGGCGCGACGGGATGGTCGCGGGCGTGCTGATGCAGGGCATCTACGTCGCCGGGGTGTTCTGGTCGGTGCATCGCGGCCTGCCCGCCGGCATCGCGGCCCTGGTCGGCAGCCTCCAGCCGCTCCTCACCGCGGCCGCCTCGCAGCCGCTGCTCGGCGAGCGGGTCGCGCCCCGACGCTGGGCCGGCATCGGGCTCGGTTTCCTCGGCGCGGGGCTGGTGCTCACGCCGAAGCTCGGGGCGGTCGATGCTGCCGGCATCCCGCTGGAGGCGCTCGCGGTGTGCCTCGCCGCGATGCTGGCGATGACCGCGGGCACGCTGTGGCAGAAGCGCAGGGGTGCGGGCGCCGACCTCGTCACCAATGCCTGCCTGCAATTCATCGGCGGTACCGCCTTCGCGATCCCGCTCGCTCTGATCGCCGGTGAGACGCATCTGAGCCCGAGCCTGCCCCTCGGCCTCGGCATGGCGTGGTCGGTCCTCGTCAACTCGGTCGGCGGCATCCTGCTGCTGCTGGCGCTGATCCGGCGCGGCGCAGTGGCCGGCGTCGCCTCGCTGCTCTTCCTCGTGCCGCCGGTTTCGGCGGCAATCGCCTACGTGATGTTCGGCGAGGCGCTGACCCCGGTGCAGATCGCCGGCATGGTGGTGGCGGCCGCCGGAGTCGGCTTGGCGAGCGGACCCCAGGGACGCGCAACACGGTGAACTGTATGATGAATTCAGCCTAAAGACGGGGGATGCGGCGATGAGAAACCACTATTGTGCCGGCGATCGGGGCTATAAAGGAAGCATCTAACCGGTTTCCTGAGAACCGCGCTCCGTCACGCCAGCCACTTCGGCGCGGAGCGCCTGAGAAGAGAGTCGCACATGGCCGCTTCCCCCGCCGTCCAGCCCGCCAACGACCCGACCGATTTCGTCGCCCTGGCCAAGGACGCCGCCGCGGGCGCCAAGGCCCTCATCGCCGAGGCGACCGCCCGCGTGAAGGCGCGGGTGACGGGCCCCGAGGGCAAGCTCGACGCGGGCGCGCTGGAGCGCGAGCAGCACGCCGCCCACGGCCTGTCCTGGCTCGCCACCTACGGCGAAGCGGTGCGCGAACTCGCCGATTACGCCGAGCGGCTTCAGGGCGAGGGCAGCTTCGGCGAGACCGAAGCGCTGCTCGTGAAGATCGGCGTCGGCGAATATCTCGACCAGATGTTCGGCGGCATCCCGATGAGCCAGGGCGAGATGGTCCGCCCGACCGCGCTCGGCTTCACCGCCGCCGAACTCGCTGGCCTGCGGACGCCGGCCATCGACGCCATGGTGGCCGAGGGCAACACGCCCGCCAACCGCGCCGCGCTGGTGGCCAAGATCCGCGAGGCTACGAGCGCGGGTGCGGCGACCATCGGCGCTTCGGGCCTCGACGAGGACATGGAGGCGATCCGCTCCGAGATGCGCCGCTTCGGCAAGGCCGAGGTGGTGGAGCAGGCCCACGAGTGGCACCTGAAGAACGCCTACATCCCGATGTCGATCATCGAGAAGATGGCCGAACTCGGCGTGTTCGGCCTCACCATTCCCGAGGAATACGGCGGCATGGGCATGCCGAAGGCCGCGATGTGCGTGGTCTCGGAGGAGCTGTCGCGCGCCTATATCGGCGTCGGCTCGCTCGGCACCCGCTCGGAGATCGCCGCCGAGCTGATCCTGTGCGGGGGCACCGAGGAGCAGAAGCAGCGCTTCCTGCCGGGCATCGCCAGCGGCGACATCCTGCCGACCGCCGTCTTCACCGAGCCGAATACCGGCTCCGACCTCGCGAGCTTGCGCACCAAGGCCGTCAAGGACGGCGACCAGTGGAAGATCTCGGGCAACAAGACCTGGATCACCCACCCCGTGCGCGCCGACATCATGACCGTGCTCGTGCGGACCAAGCCCGAGGAGAAGGGCCATCGCGGCCTCTCGATGCTCATCGCCGAGAAGCCCCGTGGCACGGACGAGGAGCCCTTCCCGGTCGAGGGCCTGTCGGGCGGCGAGATCGAGGTGCTCGGCTACCGCGGCATGAAGGAGTACGAACTCTCCTTCGAAGACTTCGCGGTGCCGGCCAACAATCTGCTCGGCGAGATCGAGGGCAAGGGCTTCGCCCAGCTCATGCAGACCTTCGAGTCGGCCCGCATCCAGACCGCGGCCCGCGCCATCGGCGTGGCGCAGTCGGCCCTCGATATCGGCCTGCGCTACGCCGAGGAGCGGGTGCAGTTCGGCAAGGCGCTGGTCGAGTTCCCGCGGGTGGCCGACAAGCTCGCGATGATGGCGGTGGAGATCAACATCGCCCGCCAGCTCACCTACTTCTCCGCCCGCGAGAAGGACGAGGGCAAGCGCTGCGATCTCGAGGCCGGCATGGCCAAGCTGCTCGGCGCCCGCGTCGCCTGGGCGGCGGCCGACAACGCCCTGCAGATCCACGGCGGCAACGGCTTCGCGCTGGAATACAAGATCAGCCGCGTGCTCTGCGACGCGCGCATCCTCTCGATCTTCGAGGGTGCCGCCGAGATCCAGGCCCAGGTCATCGCCCGGCGCCTGCTGGAGCAGTAGTCAAGGCACAACTCGCCCTCGGCCGGCCCTATACTGGTCGAGGGCGATCCATCCTTCAGATCCGGCCTGAATAGCCGGCTCATATACTCCCCCTCAACGAATGATCGCTAGGCCGTGATCCGATCCTCCCGGAGCACGGCTTTCGCTTGCCCATCCCGACCTCAGACGCGTCCGCCGCCGCGCTGGTCCAGCACTGGCGCAGTTGCCGGTCCCGCCCCGGGGCGATGCCGGGCTACGATGCCGTCGTCCTGGGCAGGCTCGGCCGTCTGGCCGACCGCTGCGCCCTGGTCGCCACCCGCGAAGGCCGGGCCGAACGCATCCTCTGGGGTGGCATGGGATTTCGCGATTGGTTCGAGGACGAGATCCGCGACCGGCCGCTCGTGCAGATGCCCGATGAGATCCGCCGGCCGATCGAGGAGATCGGGATCGCCGCCCTGCGCACCGGCGAGCCGGCCGGGGCCCGATGCGACCGAATCACCGACGGCGTCGTCACCACCTGGAATCTCGTCGGCGTCCCGCTCGCCAACGGCAGTGGAACGCCGCTCCTCCTCGTCCACGTCGCCAGCGAGGGCGTGCGCACCGAGCTGATGCAGGCGATGTTCGGCGCGACCGGCCAGGGCCTGATGGCGCTCGGCGCGATCCGCGAGGCATCGGGTGCGGTCGCGGACTTCAAGATCGTCGCCCTCAATCAGGGCGCCGCGGAGATTCTCGGGCGGCCGGTCGCGAGCCTGCAATGGCAGCGGCTGGGCGATCTCGTACCCGTTCGGCTCGGCGTGACGCAGCGGCTGTCGGGCGTCCTGGGATGCGCCGACCGGGCGACGTTCGAACTCGCCGTGCCGCGCGCCGACCGGACGACGCTGCACCTGAAGGTGGAGGCGCAGGCCATCGGCGATCTCGTCGCCGTCGCCATGACCGATGTCGGGGACATCAAGGCGCGCGAGGCCTCGTTCCGGTTCCTGTTCGAGAGCAATCCGCTGCCGATGTGGCTGGTCGATCAGGATTCGGCCCGCTTCGTCGCCGTGAACGAGGCGGCGGTCGCCCATTACGGCTACAGCCGCGAAGCCTTCCTGGCCCGGGGCCTGCAGGATCTGTCGGAAGCCGTCGCATTCAGTTTTGCCCGCAATGGTCGCCTGCACCGCCATCGTCGGGCCGACGGCTCGTTGATCGACGTGACGCTGTTCGAGCGCAGCCTCGCCTTCGAAGGTCGCCCGGCCGTGCTCGGCGCAGCCATCGACGTCACCGAACAGCGCCGCGCCGAGGCGCGCATCACCCACATGGCCCACCACGATGCGCTGACGGGCCTGCCGAACCGGGCGCTGTTCACGACCCGCCTCGCGGCGGCGATTACCGAGCATGCCCGCACCGGCGCGGGCGCCGCCCTGCTCTGCCTCGACCTCGACAAGTTCAAGCTCGTCAACGACACCCTCGGCCATCCGGCGGGCGACACCCTGCTCCGATCGGTGGCGGAGCGGATCACGGCATGCCTGCACGGGGAGGATCTGGTCGCGCGCCTCGGCGGCGACGAGTTCGCGGTTCTGCTGCGTACCCCCGACGCCGGGACCGTGTCCGCCGTCGCCGGCCGGATCATCGAGGCGTTGTCACACCCCGTCAGGCTCGGCGACCGGGAATGCCAGATCGGCGTGAGCATCGGCATCGCCTGCCTGCCCGAACACGGAACCGATTCCGATACCCTGCTGCGCCATGCCGACCTCGCTCTCTACCGGGCCAAGGCGGATGGCGGCAGCATCGCCCATTGTTTCGAGGCGGCGATGGACAGTTGGGACCGGTCCCGGCGCCGACGGGAGGCCGACCTGCACGAGGCCTTCGCCCGGGGCGATCTCGCGCTCGCCTACCAGCCGGTCGTGGGCGTCCGCTCGCGGGCGATCGTCGGGTTCGAGGCGCTGCTGCGCTGGCACCACCCGGTCGAAGGAGCGATCCCGCCGTCCGAATTCGTGCCGCTCGCCGAGGAAACGGGCCTGATCGTGCCGATCGGCGCCTGGGTGCTGCGACAAGCCTGCGCCGAGGCGAGCCTGTGGGCCGATCCGGTTCGGATCGCGGTGAACCTCTCGCCGGTGCAGTTCCGCGATCCCGGCCTCGTTGCGACGGTGCGCGAGGCGCTCGCCTTTTCCGGGCTCGCCCCGCACCGGCTCGAACTGGAGGTCACCGAATCGGTGCTGCTGGCCGCGAGCGAGGCCAACGTCGCGACGCTGCATGCCCTGCGGGATCTCGGCGTACGGATTGCGATGGACGATTTCGGAACGGGCTATTGCTCGTTGAGCTACCTGCAGAAGTTTCCCTTCGACAAGATCAAGATCGACCGCTCGTTCGTAAGCCGGCTCGGCGAGGATCCGCACTCGACCGCGATCGTGCAGGCGGTGATCGGCCTCGGCGCAAGCCTCGGCATCGTCACCGTGGCCGAGGGTGTCGAGACCGAAGTCCAGTTCGCCCATCTGCGGGCCGAGGGCTGCGAGGAGGTGCAGGGCTACCTGTTCGGTCGGCCGATCCCCGCCCCGCAGGCCGTCGGGCCGATTCGGCGGGAGCCGGACGTCGCCGCGTGAGGCGGAAGGGCGGGCGGGTCGCCCGCCCGACCCCTTACTTCGTGATCTTCACCGAGACCGGATCGCTCGACGGGAAGGTCTCCTCCAGCGCCTCGTCGAGGCGCTCGTCCTTATGGTCCTTCTGGTTCTCGGCCAGCGACTTGTCGCCTTTGCCGTCCCGCTGGCCGTCCTGCTGGAAGCCTTTGGGCTTGGTCTCGTCGGTCGGCTGCTTGGTGGTCTCGGACATGGGGATCGGTCTCCGTTGTCGGGCGCGCCGCGTGTCGCGGCCTTCATGCGCACCAACGCGAGGCGGGCGTTCCTGTTGCGTCGCGGCTCACAGGCCGGCGGATGCCGCGCCGCGCAAGCCCGGCCCCTCGACCGGGCGAAGAGCGGGCGCCTCGCGCATCACGAGGCCGTAGACCTGCTCCAGCCGGTCGAGATGCGCGTCCACGCTGAGCGGCGCCGCCCAGTAGCGCTCGTAGGCGCGCTCGGCCATGCGGGCGGCGAGCGCGTCGTCCGACAGCCGGGTGAGGTGGGCGGCGAGCGCGCCGGCATCGCCGGAGCGGAACCAGAACCCGTTCTCGCCGTCTTCCACCGCCTCGCGCCCGGCACAGGCATCGGAGACGATGACCGGGCAGCCGCAGGCGAGCGCCTCGTAGACGGTGAGCGGCTGGCCCTCGTACCAGATGCTCGGGAACACCAGGGCGCGGGCGCGCCGCATCAGCGCCTGCACCTCGGGCCCGGACTTCCAGCCGAGCATCACCGCCTCGGGATAGCGCGCCTTCAGCTCCGCCGCGTTCGGACCGTCGCCGACAAAGACCGGGCGGATTCCGGCCCGCCGCGCCGCCTCGGCGAAGACCGGCGCGCCCTTCTCCGTCGAGATGCGGCCGACGAACAGGACATCACTGCGGCCTTCGTGCGCGGGCGGCTGCCGCTCGACCGAGATCGGATTGTCGATCCGGTGGAACACCGTGCGCGGGGGCAGGAGCGGCGCGATCACCCGCTCTTGGAGCGCGCTGATCGTGACCACGTGGCGGAACAGGGTGGGCAGGCCGGCGACGTGTTCCAGACCGAGATGGCGCACCACCCGCAGGAGCTTGCGCGGGTAGGAGCGCGCGTCGCAATTCGTGGTGAGGCAAGCCGCCGACATCGGGGTGCGGTGACAGATCCGGTCGGCCGGATATTCGTAGAAGCCGCCATTGGGGCAGACGAGGAAGAACTCGTGCATGGTGTAGAGGCACGGGAGGCCCGAGCGCCGGATCGCCGTGCCGATCGAGGGCGAGAGCGCCTTGGCGAAGGCGTGGACATGCACCAGCGTGTCGCGCGGATCGCACAGCGTCAGTTCCGCGGCGAGGCGGGCGGTGGCGCGGCGGTTCCAGATCGCCTGGGCGGCAAAAGCGAGCTTGTTCGTGGTCGAGGCGATGTCGTCCTGCCCGAGGCAGACCACCCGCGCCCCGCTCTCGGCGAGCCGGGGATCGAGCGGACCGACCGCGGCGAACACCGTGACACGGTGGCCGCGCTGGCGCAGGCCCACGGCGGAGTCGAGGGCGACCTTGGCTTGGCCGCCATTGATATGGGCATGGTCGAGAACGAGGACGACGTGCACGGCGATTCCCGCTCCCTCGCCACCTCGTGACACGCCCGACGCACGGTGCCTCACGGAGGATCGGTGTTTCGCCGACGTTTACCAGCCGGCAGTTGATCTCCCGTAAACCCTGAGCGGACACGCGCCGCGCCAGGGCGGCCACACCGCGAGAGCATCGTTTCGTCCGGGAATCGCTTTCCGGGACGGTGCCCGCGCTTCTGGACGGGGCGCCTCCATGCACGTCGTGATCGTCGCCGAATTCGCCGCCGCGAGCGGGGGTGCCGAGAAGGTCGCGGTGGAATCCGCCCGCGGGCTCGCGGAGGCCGGCGCGACGGTGACCTACATCCAGGCGATCACCGGACCCGTCGATTCGCTGCTCGACCATCCGCGCCTGCACCGCATGGACCTCGCTCTGCCGGATGTGTGGTCGCTGCCGGCATGGCGCGGCGCGGCGTCGGGGATCTGGAACGGCGAGGCCGCCGCGCGGCTTGCCAGCGCGCTCGACAGCTTGCCGGTGCCGCCCGACTGTCTTCACCTGCACCAGTGGACCCGCGCGCTCTCGCCGGCCGTGCTGCCGGTGCTGCTCGGCCGCGGCGTTCCCCTGGTGCTGACGCTGCACGACTACGCTCTGACCTGTCCGAACGGTGTCGATTACCGCTTCGATCGGGCCGAGCCCTGCGCGCTCGTCCCGCTCTCCGGCGCCTGCCTCGCCGCCGCCTGCGATCCGAAGAGCCGGCTGCACAAGCTGGTGCGGGTCGGTCGCGCCGCCGCCCTGCGGGTCGCCGCGCGAGGGGCCGATCTCGACGTCGTCCATGTCTGCGACGGCAGCCTTGCGCGGGTGGCGGGACGGTCCGGGGCCCTGCGCCTGCGCCATCACCGCATCGACAACCCGGTGCGGGTGGAGAAGCGGGCGCCGGCCATGCCGGCTTCGGGCGATGCGATCGTCTATGTCGGGCGCCTGACGCCGGAGAAGGGCGCGGATCTCGTCACCGAGGCCGCGCGAAAGGCCGGACTGCCCGCGCTCTTCATTGGGGCCGGCCCGCTCGAAGCACGTCTGCGGGCGGAGGGCGCCGAGGTGCTCGGATGGCGAAGCCCGGAGGCGGTCGAGGCGATCCTACATCGCCGCGCGCGTGCGCTCTGCGCACCCTCGCGCTGGGTCGAGACCGGGCCGCTCACCGTCTACGAGGCGCTGGCCCAGGGGATTCCCGTCGTGGCGTCGCGGCGCTCCGGCGCGGCGGAGAAGGTGGCGGAAGGGGAGACCGGCTTCGTCGTCGAGCCGGAGGTGGCGGCGCTGGCCGATGCCTTCGCAGCGCTCAAGACCGACGCGCTCACCGCCCGCCTCGGCCGGGAGGCCTATGACCGGTACTGGCAGGCCCCGCTGACGCTCGCTGCCCACGCGCTTTCCCTGCTGGCGCTGTATCGGCGGATTGGGGATGAATACAAAATGCGGCAGTGCGATATGAGCCAGGCTGCCGCCGAGCCTGCTGTTGCCCATTCCATGGGCAGCACCCTTGGCAAAGGGCGCCTTCCGACATTATAGTGCCGATCGCCGCGTCGACCCACGAGACCGTTTCATAGCTAAACCGCGATTTATAACAAAAGCTTAGTTCGAGATATTCCATAGTTGGATATTGCCGGTCGATGGCTCGAAACTGTCCTTGACTTTTATGTTGCACCGCAACATAGGAGGTGCGGGCCGGTTAGCCGCGGGGACGCTCTGTACGCTCCCCGACACCGAATTCTCCCGGTCCGTCTGCAGGAGAGACAGATGAGCACCCAGAGCTTCGAGATCCCCGCCGAGTTCCGTGAGTTCGCCGACAAGAGCGTCGATCAGGCTCGCAACGCCTTCGGCACCTTCCTGAACGGTGCGGTGAAGACCTCCGAGCAGCTCCGGAACTCGGCCACGACCGTCCAGTCGACGCTGAACGCCGCGGTGCTCAAGAGCCTCGACCACACCAAGACCAACGCTGACGCTGCCTTCGACTACGTGCAGCGCGTCGTGCGCGCGAAGGACCCGCGCGAGGCCTTCGAGATCCAGTCCGAGTTCCTGAAGACCCAGTTCGCCGCGTTCCAGGCCCAGGCCAAGGAATACGGTGCCCTCGCTCAGAGCGCCGCCGGCCGCTAATCCGGTCCGGCTACGGGCTCCGGCCCGTCTGAGGAGCATGAGAGGCCGAATCCGCGATGAGCGGGCTCGGCACACTCGTGCTCCGACGCTATGCTCCGTCGCAGCGCTCCGGGCTCGGCTCGGACCCGCGCTGAGGCAGAGGGTTTCGAACGAGGAGAAGGCCCATGTCGTCGAGCCGCCGCAGGGGACGCCCACCCGGAGCGTCCGCCACTACCCAGCCGCCGACCGTCACCGCGACGCCGGCCGAGGTCGCCGACGCGCTGTTGGCCGAGACGCCGGCCGACAAGGGCCCGGAGCCGGAGACGGACGAGCCTGAGACCGCCGAGGTCCAGGCCGTGGAGGCGGCAGAGCAACCCGCAGACGACGCTGCGGCCGAGGCCGTCGAAGCATCCGGCGAGCCTGCTCCCGCCGAGACGCAGTCCGCTGCGGACGACCAGCCGGCTGATTCTCCCGAGGAGACGGTTACCGCCGCGTCGGAAGAGGCGCCCCCTCTGTCCGCCGAACCGGAAATCGTTGCATCCGAGGCGGCCGCAACCGTCGAGACGGCGACCGAGACGCTGACTGAGACGCTTGCCCAGACCGCGCCGCTGCCGGCGCTGGCCGAGGCCAACCCTGAGTCCAAGCCGTCCGACGACGCGCGGTCCAAGACACACAGCGTCCGCTTCGGCGCGAACTTCGCTTTCGCGCCCACCCTCGCGCCGCTCACCGAGATCAACGCGAAGCTGTTCGCCTTCGCGCGCGGCGAGGGCGAGGCGGTGCTGGCCCATTTCCAGGCGCTGGCTCAGGCCAAGTCCCCGGCGGAAGCGATTCGCCTCCAGGTCACGGAGATGCAGCGCGCCGCCGACGCCTCGTTGAGCTGCTTCAGCGAGATCGTCCGCAGCGCCAACCGCCTGCACGACACCGCCCGCCGGCACTGAAATCAGCACCGGCCGGGACACGAGATCGGGGCAGTCGCCATCGGGCGGCTGCCCCTTTTTCGTCAGTCCGCTTCGTCAGTCCCCTTGCAGCCATCCGGGGGTGAAAAGCGCCCGGCATCCTGACCCGCGGCTGCGCCCGAGCAGAGCCGACACCGACCGAGGACAAGGCCTCCCCTGGGGCGGGTCTGACAGCAGGCACTCGCAGTCACCATCGCATCGGCGGCCGACGCCGCATGACGCGGATGCGGCGAGCCTCTCGCGCGCTGCGGTCCCACGGTCTACATAGCCCGCCCCGCTCCAGCGACCTTCGGAGACCTCGCATGCCCTCCTCGCCGCTCCTGCCGGCCTGCCTCGTATCCGTGCTTCTCGCCGCCGCACCCGCGAGCGCGCAGATGGCGAACACGCCCGGAAAGCCCGCCGCGGAGAAGGCCTCCCCGGACAAGGCGGTGCCCCTGTCGAAGGGCGAGATCCAGCTCTCCTTCGCCCCCGTGGTGAAGCGGGCGGCGCCCTCCGTGGTCAACGTCTATGCCTCTCATGTCGAGAAGCGCTCCGCACGCTCCAACGCCATGGAGGAGTTCATGCGCCGCTTCTTCGGCGAGGACCGTCCGGGCCGCGGCCCCAGCGGCCTGCCCGGCGAGCGGGCACAGCGCTCCCTGGGTTCGGGCGTGATCGTCGATGGCTCGGGCCTCGTCATCACCAACAACCACGTCATCGAGAACATGAACGAGGTGAAGGTGGCGCTCGCCGACAAGCGCGAGTTCGAGGCGCAGATCGTGCTGCGCGACCCCCGCACCGACCTCGCCGTGCTCAAGATCAAGGGCCCGGCCGACATCGCCTCGATGCCGATCGGCGATTCCGACCACTTGGAGGTCGGCGACTTCGTGATGGCGATCGGCAACCCGTTCGGCGTCGGGCAGACCGTGACGCAGGGCATCGTCTCGGCGCTCGCCCGCACCCAGGTCGGATCCTCGGACTACCAGTTCTTCATCCAGACCGATGCGGCGATCAATCCGGGCAATTCCGGCGGCGCGCTGGTGGACCTGAAGGGGCATCTCGTCGGCATCAACACCGCGATCTATTCGCAGTCAGGCGGCAGCCACGGCATCGGCTTCGCCATTCCCGCGAGCATGGTCCGCGCCGTGGTGGAGACCGCCAAGAGCGGCGGCAGCCTCGTGCGCCGGCCCTGGCTCGGGGCGCGGGTGCAGGGCGTAACCCCGGATATCGCCGAGAGCGTCGGGCTCGACCGGCCGACCGGTGTGCTGGTGGCGAGCATGCAGGCCAAGAGCCCGGCCGAGGAAGCCGGCCTCAAGCGCGGCGACGTGATCCTCACGGTCGATGGACAGACCGTCGAAGATCCGGAAGCCTTCGGCTACCGCTACGCCCTCAAGGGCATTTCCGGCACGGCCGATTTCGGCATCCTGCGCGGCACCAAGCGGCAGACGGTCCAGATCAAGCTCGGACCGGCGCCGGAGACGCGGCCCCGCGACAGCCTCAAGGTCCGCACCCGCACGCCGTTCGCGGGCGCGACCTTCGTCAACACCTCGCCCGCGGTGGGCGAGGAGCTTCAGGCGGACCTGCCGGACGAGGGCGTGGCGGTGACCACCGTCGAAGACGGCTCGCTCGCCGGCCGGGCGGGTTTCCGCAAGGGTGACGTGATCGTGGCGATCAACGGCATGCCCATCGCCTCGACCAAGGATCTGGAGCGGGTGACGCAGCGCAATCTCGGCCTGTGGGAGGTCGCGATCAACCGTGGCGGCGAGGTTCTGACCTCGGTGTTCGGCGGGTAGGCCCCGGCTTCCGCCCAACCGTCTCCTTCGGAGCTTTGGCAAGCGCCTCTCCACCTCTGCGGGTGCGGAGAGCGCGAGGCCGGGTGCGCTGGCGCTCATTCACAGGCGCGTTCCGGCCCTAAGGTCGCGCTTGAGCTGGCGGGCCGAATGTTCCGTTTCCAATGTTTCGTCGATCACGCGCGACGCAATCCGGTAACCGTACGAGGCAATCCGCCGGCAACCGGGGGTGGGTAGAACCGCCCCACACGAGAGCCGAAGGCTCCGGTCTGGAGGGGCGGACATCATGCGGGACCTGATCAAGATCGCGGCGGCCGGAACGGTGATGGCAGCCTATGCCCTACTCGCGCCGTCCCTCGTCGAAGCAGTGCCGAGCCCGGCTGGCTCGGCCAAGGCCTTCACCCAGCGCCTGCCGCAAGCGGGTGGCATGGTTCCGGTGAGTGCCCGGATCGACGACGGGGCGCCGGTTCCGGGGCAGTTCGTGGTGACCCGCCGGCCGCTTCTGGTCGGCATCTCGGCGGGCCAAGCCTCCCGATGACCACCGCGGACACATCGCTGCTCGCGGCGGCATTCGTGCTCGGCCTCGGAGCGGCCGTTCTCCTCAACGCCCTGCTGACCTGAGTGACTTTATCGGGCCCCGGCGGGCGTCGCGGAGGCGCCTCAGGCGGCCACGCTGGCCAGGGCGTGGCGGTTGCCGTTCAGGCCCGCGCAGAGATCGTCGATCTCGGTCACGTCGAGGGCCTCGCCGCTGCTGGCGGCGATGGTGTCGATCAGGTCGTCCTTGCGAGGGTCGAACGGGTGGCCCTGCATCCGGTAGAATTGATAGTAGCGCAACGCCGCCAGAAGCGTGTCGCGTTCGCGGGCGGTCACGTTGAGGTTCTGCGTGGTCATGGGCTTCCCCTTGGCTTGCAACGAACGCCGAGGCGAGACCGCGCGAGACTCGCCTAGCTTGACCGTTGTAGCCGCTGAGTCGCAGCCCCGTCTATGACATCTGGGGGGATGGCGCGGAGCGCAGCCCGTCCCGGTGATCGACCGGCGCAGCCCCTGCCCTCCCCGTCTCGGGCGAGACGTTCGACAGGGCGGCCGCGTCGAGCCCGTAATAATCTTCCAGAATCCGCGGGTAGATGGTCGGCTGGAACGGCTCGCGGGCGGCCCAGAGCGCGTCGATGGGAAGCGCGAGCAGGGCCGCGTTCAGCCGCTGCGGGTCATCGGCCAGCGCCGGGTCGAGGCGGTGCCCGGCCCCGCTTTCGCGCAGCCGCTCGGCCTGGGCACCGAGATCGAACACCACCGGCGGCACCCCCGCGGCCAGCGCCAGCGAGAGCGTGTAGCAGTAGGTCTCCGGCCAGATCGAGGGGAGGAGGACCAGGTCCGGATCGAGCCGGGCGATCTCGGCGAGCGCCGCCGCGTCGCTGCCGTAGAGACCGGTCTCGCGCACGCCCGCCGCCTCCATCGCGCGCGGCTCGGCGGAGTGGCCGATGATCGTGAACACGATCGGCAATTGCCGCAGCCGGGCGTCGAGGGCGAGGTTGTGGACGACGTCGTAGCCCTTGTGCGCGCCGATCGATCCGATCACCGCAACCCGCAGCGGCCCCTCTCGGCGCTGGCGCGCCTTGAGTTCGACGCCGGCCAGCGTCTCTTCGTGCGGGCGCACCGCGATGCGGTCGAGGTGCAGCGTGCTGCCGATGCGATCCGCGAGATCGGCCGAGGGGGCGAACACCGTCCGGGCGCGGTCGAGGAACCCGGCCCAGTCCCGCCGCCGCTCAGCGGGATCGGGCAGCACGATCCCGTCGGCGTCGCGATCGAGGCGGATGCAGTCGCGGCAGACGGCGGGTTCTGCCAACCCGCAATAGACGCCGTCGGATCGCACGAGATTGTTGCGGTGGCAGACCGAGGCGTAGTCGTGAAGCGTGACGTCGTAGCCGGTGCCGGCCTCCTCGATCAGCCCCATCGCCACGCGGGTCGAGGGGGCATCGAGCCCCGCCAGCGAGTGCACATGCACCATTGCCGGGCCGAGCCAGCCGATCAGCTCGGCCAGGAGATCGGCGTCGCGGTCGAGGGAGAGCGGATCGAGGATCGAGACGGGGAAGTCGATCCCGCCCGATCCGGGCAGGCCGAGCCTGAACCCGCCGGGCTCGTCGGTGCGCAGATAGACGACGGCGAGACCGGCCTCGGCGAGCCGGAGGCTCAGCGCCTCGATATGGGTCTCGACCCCGCCGCCGAAATCGTGGGTCACGATCAGGGCGATGCCGCGCTCGGCGCTGGCCGTGGCGCGCTTGGCGAAGCGGTAGAGGTCGAGGCGGCGCCGGGCGAAGCGCGCGGGATCGACCTCGATGTGGTTGTGGACCCGTCGCTGGTAATCGGGGTGCTTGGTCAGGATCGCGCGGAAGATGTCCGCGCCCTTGGTCGCGAGCAGCGCGCCGAAGGAGACGCTGCCGGAGTGGAACACGAAAATGTCGTGGGCCAGCACGTTGGTGAAGCCCGCCTTGAGGGCGCGCATGCAGAAGTCGTTCTCTTCGCCGTAGCCGCGCCCGAAGGTCTCGGCGTCGAGGAGCCCCACCGCCGCGATCGCTTCCCGGCGCATCGCCATGCAGAAGCCGACGCCCGTCGGCACCGGCGAACTCGTGCGGGCGTTGCAGGCGCGGGTGAAGGCGTCGATCTCGGCGGGCATGATCTCGAGCCGGGCCTGATTGTCGACGTTGGGCCGCGGATAGCTGCAGATCGTGGCGTTGTTCGAAAACGGCGTGACCGTCGCGACGCGGGGGTCGGCGTCGAGGTGCCAGAGCAGGCGGTCGAGCCAATCGCCGTAGACGACGACGTCGGCATTGAGGAGCACGACATCCTTGCCTGCGGCGAGTTCGAGGCCGCGGTTGCAGGTCCGTACGAAGCCGAGATTCGCCTCGTTGACGAGGTGAGTGAAGAGGCCGCGGCCGCCGAGGTCGGCCAGAGCCGCGCTCAGGCGCGGATCGGGGCTGCAATCGTCGATGACGAGGAGGGCGAAGGGCGTGGCCTGCTTCTCGCTCAGCACCGAGTGGATCGCCCGCAGGGTGTCGTCGTAGCCCTTGTAGACGGGCATGATCAGCACGACCCGCGCCGCTGCGATGTCGGCGGCAGGCTGCGCCTGCTCCCACTCGGCCGGGGTCGGCGCGACCTGCGCGGGCCAGGTTCCGAGACCGAACGGTGTCGGCCGGAAGCCGCGCGCCCGGCCCACCGCGAGGTAGTGGAAGAACGGGTTCACCCCGGCCCCGATCTCCCGCCGGTAATGCTTGCGGTAGAAGCGCACCGAGAAGTCGGGGCTCGGGTCGCGATCCTCGCGGGCGCCGAAATCGAGGAAATGGCGGACCGGATCGATGCCGGAGCGGCGGATGTCGGGATTGGAGTCGAGGTAGTGCTCCCGGTCGAAGGCCGCCGCCACCGTCTCGTAGATCTGCGCGTCGGAGGCTTCGGCCGGGTCGGCGGGAAGCAGTGCTGCCTGCGGCTTGGTGCGCCGCGCGGGCGGGGCGGCGGCCTCCGAGGCCTGAAGCCGTCGCGTGGCGGCAAAATGATAGAGCGGGCTGACGCCGAGGCGCCGCATATGCGCGTGGCGCTGGAGGTAGGCGTCGCCCGAGAAGGCGTCGTTCGGGTCGAGCCCGCGCCGCCAGCCCTTGGTCAGGTAGTGGGAGAGCGGGTCCTCGCCTCCCTCGAGGCCGGCGAGGCGGGCATAATACGGCGCATCGAAATAGGGCTCGACCACGCCGGCCTGGAGCGACGGAAAATCCGGACCCGGCTGCGTCGCGACCCGCAGCCGCTCGGTCGGCGAGAGCGCCGCATAGTGGAGAAGCGGGTTGATCGCCGCCCGGTCGGCGAAGTGGCGGTCGGCGTAGAACAGCGTCGAGAACACCGCGGACGGGTCGCGGCCCTCCAGCCAGCCATGGTCGAGGTAGTGCCGAAGCGGGTCGCCGCCGCCCGCAGCCACATCGGGATAGGCCGAGCGGTAGAAGGCGGGATCGAAGAAGGGGGCGGCCATCGCGGCATCGCGGCGCCTGGGCCGAAACAGCTTCGGCAGCTTGATCACGGCCACATTCCTCGACAACGCCAATACCGGGCCCCGCGCCGGGATCGGCCCTTCGACTTGCATGGAAAGGAAGTGTGGCGCGGCCGGGGCGACGCCCTTCCCATACAGCATCGTCCCGAAGGGTGGCGGCCGGCTTCCACGAAAATGACGATGCGCGCGCCGATCGGGTGACGCAAGCGCGGTCGCCCACGCGAGAATGCGCCCGAACCTCTTCCCCCATAGCGGAGTTCGGCTCTAAGAGTGCCTCACAAAACTCCCGATCACCGTACGGTTGCTTTCCGGGTGCGACGGCGCAGCGGGAGTTTTGTGAGAGACACTCAGCATCGGTGCCGCCTCAGGGGCGGTCAGCAGTGCGGCTTGGCCCCGGGAGGGCACGATTTCGGACGGTCTCTGGTCTTCGGCGGTTGGCCTCGTCGCGGTCATCGCGCTCGTCTTCGCCAACGGCTTCTTCGTCGCGGCGGAATTCTCCCTCGTCGCGGTGCGGCGCAGCCGGGTCGCCGAACTGGTCAACGAGGGCCGGCTCAATGCCAAGGCGCTTCAGCGCGCCACCGACCGGCTCGACGCGCATCTCGCCGCGACGCAGCTCGGCATCACGTTGTCCTCGCTGGCGCTCGGCTGGGTCGGCGAGCCGGCCCTGGCCCACCTGATCGAGCCACTGCTCTACTGGCTGCCGGAGAAAGCCGCTGGCCTCAGCGCCCATACGCTGGCCGTGGCTTTGGCCTTTGCCGTCATCACCACGCTGCACATCGTGCTGGGTGAGCTGGCGCCGAAAAGCCTCGCGCTCCAGCGCAGCGAGCGCACGGCGCTGGTGATCGTGCGGCCGCTGACGCTGTTCCTGCTGGTGTTCGGCCCGGCGATCCATCTCCTCAACAGCCTCGGCAACGGGGTGTTGCGGCTCCTCGGCCTCAGGCCGGGCGAGGGCGAGGGAAACCTCCCCTTCCCCAAGGAACTCAGCCTGCTCGTCACCGCGAGCCACGAGGCGGGCCTGCTGCACGAGGCGCAGGAGGATGCGGTGGCGCGCATCCTCGCCATCGGCGAGCGGCGCATCCGCGAGATTATGACCCCGCGCAACGAGGTGGACTGGGTCGATCTCGACGATTCGCAGGAGGAGATCATCGAGGCGGTGCGCACCTGCCGCCACGAGCAGCTCGTCGTGAGCCGGGCGCAGATCGACGATGTCGTCGGCGTGCTGCGCAAGCAGGATCTGCTCGACCAGTTCCTCGACGGCAAGCCGCTCGATGTGAAGGGGGCGACCCGCGAGCCCATCGTCGTCCACGAGGGTCTGGCGATCCTCAAGGTGCTGGAGATGTTCCAGACCAAGCCGGTGCGCATGGCGATCGTCGTCGACGAGTACGGCAGCCTGGAGGGCATCGTCACCCAGACCGACCTGCTGGAGGCGATGGCCGGCGAGATCCCCGAGCCCGGCGAGGAGCGGATGGTGGTCGAGCGCGAGGACGGCTCGCTGCTCATCGACGGCATGATCTCGGCGACCGACGCGTTCGACCGCCTCGGCTTTCCGGAGCGACCGCGCTCGGACGACTTTTCCACGCTCGCCGGCTTCTTCATCGTCCAGCTCGGACGCATTCCGACGGAGGGCGATGCGATCGAGACTCAGGGCTGGCGGATCGAGGTCGTCGATATGGACGGGCGGCGCATCGACAAGGTGCTCGCCACGCGCCTGCCGGACGCTTGAGGCGCGCGATGACCAACATCTTCGTTCTGACGGGTGCCGGAATCTCCGCCGAGAGCGGGCTCGGCACGTTCCGCGACACGGACGGCGCCTGGGCCCGGTTCGACCCGATGCGCCTTGCGACGCCCGAAGGCTTCGCCGCCGATCCGGTGCTGGTCCACGACTTCTACAATCATCGCCGCCGCGACGCCCGCGCCGCCGCACCGAACCCTGCCCATGCGGCGCTGGCCCGGCTGGAAGCGGGCTTGGCGGCGCGCGGCGGCCGGCTATTCCTGTGCACGCAAAACATCGACGATCTGCACGAGCGGGCCGGCTCGCGCCACGTCGTGCACATGCACGGCGCGTTGCTGAAGGCCCGCTGCACCGCCTGCGTAAGGGACACCGTCTGGCACGAGGATCTCACCGTCGAGACCGCCTGCCCGCATTGCGGTCACAGCGGCGAGATGCGGCCCGACGTGGTTTGGTTCGGCGAGATGCCGCATCACCTCGAAGCGATCGACGAGGCGCTCGCCGAGGCCGACCTGTTCGTGGCGATCGGCACCTCCGGCGCGGTCTATCCGGCGGCGGGCTACGTGGCGCAGGCCCGTGCCTTCGGCATCCCGACGCTCGCCCTCACGCTCGAGGCCGCCGACAATGCCGGTCTGTTCGAGGCGACCCGGCTGGGGCGCGCGAGCGAAACCGTGCCGGCCTTCGTCGAAGAGGTCTTGAACGGCGCCTAATGCGTCTGCGCCGAGAGCCGTACCCGACCCCATTGCATCAGGCCGGCGCCTCTCGGCCCTTGTTGTGACGCGCCTTCTTTCGACGAAGCGGCGTCCCCTTCGTCGGGATGCGCTCTACCGCTGCGGCCCGTAGGGCGGGCGCGGAATCGCGCGATGAGCCGCGCGCAAAGCCGCCGACCAGCGCTCGCGCAGATCGTGAAAATAGCTCTCGCCGGCCTCGATGCGATGGCTCACTTCGAGGTCGAGGGCGCCGCGGCGCTGCACGGCGATGTCGATCGGCAGGCCGACGCCGAGATTCGAGCGCATGGTCGAATCCATCGAGACGAGGCCCACCTTCAGCGCGTCGTAGAGGTCGGTCTCGAAGGTCACGGCCCGGTCGAGGATCGGCTTGCCGTATTTGTGCTCGCCGATCTGGAGGAACGGCGCCTCGCGGCTGCACTCGATGAAATTGCCGGCCGAGTAGATCATGAACAGCCGCATCGGCTCGGTGCCGATCTGCCCGCCGAACAGGAACGAGACCTCCATGCGCAGGTTGGCCGCCTCGAACCCGGCCGCCTCGATCTCGCGCACCCGGCGAATCGCCCGGCCGACGAGCTGGGCCGCCTTGAACATCGTCGCCGCGTCCTTGAGCTTGGCTGGCGTCTCGCCCTCGATGTCGTCCACGCCCTCGCGGAGCATGCTGAGCACCGACTGCGTCATGGACAGGTTGCCGGCCGAGGCGAGCATCATCACGCGCTCATTGGGCGTGTTGAACATGTGCAGCTTGCGGAAGGTCGAGATGTTGTCGAGCCCCGCATTGGTGCGGGTGTCGGCGATCATCACCAGCCCGTCCTCGACGAGCACTCCGACGCAGTAGGTCATGGCGGTCGCCGCCTCAGGCAGGGGCCCGTGCGCCGGGCAGGTTCAGGCGGCCCGCATCGCACGCTGCGAGCCAGCCCGGCAAGACAACTTTTTTAAAAGCCGGGTCCAAGGCCCGATGCCGGCTCAGCCTTAGCCCAAGCTCTGGCCAAGACTCTGGCTTTGACTCTGGCTCTGCTGACCGTGGCCCTGAGACTGCGATTGGGAGTGCAACTGCTCGACGCGCAGGGCCACGTCGAGGGTTTCGGTGCCTCCGCCGACGCGGCTGCCGCGGATCGGCGCGGCGCCGAGATAGTCGAGGCCGACGGCGACGCGCACATGCGCCTCGGTCGCGGAGATGCCGTTGGCTGGGTCGAACCCGATCCAGCCGAGGCCCGGCACCAGTGACTCCGCCCAGGCATGCCCCGCCTTCTGGTCGTCGGCGCCGTCGTCGCGGCGGAAATAGCCAGAGACGTAGCGCGACGGGATCTCCAAGTGCCGGGCCGCGGCGAGGAAGATGTGGGTGAGATCCTGGCACACGCCCTTCCCGACCTCGAAGGCTTGGGCGGCACTGGTGCTGGCGCTGGTTGGGCCCGGTTCGAAAGTCACGGCGTCGTGGACGGCGGCGAGCAAGCGGTGCAGCATCGGCAGCGCATCACGCTCCCCCTTGCCCGCGACCTTCTCCGCGAAGGCTTTGAGTTCCGCGCTCGCCTCGGTCAGCTGGGTGTCGCGCAGGTAGAACAGGTCGGGCAGGCGCTCCACCGCGCCGCGCACGACGCCGCTGGTCTCGAAGGTCTCGATCTCGCCGGTCACCCGCACGGTGAGTGCGTCGGTGGGATCGTCGGCGGTGAACCAGTGGACGAGATTGCCGAACCCGTCCTCGCGGGCGGTGAGCCGTCCGTTGACCGAGGGCTCGATCCGCCACTCGCGCACGTGCTGACCGTCATGGTCACGCGGCGTCAGCCGCAGGATCTGTATCAGGCCCCGCGCGGGCTGCTGATAGGTATAGACCGTATCGTGGACGATCCGGATGCGCATGCCTTGATCCTGCCGGGACGACTTGCGGCAAGCTAGGGCAAGGACGGCGCTTTGGAAATCGGGCGGCTTGCTCAAACCTTTGGCAGAACGCGTTTTCTTGGCGGCCTCCGTCATGAAACCGGCCCGGAGCGGCGCCGCGAGACGCTTGTTCGGAGACGCTCCGGGCGGGGGACGCCGGGCGCGAACCTTCCCGCGAGCGGCGGAGGACAGGACTGAGCGGGATGTGCGGCCGGCAAAGACCCGGAACGATATGACCGGGCGCACCGTTTCTGGCGCCCGAGCCGACAGCTCACGCCGCCGAGAGACGTTTCGACCCTACACCGCGATCACGCATCCCGAAATTTGCACTCCGCTCTCGTCGCCCACTTACGACGAAGCGGAAAATTTTTGCCTTTTCCAATAACTCGCCGTGTTAATCTGCCGTTCATTGCAGCGTTTTGTTCGATTTCGATGCATATTTCTTGGAACGGTATTCCGGACCTCTCCGTTCTTGGTCCCGCAACAACCGAAACACTTGGAGGAATACATGCTCAAGCATATTCGCCTTGCCGCTCTCGCCAGCACCTTCGTCATCGGCAGCGCCGCACTCGCGTATGCCCAGTCGTCCTCGACGACCGGTACCGGCGGCTCGTCGGCGGGCGGCGGCACCAGCTCCTCGACGGTTGGGACCGGTGGTTCTTCCGCTGGCTCGGGCAGCGGCTCGGGCTCGACGCTCGGCACCGGTGGCTCGTCGGCCGGCGGCGGCACCAGCTCCTCGACGGTCGGGACGGGCGGATCCTCGGCCAGCAAGAGCGGCAGCGGCTCGTCGACGGGCACGGGCGGCTCCACGTCCGGCACGTCCGATAGCGCGGGCAAGTCGGGCAGCGCTCCGGGTCATGACAAGAGCGGCCCCGGAAACTCCGAGAACGCTCCGGGCCACAACAAGCGCTAAGCCTCGGCCGGCGTAATTGCGGGCGCGGTTCGGACGAACCGCGCCCGTCTCAGAGCACCTCGCAGAACGTCCGGGCGCCGACCATCGCCGCTCCGGCTGCGGGGTGCATGGGGGTTTTGTGAGAAACACTCATCATCTGAGGAGAGACGCACCATGGCACGTGTGATCCGACCGCTTCTCGGCGCCACACTCGTTCTGGCCGGCATCGCCGCGAGTCAGGCCCAGACCAGCACCGTCAAAACGGGCCCGAACGGTGTCGCCGGCAGCACGACCGTCACGACCGGGCCCAACGGCAAGCCGTGCCGGCTCGTCCAATCCGACGATGCCAACACCTCCGGCACGCTGTCGAGTTCGGTCACGGCCGGCCCCGACGGGGTGAAGAGTTCCACCACCGGCGGCCCGTCGGTGACGACGCGATCGGGCAGCGGCACGACCAGCAGTTCCGCCTCCAGTTCGAGCACCGGCAGCGGCAGCACGATGACGACAACCGGTGACGGCAACTGCGTGGTCACCGTACCGAGCAAGAAGTGAGGGTCCGATGAGCATTGCCAAGACGAACACACGTGCGGCGACGGCGCTTGCCGTCCTCGGCCTCGTCCTCGCCCCGGCTTTCGCGCAGGCGCAGGGCAGTGCCACGGCGGGCAGCGCCGGCTCGGCGGCATCCGGCGGCACCTCCGCCTCGACCGTCGGCACCGGCGGCACCTCGACGGGCGCGAACGGCGGCACGGGCTCCTCGCTGGCGACCGGCGGCGCTGCGGCCGGCGGCAAGACCATGGACCGCTCGCATGTGAACGAGACCGGAAATGGCGGCCTCAACGGCCAGTCCAAGTCCATGGCCCATGATGGCGGCACGTTCTCGAAATCGCAGACCAAGACCAAGGTCCGCGACGGTGAGAGCGTCGAGTCGCGCACCAAGACCATGTCGCACGAGCCCGGCTCGAAACCCGTGAAATCGACGACCACCACGGGCGCGACCACCGGCCAGTGAGGCCGAACCGATTGTCTCTCACCTGACCGCAGGAGGCCCGATGCTGCGCAAACCGACCCTGACCCTACTTTCCGTGCTGGCGTTTGCCGGCGGCATCCTCGGCACCACCTCGGCCGCCATGGCCGATCCGCCCTGGGCGCGCGGCGGAGGACGCGGCTTCCATCACGGCGGTCCGCCGCCCTGGGCGCCCGCCCATGGATGGCGGCGCAAGCATGATTTCGGCGGCTATGGAGGCCGGTCGTATCGCAGCTCTCGGTATGACGACGGACGGCGATACGACCGGTACGGTTACTGACCCGCACGGCGCTTCGCTTCAAGCGGCGCTGAGGCTTCACCCCACCGGCTCTGACGGCGTCCGCTTGATCGAAGCGGACGCCGTTTCAGTTGGTCGCTCTCACACCAGATACTGGTCGCTGATGGCCGCGCCGAGACTGTTGTTCTCGACGATGAAGCCCTGGATGAACTCGTGGAGGCCGGAGGCGAAGACACGCTCGATGTCGGCGCTGCGAAGCTTCGCCCGCAGATTGCTCGCCAGACGCTGACTCTCGCCGCGGCGGCCGTAGGCGTCGGCGATCAGATCGAGATGCTCCACCAGCATCCGGTAGCAGCTCGCGAGCGAGCGCGGCATCTCGGGGTTGAGGATCAGCAGGTCGGCCACGAGCACCGGCTTGATGCTCTCACGGTAGACCCAGTGATAGGCGTTGAAGGCCGAGACCTCGCGCAGGATCGTCGTCCACTGGAAGTAGTCGAGCGAGCCGCCGACCCGCTCCGAAGCCGGCAGCAGAATCTGGTACTTCACGTCGAGGATGCGCGCCGTGTTGTCCGCCCGCTCGATCGCCGTACCGGCGCGGGTGAACCAGTAGGCGTCGTTGCGCAGCATCGTCCGGTAGGCCGAGCCGTCGAAGGTCAGCGAGACGCGCTTCACCCAGTCGAGGAATTGCGTGAACTCGTCGCGCGAGAGGTCGCGGCCCTCGTAGGACCGCAGTTCGAGATAGGCGCCGTTGATCGTGTCCCACATCTCCGTGGTGAGCGCCGTGCGGATCGAGCGGGCGTTCTCCCGCGCCGTGGCGATGCAGGAGCGGATTGAGGACGGGTTGTGGGGCGAGAAAGCGAGGAAGTTGCAGACCGTGTGCTCGTTGACCGAATCGTAGAGCGTCTTGAATAGCTCGGGATCGCCCGCCGAGGACAGGGCCGAGGCCCACTCGTTCGAGGTGCGCCCGCCATAGCTCGACGGAAGGGCGGCCAGCCGCAGGGCCGCGTCGAGGATGCGGGCCAGAAAATCCGCGCGCTCGGCGTAGCGCGAGAGCCAGTAGAGGTTGTCGGCAGTCCGGGACAGCATGGCGTCAGCTCGCGGGCGCGTTGGCGACCAGGGCGGCAGATGCGCGGTGTTTCATCACCGACGCTGCCCGGCCTGCCTGAAGATTGCGAAAGAATCGGGCGAAGCGCTCAAGCATCGAGCACCCAGGTATCCTTGGTACCGCCACCCTGGCTCGAATTGACCACCAGCGAACCCTCTTTCAGCGCGACCCGCGTCAGGCCGCCGGGCACGATGCGGATCTCGTCGGCGCCGGCCAGCACGAAGGGGCGCAGATCGACGTGGCGGGGGGCAACGCCCGAGGCGACGAAGGTTGGGCAGGTGGAGAGCGAGAGCGTCGGCTGGGCGATGAAGTTGTCCGGCGCGTGGCGCAGCTTCTTCGCGAACTCGTCGATCTCGCGCCGCGTCGCGTGCGGGCCCACCAGCATGCCGTAGCCGCCCGAGCCGTTGACCTCCTTCACCACGAGGTCCTTGAGGTTGTCCATCACGTAGGAAAAGGCGTCCTTTTCCCGGCAGCGATGCGTCGGCACGTTGTGCAGGATCGGGTCTTCGCCGGTGAAGAACTTCACGATTTCCGGCATGTAGCTGTAGACGGCCTTGTCGTCCGAGATGCCGGTGCCGACCGCGTTCGACAGGGTGACGTTGCCCCGCTCGTAGGCGTTCATCAGTCCCGGCACGCCGAGCACCGAATCCGGCCGGAACACCAGCGGATCGAGGAAATCGTCGTCGAGGCGGCGGTAGATCACGTCGACGCGGCGCGGACCTTCGGTCGTGCGCATGTAGACGACCTCGTCCTTGGTGAAGAGGTCGCCCGCCTCCACCAGCTCGACGCCGAGTTTATCGGCCAGGAACGAGTGTTCGTAGAAGGCCGAGTTGTAGCGGCCGGGGGTCAGCAGCACCACGGTCGGGTCGCGGGTGGCGGAAGCCGGGGCGAGGCTGCGCAGGGTCGCGAGCAGGGCGTCGGGATAATTCTCGACCGGGGCGACGCGGTGGCGCGAGAACAGCTCGGGGAAGAGCCGCATCATCACCTCGCGGTTCTCCAGCATGTAGGAGACGCCGGACGGGGTGCGAGCGTTGTCCTCCAGCACGAAGAAGTCCTTCTCGCCGGTCCGCACGATGTCGATGCCGGCGATGTGGACGTAGAGGTCGTGCGGCACGTCGAAGGCGCGCATCTCCATGCGGTAATGCGGGTTGCGGTAGACGAGGTCGGGCGGGATGATCCCCGCCTTGATGCACTCCTCGGCGCCGTAGATGTCGTTGATGAAGGCGTTCAGCGCGGTGACCCGCTGCTTGAGGCCGCGCTCCAGGAAATCCCATTCGGGCTTGGTCAGCACCCGCGGGATGATGTCGAAGGGGATCAGCCGCTCGGTCGATTCGTTGGCGCCGTAGACCGCGAAGGTGATGCCGATGCGCCGGAACAGCATTTCGGCCTGACTGCGGCGGGTGTTGAAATGCTCCGGCGGCGTCTTGTCGAGCCAAGACTTGAGGATGTCATAGGCCTCGCGCACGGCCGCCGGTTCGAGCTGCCCCGCCCCGCCCCCATTCATCTCGTCGAACGCCGTGTGCGCCATTCGCGCGATTCCCCCTGATGTCTCGCGTTGCCGGAGCAAGAGGCAGGCCACCCGGAAGGTTTCCTGCCAGTCCTGAAACCGTCTCCACCCCGGCTGCCGCGGCACGAGGCGCCGCCGGCAGGAGATCGCCACACGCCCTCGTCGATGCGAGCGACACGGGACGACCCTCCGGTCGATGTAGCGGACGCCCCGCGCAAGCCTATCCCTGGCAGCGACGCTCCGCTGCAAGTTTGCGCAACCTGTCAGCGAAATGTCTCCGGACACACTCAGCCCTGTGGGTCCCGGCCGGCGTGCACACCCGGACGGCCGGACGCATCAGATCAGCTTGAGCCCTTTCAGGCTCGCATGTCCGTCACGGCCGAGGATGACGTGGTCGTGCACCACGATGCCGAGGGGATCGAGCACCGAGACGATCTCCCGCGTCATGCGGATGTCGGCCCCCGAGGGGGCCGGGTCGCCGGACGGGTGGTTGTGGGCGAGGATGATCGCGGTGGAGGCGAGTTCGAGCGCGCGTCTGGCCACCTCGCGGGGATAGACCGGGGTGTGATCGACGGTGCCGCGGCCCTGCACCTCGTCGGCGATCAGGTGGTTGCGCCGGTCGAGGAACAGCACCCGGAACTCTTCGCGGCCCGAGAAGGCCATGGTGGCGCGAAGATACTCGATAAGGGCGCTCCAAGACGAGAGCAGCGGACGGGCGGCGATGGCACCGCGGGCCAGCCGCCGGCCGGCGGCCTCGACGAGCTTCAGGTCGGCGGCGACGCCGGCACTGACGCCCTCCACTTCCATGAGCCGGGCGGGCTCGGCGCTGACAACCTCGGCGAACGAGCCGAACCGGTGGATCAGCGCCTTGGCGAGCGGCTTCACGTCCCGCCGCGGAATCGACCGGAACAGGGTGAGTTCGAGCAGTTCATAATCGGCCAGCGCCTCGGCGCCGGCTTGCGCGAAGCGGGCGCGCAGGCGCTCGCGGTGGCCGTGATAGTGCGGCGTCTCCTCGGCGGGCGCGGCCGCCTCGGCAAGGCCCGGCCGAGCGGGCGGTTCGGCCGGCCGGCGGGCCATCTCCCGGCGGGCCGTCAGTCGGCCTGCGCGCCGTGCGCCTCAAGACCATGCGGCTTGGGCTGGTCGAGGCCCTTGGGCGAGAGCGTGAAGATCTCGTAGCCGTCTTCCGTCACCGCCACGGTGTGCTCGAACTGCGCCGAGAGCGAGCGGTCGCGGGTCACGGCGGTCCAGCCGTCGGAGAGCACCTTCACCGCGGGCCGGCCGAGATTGATCATCGGCTCGATGGTGAAGAACTGGCCGGCCTTGAGCGGGACGTCGTAGCTCGCCTCGACGTAGTGCAGGATGGTCGGCGCGTCGTGGTAGACGCGACCGAGCCCGTGGCCGCAGAAATCGCGCACCACCGAGCAGCGCTCGGATTCCGCATAAGTCTGGATCGCCCGGCCGATATCGTTGGTGGAGCCGCCGGGCCGCACCGCGCGGATGCCGCGCATCAGCGCCTCGTAGGTGATCTCGCACAGGCGCTGCGCCTTCCGCGGCACCTCGCCGATATAGGCCATGCGGCTCGAATCCCCGTGCCAGCCGTCGAGGATCAGGCAGCAATCGAGGTTGACGATGTCGCCGTCGCGCAGGGGCTTGTCGTTGGGAATGCCGTGGCAAACGACGTGGTTGATCGAGGTGCAGATCGACTTGCGGTAGCCGCGGTAGAACAGCGAGGCCGGATAGGCGCCGTGATCCATCCCGAACTCGAAGGCGAGCTTGTCGAGATATTCCGTGGTCACGCCGGGCTGGGCGGCCTCAACCAGGAGATCGAGCGCCTCCGCGGTCAGGCGGCCGGCACGGCGCATCCCCTCGAACCCCTCCGGTCCGTGGATCGGCGGTTCCGGGGCGCGGCGCCCGCCTTCGGCGACGGCTTGCTCTTCACGGCTCATGGGGATCGGGCGCTTAGCGAGGGACGTTCGAGGCGGACGCCCTCGTCTTACGCCGCCCCAGGGCCGGCGCCAACCCGAGCGCGCATCTCCTGTTTGCCAGGCGTCTCGACCGGCGCAGGAAGCAGTGCATGAAGAGCGACAGCAGGATCCGAGGCTTGCGTCTAGGCGTGCGGCCGCGAACGCGCTAGACCACGGCCTCCGTTTCAGGGACGTGCGATGGCTGACAAGGCGGTTCCCCACTTCCACAATCAGGCCGGCGTGACCGTGATCGCGGTGGGCTCGAAGGAGTTCATGTGCATCGGGGCGCTGCCGCCCTTCGATCATCCGCACGTCTTCCTCGACATGGGCAGCGAGACCGAGATCATCTGCCAGTACTGCTCGACCCTGTTCCGCTACGACCCGAAGCTGAAGTCTGGCACGGCGGAACCGGCCGGGTGCGTGTGGCACGACGAGACGCCCGACAAGACCGCCAAGGCGGCCTGACCGGACCGGGCCGTCCGTGGCGGCGCTCTCCATCGTCATCGTCGGCGCCGGGATCGGCGGCCTCACCGCCGCGCTTTCGCTCGCCGGGGCCGGCCATTCCGTCACGCTGATCGAGCGTCGCACCGGGTTCTCCGAGGTCGGCGCCGGCCTCCAGCTCTCGCCGAACGCCAGCGCGGTGCTAATCGGCCTCGGGCTCGGCGGGGCCCTGCACCGGGCGGGCGACGAGCCGCCGGGCGTCACCGTGCGCGCGCTGACCACCGGCCGCGTCGTCGGCGGCATCCGCCTGGGCGCGAGCATCCGCGAGCGTCACGGCGCGCCCTACTACGTTCTGCATCGCGCCGACCTGCAAACGATCCTGCTCGATGCCGTGCGCGGGCGCCCCGGCATCCGCCTCTGCGTCGGGCGCGAGGTCTCGGGTCTCGGCGAGACCGAGGACGGCGTCAGCCTGACGGTGCGCAGCATCGATGGCGACCGCACCAAGACCCTCAACGCCGACCTCGTCATCGGCGCCGACGGCGTGCGCTCGAGCCTGCGACAGCATTTCGACACGCGCCCACTGCGGCTCCATCGTCAAGCGGCGTGGCGGGCGGTGATCCCGCGCGAGGCGGCGCCCGAAGCGCTTCAGGGAGCCGAAACGGGGCTCTGGCTGGGGCACCGGCGGCACGTCGTCCATTACCCGATCAACGGCGGCAAACGGCTCAACGTCGTGGCGATCGTCCCCGAGCGCGAGGGCGACGAGGATTGGGGCCGGATCGGCGACCCGATGGTCCTGCGCGACCATTTTCCCGATGCGGCCCCGCCGCTGACGGAGCTGCTGACCCTTCCCGATAGCTGGATGGTGTGGTCGCTGGTGGACCGGCCGGCGGTGCGGCCGATGGCACGGGGCCGGATCGCGCTTCTGGGCGATGCCGCTCATCCGGTGCTGCCGTTTCTGGCTCAGGGCGCGGCGCTCGCCATCGAGGACGCTGCGGTGCTGACGGCGAGCCTGTCGGCCCAGGCGAGCGTGCCCGAGGCGCTGGCTGCCTACGCCGCGGCGCGCCAGTCCCGCGTGCGGGCGGTGCAGCGGGCCGCCCGCCGCAACGGGCGCTTCTACCATGCCGGCCGGCTGATCAGCTTTGCCCGGGATACGGTGATGCGCCGCGCCGGCCCCGAAGGCATGAGCGCGCGCTACGCCTGGGTCTACGGCTGGCGCCCACCCGCTTGATCTGGCCTCACCGGACCGCTACCGCTGCGCCGATGCGGACGTGGCGAAACCGGTAGACGCACGAGACTTAAAATCTTGCGGCCGCAAGGCTGTGCGGGTTCGAGTCCCGCCGTCCGCACCAACACTTAGCTCGGTTTGTGGTTCAGGTTAGATCGCGTCGGGGTAACGCTGAGGGTAACAGCGACACGACCTCTAGCAAGCCGACCGGACCGGTGATTTGCCGCCGGGCGCGACAATGGACCGCTGGAGGCACCAGCGAAAAGGTCAGGCGCTGGCGACGCCGGCACGCTCAGCGAGGGCGCGTGCTCGGTTCATCTGCCTGACGGAGGCGTGCCACAGCGCCTCGCCGATCCAGCCCAGCACGAGGGCGAGGTGGAGCAGCGCGACGGCGAACCGGACGCGGCTCCTGGCTCGATAGACGAGGATCAAGCGCATGACCGGCCCTCGCACTCAGCCGCGACCTTCAGGGCAGCTTCCCACTGAGCAGCCAGCTTCCGCCCCCGTTCCCTGAGAAGGTCCGCCATCAGGTGCAGCTCTGCACCTTCGACAACCACGTCAGACGAAGCCATGTGAGAGAGGACGGCGCCGATCCGCTCAATGTCCTTCACGTCGCCTTCCATGTCGGCGATTTCGGTCCAAGCCCCTCGGGCGGGAGACGGCCTCATCACCACTCCTCCCGCCAGTTGCAGCCCACAGCGCTCAAGACGAGAGCGGCGCGGGTGGAGGCCAGCGCCTCACCGCCATGATGATACTGCGCGCCGGGATTAGCCGCCGGGATGTAGTCGCCTGCCGTGGCCGGGCCCTTCGGCCTGCCCTCGCGGTCGTACATCTGCATCACGAAGGGCTGATGCAGGCGGTAATTCATCTCCGTGTTGCGGTAGCGCTCCCATTGGAGAAAGCGCCGCTCGAATTCGAGCCAAGCATCGTAGCTGTCGAGCAGGCTTTCCGTGATGGGGGCGGCAACCGCAGTCGGGCTGCCGATGAGCGTCACGCCGCCGCCGATCAGCGGAAGCGTGGCGAGGTCGCGGAGGAAGCCGCGACGGGATGCAGGGGCGCTCACCGGAGGCCAGCCAGCAATTCGGCGTGGCGGGTCAGTTGCTCGTCCATGCCGTCCCAATCGCCGAGACCGTTATCGTCGGTTAGGCCCTCGGCGTCTGGCTCGCCCTCAAGATCGCAGTCAGGCGTCAGCGCGTCGAGCAAGGCGATGCCCGCCTCGATCCGGTCGGCGATGGCGCGGCGCAGATCACGGATGCGGGGCTGGTCCGGATCTGCTGCCAGCATGACCCGCAGGGCATGCGTAACGGGCCCGATCTGTGGCTTGGGCGAGCGAGACCGTTCACCGGCTCGTGCCGGTGCTGTAGGGTGGTGGATAGCCATGGGACGTCCTCAACTGACGTTGCTGGTCAGGGCTGAGACGGAAGTTGCACCTTCCCCTCAGTCCGCTTTTCGGTTAAACCAAAAAGCATGCTGATGTCAATTCCGGTTGAACCGAAAAGGCGAGGCCGTCCGGCCACAGGGCGCGACCCGCTCGTTGGGTTTCGTGCGCCTGCTGACCTTCTGGCGCAGCTGGATGCCTATGCGGCCAGGGAAGGGCTAAAGCGCTCAGAGGCTATTCGCCGTCTCGTCGAGGAGGCGTTGAGGGCGAGGCAGTCCTAAGCAGCTCTATTGAGGAGGCGCCATGAAAGATGTTGATAACGCCGGGAGAATGAGGCTTAAGCCGCCTCCCGAGCAGCCTCTCTTGTAAGTCTCATTTTGATCATGTCATTTATTTGCTTTGTTGAATTGACGATTTTTAAGTTCGTTTTAATTTCTTCAAGCGCCATAATCTGAAGAAGCGGCACAAATGCAGCATTAACGAATGCTGAAGTCGCAATATCTATGCCCGCAAACGAGATCGTGACGTTTCTGCCACCCTTCAGATGGCCTGAAAGCATGTCATAAACAACTTGGCCTTGCTCCCCCGTGTATGCGCCAGGGAGAATGTCGATCAGATTGATCACCATGCTAGATCCTCCGGCTCGTCATCTACGAAGGTTATTGTATCAGTTCTTAGAACTATGTCGATTGTAGTTCCTGGGCAGAAACCTGGAACCTGACTGGGTATGATCTGGTATCCGCCCTCCCAGGGAGAGAAACGGACCATACCATTGAAAGATGATATAGTCACTTCTCCGCCATTCATACATACGACGGTTTGAAGCAGGAAATCCAAGCCAATCCCTCTATTCCGCGGGGTACTGCGCGTAGAGAAATCGACTTCAACGGCTTTCGCTATTGCTTGGTTGTCGGTCAGTCCTCTTACGACCTTTTCTACATTAGATGGAATTCCTACTCCAAAGTCAGCAATAGCAATCTTCACGCGCTTTAAGTTTGGAAAATGTTGAGCGAAAATGCTGCCGTTTTCTCTCGATGAGTGATCTTGTATGTTGATAAATATCTCGGACAGGCACGCTTGGAAGGGGTGCAGTGATGCTTTGCTTATCCCCAGAGTTGACGCAAGCCATGGTGTCAACTTCATCTGTATGAAGCTGTGGCTTTCAGAATGCTCAACCCGTCGAAGGTGCTGAGTCGTTCCCCGAGGAGAGCTATATGGATAGACCTTCTTGCCCAGATGCTGTTCAAAGAACAAGGAGTCATCAAGAAAGGCAATGCAGGCGGCTGGTCTATTGTAGTTGACAAAGCCGCACTTGATGCTTTTGTGATGCAGCCAATACACAAAATTACTGAGAAAGGTGATGCCTGCCGGCTCAATAAAACCTAAAAAATGAAAATCAAGTATAACCTGGGCGGGAAGGGTTTCCCCGCATCTATTTATGAAATCTTGCACTACGCCGCGTAGGGTATCGGTGTTCAGGCTGTAGGGAAGAGCAATTGTTATTTCTGACATTTGGCGCCCCGTGTCGACGGGACGCTTATAGTGCTATGGGTCTACATGCTAGTGTTTCGTGGCAACATGGCTCTAAACCCTTTGCACGCACGGTCCGATCCGGTGATGCGAGCTGCCGTGTGGTGACTTCTTTGGAGTGTTCAGCCCCGGTAGTCGGCCGTCCGCCGGAACCATATCAGCGGCGCGTCCCGGTGCATTCCCGGCAACGCTACGAGGTCAACGAGCTGCCCGTGCTGAACGTCGTCGGCGTCGCGTACCAGCTTCTCGGGGGGCGCAAGCCAAGGCGCATCAGCCGGCCGGCCAGGATTGGCAGCCTTGATCTGCTCGTTGCAGGCCATCACCCGCTGTAGGATCTCAGTGATCGCAGCGGCGTGCTTCGGGTACTCCTCACGAATGAGAGCCGCGCAAGCGTCCCGCTCCTTCACTGCCGCCTCATAAGCTAGGCGCCCTCGCTCCGCCGCCTCTGCCCGCTCCACTTCAGCGAGCTTCATGTTGAGCCGCGCGATGGATGAGGTCGTCCGCTCTTCCTCGAAGCCTAGCCGGTGATGCGCCTCACGGGCTCGATCGGCCTCTTCCAGGCTGGTGAGGGGATCGACCGCCGTCGCTTTGGCGGCGATCAGGTCGGCGCGGATGCGCTCCAGGTCGAGCTTGAGGTCGGAAATCAGCGCCGTGATCTGGCCGGATGTGCGGGACTCCGTGAGCGCCGCACGAACCTGATCCGTGAGGGGAAGAACCTGCTGCATCACTTGCCCTCCTGCCAAGCGTTGCGCTGCCGCTCGCACATGCGCTCGTACTCGGTCGCGGCATCGCCAAGCGGCTGAGCGTCATGGGTCTGAGGCATTGCCGCTGCGCCGGGTGCGGTACCCAGCGGTGTCCTCCAGGCGTTCGCCTGTTGCTCGTTCATCTCCGCTCGGGCACGGGCGCCAGCATCCCGATCGATGCCCGTGCTCACGCTGGTGTCGCCCTGCGCCCAGCGACCGAGAAGCGTCGCCTCAATGGCCGGGGCTTGGTCCGCAAGCGCCGTGAGGAAGTCGAAGCCGATCTTGGGAAGCCGAGCATCGCCCATGGTCGTGCGGCCCATCTGAGCGCCGTATTGCCACGACAGGTCGCGGGCACGCTGTCCGGCCTGCCGAACCCGGAATGTCTCGTTGGACTGAAGGTCGGCAATGATGGAGGCCACCTGCGCCGCCTCGGGTGATGGGATCGCGTCCATGAAGCCCATCGGGGGCGTGATGTTGTTGGCCATGCTGTGCGTCCTCTGCTGAAGGTTGGTGGCGCTGTCGGAGATGCGGCACTCGGCGCCGGCCCGGCCCTTCGGGACCAAGGCCACGTGGTTCACGCGGATGCCGCGCTGAACGGCGTCCCAGGTCTGTCCGTTCTCGCTGCCGGGGGTCCAGTCGAGCGAGCAATTATAGCCAACACTCAACTCTCGCGTGCCGGTCTCAAGCTGACGGATCGCGTCGGCGTCTTTCAGGATCAGCGGGATCGCGACGTACTCGCCATCACGCACGACGCCCTCGCCGACGTGCCCGACCGCGAAGCGTTTCCATGTGTCGGCCGTAACGCCGCCCGGCGGATGCCCGACCGTAATGGGGGCGCTGCCGTAGCTGTTGATGCTGGTGCGGTCGAAGACTTCCGCCTCGGGCCGCATCACGCGCACCACGCCCATCTCAGGCTTGCCGACTTCGGCGCCGGCATAGAGTTGCACGCCGAGACGGGCGGCCCGTGCCTCGGCCACAAGGTAGCCGTCGCCGGTCTTGCGACGTGTGCTGATAGGGGCGGCATCGAATAAATTGAGCATGGGATCTCCTATGGCGCCGTCATGCTGCCGGTCGGCGTGAGGTTCGTCTTGGTGATGCTCGGCCCTAGCGAGGAGAGCGCGTTCATGGTGCCCTGAGCCGCCGCCTGAGCTACGCCCGGCACGCCGTTGACGGTCTGGTTCACCGTCACGCTCTGCTGCCTTTGATCGTTGCCGGTGTTCGTGTTGTTCGTGATGTTCTGGACGGTTTGAGAGGCCGACTTGTTGGCCCAATCGAGCCCCTTCGCTCCGCCGATGCCGAACGTGCCGGCGCTGAAGCTCGGTGTGTTGTCGCCCGTCGAGCCGAGATTGCCGTAGCCGAGGCTCAGTCCCCTTCTTCGTCCGCCAAGCGTTCGGAATGCCCGCCCCGGCACTCGGCAAGAATGATCGCCGAGCATCCATCGGCGGGGCGGCTCCGAACCGCTCGGCGAAGGTCGCTGCCGCAACCGCTCGGGCCGCTGGTTTGTCGTCCAGATGGCCCAGGCCGGGGGAGGTCGTCAGAGAAGTTGCTGGCCTTGGCGGTCGCATTACCCTTCTTGTCGTCGATGTAGTCGAGCGCCTTGTTCAGCTTCTCAGCCCCGTAGCCGAGAGCCTGCTTCATCGGATCACCGATGCGCTTGAGCAGCACGTCCAGTTGCTGAGTCGATTGGTCGATCTTCGACACGTCGTTTTGAAGCTGCTCGGCGAACTGCGTCAGGACCGTGCCGCCGTATTGCTTCTGATCGTTGAACTTGTCGCGGTACTCAGCCATCTTGCCGACCGCGTTGGACATGCGCTCAACATCGTCCTGCCGAGTGGCGCCAAAGATGCCAGTCAGTACCTCGGCCTTCTTCATCGGGTCTTTGATGGACTGGATCTTCTCAAGGAACTTAATCGCTGTTTCCATCGGCGCCTTGACGAACGCTTTACGCAGCTTGTCGGAGTTGTGTCCGAGCTTCGCCAGCCCATCGTCGGCGCCCTTGGAATACTCTTCGCCGAGCTTGAGGAAGTTGATGAAAGCCTCCATGCCCGAGGCTGCGATTTCTGTCTGAACGCCGCGCTCTTTGAGGCTGGCGCCAAAAGCTAGAAGGTCGCCTGTCGTCATGCCCGCCGTCTTCGCGGTCGATCCGACCCGGCGAACGATTTCCAGCAAGTCCGTCTCTCGGGAGGCAGAACTATCGGCCGCGAAATTGATCTGGTCGCCGATCTCTTCGATGCGCTTTTGGTCGGCCTCGTAGATGTTGCCGATCTCAGCGAGCGACTGGCCGGTTGCCTCGGGTGTCGTCTGCCATGCCGTCGAAGCCATGGCGCCATATCTCGTGAACTGTAGCAGTTCGTTCTTCGGGCGGCCGGAAAAGCCGGCCTGCGCCATCATCCCGGCCAAACCTTCCTTGTTCTGGCCGGTGTCGCGGGCGAGGCGCAGTAAGTCCTTCTCGTACTGAGCACGCTCTGCCTGCGTGGCATCGGTCGCCTTGGTCACCTCGATCATGGCGCGCTCGAAGTCCATGGACGATCCGAGCGCCCGCGACGCGACACGCCCACCGCCGTAGGCAGCGGCAGCCGCTACGCCAGCCCGTCCCAAGCCTACGCCAGAACCAGCGGCAGCTGCGTCGAGGAGATGCCCGCCCCGACCGGGGCCGGGATGGCGGGTCGGGCTGTAAGCGCCCCCTGGCCCACCGGGTCCGAATGCACCCGGCTTGAAGCGGACACGGGATGCCTTCTCGGCCTCGATCCGCATATTGCGCAGCGCCTTGGCAGCACGCTCGGCATCAGACGCCACGCGGTTGAGACCTGCGTTCCGGCCGGTCAGACCAGTGTCGAGCCCACGCCCGGCATCCTTCGCCGCCTTGCGGGCCTGCTCCAAGGTCTTGATAAACTTCTGCGCATCAGAGAGGCCGCGAACCCGAAAGCCGAGCGCTCCTACAAGTTCCTCGACTATCAACGGCGGCCCCTCCGGTTTTTAGCTTCCCTTTGCTGCTCCACGCGCGCCTTGGCCTTGTCCAGAATGACCCCGCGAAGTTCTAGGATCTCATGGAAGTTGGCGAGGTCGTTCAGCGTGTAGACCGTGCGCAGCTGATGCAGCTCGCACAGCGGTGGGTCGGCGAACCCAGGCGTCGGCCTGAAAAGGTACATCCTATCCGCCACGTTCGGCGCGACGGCTCGGAAGTCGCGATCCGTAAGCAACGGCTTCTCGCTCGTGTTGGCCATGCCTAGCGAGCCACTAGGCTTTCGGCCAAAAAATCCTTGAACTGAACCTCCATCGCGAACCACGCGACCTTGATGACTTCCGCCATCTTCTCGGGCTTGACGCCGATGATGCATGGATCACTGCCGACGCGGCAGGTTTGAACAAGCTCTGTCAGAAGCTCCTTAGTCTCTTGGCGGTCGAGGTCGTCGCTGAAGACGAGAGCCATGAAGCTGCCCGGCGCGTCGTCGGTGCTGCCGCCGTTGGCGATGAGACCCATCAACTCGGGTGCGGATTTGAAGACCTTCGTCACGCGCAGGAACAGGTCTAGGCCCTGCTCGGCGGGCAGTTGCTCCGCCCGATAGACGTTGCCGCCGATCTTTCGCTCTGCCGCCATGTCAGGCTTTCTCCCCGTCCGTCGCCATGCTGACGCGATGCGCCACGGCTCGCCGCACGAACTCGGCGACACTCACCTTCTCAGCCTCAGCCGCCTGCTTCACGACAGCCGGGAAGCCGCGCGGGACAGTGACGGACAGTCGTTCCGGGTAGAGGCCGCGCCCGTCGTTGAATGATGGCGCTGGGAGGCTCATCGAAATCATGATGCCAGCATGACGCGCTAAGCGCTGATCTGGAATATCAAGTCCGCCGGATTTGCCGACTTCGCCGAAAGTGCTGATCTTTCTTTCAATGAACGTTGGTCAGCCTGCGGAAATAGGCGGCCACAGGCTCGGCGGCGCGCTCGCCCATGAGGTAGGCGGAGAGGGCCGCGGTGTCGTTCTCAAGCAGCATCAGCAGGGCGACGCGGGAGATCACCCATTCTCCGGCTACGCGGCGGCCGATGTCGAACTTGGCAGCCCATTCCCGCATCGTACGCGGGTTCCGCCGGGCGAAGCGGGCGGCCTCTGCCACGGACATCGCCTCGGCGGGGTTCCACGGGATCAGGACGCGGGGAACGGGGCGCATCACAGCAGATCGTGGACAGGGATAGGGCGGTTGCCGATGCCGACGAGCACGCCGGCTGCCGCGTTGATCACGTCGTCATGTCCGTTGGCAGGATGGTCGATCGTGTCGCGCCCCCCCCAGGCCGTGCGCCGTTCCAAGCCGAGGAGCTGTTTGCGCAGAAGACCATCCTCCAAGAGGCAGACCTTGCGGCTGTTCAGCAGCGGCAGGAACTCGGCATAGATCGCGCTCTTCGGCTTGTCGGACCGCTCGTAGGCGATGCCGTTCTTGAGCATCATCTCCTTCGGCCACTCACTCGCGTAGTTGTCGCCGACGATGCGATAGACGCCGTAGCGCTTGAGGATCGCCGCGAACTGCTCGCAGGCCCCTTCCGGCGAGAACGGCGGAGCGATGGCCGCCACGAGGTCGAGCATCGCCCTCCCATCTCGATCCCGATGCCCGATGGCCAGCGTCATGCTGTCCTGACCTGAGCCGCCTGCCGGATCGATGAACGCGCTGTAGGTCGTGAACGGCTGCGGTTCGCGCGCCGCCACGCCCGGATCGGTGCAGGCGTCCACCACCTCCGCACTCACGAAGTCGGAGATGCCTTCGCGGAACTGCGCACCGAACTCAGCCTTGGCTGCCTCCGGGTCCTGCCGGTAGGCTCGCGCGACCTCGCGCTCGACCTGCGGGGTCCGGTGCATGGTCAGCGTCGGCGCTTGGATCACGAGGATGCGTGGATCTCCGTTCGGTCCGAAGTCCCGGCGGAAGGCAGCATACAGCTCGCCCCTCTTGGCGTAGGGGCTCGACAGCACGAACAAGGGGCCGCCCAGCGTCATCAGGCCGGGACGGATGGCGCGCAGGATCTCCTTGTCGGGATTGGCCGCATTCTCGATCTGCCAGAAGGCGATCTCGTCGCAGACCGCCGCCACGAGAGTCGGGCCGCGCACCGTTTTGAAGTTGGCGGCCGTCACTACGATGTCGATGCGGTTCACCAGCCGGATCGTGTCCTGTGTGGCCTCGCCCTCCATCAGGTCGGCGAACATCGGCACCTCGGTGAAGATGCCGAGCAGGTAGCGGAATGCCTCCGTGGCCTGATCCTTCGAGGCGGCCATCACCGGCAGCCTGCCGCGCTGACCCGGCGCGAAGCGGCCCTCGTAGTCGATGCAGGCGGCCATGTAGGCGGCAGCGACGGCGAAGGCGCGGGTCTTGCCGCCCCGACGGCCCACCACGCCCCAAACCTCGTCACAGGGCTCGGCAGGCTCACGCTCGCGGCCGGTCAACTCCGTGAATATGATGCGCTCGTCGTCCGTCAGCGGCTCGCCTTGGCTGGCGATGAGCACGACCCGCCATGCATTCCACGTCTCGCCCGGCAGGACGGCGCCGAGGATGTCCGGATCGGATAAGGCTTGCCGCATGGTGCAGATGCGGTTCATGCGCAGCCCCCGCCGGCCAGGTGCTGACGCAGGCTCTTCCGCTCAGGGGCCTTCGGCGGTCCCATCATCCGCATCTGGCGCGCCATGCGGTCGCCAATCTGACCCATGGCTTCCGGATCTACTCGTTCACCACGCGCCAGGGCTGAGTGCATGCGATCGCGCATGATGGCGAGGCCGGCATAGGTGCGAACGGCTTCGGTCTGAGCGACCGTCAGAGCTTCACGCCCACCACGCTCCGCCGTCAGGTCGGCGATGAGATCGGCATAGCGGCGCCCGACCTCGGATCGGCCGTCTACCTCGCCGAGGAAGAGCGCAGTGCCGTTCGAGACCGCCGAGCGTACCTTCGCGGATCGCTTAGGCTTGATCATGCGCGGAGCCCTCCGCAGCCGCTAAGGCCGCGCCGCCGGCCGCGACAAAGGCCAAGATCCGGCCAAGGGCATTCTCGGGAAGATCGCAGCCTTTGCTCTTCAGGATACGGATGATCGGCACGTGCTCCGGATGGGGCGGGTCATCATCAGGGTCGGCCGACGCCTTTGAGACGGGCTCGCGTCGAGTCAGGCGATCAAAATGCTCAGACAGAGCCTTGATGGTGCCGATCGCGATGGCCTCGGCATGCTCAGCAGCAAGCGGCTTGCCCGTGTGGTCTACGCTGGCTTGCTGGACGGCGCGGTAGACCGCCCCTTCCATGTCCTCAGGGGACGCCTTCGGTGAGTAGAGGCGGGCTGCACGGGCCGCTGCAAAGTCGAGGGGCATGTCGGTCACGCCACTGCCTCCACATCCTCGAACACGGCCAGATGGCGAACGGTGGCGTCGCCGATGGCGTCGAAGGCGGCTTCCACCAGAGCGGCAGCATGATCCGGTTCGAGTGGTTGGCCGGTTAGGTCGAGGAATGTGCGCTGCACCGCCTCGCGGGCGATGTCAGCAAGCGGCCTCGGCTGATCACTCATGGATGTCTCCGCATGCGCCATTAAAGGTCGCGATCGTCCTCGGCTTGACCGCGCAGGGTACCGTCGAGGCCCGCGGAGCCGAGGTTCCCGTTGTCGGGCGGATCGCGTCGCCCTCTCCCACTTGGACCTCGGAAGCTAACTTAGCGAATACTGTGGCTTTGTCACCGTTGTGGCTTGTTATGGCTCGTTATAACAATCGCCACCAAAAGAGATGCCGACCTATATTTTTGTGCCATGTTCGTGGCAACTTCGTCGTTAATTGGGGGGAGCACCTAAGCGTCGAGGCGAGCCAAGACCCGCTGCACCTGAACGGCTGTCCAATCACTGGCCCCGCGCGCAGTCGGGATGCCGCGTTCAGTGAGCGCCCTGGCGATGCCGCTAGCGGACGTGATGCCCGTGGCTTTGATCTCGCGGATCGTTGGCTCTAGCCGAGCGGCCTGCGCCTTGCCCTTGGCCTTCAGAGCATCGCGGGAGGCAGCCACATCGTCGGCGGTCGGGATGTAGCCACGGAAGCCACCCAGCACCTTGCCGCGCGCTTTAGCGGCTTGCAGGGCAGCTTTGGTCCGAGCCGAGATCATCCGTCGCTCTTCCTCGGCCACCATTGCCATGATGCCCACCGTGAGGCGGTTCGCGTTCGGCATGTCGGCGCAGACGAACTCCACGCCTGCCTTTTCGAGACCGAGCAGGAAGTGAGCGTCACGGCTGAGCCGGTCGAGCTTTGCGATGAGCAGCTTGGCGCCGTAAAGCCGACATGCCTCGATGGCCTTCGCCAGCTCGGGCCGGTCGTCACGCTTGCCGCTCTCGGCTTCCACGAACTCTTGGACGATGGTCCACCGCCCTCCGTTGAGGAAGTCAGCCGCGGCCTTGCGCTGAGCCTCAATTCCGAGCCCGGAGGCAGCCTGTCGCTGCGTCGAAACCCGGAGGTAGAGGACGAATTTGTCGACTGCCATGGCCGGGTTACAACTCACTCAACGACGGTTGAGATGATTGTAATAGGGCAGGTGGAGCAGTCAAGAGTGCGTCTTGACCAACCTAGAAAGAATGCCGCTGCCGCAGGATGCGCGCGCTAGGTCCTAGACCCTGCTCCGGGTATCCCTGCTATGTGCCCTGTCTTCCTATGGGATTTGGCGGGAAGCCTCGCGATGCCCCCCCGATCCGCGTTCCTTGATCCTGCGGAGGCGTCGCGAGTGCGGCACGATCAGGCCCGTTGCTCCACCTTGAAAAGTGGAGTGGAGCAAACTGGAGCACCGGCGCACAGGGCCAAATCTGCTCCACTGCTCCACCTGCTCCACCTCCTATATGGAGGTGGAGGTGGTGGTGGTGGAGCAAGGCCCCGGTCTTGAAGGGTGGTGGAGACGCCATGCCCGAGCGGAATAACTCGCTCAGCTTGCGCATGTGTGAGGCCGCAACCTCGTGCAATTTGTGTCACCAACGCAGTGGGATGCGATGCTGAAGATCGACCGGTCTGGGGTGGGCTTTCCCGAGGAACTGACCCCGTTTGGGGATGACGGCTTCGATAGGGAGCCATTCTCCGAGTGGTGGACCCGGCACGGATCTCGGTTTCCCAATCTCGATCCGAGGGTGGTCGAGCAATGGATCTTCCGCCACAACACGCTGTCGGAGTTCTGTGGTCTAGACTTCTTCAGCCTGAAGTCACGCCTTGAAGTCTGGGGCACGGAGCGAATTTTGCGGGAAATCTTCTGTGAAGATGGCCTCGACGCTGAGAGCGATTACCGTGTCTTCAACATCAACAGGCCGTCAGCTACAGCGCGCCCCTTTGCTGCGAACGGAACTTGGGACTACCCTATTGTCGTCCTTGAGACGCCGAACGGCTTCTACGACCATCGTGCACGGCATCCTGACGTGCGCTATCTCCTGATTGAGGGACATAAGCGCCGCCGATATCTCAACGCGATGCTCGCCCGCGGAGAGGCGAATGCTGAGCACGAAATCTTCATACTCAGCCAGATCGAACGGTAGCTCGATCTCGACCTTCTTTGCCATCAGACCTCAGGTGGCGATCCTAGTCCGTCGCAGGCTCCCCGACGACGATGCAGGGTCGCTCACGCCGGCTGTCATCCGCGATCATCTTCTGCTTAAGCATACCGGTCCCGAGCCACGTCTTGAGCGCGACCTTGATCGTCACTCTGTCCTTGGGATCAAACGGGTCCAGGCCCATCGCCTGCCCGATCGCGATACCAGCCCACTGAGGCGACTGAGCACTAGCTCTCCACTCGCCGGATTTGCCGATCAGGCGCTGTGCCTCTCTCAAGTGACTGACGGTCACGCTGGCCATCGCGTCAGGCCATTTCCACGAAGTGACGACACCAACGCTGTCCCCTTCGAGCGGCACGCCCCTTAAGCTGCCGCCGTTCGGCAGTGGCACCGAGATGATCTTGAACCACTGCGACCCCTCGGGCGGCGCAGTGAGGTTGCCTTTGCCGCTATCGACGCGGAAGTACGATCGGCGCCGCTCGACACCGGCCTTCTCCGCCTCCTCCTTCGTCATCACATTGAGAGTCCGCGTTGATCGGGTTGCGCTGACGAGCGATCCACCGCCGCGGCTGTCCTCCACAGTGACCTCGGCCCCGTTGGTCTTGCGGGAGTGATGAACCAACTCGATCGCGCAGTTGGTCGCCCCCGCGATCCGTCCCCAGGTCTTGGCAACTCGGTCGATGGCGCCGTTGTCGTTCTCGGAAACTTGATGCGAGGACACAAAGGGATCGACCACCAACGCGTCGATCCTGTTCTTGCGGATCGTCGCTTTGACCGCCTCGACCACGGGCATGGCCACGGTCACACCGTCTCGGGTCTGTCGCGCTATGACGATCTCAGTGTCGCGGCCCGAGTCGATGTATAGCCGCCCGCCGAGATCGGCTGGTGTCAGCCCGTAGTGCAGTGCGATCGCCATCACGCGTCGTTGCAGCTCGTCGGTGGGGTCCTCTCCGTTCCAGTACCAGACCCTCAAGGGGTCAGTAGGAGGCTCACCGAGCAGGCTTTTGCCGCTCACCATCGCAAGAGCTTCAGCGAGAGCGAGGGACGACTTACCCACACCACCCGGCGAGACGGTCGCGCTGACGTACTTCCGGATGAGATGGTGGCCGTAGAGCCATTCACGAGGCGGGATCCTCGACGGATCGCACCATTCGAAGGGAGTCGCCGTGATCTGGACGGCAGCCGCAGCGGCCGGGCCAACGATGTCGTCAGCAGGCGGAGCGAACCGCCCATCCTCGTCTTCGATGTGCCGTGAAGCATCCGACCGTGAGCGAGGCAGGCCGGAGGATCGGGACCGCAGGCGCTCGATGGAGTAGGCGGGCTCAGACATGGCGCACCTGCAGGATGTCGTTGAGGTCGCTGCCGGGCGCCTTCGCCTTCACGGCGAACACTTCCCTGTCTTCGGTTCGCCACCGGCCTGCGCAGGCGCGGGCGGCACGATCCCCAGCGGGGTCGTGATCGACCGCGATCCAGAGGCATTCGATGCCGGCCAGCGCCGGAAAGGCTGAGATGCCGCCCTCGTTCAGCACGGACCAGATCGGCGAGGCGCCGAACTCGGAAAGGTGCTGAAGCGATGCTGTGCTCTCGATGCCCTCACCGATACCGAGGCAGGTCGTCACCTCAGCGTCCGGGGTCCACTTCACGGCGCCGCCGGTAATCGGTCCAAGAGCCGCGCGGTCCCGACCTGCCACCTTGATCTTATGGCCATCGAGGGTGAGCGCAGTTCGGTGGATTGCCTGCGGCCGGTCCGTGCGGATGTTGCGCACCAGGGCGACCATGGCCGGCGTGTGAGTGCCTGCGAAGGGGCAGCCATCGTGATAGCGCAGCACCTCGCCCGGATTGTCGGGCAGGCCCAGTCCACGGCGCGCTAAGTAGCTCTCGACGGGCGTGCCGGCCGGACTGCGGGCCTCACGCCAGATGCGGAGAGCAAGGGCCGAGCGATCGGCTGCGCGCTTTCCGACTTCCGGGTCGAGGGGCGGCGCCGATTTGGGGGCCCTGAACTCCGTGACCACCTTTTGCTCAAGTCTGAGCGAAAGCCCCAACCTCTGCCGCACAAAGTCCTTGGCAACGAGGGGTTCGTCACCGGCATGGCTGAACACTAGAAAGCCGCCCGGTGCCGACGGGCTGAACATGACACTCAAGGAGCGGTCACGGGCGCTGTGGCCAGGACCAGGGCACAAGATGCCCTGGCCAGACACCTCGCCGCCGAGCTGATGCGCTACGGTGCGGAGGTCCATCATCGACGCACCTCCGGGCTCGGCCGTTCGATTGCTGCGTAGGAGGCGAGCACGCGGCGCCGGTCCAGCGGCGCGAGCGCATCGAGAGCCTTCAAGGCGGCTGGTAGTACCGCCGCATCGCTTTCCGCTTCCTTGAGCAGCGCTCTCAACTGACCCGCGCGGGGGCCGATCAGAAGGTGGACGATGCTCCGCAGAGTCCGCAGTCGGGCACATCGCTCGGCCGGGTCGAGCCCTTCAGCGAAAGGCCCCCAGCGGTCAGCTGATGGGATCAAGGTCGAGGGGGGCACGCTCATGCGCGCCTCCCGGTAGCGAAGGCGAGACTGGCGATGACACGCGCCTGTTCGGCGCTAAGGCCATGCCGACGGCGGAGCCAATCTGCTTGAAGAACGAGAGGGAGCGCGATATCTTCGGAACTGTCAGCTGTCCAAGCGACAATTTCCGAGGCCCGCCGGCGTGCCACCGCCGCGCGGGCTTCGCTCTGTCTGAAGGCCATCCGTTACGCTGCCTCCCTCTTAGAGGACTGGCGCGCTTCGAACGCTTGTAGGTCAGCGATCCGCCAGTAGCGGCGGCCGTTGATCCGGAGGGGTTGGGGGAAGCCGAGTTTCGCATCGGCCAGCCACCGAAACACAGTCATGTCGCTCACCTTGTAGCGAGCACGGACTTGTGCGGCGGGCAGCAGATCGTCGTCGGTTCTGAGTACAGCCGAAGGCATTGCGTAGCTCCCTGTTGGAACACGCTCTCTATTGATGCGATTTGTTGGACGGTGTCATTGAATTAGAATGCAGTGATTTATGAGAGGAATTCCTCTGCATTTCACTGCACTGGCCGACACCACATCCGCTAGGGGCTCTGAGATTTGTAGAAGCCCCTGAACCGGATGGCCCTACTGGTTAGAGTCCCGGTTCCCGCGAGCTTGTCGGCGATTTTTTGTGATGCGGCGTAGAGCGTTATGCCCTCATTTCGCATCATATCCTCGACGACTGGAAACAGCGCTCGATCGGCCTCCGCATATGGCTGCCCCTTCGGGCGCCCCCTCTTTCCCGCAAGCTTCGCTACTGGAGGGGGACTTCCTGCATCGACTAGCAGATTGTCAGCCGGGGGACTTCCGAGGAGAAAATCCCTCGCCGAGCGCGGTAGCAAGCTCCTGAATTCTGAATGATTTGCCAGCCACAGTGCGGCACTGCGGCGCCGGACCAGCAAGCCGGTATTCCGCACAGCCGCAAATTGTCCTCTCAGCAGATCGTCGAACCCGTCGGGCCGGTCGTGACCTGTCCGGAGCCAAGTGTCCCCGTTGATGGCCGCCTGCTGAAATGCAGCGAGAATGCTATTGTAGTGCCGCTCCTTCAGCGGATCTTCGTGGGCTTGGGCCCAGAACCGGAGACCTTCCCTGAGGTCTTGGGGCTTATGCTTCTCAAGATATTTCAGATAATTATCTCGCTCATCTGGCGGCGCTGCTTTGGCATTGTGTGCCGCGAGCATGCCAGCGAACAAATACAACGGCGAGGCATCGTCTTCGAACCACCACTGCCAATAATCTCGACCTAGCCGGTCACCAAAGACTCGTTCAAACAGGCTGGCTTCATCGACTTCATGGAAGGGATGGCTGTCGCCGAGCACAAGAATGAAGCCTTGCCGCTTATGGGCCATGTGGCTGACGGAGAGCATGTTGACCTCCGCCTCCAGCCTCTCTCGCGCGGCCGTGAGATCTAACGGCGAAGCCTCATGCTGCATCGCTGACCTCGCTGCGGGTGATCATCTGCACCTGGGACGCCCACACTTCGAGTGCCGCCCGCTTTTCGTCGAGGTACTGGTAGCGGTTATAGATACCGGCGATGCCGCCCCTCGACCCGCTGATGTGGTTGAGCACCGCTTCAATTACATGCACTGGCTGCTTCAGCCTCGCCATCCCGGTGCTGCAGGTGCGGCGCAGGTCGTGGAGGCGCCAGGGCGCAACCATTATCTCTGCCGGGTCTCTCCCCTCCCCTGCTGCGTCCTCTCGGGCAATCGCCAGCATCGCCGCATCGAAGCGCCGCTTGCTGCTGGAATGGTCCGAGATTGGTGCGGTACCGCTGCGGGAGAAGACATAGCCCGCCTCGCCCACGATGCGCGGCAGGTTGCCAAGGATGGCCTGCGCTGCCGCGGAGAGCGGCACCAGATGCTCCACCGAATTCTTTGTCCGCGTTGCAGGAATGGTCCAGAGGTCACCCACGACCTCGCTCCGGACCATCTGCGTGACCTCGTTGCGGCGCTGCCCCGTCAGCAATAGCATCTGCACGGCGGGGCCGAACGGAAAGCCGACGCGCTCAGCAGCACGCCAAATCAGTCGGACCTCGGTATCGGTGAGCACGCGGTCCCGGCTGACCTCCGCCAGCGGGGGCTTCAAGCCAAGGAACGGCGTCGTTTCGATCAACTCGCGCTGCAGAGCGAAATTGAACATCGCGCGGGCGGCTGTGAAGACACGGTTCGTGCCCGTGCTCATTCCCGCGTCAGTGAGCGCGTCGCAAAGCGCTACCACATCCTTGCGCTTAATCTCGCCGATCCTCCGCTGCCCCCACCGAGGGACAACGTGGTTCCGAAGTAAGCCTTCCATGACCGCAGCGTAGGCAGCCTTGCCGTTCGGCTTGAGGTGCCGATCGACGTAGAGCTTCACCACCGCTTCGATGCGGTCCACCGGCTCTGCTCGGGCCGCCTCGGCTGCGGCAGCCTTCTCGACGAACGGATCACGGCCGGTTGCGGCCATCTGCAGAGCTTCGCGGGCCCTCGCCCGAGCGGTGCCGAGGTCGAACAGCGGGTAGCTGCCGATCGTGAACTTCCGGGATCGGCCAGCAACTCGGTACCGGACGGCCCACGACTTCAGGCCGCTAGGCTGAACGACCAGATAGAAGCCAGGGAGCGCGGCATCCGCGATCTCCAACCTGCGTGCCGGATCAGGCTTGTGTCTCTCTACGCTCTGCACGGTGAGCACCTTCGCTGCCACGAGATGCGCTCCTCCGGGTAACACCGGGGTACGCGAAACAAGCCGTTATGGCCTGTGCCGCGTTGTTGCCGGATGTTAGCGCGTTTCTCGAAAAAGCTAAGTGCTGCTGCGGGTTAGTCGGGCCACGATCCGCAGGAATGTGAGGCCCTGTTAGGAACCTGCACAATTCTTAAAATCTTGCGGCCGCAAGGCTGTGCGGGTTCGAGTCCCGCCGTCCGCACCAATCCATTGAAATTGCAAGTATCGTCAGTGAGATACTAGTAGGCCGGTCTTTTTCCCGCGCCTTCCCTACAGGCGCGCGAAAGCGGCCTGAACAGCCAGCCTCATCCGCGATCGAAGGCCACCAGAGGGAATTCGAGAGTACCGGGCGGCCTTCTTGGAAGAGCCGGGAGCGGTCCTCACCCCCGGGCTCTCTTAAGCCTCGATTACCGGGCCGGACGCTCGCGAACGGTCCGCTCTTCGCGCCGCTCGATGCGCTCCTCACGACGGGCATCGGGATCGACCCCGAGCACGCCGCCAACGGTGCCGGTCGCGGCCCCGACAGCACCGCCCACGACGCCGCCGACCGGGCCGGCGGCGCGGTTGCCGTCTTCGACGCCGCGTTCGGCGCCGCGGATGGTCCCCTGAGCCTGGGCCGTCGCGGACAGGGCGAGCGGGGAAAGAACGAGGGCAGAGACGAGCAATAGCCGCTTCATCGGGTTGGCTCCTGGAATGGGTGCGCGGGCGGTAAGCCGCGCTTCACAGGATTAACGGCCGAGAGGGGTGATGGTGCCGAAAGCCGGGATTGATCACCACCCTGCGGCTTCTGCAAAGAGGCGCCGTTGGGCTTCCGCTTGATGACGTTCTTGGCTCCGGATGCCGTCACATCGGGGTTCGGGGCGACCTCGCGGCGCGTCCACTCCACGATAGAGTCCGCGCCGTTCACTTGCAGCCGCGTGGCTCCGGCGAGGACGAGCGACACCTCTCAGCGGGCGGCGGGAGCGGGGTTCGGCTGCGTCGGCTCTCGCGGGGTCGGCTGCGGATTGCCGGAATTCTGAGCCTCGGGAGACGGCGCCGGCTGCTGTTGCGGCGGGCTTCCCGGCTGCCCCTCGTTGAGGGTTTGGTTGGCCTCGGTCTGTAGCTTGTCGGCGGTCTGCTGGGTGATGAGCCCGTAGGAGACGGCCGCGGCGAGCGCCACGGCGATGACCGCGCCGAGCAGGGTTCTCTTGAGCTTGTCCGGCATCAGGGGTGGCCCTTGCATCAGCGCGGCTGTGAGCGCGCCATCTCGGCGAGAGAACAGGGGGCGGGACGATGCGTTCCGGTGATCACGATCGTGGATCGGCACCGGACCTCGACGGGCTCAATCGAACGCCCGGGAGACATTGCGCGAGGCCAGGACTTGAAGCGGCTTTGCCGTAAAAGGGAGGGCTTCAGCTAAGTTTTGCGGCGACTCGTGCAGGACTATCTTTATGCTTCCGAAAAGCGCAGGATGATCTCACCATCGGAAGAGCAACCCTCAGGCTCCGATGGCTGAGGGCAACCATGTCCCCGCCTGGATCACACAGGCGGAGATCATGACCAATATCATTCAAATGAGCGAACACGGCGGCGCGTCGTCGTCCTATCGTCTCTATGATGTTGGAAGTACCGGCGCCGAAGGGCCCGGACGCTTTATCCGCGCTAGAACAGACCCCGAAGCGAAGGCTCATGCCTTGGCGCTCCTCAACGATCATCCCATCGAACTTTGGGACAGGGCGCGCTTCATCGCTCGCTACTGGCCGGGAAATCTTCCGATGGCGGTCTCGGTGAAGGTCTTCAACTAGCCGCGCCACGCCTTTACGATCGCAAGCGAACCCGAAGGAGCCATCGACATGGCCACCGAGAAGAAACGCGGCAACCGCGAGACGAAGAAGCCGAAGAAGTCGACCGCGAAGGTGATCGCCGCCGCGCCCTCCACCAAGAACCTCGTCTCCGCGGCCGTGAAATCCGCCGGCCGCTGATCGGCCGCAGAGCTTTTCGATCCGCACGCCATGTTGCTTCCCCAGTAGGCGAAGGCGTGTGGGCAGGCTGCTCGATACTGGACCCCAGCGATCTAACGCGTTGTTGTCGCCGAGGGCGTAGATGAGCCTCCGCCTCATCCGGTTCGAGCAGCCGCACGATGATGCGCTCTCCACAGCGCTGAGCTGGTCCAGGCTCGACGCGGCCGGTCAGGCCGTGCGAGCCTTGCCGGGTGTCGATCACCAAGCCCGAACTTTCCGCGTTGCTCGCCAGCGCGCACCGCGTGCCGGAGCGTGAGCGCATTGCGGCGTTCCTGCGCGATCCGGCGACGGAGATCATCGACAACCCGTTCTCGGCCACCCGCGCCGCCGCGGCGCGCAACACTTGGGCCGGTCGGGGTTTCGACTTCCGCGTCATGGGCGTCGAGGCGGCGGGCCTGACGGATCTGCTGAGCGCGCTGGCCGAACTTCCGGCCTCCGAACCGCTCGTCGAGGACATCGCCCGCTCCGGTCCGCATACCGCGTCGATCGTGCTGAGTGGGGACCGCAGCCGCGTCGTCGGCGTGGCCCTCTACGGCAAGCCCGGCACCGCGCTCCCACGCTTTGTCGCGCCCCGCCCCCGCCGCCGCGCCGTTGCCTCGACCCAGCTCGACCTGTTCGCCGATGCGGGGTGAGGCGCCGACGCTTCCGCAGCTTCGCTAAACGCCGGTTCGCCCGCCCGATCTCCGGGCGTAAGCGTCAACCCGTCGTCTGCGGACGCGGGAGCGGCCCCACTCCCCTGTCCGGCACCGCTTTACGCGAGGCCCCGGCGCCCGCGAGCGAGAACGGCCGCCGGAACCGGTGAGCGGCCACCAGAACAACCCCCATCAGCGTCCCGGCCAGCACATCCGGCCCGTAATGTCCGCCCGCGCCGAGCGTGGCGACGATGATCGCGCCGTTGAGGAGAAGGGCCAGCGGGCCGATCACCGGCACCGGGGCGAGCGCCCAGGCGGTGAGGACCGCGAGACAGGCGTGGAACGAGGGGAAGGTGACGAGGCCGCGGATCTCCGAGAGCGTGATCGTCGACAGCGTTCCGTTGCGCAGGGCCTGCAGCGCGTCGAGATGCCAGAGGGCGCCGACCGTTTCGAGATGCCCCTGCGGATAGGCCTGCGGCTCGTAATAGGCGTAGGGCCCGATTGCGGGAAACAAGGCCGAGACCGCGATGGAGGCGAGCAGCGCCAGGCTGAACAGGCGGGCATAGGCCCAGAGGCGCGCGACCCGCGACACCGCGCTTAAAGCGATGACGACGAGCCCGACTTGCGGTCCGCTGGAATGGTAGGCGAGCGCCAGCCACCAGGAGAGATCCGGATGCGCGGCGAGGCCGCCGACCCAGCCGCGCCAATCGAAGCCCATGGCCGCCTCGACCCGCGCCAGGGCGGGGTCGGCGAACGGCATCGCCAGGGTGGCTCCGAGGTAATGCAGCACGGCCGCCGCGGTGGTGAAGGCCGTAAGATAGGCGCTCGACAGGGCCATGGCCCGCAGCTTGGGCTCCGGCATGACCGCACTGAACAGGAAGGCGAGCCCGAGCAGGACGGTCACCGCACCGAGCACCGCGAACAGGCCGGTCCAGGCGACGCCGATCCCGGCAATCGCGAGCCAGAGGGCGTCGAGGAGAATCAGGCCGCCGACGAGGGCCCAGAGCCGGGGACCGGGCGCCGCGAGGCCCGCACTCAGCCGTCGGAGACCCGGGCCGGCCGATAGGTCGGACGGTGTGTCGGCCCGCGCGTCAGCCTTGCGTGAGCCGGCCCAGCGTTCCTCGTCGAGCAGCATCCGTCGGTCGCTCCTTCCGGCCCGCACCATTCGGCCGCCCCCGGACGAGAAGACGCGGCAGCGCGCGTTTTGTTCGGAAGGTCAGCGACGTCAGACGGAGGGGAGTGTGGCGCGGACCTCGGCGCCGGCCTGTCGGTTCACGTTCGCAGCGGGCATGAAGCTCTCGACCCGGTTGCGGCCCTCGTTCTTGGCCGCGTAGAGCGCGAAGTCGGCGGCCTTCAACAGGTCGGAAGCCTGGATACCGAAATCGCGCGTCCGCCCCCGCCCGGCGGTGGTGCCGACGCTCACGGTCACCGGCGTCCCCGCGGGCAGGCCGGGATGGCGGATGGCGAGATCCGTGACGGCCGCGCGAATCGCCTCGCCGGCCGACCGCGCCGCGGACGGGTCGGCCTCCGGCAGCAGGGCCACGAACTCCTCGCCGCCGTAGCGTGCGGCCAGGCCGCCATGGGCCGCGACGGAGGTCTGCAGCGCCTCCGCCACCGCCACGAGGCACAGGTCCCCCTCCGCGTGCCCGGCGGTGTCGTTCAGGAGCTTGAAGTGATCGAGGTCGATGAGGATGACGCCGAGCCACGTATCCCGTTCGCCGGCGAGGGCCCATGCCGTCTCCAGGCGCTCCGAGAAGTGGCGACGGTTGGACAGGGCCGTGAGCGAGTCGGTTTCGGAGAGCACGGTGAGGCGCGCATTGGCGCGGGCGAGCGCCTCGCCCTGGAGCTTCACCCGCAAGCCGATGAGGAAGGTTTCCCGGGCCTCCCACTCCCGCGAGTAGCAGAGCTTCAGCGGCACCAGGATCAGCCCGGAAACCAGCAGGGGGAGGCCGCTGCGCTCCGCGTAGCACAGGCCGAACCCGAGAACGAGGCCGCCATAGAGCGCGAACGAGGCACCGCAGAACCACAGGCAGTGCCGGAACGGCATCGGCGCGATCAGCCCCACCACCAGCGGAACGATGGTGGCGATGATGATGTAGACGTCGGCATGCGGGGCGGGTGCCAGACGGGCGCTGTTGAGGACGACGACGATATCGACGAGCGCGGTGGCGAGGACGGCAGTGGAGATGCGCACCGTCGTTGGCCGTCCCCGCAGGGAGACGATCGCCGCCAGCGCGACCGGGCAGAAGACGCCCAGGGTCATCGCCAGGGGCACGACGAACCCTTCGGGACCGAACACCTCCCGGTCCATGACGAGGGAGAGGACATTGAACAGGGTGAAGATGGCGAGCCAGGACTGCACGTAGCGCCCGCTCTGCCGGGCGGTCTCGGCACGGTACTGCGCTTCGAGCACGTCCGGAAATTTGAGCCGGTACCAGGGGCGGCTCAGACCGGCTTCGATCGGCTGTAGCATCGATGCGCCAAGTCTAGCCTCTGCTGCGCAAGTGTTAGCGTATCGGAATGCGGTTGCTCAATGATTAATGTCAGCCGGGGCGAGAGGAAGCCGGCTTTGTTCTTTCGGCAATGTCATTCTTTCGGCGATGTCGAGACCGGGTCGCCCGCCGCCCCGTAGCCGCGCCTGGCCGCGGCCCGGTTGACGATGCCGAAGCGGAGGACCGTCTCCTCCAAGTAATCGACCGCCCTGACGAGATGGCGGCGCGCCCGGTCCCACTCGTCCGCCTCGGCATCGCCGGAGGTCTCGGCCAGGGTGACGGAGGCGATCAGAACACGGTCGCGCTCATCCTCGATCCGCCGGTCGCGCTCGACATGGCCCCGCACATCGGCATCGAAGGCTGCGATGACGGCCCAGGGGAAGTCGTCCTTCCGCCCGCTCGCTGGGAAGCCGGCTGCGAGCCGCCGGGCCTCAGCGGCCGCCCCACGCACGAGATCTGCCAAGCTCACCGCCACCGTCCGACCCTCTTCGCTCCGGGCCGGCGCGACGCCTCAACCCTATCCCGCCAACGTCCGCCGCAGTGATCCCGTTCGCAGGCCAGGATACGGGCGACGTCCCGACGCACGGAGTCTCGAGCGCGCCCTCTCCGTGTGCCGGCATCCGGACGCACGATGAGGCCGCCCTCTACGCTTACGCCCGCCGAACGGTTTGGGGGCATCGCCGCTCGGTGGGCGCAAGCGACCGGCAGGCGAACCGACCGGCGCGGCGAAGGATAGGGCCGGCGCGCCGTTCCGACAGGGGCAGCCGGCGGGAGAGTTGGCCGAGCACATTGGGACGGCTGGTCTTGGTTAAGGGCCCCGAGGCGGGCCCTGCGGCGACGGGCGCGACACCGGCATGTCGCCGTGGCATGCCGCAGGCCACGAAAAGGGCATAAGCCATGCTTTAGGTTGCCGGACAGACGCGCTCCCCTGTCGAAACCCTTTCGGGCGAGAGGGATCGGGCGGTTTGCTCATCACGTGAACGACAAACACGTGAGCGTTTTCGGCAGAGCAATGACCGACGCCTCCGCAGGGGATGCCTCTCCGGGTCGAGCGTCGGAAACTCATGGTGTTTCGATGAGACGAACGGGATTTCTCGGTCTGAGCGTCATCGTCCTCGCCGCATTCGGCGCCATCGGCGCCGGCCACGCCAGCGAAAGCGTGAGCGGTCAGCCTCGGATCTTGAGCGGCGACACGCTGGTCGTCGGCGGGCGCGTCGTCGGCCTCTACGGCGTGGCGGCGCCCGGCCTCAAACAGACCTGCCTGAACGAAAAGGGCCACGGCTATGCCTGCGGTGCCCACTCGGCCAAGGCGCTGGCCGCCCACCTCAAGGATGCCACCGTCACCTGCCAGATTCGCGAGACCGACAGCTACGGCCGTGCGCTCTCCGTCTGCCACCGTGACAAGGAGGACCTGAGCGCCTGGATGGCGGAGAAGGGCCTTGCCATGGCCGAGCGCAACCGGCGCGCCGCCTATGTCGGCGCCGAGACGGTGGCCTGGGGCAAGCGCCTCGGCCTCTGGGCGGGCTCGTTCGAGGATCCGACCGAACGGCCACGGACGAGCTACCTCAAGGCCAGCACGGTGGCCGACGCTCAGCCCGAGACGCACTGAAAAGCCCCGGTTCAGGCCAAACCCCAAAGCGGACCGGATTTAGCGATGCGCCAGGACCGATCCAGGCCCGAGCGTGGGCGACAACGGTGTGCATCCGCACGGAACCGGCGGCCGCACGGCCGCCGCACCGCTTGCGACCGGCTCGGTCCGGTGCCACGTAGAAGTCTCCAGGCGCGCGGATGGGGCGGCTGGGGACGTGACCGTGGTGTCGCCCCCCGACACAACCTCCCCGGACTTGTCCGCCGCGCGAAGCTGCGGCCTCAAGCCCGCTCGTTCCGGCGGCCTGCGCCAGGGAGTGATGAGAAGCCATGCGTTGCCCGATCGCCATCTCCGCCCTCCTGCTATCCGGCCTCGTTCTCTCCGGTCCTGTCTTCGCTCAGGAGGTGGGTGACACCCGCGTCACCCCGACCGGCCGCACCGTCACCGCGACCGGTCAGACCAAGCCGCCGGCCCCGGGCCAGACGCAGGGCGACATCTCGTCCGTCTCGCAGGAGCAGATGCTCAAGGCCCAGCGCGCCGCACAAGCGCGCGACAAGGCTTGGGACGCGAAGATGAACAAGACGATGGGCTCGATCTGCAAGGGCTGCTGACCGCCCCGGCCCAACCCCCGGCGGCCGGCGAGTAAAGCCTTTCCGATCCCGCTCCGACGACCCCGGCACCCTGCCGGAAATCCTCTGCGCGACCCTCCCGGCACCAGCCGGCTCGCGCGAATTCACCCGGCTCCAGGCTTGCACAGCGCCCGTGTCCGTAGTATCGGGCACGCCTTCGCGACAGTCCTTGGGGTGCTCGCATCCCTTCGTACGCGGTGACCGCGCCGGCGTTCCAACGCCGATAGCGCGGTCTCTTACATGAGCCGGGGACTTCAAATCCCCATCAGGCGTCGTCCGCCGGGCAATACCGTCCGTGTGCGGAAACCCGCCTGAAACAAGGAAAGGTCACTCCCGTGATCCAGATGCAGACGAATCTGGACGTCGCCGACAATTCGGGTGCGCGCCGCGTGATGTGCATCAAGGTACTCGGCGGGTCGAAGCGCAAATATGCCGGCGTCGGCGACATCATCGTCGTCTCCGTCAAGGAGGCGATCCCGCGCGGCCGCGTGAAGAAGGGCGACGTCATGAAGGCGGTCGTCGTGCGCACCGCCAAGGACGTGAAGCGCGCCGATGGTTCGGTGATCCGCTTCGACAAGAACGCTGCCGTTCTGATCAACAATCAGAAGGAGCCGGTCGGCACCCGTATCTTCGGACCGGTGCCGCGTGAGCTGCGCGCGCGCAACCACATGAAGATCATCTCGCTCGCTCCTGAGGTGCTGTGATGGCCGCCAAGATCAAGAAGGGCGACACGGTCGTCGTTCTCACCGGTCGCGACGCGGGTCGCTCCGGCGAGGTCATCCAGGTCATGCCGAAGGAGGACAAGGCCTTCGTTCGTGGCGTCAACCTGGTGAAGAAGCACCAGCGCCAGACCCAGAACCAGGAAGGCGGCATCATCTCCAAGGAGGCTGCCATCCAACTGTCCAACATCGCGGTGGCCGATGCCAACGGCAAGCCGACCCGTGTTGGGTTCCGCATCCTCGACGACGGGCGCAAGGTCCGGTTCGCCAAGACCACGGGGGATCAGATCGATGGCTGAGGCCGACAAGAACGCCTACATCCCGCGTCTGCGCAAGCATTACGACGAGGTTGTCCGGCAGAAGCTGATCGAGCAGTTCGGGTACGCGAACCCGATGCAGGTCCCGCAGATCGAGAAGATCGTCATCAACATGGGCGTCGGCGAGTCCACCGCGGATTCGAAGAAGGCCACCGTTGCGGCGGGCGACCTCGCACTCATCGCCGGCCAGAAGCCAGTCATCACCCGCGCCCGCAAGGCGATCGCGACCTTCAAGGTCCGCGAAGGCATGCCGATCGGCTGCAAGGTGACCCTGCGCAAGGCTCGCATGTACGAGTTCATGGACCGTCTCGTCACGATCGCGCTCCCGCGCGTCCGCGACTTCCGCGGCCTGAACCCGCGTTCCTTCGACGGCCGTGGCAACTACGCCATGGGCCTCAAGGAGCACCTCGTGTTCCCGGAGATCTCCTACGACAAGGCGGAGCAGACCTGGGGCATGGACATCGTCGTCCAGACGAGCGCCACCACGGACGAAGAGGCCAAGGCTCTCCTCGCCCATTTCAAGTTCCCGTTCCGGCAGTAAGCGGCGGCAACGTCGCTTAGACGCGGACACTGGAGAAAGACATGGCTAAGAAAAGCTCAGTCGAGAAGAACAACCACCGCAAGGATCTGGTGAAGCGCTTCGCCGAGAAGCGCAAAGCCCTCCTCGCCATCGCCAACGACGAGTCCCGTGAGATGGAGGAGCGCTTCGAGGCGCGCCTGAAGCTCGCGGAACTGCCGCGCAACTCGTCGGCCACCCGCATCCGCAACCGCTGCGAGATGACCGGCCGTCCGCGGGCCTACTACCGCAAGCTCGGCATCTCACGCGTAGCTCTGCGCGAGCTCGGCAACCGGGGTCTCATCCCCGGCCTCGTGAAGTCCAGCTGGTAAGGGGAGGCATCCATGGTGAACGATCCCGTGGGTGATATGCTCACCCGCATCCGCAACGGTCAAAGCCGTCGCCGCAACGTCGTCCAGACCCCCGGCTCGCGCCTGCGCGCCTCGGTTCTCGACGTGCTGAAGTCCGAGGGCTACATCCGCGACTACGCGGTGCAGGACCTCGGCAACGGCCGCACGGAGTTCCAGATCGAACTCAAGTACTACGACGGTCGCCCGGTCATCCGGGAGATCAAGCGGGTGTCGAAGCCCGGCCGCCGTGTCTACTCGTCCGTTGGCGAGTTGCCGCGCGTCGCCGATGGCCTCGGCGTCACCATCATCTCGACCCCGCAGGGCGTCATGGCCGATCACGTTGCGCGCGAGCGTAACGTCGGCGGTGAAGTGCTCTGCAAGGTGTTCTGATCCGGAGGACAGCGACATGTCTCGCGTAGGCAAGAAGCCCGTCCCCGTCCCGTCTGGCGTCACCGCCACGGTCACGGGTCAGACGGTGAAGGTGAAGGGCTCGAAGGGCGAACTCCAGTTCGTCGTCCCGTCCCAGGTGGTCGTCGAGTTCAAGGACGGCGCCGTCTCGGTGCAGCCCAAGGACCAGTCGAAGCAGGCCCGCTCCCTGTGGGGCACCTCGCGCGCCCAGGTGGCGAACCTCGTCGAGGGCGTCTCCAAGGGCTTCGAGAAGAAGCTGGAGATCACGGGCGTCGGCTACCGCGCCGCGATGGCCGGCAAGGCGCTCAAGCTCTCGCTCGGCTACAGCCACGACATCGAATACGAGATCCCGGCCGGCATCACGATCGTGACGCCCAAGCCCACGGAGATCGTAGTGTCGGGCATTGATCGGCAGCGCGTCGGTCAGGTCGCGGCGGAGATTCGCGAGTATCGCGGTCCCGAGCCCTATAAGGGCAAGGGCGTGAAATACGCTGGCGAATTCATCTTCCGCAAGGAAGGCAAGAAGAAGTAAGGGGGGCGATCATGTCGAACAAGAACGAAGCCCTCCTGCGTCGCAAGGCGCGGGTCCGTCGGGCCCTCAGAGCTGCCGCCAACGGCCGTCCGCGGTTGTCGGTGTTCCGCTCGTCCAAGCAGATCTACGTCCAGGTCATCGACGACGCCGCGGGCCGCACGCTCGCCGCCGCGTCGAGCCTCGACAAGGATCTCAAGTCCAGCCTCAAGACCGGTGCCGACAAGGCAGCGGCCGAGGCGGTCGGCAAGCTCGTCGCCGAGCGGGCCAAGGCTGCGGGCGTCACCAAGGTCGTCTTCGACCGCTCGGGCTACATCTTCCACGGTCGCGTCAAGGCTCTCGCCGACGCCGCCCGTGAGGGTGGCCTGGACTTCTAAGACGCCGCGTTCCCTTCCCCTCGCGGGGAGGGGACCCATCGAGCGAGCGGGTCGTTCCGATCCGCGTCAGTGAGATAACAGGAATCAGATATGGCACGTGAACGCGAGGGTCGTCGCCGCGACGACCGCGAGGAGCGCGACAGCGAGTTCGTGGACAAGCTCGTCCACATCAACCGCGTCGCCAAGGTGGTGAAGGGTGGCCGTCGCTTCGGCTTTGCGGCGCTCGTCGTCGTCGGCGACCAGAAGGGCCGCGTCGGCTTCGGCCACGGCAAGGCCCGTGAGGTGCCGGAGGCAATCCGCAAGGCAACCGAGGCCGCCAAGCGCGGTCTGATCCGGGTGTCGCTGCGCGAAGGCCGCACCCTGCACCACGACGTCAACGGTCGCCACGGCGCCGGCAAGGTGATCCTCCGCGCTGCTCCGCAGGGCACGGGCATCATCGCCGGCGGCCCGATGCGCGCCGTGTTCGAGACGCTCGGCATGCAGGACGTCGTCGCCAAGTCGCTCGGCTCGTCCAACCCCTACAACCTCGTGCGCGCCACCTTCGACGCGCTCAAGAACGAGGACAGCCCGCGCTCGGTCGCGGCCCGTCGCGGTCTCAAGGTGTCGGCCCTCCAGGCCCGTCGCCGTGACGCCGACCCGGCCGACACCTCCGAAGCGGCCGTCGCGTAAGGGAGGGCAGCATGGCAACCAAGACTGTCCGCATCGAGCAGATCGGCTCGCCGATCCGCCGCGAGGCCTCCCAGCGTGCGACGCTGGTCGGCCTTAAGCTGAACAAGCTGCACCGCGTTTCCGAGCTGGAGGACACTCCCTCGGTTCGCGGAATGATCCGCAAGGTCGCGCACCTCGTGCGCGTCCTCGACGACGCCGCGGCGTGAGGAGGGCTCCACCATGAAGCTCAACGAGATCCGCGATAACGAAGGGGCCACCAAGGCCCGCATGCGCGTCGGCCGGGGCATCGGCTCCGGCAAGGGCAAGACCGGTGGCCGCGGCGTCAAGGGTCAGAAGGCCCGGAGCGGCGTGTCTATCAAGGGCTTCGAGGGCGGTCAGATGCCGCTGCATCGTCGCCTGCCCAAGCGCGGCTTCAACAACATCCACGCCCATGACCTGAACGAGGTGAATCTCGGCCGGGTGCAGCAGGCAGTGGATGCCGGCAAGCTCGACGCGAACGCCGCCGTCACGGTCGAAGCGCTGGTCAAGGCCGGGATCATTTCCCGCGCCCGCGACGGCGTGAAGCTGCTCGGTGTCGGCGAGCTGACCTCGAAGCTCAGCTTCGAAGTGACCCGCGCCTCCAAGTCGGCCATCGAGGCCGTCGAGAAGGCTGGCGGTTCGGTGACCACGACCTTCGCTGCCGGCGTCGCCCATCGCGGCGCGGCGGAAGGCGCGGTTGCGTCGGCCTGACACCACGATTAAGTCGAACGCCGAAGCGGCGGCCCGTGCTCGCACGCGGCCGCCGCTTTCGCTTTCAGGGACCGTTCGAGACGCGTCCCGACGGCAATTCCTGGGATACGAGACATGGCCTCAGCCGCCGAACAGCTTGCCGCAAACCTGAATTTCGGCGCCATCGCCAAGGCCGACGAGCTTAAGAAGCGCATCTGGTTCACCCTGGGCGCGCTCATCGTGTTCCGGCTCGGCACCTACATCCCGATTCCGGGCATCGACCCGGAGCAGTTCGCGCGGAACTTCCAGAACCAGGCCGGCGGCGTGCTCGGCATGTTCAACATGTTCTCCGGCGGTGCCGTCGAGCGCATGGCGGTCTTCGCGCTCAACATCATGCCCTACATCTCGGCCTCGATCATCGTTCAGCTGCTGACCTCGGTCGTGCCGACCCTGGAGGCGCTGAAGAAAGAGGGCGAGTCGGGCCGCAAGGTCATCAACCAGTACACCCGCTACCTCACGGTGGTGCTAGCACTGGTCCAATCCTGGGGCATCGCCTTCGGCCTGCAGGGCTCGAACGCGGTCATCACCCCGGGCCCGTTCTTCATCCTCTCCACCGTCGTGACGCTGACCGGCGGCACGCTGTTCCTGATGTGGATCGGCGAGCAGATCACCTCGCGCGGCATCGGTAACGGCTCCTCGCTCATCATCTTCGCCGGGATCGTCGCCCACCTGCCGGCCTCGATCTTCGGCGCGCTCGAACTCACCCGCACCGGTGCGCTCTCGCCCGCCGTGCTGCTCGGCGCCGGCCTCGCGGCAGTCGCGCTGATCTACTTCATCGTGTTCATGGAGCGCGCCCAGCGCCGCCTCCTGATCAACTACCCCAAGCGCCAGGTCGGCAACCGCATGTACGAGGGCCAGTCCTCGTTCCTGCCGCTCAAGCTCAACACCTCCGGCGTGATCCCGCCGATCTTCGCGTCGTCGCTGCTGCTGCTGCCGACGACGGTGGCGAGCTTCTCGGCCAACCAGGGCTCGACCGGCATCCTCGGCACGCTGACGGCCTATCTCGGCCACGGACGGCCGCTCTACATGGTCGCCTATGCCGGCCTGATCATCTTCTTCACGTTCTTCTACACGGCGATCGTCTTCAATCCGCAGGAGACCGCCGACAACCTGAAGAAGCAGGGCGGCTTCATCCCCGGTATCCGTCCGGGCGAGCGGACCGCGGCCTTCATCGACAAGGTGCTGACGCGCATCACGGTGATCGGTGCGGCCTACCTCACCTTCGTCTGCCTCGTGCCGGAGATCGTCGCCTCCTACACCTCGGCGGCGCTGGGCTTCGGCGGCACCTCGCTGCTGATCGTGGTCTCGGTCACCATGGATACGGTGGCGCAGATCCACGGGCACCTGATGGCGCATCAGTACGAGGGCCTCGTGAAGAAGGCCAAGCTGCGCGGCGCCTCCACGACGCGGCGGCGCTGAGGCACCCCAAGCTGAGGTGCCCCAAGGGGCACCCTTCGACAAAGGTTTGGTGGACGCGCAGGCCGGAATTGCGCATCACAGCAGTGTGACGACGGCGCGGCCTCAGGAAGGTGGGCGCGCCGCCCATGAAGAACGAGCCCTGCGCTGGGCCTTGAGGACGGGGAGAGGCTATGCGGATCATTCTGCTCGGACCGCCGGGTGCGGGGAAGGGTACGCAGTCCGAGCGTATCGTGGAGCGCTACCGCGTTCCGCAGCTTTCGACCGGCGACATGCTGCGCGCCGCGGTCGCCGCCGAGACGCCGGTGGGACTGGAAGCGAAGGCGATCATGGAGAGCGGCGGCCTCGTTTCCGATGCGATCGTGGTCGGCATCGTCGCCGATCGGATCGAGGAAGCCGACGCCAAGAACGGCTTCATCCTCGACGGCTTCCCCCGCACGGTCGAGCAGGCCAAGGCCCTCGACGCCATGCTGGCGCAGAAGGGCATCGCCCTCGACGCGGTGGTGGAATTCGTCGTCGACGAGACCGCCCTCGTCGGCCGCATTGCCAAGCGCGCCGAGGAAACCGCCGCCCGCGGCCAGCCGGTGCGGAAGGACGACACGCCGGAGGTCTTCAAGACCCGGCTCGACGCCTACCGGAAGCAGACCGCGCCGCTTTCCGACTATTACGCCGGCACCGGTCTGCTGCGGAAGATCGACGGCATGAAGCCGATCGATGTGGTGACCGGGGATGTGACCGCCCTCCTCGACGGCTTCCGCGAGACGGCCTCTTCCTGAAGCCTCGCCACGGTGCAGATCGTGAAGCCCGCCTCCGTTCTGACGGGGCGGGCTTTTTCATGCCGCGGCGACGGTCTCACGGGCCGCTGAACGCATTCCGGTTTGCAAAGCGTTGACAAGTCGTCAGGCCCGCGCTAGGCGGACCCCCTTCGTCCAAGCGGGATGTGGTTCGGGGCGCCTCATGGAGCGCGCTTTCGGGCCGATTTGTCGTTTTGGGCGGCGCGCAGGGGCCGGCCTCCACCGGACGCGCGCTTTCATCCGACGAGGCGTGGCCGATCGGGCCCGCCACATGGAGAGAACATCTTGGCTCGTATCGCCGGCGTCAACATCCCGACCGCCAAGCGCGTCGTCATCGCGCTCCAGTACATCCACGGCATCGGCCCGAAGAAGGCCGAGGAGATCACCGAGAAGGTCGGCATCCCCGCCGAGCGCCGCGTGAACCAGCTCACCGACGCCGAGGTGCTTCAGATCCGCGAAGCCATCGACCGCGACTACATCGTCGAGGGCGACCTGCGCCGCGAAGTCTCGATGAACATCAAGCGCCTGATGGATCTCGGCTGCTACCGCGGCCTGCGTCACCGCAAGCAGCTCCCGGTCCGCGGCCAGCGCACGCACACCAACGCCCGCACCCGCAAGGGTAAGGCGAAGCCGATCGCCGGCAAGAAGAAGTAATTTTTTGGCATTCGGAGGCCGTGCTTCGCTCGGCCTCCTTCGCGTCGCGCCGGATGTCCCGTTTCGGGGGCCGGCGTGGCGGACCGGTCGTTCAAGGCCGCGCCGCCAAATCCCAAAAGAATCCCGAGCGCCTGGAAGTACGGGCGTGATTGAAGGACGAAAGCGAAAAGATGGCTAAGGAACCGACCCGCGTCCGCCGGCGCGAACGCAAGAACATCGTCTCGGGCGTGGCGCACGTCGCCGCCTCGTTCAACAACACGATGATCACCATCACCGACGCGCAGGGCAACACGATCTCGTGGTCGTCCGCTGGCGCGATGGGCTTCAAGGGCTCGCGCAAGTCGACCCCGTACGCTGCCCAGGTTGCCGCCGAGGACGCGGCCCGCAAGGCCTCCGAGCACGGCATGCGCACCCTCGAGGTCGAGGTCTCCGGCCCCGGTTCGGGCCGTGAGTCGGCGCTGCGTGCGCTTCAGGCCGCGGGCTTCACCGTGACCTCGATCCGCGACGTCACCTCGATCCCGCATAACGGCTGCCGGCCGCGCAAGCGCCGCCGCGTCTGATCGCACGACACCGGAGCATCCCCGAGCGGAGAAGCCCATGGCGGACGGATCGAAGCCCCTACCCGGCGTGCTGCGTTGGAACCTCGGCGACCTCACGGTCACCGCGCTCAACGACGGCTGGTTTCAGGGCTCCCTCGATCTCGTCACGGGCATCCCTCGGGACGAGGCCGGCGCGCTCCAGCGCGCCGGCTTCCGTCCGGAGGCTCCGGTCGTCACGCTCAACGCGTTCCTCGTCACCGGTGCCGGCCGCAAGCCGGTACTGATCGATTCCGGGTATGGCCATTTCGGCCCCGACACCATGGGCCGGGTGCCCGCCGCCCTCGCGCTCGCCGGTGTCGCGCCGGAGGAGATCGAAACGGTGCTCCTAACCCATCTCCATCCCGACCATGCGGGCGGGCTGGTGAAGGCGGATGGCAGCGCGGCCTACCCGAACGCGGAACTCGTCGTGCATGCGACGGAAGCCGCGCATTGGCTTCCCGATGCGGCGCTGTCGCGGGCTCCGGACGAGGCGAAGCCGTATTTCGAGAACGCCCGCAAAGCAGTGGCGCCCTACGGTGCGCGGCTGCGCAAGCACGAGGGTGGCGAGCTGGTCTCCGGCATCACCGCCGTTCCGCTGCCCGGCCACACGCCCGGCCATTGCGGCATGCGGATCGTATCAGGGGACAAGTCCCTGCTGATGTGGACCGACGTGGTGCATATGCCGGCGATCCAGTTCAAGCAGCCGGAGGCGGGTGTCGCCTTCGATGTGGACGGGGATCAGGCGCGGGCGACCCGCAAGCGCGTGCTCGACGAGGTGGCGACGGAGAAGACCCTCATCGCCGGCTCGCATCTCGAGTTCCCGGCGCTGGGATATGTGACCCGCGACGGCGCGGGCTACCGCTTCGTTCCCGCTCTCTGGGTGGCGGGCGAGACGGCTTAGATTTTTTGGGACCGGTCCGGATGCTCCCCGAGCATTCCAGGGCCGGCCGTAGCGCTTTCCGGGACGCCGGCGGCGTGGGTTTGGCAAGAGGTAGGACCGTGGTCATTCAGAAGAACTGGCAAGAGCTCATCAAGCCGAACAAGCTGCAGGTGACGGCCGGCGACGATCCCAAGCGGGTCGCCACCGTCGTGGCCGAGCCGCTCGAGCGCGGCTTCGGCACGACGCTCGGCAACAGCCTGCGCCGCGTGCTGCTCTCCTCGCTTCAGGGCGCTGCCGTCACCTCCGTCCAGATCGACGGCGTGCTGCACGAGTTCTCGTCGATCCCCGGCGTGCGTGAGGACGTGACCGACATCGTCCTCAACATCAAGACCATCGCCATCCGCTCGCAGACGGATCAGCCCAAGCGCATGACCCTGCGCAAGACGGGCCCCGGCCTCGTCACCGCGGGCGACATCGGCGCCGTCGGCGACATCCAGATCCTGAACCCCGACCTCGTGATCTGCACCCTGGACGACGGGGCCGAGATCCGCATGGAGTTCACGGTCGCCACGGGCAAGGGCTACGTCCCGGCCGAGCGCAACCGCCCCGAGGACGCGCCGATCGGCTTGATCCCGGTCGATGCGCTCTACTCGCCGGTGACCAAGGTCAGCTACCGCGTCGAGACCACCCGTGAGGGCCAGGATCTCGACAAGGACAAGCTGACGATGACGCTCGAGACCAACGGCGCCGTGTCGCCGGAGGATGCGCTGGCCTACGCCGCTCGCATCATCCAGGACCAGCTCCAGGTCTTCGTGAACTTCGAAGAGCCCCGCAAGGAAGAGGCCGCGCCGCTCGCGCCGCAGCTCCCCTTCAACCCGGCGCTGCTCAAGAAGGTGGACGAGCTCGAACTGTCGGTCCGTTCGGCGAACTGCCTGAAGAACGACAACATCGTCTATATCGGCGACCTCATCCAGAAGTCGGAGGGCGAGATGCTGCGCACCCCGAACTTCGGCCGCAAGTCGCTCAACGAGATCAAGGAAGTGCTCGCCGGCATGGGCCTGCACCTCGGCATGGACGTTCCCGGCTGGCCGCCGGAGAACATCGAGGATCTCGCCAAGCGCTTCGAAGAGCACTACTGAGGCGAAGCCGCCTCGGGCCGGACTTGGTGGCGCTGCACGGCGTCGTTTGTTTGGTCGCCTCGACCCGGTGCTGAGCCGCTGGGTCGGCGCTCCCTCCAGCCCCAGCAAAGCCGGGGCGGGCACTCCCAAAAAGATCCCGCCGCTGGGTTACGCGGATTGTCTGAAAACAGCCCCCAGGGCACTCGGCCGTACCGTGGCACGGCGGCCGAGACTGAGAAGGACCAGCCACCATGCGTCACGGCTATCGCGGTCGCCGCTTCAATCGCACGACCGAGCATCGTAAGGCGATGTTCGCCAACATGTCCGCCGCGCTGATCAAGCACGAGCAGATCGTCACCACCCTGCCGAAGGCCAAGGATCTGCGTCCGGTCATCGAGAAGCTGATCTCGCTCGGCCGTACCGACAGCATCCACGCCCGCCGCCTTGCCATGGCCCAGATCCGCGACGCGGACATGGTCAAGAAGCTCTTCTCGGTGCTCGGCCCGCGCTACCAGTCGCGTCCGGGTGGCTACTGCCGCATCATGAAGGCCGGCTTCCGCTACGGCGACAACGCTCCGATGGCCGTCATCGAGTTCGTGGATCGCGACGTCGACGCCCGCGGTAAGGATTCCGGTCCGACTTCGGTCGAGACGGCCGAAGCCGCCTGAGGCCGGCTCCCCCGCTTTGCGGGGGAACGCATGACATGATGATCGATGCGAAAGGCGGCCCGACGGCCGCCTTTTTGCGTGTTCGGCCGGGAGAGGTAAAAAAGCGAGTGTTCGAACCGGCGGTGGAGAAACCGCCGGGGAGCCGACACTGGGACAATTGGGCATGTGCCTTGCTGTATTGCATCCGCTATCGTCGGGTGCGCGGCAGGGTTGAGGATCACCGGTAGGCCGGCGCCCCTTCCCCGGTGCGGCAGGCCGGAAGGCGTTGTCGAACGGCAGGATGTGAACCGTGAATGCTCCCAACGAGAGCGCAGAGGTACTGAGGGATCCGCTGCTGCTGGACAACCAGCTCTGCTACGCGCTCTACGCCGCGGCCCACCGGATGACGAAATCCTATCGGCCGATGCTGGAACGGATGGGGCTGACCTACCCGCAATATCTCGTGCTTCTCGTGCTCTGGGAGAACGACGGCGTCACCGTGTCCGAGATCGGCCGGCGCCTTCGTCTCGATTCCGGCACGCTCACGCCGGTGCTCAAACGGCTGGAGACGAGCGGATTGCTGAATCGCAATCGTCGTCAGTCCGATGAGCGCGAGGTCGAGATCGCGCTGACCGATCAGGGCCGGGCGCTTCGCTCGGAGGCGATCGCCGTACGCCAGTCCGTCATGTGTCAGCTCAACATGTCGGAGCCAGAGATTCAGGCGATGCGGGCCGACCTGAATGCCCTCATCGAAAACCTTTCGACGGCGGGCTGACCGAGCCGGCGTGCCTCGGTTCGCAGCCATTTTGCCGGATAAATTTCGGTTGAGTAGCGGCCTAAGATTCCGTTAGTGACCCCCCTGTCGCTCATCGTCCGGATGCGACGGCAGCCTCGATCGCAGCGACGTGCCTTCCCGTCATCATTCTTTCAAGGAAGTTTGGCCTTGTCTGTGCCCGCTCGGGACAGGCCCGGCGGCAAGCGCTAAGCGCGAACCGCGCCGGCCGCAGGGCGTTTCAGCAGCATGACGGCCGGCCCGATCGATAGCAGCCGCGAAGCGCGGCCCCAGGTCGGCGTGTTGCCGATGCGCCGGACACCGGAGGGTGGCACGGAGGTTCTGCTCGTCACCTCGCGGGAGACGCGCCGCTGGGTCATCCCGAAGGGCTGGCCGATGAAGGGGCGCAAGCCCTTCGAGGCGGCGGCCCAGGAGGCCTATGAGGAAGCCGGTGTCGTCGGCCGCGTCGGCAAGCAACCGATCGGCTTCTATCTCTACGAGAAGCGCCTGAAGAACCGCGACGCGGTTCTTTGCCAAGTGAAGGTGTTTCCTCTCGAGGTGCGCAAGCAGCTCAAGAAGTTTCCCGAACGCGGCCAGCGCGATGCCCGTTGGTTCACGCCCTCGGAGGCCGCCGACATGGTGATCGAGGCCGGTCTTGCCGGCCTGATCCGTGCCGCCGGAAACCGCGATCCGAAGCGAAAGGGCTGAGCGGCGGTCCTGCGCCCCCCCTCAGTGCCGTGTCGGGGCGCCTACGGGCGCCTGCAGCGGGCGGAGCGTGGTTTCCGCAGCCCATGCCGCCAGCCTGAGTGAGCAAGCGCCTCACACGCCCCGTCCAGCCATCGCAGGACGAGCGATGCCGATGCCGGCCCTACCATACCCGTTCCCTGGTCCATGACTGACTTCAGCGGCCGATCGGCAGATCTAGAGGTCGTCACAGCAGCCGTCGAAGGGCGGCGCCTGCTTGCCGGCACGCTCGGGCCCGCCGGACGCCAGGCCGACGATGCGGCGACCGATGCGGTTGCGGCTGCCGACGGCCTCGCCGAGGACGGACTCGACCTTCGCGACCGTAATTCGGTTGCCCGTCCCCGCGGCGATCGTGGCTTGGGCGAGACGACGGACCATCTCCTTGATGAAAGCGGCGCTCGCTCCTTCCGATCGGGTGACAACGGCATCGATCGCCCCCTCCTCGAAATCGATGGCGTCTCCGTAGAGGCTGACAAGCCGGGTACGGCAGGCCGCGTCCGGGTTTGCGATCTCGATCGCCTCGTCCACGCGGCCGGGGCGCGAGGCGAGCGCCTCCTCGATCTCCTCTGGCCGGTTGGTGGTGAGGATGAACAGCACGTCGGCGTCGTCGTGCAGGCCGTCCATCTCGTTCAGCAGGCGGTTGAGGAGCACCTCCGTCTTCGGACTGTTCATACCCTCGCGGGAGCGGCCGACCAGATCGACATCCTCCAGCACGACGATGCTGGGTTGGAGAGTGCGTGCGAGCAGCATGTAGCGATCTAGGTAGACAACCTCCTCTGCCGTGATGAGCACCGTCGTGCGCTCGGGTAGGTTCGAGGCGATGTACCGGATCACATGCGTCTTGCCGGTGCCGGGCGGCCCGTACAGCAGAAGTCCCTTCCGCGTCGATTGCCCGAGCCGCTTCAGCGCGTCGCGATGCCGGTCGAACTCGAAGACGTGCCGGTCGAGCCGAGCCATCGTCGCGGTTTCGAGGATCACGGCCTCGCGCGGGATGAAGGGAAGCTTGTGCACCTGCATGGCCGCCTTCATGCCGGAATAGTCCGATCCGGATTCGAAGGAGAGAACTTTGCCGCGATAGAGCGTCGAGTTCGCACCGGCCGACTGAACGGCGGCGAGGAAGCCGCGCGCGAAGGCCAGCGAAGCCGGATCCGGCAGCGTCGCGATTTCGACCTGGGCGAAGGTTCCTTCACCGTATTTGGAATAATGCGAGAGCAGGACTGCGACGGGGCGCTGCTCAACGTGGAACAGCCACAAGCCGTTGTTGAGAGCGGCGAAAGGCTCCGCCTCGCCGACATCCATGTCCTGATACTGCAGCGGCGTGACGGAGATCGTGTACTGACCCTGACGGACAAGCAGACTGGAAATCGTCAGCGGCAGTTGGTCGTAGATTTGGTGCACACCCAGCAGCACAGAGGCGACCGAGCCGATCTCAGCCACAACGGTCGCCTGAAGGTCAGGCAGCAGATGGGCGCCGAACTGCCGGCGGGAACTCGTGATGCCGTTGACCTGCTCGGCTCCGAAATGCGCGACGAGCGCTTCCCAGGCTTGGTCGAAGTTGCGGGACATCCCTGCGCTCCTTCAGGGGCCGCCGCACCTTCGCAGGGCCCTTCAAAGAGCGTGTCGATCGAGCGCCGAAAAACAGCACCCGAGCAGGTGACAAAACCGATCGCTCCAAACAGCGATCCATGAAACAAACGAACTGATCAATCCTCTGCATCACATCGCGTCTCGGAAGAACATTTTGAGGCGTCGACTGGTCTGTCGATACAACTGGACGTGTCCCCTCGCCCTTCGCGTGCTTGCCGACCCAAGTTTCAGGGCATGCGCGCGACCTTCTAAAAGGGCAAAACTTCCGTGGGTGCTCGAGACATCGGCCATTGGCGCGAGCAGCGCCTGCAAGTTCCCGCGGCCGAGCTTCGGCCGAAGCCGATCGGCACCGTTCAGCGAAACGCTGCCGGCAGAACGCTTCGGCCATGAGAGTACGGCGGCGACTCACGCCCATGCCACACGCGTAAGGCCTACCGTTGCGGCAGGGCCGGTGATCCGCACTTCAGCCTCACCAGGAACGACGGAGCCGCCCGAGGATGACGACGTGACCGTCGTGGCCGAGGATGCACGCCGCGGGCATGCAGCGCCGGTTTCCCGCGGACGAACGAAAACGGGCGCGGAGCTTTCGCTCCACGCCCGCACCGTCACTGTTATGGGTCAGGCTTTTAAGCCGCCGTGCCGGCCGCTTCGGCCGCCGCAGCCTGGTCCTCGACCAGCTTCCAGGTCTTGGTCTTGGAGTAGGGACGGGACTCCTCGATGAACACCGTCTGGCCGATCTTGGCCGCATTGGCCTCGTCGTGCGCATGGTAGTTCTTCGAACGGCGAACCGTCTTCTTCATCACCGGGTGGGTGAAGCGACGCTCCACCTTCACGACGATGGTCTTATCGGTCTTGTCGCTGACGACGACGCCTTGAAGGACGCGCTTGGGCATGTGGAATCTCCTCAGGCCTTGGCCGCGTCCAGCGTCTTCTGACGCTGCAGCGTGCGGACACGGGCGATGTCGCGGCGGACCTCACGGACCCGGGCGACGTTCTCAAGTTGGCCCGTCGCGCCCTGGAAGCGCAGGTTGAACTGCTCCTTCTTCAGGCTGATGAGCTCGTCGGAAAGCTGATCCGCCGACAGAGCGCGCAGATCAGACAGTCTCTGGTCGGACTTCATGATCTCTTCCTATCAATCAGCGATGCGCTGGATGACGCGGGTGCGCACCGGCAGCTTCGCGGCTCCGAGGCGCAGGGCCTCGCGGGCGATGTCCTCGGCAACGCCATCCACCTCGAACATGATGCGGCCGGGATGGACCCGGGCCGCCCAATATTCCGGCGCACCCTTACCGGAGCCCATGCGGACCTCGGTGGGCTTGGCGGTGACGGGCAGATCCGGGAACACCCGGATCCACACCCGGCCCTGACGCTTCATCTCGCGGGTGATCGCGCGGCGGGCCGCCTCGATCTGCCGCGCGGTGATGCGCTCGGGCTCCAGGCACTTGAGGCCGAACTGGCCGAAGTTCAGCTCGAAGCCGCCCTTGGCCGCGCCACTGATGCGACCCTTGAACTGCTTACGAAATTTGGTCTTCTTGGGTTGCAGCATGGCAGCCTCTCAAGATTTCTGCTTGATCGAGCGTCAGGCGTGCGACGGCTCGCGGCGGCCGCGGCCACCCCGGTCGTCACCGTCACGCTCGCGGCGCCCGCCGGAACGGCCACCCTCTTCCTGGGCCTTCTTGTCCTGCGCCATCGGGTCGTGCTCGAGGATCTCGCCCTTGAACACCCACACCTTGATGCCGCACGTCCCGTAGGTTGTGAAGGCAGTGGCGGTGCCGTAATCGACGTCCGCGCGAAGCGTATGCAGGGGCACGCGGCCCTCGCGGTACCACTCGGTGCGGGCGATCTCCGCGCCACCGAGACGGCCGGCGCAGTTGATGCGGATGCCCTCGGCGCCGAGACGCATGGCCGACTGCACGGCGCGCTTCATGGCGCGACGGAAGGCGACACGGCGCTCGAGCTGCTGCGCGATCGACTCGGCCACCAGGGTGGCATCGATCTCAGGCTTACGCACCTCGACGATGTTGATGGTCACGTCGGCCTTGGTCATCGTGCCGACGAGCTTACGCAGCTTCTCGATGTCCGCGCCCTTCTTGCCGATCACCACGCCCGGACGGCCCGAGTGGATGGTGACGCGGCACTTCCGGTGCGGGCGCTCGATGACGATCTTCGAGACGGCGGCCTGCTTGAGCTGCTTCATGAGGGCGGCGCGGATGGCCACGTCCTCATGCATCAGCTTGGCATACTCGCCCTTCTCGGCGAACCAGCGGGAATCCCAGGTCCGGTTGATGCCGAGACGCAGGCCGATCGGATTGATCTTCTGACCCATCGGTAAACTCCTCAGGCCGCTTCAGCGCGCACTTCGCGAACCACGATCGTGAGGTTCGCAAAGGGCTTCAGGATGCGCGCGCCGCGACCGCGGGCACGGGCGTGGAAGCGCTTGAGCACCAGCGCCTTGCCGACGAAGGCCTGGGAGACGACGAGATCGTCCACGTCGAGATCGTGGTTGTTCTCGGCGTTGGCGATCGCGCTCTCCAAGCACTTCTTCACATCGCGGGCGATGCGCTTGCGGGAGAATTCGAGATCGGCAAGGGCCGTATCGACCTTCTTGCCGCGGATCAACGCCGCCACGAGGTTGAGCTTCTGGGGCGACACGCGGAGCATCCGCGCGACGGCCTTCGCCTCGTTCTCGGGGAGCGCGCGGGGGGTGGCAGGCTTGCCCATCTCAGCGCCTCTTTGCCTTCTTGTCGGCCGCGTGACCGGGGAAGGTGCGGGTCGGCGAGAACTCGCCGAACTTGTGACCGACCATCTCCTCGGTGACGTAGACCGGGATATGCTTGTGTCCGTTGTGCACACCGAAGGTGATGCCCACGAACTGCGGAAGGATCGTGGAGCGACGGCTCCAGATCTTGACGACCTCGTTGCGGCTGCCGCCGCGGGCGGCGTCGGCCTTCTTGAGGAGGTAGCCGTCGACGAACGGCCCTTTCCAGAGGGAACGTGCCATGGCTGTTACTTCTTGCGGTTATGGCGGCTGGACAGGATGAAGGTGTCGGTCCGCTTGTTGGACCGGGTCTTCTTCCCCTTGGTGGGCACGCCCCAGGGCGTGACCGGGTTCCGGCCGCCCGAGGTACGACCCTCGCCGCCGCCGTGCGGGTGATCCACCGGGTTCATGGCGACGCCGCGAACGTGCGGACGCTTGCCGAGCCAGCGGTTACGGCCGGCCTTGCCCAGCGAGATGTTCATGTGGTCCGGGTTCGAGACCGCACCCACGGTCGCGAAGCACTGACCGTGCACGAGGCGCTGCTCGCCCGAGTTCAGGCGCAGCGTCACGTAGCCCTGGTCGCGTCCGACGATCTGAGCGTAGTTGCCGGCGGAGCGGGCGATCGCGCCGCCCTTGCCGATCTTCAGCTCGACGTTGTGGACGATGGTGCCCACCGGCATGGAGCCGATCGGCGCCGCATTGCCCGGCTTCACGTCGACGCTCTCACCGGCGATCACCTTGTCACCCGGCGACAGGCGCTGGGGGGCGAGGATGTAGCTCTGCTTCCCATCGGGGAAGGTGATGAGCGCGATGAACGCCGTCCGGTTCGGATCGTACTCGATCCGCTCCACCGTCGCGGGAACGTTGAGGTTCTCGCGACGCTTGAAGTCGACGTTGCGCAGGACCCGCTTGTGGCCACCGCCGCGGAAGCGGACGGTGATGCGGCCCAGGTTGTTGCGGCCGCCCGAGGAGCTCTTGCCCTCGGTCAGCGCCTTCACCGGCTTGCCCTTGTAGAGCTCACGGCGATCGACGAGCACGAGCTGGCGCAGGCTCGGCGTGACCGGTTTGAATGTCTTCAAGGCCATCGGCTTGATCCTAACGCTTCAAGTCTCAGAGGCCGGTCGTGACGTCGATCGTATCACCCTCGGCGAGGGTCACGATCGCCTTCTTCACGTCCGAACGCTGCCCGCGCTGCCCGCGGAAGAACTTCTTCTTGCCCTTGGTCGTGAGCGTGTTCACGCCCGTGACCTTGACGTCGAACAGACGCTCGACCGCTTCCTTGATCTGCGGCTTGGTGGCCTTCGGGGCAACCCGGAAGACGACCTTGTTCTGCTCGGTGAGGTTGGTCGCCTTCTCCGTGATCACGGGGGAGACGATGATGTCGTAGTGGCGCGGATCGGCACTCATTTGAAACGCTCCTCCAGCGCATCGACGGCGGCGCGCGTCAGCACGAGCGTGTCGCGGCGCAGGATGTCGTAGACGTTGATGCCCTGGACGGGCAGCACATCGATCTTCGGAATGGCGCGGGCGGCGCGGCCGAAGTTCTCGTCCACTTCAGAGCCGCCGATGATCAGCGCGCTCGACAGACCGAGCTTCTCGAAGCGCTCGATCATGGCCTTGGTCTTGTGGTTGTCGACCTTGATGTCGTCGACGACGATCAGGGTCGACGCCTTGGCCTTGGCCGAGAGGGCGTGCTTGAGCGCCAGCGCGCGGACCTTCTTGGGAAGGTCGTGGCTGTGGTCGCGCACCACCGGACCGAAGGCCCGGCCACCGCCGCGGAACTGCGGAGCGGAGGCAGCGCCGTGACGGGCGTTGCCAGTGCCCTTCTGCTTGTACAGCTTCTTCGACGTGCGATCGACGTCCGAGCGGTTCTTGACGGCGTGCGTGCCGGCGCGCCGCTTGGCAAGCTGGTAGCGCACCATCCGCTGCAGGATGTCGGCGCGCGGCTCGAGGCCGTAGATCGCCTCGTTGAGCTCGACCGAGCCGGCGGAGCCGCCGTCGAGCGTGGTGATATCGAGTTTCATCACGCGTTCTCCTCGGACGCCGGAGCCTCGGGGGCCGCCTCGACCTGGGACGCGCCGGCAGAGCCGTTCTCACGGAACTTGCCCGGCAGCGGCACATCGGCCGGCAGCTTGCGCTTGACCGAGTCGCGAACCTGGATCCAGCCGCCGGCGACGCCGGGGACAGCGCCTTCGACGAGGATGAGGCCGCGCTCCGGATCGGTGCGGACGACCTTGAGGTTCTGCGTGGTCACACGCTCGACGCCCAGGTGACCCGGCATCTTCTTGTTCTTGAAGGTCTTGCCCGGATCCTGACGGCCACCGGTCGAACCGATCGAACGGTGGGAGATCGACACGCCGTGGGTGGCGCGCAGACCGCCGAAGTTCCAGCGCTTCATACCGCCGGCAAACCCCTTACCCGTGCTGGTGCCCGTCACATCGACGAACTGGCCCGGGATGAAGTGGTCGGCCGTGATTTCGGCACCGACCGGGATCAGCGCGTCCTCGGACACGCGGAACTCGGCGAGCTTCTTCTTGGGCTCGACCTTGGCGACCGCGAAGCGGCCGCGCTCGGCCTGCGACACGTTCTTTACCTTGGCCTTGCCGACGCCGACCTGGAGAGCGACGTAGCCATCCTTCTCGGTCGTGCGGTGTGCCACAACTTGGCACTGATCAATCTGGAGCACAGTGACGGGCACATGCTCGCCAGCGTCTGTAAAGACGCGGGTCATGCCGACCTTCCGTGCGATGACGCCTGAGCGCATAGGTCTCTCCCTCGCGCGATGAAACGGTAAGCTCTAAATCCGACGCGGACTTAGAGCTTGATCTCCACGTCCACGCCAGCGGCGAGGTCGAGCTTCATCAGCGCGTCCACGGTCTGCGGCGTCGGGTCGACGATATCGAGCACCCGCTTGTGCGTGCGCATCTCGAACTGCTCGCGCGACTTCTTATCGATGTGCGGCGAACGGTTCACCGTGAACTTCTCGATATGGGTCGGCAGCGGGATCGGGCCCCGGATCTGCGCGCCGGTCCGGCGCGCGGTCGAGACGATTTCCTTGGTGGACGCATCGAGGATGCGGTGATCGAACGCCTTAAGGCGAATGCGGATGTTCTGACCGTTCATGACCTGACCTCGGCGGAAACGTTGAGGAGCGGGCGCGAGGGCCCGCCCCTCTTACGTCCCCTGTCGATGATGCTTGCGGTTAGTCGTTGATGGCGGCGACGACGCCGGCACCGACGGTGCGACCACCCTCGCGGATGGCGAAGCGCAGCTTCTCTTCCATGGCCACCGGCACGATCAGCACCACGTCCATGGTCACGTTGTCGCCCGGCATCACCATCTCGGTGCCCTCGGGCAGCGTGCACACGCCGGTCACGTCCGTCGTGCGGAAGTAGAACTGCGGGCGGTAGTTGGTGAAGAACGGCGTGTGGCGGCCGCCCTCTTCCTTCGTCAGGATGTAGGCCTCGGCCTTGAACTTCGAGTGCGGCTTGACCGAACCCGGCTTGCACACGACCTGGCCGCGCTCCACGTCCTCGCGCTTCGTGCCGCGCAGCAGCACGCCGACGTTGTCGCCCGCCTGACCCTGGTCGAGCAGCTTGCGGAACATCTCGACGCCGGTCACCGTCGTCGTCGTCGTCGGACGGATGCCGACGATCTCGACCGACTCACCGACCTTGACGATGCCGCGCTCGACGCGACCGGTCACCACCGTGCCGCGGCCCGAGATCGAGAACACGTCCTCGATCGGCATCAGGAACGGCATGTCGATCGGACGCTCCGGCTGCGGGATGTACTCGTCGACCGTCGCCATCAGCGCCAGAACGGCTTCCTTGCCGATCTTGGGCTCCTTGTCCTCGAGCGCCATCAGGGCCGAGCCCTTGGTGATCGGGATGTCGTCGCCGGGGGAAGTCGTACTTGGAGAGAAAGCTCGCGCACCTCCAGCTCGACCAGCTCCAGGAGCTCCTCGTCATCGACCATGTCGACCTTGTTGAGGAACACCACCAGCGCCGGCACGCCGACCTGGCGGGCGAGCAGGATGTGCTCGCGGGTCTGCGGCATCGGGCCGTCGGCGGCGGACACGACCAGGATCGCGCCGTCCATCTGGGCGGCACCGGTGATCATGTTCTTCACGTAGTCGGCGTGGCCGGGGCAGTCGACGTGCGCGTAGTGGCGGTTGGTCGTCTCGTACTCGACGTGGGCGGTCGAGATCGTGATGCCGCGCGCCTTCTCTTCCGGCGCCTTGTCGATCTGGTCGTAGGCCGTGAAGGTCGCCCCGCCCGACTCCGCCAGAACCTTCGTGATCGCCGCCGTCAGCGACGTCTTGCCGTGATCCACGTGCCCGATCGTGCCGATGTTGCAGTGCGGCTTGGTACGGGAGAACTTTTCCTTACCCATCAGGGCCTCCTAATCGTCAGTGTCGTTGATCGAGGAAGTTTGACGCGTTCGCGTCAGGCGTACTTGGCAATGACCTTGTCGGCCTCGCCGCGCGGCACTTCCTCGTAATGGTCGAACTGCATCGTGAAGTTGGCGCGTCCCTGGGAGAAGGAGCGCAACTGGTTCACGTAGCCGAACATGTTGGCCAGCGGCACCATCGCGTTGATGACGTTGGCGTTGCCGCGCATGTCCTGGCCTTGGATCTGGCCGCGGCGGGAGTTGAGGTCGCCGATGACCGAGCCGGTATACTCTTCCGGCGAAACCACTTCGACCTTCATCACCGGCTCGAGCAGAACCGATCCGCCCTTCTGCAGCGCCTCGCGGAAGGCGGCGCGGGAGGCGATTTCGAAGGCCAGCGCCGAGGAGTCGACGTCGTGGTAGGCGCCGTCGATCAGCTCGACCTTGACGTCGACCACGGGGAAGCCGGCGAGCACGCCCGCGCCGAGGACCGAGTTGAGGCCCTTCTCGACGCCGGGGATGTACTCCTTCGGCACCGCACCGCCGACGATCTTCGACTCGAAGGCGAAGCCGGCGCCCGGCTCGTTCGGCTCGACCACGAACTTCACCCGGGCGAACTGACCGGTACCACCGGTCTGCTTCTTGTGGGTGTAGTCGATCTCCTGACGGCGGGTCAGCTTCTCGCGGTACGCCACCTGCGGCTGACCGATATTCGCGTCGACCTTATAGGTACGGCGCAGGATATCGACCTTGATGTCGAGGTGGAGCTCGCCCATCCCGCGAAGGATGGTCTGGCCGGATTCCTGGTCGGTCGAGACCCGGAAGGACGGATCCTCGGCGGCGAGCTTCGAGAGCGCGATGCCGAGCTTCTCCTGATCGGCCTTCGACTTGGGCTCGACGGCGATCTCGATGACGGGTTCGGGGAACTCCATCTTCTCGAGGATCACCGCGTCCTTCGGATCGCACAGCGTATCGCCGGTGCGGGTGTCCTTGAGACCGGCCAGGGCGACGATGTCGCCGGCGAAGGCTTCCTTCACGTCCTCACGGTTGTTGGCGTGCATCAGCAACATGCGGCCGACGCGCTCTTTCTTGTCGCGCGACGAGTTGATGACGTTGGCGCCCGACTCGACCTTGCCGGAATAGACGCGGCAGAAGGTGATCGTTCCGACGTGGGGATCGTCCATGATCTTGAAGGCGAGCATGGAGAAGGGATCGCTGTCGGTCGGGTGGCGAACCACCTCTTCCTCGGTCTTGAAGTCGAGGCCCTTGATCTCGCCGCGGTCGGCGGGAGACGGCAGGTAATCGACGACGGCGTCGAGGAGCGGCTGCACGCCCTTGTTCTTGAAGGCCGAGCCGCAGAGCACCGGATGGAAGGCACGAAGCTGCACCGCCTTGCGCACGAGCTTGCGCAGGGTCTCCTCGTCCGGCTCCACGCCGTCGAGGTAGGCGGTCATCGCGTCGTCGTCGAGCTCGACGCAGGCCTCGATCATCTTGGTGCGGTACTCGATCGCCTGATCGGCGAGATCGGCCGGGATCTCCTCCTCGGAGAAGTTGGCGCCGAGCGCCTCACCCGACCAAACGATCGCCTTCATCTTGATGAGGTCGATCACGCCCTTGAAGCTGGACTCGGCACCGATCGGCAGCTGCAGGCAGACGGGCTTACCGGCGACGCGGCCGATGATGTCGGCGACGCACTTGAAGAAGTCGGCGCCGATCTTGTCCATCTTGTTGACGAACACGACGCGCGGCACGTCGTACTTGTCGGCCTGACGCCACACGGTCTCGGTCTGGGGCTCGACGCCCTGGTTGCCGTCGAGCACGCAGACGGCGCCGTCGAGCACGCGGAGCGAGCGCTCCACCTCGATGGTGAAGTCGACGTGACCGGGGGTGTCGATGATGTTCAGGCGCTTGTCGCGCCAGAAGCAGGTGGTCGCAGCCGAGGTGATCGTGATGCCACGCTCCTGCTCCTGCTCCATCCAGTCCATCGTCGCCGCGCCCTCATGGACTTCGCCGATCTTATGGGACTTGCCGGTGTAGTAGAGGATCCGCTCGGTCGTCGTGGTCTTGCCGGCATCGATGTGAGCCATGATGCCGAAGTTACGGTAGTCCTCGATCGCATGCGTGCGGGGCATCGGGGTCTCTCCGGGAGAATGCGGGCTTGGAGCGCGGCCCGGTGGCCGCGCTCGACAGGCGAATTACCAGCGGTAGTGCGAGAAGGCGCGGTTGGCCTCGGCCATCCGGTGGGTGTCTTCACGCTTCTTGACCGCGTTGCCGCGGTTGTTGGCGGCGTCGAGCAGCTCGGCGGAGAGACGCTCGATCATGGTCCGGTCGTTGCGGCCGCGGGCGGCCTGGATCAGCCAGCGGATCGCGAGAGCCTGACGGCGCTCGGTGCGGACTTCGACGGGAACCTGGTAGGTCGCGCCACCGACGCGGCGGGAGCGGACCTCGATGGCCGGGGCGACGTTGTCGAGCGCGGCGCGGAACACCTCGATCGGGTTGGCGCGGGCGCGGTTCTCGACGATGTCGAACGCGCCGTAGACGATCCGCTCGGCGGTCGACTTCTTGCCCTCGTACATGATGGAATTCATGAACTTGGTCAGGACGACGTCGCCGTACTTGGCGTCCGGGATGATCTCGCGCTTCTCGGCAGAGTGACGACGGGACATCTGTTTGCTCTCAGATTAATCGACTTAAGCACCTCGCGCAGGCCGCCTTGAGCGTAAACGCCGGCGACATCCTTGCGAGGCCGTGGAAATGGCCGTCCGGAGATTCTTACTTCGGACGCTTTGCACCGTACTTCGAACGGCGCTGCTTGCGGTTCTTGACGCCCTGCGTGTCGAGCACGCCGCGCAGGATGTGGTAGCGCACACCCGGAAGGTCCTTCACGCGGCCGCCGCGGATCATGACCACGGAGTGCTCCTGAAGGTTATGCCCCTCACCGGGGATGTAACCGATCACCTCGAAGCCGTTGGTCAGGCGCACCTTGGCGACCTTACGAAGCGCCGAGTTCGGCTTCTTCGGGGTCGTGGTGTAGACGCGCGTGCAGACGCCGCGCTTCTGCGGGCAGGCGTTGAGCGCCGGCACCTTGTTGCGCGCCTTCTGCGCCTTGCGCGGCTGGGCGATCAGTTGGTTGATCGTCGGCATCCTGTGCCCTCTTCATCCGGCCGCGCAGGGCGGCCACCGTCTGAAACCTGTCGAAGCCCCTTGCGGAGCGGCCGGGCCCCGGGCGAACCCGCGGCAAAACGAATAGCGCCAGAGGCCGATCAAGGCCTTTGACGATGGTGAGGCAGAGGATCACGCCGTGAACGACGCGTTCTTACCCGCTGATCTGACGAATACGTCAGGTTTTGATGCCGGTATCGGTCTGACGACGGTCGCCGAAGCCCCTGGCCTCGACCCGAAAGCGACTCTCGATCCACCGGAGTGGCGCGCTTCTACGCGGGGTGGCCGGGCCCGTCAATGCCCGGAGAGGATAAAGTTCGATGAACGGACGTCCGATCTGCGTTCCGGACGGTGATCGGCCGCTCGGTTGTTATTCGGCGGCGCTGGGCAGGCGGAACGCGTCGATTCCGCGCCGATCCGGGTTGATTTCAGCCAACGCCCGCTTGGCGGTTTCCAGCGGATGCTCGGCCTCGATTCGCACCGAGCCGAGATCCGGGCTTTTGTAGACGGTGACGACCGTATCCATCACTTCGGTCAGCGTCGTGCGCTTGTCCTCGGGCGCGGCGATGAGGAGTTGCAGGCCCCAGGCGCGGAAGAGATCGACCAGCGACTGGCTGTTGCGCACGTCGAGTTTCGAGAAGGCTTCATCGAGAAGGCAGAGGCCGAGGCCCGGTGTCTCGTCGCCGGGGCGGTCGCCGGGATAATAGGCCGAGGCCATGGAGGCTGCGATCGCGACGTAGAACGGCGCCTGCGCCTCGCCGCCCGAACCGCGTAGCGCCCGGCTCGACAGGGTGGTGCGGTTGCCCGCCCGGTCGCGCATGCCGATCTCGTAGACGAAGTAGTTGCGGTAATCGGCCAGCCGCGCCGCGTTCTCCTCGCCCTCGATCAGCGCCGTAATCTCGGCAAGTGCGGCGGCGAGCGGGCTGTTATTCGGTCCGCCCTCAGCGCCATTGTCGGGGCTCGGCAGCACCGCCTGCGCCGCATCGGGCGAGCGCGCGACTTCCGTGGCGAGCGCGTGGACGGCGGCGTAGCGGCGGTCCACCTCCGCCTCGAAGGCGTAGGTTTGGCCGGTGAAGGTCTGCGACGCCAGCCGCTCGTTGAGGGCGTCGAGCCGGGCACGCATCCGCTCGAACTTGTCGGCGAGCCGGGTCAGCAGATCCTCGGTCATGAGGCGGCGCATCTCGGCCTCCGCCCGGAGCGACTGGTCGCGGTAGCGGCGCAGTTCGTGCCCCGCCACCTCGTCGCGCTCGCGGGTCGCCCAGGCATAGCCGAACGAGGCCGGCTGCTCGCCCGAACCGAGCGGGTTCTCGACGCGCCACGCGGCGCAATACTCGGCAAGATCCCGCTCGGCGGCTCGACCCTGGTTGCGCACGCTGTCGGCGGCCTCGCGGGCGGAAGCGCGGGCCTGCGAGGCCAGCGACGCCAGCGCCTTGGTATCGAGCGCGGCGCGGTCCGCCCGTGCCGCGGCGATCCCGGCCACCGTGTCCGGCACGTCGGCGGGAACGGTGCCGGTGAGACGGATGCGGACGGTGTCGCCGGAGGTCCAGCGCTTGAGCGCCGTGCGGTAGGCTAGGAACGCGGTGCGTGCCGCCTCCCTCCCCTGCGCGACACGGGCCTTCAGCCCCGCCTCCTCGGCGAGCGCGGCGTCGCGCTTGGGCTCCAGCACCTGAACGAGTTCGGTGAGATAGGCGGAGCGCTCCTTCTGAAGCTCCTTCAGCTCCGCCTCGATCACGCCGGCATCGGCGCGGGCGACGGTCTCCTGCTCGGTGGAAAGGCTGCGGCGGCGGCCCTCGATGGCGTCGGCCTCGGCGCGCAGGGCTTCGAGATCGATCGGTGCTTCCGCCAGCCGGCTCCGCAGCAGCGCGGCGATGCGGGCGGCCTCGCGCATCACCGTGGCCTCGGCCCGCAGGGTCCGCGCCTCCTCGCGCGCCTCCTCGAGACGGCGGCGGGTCTCGGCGGTGGGCCCGCGCTGGCCGCGGGTCATCATCAGCGGCACGGGGCGCACGACCGAATAGGCCATGCCCGAAGTCGAGCGCCCGCTCGGCGCCACGGCGCGGCTCATGTTCCGGAGCGCGGCATCATCGGGCGCGAGATCGTAGCCGCCGAGCCGCGCGGCGAGGAAGGCCTCGGCGTGGTCGCTGTCGGTCTCGATCAGGCCCATCGGCCCGTCATCGAAGCGCCGCGCGGCGCGCCGCGCCGTATCGGTGGTCTTCACCAGGAGACAGCGGAAGAACTGATTCTTTCGGGACTCGAGCAGGGCGAAGGCGCGGTCCAGCCGGTCGGGCTCGACCACTAGCGCCTCGCGGGCGCGGCCGAGCAGGCCTTCGAGCGCCGGGCCCCATTTCGGATCGACGATCTCGGCGAGTTCGCAGATCGGCGCCGCCTCAATGCCGAGCCGGCCCAACTCCTCGCGGAACGCCTCCGTGTCGGAGGACAGGCGTGCAGCGGAGGAACGGCCGGCATTCACCTGCCCATCGAGGCCGCGAACCTCGTTCTCGCGCTCGCGGGCCTTGAGGGCGAGGTCTTCCGCTTCCTCTTCCAGGATGCCGGACACGTCCGGCATCTGCGCCAGCCCTTCGAGCAGACCTTTCAGCGGCCCATCGACCCGGAGAATGTCCTCCGGCGGCGCCTCGCGGCGGAGGCCTGAGCGGGCGCAGGCCTCGACGATGCGCGCCGCCTGAAGATCGATCCGGCGCAAGGGACCGGCAATGGCGCTGAGGCGGCCGGCATCCTGCACGAGGCCGACGATCCCGGCGAGGCGGTTGGTCAGGTCGCGCCGGTCGCGGGCGACCACGGCGAGACCGGCATGGGAGGCCGCAAGCCGCGCCTCCGCCACGCTGCCGACGATCAACGCCTTTCGGGCGGCGATCTCGGTGTCGATCTCGCGCACGAAGCCCTGGCTCGTCGCCACGCTTTCGCGGGCGATGCGCAGGCGCTCCGACGTCTCGGCGAGCAGGCGGCGGGCCTCCGCATGGTCGAGAATGCGGCGGCGCAGATCCGCACCGGCGGCGCGCATCTCGTCGAGGGCGGCGGTAAGGCTTGCCCGGGCCCAGCCCTCGTAGCGCGCGCAGATGCGTGAGAGGTGGGCGAGGCGCTTCTCCAGTTCCTCGATGGTCTCCAGCAGGCGCCGCCACGTCTCGATCGACTGGCGGATGCGGGCGACATCGAGCGGCTCGGCCTCCAGCACGAAGCTGCGCACGAAGGCGCTGGTGTCGAAGATCGGCTTGAACGCCACCGCATTGGAGAAGGTGCGCAGGAACTGGCGCGGATCGGGCACGGCCGCCCCCTCGCGCAGGGTCGCCAGCACGGCGGCGGTGAAGCGCTCGCCGGAGGTGCGGAACTCCTCGAACGTATCGGCCCGGCGGCGGAGGTCGGCGGCGATCTCGGCCCAGGGCGCGACGAAGCTGCCCTCGCTCGTCTCGCGCACGTAATCGGCGATCTCGAAACGGTGGCCGACGGCGATGAAGCGCGAAAGCGTCTCTTCCTTCGGCTCCTCGGAGCGGGCGGCGAGCGCCAGCCCGACCGTGACGATGCGGCCGCTCGAAGGGTTCTCGAACACGAGCGCAATAAGGGTTTCGCAGGCCTCGCGCGTCGGGCGCCCGCCCTCGGCCGGGTCGCTGATCCAGCCGAGGCAGTAGTCGCGCACTGTGCGTGCGCTGCGGCCCGAGGCGGAGGCGTTGAGCGCGAGCCGGCTCGCATTGTTGCCGGCCAGCACCGTGCCGACCGCGTCGAAGATCGTCGACTTGCCCGCCCCCGTGGGACCGACAAGCGCCGCCGCGCCCCGAATCCGGATCTGCTCGCGCCGGATGAGGTACCAATTCGAGATCGCAATATCGGTGAGGCGGTACACCAGCCCGGCCGCTTATCCCGAGGTTGAACGAGAGACAGCGCAATGGACGCTACGCCTCGCACACGCAAGGGCGGGATCGCGGCGGGCCGCGGACGCCGCCCGATCGGCACAATCTGAGGATGCCCAACCGTCGATGCACGACCGCTCCGAGCGGCCGACGGCTTCGATACAGCAATCACCGACCCGTGATTTGACGGGGCCGCGTCGATCCGAGACCAGAGCCACTCGGCTGAGCGTCGGGCCCCGACGCACGAAACAACTATCGCAGATCTCTTGCAACGGCAGGTTCATAAAACCTGTTCGATTACTGCCTTTCAAAGCCCCCTGCGTACTCTGACACATGCGAGAAACACTGATTTTGACGCAACCCCAATACGATCCGTGCCATACGGTGAATTGCGCTCTCCGACCGTCCAGAACTCCGATCGCTGAAATGTCCGCCCGCCGTCCACGCCTGACTTACGGTGTTCTGTTTATTGTCGCCTCGATTGTTCTATGGGGCACGGCATCATGGGTTGCAGGCAGTATCATCTGGGTCTGAGACCGGCTTAGACGTCTTTCCTGCAAGCGATGTAGCCTCCCACAACATAGCCACCCTGCAACGCGCAGAGGGAGGCGGCGATCATCAACAGGTCGGCCAGCACCAACTGGCCACTGTAAAAGTGATAAATGATCCGCGCGATGATGACAAAGAAACTCGCGACGGCAAGCATCCCCCAGTGATAAAACATGCCGATCAGTATACCGGCAATAACGAGAAGCGGGATCGCTAGCACGGGATCATGACCCTATCCTGCCGGATCGGCATCTGAGAGCCTTTTTGACGAAATCTTTCCTTAGGTTACCGCCGCGGCCGATCGCGCGCAAAGGGTCACTTGGCTTAAAACTAGGCGAATTCTGCAGGTTCCCCCTTTATCGAACGGCATCGTTAACGGACCGGTCACCCTAAGGTTGGGCGTCCGGCCGGGAAGGCATCAGCTTGGTGCCGCTGCGTATCGATCCGCATATCCGCGTATCCGGCGGTCGTCGGAAGGGCATAGGCTGTCCGCCGGCGCCGCACGTTTGTCCGCGATTGCGCCGAAGACGAGCCTATCGCCCGCCGCCGCGGCATCGGCGACACCCTGGTCGAGGCCAGCATCGGCTTCGCCCGCGAGACGAACTTATGCCCGCCACGGCTTCGCCTGCGACGAGACAGCGACCCATATCGGCTTCGGTAGGCCGGTCGAGGGTGAAACCTGGATGCTGCCCTTAGGCGAGACGGGGCAGGCACTGGGGCAAGCACCGGAGCAGGCCACGTGACGGGGGCGATGCCCCCGCCACATCGGTTATGTCACGCCGAGCCCCCGATCCCCGCTCCGGACAGACCCTCTCGCGGGAAGCTTAGCCGCCAAAATTCTTGGCGAGCCACGCCCCGGAGGCGGCCAGATCGGCCTGGGACAGGCCGTGCCCGGCCGGATTGACCGTGTGGGTCACCGCCGCGCCCGCCTGCTCGAGGCGCGCGGCGAGCCGTTCGGCATTCTCGGCCGGCACGATTGGGTCGAGAGCGCCCGAGAGAGCAGCAGCACCGGGCGGCCGGCGAGGTCGGCCGGCGGGCTTTCGGCGAGCGGCACCATCGCCCGCAGCAGAACCGCCCCGGCCAACACCTCCGGGTGCAGGAGCAGGGTCGCCGCGGCGATGTTGGCCCCGTTCGAGAAACCAACCGCCACCGGCGCGGCGAGCCCGTAGGCCGCGCGCGCCTGCGCGACGAAGGCGGCAAGGTCGCCGGCGCGGCGGCGGACATCCGCCTCGTCGAACACGCCTTCCGCGAGACGGCGGAAGAAGCGTGGCATGCCGTTCTCCAGAACCGGCCCGCGGGGCGAGAGCAGCGCGGAGCCGAGCGAGAGCGCGCGACCGAGGGAGAGCAGGTCGCTCTCGTCACCGCCCGTGCCGTGCAGCAGCAGGAGCGGCGGCGCGCGGTCGTCGGTGCCGGGCTCGAAGCGGTGGATGAAGTCGAAGGTGACGCCGTTCGTCATGGCTGTCTCCGTTCCGTCTGAGGAGGGTGCGACCGCCCGGACAGGATCCGGGCGGCCGCGAAGGTGGGCGGTCGGTTCAGGCGACCTTCGGCAGCACCGCCTCGATCCGCCCGCGATGCGGCTCGAGGAAGGGCGGCAGCTTCAGCGCGGTCCCGAGTTCCGCCACCGACTCGTCGATGGCAAAGCCCGGCGCGTCGGTCGCGATCTCGAACAGCACGCCGCCCGGTTCGCGGAAGTAGACCGAGCGGAAGTACTGCCGGTCGCGCTGCTCGGTCACGGACAGGCCGTGCCGATCGCTCAGCCGCTCCGTCATCGCCGCCTGCGCCGCGTCGTCGGCGGCACGGAAGGCGATGTGGTGGACCGAGCCCGCCCCCTGCCGGCCGGGCAGGAAATCGCCGACCGCCCGAAGCGTCACGAACCCGCCGAGGCCCGCCCCGCTCGTCAGCCGGATCTGGCTGCCCTCGCGGGCGGCCTCCGTAAAGCCGAGCACGTCCGTGAGGATCGCAGCGGTCGCCTCCGCCCCGCGCAGGAGCAGGGTGACGCCGTGGAAGCCGCGAATCGCGGTTTCCGGCGCGATGCCCTCGGACGTCCAGGCCGGCTCGGCCTCCGCCCCCTCGACGCCGACGAGCGCCAGCGGCATCCCGTCGGGATCGCGGAAGCGCAGCACCGTCTCGCCGAAGACCGTTACCGGCGCCTCGTGCGAGACGTTCAGCGACACGAAGCGGTGCGTCCAGGCGCCAATCGCGGCGCGCGGCACGCGGAAAGCGGTCTCCGACACCTGCCCGATGCCGACGCGGCCGGGGGCCGCCTGGGCGATCGGGAAGAAGGTGAGGATCGTGCCGGGCGCGCCCGCCTCGTCGCCGAAATAAAGGTGGTAGGTGCCGGGATCGTCGAAGTTGACGGTCTTCTTCACCAGCCGCAGGCCGAGTACGCGGGTGTGGAAGTCGATGGTGCGGGCCGTATCGCTCGCAAACGCCGTGACGTGGTGGATGCCGTGCGCGCTCATGGTGCGGGTCTCCTGTTCGAGAGGATCGCCGCGGGATCCGTGTCCGGGCTGCGATCGGTGTGAGCGCGATCTGGCCCTTGCCTGCTCGCCTGAAAATGGAAACGATTGAAACGCATCGTTTCCGGATTTTAGCCATGGCAAAACTTCCCGATTTCGAGGCCTGGGCCGTGTTCGCGGTGGTGGCCGACGCCCTCTCCTTCGCCCGGGCGGCCGACGAACTCGGGCTGTCGAAGGCGACCGTCTCGAAGGCGGTCGCGCGCTTGGAGGGACGCCTCGGCGCGCGTCTGTTCCACCGCACCTCCCGCCGCCTCGCGCTGACCGAAGCCGGCCGTCTGGCGCGTGAGGACGCGGCGGGGCTGCTGGCCGCGGGCGAGGCGGCGGAGGCCCGCGCGCTCGACGCCAACGGCGTTCCGCGGGGGCGGGTGCGGCTCGCAGCCCCCATGTCGTTCGGGGTCGCCCATGTTGCGCCGGTGCTGCCAGAATTCCTGGCCGCGCACGCGCAAGTCTCGGTCGATCTGCACCTGTCCGACGCGCTGGTCGATCTCGTCGGCGGCGGGTTCGATCTCGGCCTGCGGATCGCCGCTTTGCCCGATTCTTCGCTCCGGGTGCGGCGGCTCTGCGGGGTGCGCCGCTCGCTCGTGGCGACGCCCGCTTATCTGGCGCGCTACGGGCCACCGCAGCATCCGGAGGATCTGAAGGCGCGCGCCTGCCTCGGCTACGCCTACCTGCCGACGCCGGACCGCTGGCCCTTCACCAACGCGGCCGGCGAAACCGTCACGATCGTGCCCGAAGGCCCGCTGCGGGCCAACAATGCCGACGCCCTGGTGCCGGCCCTGCGCGCCGGGCTCGGCCTCGCGGTGCAACCGGATTTCACGATCTGGGAGGATCTGAAGTCGGGCCGCCTGGAGCGGGTGATGCCGGACTGGCAGCCGCCGCCGATCGCCCTCAACCTCGTGATGCCGCCCGGTCTGCCGCGCCCGGCGCGGGTCTCGGCGCTGATCGCCTTCCTGGAACGGGCCTTCTCCACCGCGCCCTGGGCGCAGGAGGAGGCTTCGCCTCAGATCGATGTGCGTTGACCCCGCCCGTCGGTCGGGATCAACGCGCTCGGCGGACGACCGCCGCCACGCATTCGCGTGGGCGAATGGCGATGAGACGGGCTCATCGCCATTCGGTCTCAGACGCCCCTTCCCTTCCCGGCGGAGGCCCAGGCGCGGACCTGATCCATCCAGGCATCCGGCGAGAGCACGGTGATGCCCGGCATCACCATCAGCGGGGTGACCCGCTCGGCCCGGTCGCGCTCGCCCAGCCGCAGGGCGCCCTTGCGGGCGAACAGGCGCAGGATCTCGATCAGGCGCGCCTCGTCCGGGGGCTCGGTGCGGGCAGCAGAGCGGATCGCGTCGGCGATGTCGTCAGTGGTGCATTCCACCGTGCCGTCGGTGGAGACCCGGTGATCGCGCAGGCCCTCCTCGTAGGCGAGCCGGAGTGCCAGCAGCACCAGTGTCTCGTCCTTGCGCAGGCGCTCGCCCTGCGCATCGTGGCGCACGCCGTCCGGCGGCAGGGCGAGAAACACCATCTGATCGCGGTGGGCGACCTCGAAGCGGTAGCCGAGGCAGGCGAAGTAGTCGCGGAAGAACGGCGCGTAGTGCCGGGCGAGTTCGTAGGAACGGCCGATGCCGGTGGTCGCGGCGTAGATGCACTGGCTCTTCAGCATCACCTGAAGCGCACGGGTCAGCTCCTCCTCGCTCGGCGCGGCGCTGCCGGGCGGGGGCATCTCCTCGCCGTCGAGGATCGCGCGGAAGGGTTCGAGCATCGGGTTGTCCGTTCAGCCTGCTTTGCCGGCTCCGCGCCGGGCAGCGGGGGGGCGGTATGCGCTCGATCATGAAGTCCGGACAGTCGAGCCAGCCGTTGGAGACGCGGCCCTCGATCCGGGCGACGCGGTAGCGGCTGCGCAGGACGCCGTCGAACAGCACGTCGATCTCGCGCAGGCGCTGGAAGACGACGAAGGCATCGACGTCATCGACCTGGATGTCCGAGCCGCGCAGGGCCTTCACCTGAGCGAGCCGGGCGTCGAGATAGGCGACGATGCGCTCCGGCGTCACGGTGATGCGGCGGCGGAATTCGTCCTTGGCGGCGATGAACGCCTCGATCGCCGGATCGATGTCGATCTCCGGCAGCGGCTCGTACTCGATGATCCGGCGCGGCATGCGCGGATTCGTGAGCTGCGGCGGGCCGATCGGCGGGCGCAACAGCGAGATCTGCGGCAAGGGCAGGCCGGCGAGGTCGTCCTCGCCCGCGCCGACCGCGCGGAGCGCCGCCGCCGCCCGCTCGATCCGGGCCGAGTCGCGCGGGTCGCGGTAGCGGAGCGCGGCCGAGATGCGCCGCTCCAGCCGGGCGACCACCTCGGCCACCGCATCGAGATGCGGGTCGAGGCCCTCGAAGATCGAGAGGATTTCAACGAGATCGGTGCGCACCATCCGCTCGGCTGCCGTGATGTCGGCGGCGCGGCCCCTCGCGCAGGTTGCCGTCGGCCAGCGCCCTGAGCGTCAGCGGATCGCGCAGGGCGCGCCCGGCCTCACGCACGATGCCGGAGCGGAAGCGGAACGGGTTGAAGCGGGTGTGCAGCGTCCGGTAGTCGGAGACGAGGTGACGCTCGACGAACTCCTCGAAATAGAGCCGGAAGGCCGCGCTGAGATCGGGCTCGCGCAGGATGCGCTCTTCGAGCTTGCGCATGGCACCGGCCAGGCCGCGCAGGTGGCCGAGGAAGGTGCGCGAGGCTTTCGCCGCGTTGCGCAGCGCCTCAGAGCGGTCGGCGGGGCTGGCGATGGCGCTCTCCAGCGCGCTCAGGACTTCGAGCACCGCGCCGCCGTAGGAGCGGGTCTCGCCGCGCTCGATCCGGGCCAGTTCCTCGATCAGCAGCCGCGCGTCGGGGTCGAAATCGACCACCGGCACGTAGCGCTCGCGCCGCTCCACCAGCCAGCCCGCCTCGATCAGCCGCCGGAACACCGCCGAGCGCCGCTCGATCGGATCGACCGGCGTCGCCTCGTCGTCGGCAATCTCGGCCTGGCTCCAGCCGGCGGAGAAATCGCCGATGGCGGCCAGCAACTCGCTCTTGCGCAGCGGCTCGGCGGCATCGCCGAACACGCGGGCATGCAGGTGCAGCAGCAGGGCCGCGTTGAAGGCGCGGCTCGGCGAGGCGAGCGGTCGGAAGAGGTCGTCGGCGAGATGAGTAAACAGCATGACGGGACGGGCGCGACCACAACCCGCTCGGGCGCCGCGGGTCAATGCTCGCGCCGCTCTATCCCCCCTTGATCCCTGATTGATCCCTTCTTGCATCGACCGCGGCGTGCATCCGTTGTCTCGACAGACGCCGCCCGATGGAGCCCAAAGAAATGCGCATCGAAACTGTCTTCCTGTTCGATCTCGACGGCACGCTGGTCGACAGCGTCTACCAGCACGTGCTCGCCTGGAAGGAGGCGCTCGACGCGGAAGGGATTCCGCTCTCGGTCTGGCGCATCCACCGCAAGATCGGGCTGAGCGGGGGCCTGTTCACCAACCAGCTCCTGCGCGAGACCGGGCTCGCCATCGATCCGGATCGGATCGACCGGCTGCGGCGGTTGCACGCGGAGGCCTATGGCCGGCTGTCGAAGGGCGTGGTGCCGCTGCCGGGCGCCAGGGAACTGCTCGCCACGCTGACCGAGAACCGCATCCCCTGGGCCATCGCCACCAGCGGGCGGATGGAGACCGCCGGCCACAACCTCGTGGCGCTCGGCGTCGATCCCGAACAGGTGCCGGTGGTGACGCGGGACCTCGTGAAATACGCCAAGCCCGATCCGGATCTGTTCCTCGCCGCCGCCGCGCGGCTGAACGCGCCCATCGAGCACGCGGTGATCGTCGGCGATTCGATCTGGGACATGCTGGCGGCCCGGCGCTGCCGCGGGCTCGGGGTCGGCCTGCTCTCGGGTGGATACGGCACCGAAGAGCTGGAACGCTCCGGCGCGGTCAGGGTCTACGACGACCCCGCGATGCTTCTGGAACACCTCGACGAAGTCGGAGGCCGACGCTGAGCGCTGAGCGCGCACTATGGCCAAGGCTAAGCCGAAGATCCGCTGCGCTCGGCCCCGGTCAAGGGCCCACAATGTGACCCTGACGATTGGATGAACGGCCCCTTGCACCTTCGTTCATGCGACAGGACGTAGCGTGAGCTTCGGGACATCGGGAGTGAACCGAATCCAGGCCGTACCCGTTGGGGTGCCAATGGATCGATGATCCACCCTTTTCGGAGAGACGTCATGAAGAAGCTTGCGATTCTGTCCGCCGTGGCCGTCCTCGGCGTCGGCGCCCTGTCCTCCACCGATGCCGAGGCCCGCTGGCGCGGTCGTGGCGGCGGCGGTGGCGCGATCGCGGCCGGCGTCATCGGCGGACTCGCGGCCGGCGCGCTCGTCGGTGCGGCCGCCTCGAATGCCTACGGCTACGGCGGCTATGGTGATGGCTACGGTTACGGCGGTGGCTACGGCTATGCCCGCCCGGTCGCCGGTTACGGGTATGGCTATGCCCGTCCCGCCTACGGCTACGGCTACCGCAACGTCGGCTATTACGATGGCGGCTACTACGCGCCGCGTCGTGCCTACGGTGGCTATTCCTGGGGCGGCCCGGCCTACGATTACGGCTACGGCTGGTAAGTCTTCCAGGCCTGACAGCCTCTCATAACGAAACGGCCGCGCCCCATCCGGGCGCGGCCATTTCGCGTTTCAGGCAGCGGCGTCGCGGGCGGCGATGGTCTCGGACCAGACCACGGCGCGGCGGGCCACGCCGATATGCTGGCGCTCGTACATGCGGCCCTCGACCTTGATCGCCGCGCGCTTGGCGTTTTCCGGCAGGTTGAAGGCCTCGATCACGAGGCGGGCACGGCGCACCTCCTCCTCCGTCGGAGCGAAGGAGGTGTTGGCGGGCTCGAGCTGATTCGGATGGATCAGAGTCTTGCCGTCGAAGCCGAGGTCGCGCGCCTGCCGGCACTCCTCGCGGCAACCCTCAGGATCGGCGATGTCGTTCCACACGCCGTCGAGGACGATCAGCCCCTCGGCGCGGGCCGCGGCCAGGGTCAGCATCATCCAGGGCAGCATCGGCACGCGCCCGCGCACCAGCTGCGCCCAGGTGTCCTTGGCCAGATCGTTGGTGCCGAGCACGAAACCGGTGAGCCGGTTGCGACGGTCGCGGCGCGCCTTGGCGATCTCGTGGATGTTGAGGATCGCGGCCGGGGTCTCGATCATCGCCCAGACGGCGATGGAATCGGGGGCGTCGAGCGCCTCCAGCGCATCGGCCACGCTTTCCAGCACCGCGGGCGAGGACACCTTCGGCATCAGGATCGCGTCGGGCTTGGCCTGGATCGCCGCGCGCAGGTCGCCATCGCCCCAGGGCGTCTGAGGGGCGTTCACCCGGATCACGAGTTCGCGATGGCCGTAGCCGCCACCCTTCACCGCGGCGCAGACCTGATCGCGGGCCAGCTCCTTCTCCTCCATGGAGACGGCGTCCTCGAGATCCAGGATCAGCGAGTCGGCGGGCAGCGTCTTCGCTTTATCGAGCGCCCGCTGGTTCGATCCCGGCATGTAGAGAACACTGCGGCGCAACCGCAAATCGGACATGTCTCGTCTCCTCGCAGGGGCCGGTGAGGGGCCCGGTGCGCCGCTCCCCACCCTCATTTGAATGCATAATACGAACAATCCCGATCGGTTGGAAGCGGCCGGAAGCGAAGCTATTTAACCGCGAGCGCCCGGTCACCGCCAGAGGGCGCAACTTCGCCTTGCGGCGCAGCCGTCCGGATCTCGGATCTCGGCCGACGCGCCTGAACCATCTTTCGGCCTCGCTCCCCCGTGGGGACGACGCTTCATCCAGGAGAGTCCCATGCCCTTGATGCGTTTCGACCTGATCGAGGGCCGCAGCGACGCGGAACTGAAGGCGCTTCTCGACGCCGCGCACGAGGCGATGCTCGAAGCCTTTCAGGTGCCGCCGGGCGACCGCTACCAGATCGTGACCGAGCACAAGCCCTCGCGGATGATCGTGGAGGATACCGGCCTCGACATCCCCCGCACGCGGAATGTGGTCGTGGTGCAGATGATCACCCGGCCGCGCGGGCGCGAGAAGAAGGAGCTGTTCTACCGGCTGCTGACCGAGAAGTTGCAGGCCGCCTGCGGCATCGCCCCCGCCGACGTGATGGTCTCGACGGTGGAGAACACCGACGAGGATTGGTCGTTCGGGCACGGTCGGGCGCAGTTCCTCACCGGGGAATTGTGAGCCCCGGCCGCACACCCTCCGCTACGAGCCAGTCGATGAGCGCGGTAAGCGCGGGCGACTTGTCGGCATCGAACGGCGTCAGGGCGAAGTAGGCGGCGCGCCCGACCCGGATGTCCGGAAAAGGCGCCACGAGCCGGCCCGCGGCGACCATCCGGTCGAGCACGGGAAACGGCCCGATGCCGAGACCCGCGCCGTCCTCAAGCGCCTGCAAGGTCACGAAGAAGTGGTCGAAGACCCGGCGGCGCACGCCGCCGGGGAGCGTCACCGCGGCGACCGTGAGCCAGTCGCTCCAATCCCCCGGCCGAGTCTCGGTGCCGAGGAGGATGTGACCGTCGAGGTCGCGCAACGTCGCGAGCGGTTTGTCCTGTAGCAAAGCGGCGCTTGCCACCAGCGTGTCGGTCTCCGTCAGGAAGGGCACGGCGCGGTGCTGTGGCCAGGGCTCGGGGCCGCGCCGGATCGCAAGGTCGAACCCGCCGCGCAGCGCATCCTGCAAGGTCGTCGTGGTGGTGACCCTGACCTCCGTGCCGGGACGAACCGCATGGAAGTCGTCGAGGCGCGGGATCAGCCAGCGCATCGCGAAGGTCGCAGGCGCGCTGACCCGCAGGACGCGCGGCGCCTGGGGCCGTCCGCACGCTTCGGCTGCCGCCGTGAGCCGGTCGAAGGACAGGCTGATCTCCTCGGCGAAGACGCGCGCTGCCGGGGTCGCCACCATCCGTCGGCCAACCCGCACGAACAGCCTTTGGCCGAGCCAGGTCTCCAGGGCGGCGATTTGCCGGCTCACCGCGCCGTGGGTCAGCCCGAGTTCGAGCCCGGCCTGCGCGTAGCTGCCGGCCCTGGCCGCGACTTCGAACACCTGCAACGCGTGCAGCGGCGGTAGCCGGCGCATGTCCCTCACCCCTCGATCCGTGAGAAAACCGCACGAAACCCGTGAGGCAAACGGCTCTCATCGCGCAAAACTCACAAGTCTAGGATCGCCGCGCAATCGCAGCCGGAGATTTTCGTGTGAGCCAAGCCGTTCGACTCGATGCATTCCAGCGGGCGGATCGCGCGTGCCTCGACCTCAAGCGGCGCAGCCTCGGCGGAGCCTGCCTCGCCCACGCCCTGCACGACGGCTACACCGACCTGCTCTACGTGCTGCTGCCGGTCTGGCAGGCGGAGTTCAGCCTCGGCTATGCCGGGCTCGCCGTCCTGCGCAGCCTCTACTACGCGACCATGGGCGGGTTGCAGATCCCCGCGGACCGGCTGGCGGCGCGCTGGCCGATCCGCATGAGCCTCGCCGTCTCGACCCTCGTCGCCGCCGCGGGCTTCGGTGCGATGGCACTGAGCGGCAGCCTATTCGGGCTCTGCGCCGGTCTGGTGCTCGCCGGGATCGGTGCGAGCCTCCAGCATCCCCGCGCCTCGCTCCTCGTCGCGCAGGCCTATGGAGGCGCCGCGCGCGGGCCGCTCGGGATCTACAATTTCGCCGGCGATCTCGGAAAGGCGGTGTTTCCGGTCGTCGTCGCGCTTCTGCTCGGGGTGATGGCGTGGCGGCCGGTCGCCGGGCTGATGGCGGCGGTCGGCCTCGCCGCGGCGCTGGCGCTGGTCTTCGTCCTGCCGCGGGGATCGCTGGCCGCTGCGCCCCCGCGCTCCGGCGGGAGCGGCGGCGAGGGCCGGGGCTTCTCCCTCCTGATGACAATCGGCGCCTTTGACACCGCCACGCGGATGGGCACGCTGCTGTTCCTGCCCTTCCTGCTGGAGGCGAAGGGCGGCACGGGCACGACCACCGGGCTCGCCCTCGCCCTGGTGTTTTCCGGCGGCGCCTTCGGCAAGGCGGTGTGCGGCTGGCTCGGCGAGCGGCTCGGTATCGTGCCGTGCGTCGTCGCGACCGAGACGGCCACCGCCGTGGGGGTCGCCGCGCTCCTCGTCCTGCCGCTCGGGCCGACCCTGGCCCTGCTGCCGCTCCTCGGCCTCGTCCTCAACGGCACCTCCTCCGTGCTCTACGGGACGGTGCCGGATCTCGCGCCGCGGGGGGATGTCGGCCGGGCGTTCGCGCTGTTCTACACCGCGGTGATCGGATCGGGTGGCCTCGCGCCGATCGCCTACGGGGCGCTGGGCGACAGGGCCGGGCCCGCCGTCGGTCTGCTGGCCGCCGCCGCCACGGCGCTCGCCATCGTTCCGCTGGTCCTTCGATTGCGCCGGCCGCTCGCGGCCAGCGGCCAGGCTTGAGCAAGAACAAACGCGAATTCAGCCTTTGTCTTCGGCTATACGGCCAAGTCACGAAACAAAATCAGGTCAACCTTTCGTCAAGATCGAACGTCAAGGGCGTCCTCGAAGTGCTTTTCGAAGGGACGACCGGATGCGAAGAACCTGCCTCGGCGCCTGTGCCGGCCTTGTGCTGCTCGCAGGAATGTCCGCACCCGCGCAGGCCGAGAACCGGACGGCGATGAGTGTCGGAGCCGGTGCCGTGGCCGGTGCGCTCGTGGCCGGGCCGGTCGGCGCCGTGGTGGGCGCGGTGGCCGGTGGCTTCATCGGCTCGAACAGCAGCGCGCGTCCCCGTTCCACCCGCAAGCGCCGCGCCGCCCTGCGCCGGTCGGTCCGTGCGCCCCGCCGCGCGGCGATGGCCGAGCCGGCGGTCGCCCGCTCCGAGGCGCCGCGGGTGATGACCACCGGTGGCGCGAGCGCCGCCGCACCGGTCCGTTCCGGCTGGCAGGATCCGCGTTGAGCGTGTCCGGACCGGTCCTGGCAAGTGTCGCTTTCACGTCACAGCCAGGGAAATGCGCAAGCGTGGCCGGTCCGGTGCCATTTTCATGACGCGATGCGGCGCGCAGGATCACCTCATGCAATCGTCCGAGAGCGAGGAAGCGATGGCTGATCCGAGCGCCGACCCGAACCGAACGGACCGACTGCAGACGGTGTCCTGCCTCGAGCGGCCCGTCGTCAGCCGGGTGACCAAAGGTGTCGCCTCCGCCATCGGCAAGCGCCTGTCCGTCGATAAGGACGGCGCCCTGCCCGATCGCCTCGCCTCCCTCGTGGATCGTCTCCAGGCCGGACCTCTCGGCCGCACCTCCCTCAAGCATCGTCGAGTTGCCTGAATGTCCAAGTTCGATCGCGCCCTCAACGACGCCGCCGTAGTCCCCTTCCCCGCCGCCGCCGCCGAGGCGGTGGCCGACGAGAACGTCGCCTCGATCATCGAGGTGCTTCAGGATCAGCTCAAGCTCGCCCGCGAGGGCAAGCTGCGCTCGGTCGCCGTGGTCTCGGTCTCGAACGATGGCAGCGCCATCGGCACGCAATGGTCCTGTGCCCATGGCGACGTGGCGAGCCTGATCGGCAAGCTCACCGTCCTGTCCCACGACATGATGGCCGCGCGGAACTGAGTTTTTCTTCGAACGGCTTCGAAAGCAGAAAAGGCGGCGCCCGCAGCGCCGCCTTTTCTTTATGTCGACGGGTTGTTGGTGTTCGCCCGACGCGTCGTGCCGCGCATGGCCCCGAACGGGTCGGAGCCGCGCCCGATCAGGCCCGAACGCAACACCCTGGACGCGCAAATGCAGCGCATCTGGCTTTCTGGTTGCACGCCCGACCGGCGCATTCATACTGAGAGCGTTGGACGCAAACCTTCCGGTCACGACGACCCTGCGGCTACGGGGCTTACGGCGACTTAGCCGATCGCCGTCCGTGAGTAGGCAGACGGGAAGGGGGTGAGCAATGTGCTGATGTTTCCGCTTCTGCGGATCACCATCACGAAAAACCCGAGCGGTGAGTGGTCCGTGACCATCACGCTCGGGCTCATGTAAACCGTAGTCCAACAAGAGAGCCCGCAGGTAGCCGCCTGCGGGCCCTCACTTCTAAGTATGGGGTGTTGTCAGGATGAAATCAAACCCGCCTCAGACAGCATGACGACTGAAGCGGTCGTCTCTCAGACCAGCCCGAGCTTCTGCGCCAGCCCGATGCGCTGGAGCTTGCCGGTGGCGCCCTTGGGGATCTCGTCGAGGATCAGGATCTTGGCCGGCACCTTGAAGGCGGCGAGCCGCTCCGAGGCGAAGCTGCGGATATCCTTCTCCACCGCCTCAACGCCCTCGCGCAGAACGATCGCGGCAGCGACATCCTCACCCAGCTTGTCGTGCGGCACGGCGAAGGTGACGCATTGCGACACCGCCGGGTGGTCCATCAGGATCTCGTCGACCTCGCGCGGGCTGATCTTCTCGCCGCCGCGGTTGATGATCTCCTTGAGCCGCCCGGTGATCGAGAGATAGCCCTCAGGGCTCAGCACGCCCTGGTCGCCGGTGCGGAACCAGCCCTGCCGGGTGAAGGCCTCGGCATTGGCCTTCTCGTTGTTCTCGTAGCCCTTCATCACGTTGTCGCCGCGGATGACGATCTCGCCGGTCTCGCCCGCGGGCAGCGGCTCGCCGTCCAGATCGACCACCGCGATTTCCGGGCCTGCCGCGAGGCCGACCGAGCCCGCGTAGTGGGGCTTGGGCGGCAGCGGGTTCGAGGCCATCTGGTGCGCGGCCTCGGTCATGCCGTAGGCCTCGATGACGGGGGCGCCGAAGGTGTCCTCCAGCTCCTTCATCACCTGCGGCGGCAGGGACGAGGACGAGGAGCGGATGAAGCGCAGCGGGTTGCGCGCGATGATTTCCTTGTTGCGCGCGGCCCGGCCCAGGATCGCCTGATGCATGGTCGGCACGCCGGTGTACCAAGTGGGGTTCACCTCATCCATCCAGCCGAAGAACTTCAGCGCGTTGAAGCCCGGCGTGCAGGACACCTGGCCGCCGACCGAGAGCGGGGCGAGGATGCCGGCGATCAAGCCGTGGATATGGAACAGCGGCATGATGTTGAGGCCGCGATCCTCGGGCCCGAAAGCGAGCGCGGTGCGGATGTTGCGCGCCGAGGCGCAGACATTGGCCTGCGTCAGCGGCACGATCTTCGGCCGCGAGGTGGTGCCGGAGGTGTGCAGCACCAGCGCGATGTCGTCCGAACCGGCGGGGCCGCTCTTCTCCGCGGGACCGGCGCTCTCGCTGGCAAAATGCAGCGTGAAGCTGCCGGCGCCCTCGTCCGGGGTCGGCCGCAGGCGGGCGACCGACACGCCGAGTTTCTCCGCGACCGCGACGGCCGGCGTCTCGGAGCCCTCGGCGACCAGCAGGAGCTTGGCCCCGAGGTCGCTCATGTAGAATTCGAACTCGTCGGCCTTGTAGCTCGGGTTCAGCGGCGCCGAGGTGGTGCCGGCGGCCACCGCGATGAAGGCGGCGGCCATTTCCGGGCCGTTCGGCAGCACGATCGCGACGCGGTCGCCGCGGCCGATGCCGCGGGCATTGAGGTCTGCGACCGTGCGCTCGGTCAGCGCCCGCAGGGCCTGGAACGTCAGCGGCACGCCGCCGGGGCTCGACAGGGCGGGGGCCGCATCGGCGCCGGCCTGGATCAGCTCGTGAAGAGTCGTCGCGGGCACGCTGGCCTCCTTGGAATCGATGGGGAGAAGGGCGGAAGGTTCGGGCAGGAGCATCGTCATGCCCCCTGGATCGCGAGGCGACCCTGGGCACGCTCGAGGCTCTGGGCCAGGAGCCGCATCAGGGCGAAGACGGTGTCGATATGCGGGGTCGGGGTGCCGGTGAGGCGGCCGAGTTCGATCACCGAGCCGACAAGGGCTTCGAGCTCGATCGGCCGGCCGGCCTCGACGTCCTGAAGCATCGAGGTCTTGTGCGGGCCGACCTTCTCGGCGCCGGCGATGCGCTTGTCGATGCCGAGGCGGAAGGTGACGCCGAGCTTGTTCGCGATGACCTCCGCCTCGCGCATCATCTCGGCGGCGATCGCCCGGGTGTCGGGGAAGCGGCAGATGTCTTCCAGCGTCGCGTGGGTCAGCGCAGAGATCGGGTTGAAGCTGAGGTTGCCCCACAGCTTGAGCCAGATCTCGGCGCGGATGTCGCTGGTAACGGGCGCGCGGAAGCCGGCCTTGGCGAGGCGCTGCGACAGGGCGAGCACCCGCTCCGACTTCGAGCCGTCCAGTTCACCGAGACCGAAGCGGTTGCCCTCGATCACCTTCACGGTGCCGGGATCGGTGAGCACGGTCGCCGGATAGACCACCGAGCCGATGACGTGTTTGGGGTCGAGATGGTCGGCGATCAGCCCGCCGGGATCGGCGCTTTCCAGCCGCGTGCCGGCATGGTCTCCACTGTAGCCGCCCAAAAAATACCACCACGGAATCCCGTTCTGCATCGTCACCACGACGGTGTCGGGGCCGATCAGGTGGTGCAGGTCGGCGGCGATCGGGCCGACCTGATGCGCCTTCACCGTCAGCAGCACGACCTCGTGCACGCCCGCCTCCTGCATGGAGCGGGTCGCCTTGACGGATTTCGAGTGGATCTCGGTGCCGTCCTCCTCGATCAGGCGCATGCCGTCCGCCTGGATCGCCGCCGCGTTGGAGCGGGCGATGAAGGTCACGTCCTCGCCGGCCTCCGCCAGCCTGACTCCGAGATATCCGCCGATGGCGCCGGCGCCGACGATCGCGATGCTCATATTCTCACCCGTGCTGCCGTTTTTCGCTCCGCCGGCTTCGTTCTGAAACGCCGTTCGAGGCCGGTTCCATCCGGCCGCGGAGACCACTTTTGCTTGAGCGTGCCGTTAATCAAACCGGTTCGAGAGCGTTCCAATGCCCTCGATCACCACTTCGACCGTGGCACCCTTGGGGGTCGGCCCCGACCCAACCGAGGTACCGCAGGCGATCACGTCACCCGGCTCCAGCGTCATGCCCTGCGAGAGCTGCGCGACGAGCCGGGGGACCGGGATCAGCATGTCGCCGATCGGAAAGTTCTGACGTTCGCGCCCGTTCACCAGGGTCCGCACGGTCAGCGCCGCCGGGTCGAGCCCGGTGGCGATGACCGGACCGAACGGCCCGAAGCCGTCGAGGCCCTTGGCGCGGGTCCACTGCGTAAAGCTCGCATCCGCCTTGAGGATCGCCGAAGCGGTGACGTCGTTCACACAGGTGAAGCCGAAGACGTGGTCGGCGGCTTCTTCCTCGGTGAGGTCGCGCGCCGTTTTGCCGATCACGATTCCGAGTTCGCCCTCGTAGAGCGCCCGGCCCGCCGCCTCCGGCACCGCCACCGACGCTCCGGAAGGCCGGAAGGTGTTGGCGGGCTTGATCAGGAACAGGGGCGCCTCGGGCCGCGACAGGCCCTGCTTTTCCATGAGCGCCCCGAAGTTGTTCCACAGGGCGATCATCTTCGAGGGCCGGCAGGGCAGGCCGACGCTCACTTCCGCGAGCGCCAGCACCTGCCCCGTGGATCTGTTCTGGCCGAACAGGTCGCCCTCGCAGACCTCGATCCGGTCTCCGTCGAGCCGGCCGAAGCCGGGCTCACCGTTATGGACGAAGCCGATCCAGCGCGTCACGGTCACCTCCGTCACTGGTTGCGGGCCACGAAGCGGGCGCGCATCGGCTTCAAGACGAAGAGCGCGAGGAAGCCGGCGATGAAGGCCATGCCGGAGGCGAGATAGAACACGTTCTGCCAGGAGCCGGTCGCGGTCTGGATCGCCAGGAAGGCCGGCAGCATCAGCGAGGCCGTGCCCTTGGCGGTGTAGAGCAGGCCGGCATTGGCGGTGGCGTTCTTGTCGCCGTAGGTGTCGGCGCAGGTCGAGGGGAACAGCGAGTAGATCTCGCCCCAGGCGAAGAACACGAGACCGGTGAGCAGCACGAAGGCCATCGGCGAGTGGGCGAACATGCCGAGCGCCAGGATGCCGGCACCCTCGATCATGAAGGCGGCGAACATGGTGTTCTCACGGCCGATCCGGTCGGAGATCCAGCCGAAGACCGGCCGGGTCACGCCGTTGAGCACCCGGTCGATGGTGAGCGCGAAGGTCAGCGCCGGCAGGGTCAGGCCCATGAGCGAGACCGGGATCGAATCGACCTGGAAGTCCTTGGCGATGGGCGCGAGCGAGGCCGTCGCCATCAGGCCGCCGGCGGCCATCATCACGAACATCGCGTACATCAGCCAGAAGACCGGGGTGCGCACCATCTCGGCCGACGAGTACTGGCGGCGGCTGGTGGCGTTGGGGGAGACGCGGCCGGCCAGCATCCGCTCCTTGTAGGCGGCGCTCGGCGAGGAGAGCAGCAGGGCGGCGACCATCACGACGATGCCCTGGCCGAGTCCGAAGGCGAGGAAGGTCTGCTCGTAGCCGCTGTCGCGGATCATCGCGGCGATCGGGATGACGGTGAGGGCCGAGCCCGCACCGAAGCCCGCGGCGGTGAGGCCGGCGGCGAGGCCGCGGCGATCGGGGAACCACTTGAGGGCGTTGCCGACGCAGGTGCCGTAGACGGCGCCCGCACCGATGCCGCTGATGGCGGCGGCCAGATACAGGAACCACAGCGAGTCGGCGACCGAGTTCATCGCCCAGCCAACGGCGCAGAGCACGCCGCCGAACAGCGTGACGACCTTCGGGCCGTACTTGTCGACGAACCAGCCCTCGATCGGCACGAGCCAGGTCTCGGTGAGGACGAAGATCGTGAAGGCGACCTGGATCGCCGGCTTGCCCCAGTGATACTTGTCGTTGATCGGATTGACGAAAAGCGTCCAGCCGTACTGCAGGTTGGCAATCATCGACATGCACAGCACGCCGAGAATGAGCTGTCCCCAGCGCCCGCCCAGAGGCGAATCGGCGCGAGAAGCGGAATAAGCACTAGCGCCGGGTAATGGATCGGCGGCTTGAACGGCCATGGAGCGGTCCCTCGAACTCACGTCTTCTTGGCGGACCGGAACGGGTGCCCGGCTTAGCCATATTGGAATTTTGGATACCGCATACGTAACCGCTCGTGACCCAAGCGCTGACAGGAAAATATTTGGCCGCCGCGCAGATATTTTTTGAACGTCGGCGCAGCGTCGGCGGCCGTGAATGTCCGCTGCCAGCGCGTGTGCGGCGATGCACACCACATCATAGGAGTGGAACCAAGCGCTCGGGGCTCCCGTTCAGTTTGCCGAGAGCGTCGCGACGCGGCGCAAGAGCAATGAACGAGGAAACGCGATGAGCAGCACGACCGACAAGATCAAGGGTGCCGCCAACGAGGTCGCCGGCAACGTCAAGCAGGGCGTCGGCAACGTGACCGGCAACGACAAGCTGCAGGCCGAGGGCAAGGCGCAGGAGCTCGAGGGCAAGACCCAGCGCACCGTTGGCGAGGCCAAAGAGGGCGTGAAGAACGCCGCCGATGCGGTGAAGAGCAAGCTCTAAGGCGCGAGGCCGGCGGGATTTTCCAATTAAAATCCGACGGCTGGAGCCGCACCCGACCGGGTGCGGCTTCTTCGTTTCGGGCCCCGTCGTTGGGGGCTCGGCAGACATTTGATCAAAGGGAATTCATGATGAACAGGGACCAGATCGAGGGCGGCCTCCGCAACCTCAAGGGCCGCGGATACACCGTGTTCGGCGCCGTCGCAGGCCGCGCCCGCCCACAGGTCGAGGGTGCCTACGAACAGGTCGCGGGCGTGGCGCAGGCGGCCTATGGCCGGACCCGCGAGCGGGCCGAGGACATCTACGAGGACGGCTACCGTATCGCCGACCAGGCGGTCTCCCGCGGCCGGCATCTGCGTGACGAGGCCGCGCAACGGGGCCGCCATCTCCACGACGAGGCGGACCGGCGCGGTCGTGCCCTCGCATTGCAGTCCGACGAGAACCGCGGCACAACCCTGGCCCTGGTCGCCGCGGCAGCCTTCGGCCTCGGCTGGCTCCTCAGCCGCCGTCGCTGACGCCGACCCGTCTGACCGCTTCCTTGGCGTCGTACAGGACACGGTCGGCCCGCGCGAGCAGGGCATCGACCGTGTCCTCGTGGCCCTGTGCCGAAGCGAGGCCGAGGCTGGCGCCGATCCGCACCGTCTCGGCCTCGATGGCGATGGGTGCAGCGATGACCGCGCGAACGGCCTCGGGCGGCATGGTCACGCCGTCGGGCACGATCAGGACGAATTCGTCGCCTCCGGGCCGTGCCGCGAACAGGCCGTGCGAAGCCGCCAGTTCGGCCAGGCGGCGACCGATCTCCGTCAGGACGCGATCGCCCGCGGCGTGGCCGAGGCGATCGTTGACGGGCTTGAAGCCGTCGAGATCGAGGCAGAGCACGCCGGGGCGTTGTCCGGCGGCCAGTTGCCCCGCGAGATGCTCACGCAGATACATCCGGTTCGGCAGGCCCGTGAGGTCGTCGTGCCGGGCGAGGTGGCGGAGCCGCTCGTTCGCCGCCTCCCGCTGCGTCACATCCCGGTCGATGCCGCGATAACCGCGCAACGCGCCGTCGGGACCGAGCAACGGCACGCCGCTCGTTTCCAGCACGACGAGGCTGCCGTCCTTGCGCAGGTTGCGGTTGAGAAGCTGGGTGAAGGGCCGTTGCTCGGCGGCGATGGCGCCGAAGATCCGGCCGACCCGCTCAGCCTCGTCCGGCGGCATGAAGTCGAAAGGGGTGCGACCCAGCACCTCCTCCGGCTCGCGACCGAGCAGGGCGACGCATTGGCGCGAGGCGTAGGTGTAGCGCCCCTGCGCATCGACCTCCCAGATCCAGTCCGAGTTCTGCTCCAGCATTTCCCGCAGGCGGGCCAATTCCCGGCGCATCGCCGCGGACGAGTCGTCATTCGCCGCGCCCGTATCGGAAGGCATCGCGCCAAGCCCGTTCTGAGGAAAGGTGTTCATGGCAATTCGGCAATGGCAAGCGAGGCAATCCGGCAGCTCCTAAGCCAGCTTGACTAACGTGTGGTTGATGCGGTTTCCGCTTGATCGCGGCCGGAAGCCTATGAACGCGCCGGCGCGTCGCTCGAACCGCGACAAAGGAGATGACAGCATGCCGGCGCGATCCTGGCTCGACCTGACGACGGCGGAGATCCGGGCCCGCGACATGAGCCGCACCATCGCGGTCCTGCCCGTTGCCGCGGTGGAGCAGCACGGGCCGCACCTGCCGCTCGGCACCGACACCCTGATCGCCGAAGGCTATCTCGCGCGGGTCGCACCGCAGGTGCCGGAGGCGCTCGACGTGCTGCTCCTGCCGGTCCAGACCGTCGGCAAGTCGGATGAGCACGATTCCTTCCCCGGCACGCTGACGCTGACCGCGCCGACCGCGCTTGCGGCCTGGACCGAGATCGGCGCGAGCCTGCACCGGGCGGGCTGCACGAAACTCGTGATCGTCTCCTCCCATGGCGGCAACAGCGCGCTCATCGACCTCGTCGCGGGCGAGCTGCGCGGTCGATTCGGTATGGTCGCGGTGACGACCTCGTGGAGCCGGCTCGGCCTGCCCGAGGGGCTGTTTCCGGCCGGTGAAATCCGCCACGGCATCCATGCCGGCGGCATCGAGACCGCCTTGATGCTGGCGCTGCGGCCCGACCTCGTCCGGCAGGATCACATCGAGGATTTCGAACCCCGCACGGTGGCGATGGAGCGCGACTTCGCGCTGCTGCGCGCCGGCCGCCCAGCGGCCTTCGCCTGGAAGACGGAAGACCTCCACCCGTCTGGGGCTCTCGGCGACGCCCGCCTCGGCACGGCGGAAGCCGGCGAGGCCGCCCTCGCTTACGGCGCGCACGCCTTCGTGCGGCTGCTGGAAGAGGTGGATCGGTTTTCGCTGTAGCGGGCGTCAGGCCGCGGACGATCGGACCGTTCGGGCGAAGGCTTCGACCGCATCGCAGGCTTCCCCGACGCCATCCTCCTGCGCCATTCGCGCCTTGGCCGCCGCGCAGGCCTGGGCGACGTGCGGATCGGTCAGCAGCCGGCGCAACGTGGACGTCGCGCGGGCCGGCGTGAAGCGGCGGCGGCTCAAGGAGGTGCCGACACCGAGCCGTTGCAGCCAGCGCGCCTCGTCGAAGTGATCGAAGGCGACGGGCACCACCAGCTGCGGGATTCCGGCCGCGAGCGCCTGCGCGACGGTGCCGATCCCGCCATGGTGGATCAGGGCCGCGCAGCGGGGCAGCACGCGGCTGAACGGAGCGTAGGGGACGTGCAGCACGCTCGCAGGCAGGTCCGTCGGCACCTGCCCGCCCTGTGGCGCCAGGAGGAGGCCGCGCCGTCCGAGCCTTTCGCAGATCCGCAGCGCCGTGCGGAAGAAGCCCTGGCTCCCCGACATCGCCGATCCGTAGGTGAAGGCCAGCGGCGGCCCCTCGTCGAGAAAGCGCGCGACGGCGGGCTCCAGTTCGGCGACATCGCCGAAGCGATCCGCGAGCGGGAAGCCGACCTGCAGCGATTGGGGCATCCGGTGTGGCTGCGGCGCGGCGTACCATCGCGGAAAGGCGAACAGGACGCGCTGCGGGCTGCTCCACCAGCGGCGGAGCCGGAGCACCGGCGGCAGGTCCAGCCTCGCGCGAAATTCGTTCAGGGCCGGCAGGGCGGCGGGCCCGATCACGAAACGGTCGGCACCGCGCCCGATCCAGTGCCGGAAGCGCGCCGGCAGTCGCTCGGAGAGCGGGAGGCCCGGCAGGATCGGCGGATCGGTACGGCTCCGGGCCAGCAACGGCATGAGATGCACCGTGACGACGTCCAGCCCGAGCTTTTCCTGGGCCACCCGCGCCCCGAGCGCCAGCGTCGAGGCGAGCACGATGCTCTCGCCGGGCCGTGCGTTCCCGGCCAGCCAATCATAGACCGGCTCGGTCGCCGCCGAGACATGGCGGAACATCGCTCCGACGCCGCGCCAGGGTCGCCAGAGTTCGGTCTCGGTGGCGGCGAGACGGTAGTCGTCCTCCGTCCCGAGGGCGAAGAACGGCAGGTCCGCCCGGGCGGCCATGGCCGCGAACGGAGCGGGCGCCGCCAGCGTGACCGCATGCCCCCCGCCGTCGCAGCTCGGCCGCGATCGCAAGGAGTGGCAGGACATCGCCGTGGCTGCCGACGGCAACGATGAAAACCTGCATCGACCTCAGTGTTGGCTGGCGTCCGGCCGCGCCGGATCAGAGCGGAAGGGCGGGCTCACGTTCGGGGCACGCAGCGGGGGCGAGCACCTGCTCGCGCAGCCGCCGCGGGCCCAAAGTCATCGCGAAGAAATCGTAGGCGCCGGGCCGCTCGTTCGCGAGCAGGAACTGAAAGTGCATCCGGAAGGGACGGAAGCGTACCCGCCGGTAGGTCTCCGGGCAGATCAGGTCGCGAAAGCGCGCCGAACGCACGAGCGGATTGGCGACCGGCTGCCCGTGCAGCTCGAGGCCGAGGTGCTGCAGCGGATTGAAGCCGGGGAAGTTCATCCAATCCTGGGGCGCGTGGAAGTCGCACCAGACGATGCGCCGCTCCGTGACGAGGCCCGCGATCTCCGCCCGCAGGCGCGTGGCGGCCGGCTGCATTGCCACCAGCGGCAGCCCGGACCCGAGCGTCACGAGGGACAGGTTGGCGCCGGAGGTGCCGATCGTCCCGTCACGGGCGAGCACGCGGGCCGCGACCTCGACCGCCGTCAGCCCGCCGGAGGAATGGCCGACGATCATCACTTCGTCGGTCGCCTCCCCCGCCGCGGACCGCGCCGCGAGGGGAGGACAGGATATGCGCAGCAAAGGCATCGAGGCGGCGCTCGTAATCGGGCCGCAAGCCCTGGCCGTGCTGCCAGTTGAACACCCAGTCGTTCAGGAGCTGCCAGAAGAAGACGCGGTTCAGGAAGGCTTCGATCGCCTTGATCCAGACGATGCCCGCCACCACGGCCAGAGGCAACGAGACCCAGAGCGGCCATCGAAGGCTGTGACCGAACGCGTCGCCGAGATGGGCATGGACCGTCACTCCGATGACGAGGGACAGGGCGGTGAGCAGGATCACCATCACGAAGGGGTAGAGGATGACGTTGCCGTACTTCCAGTTCAGCCGGTAGAAGCGGAACAGCAGGCCGATCAGGATCATGTGCAGGGTGCCGACGACGAGCAGCGCCACGCTGAGAAAGCGGGAGCGGGCGAAGTCGGCGGCGACGATGTCGTCCCACAAAAGCACGTCGTAGCGGGTCTCGGCCCCGTCGCCCTGATCGGGCGCACTGACGGTCCAGCTTTGAACCAAGCCGTCCTCGCTCGTTTGTGCGCGGGAGATCTCCCGCCGGCCGCCGAACCGCTTGGTGTAGCGAGCCCATTCCCGCACGAAGAGCAGCCGGTAGCGAGTTTTCGCCTCGGGATCATAGCCGGGAATATAGAAGACGTAGCGGTGGCTCACCGATTCCGGCCGGGCCTCCTGCATATCCGGCGGCGTGAAACTCAGCAATTTACGCATACGTCCGAACGCCCCCATCCGGATGACGGTCCTCACGCCGTAGCCGAACGCGTCAGCCGCCTGCGGAAAGAGCCTCAAACCTTTTCGAAATGCACCATCATCCGTTACAACTCTGACAGTTGCGAAAAGGGAGCAAAGGCCGCTCTCGAAATCGGCGTCACGGGAAGGTGAAGATTTTCGTCCTGTGCCGCATCCCGGACAGGCCAGCCGCCGACGAAGACAGTGCTCACGCGCGCTGCCCGACATGTCTGCAAAATCGTGGGGAGAATGGTGCCGGTTGCGGGACTCGAACTCGCGACCTACCGCTTACAAGGCGGTTGCTCTACCAACTGAGCTAAACCGGCAGCGTACAACCCGCTATCAGCCTGCCCCGAACGGCGCAAGCGCATCCCCAGCCGCCCACTCCACTTGTTCAATCCCCGATCTGTATATTGCGCACAACTGAGCTTGTCTGGGTGACGAGCTCAAGCATTGGGGTCAAGCCGGCCTAGGGCCATTCGCACGAGGACCGATCGAAAGCCCGGTTCAGGTGTGAACGCGGGCGAAGCGGCGGTGCCTCCGTCGGAGGCGAGGCGGCCTGCAGAAGGTCGTTCTCAGGCTGCTTTCGGGTGTCCCTGAGCCCTCGACCTGGACGCGGCCGCGCACCGCGCGTGCCTCAGGATCACAGCGAACGCGCCGCCGGGGCGCGCATGAGCGCAAGCCGAACCGATGATCCGCTGATTATCCCGATGACAATCCGCTCAGCCAGACGGATACGCGTCGGCACGGGAGCATGTCCGCCCGATCGGGACGCGGAGCCCGCGAGGCTGTCATGACGCAAAGCCCCTTCACCCTCGAGGCGAACGGCCTCGTCCTGGCGGTGCGGCTGACACCGCGAGCCAGCCGAACCGGCCTCGACGGCGTCCGCACGGAGGCGAGCGGGCGGCCGGTCCTGTCTCTGCGGGTGACGGCTCCACCGGTCGAGGGTGCCGCCAACGCGGCGCTGACCGCCTTCGTCGCCAAGAGCCTGGGGCTGCGGAAGGCGGAGGTCACGCTGGTCTCCGGCGAGACCTCCCGCACCAAGCGCCTGCATCTCTCCGGCGATCCGCAGACGCTCGCGGCGCGGGTGGAAGCTTGGCTGGGCGGGTAAACGCAGCGCGGCGCGGCGGGCGCCTCAGGCGGCCTTGAGCCGTTCGACGATGGCGACTGCTTCGGCGAAGGCAGCCTCGGCGTCGAGTTCGGTGGTGTCGAGCACCACCGCATCCTCGGCGGCTTTCAGGGGAGCGGCGGCGCGGCTCGAATCGCGGGCGTCGCGGGCGCGGATGTCGGCGAGGATCGCGGCGAGCGTGGTCTCCTCGCCGCGGCCGAGCAGCTCGCGATGGCGGCGGCGCGCCCGCTCCTCCGGGGCGGCGGTGATGAACAACTTCACCCGCGCGTCCGGACAGACGACGGTGCCGATGTCGCGCCCGTCGAGCACCGCACCCTCCGCCGCCTCGGCGAAGCGCCGCTGCCAGGACAGAAGGGCAGCGCGGACCTCCGGCACCGAGGAGACCCGCGAGGCCGCCTCGCCCATCGCCCGCTCCCGCAGGCGCGGGTCGGTCAGCCGCTCCGCCGACAGGTCGGAGGCCGCCCGCGCCGCCGCTCCCGTGTCGTCGAGGTCGCCCCCCGCGTCGAGCAGGGTCAGCGCGACCGCGCGGTAGAGCAGACCGGTATCGAGATGCGGCAGGCCGTAATGCAGGGCGAGCCGCTTGGCGAGCGTGCCCTTGCCCGAGGCGGCCGGGCCGTCGATGGCGATGACGAGGGGCGCGTTGTCCCGGTGCACGGCGATATCATCCGAGATCATGCGGCGGCCCCGTCCTCGATCCGGGCGCCGAGCGCCAGCATGGTCGGGCGGAAGCTCGGGAAGCTCGTGGCGATCATCGCGCCGTCGTCCACGGTGACGGGGCTCTTGGCGGCGAGCCCCAGGACGAGGAAGGCCATGGCGATGCGGTGATCGAGATGGGTCGCGACCGTGCCGCCGCCCGCGGGCGCCTGCCCGTTGCCCGTCACGATCAGGTCATCGCCCTCGATGGCGTGGGTGACGCCGTTGGCGGCAAGCCCGGCGGCGACCGCCGCCAGCCGATCGGATTCCTTGACCCGCAATTCGTGCAGCCCGTTCATCCGGGTCGTGCCCTCGGCGAACGAAGCGGCGACCGCCAGGATCGGATACTCGTCGATCATCGAGGGCGCCCGCTCGGCCGGCACATCCACGCCCTTGAGGCGGCTCGCGCGCACCCGCAGGTCGGCCACCGTCTCGCCCCCCTCCTCGCGCTCGTCGAGGCGCTCGATTTCGGCGCCCATCTCGATCAGCGTCGTGATGAGGCCGGTGCGCAGCGGGTTCATCATCACGCCGCGCAGGATTACCTCGGAGCCCGGCACGACCAGCGCCGCCACCAGCGGGAAGGCGGCCGAGGACGGATCAGCCGGCACGACCACGTCGGTGCCGCGCAGGGTCGGCTGGCCGGTCAGCGTGACGGTGCGGCCATGGCCGCCCTCACCCGACGGCGTGACGGTCACCTCCGCGCCGAACAGGCGCAGCATCCGCTCGGTATGGTCGCGGGACGCCGCTTTCTCGATGACGGTGGTGGTGCCCGGCGCGTTGAGCCCGGCGAGCAGCACGGCCGACTTGATCTGCGCCGAGGCCACCGGCAGCTCGTAGCGGATCGGAATCGCCTCGCGCGGGCCCCGCAGGGTCAGCGGCACACGCCCGCCCTCGGCCTCGGACACGATCTCGGCGCCCATCTTCAGGATCGGATCGAGGATGCGCCGCATCGGCCGCTTGCGAAGGCTCGCATCGCCGTCGAAGGTCGCGGTCACGGGCTGGCCGCCGACGACGCCCATCATCAGCCGCGAGCCGGTGCCGGCATTGCCGAAATCGAGCACGCCGTCCGGATCCTGCATCCCGCCGATGCCGACGCCGACGATCCGCCAGCGCCCCTCGCCTTCGCGGGTGATCTGCGCCCCGAGCGCCTTCGCGGCGGCGGCCGTGCGCAGCACGTCATCGCCCTCCAGAAGCCCCTCGACCCGCGTCTCACCGATGGCGAGCAGGCCCAGGATCATCGCCCGGTGGGAGATCGACTTGTCGCCCGGCGGCTTCAGGGACCCGTTCAGGGGGCCTCCGGGAGAGGCGGTGACGGGCTGCGGTTCGGAATCGTGCGACACGGGAATCTGCGTCTTGCTCGAGCGCTGCGCTGAGGCGTGTCGGCACCGAGAGGGCACCGAGAGCCGCCCGCCGGACGGGCCCGGCGTGACCGGCGCCCGTTACCATGCGGACCGGCCCGCGTCATCCGGAAGGCCGGCGACGGCCTCATGGTGCCGCCGGAACCCTCGCCGCAGTCCGCTCGGCCGGTTCGCGGATAGTGTGTTATCTTGCCAGATCGCTTCAGCTTATAGTGATAAACCTCCGGCCGCGAACAAAGGTGCCAAGGTCGATGCGGCGCCGCGCAACACTCGACTGACCTTCGTTAATCCAATCCCGTGAAAAGAGGGGCCGGGCAGGCCTAGGGCCGCATCGAACGCTCGACAAGGCCATACATATGTTTATGCTGCTGCCTATGACGCCCGTGCGCCAATGCCTCCGCAAGGTTGATCATGCTTCGGCCATCGCCGATTCGGCGGCTGGCACATGCATTCTCGAAGCTTTGAACGAGCTCGAGAGCGCCTATCGCCGCCCCAGCGAACGCATCGTCGCCCTCGAAGCCATCCTTCATGAATTCGACCGCGACGGACGGGGGGGCGGCACGCCGTTCGGCCGGCTCCTGCGCATCAGCGTCGAGCGGCGGCAGAACAAGTGGGCGCGTCGCGCCTGACACCGCCCCGTCTTTCGTCGCAACCGTTCTCACCGGGCGCCCAGCTTCGCCCTTCGGCATGACGCTCGGCGCACAACGCGCCATGGCACGCGACACGGCGTTTGACATGGACGGAGGCTGCGACTAACGGGGCCCCTTCCCCGGATCCTTTCCGTTATCCGTCCCCAGAGGTGCGCAGCCGTGGCTAGACCGGAACTCGGCGTCAAACGCCAGTGCATGAATTGCGGTGCCAAGTTCTACGATCTCGACCGTGATCCGGCGACCTGTCCGAAATGCGGCACGATCTACCAAGTCGCGACGTCCCGCGTCGCCCCGCCCGTCGCCAGCCGTGCCACGGATGACGACGAGGACGAGGACGAGAAGAGCGGCCCGGAGATCGTCTCCCTCGACGAGGCCGAGGCCAGCGAGGACGATGCCGATATCGCCGTGGACGACGAAGAGGGTGGCGACAACGCCGCCGGGGGAACGGACGACGACACCTTCCTCGAGGAAGAGGATGGCGACGACGACGTCTCCGATCTGATCGACAACGATTCGGACGGCGACGAGGAAGGCTGAGCGCGCCGCCGGACCGGGAGACCGGTTCGGCGAAACGGGTGCGTTCGCGCGAGTTCAGAGAGAGCCGGTTCCGATCCGGGCCGGCTCCCTCGCATGGCCGCCTCGGACAGGCTGGCGGCCGTGCCTCGGACGGGCGATCTCTGCGCCCTTCCCTATCCGGGCACCCGAACCGGAACGACGTCAGCCGCCGAACCGCTCCGTTCGGACAACGCTCGGCTTCACGCCCGCATCCACCAGCAGGTCGGCGACCGCGCCGACGAAGCCGTTGCCGCCGCAGACGAAGGCGTGGCGCGGCATCCCTAAGCACTCGATCGCGGTGTCGATCATCACCCGGTCGATGCGCCGGCCCGCGGTCGGTCCCTCGCGGGTCAGGAGCAGGGTCAGGTCGAAGCCGGTCTCGTCGCGGGAGAGTGCGGCGAGCTCCGCCCGGGCGATGGCCTCGGCGGCTTTGCGCACCGAGTAGATCAGCAGCATCGGCACCTCGGGCGCGTGCCGGGTCCGCTCGCGCACCATCGCCAGCAGCGGCACGATGCCGGAGCCGCCGGCGATCAGCAGCACCGGCCCGCCCTCCGCCGGACTCCACGAGAACGCGCCGAGGGGACCGCGCAGCTCGATCGTGTCGCCGACCTCGGCCACGGTGTCGAAGAAGCCCGAAACCTCCCCCGCCTCCAACCCCTCGATCATCAGCTCGATGCCGGCGGGATCGTCCGGCGCCGAAGCGATGGAGTAGCTGCGCTGCGCCTGGTAGCCGTCGGGCGCGGTGAGGCGCACATCGACGTGCTGGCCGGCCCGGTGCGGGCGATCCAGGGGGCCGAAGCGGAAGCTTTTCACCCGCGGCGTCACGGGCGTGATCGCCCGGATCGTCATGGCCCGCCAGGGTGACGGCGAGGGCGAGGGCGCGATGCCGTTCACGTCGGGCAATCCTTCAATCGCCGCTGAAACGCTGCTCACGCCAGGGGTCGCCGTACATGTGGTAGCCGCGCAGTTCCCAGAACCCGGCCTCGTCCCGTTCGGTGAAGCGCAGACCCTTCAGCCATTTGGCGCTCTTCCAGAAGTAGAGATGCGGCACGAGGAGACGGGCGGGGCCACCGTGGTCGGGCGGGATCGGCTTGCCGTCGTAATGGGTCGCCACCATCGCCTTGCCGCCGGTTAGATCCGCCACCGGCACATTGGTGGTATAGTCGTCGTGGCTCTCCGCCAGGAGGAAGCCCGTCGGCGCCTCGAGACCGGCCGCCGCCAGGATGTCGTCGAAGCTCACGCCCTCCCAGGCGGTGTCGAACTTCGACCACTTGGTCACGCAGTGGATGTCGCCGCTCCAACGGGTGCGGGGCAGTTGCGCGAATTCCTCCCAAGTCCAGCTCGCCAGCGGTCGCGAGCCCTGGCGCAGGGTGAAGCGCCAGCCCTCAGTGGACACCCGCGGCGTGGGCCCGAGCTGGAGCACGGGGAAATCGTCGGTGAGGTACTGACCCGGCGGAAGCCGTTCGCGGATCGCCGCGGCGGGGGGCCGCCCGGTAAAGCCTCGCGTCGCCATCACGCTCCTCCGCCGTCCCATCTGCCGGGAGCCGTGCCGGCGCACCGCCTCCCTTGATCCGATACGAACCCCAGGGGCGGCAACGGAGCGTCGCCCGAAAGCGTTCCGCGCCGGCGCCGGTTCCCGAGGCGCCTTTTCCCCCATGTGCCTTTTCCCAGAAAGTGCCTTTCCCCCGAAAGTGCCTTTTCCCCGACGCCTTGCCGAAACGCCGTCAGGCCGGCCGTGACACGTCGGAGCGCGGAAGCCGCAGAATGCGCGGCCGCCAGATGCCGAGCACGACGTTGATGACCGCGATGGCGAGGATCACCCAGAGGGTGTTGCTCTCGGCCGCCAGCGCGCCCGTGAGGGTGGCGGGATCGATCTCGCCGCGGAGCGCGGCGGCGCTGCGCCGGGCCTCCTCCTGCATCGGCCCCTGGATGCCGACGAAGCCGCCCTCGAACACCAGCACGCCGGTGGCGAGCTTGACCCAGGCCCACCCCGCCTCGCGAAAGCCCGGATGCAGCGCGACCGCCAGCAACCCGGAGATCAGCGTCAGGCCGAGCGAGGGCAGGAAGATCCATGTTGCGACGGAGCCCATCGCCCCGCGCATCAGGGCGTAGCCGGCGAGCGAGGCGGGCGGCGGGGTGTGATTCAAGAGGATGACGAGACAGGCCATCGCCCCCATCAGCCCGACCGCCCCCATCGTATGCAGGAACTTGAGAAGGCGTCGCATGTCGGTGCGCCCCGGCCGTGGCAATCGCGCAAGGATTGTAGAGGCGATTGGTGACACGAAAGCAGGCGCGGCGCGAGCGGCGCTCCATTGCGGCAAGTCCACCTCCGAATGGCCTGGACATGGTCGGCGCAGGGTCCCGTTCGAACGAAGACTTCCCGGCCATGCCGCCGACGCACTTTCGTTTCTACTTTAGACTTGGAATAAAATGTTGTTCTGCGGCAACGACATGCTCTCCATCGAACAAATCCCGCAAAATAAACAAGCATACGCTTGCAGCCTGCAAACCCGCATATGTAAACGCGCCGTGTTGGTTCCGCGGAGCCGGCCCTCGAATCGGAACGACGATGAGCAACGCAGCGCAGGGACGACGTCCCGTTACACCGGGATCGACCGCGCTCATCACCGGCTCAGGCGCTCTGCTCGGCCTCGCCCTGTTCTGCCCGGTCAGCGTCCAGGCGCAAACCGTCCCCCCGGAGGGCGCCGAGGCTGTTTTATCCGAACTCTCGGTCACGGGCACCGGCGAGCGGGCGGGCGGTCCCGTCGTCGGATACCGCGCCACGCGCTCGGCCACGGCGACGCGGACGGACACGGCCTTGCGCGACACGCCGCAATCGATCCAGGTCGTCCCGCGCGAGGTTATGATCGATCAGCAGAATGTCCGCCTGACCGACGCGCTCACCAATGTCAGCAACGTCCAGCCGGGGGGCACCATCCAGGGCCGCTCCGACACCTACATCCTGCGCGGCTTCCGCACCCAGACCTACGCCATCGACGGGCTGGTGCTGAACCCGGCCAACGCCTTTCAGCCGACGCAGCGCGACCTCGCCAATGTCGAGCGAATCGAGGTGCTCAAAGGTCCGGCCTCCGTGCTCTACGGCCAGGGCGACCCCGGCGGCCTGATCAACATCGTCACCCGCCAGCCGACCCTCACGCCGTCCGCCGACCTGACGGTCCAGGGCGGCTCGTTCGGCTTCCGGCGAGTGCAGGGCTCGGTCTCGGGCGCAATCCCGAGCGTGGAGGGGCTTGCCGCCCGCTTCAGCTTCGGCACGCAGAACGAGGCGACCTTCCGTGATTTCGGCGGCCCGGAAAACTCCCGGCACTTCTTCGCGCCGGCCTTCGTCTGGACGCCCGATGCCTCGACGCGGGTCTACCTCAACGCCGAGTTCACCCGTCAGCACAGCCAGTACGACGAGGGCCTGATCGCCTTTGGCGGCCGGGTGCCGCTCGACAACATCAGCCGCTTCTACGGCGAGCCGTGGTCGCGCTACTATGGCGAATCGAACTCGATCACTCTGCTGGCCGAGCACGACGTCAACGAGAACCTGACCCTGCGGCAGGCGATCAACGGCCAGTGGGGATCGTTCAATCTCCTGGCGACCCGGGCGACGGGCGTGAATGCCGCTGGCACCACGGTAACGCGGCGCCTCACCGAGGGCGATTCGATCTATCACTCGATCGACAGCCGGACCGAGGCACTCGGGCGCTTCGTCGATCCGTTCGGCTTCCGCCACACCGCTCTGGCCGGTTTCGAGATCGTGGACGGCTTCCGCCATCCGTTCACGACGCAGGGGACCGCGACCTCGGTTTCCTTCCTCAACCCGATCCGGGGGTCAGTGCCGCAAATCGGTACGCTCACCCTGCAGAGCGACCTGCGGTAGAAGCTCAGCCTGTTCGGCCTCTACATGCAGGACCAGATCGAGTTCTTTCCCGGCCTGCAGCTCGTGCTCGGCGTGCGCTTCGATACGGCCGACCAGCTCTATTTCCAGCGCACGCCGACCACGCGGACGATTCCGCCGGAGCAGAACCTCACCGGGGTCTCGCCGCGGGTCGGCCTCGTCTGGCGGCCGCTGGAGCCGCTCACGCTCTATGGCAGCTACACCACCTCCTTCGTGCCGCAGACCGCCAACGTCCTCAACGTTGCGAGCCCGCCTCCGGAGACCGGCGAGCAGGTCGAGGTCGGCGCCCGCTTCGACCTGATCCCCGACCGGCTCACCGTGAGTGCCGCCGCCTTCCGCATCCTGCGGGCCAACGTCGCCGCCTCCGATCCGGTCAATACCGGCTTCTCGATCATCACCGGCGAGCAGCGCTCGCAGGGGTTCGAGGGCGACATCGCCGGCGAGATCCTGCCGGGCTGGAAGATCATCGGCGGCATCGGCTATCTCGATGCGGAGGTCACGAAGGATGCGACCGTCGCCATCGGCAACCGCCTGCCCGCGGCGCCGGTCTTCAGCGCCAGCGTCTGGTCGACCTACCAGTTCCAGGGCGGCCCGCTGCACGGCTGGGGCTTCGGCGGCGGCGTCACCTATGTCGGCGAGCGCTTCGGCGACATCACCAACACCTACAAGGTCGGCGCCTATGCCCGCCTCGACGCGACCGTGTTCTACGAGATCGACCCGACCTGGCGCTTCGCCGTGAACGGCCGCAACCTGACCGACCGGCGCTACATCGAGCAGCCGTTCAACCAGTTCAACAACCAGCCCGGCGCCCCCCTGACCGTGCTCGCCAGCCTGACGGCGCGCTACTGAGGGACGCCCCGTCGGGAATCGAACGCCGAACCGAACGATCGTTTTCAGGGCCTCATGCCGTCAGCCTTCTCTCCCGCCCGCACCGTTGTGTTTCGCCTGCATTGGGCGCTCGGCCTCACCGCCGGGGTCGTGCTGGCGCTGATGGGCCTCACGGGCGCGCTGATGAGCTACGAGGAGGCGATCACCGCCTTCGCCAACCGCGACCGGATACAGGTCTCGGCGGCGCAGGACCGGCCGCCGCTCACGCCCTCGGCCCTGGCGGCACGGATCGAGGCGCAGCTTCCGGGACAGCGGGTCTCCGCACTGACCCTTTCGGGCGATCCCGCTCAGAGCGCCGTGGCGCGGTTTGCCCGCGACCGGGCGGGTGGGCGGCCCTCGCCCGTCTACGCCGACCCTACTGAAGGGACCGTGCTCGGCCCCGTGCGGCTCGAGGCGTTCTTCGCCACCGTGCGGAATTTGCACCGCTGGCTGCTGCTTCCCGGCGAGAGCAAGGGCTGGGGCCGCACGATCACCGGCGCCTGCGCCATCGCGCTGCTCGTCTTCCTCGGCAGCGGGCTGTATCTGCGCTGGCCCGGCCGGCACCGTTGGCGAGTCTGGCTCCGACCGAACCTCGCCCGGCCCGGCCGAGCCCGCTGGTGGTCGCTGCATGCGGTCGCCGGGACATGGCTGCTGCCGGTCTACGCGGTGAGCGCCCTGTCGGGCCTGTGGTGGTCCTATGACTGGTACCGCGCGGGCGCGACATGGCTTCTGACGGGCCAAGCCCTCCCGGCGCGGGCCGTTGAGCGCGCGCCCGGCGGCAAGACCCCCGATGGCAAGATTCCGGAGGGCACATCGGCCATCGACACCGCCTGGGCGGAGTTTTCGGCCACGCACACGGCTTCCGTCGCGACCCTGACCCTGCCGGGGCCGGAGGCCGCGGCGATCCGCATCCGCTGGTACGCCCCGGATTCGAACCTGCGCAACGAGGCCACTTACGACGCCCGCACCGGCGCCCGGCTTACCGACAAGCGCGCCGCCGACGCGGCCCTCGGCCCGCGGCTCGCCGACAACATGCTGGAGGTGCATCGCGGGCGCTTCTTCGGCGCGCCCGTCGCCCTGCTGTTCTGCCTCGCGGCGCTCGTGCTCCCCGGCTTCTTCGCGACCGGGCTGACGCTCTACCTGCTGCGCCGCCGGGCCGGGCAGCGAAGGGTTCCCGGCCGCGCATCCCGGCCGGCCGAGGCATCGGTGCAAGGATGATACACGGCTTGGCAGGCCGAACATCGGCCTGAAGCACGCCACCTCCTTGCCCGAAGCGCCACCGTCCCAACGCGGCTTCCGCTCGATCGGCCGGTTGCCGCGGCCTGTGCGCCATCCGGGGCATCGAACTCAAAGTTCCGGGCTAGCGTTTCCGTAAGAACGCGAGAGGGGCTTGAACCAGCGATGGGCGTATCATCACCACGAAATCGCCTGCTTCAGGCTCTGCCATCCAGCGAGCTGGAACAGCTCCTGCCGGAGTTCGAGCGTGTCCAGGTTCAAAGAGGCGATATCCTCTGGTCCGTCGGGGATCCGCTGGACTTCGTCTACTTTCCGGAAGCCGGATTGTCGTCGAACGTCGCCGTCACCGGTGAGGGGCGGCGGATCGAGGTCGGTTGCTTCGGCTCCGAGGGCATGGTCAGCACGGCCAGCGTATTGGGCGTGGATCGCGCCACGCACGAGCTTCTGGTCCAGGTCGGCGGCCTCTGGCTGCGGATCGGGGCCGAGGCGTTCCGCGACGCTCTCCGGAGCAGCCCCGCCCTGCACGAGCTGCTGCTGCACTACACCCATACGGTGATGATGACCGTGAGCCAGACAGCGATGTCGAACGGCGCCTACTCCGTCGAAGAGCGGCTGGCCCGCTGGATCCTGATGGCGCACGACCGGCTGGAGGGCAACGATCTCTCGCTCACCCACGATTTCCTGTCGATCATGCTGGCGACGCAGCGATCGACCGTGACGCTGGCGATCCAGGCGCTCGAAGGCTACGGCGCGATCCAGGCCAAGCGTGCCCTGATCACCGTCCGCGACCGCGGGATGCTGTGCGACCTCGCGGGAAGCAGCTACGGTCCCGCCGAAGCCACGTATGAGCGCCTGATCGGTCCGTTCCGGAAGAGTCCGACCCCGTCCCCCGAGTGAGGACGCCGGACGAGACGCAACCGTCATCGCCGTTCGGTCCTGACGCCTGCTGTCGGAGGCGCTGCCCGACTTCCTGTCGAAGCGGGCGCGCGGCCTCGTGCCGGCCTTCGAGCGGCTCGTGATCGTGTCCACCGGGCTCGCCGACCCGTTCCCGATTCTCTCGACCCTTCGGGCCGATCCCGTGCTCTCCCACCACCTCGCCCCCGGCACCATCGTGGCGACCGTCGATGCGTTCAACGCCGCGGATCAGATCGCGCCGGCCGGAAATGACCAAGCAGATTTCGGCCGCCGACCGGATCGTCGTGACGAAGGACGACCTCGTGACGCCGGCGAGGTCTTGACCAGCCTTCGCTGAGGCGGCGCTCTGACGTTCCGGTCAGCCCGCGCGGAGCGGCGGGGCGCCCCCTCTCAGGACAAAGCTCATAGGGAAGGAGAGGTTCTGGCCGGATCAGGACCTGATGCGCGATACGCATTAAGCTCCGCACAGGCCGGTCGGCGGACAAGCGATGGGAATGGCTGACATGAAGGTGACGGTTTCCATCGACGTCCCGTCGATCGAAGAGGGCCTGAAGTTCTTCGGTGATGTCTTCGGGTTCGTCGAAACGGCACGGCCTCATCCCGGCTACGCGACGTTGGCATCGGGCGATGCGACGATCGGGCTTCTCGCGAAGCCGGCCGGATCATCACCCGCGCCGGGAAGCAACGACCTCCGCCGGTATGAGCGCCATTGGACACCGGTTCACGTCGATTTCCGTGTCGATGACTTCGAAGGGACGCTCGGACGGGCTTTGGCGAATGGCGCAAAAGCAGAACAGGTGCACCGCGTGCCGGGCTTTCCCCCCGTTGCGTTCTGCAGCGATCCTTTCGGACATGGGTTCTGCATTGTTGGCATGAACACGCTTTAGGCCCCTGACAGCGCCATCGATTCGATCTGATGGTCGCTTCGGGTCGCGGGCAGCGCCCCGTTTGATCAAGCCGCCCGGTTTCGCCCCTAAGGCACCCCCACCGCCTCCCTCGGAAACCGCATCGCGAACACGGCCCCCTGCCCCGGTCCGTCGGAAAACGCTTCGGCGCGGCCGCCGTGGAGTTCGGCGATGCGCTTGACGATGGAGAGGCCGAGCCCCGTCGAGCCCTCGCCGCCGGTGGGCTTGGCCGAGAGGCGCTGGTAGCGGCCGAACAGGCGGCCGGCATCCTCCGGCGACAGGCCGGGGCCCTGGTCGGCCACCGCGCAGACGAGGTCGCCCGCCTCCTCCCGCACGCTCACCGCGATCGCGCCGCCGGGATAGGAATACTTGATCGCGTTCGAGACGAGGTTGTCGAGGGCCTCGCGCAGCCGCTCGGCGTCGCCGCAGAGCGAGAGCGGGCCGGCGAGATCCATCACCAGGCTCTGGTCCTTCGATTCGGCAAGCGGGCGGTTGGCCTCGCAGACCTCGCGAGCGAGGCCGGCGAGATCGACGGGCTCCCGCCGCAGCGTGATGTCGAGGGCGTCGTTCATGGCATCGGCCATGAGGCTGTCGATCATGTCGATCAGGCGCGTGGCCGAGGCGCGGATGTGCTCGACCTGGGTCAGCATCGCCGCCTGCGCCTTCTCCGCGCCGGAGGCATCCCCCTGATCGAGGCCGACCAGGTCAGTCAGCATCTCGGAGCGGCCCAGGATCACCGAGAGCGGGTTCTTCAGGTCGTGGGCGATGGTGCCCAGAATCTCGGTCTTGAGGCTGTTGGCCCGGCGCAGGTCCGAGCGCTGCATGTCGAGGCGGCGGTTGGCGCGGATCAGCTCGGCGGTGCGCTCGACCACCCGCTGCTCCAAGGTGACGTTGGCGCGCTGCAGCCGCTCGTAGAGAATCACATTGTCGAAGGCGACCGAGAGGCGTCCCGCCAGCAGGGTGATCAGCGCCCGGTCGGTGTCGGAGAGCGGGCGGTCGGTGTCGATCAGCGCGACGATCTCGCTGCCGCTCGCGGTCTGGACATAGAGCGTGGAGAGGTTGTCGCCGAAGTTATGGCAGCGCGCGGCGAAGGCTTGCTCGACCAGGGGCTGGATGCCGGGATCGAGCGGCCAGCTGGGGTCGCGCCCGACATAGCCGCCATAGAGCCCCGAGCCCGCCAACACGCAGAAGCCGCCCTCCCGCCGGTCGGCGGCATGCTCGCTCTCGCGCAGAACCAGGATGCCGGCGCAATCGACATTGAGCAGCGAGGCGACCTGGGTCAGCACCCCTTCGGCGAGCCGCTGCATCGACTTGTGGTCGAGCAGCATCGGTGCGGCGTCGATGATGATTTCCAGGCCGCGCCGTGTCTCGTCGAGCCTGCGAAGCTGCTGGTAGGCCCGGAGCGCCGCGGTGAGGCTGGTGAAGAGCTTGTCGGCGGTGAGTTCGGTCTTGGCCTTGTAGTCGTTGATGTCGTAATCGACGATGACGCGCCGCTCCGGCGCCTGCCCTGGCTGGCCGGTGCGCAGGATGATGCGGACGGTCTCCTCCTTCAGCTCCCGGCGGATGTAATCGACGAGCCTCAGTCCGGCATCGTCGGTCTCCATCACCACATCGAGCAGCACGATGGCGATGTCGCGCCGCTCGGCGAGCAGCGCCCGCGCCTCCTGGGCCGAATAGGCGGAGAGGATGTCGAGACCCCGCCCGTCGAGGCTATAGCCGGCGAGCGCGTAGCGGGTGCCCTCGTGGACGGCCGGATCGTCGTCGACCACCGCGATGGTCCAGGTTCCGGCTCGGGTCGGCGCTTCCGCAGCCTCGTCGGGGATGAGTTCGAGCCAGTCATCGTCGTTCATCGCGTGAAGGCCTTCCGCAGTCTTCGAGGTCGCCCGCATGCATCCGCCGACCGAATCAGCGTAACGCATGCGCTCACGCCGCCCTTGATGCAGCGGCGCGAGCGGTGACGCCATTCGAAAGCACACACCGCGATGCTGAGCGAAATCTTGCGACGAAATCGTATCGAAAGGCGAGTGGTCTCAACACATGCCCCGCTGCTCGACGTCGGGCGGCTTCAATGATCGTGCACAAGTTTGGCGCGGCTTGCCCGCCTAGACCCGTTGATCGCCGTCCCCATGGTGTCGCCAAGCTAGGCCGGATCGGGCATGGTGAGGGCGAAAGCTGTTGAGGCCGGCCGAAAGTGCCTTTCCGATTCGAGGGACGATCGAGGTGACCATCCAATTCCTTTCGCCGGACTGGACAGGCGCGGGTCGATGACGGCGAGCGGCCCCCACATCGCCGTCGTGGACGACGAGGCCGATGCCCGCGCCATGGTCGGCGACTATCTGCGCCTGCACGGCTTCGACGTGGCCCTGTGCGAGGGCGGGCGGGCGCTGCGGGCGCATCTCCAGATCCGGACGCCGGACCTGATCGTGCTCGATCTGAATATGCCCGAGGAGGACGGCCTCTCCATCGTGCGGGATTTGAAGGCGCGAAGCCCGATACCGATCATCATGCTGACGGCGACGGCGAGTGCGATCGACCGGGTGGTGGGGCTCGAACTCGGTGCGGACGACTACCTGCCCAAGCCCTGCGAGTTGCGCGAACTCGTCGCCCGGGTGCGCTCTGTGCTTCGGCGGGCCCAGGTCGCGCCGGCGGCCCCGCAGGCGGCGGCGCCCGAAACCGCGGTGTCGGCGCGAACGGTTCGGTTCGGCACGAAGTGGCTCGAACTCGACGCCCTGCGCCTGCGCGACGATGCGGGCGTGGAGCAACCGCTCACCCGCTCGGAGTTCGATCTCCTCAAGGCCTTCGCCGACCATCCGAAACGGGCCCTGTCGCGCGAGCGCCTGCTCGACCTCGCCGATGCCCGCGATCCGGACGCGTTCGACCGAGCGATCGACGTGCGAATCAACCGTATCCGCAAGAAGGTGGAGCCGGACCCAGCCAACCCGCGCTACATCCGCACCGTGCGCGGCCTCGGCTACATCTTCCGCCCCGAAGGCGACTGAAAGCGCCGTCCCGCCACCGAATGTTTCGTCGGCGGCTGCGAGACGCAACAATCGCCCCTGATCCGGTGATCCTGTGACGGGCGACGCAAAACGCCGGACATGGCCCCTGCCTACAAGCACTCCCATCAACGACGGCAAAGCCGCGGGAGGATGTCATGCAGGGATTGGTTTCCATGATCGCCGGGAGCGCGGTTTTGTCCGCCGGCCTCGTTGCCGGCTTGGCCGCGACGGATGCCGCCGCCGGCCCGAAGCTGGCTTTGTCCGCAGCGCCCATCCAGGCGCCCGCCGCCATGGCGCCCAAGGTCACGGCTCTCAAGGTCACGGCGCCCAAGGCGACGGCGCTCACGGGCGAAACATCGGCGACCGCCCCCTGCGCCGCCGCGTGGCCCTACCAACGGGCGGCCTGTGCCGCCGACGGGCGCAAGGTCCGCATCATCGCTCTCACCGCGCGTTGAGGAGGGCCGCCATGCCGCATTTCTCGAAGGAGGATCTGGAGGCCTCGGCGGAGACGCTGGCCAACCTGCGGGAGATCCTGCACGGGCGCCAGCAGGGCGGGCGCGACGGCCGGCCCGTCCCGACGACCCCGACCAAGGAAGGGCGCTTCGGCACCTCCGGCGGCCGGGGGGCCCCGGTGCGTAAGCGGCGCCACACGGCCCCGGCAGGCGCGTGACGACGGCTCGGTCCGTCGCCCCCATCCAGACCGGCACGACGCCCTTGTTCGGCGACGCGTTTCCGGCGACGATCCCGCTGCGACGAAGAACGCTCCCGAGGGAGCCCGCCACGGGGCGAGGATGCGGGTCGGCCGGAAGATTGCCCTGGTCGGCGGTGTCCCGATCCTCGTCGCCGCGGCGATCGCGGCGGCGGGCTGGTTCCTGCTCGCCCAGGGGGAGCGGGCCCGGGCCGGCGCCCTGCTCGCCGCCCGCGTCTATCACGACCTCACCCTGGCGCGGATGGTCCGCGACGATTCCGTCTCCGCCCGCGCCGACGCGCGCGCGGCAATCGAGACGCGGTTCTTCGACCTGACCGCCCGAGCCGGACGGGGCCTGGAGGCGCTTCAGAATCAGGCCCGCACCCGGAGCCAGGCCGAGCGGGCCGCAGCGGCGCGCCAATCCCTCGGCCGCTACGTGGCGCGGATGCGGGATTTCTCGGCGGTCGCCCGCGAGAATGACGGCCTCATCGCCGAGATGGGACAGCGCGCGAACCGCCTGACCGACCTTGCCGAACAGGCGCGCCAGCGCCAGCAGGCCGCCAACGTCGATCTTGCCTGGACGATGACGGGGAAAGTGAACCGGCTGCGTGCCACTCGCGACGTCGTGGCGGGGCTCAACGCCGTGCTGGCCGCCGCGTGGCAAGGTGCGCTTGCCCGGCAACGCGGCGAGGAGGCCGCACGCTCCGAGCGCACCCGCCTCGTCGATGCCGGCCGCGACCTCGCGGCGGCCCTGCGCGCCACCTCCCGCGAGACCGAAGCGACGGAGGCCGAGGGGCTGACCGCCTCGGAGCCGGCCGCCGGCGACCGGCTGACCGATTGGGGCGAACGCTGGCTCAAGACCGCAACCTCCGAGCAGCGCATGCTCGACGACGCGGTGGCGCAGCTCCTCGCCTCCGCAGGCGAGGCCAATGCGACCGAGCAGGCGACGCAGAATATCGGCATCGCCACGCTCAAGCTCGGCCAGCGCACCGCCGAGGCGCTGGCCCGGCGGGACGCGGAGGCCGTCTCCGCCATGCTCGGCGAGGGCGAGCGGCTCTCGGCGAGCGCCTCCGCCCTGCCGATCTCGCCGCTCATCCAATCCGACATGATCGAGGCCATCGACGGCTGGCGCGCGCGGCTCGCCACCACGATCGACGGGCTCAAGCGCCAGAACGCGATGATTGCCGAGATGGACGGCCTCGCCGCCGGCCTGAGCGAGGCCGCCCGCGACCTCAACGACGACGCGGTCGAGGATGCCGACCGGTTCGGCACTTTCCTCGGCCGGCTCCTCCTCGCTGGGGCGGCCATCGGCCTGCTGCTCGGAGCCCTCGTCGCATTGGCCGTCGCCCGCTCGATCCTCGTGCCGCTGCGCCAGCTTCAGGGCGACATGATCGCGCTCGCCGCCGACCCGAAGGCGGAGGGGCTCTCCGGCACGCAGCGCACGGACGAACTCGGCGACATCGCCCGCGCGACGAACTTCTTCGTGACCGAGATCGGCCGGCGCGAACGGGCGCTGCGGCGGGCCAAGGATCAGGCGGACACCGCCCTGCACGATCTCCGCCAGGCCCAGGACGACCTGATCCGCGTGGAAAAGCTCGCCTCGCTGGGGCAGCTCGTGGCCGGCGTCGCCCACGAGATCAACACGCCGCTCGGCATCGCGCTGACCACCGCGACGCTGGTGCGCGACGAGACGCGGGCCTTCCAGGATTTGGTCGCGGCGGGCACGCTCTCGCGCTCGCGGCTGACCCATTTCGTCGATCGGGTCGGCGAGGGCGCGCAACTGCTCTGCGCAAACCTGACCCGCGCCGCCGACCTCGTCCACGGCTTCAAGCAGGTGGCGGTGGACCGGGCGAGCGACGAGCGCCGGAGCTTCGACCTCGATGTCTGGCTCGGCGAACTGCTCGCGAGCCTCCAGCCGATGCTGCGCAAGGGCGGCCACAGGATTCGGTGTGAGGTCCCGCCCGGCATCGTCCTCGACACCTATCCCGGCGTGCTCGCGCAGGTCGTCACCAACCTCGTCGCCAACGCCGTCGTGCACGGTTTTGCCGGCGCCGAGCGGCCCGGAACCATCACGGTGCGGGTCTCGGCGCCCGGAGCGCTCGTGCGGCTGGAGGTGAGCGACGACGGCGGCGGCATCGTGCCAGAGCATCTCGGGCGGATCTTCGACCCGTTCTTCACCACCGCCCGCTCCCGCGGCAGCACCGGGCTCGGCATGCACATCGTGCACAACCTCGTCACGGCCAAGCTCCAGGGCCGCATCGCCGTCGAGAGCGCTCCGGAGCACGGCACCCTCGTGCGCCTGGACTTCCCGCGGGTGCCCGGCGGAACCGAGCGGCCGGGCACGGCCCGCCGCCCGACCGGAGCGGACGCGCGATGAGTCGCCTCCCCCGCGCTGCGGTTCACCGTCCACGCCGGCAAATCGTCCATGATGGTCGACCGCTGGACCAGCGAGAACGGCGACCCCGACAACTTCATGAACGTGCTGATCGGCGGAAGGCGGGGGGCGCCAACCTCGCCCGCTAGTCCGACTCAGGCCGCAATGCAGCAATCTTCGACACATGCCACATCGACGAGCATGAGACTCGCACCCGGCGCAACCGGGATACTCAGCCCGACTCCGCGAGGCTGTTCAATGGGTTCAGCTCGCCGGAACCGTTGTCCACAGGGCAGCCCGAGCATGGTGCGCGGCGTCCGGACGAACCTGCTCAGGTGCACCCTATTCGAGGGGGTAAAGTTGGCGGATGAGCGTTTTACCCAGCCATGCTTCTCGCATTGCAGCATAGCATATGTTATCCAGCGGCGAGTTCGCATGGATGCTAAGCTCGTGCGATGGGTTGCACCGCAGCTCGCCAGTCGCCAGATGTGCGCCTTCCCCCGCCGTATCCGTGTGCTTTGGCCCGCGGGTTGCAGCGGGCGTCTCTCGTTCGGGTCTCCGGACGAGCGGATGGTGTTCCAGACGCGAGGTCGAGGCCTCGCCGGAACTGTTCGGCATGGATGCGGATCGAGGCGGGCGTCGGAAAGGACGATGAAGTGAGTGGGGCCATGACCGACGCGGCCGATCAAGAAGCGAGCTTCCTCAACGAACTCGGCCGGCGCGTGCGCCACGCGCGGACGGTGCGCGGACTGTCGCGCAAGCTGCTGTCGCAGGCCTCCGGCCTGTCCGAGCGCTACATTGCCCAGCTCGAGAGCGGCCAGGGCAACGTCTCGATCATCCTGCTGCGGCGCGTCGCCAATGCGATGGGGATGCGGCTCGACGATCTCGTTGCGACTCAGGAAGCCTCGTCTGATTGGCGCGTCATCCGCGACCTGCTCGATCAGGCCAGCCCTGACCAGATCGCCCTGGCCAAATCGGCGCTTGCAGGCTCGACCGGCACGGAATCGCGGACGATCCGGCGGCGCGTGGCGCTGGTGGGCCTGCGCGGTGCCGGCAAGTCGACGCTGGGCCGGATGGCAGCGGCCCATCTCGGCTGGCGCTTCGTGGAGCTCAACACGGAGATCGAGCGCGAGAATGGCCTGTCGGTACGCGAGATCTTCGCGATCTACGGCCAGGAAGGCTATCGCCGGCTGGAGCAGAAGGCCCTGCGCGGCCTCGCCGAGCAGCCGGGGCCGATGGTGCTCGCCACCGGCGGCAGCATCGTCGCCGAGCCGCTGACCTACGACCTGCTGCTCTCCTCCTTCTACACGATCTGGCTTCAGGCGCGCCCCGAAGAGCATCTTCAGCGGGTGCGCGACCAGGGCCATGTCGAGGGCAAGGGCGATCCGGCCTCTGTGCTGGAGGATCTGCGCGCGGTGCTGCTCAGCCGCGAGCCGCTCTACGCCCGCGCCTCCGCCGTCGTGGACACCTCCGACGTGCCGGTCGAGGTCATGGCCGAGCGTCTGATCGAAGTGATCGAGACCCGCTTCAGCGGCAACGACTCCGGTGGGCGTCGCCCGGCCGCGTGATCGCAGCCTTGCGGCGCCATCCGCCGCAGGGTGTAACCCGGCCCCTTGATGCGGCGCGGGATCGCCCCAAGCTGTAGGGCTTGACCCGGCGCGGGCGAAGACGCTTCTCTTCCGCGCTCTTTTCGCGATACGCGTCGTAACCCCACGCCCTGCCCGGCGACATAACCCGTCTCGCGGGTCGCCTCGGCGAGGCCGTGCGGGGCGGCGCGAACACGCTGCCGGAAGCGGGCACGTTGCGGCCTCAAGCCGGATGGACAGCCCACGCTGTCGAGGAGGAATGCATGTCCGCCAGTCCGTCGCTCAGCCCGGCCTCCGGGCGCGAAGGCATCGCCGGAATCGTCGATCCGCTCTGGACGCGTGTGCGCACCGAGGCGGAAACGGTGGTGCGCGACGAGCCGCAGCTCGCCTCGTTCTTCGTGGCGACCATCCTCAACCATCCGAGCCTGGAGGCGGCGGTGGCGCATCGCGTCGCCACCCGCCTCGGCCACGCCTCGCTCTCGAGCGAACTCGTCGCCCACGGTTTCCACGAAGCGCTTCAGGACGACGTTCGCATCGGCCAGAGCATGCGCGCCGACATCCTCGCGGTGATGGACCGCGACCCGGCGACGACCCGGGCGCTCGAGCCGCTGCTCTACTTCAAGGGCTTCCACGCGATCCAGGCGCACCGCCTCGCCCATTGGTACTGGGGTCAGGGCCGGCGCGACCTCGCGCTCTACCTGCAGAGCCGGTCGTCGGAAGTGTTCCAGACCGACATCCACCCGGCCGCGCGGATCGGGCGCGGGGTGTTCTTCGACCACGCCACCGGGGTCGTGATCGGCTCCACCGCGGTGATCGAGGACGACGTGTCGATCCTGCACGCGGTGACGCTCGGCGGCACGGGCAAACACGGCGGCGACCGCCACCCCAAGATCCGCCGCGGCGTGATGATCGGCGCGGGCGCCAAGATTCTCGGCAACATCGAGGTCGGGGCCTGCGCCCGGGTCGCGGCCGGCTCGGTCGTGCTCCGGTCGGTGCCGGCCCACACCACCGTCGTCGGCGTGCCCGCACGCGTCGTCGGTGCGGCCGGCTGTGCCGAGCCCGCCCGCTCGATGGACCAGCTCGTGGCGATGAGCGAGTTCATCGATATCGCCGGCGGAATCTGAAGCCGCTCTCCGCGTCCGGCGGGTTGCCTGCCCTCCCCCGACGTGGCAAGCCGCCGGCCACCATCACAAGCCCCTCAGCGCTGCCGCCGGGATCACGCGTCCCGGCACGCACCGCCTCGCAAGAAGGTTGACGGCGTGACCAAGACCGAAGTCGCCAAGCTGCAGGATTACCTGCGCCGCAAGTTCGCCAATGCCAGCATCCGCGTCGTGGCGATGAAGACCGGTGATTCCGCCGAGGTGTTCATCGGCGACGAGTCGATCGGTGTCCTCGCCGACGACAAGGAAGACGGCGACGATTCTTTCACCTTCCGCATGGCGATCCTCGACATCGATCTCGAAGAAGACGCCTAACCCCGCGAGCCGGCTTCCGTTTCGGCCTGCCACGCCGCTCCAGGCTCGATGACCGCTTTCGGCGTCGAGCCTGTGGGCGGCGTTAATGTTAACGAAACGTCTTTCTTAACAACACGTAAACGATCGGTCAGACTGCGCGTTACATCCTGAGAAGGAGAGTCGAGCGCGTCATGACCGTGAGCCCGTCTTCCGTCGAATCCATCCAGGCGCTCATCGTCGGTCTCGCGCTGGCGGGGCTGCTGGCGAGCGCCTTCGAATACGCCACGAACCGGCGGGCGAGCTTTCGTCTGTTGGAGGCCGGCGGCGTCACCGCCTTGGCCGCGCTGCCGATGATCGCGGTGGTCGCGCCCTTCATCATCCTACGCAACACCCTGCGGGGTCGGCGCATCGAGCGCCGGCCGATCCCCTTCGTGATGATCGCGACGATGATCGCCTGCGGCTGGAGCCTGCTCTCGGGCCAGATCGCCCTCGGCATGGCCCATCGGCTGGCGGGGCTGTAGCCAGGCGCCTTCTACTGCCGCACCCACATCACGCGGGCCATCCAGGCGACCTCCGCGAGCGGCACCGCCCGATCCTCGTGGTCGGGGTTGAGTGAGGCGAGTTCGATGGTGCGGGCGGTGCGGCGGCGCAATTCCTTGGCCAGCACCTCACCGTTGTTGAGCCGTGCCACGATCCGGTCGCCCTTGCGGATGCTGGCATTCGGGGCAACGATCAGCACGTCGCCGTCGCGATAGAGCGGCAGCATCGAATCGCCCTGAACCTCCAGCGCGAAGGCGCGGTCCCCGCCGAGATCGGGAAACTCGATCTCGTCCCAACCGGGGCCGCCGGTCGGAATCCCCTCCTCGTTGAACAGACGGCCGGAGCCGGCCTGGGTCAGGCCGATCAGCGGCACCATCGTCCGAGTCGGACCCTGCCCGGAATCGACCAAGTGCAGGAAGTCGTCGAGGCTGGCGCCGGTGGCGGCGAGCACCTTCGCGATCGATTCGGTCGAGGGCCAGCGCTTGCGCCCATCGGGCCCGACCCGCTTCGAGCGGTTGAAACTCGTGGCATCGAGACCCGCACGCCGGGCGAGCCCCGACGCGGAGAAGCCGTGGCGCTCGGCCAACCGGTCGATCGCAGTCCAGATCTGCTCGTGCGACAGCATGGTGGCCTCAGACCGGCGCGTGTGCCGTTGAGACATACGGCCTACAGTTAGGAAACTAGAACCCGCTGACCCCGGACGCAATCGGAGCATCCGGAGAAGCGAGTGTCGCATCTGAACGGCAAGCGGTGAAGGCGTGGCACCCCGTATCCGGTATCATCCCGCATCGGTTGCCGTCGGCCAGCGCGCGTTCTATCGCTCCGGAAGATTGACCCCCCGGAGACCGGATGGCCCTCGTCTACAAGATCTGTCCGCGCGGCCTCTGGCGGGAGGCCGAGGCGCTCGGCCGCTTCACGGGCGCACCCGTCGATCACGCCGACGGCTTCATCCACTTCTCCACCGCGGAGCAGGTCGCCGAGACCGCCGCCCGCCACTTTTCCGGGCAGGACGATCTGCTGCTCGTGGCGATCGAGGGCGACGACCTCGGGTCGGCTCTGCGGTTCGAGCCGTCGCGGGGGGGCGCGCTGTTCCCGCACCTCTACGGCGACCTCCCCTTGAGAGCCGTGCGCTCCGTGACCGACATGCCCCTCGGGCCGGAGGGGCGGCACGTGTTCCCGGCGGAGATCCCGCAGGCATGATCGACGCGCTCTTCCCCCTCGCCCGGCCGCTGCTGCACGGGCTCGACGCCGAGACGGCGCACGACGTGACGATTCGCGGCCTGTCGCTGCTGCCGCCGCGGCGTCCGCCGGCCGACGACGCGTCCCTCGCCGTCGAGTTGTTCGGGCAGAGCTTTCCCAATCCGGTCGGCCTCGCCGCCGGATTCGACAAAGGGCGCGCGGGTGGCCGACGCGCTGCTCGGCCTCGGTTTCGGCTTCGTCGAGGTCGGCGGAGTCGTGCCGCAGCCCCAGCCCGGCAATCCACGCCCGCGGGTGTTCCGCCTCCCCCGCGACCGGGCGGTGATCAACCGCTTCGGCCTCAACAGCGAGGGGCTCGACGCGGTGGCCGACCGGCTCAAGGCCCGCGCCGGCCGCGAGGGGATCGTCGGCGTCAACATCGGCGCCAACAAGGAATCGGCGGACCGCCTCGCCGACTACGTCGCCTGCACCGCGCGGCTCGCCCCGCATGTCGCCTTCATCACCGTCAACGTCTCCTCGCCCAACACGCCGGGCCTGCGCGACCTTCAGGGCGAAGCCTTCCTCGACGACCTGCTCGCCCGCGTCGTCGCCGCCCGCGACGCCAGCGGATCGAGCGCCGCCGTGCTCCTCAAGATCGCGCCCGACATCGCGCTCGAAGGGCTCGACGCCATGACGGCGACGGCGCTTCGGCGCGGCATCCAGGGCCTCGTCGTTTCGAACACGACGATCGCCCGGCCGACGTCCCTCGTGGAATCCTCCGTCGCAAAGGAAACCGGCGGCCTGTCCGGACGGCCGCTGTTCGGCCCGTCAACGCGGCTGCTGGCCGAGACCTATCTGCGCGTCGGCGACCGGATCCCGCTGATCGGCGTCGGCGGCATCGATTCGGCGGAGGCCGCCTGGACCAAGATCCGGGCCGGTGCGCGCCTCGTCCAGCTCTACTCCGCCCTCGTCTACGAGGGACCGGGGCTGGTCGGCACGATTAAGCGCGGCCTGAGCCAGCGGCTGCGGGCGGAGGGCCTGACGAGCCTCGCCCCGGTCGTCGGGCGGGACGCGGCCGCCCTCGCGCGGGACGCCTAACCCGGCCCCACGCCTTCGCACGGCCTCTTTGGTGGGCTCGGCGCTCCGGATCACCGCGGCTCCGCCTGACGATGACGGAGCAGGTCCCGTTCTGCGCGCCTGCGCCAGCGTCCGTGACATGATCCGGCGCCCGCGACGGGCGCAGGACTCGCGTCGCATTCGTCCTGCCCCAGCAAAGAAACGGATCGGCCCTGAGACGGAGCGGGCGGGCCACATGAACCGATCCGCCACGCGATTTCCTACCATGTGAATTTTGATGCAATGCACCAAAATTCTATAAGTCACGCGGCACTCTGACCCAAATTTAGCTTTGAGCTATTCCAGGAACGGGCATCTTCTGGAGTCGAGTTAAATTGCCCTGCGTGCGACGAATGCCTCCCCCATCATCGGCCATGCATCAACTCGCATCTGCGAGATGTTATTTCCCGATCACGGCATCTGAAACCGCTCACCCGCCAGGGGGCGAAGCGGCGGGCGCGGATCGTCGAAAACATCTCCCACATCGCGAAGACCGGGCTCACGGATGGATCGTTCGCAAGGCCTACCCAAGCGTTCTTCCGCCGCGGGCGGCTGGGGCGCGCTGAAGAGCTGCGGCAAGTTCCTGTTGGGAAGCCGGGCGCCGCTCTCCGGCGCACGCGCCCTGCTCAGCGCCAACCAGCCCGACGGCTTCGATTGCCCCGGCTGCGCCTGGGGCGACCCGGCCCACGGCTCCTCGTTCGAGTTCTGCGAGAACGGCGTGAAGGCGGTCTCCTGGGAGGCCACCGACAAGCGCGCGACGCCGCGTTTCTTTTCCAAGCATCCGGTCTCGGAGCTGCGCGGCTGGACCGATTACGCGCTGGAGAGCGAGGGCCGCCTCACGCATCCGATGCGCTACGACGCCGAGACCGACACCTATCGCGCCGTGGAATGGGACGAGGCGTTCGCCGAGATCGGCGCGACCCTGCGCGGCCTCGACCATCCCGATCGCGTCGAGTTCTACACCTCCGGCCGTGCCTCCAATGAGGCGGCCTACCTCTACCAGCTCTTCGCCCGGGCCTACGGCACCAACAACTTCCCCGACTGCTCGAACATGTGCCACGAGGCGAGCGGCATCGCCCTCGTCCAGGCCATTGGCATCGGCAAGGGCACGGTGCTGCTCGAGGATTTCGAGAAGGCGGACGCGATCTTCGTCGTCGGCCAGAACCCCGGCACCAACCATCCGCGCATGCTGGGCGACTTGCGCCGGGCCGCCGAGCGCGGCGCGCGGGTCGTGGTGCTCAACCCCGTGCGCGAGCGCGGGCTGGAGCGTTTCGCCGATCCGCAGAACAGCGTCGAGATGCTGCGCGGGGCGAGCCGCCCGATCGCCAGCCATTACTTCCAGCCGAAGCCCGGTGGCGACATGGCCGCCTTCCGCGGCATCGCCAAGGTCGTCTTCGCCCGCGACGCGGCGGCGATCGAGGCGGGCAAGCCCTCGCTCCTCGACCACGCCTTCATCGCCGCGCATACCAGCGCCTTCGCCGATTACCGCGCGGCGGTCGAGACGACGGCGTGGGAGGCAATCCTCGACCAGTCCGGCCTGACCCGCGAGGAGATCGAGACCGCGGCGGACGTCTATCTCGGCGCCGACAAGGTGATCGCGACCTGGGCGATGGGCGTGACCCAGCATCGCCACTCGGTGGCGACGATCCGCGAGATCGCCAACCTGCTGTTCCTGCGCGGCCATATCGGCCGGCCGGGCGCGGGCCTGTGCCCGGTGCGCGGCCATTCCAACGTGCAGGGCGACCGCACGGTCGGCATCAACGAGAAGCCGCCCCTCGCGCTCCTCGAAGCGCTGGACCGCGAGTTCGGCCTCAATGTCCCGCGCAAGCACGGCCACAACGTGCTCGGCGCCATCGCGGCGATGCTCGACGGCTCGGCGAAGGCCTTCATCGGGCTCGGCGGCAATTTCGTGCGCGCGACGCCGGACACGCGGCTGGTGGAGAAGGCGCTCGCCGGCTGCGAACTCACCGTCCACATCGCGACGAAGCTCAACCACTCGCACCTCGTGCCGGGCCGGGTCTCCTACCTGCTGCCCTGCCTCGGGCGCACCGAGATCGACCGCAACAGCCGGGCCAAGGTCCAGATCGTGACCGTCGAGGATTCGATGAGCATGGTCCACGGCTCGGGCGGCATCAACAAGCCGGCCTCGCCGCATCTGCGCTCGGAGATCGGCATCATCGCCGGCATGGCCGCGGCGGCGGTGGGTTCGGAGCGGATCGACTGGGCCGCGCTGGCCGACGATTACGACCTCATCCGTGACCGCATCGAGCGGACGATCCCGGGGTTTTCCGGCTTCAACACCCGGGTGCGGAGGCCCCGCGGCTTCATGCTGCGCAATCTGGCCGCCGAGCGGGTGTTCGAGACCGCGACCGGCCGGGCGGGCTTCTCCAGCGGACCGCTGCCGGTGGCGACCGAGCACCAGCGCGCGAGCCTTCGGGGCGATACCTTCGTGCTGCAGACCTTCCGCAGCCACGACCAGTACAACACCACGATCTACGGACTCGATGACCGCTACCGCGGCGTCTATGGCGAGCGCCGCGTCGTGTTCGCCAACCCGGACGACCTCGCCGAGCTGAAGGCGCGGGCGGGCGAGCGGGTCGATCTCGTCTGCGTCCATGCCGAGGACGGCGTCGAGCGGGTGGCGGAGGATTTCCGCCTCGTGCCCTTCGACATGCCGCGCGGCGCGCTCGCCGGCTACTATCCGGAACTCAACGTGCTGGTGCCGCTCTCGGCCTTCGGCGAATTCTCGGACACGCCGACCTCGAAGTCGGTGCTAGTCCAGGTGCGGGCCCGTGCCGCCAATGATCTGGGCAAGGCCGCGTGAGCGAGGAAAAAGGCCGCGTGAGCGAGCCCGCCGCCGACGCCGAGACCTTTCTCGCCGCGACCGACACGATCGCGGCGCTGCGTCCCGAACTCAGCCTTCTGGAGGCTGGCATCCTCGCCGGCCTGCATCTCGGGCTGGCAGCCGACAGCCGGAGCTTCGCCCGCATCTTCGGCGTCGAGCACGCCCTGGTGCTGCGGGCGGTGGAAAGCCTGACCGCCGAGACCCTCATCACCGTGACCGCCCGTGACGGCCGTACCCAGCGCACCCGCTACGAGGCGAGCCCGGCGGGCAGCGCGGTGCTGACGGCGCTCGCCGCCTGATCCTCGACTCGCACGGCGACGATCAGGCCGTGCTCATCTGCCCGAACCGCTCGCCCAGCGGCAGTTCGATGGCGCAGCGCAGCCGCGTCTCACCGAGTTCGTAGTGCGTCTTGGCGTTGAGCGCGTAGGGCATCGCCTGCTCGATCAACTCGCGTCCATAGCCGCGCCGCGTCGGGCTCTGTTCCTCGCGCGGCCGGCTGATGCCCTCCTCGATCCACTCGATCAGCAGGTTTCCTCCGCCCTGGTCGTCGCGGTCGGCGCGCCATGTCACCGAGAGGCGGCCGTGCTCGGTCGTCAGGGCACCGTACTTACGGGCATTGGTGGCCAGTTCGTGCACGGCGAGCGCCAGGGTCTGCACCGACGCCTTGCGCAGGCGCACCGGCGGCCCGGCGATATGGATTCGATTGGCGAAGTCGCCGCCCCCGAGGGCGTCCAGCTCGGTTCGAATCAGGGCGCGCAGGGTGATCGGCTCCTGCTCCGAGCGCGACAGCAGCCCTTGAACCCGCGAAAGGGCGGCGAGCCGGTCGTTGAACTGCTCGCGGAAGCGCTCCGTCGGGCCGGTCTGCGCCATGGTCTGGTGGGCAATGGAGCGCACGACGCCGAGCAGGTTGCGGGTGCGGTGCTGCAACTCGGCGACGAGGATGGTCTGGCGCTCCTGCAGATCGTGCAGATCGTGGATGTCCATGGCGGCCCCGATCCACTGCGTGACCTGTCCCTCGGTGTCGAGGAGGGGCGCCTGCCGTACGAGGAACCACCGATATTGCCCGTCGTACTGGCGGATGCGCTGCTGCACCTCGATCAACCGCTGCTGCTCGCGTCCGGAGCGGAAGGCCTCGCTCACCGCGCCGCGGTCGGCGGGATGGATCGCTTCGAGCCAGCCGCCGGCCTGCGATTGCTGCAGGGTCTGGCCGGTATAGGCGAGCCAAGCCTCGTTGAGGGAGTTGTGCTGCCCGCTCTCGTCCGAGCGCCACAGCAGGACGGGGATGAGGCTCGCCAGGGTGCGAAAGCGTTCCTCGCTCTCGCGCAGGGCCGCGTTTGCGCTCTCGTCGCGAAGCCGCAGCATCTCGTTCTGCGCCGCCTTCCAGGCCGAGATTTCCTTGGTGGTGATGGCCACCCCGTCACCGAGCTTCACCGCGCACTGGAAGAACCAGCCGTCGAACTGCTCGTGGGCGTAGCGGCGCTCCGCGGTCGCGGGCTGGCCGGTTTCCGTGACACGCTTGAAGGTGTCGAAAATGCCCTCCTGAATCACGCCCGGATTGCGTTCGAGCAGGCTCTGACCGCCCACATCGCCGTAGCGGCTCGCCGAGGTGGAGTTGTTCAGGAGCCAGCGGAAATCGATGATCTCGCCCGCTGGATCGCGCACGGCCTTCAAGACCTGAATCATGTCCATGGAACTGTCCATGGTCGCCTTGAGCAGGTCTCGGCTCGCCTGAAGCTCCGCCGTCCGCTCCTGGACCTGACGTTCCAGCTCGGCCCGGAAGCGCGCCTCGCTCTCGCGCAACGCCCGGTCGGACAGCACGCGGGCCGTGCTCTCGACCAGGGTGACCAGGATGCCCGCAATCCGCTCCGCCTCGTCCCGCAGCGGGCTGTAGGTCAGCGTGAACCACGCGTCTTCGAGGCGGCCCGACCGGAACAGCGGGTAGAGCGCGTCTTCGAAGGTGAACGTCTCGCCGTTCCAGACCCGCTCGTAGATCGGCGCGGTGATGTGCCAGATCTCAGGCCAGCACGCGCGTGCCGGCTGACCCAGCCCGGCCGGGTGCTTCGATCCCATCAGGTCCCGGAAGTCGTCGTTGTAGACCTGGATCAGATCCCGGCCCCACAGCGCGATCATGGGGAAACCGCAGCCGAGGATCAGGCTGATCGTGGCCCTGAGGCTCGGCGGCCAAGCGTCCGCCGCACCGAGCGCCGTCGCGGTCCAGTCATGCGCCCGGATCCGCTCGGCCATCTCGCCGCGACGCGACTGTGCAGGTGGACTGTCGCTCCCATCCATCCCGCACCTTCGCACAGCTTTCTATAGCGTACTACGCAGACGCAGCGGGCAGCATCAACCGCAGTCGCGGCGATTTCGTTACGGCATCTCTCGCCCGGGCACGAGATGGAACATATCGGCGTCGGACTTTCCTTTCATAAATCCTGACCTGCCTCGATCGATACGCTCCATCTACGCTATACTGAGGAGAGACGACGTATGACTGCGCGCGACCTGATGCGATCGGCCGCAGTGCCCATGCTTCAGAACGCTCAAAACGACCGGCCATCGTGAACGGGTTCCGCACCGCCCCCTTGGCGAGACCGGCACGTCGGAGGGCGTGGGTAGGGTTCGAACCAAGCGTCGCCCCGGATCGTCAGAACCGTGCCGTGAGGAAGAGCCGCACGTTGCGGCCCGGCAGCACGACCTCGTCCTTGCGGAAGGAGGCGGCGTTGCGGATCACGTCGTCGAGCAGGTTCGTGCCGCGCAGGCCGAGCGTCACCTCGCTGAGACCATGGACCGCCGGATCGAGCGGACGGCTGTAGGCGATCTCCGCCTTGAGGTCGTTGTAGCCCGGCGTCGGCGTTTCCAGCGTGCCGGTCTGCGTCTGAGCGAAGGCGTGCAGCAGGCTGAGTTGAGCGAACCAGCCGTCGGCCCGCAAAAACACGCCGCCGCCGACGCGATGGGGCGGGATGCGCGGCACGAAGCGGCCGTCGTCGAACTGGGCGCGCACGAAATCGTACTGGGCGCTGATGCCGGCAAACCCGTCGCCGACCGGCACGATGTCGATCTGGCTCGCGATCTCGGCGCCGGCGAAGGTGGCGCCGGCCTGCGAATAGGCGACCTGCCGTAGATCCCCGCCGCCGATGCCGCAACTGTCGAAGGTGTCGCCGCAGGTGAAGCCGGTCAGGCGCTTGTAGACGAAGCCGGTATAGCGCGTGACGTAGCCGGTCGCGTCAAGGCGGAACGGCCCCTCCGCCCGCCGGATCGCCACTTCGACGGTGCGGGCCCGCTCCGGCTTAAGGTTGGGATCGCCGATCTCGAAGGTCGCGGAGGCCTCGTGCGGACCGCGCGAGAACAGTTCGGGCGAGGTCGGGGCGCGCTCGACATAGGAGCCGGTCAGGCTCCCCACGAACCCGTGGGGCAGGTCCTGGAGCGCGCCAAAACTCGCACTTTTCGGGGCGAAGCGGCGGATGCGGCGCGATTCCACCGGCTCGTCGCCGGGGCCGTCGGGCAGGAAATCGGAGGGGAACAGCGCCTGCGTGCCGGCGACGCGGTTGCCCTCGATGCGGCCCGCCGCCTGGAACCGCAGGCCGCCGCCGAGGGCCAGTTCCTCGAACAGGTAGGCGGCCTGCACCCGCGTGTCGGTCGGGCGCAACAGGCCCCCTTCCGCCCCCGAGATGCGGAGCTTGCGCCGGTCGGCCTGGAATCCGAGCTGTCCGCTGAAGGTGCCGAAAGCGGTCTCGACCGGCACGTGGTCGAACTCGATCCGCCCCTCCGCCGCGCGGTTCTTGAACACCGCCTCGATCCCCTCGACGCCGTTGGCATCGGTGCCGAACTCGTTGTGGCGGTAGTTCGAGCCGCCCGCCCAGAACCGGATCGCCGCGAACGGCCCGTCCAGCGGCCGGTACTCGCCCCGGGCCTGGAGCTTGTCCTGCACCGGATCGAGGCGGGTGCGCTGCGCCGCGGAGCTGATTCCGGGAATGCCGTAGACCGAATCGAAGTGGCTGAAGGACATCCCGACGAAGCCGCGGTCGAACAGGTAGGAGGTGCCGAAGGCGCCCCCCTGCGATTCGTTGAAGGAATTGCGCTGGATGCCGAGCGGCGTGTTGTAGTCGTCCGCCGCACTCCGGAACGCATCGGCATGGACGGCGACATTGCCGCTGCCGGCATCGACCGTGGCGGCGGCGTTGCGGCCATTGTCGACGGCCGAGTAGCCGGTGGTCACCCTTCCCGCGACGCCGCCGGGCGGAATGCTGGTCGGGATGCGGTTGTTCTCGACCGAGACCACGCCGCCGACGGCCTGGGAGCCGTAGCGCAGGCCCGCGGGCCCGCGGATCACCTCAATACGGTCGTTGATCAGCGGGTTGATCGGGACGGCGTGGTCCTCACCCAGATCGGACATGTCCTGCACACCGGTGCCGTTCTCGAGGATGCGGACACGGTGGTTGTCGAGGCCGCGGATGATCGGCCGCGAGGCCGAGCCCGGCGCGAAGGTGGTCGCGGACAGGCCCGGCTTGTCGAACAGCGCCTCGCCGAGCGAGGTCGGCTGCGAGCGAGCGAGTTCGGCCCCGGAGACGACGGTGACCGTCGAGAACCGGTCGCTCACCACCGGCAGGACGCCGACCGGGTCGGCCGGCTTCGGAACCGGCCCCGCCGCACCCGGACCCGCGCGTCGTGCCGGCTTGTCCGAGACGACGCTGATCTCATCGAGGGCAACCTCTTCGGCCTGGATCGGCGACACGACGAGGCCGGCAATGCCGAGCCCAGCGAACGATCGGAACCACGGGCCAAGACCATAGCGCTTTCTCGACATGAAACTTCAGCCTCGTAATTATAGCTGATGCTATAAGTTCGAGCGTAGCCGTTGTCGAGTCGGGGCAGGCCCCGAAACGCGAAAGCGCGCCGCCCTCGAACGAGGGCGACGCGCTGGACGATCAATCGATGAAGGCGGCGGGTCGGCCGGTCAGTAAGCCTGCGGTTCGGGCTCGACGAGGATCTCGCGTTTTCCGGCGTGGTTGGCCGGTCCGACGAGACCTTCGGTCTCCATCCGCTCCATCAGCGAGGCGGCACGGTTGTAGCCGATCTGCAGGCGGCGCTGGATGTAGGAGGTGGAGGCCTTTTTGTCCCGCAGCACCACGGCCACCGCCTGCTCGTAGAGGTCACCGCTCTCGCCGCCGCCGCCGAACTGGCCGGCATCGAAGACCGGACCGTCCTCGGACGCAGGCCCCCCGGCCGGAATCTCGCCCTCCTCCGCCGTGACGGCTTCGAGGTAGGACGGCCGGCCCTGACGCTTGAGGTGGGCGACCACGGTCTCGACTTCCGAGTCCGAGCAGAACGGCCCGTGCACGCGCGTCGTGCGCCCGCCGCCGGCCATGAACAGCATGTCGCCCTGGCCCAGCAACTGCTCGGCGCCCATCTCGCCCAGGATCGTGCGGCTGTCGATCTTGCTCGTCACCTGGAAGGAGATGCGGGTCGGGAAGTTCGCCTTGATCGTGCCGGTGATGACGTCGACCGAGGGGCGCTGCGTCGCCATGATGAGGTGGATGCCCGCCGCACGCGCCATCTGCGCCAGCCGCTGGATCGCGCCCTCGATGTCCTTGCCCGCCACCATCATCAGGTCGGCCATCTCGTCGACCACGATCACGATGTAGGGCAGCGGGTTGAGGTCCATGACCTCGTCCTCGTAGACCGCCTCGCCTGTGGAACGGTCGAATCCGGTCTGCACGGTCCGGGTCAGGGTCTCGCCGCGGGCACGGGCCTCTTCGAGGCGCGCATTGAAGCCGTCGATGTTCCGGACACCAACCTTGGACATCTTCTTGTAGCGCTCCTCCATCTCGCGCACGGCCCATTTGAGGGCGATGACCGCCTTCTTCGGGTCGGTGACGACGGGGGAGAGCAGGTGCGGGATGCCGTCATAGACCGACAGTTCCAGCATTTTCGGGTCGACCATGATCAGGCGGCACTCCTCCGGCTTCAGCCGGTAGAGCAGCGACAGGATCATGGTGTTGATGGCGACCGACTTGCCCGAACCCGTGGTGCCGGCGACGAGCAGGTGCGGCATGCGGGCAAGGTCGGCGATGATCGGCTCGCCGCCGATGTTCTTGCCGAGGCACAGGGCGAGCTTCTGCTTGGTCTCGACGAAATCCTCGGAGGCGAGAAGTTCGCGCAAGAACACCGTCTCGCGCTTGGCGTTCGGCAGTTCGATGCCGATGGCGTTGCGGCCGGGGACGACGGCGACACGGGCGGAGACGGCGGACATGGAGCGGGCGATGTCGTCGGCGAGCGCGATCACGCGGCTCGACTTGGTGCCCGGCGCCGGCTCCAACTCGTAGAGGGTGACGACGGGGCCGGGGCGCACGGCGAGGATGTCGCCGCGCACGCCGAAATCCTGCAGCGTCGCCTCCAGCATGGTGGCGTTCTGCTCCAGCGCCTCTGCCGAGACCTCAGAGCCGGGCGCCGCCTCGCGGGGACGGGCGAGAAGCTCCAGGGCAGGCAGCCGGTACTCGCCGGCTTCCGGCCGAGGTTCGGCCGGGCGCGGACGCGCCGCCGGGGCCTGCGGCAGCGGGCGGGAGACGCGGGTGGGCAGCTCGTCGGCGGTCGTCTCCGCCCCGGCGGCACTCGGCGCGGGGCGCTGGGGGACGGCACGGGCGGGCGCTTCGTCCGAATCGTCCTCCTCCGAGTCGAATTGCGGCTCGCGGCGGCCCGAGACGTCGGCCCGCTCGCGGGCCTGCGGCGCCCAGGGTGCCTCGTCCGAGTCGGCGAAGGCGCGGCGCGCGGCGAGCGCGGGCGAGGCGCCGGCATAGGCGAGCCCCTCCGCCTCGTCGGCCGGGGCCTGCCAGGATTCGAGCCGGGTGCGCAGCGAGGCGCGGCCGCGCATGACGGCTTGTGCGAGTGCGCCGAGCGACAGGATGCCGAGGCTCGGCTCGTCGGCATCGTGGCGCTCCTCGTGGGTCGAGGCACGGCCGGAACGGGGCGCCGGGCGCGCGGCGCCGTAGGGCCCCTCCTCGTCCTCCTCGAAGTCCGGCTTGGTCACGCGGCAGGCGGCGGTGAGGCTGAGGATGGCGGAGGCCGCGAACAGGAAGCCGGCGAAATGCGCCAGCGGCCCGACCAGCATCCGCGTGCCGGCAAGCAGTGCGTCGCCCGCGACGCCGCCCATGCCGGTGGGCAAGGGCCAGCGATCCGTCGGCGGCAGGGCACTCGCGACCGCACTCGCGCAGAGAACGCCGACGAACCACAGGACGATGCGCAAACCGCCATGCGGCAGGTCGCGCTCGCGCATCAACCGCACGCCCCACAGGGCGGGAGGCAGTGCGAGCGCGATCGAGCCGAGCCCGAGAAGCTGCATGGCGAGGTCCGCCACGACGGCTCCGGGACGACCGAGCACGTTGTGCGCCCGTTGGTCGGTGGCGTGGTTGAGGCTCGGGTCGTTGATCGACCACGTCGCCAGGGCGACGGTCAACGCGACCGCGCCGGTAAAGAGGATCAGGCCGCCGCACTCCGTCAGCCGCTTGGCCAGGAATGGCCTCAGGCTGTCGACGAAGGTGTCGTAGGGCGACGCGGAACGGCGAAGGGAACGCATGCGCAGACCGGTCCGGTGTCAACGATCCGGTAAGGCTAATGCGGGGCGGTTAACGCGGGGCTAAGTCTGCGCCGCAAAGCGGTGGACCGTCGGCGGCCGGGGTCCGGGCCAGGGTGCCGCCCGAAATGCAGGAAGCCCCGGATTTCTCCGAGGCTTCCCAAAGCGAGGTGGTGTCCCGCCGGCGAACCGGCGCGGTTTTCAGAAGGTGAAGCCGGTCTCCACGAGGTAGCGCTCCTGCGAGCGCTTGGTGCCGTCGCGGCCGAAGCCGAAGCCGGGGGTCACGTCGTAGGCCTGGACGGTCGCGAACTCGCCGCGGAGGAAGTAGCGATCCCAGGTGAAGGTCGGGGTGATCGTGAACGAGAAGGCCGAGCTGCCCGGACCGTAGAGGACGCTGGTGCCGCCGCGGCCGGTGACCACGCCCCGCGTGCCCGACTGCTCGATGTATTCGAGGCGGCCGGCGAGCGCGAAGTTGTCGGTGAAGGTGTAGCCGGCCAGCAGCGTGCCGCCCCAGGTCTCCGCGCCCTCGATCGGGGAGAAGTACCCCTCCTTGCGCGCGACGTTTGTGTACTGGAAGTACGGCGAGATGATCCACGGCCCGTTGGCGTAGGTGTAGTTCACGCTGATGATGCTGCTGTTCTGCAGCGAGTTGATCGTCGCGAACTGGAAGCGCGGGCTGCGGGTCGAGGCGTCGAAATCGCTGAAATGCGTGCCGCCGTTGATGCCGATCGTGTTCGCGTCGTTGAGCTTGTAGGTGGCAAAGCCCGTCACCCAGTTCAGCTCACCCGAGTAGAAGCCGTCGGTCACCGCGAGCGCGGCCGCGAACGGGCCGTTGGCGTAGTTCACCTGGACGCCGTGGTTGATGAAGTTCTCCTGGTTGAACAGCAGACCGCGGGAGATGTTCAGGTTCTGGTAGGTGAACAGCAGCTCGGAGCCGATGTTGGTGAACATCCGACCGGCCTGGATCGACCACTCGTCGTTGATCTGCCACTTGCCGAAGGCCACCGGGATCGGCCCGAACAGCGATTCGGTCTGCTCGAACGCGGAGTAGAGCGGCAGGCCGAGCGCCGGGATCGAGTACAGGCCGGCATGGACGTAGAATTGCAGCGGGCCGTCGGCCTTCTGGATCCAGCCCTGGAGGTTCGAGAAGTCGACGCGGCCGAAGCGGTCCTGCTCAGCGCTGGGCGAGAGGATGCCGAAGGCGTTGGTCTGGGTGTAGGCGAAGCCGGTGACCGCGCCGCCGACATAGATGTCGCCCAGTCCCGTCACGATGCAGGCCGGGTTCGGGTTCGCCTTGATGAGACCGCCGAAGGTCGGGGTGGAGATCGCAGCCTTACAATGCTCCTCGACGATGACGGGCGCCGACTTGGCGGCGGGCATATCTGCGGCGAGGACTGGCAACGCGTTGATGCTCAGGGTGGAAAGCACCGCGGTCGCGGCCAGAAGCTTTGTTTTGATTGTCATTGTAGTCAGCCCCACATTCGATACGGCCAAGGTGCCGAACTCGCCGCCGCGCCGCAAAATGAAGTTTTGCGCAAGTGCCTATTTTTTGGGCGTTTTTGACCTATATCAACCTGAGGGCGGAGAATGTTGCACGAAGGCAACATCTTTTGAGGCGCACAAAACTGCACAATCGCCTCAAAACCGGATGCAATCTTTACGTTTTGTTGACTAAGCCGGCCGCCAAGCCCCGGAGCAATAAGGTGGAAGACGGCCCGGCATCACCCACAGGGCATAAAAAAGGCCCCGGCGAATCACCGCCGAGGCCCTGGTTCAGGATGCCTGCCGAGACGGCAGGCCCTCACTCAGTAGTTGTAGGCGCGCTCGCCGTGGTCGGCGATGTCGAGGCCCTCGCGCTCTTCTTCCTGCGTCACGCGCAGGCCGATCGTCAGATCGACGAGCTTGTAGAGGATCGCCGAGCCGATGCCGGACCACAGGATGGTGAAGCCCACCGCCTTCGCCTGGATGATGACCTGGGCGGCCATGTCGTAGGCACCGACGGTCAGTTCACCGGGCTTGGTGGTGTAGTCGGGGATGCCGGCGCCGCCGAGATCGGGCGAGACCAGGATACCCGTGGCGATGGCACCGAGGATGCCGCCGATGCAGTGCACGCCGAACACGTCGAGGGAGTCGTCGTAGCCCAGCGCGTTCTTCACGGTGGAGCACATCACGAAGCAGATCGCGCCCGCGGCGAGACCCAGAACGATCGAGCCCATCGGGCCGGCAAAGCCCGCGGCCGGGGTGACGGCGACGAGGCCGGCAATGGCGCCCGAGAGCATGCCGAGGAGCGACGGCTTACCCTTGGCGGCCCATTCCACGAACAGCCAGGAGACGGCAGCAGCGGCAGTGGCGACGAAGGTGTTGATCATCGCCAGACCCGCGGCGCCGTTGGCTTCGAGGTTCGAGCCGGCGTTGAAGCCGAACCAGCCGACCCAGAGCAGCGAGGCGCCGATCGTGGTCATGGTCAGCGAGTGCGGAGCCAGCAGGTCGCGGCCGTAGCCGATGCGCTTGCCGAGCATCAGGCAGCCGACGAGGCCGGCGATGCCTGCGTTGATGTGCACGACGGTGCCGCCGGCGAAGTCGAGGGCGCCCCACTTGAAGAGCATGCCGGCATCGCCCAGCACCGCGTCGTACTCGGCCTTGGCCGCGGCATTGGCCTCGCCACCGGCGGCGGCGAGCTTGCGGGCCGCGTCGGCGAAGACGTCCGGGCCGCCCCAGTACCAAACCATGTGGGCCATCGGGAAGTAGATCAGCGTGACCCAGAGGATCGTGAACACGACCAGCGCCGAGAACTTCATCCGCTCGGCGAAGGCGCCGACGATGAGGCCGGGGGTGATCATCGCGAACGTCATCTGGAAGCAGATGTAGACGTATTCGGGGATCACGACGCCGTTGGAGAAGGTGGCCGCCACCGAGTTGGCGTCGACGCCCTTGAGGAAGGCCTTCGAGAAGCCGCCGACGAAGTCGTTGAGGCCGCCGCCATTGGTGAAGGCGAGGCTGTAGCCGTAGGTGACCCACAGCAGGCAGACGATCGAGGCGATCGCGAAGATCTGGGTCAGCACCGAGAGCATGTTCTTGGTGCGCACGAGGCCGCCGTAGAACAGGGCGAGGCCGGGCACGGTCATCAGAAGGACGAGGATCGCCGAGAGCAGCATCCACGCCGTGTCGCCCTTGTTGGGCACCGGTGCAGCCGCGGTGACGGCGGGCTCGACCGCCGGCGCCTGCGCGAGCGACGGCTCGACGAAGAGGAGGCCAAGGGCGGCTCCTCCCAGTCCGAGCGCGAGAAGATTACGAAGTTTCATGGACAAGAAGCTCCAGATCGCAGTGCGTCGAGCGCTGAGGAGAATGGGTGGGCGGCGCGGCCGGGCGCGTTCCGCCGGAACGGGTGAAGAGCTGTCAGGGCATCGAAGAGGAAAGCGATGCGGGACAGAGTGTCAGAGCGCGTCCGCGTCGGTCTCACCGGTCCGGATGCGAACCGCCTTCTCCAGCGGCATCACGAAGATCTTGCCGTCGCCGATCTGGCCGGTGCGGGCGGCACCCGCAATCGCGTCGATCACGCTCGTCACGAGGTCGGCGGCGACCGCCACCTCGATCTTGAGCTTGGGCAGGAAGCTCACGGCATACTCGGCACCGCGGTAGATCTCGGTGTGGCCCTTCTGCCGGCCGTAGCCCTTGACCTCGGTCACGGTCAGGCCGTGCACGCCGATGCCGGTCAGAGCGTCGCGAACCTCCTCCAACTTAAACGGCTTGATGATCGCCATCACGATTTTCATGGGCGGCGCCCCCTTTGTCCTGTCGTCCCACCGCCGGCCGCGCACCGGCCGAGACCCAGCGGTTCCGCGGGGATCGGAATGACCCCGCAGCCGGGCGCCCTCATTCAAGGACCGTGCCAAGCGGAACCATTTCCGCTTTCGCAGCGCTGCCCAGAACGTGAGCGAGCTGTGGCGTCCCATCGCGCAGCGTTGCCGCAACTAATGCACAAAATATCGGCATAAAGTACTTTTGGGCGGCAGAATGCGCGCGAACCGGCTCGCTTCAGCTGCGCCGGGAGCGGATCAGCCCTTCCTGTGCAACGGAGGCGACGAGCCGCCCTTCCTCGTCGTGGAACGTGCCGCGGGCGAAGCCCAGAGCGCCCGACGCGCTCGGGCTATCCTGCGAATAGAGCAGCCAGGAATCGGCCCGGAACGGGCGGTGGAACCACAGAGCGTGGTCGAGACTCGCCGACTGGATCTCGGGGTCGAACACCGTGCGGCCGTGGGGGATCAGCGTGGAATCGAGCAGCGTCATGTCCGAGGCGTAGGCCAGCACCGCCCGGTGCACCGCCGGATCGTCCGGCAGAGGCTTCGTCGCGCGCATCCAGACATGGTAGCGCGCGGGCCTCGGGCTGCGGTCGCGATAGCGCTCGGTCTCGACCGGCCGCAGCTCGATCGGCCAAGCCTGGGTGAAGTAGGCGAGCATCGGCTCGGGTACGATGCTGCCGCCGTCCCGGACGAGGGTCCGTGCATCCGCCAGCTCACCCGGTCCCGGCACATCGGGAAGACCGGCGGCGTGATCGACGCCCTCCTCCGTGATGTGGAACGAGACCGACATGGCGAAGATCGCCCGGCCCTTCTGGATCGCCTTGACCCGGCGGGTGGTGAAGCTGCCGCCGTCGCGGATGCGCTCGACCTCGTAGACGATCGGTACCGCCGGATCGCCGCCGAGGAGGAAATAGGCGTGCAGGGAATGGGGCGGGCGGAGCGCCTCGACCGTGCGGGAGGCGGCCACCAGCGCCTGCGCCACGACCTGCCCCCCGAACACCCGCGGCCAGCCGATTCGCGGGCTGATCCCGCGGAACAGATCGGTCTCCAGGCGCTCCAGATCGAGGATCGCGAGGAGCGCGTCGACGGGGTCGGGCATGGCGGCTTCGCTGCGGCTTTCGAACGAGGAGGGCGGACGGCCTGACCCGCGCGGCGGCACCGCGGAGGCCCGAAGGCACCGTCCGCACGGGGTGGAGAGTGATGAGGCGGGCGGCGCGGGTTGTGAAGGCCTGTCCGGTGCGAAGGTCTGGCCGGTGCCTGCGTGCCGCGGAGCCGGCCCGAAGCCGCCGATTGTCCCGAAAGCTTCACAGGACTGTTGTGGAGCGGCGCTAGCGAGGGGCCGGGGTGGAAACGAGCCGAAACCGTGCCTCCGGACCGTGATCGTCCTTCGCGGGGCGGTCGGAATCGGCGTGCGGATTCGGCCCCGGGCGAACCCCTTCGCTTCGCAGGACGCGGCAGCCGCGACAGGACTGCTCTGCCGCCTGGAGACGTACCATGGCCACGAGCCTTGCCGCCGGTGACATCGCCATCGTCGGGTACGATGCGGACAACCCCGACGATTTCGCTTTCGTCGTCCTGCGGGACATTGAGGCCGGCACAGCCATCAGCTTCACAGATAACGGCTGGAGTTCGAGCGGCAACGCGCTTCGCACCAGCGAGGGCACCTACACCTACACCTACACGGCGCCGAAGGCCGTTGCGGCCGGCACCGTCATCCAGCCGACATCCGACGGCAGCGCGGGCGGCCCCGACAGCTCCGTCTACACGTCGGCCCTCGCCCCGAGCTTCTCGTTCAGCACCGACGGCGACCAGATCCTGGCCTATCAGGGCACCGCCGCGAACCCGACCTTCCTGTACGCGATCAACTTCGCCGACGGAGCAACCGGCTTCGCGGCCAACGGCACGAACGCCAACACCTCGGCCCTGCCGCCCGGCCTCGTCCTCGGGCAGACCGCCGTCGCGCTGGGCGCCGACAATGGCCGCTACGCCGGCACCCTCTCGGGCACCCGCGACGAGCTCCTGACCGCGATCGGCGCCGCCGGATCCTGGTCCCAGAGCGACACGGTCCGCATCGGCGCCCCCGGCTACAGCGCCTTCACGGTCACCACCGCGCCGACCATCCCGGCCCTGTCGATCGACGACGTGCAGGTGGCCGAGGGCGATACCGGCACCCGGCAGCTGACCTTCACGGTCTCCCTGACGGCGGCGGCCCCGTCGGGCGGCGTCAGCTTCGACATCGCGACCGCCGACGGCACCGCCACCGCCGGCAGCGACTACGTCGCCCGGACCCTCACCGGCCAGTCCATCGCGGCCGGCCAGACCGCCACGACCTTCACGGTGGACATCCCCGGCGACACGGTGATCGAGCCGACCGAGACCTTCACGGTCACGGTCTCGAACGTCCGGGGCGCCACGCTGGTCGACGGCCAGGGCACCGGCACCCTCATCAACGACGATACCGGCCCGCGCATCGGCGGCACCGCGATCTTCGAGGCGGCCCCCTCGCTCCAGGGCGTCTCCGGCGCCACGGCCACGGCGCCCCCGGTGCCGACGAACGCGCTTCAACTGGTGCGTCTCGGCGCCTACGCCGCGACCAACGATCCGGCGACGTCGGCCGCCCCCAACGCGGAGGTGGTGGCCTACGATTCCAGCACCGGCCGCCTCTACATTCAGAATACTGCCGAGAACCGCATCGAGATCGCCTCGCTCGACGCCACCGGCGCCCTGAGCAAGGCCGGCGAGATCCTGCTGTCCGGTCTCGAGCAATACGGTGCGGTGAACTCGGTCGCGGTCTTCAACGGCCTCGTGGCGGTCGCCTACGCCAACGCGGCCGGCGATGCGCCGGGCCGGGTCGCCCTGTTCGATGCCAGCGGGACGCTGCTGCGCTCGCTGACCGTCGGCGTCGGCCCGGACCAGATCGTGTTCACGCGCGACGGCAGCCGGATCCTCGTCGCCAACGAGGGCGAGCAGGCGAGCGCGACCAGCAACCCGGTCGGCGGCGTCTCGATCATCGACGTCTCGGGCGGTGCGGCCAACGCCGCCGTCACGGCGACGGTCGGCTTCGAAGGGCTCGACGGCAGCGAGGCCACCCTTCGCGCCCGCGGCCTTGCCATCAAGTCGGGCAACGGCGCGGCGGCCGACATCGAGCCCGAATACATCGCGATCTCGCCCGACGACCGCTTCGCCTACGTCACTCTGCAGGAGGTGAACGCCGTCGCGATCATCGATCTGACCAATCCCGGCACGGCTCCCATCGCGATCCAACCGCTCGGGTCGGTGAACCATTTGCTGGCCGGAAACGAGTTCGACGCCTCCGACCGCGACGGGCCCGCCAACCCGCAAGGCGTCGGCACGCCCTCGATCCGCATCGCGGCGACGCCCGCCAACGCCCCGATCTACGGCCTGCTTCAGCCGGACGCGGTGGCGAGCTTCTCGACGGGCGGCGCGACCTACTTCGTCACGGCCAACGAGGGCGACCAGCGCGTCATCGGCGGCGGCGATGACACGGGCGATGTCGCCCGGCTCAGCAGCATCGCCAACAGCCGCCTGACCCCGGAGCTTCAGGCGCTGAAGGCCGACCCGGCCTATGCCCGCCTCAACGTCCTGCTGCGCACGGGCGACACCGACGGCGACGGCGTGATCGACCAGCTCCACACGCTGGGCGGGCGCGGCATCTCGATCTTCCGCCAGAACCTCGACGGCACGATCACCAAGGTGCGCGAGACCGGCGGCGAATTCGAGAAGATCTTCGCGCAGATCGCGCCGGAACGGTTCAACAACGATCAGGTCACCGGCAACACGCCGGACGACCGTTCGGACAACAAGGGCCCCGAGCCCGAAGGCATCACGATCGGGACGGTCAACGGGCGGATCTACGCCTTCGTCGGCCTGGAGCGGCAGAGCGGCGTCATCGTCTACGACGTGACCGACCCGGCCAACGCGGCCTACGTCTCCTACGTCCCGCCCCAGCCCGGCGCGACCACCGATCTCGGCCCGGAGGTGCTGACCTTCATCGCCGCCGACCGCAACCCGACGGGCACGCCCCTTCTCGTCAGCGCCAACGAGGTCGCCAACGGTGGCGCGGTCGTCTACGCGGCCCTGCCCCAGGGCTTCACCCAGGAGGTCGCTTTTTCCGCGAACTCGCTCGCCGTGAGGCGGGCGGAGGGCGATACGGGTGAGACCGTGCTCACCTTCACGGTCGAGCGCAGCAACGGCACGCTGGGCGCCGTCACCTTCACCGCCGAGATCACCGGCAGCGGTGCGAACGCGGCCGACGGAAGCGACTTCGCCGGTGCCCCGGCCCTGCCGCTGACGGTGACGGGCACGATCGCCGCCGGCGCCGCCTCCGCGCAGGTCAGCGTCCGCGTCCAGGCGGATGCCGTGCCGGAGGCGGACGAGACCTTCGCCCTGACCCTGCGCAGCGCCAGTTCGAACCAGCCCGGCATCGCGGCGGCGGTGCGCCCGGCGGCGGGCACCGCGACGGGCACGATCGTCAACGACGACGCGAGCCTGATCTCGGCGGTGCAGGGGGCCGGCGCGGCGAGCCCGCTGGTCGGCCGGACCGTCACGGTCGAGGCGATCGTCGTCGGCGACTTCCAGAACGGCGATGCCGACGCCAAGCGCAACCTCGGCGGCTTCTACCTGCAGGAAGAGGCGGCCGACCAGGACGGCAACCCGCTGACCTCGGAGGGCGTCTTCGTCTTCGAGGGCACCGGCAACCGCCTCGTCGATGTCAACGAGGGTGACCGGGTGCGCGTCACCGGCACCGTGACCGAGTTCAACGGCGAGACCCAGATCGCGGTCTCGAACGCCGCGGCGGTCCAGGTGGTCCGCGCCGGTGCGCTGAGCCCGGCCGAGGTCAAGGCCGCGGCGGTCGCCGTCGAACTGCCGGCGGCGGGGGTCATCGGCACCGGCACCACCGCGCAGCCCGATCTGGAGCGCTACGAGGGCATGCTGGTCCGCTTCGCCCAGACCCTCTCGATCTCCGAGCAGTTCAACCTCGACCGCTTCAACGAGATCCGCCTCGCCGCCGGCGGCCGGACCGAGACCTTCACCAACGAATTCGAGCCGAACGCGGCGGCCTACGCCGCCTATCTCGCCCAGACGGCGGCGCGCTCGATCACCTACGACGACGGCTTCAACACCCAGAACCAGCCGGTCGAGAATCTGGACGGCTTCGGCCCGGTCTATGCCACCGCGACGGCGCCGCGCATGGGCGACACCGTGACCGGGCTCACCGGCACCCTCGGCTTCGGCCCGGCCGGCGCCTACCGCGTGCGGGCGATCGACGACGGCGACAACCGCTTCGTCACGGCCAACCCGCGCCCCACCGAGCCCGACCCCGTAGGCGGCACGCTCAAGGTCGGCAGCCTCAACGTCCTCAACTACTTCACCACCCTCGACACCGGTTCGGCCGCCCGCACGGCGATCGGTCTCGAGCCGCGCGGCGCGAACTCGCCGGAGGAACTCGCCCGGCAGACGGAAAAGCTCGTCACGACCCTGATCGGCACCGGGGCGGACGTGCTCGGCCTGACCGAGATCGAGAACCAGTTCCGCCCGGGCGACCCTGGCAACGCGCTGGAATACCTCGTCGGTCAACTCAACCTGCGCGCGGGCGCCGGCACCTACGCCTCCGTGAATCCGGGCGCCCAGCTCGACCAAGGCCAGTTCCTCGGCGGCGACGCGATTGCGGTCGGCTTCATCTACAAGCCGAGCAAGGTCAGCGTGGCGATGAACACCACGATCGAGCGGCTCGACGATACGGACGTGGCGGCCTTCAACCCGGCCCTGCTGGAGCAGAGCACCCTCGGGCGCCTCTTCAACGGCGGGAACACCAGCCGTGCCGCGCTCGCGGTCACCTTCAACGAGATCGCCACCGGCGAGGACTTCACCGCAATCATCAACCACTTCAAGTCGAAGGGCGGCACCGGGACCGGCGCGGATGCCGACCAGGGCGACGGCCAGGGCGCCTGGCAGCAGCAGCGCGAACTCGCGGCCACGGCTTTGGCCCAGTGGGTCTCGATGCGGCCGACGGGCACCCAGGACAGCGACGCGCTCCTGCTCGGCGACTTCAACGCCTATCTCAAGGAGGACGCGCTCGACATCCTCAAGGCGTCCGGGTTCACCAACCTCGCCGAGGACCGTATCGCCAACCCGTATTCCTACGTCTTCGATGGGGCCTACGGCGCGCTCGACCACGCCCTGGCCAGCGCGAGCCTGAACCGGCAGGTCACCGGCGTCACCGAGTGGCACATCAACGCCGACGAGGCGGACGCGATCGACTACAACCTCGATTTCGGCCGCTCGCCCAGCTCCTTCGACGGCCGCTCGCCCGCGCGGGAATCCGACCACGATCCCGTCCTCGTCGGCCTGCGCCTCGACCAGACCGCGCCGGTCCTCGTCGCCTCGACGCCGGCCGACGACGCCGCGCGGGTGGCCGTGAACGCCGACATCGTCCTGCGCTTCAGCGAGGCGGTCCGGGCCGGCACCGGCAGCATCACCCTCACCGACGGCGCCGGCGACCTGCGCACCATCGCGGTCTCGGACACCGCGCAGGTCGCGATCGCGGGCGACACCGTGACGATCAACCCGAGCGCCGATCTGCGGCCCGGGACCGCCTACGACGTGATCGTGCCGGCCGGCGCCTTCACGGACGCGGCCGGCAACGCCTCCGCCGCCATCCCCCAGAACCGCCTCGACTTCACCACTGAGCAGGCCAAACCGATGACCTACACGCTCCAGATCCTGCACGCCTCGGACTGGGAGGGCGGGCTGCTCGCGACCCAGCGCGCGGCGAACTTCGCGGCCATCGTCGATCGGCTCGAGGATACGACGCCGAACTCGATCACGCTCTCGACCGGCGATGCCTGGATCCCGAGCCCGTTCTACATCGCGGGGGCCGACCCGCAGATGGCGGCGACCTATAACGGCGTCTACAACCAGTTCTACGGGCTGTCCGGCGCCGGCGCCTACGGCCGGCTCGCGGCCTCCCCCGGCCGGGCCGACATCACCATCCAGAACATCGTCGGCGTCCAGGCCGCGGTGTTCGGCAATCACGAGTTCGATGGCGGACCGACGGAGGTCGCCAACATCATCGGCGCCAATCTCGGCGCCGCGGCGGGTGCTGCCGACGACACCTGGCTCGGCGCGCAATTCCCCTACCTGTCGGTCAACCTCAACTTCTCCCGCGAGGCCGCCCTGTCCGGCCTCGTTCACCGCGACGGCGACGGCGCCACCTTCGCCCAGACCGGCCCGACCTCGACTCAGACCGGCACCGGCGCGGACAAGATCGCCCGCTCGACGATCCTCGTCGAGAACGGCGAGCGAATCGCCGTCATCGGCGCGACGACGCAGATCAACCCGCTGATCAGCACGCTCGGCAACGTCACGGTTGATGGGTTCACCGGCCGCGACGAGATCGCGCTGCTGGCGAGCCAGATCAACGCCGAGGTCGACCGGGTGCTCGCGGCCAATCCCGGCCTCAACAAGGTGATCGTCGGCACGCACCTGCAAGCGCTCTCCAATGAGCAGGCGCTGGCCCCGCTCCTGCGCAACGTCGACGTGCTGATCGGCGGCGGCTCCCACACCCTGCTCGCCGATGCCGACGACCGGCTGCTGTCCGGCGATCGGGCGGGCGGCGGCTACCCGCAATTCTTCACCAACGCCAGCGGCCAGACCCTGGCCCTGGTGAACACCGCCTCCGAATATTCCTATGTCGGCCGCCTCAACGTCACCTTAGACGACCAGGGCCACGTGATCCGCGACTCGATCAACCCGGCCACCTCCGGCGCCGTCGCGGTGGACGACACCACGGTGACGCAGCTCTACGGCTCGACCGCCGCCGCCTTCACGCCCGGCTCCAAGGGCTTCCTCGTGCAGCAGGTGATCGAGGGCCTGGACGTCAACAACGACGGCATCCAGGAGACCGCGGGCATCGCCGACATCATCCGCCAGCAGGACGGCAACATCCTCGGCCGCTCCAGCGTGTACCTGGAAGGCCGCCGCGGCGAGGTCCGCACGGAAGAGACCAACCTCGGCAACCTCACGGCGGATGCCAACCTCTGGTACGCCAAGCAGTTCGACGGGGCGGTCGCGGTCTCGATCAAGAACGGCGGCGGCATCCGCGACTCGATCGGCTCGTTCTCGACGACCGGCGGCAGCACGGCGGAGCTTCCCCCGGCCGCCAACCCGGCGGCGGGCAAGGCGGCGGGCGACATCTCGCAGCTCGACGTCACCAACTCGCTGCGCTTCAACAACGCGCTCGCCATGGTCACGGTCACCGCCTCCGAGCTGGAGCGGGTGCTTGAGCACGCCGTCTCCTCGGCCGCTCCGGGTGCGACGCCCGGCGCGTTCCCCCAGATCGGCGGGATCAGCTTCTCGTTCGACGCGACCCGGCAGGCCCAGACCGTGGACGTCAACGGCACCGTCACCCGCGAGGGGCAGCGGATCATTTCGGCGGCAATCGTCGATGTCGACGGCTTTCTCGTCGACACCCTGGTGCAGGACGGCCAGCTCGTCGGCGATGCGAACCGGAGCATCCGCGCGGTGACCCTCGACTTCCTCACCACGGGCACGAGCACGGCCCCGGGGCTCGGCGGCGACAACTACCCCTTCCCGGCCTATGGCGAGAACCGGGTGGCGCTGAGCAGCGCCGCGCCGGCCTCGCTGCCCAACGCCGCGACTTTCGCGGCCCAGGGCAGCGAGCAGGATGCGCTCGCCGAGTACCTCAAGGCGTTCCACAGCGTGACGCCCTTCGCGCAGTCTGACACGGCGCAGGCGGCCGACGCACGGATCCAGAACCTCGCTGCCCGCTCCGACAGCGTGCTCGCCCGCGGCGTCAGCCGGACGGGAGCCGAGGACAACGACGTGCTGCAGGGAACGCCCTTCGCCGACCGCCTCTTCGGCGGCGCGGGCGACGACATCATCGTCAACAGCGCGGGCGACGACGTCCTGTCGGGCGGGCGCGGCAACGACACGCTGGTGTTCAACACAAGCTTCGCGTCGGTCACCGTCACGGAGGCCGGCAGCCTCACGGCCATCACCGGACCGGATGGCCGCGACCTCGTCAGCGGCTTCGAGCGCTACCTGTTCTCCGACGCCACGATCGTGGTGAACGACGGCCAGCCGCTCGTGGACGACCTGTTCTACCTTTCCCGCAACAAGGACGTGTTCCAGGCCGGCCAGGACGCCGACGCGCACTACACCCAATACGGTGCCCGCGAAGGCCGCGACCCGAATGCCTTCTTCTCGACCAAGGGCTATCTGGCGGCCAATCCCGAGGTGAGAGCCTCCGGGGCGAACCCGCTCGACCATTACGAGCAGGCCGGCTGGAAGGAAGGCCGCGATCCGGGCGTGCGCTTCGACAACGAGTTCTATCTCGCGGCCAATCCGGACGTGAAGGCCGCCGGCCTGAACCCGCTCGCGCATTACCTTGCCAATGGCCAGGCCGAGGGCCGCGCGATCCATGACGCCGTCGGACGCAGCGGGGACATCCGCGGCGGCTTCGACGCGGAGTACTACCTGCTCGCCCATGCCGATGTCGCGCAGGCGGCCGGGACCACGGACACCTTCGCCTTCGCTGCCCGCCACTTCGAGCAGTACGGCTGGCAGGAAGGCCGCAACCCGAACGCGGTGTTCGACACCAAGGGCTATCTGGCGGCCTACGGCGACGTGAAGGCAGCGGGCGTCAATCCGCTGACCCATTTCGAACAGTACGGCTGGAAGGAGGGCCGCGACCCCTCCGTCTCGTTCGACTCCTCGACCTACCTCTCGACCTATACCGATGTCGCGGCGGCCAAGATCGACCCGATGCAGCACTTCCTGCAAGACGGGCTCTACGAGGGCCGCTCCACTTTCACGGACGGCACTTTCGGCGGCGGCACCCTCGGCTGAGGCCGCCCCGTCCCGCCACCGTCCCGGTCGGACCGCGCCCCCGGCGCGGTCCGAAGGCCGTATCCGACGAGCCCCACGGCATTCGAGCGAACGCCCCATCGGCGCACTGCGCCGAGCGGCCTCACCGAGCCTCTGGCGGTTCGACGGAGAGACGCCCAGACCGCCCTGGCACCCAACCCGCTCCGGGGGTGCCGCGACGCGCAACACCGCGGCGGTTCGCTACTGCCCCTGCCGGCGGGTCACGAGCGTGCGGTTGGGCGCGACCTCGCCCTTGTCCTGCCAGATCGGCACGATCAGCCGCGCCCAGCCCCGCGTCTCCTGGCCGCCGTAATGACGCTCCGCGACGTCGCGGGTGATGTAGGCCTGAACGTTGACCGGACCGAAATTGTAGCCGACCAGCCCGCCGACCGCGAGCTGGCTCTGGCGCCGGTAGCCCGGCACGTTACCGACCGGCAGATCGGCCGAAGCATAGGCCACGGGACCGAATTCGAACTTACCGAATCGCCTCGTCGCAGTGAGATCGATGTTGAGATAGTCGGGAAAGGCCCGGGAGCCGTTCAGGGCGCGGTCGGTGAGGAAGTGACCGTAGAGCAGGTTCGCGGTCAGATTGTAGCCGTTCCCGGTGTAGCTCACGGCGAAACGGTGCGTCAGCGAGCCTTCCTGAGGGCCGAAGCGGGTGGAATTCGGAACATAGCCGCCCAGGAGATAGCTGACGCCGACATCGTTGCCGAGGTTCCAGGCGAGCTGCGTCGCGTACAGGCTCTGGCCCAGGCCGGTGGACGAGGGAGCCCCCCGCGCGCTCGCCGAGACGGCGGAGCGGTTGAAGACGATGAATTGCAGCCGCGCGCCGAGCACGGACCACGGCGTCGACAGGGCGAAGGTGGCCGTGTTGACGTTGAGATCCGACGAGGCGGGGAAGGTGTAGCGGACGCCGTAATTCGGCACGGCGACGAAGTACAAACCGACGGGAATCTGTGCGCCCGCGGGAATGCCGATCGATCCGCCGGGCTGCGCGACCGACCCCGCGCCGGCCGGCGTTGCCGGCACCATGCCGGCCGCAGCCAAGGCCAAGCTCAACCGACCGGCCGCTCTTCTCGATGCAGTAGCCACCCTCACCCCCCCTTTTTAGCATAATATTCCTATGACGGGCACGCACGCTCCCCGGCGTCGATGCAGTCATGTGTTCAGAAGTCTTCGCTGGCCTTCGACTTGGGTTCGACGTCCCTGCCGATGCTAAGTCAGATCGAACTCGATCAAGACTGGGAGCAAATGCCGCCGATAATCGAGTATGGACCGATGATCATCGTAGAATTGCTGAAGAATAATACTACTAAAAGCTGTGTAGACGCCAGTACCGCCGATTACATTTGCTTTTATTTGCAAACCACCAGAACAAGTACTGCCATGACGCGCCATGCAACCTGAAAATCGCCACCACGGGCGCAGCGCTCAGTCCATGAGCCGGGCGCATGACAGGTCGGAACAAGTTTCAATCACCGGGCCGGCGCGGCTGTGCGATATTGCGTTGCAACATGAGCAGGCCGTGAGGTGGTGTCGTGGCGATCGTGACGGAAATCAGAAGCTGGCATCGTGCACCGCGGGTCGGGGGTGGCTCGGACGTCCGCACGCGGCTCGCGCGGACGCTGGCGACGGCGCTCCGGCGGATGGCCGAGGCCCGCTACGCGCAGCAGGTCGATCGGCTCGCCCGCTCCGGGCATGGCGGCGTGCTCTGAGCGCCTGATCCCGGGCTTCGAGAGCCGCCTCGGGGGCGGCCGGGACCGGATCAGCGCCGCAGCCCGAAGCGGCGCCGGCCTTTAGAGGAAGCCGATCGAGAACCAGGGCACCAGGATGATCACGATCAGCCCGACCAGCAGCGCCGCGACGTAGCCGATGATCGGCCGCATGCCGGCGTCGGGATGGATGCGGCTGATGGCGCAGGCCGCGTAGTAGCCGACGCCGAAGGGCGGGGCGAACAGGCCGATTCCCATCGCGAGAACCACGACCATGGCGTAGTGCACCTCGTGCACCCCCACGGCCCGGGCGATGGGAAACATCAGCGGGCCGAACAGGACGATCGCCGGGATTCCCTCCAGCACCGAGCCCAGCACGATGAAGGCGAGGGCGGAGACGGCGAGGAAGCCGAGCGCGCCGCCGGGCAGTTCCTTCATCGCGACAGCGAGCGCCTGCGAGAAGCCGGACTGCGTCAGCGCCCAGGCCATGGCGGTGGCCGCGCCGATGATCAGCAGGATCGCCCCCGACAGCGTCGCCGTCGTCACCAGCATGGGCATGAGGCGGCGCCAGTCGAACTGCCGGTAGACGAGGAGGCCCGCCAGCACGGCGTAGACGATGCCGATCGTCGAGACCTCGGTGGCGGTGGCCACGCCCTCAATCACCGCGGCCCGGATGACGAAGGGCAGCGCGAGCGCCGGCAGCGCCACGACGAGCGCCTTCAGGATCGCCTTCCGACCGGGGCGGACGACGTGGCTCATGTCCTCGCCGCGGTAGCGCCACCAGACCAACGCGCACAGCGTCGCGCCGAGGACGACGGCGGGCAGAAGGCCGCCGGTGAACAGGGCGGTGATCGAAACGCCGCTCACCGAGCCGATGGTGATGAGCACGATCGAGGGCGGGATCGTCTCGGTCTGGGCTCCGGTCGCGGAGAGCAGCGCGACGAGATCGCCCTCCTTGGCGCCGCGCGCCTTCATCTCGGGAAACAGCACTGGGGCGACGGCGGCCATGTCGGCGGCCTTCGAGCCGGAGATGCCGGAGACGAGGTACATCGCCCCCACCAGCACGTAGTGCAGGCCGCCGCGGACATGGCCCAACAGGCTTGCGAGGAAACCGACCATGGCGCGGGCCATGCCGGTCATCTCGATCAGGAGGCCGAGGAAGATGAACAGCGGCACCGCGAGCAGGATGAGATGGCTCATGCCCTCGTCCATGCGCCCGACGACGACCATGGCGGGCGCGTAGGTCGTGCTCATGAGGTAGGCGTAGGTCGAGAGCCCGAAGGCGAAGGCGATCGGCACGCCGGAGAACACCAGGGCGCCGACGCCGAGCAGGAAGAACACCAGCAGGTTGAGGTTGCCGATGCTGCTCAGGAGCGGCGACAGGCCGGCGAGCACGGCGGCGAGGCCGGCCCCGAGCGCCAAAGCCGCGCCGGTGAGGCGCCAGTCGCTCTCCTGCACGAGGCGCAGCACGGCGGTGACGAGCATCAGCGCGAACCCGACCGGCAGGGCGGCGGCGCGCCAGGTGTTGGGGAGGTCGAGGGCCGGCGTGTAGACCCAGGATTCCTCGATCGCGAACTCGAAGGCCGGCTCCAGCAGAACCCCGACGAAGACGAGGCCGGCCACGATCGCCAGGGTGTCCATGAAGGCCCGTGCGCGCGGCGTAGCCATGCCGACGAAGGCGGTCATGCGCATGTGCTCGCCGCGCCGGAAGGCGATGACCGTCCCCAGCATGGCGAGCCACAGGAACAGGATCGAGGCGAGTTCGTCGGACCAGACCAGAGGCCGGTGCAGGGCGTAGCGGCTGACGACGCCGCTCAGGAGCACGACGATCTCCAGGACGACGAGGATCGCAGCGGGGATCTCGACCATCCGCCCGAAGACACGATCGAAGGTCTGGAGATACGAGCTTTGGCCGGCGGCGGGCACGGGGGCGGCCGGCGCGGGCGCGTCGAGTTGCACGTCGAGTTGCATGGCGGCCTTCCTCACACGAGCTTTCCGGTGACGCTCTCGAGATGGTCCCAGGCCGTCGGCCCGAGCTTGGCTTTCCAGTCCCGGTAGAAGCTGGTCCGGACGAGGGCGTCGCGGAACGCGTCCCGGTCGACGTCGACGAAGGTCAGGCCCTTGGCCGCGAGCGTGGTGCGCAGGTTCGCGTTGAGCGCCACGCTGTCGGCGCGCTCGTCGTCGGCGGAGCGGTCGAGTTCGCGCCCGACGATCATCCGCAGATCCTCGGGCAGGCGGGCCCAGGCGCGGCGATTGCCGAGGATCCAGTAGGCGTCCCAGATGTGCCCGGTCAGGCTGCAGCTCTTCTGGACCTCGTAGATCCGCGTCGTCGCGGTGATCGGGAGCGGGTTCTCCTGGCCCTCGACCACCTTGGTCTGCAGGGCCGAGTACAGCTCGTTGAAGTTGATCGGCGTCGCGCCCGCCTCCAGGGCCCGGAACAGCGACGTCTGCATCGGCGCCTGCGGCACGCGGATCTTGAAGCCACGGATGTCGTCCGGCGTGCGGATCTCCTGCGTCGAGGAGGTGACGTGACGGAAGCCGTTATCCCAGGCCTTCGACACGGTGAGGATCGGCGTGCGCCCGATCTGCTCGCGGACATAGGCGCCGAGCGGACCGTCGGTGGCGGCCCAGACGCTGTCGTAATCCTTGAAGACGAAGCCGAGATTGGTCAGGCTCGCCACCGGCAGGAAGGTCGCCAGGACCGAGGCAGACAGGTTCAGGAACTCGACGGCGCCGCTGCGCACCTGGGCGAGCAGGTCGGTGTCGGCCCCGAGCTGGTTGGCCGGGAAGAGCCGGATCTCCAGACGTCCGCTGCTCGCCTCGCGGATCCGGTCGATCGCCTGCTGCGCGCGGATGTTGACGGGATGGTTCGGATCCTGCCCGGTCGCCAGCTTGTAGACGAACTCGGCCGCCGCGGCGCGCCGCGTCAGGTTGCCGAACAGGGGAAGGGCGGCCGCGCCCGCGACGAGGCGCCGACGGCTGAGAGTAGCCTCTGGCATGTTTCACTCCCTGGATGGTCGCGGCCCGCCGCCCGATCCCCGCCGTTCGCGGTCTTTGGGATCGTCATCCGGACATGCCGGATGCTCCGCACCGCTCGGGCGCGAGGTGGGGCAGGCGTCTCGGGAGGCGGCGCCGGTCGTCCGGCGCCGCCCGCACTCGCCTCAGAGCCAGCTGCGGATGCTGCGGGCCATCGCTTGGCTGGAGATGCCGTAGCGCTCGTGCAGCGTCGGAAGGGCGCCCGCGTCGAGGAATTCGTCCGGCAGGCCGATCTGGCGGTAGCCCGGCGGCACCGTGCCGGTGCGCAGGAGCAGACCCGCTACCGCCTCGCCGAGGCCGCCGATCACCGAGTGGTTCTCGGCCACCACCACGAGCCGCCCGCCGCGGCCGACCTCGCGCAGGATCGTCGCCTCGTCGAGGGGCTTGATGGTCGGCACGTGCAGGACCGCGACGTCCACGCGATCGTCACCCAGGGCCTGCGCGACTTCGAGCGCCCGCATGGTCATCAGCCCGGAGGAGATGATGAGCACGTCGCGCCCGTCGCGGATGGTCTTCGCCTTACCCCACTCGAACGTGTAGCCGTACTCGTCGAGGACGAGGGGCACGTTGCCGCGCATGAGCCGCAGGTAGACCGGGCCCTGATGCTCCACCATCGCCGGCACCACCTGCTCCAGTTCGTGCGCGTCGCAGGGGTCGAGGATGGTCAGGTTCGGCATGCCGCGGAAGATCGCCAGATCCTCGGTGGCTTGGTGGCTCGGGCCGTAGCCCGTGGTCAGGCCCGGCAGGGCGCAGGCGATCTTGACGTTGAGGTTCTCCTCGGCGATCGCGAGGCAGATGAAGTCGTAGGCCCGCCGCGCCGCGAACACGGCGTAGGTGGTGGCGATGGGCGTGAAGCCCTCGCGAGCGAGCCCCGCCGCCGCGCTCATCAGGAGCTGCTCGGCCATCCCCATCTGGTAGAACCGCTCGGGATAGGCCTGGGCGAAGATGTGCAGGTCGGTGTACTTGGCGAGATCCGCCGACAGGCCGACGAGGTCGGGGCGCGTCTTGGCGAGTTCGACGAGCGCGTTCCCGAACGGCGCCGGCTTGGTCCGCTGGCCGGGCGCGGCCAGCGAGGCGATCATCGCCGAGGTCTTGGCCCCGCCGGCCGCGCGCGGCGCCGGCTTCTCGTACTTAGAACGCCTCATGGGAGCCTCCCTTCGTCCAGTACCGCCAGAGCCTCGCGCCATTCGTCCGCCTCGACCCGCAGGAAGTGATTGCGCTCACGCGCCTCGAGGAAGGGCACGCCCTTGGCCATCTTGGTGTCGCAGATGATGATGCGCGGGCAGCGCTCCGGATGGGACCGGGCGGCGTCGAAGGCCTTCACCAGGGCGTCGACGTCGTTGCCGTCCACCCGCTGGACGAACCAGCCGAAGGCCTCGAATTTCGGCGCGAGCGGCTCGAAGTTCAGGACGCCGCGGGACGGCCCGTCGGCCTGCATGCCGTTGACGTCGACGATGCCGATCAGGTTGTCGAGCCCGAAGCTCGCCGCCGACATCGCCGCCTCCCAGGTCGAGCCCTCATCGAGTTCGCCGTCGGAGAACAGGTTGTAGACGAACGCGGCCGAGGCCTTGCGCTTGAGGCCGAGCGCCATCCCGACGGCGATGCCGAGCCCGTGGCCGAGGGAGCCGCCGGTGATCTCCATGCCGGGCGTGTAGGCGGCCATGCCGGACATCGGCAGGCGGCTGTCGTCGGAACCGTAGGTCCCGAGTTCGTCCTCCGGGATGATGCCGGCCTCGATCAGCGCGGCGTAGAGGGCGATGGCGTAGTGGCCGATCGAGAGCAGGAAGCGGTCCCGGCCCTCCCATTCCGGATCGTCAGACCGGTAGGTCATGGCGTGGAAGTAGCTGACCGCCAGCACGTCGCTGATGCCGAGCGCCTGGGCGATGTAGCCCTGGCCCTGGACCTCGCCCATCAGCAGGGCGTGGCGGCGGATGCGGTAGGCGCGGTCGTCGAGCGAGACGTTCGAGCCTTCGCGGGGGTGGATCTCGGGGGGGTGCACCATGGCTGTGTTCCTTCCGATCAATGGATCAGCATGCCGCCGTTGACGTCGATCACCGCGCCGGTGAGGTAGGCGGACAGGTCGCTGGCGAGGAACAGGCAGACATTGGCGACGTCGTCGGCGACGCCGAGGCGGCCGAGGGGGATGCCGCTGACGATCTCGGCGCGCATCGCATCGGTGAGCTTGCCGGCGGTGATGTCGGTCTGGATCAGGCCGGGCGTCACCGAATTCACCCGGATGCCGTCGGAGCCGAGTTCGCGCGCCATCGCCTTGGCGAGGCCGAGCACGCCCGCCTTGGCGGCGCTATAATGCGGACCGCCGAAGATGCCGCCGCCGCGCTGGGCCGAGACCGACGACATGCAGACGATCGCGCCGGTGCGCTGGCGGCGCATGGCGGGGATCACCGCCTGGCTCATGTAGAGGGTGCCGCGCAGGTTGACGTCGGTGACGGCGTCGTAATTCGCCGCCTCGATCTCCATCAGCTTCAGGGGCTGCGAGATGCCGGCATTGTTCACGAGGACATCGATTTGTCCGGCCTGGGCGATCACCTCGTCGGCGGCCGCTTGGCAGGCCGTCCGGTTGGCGACATCGCAGGCGAGCCCGAAATGTCCTGGGCCGATCTCGCGCGCCGCCGCCTCGGCCTGGCCGGCGTCGAGATCGAGGATGACCACCCGCCCGCCCTGGGCCGCGAACAGGCGTGCCGTGGCCTTGCCGATGCCGCGCGCGGAGGCCGCGCCGGTGATTACACAGACTTTGTCCTTCAGAAGCATGTCGCTCTCCCTGCGCGGCGGCGGTGCTTCCGCTCCGGCGCTCAGCTTGTTTGGAGATGGGAGATCCGCCGATTTGCCGGGCCCGACCGCTGGGCCTCGACAAGTTGCCCGCGCGCTCGGCCGCACTACAGCGGCGGTGCCGGGCTCGGCTGCAGTTCGTTTCCTCTCATCTCATTGATGAGCAAGATGATGCACGGACCCATAATGCAGCAAACGCGAAGTTTTCAGCCCCAGATGAATTTCGCTCACCTTGCCAGTGCCGGCTGCTGCGCCCGCACGGGTTGCTGCGTCTCCGAGGGCAGTTCCGGGGGCAACGCCACACGCAGTTCCGCGGCGAGCCAGCGTGCAAACACGCAGAGCGGGGTTCGGCGCCGCGTCAGGGCCGGGAAGACGAGGTAATGGCCGGTATATTCGACGTTGGAGGCCCGCTCGGCGAGCGGCGCGACGAGGCGCCCGCTCGCCAGTTCCCGTTCGGCCAGAAGTGTGGATTCCAGGGCGATGCCGAGATCATCGGCCGCCGCCGTGATGGCGAGGAAGCTGCGGTCGAAGCGAAGGCCGGCGGAGGGTGGCGCGCGCAGGCCGTTGCGCTCGAACCAGAGCGGCCAGCGCACGAGCTTGTTGTCGCTCTGGATCAGCGGCTGGCCGGGAAGGTCGGCAGCCTCGCGGATCCTGCGGGCGCGCTCGGGCGTGCAGAGCGGTGTCACCGTTTCCTGACCGAGCGGCATGACGATGAGCCCCTCGCCGCGCGGCGGACCGTAGACGATGTCGGCGTCGAACTCGTCGGTGATGAAGCGGGCGTAATCCATGCCGGCGGCGAGCCGCACCTCGAAGTCGGGATGGCTGGCCATGAAGCGGGCCAAGCGCGGGGTCAGCCACTGCGCGGCGAAGCTCGGGGCGCAGTGCAGACGCAGCAATTGCGGGGCCCGCGTCGCGACGAGGTCGAAGCCCCGGTTCATCTCTTCGAAGGCGCGGCTGACATGGTCGAGAAGGGCCTCGCCGGCCGCCGTCAGGGCGATGCCGTGGCTGTCGCGCTCGAACAACGCCACGCCCAGGGCCTGCTCCAGCTTTCGCACCGCGTGGCTGACGGCACTCGCGGTGAGATTGAGCTCGCTCGCCGCGTCCTTGAACGAACGGCGGCGCGCGGCGGCCTCAAACGTGCGAACGGCGGAGAGCGGAACAGGTGGGCGCATCGGGCAGACGATGCGGCAGGCGCCTCCATCTGACAATCTCCAATAGAGCGGGGAAAGACCGTCCGCCGATCACTGGGTTTGTTCTGTCAAACGGACACAAGCGGCAAAACCATCGACAAGGTTGATCCGGACAAACCCGACCATCCGGGAAGACCATCCAGTCGAACCTTCTCACGGCGCAGGAGCGGAGATCGGGGGATGTTGCAGATGGCCCGGCGATCGGTCACGGCTGTCGCCGCCGGCCGGAGGCGACGTGACAATTCGGCGGCGTTGTCCCGCAGCCGCCGATTGCTCGCGCGGGATGCGGACCGGCGCCGGGCGCGATATCACCGGTTCGACCGCCTCTCCCGCTCCGGACGGGGCGGAAGAGAGACGCCCATAAGGGTCACGAGATGAGCGCAACGAATCGTCCCCCTCGGGATCGCCGCGCTGGCAGCCGCGGCTTGCTCGTCGCCGGGGCCGGCATTCCGGGCCTGACCCTGGCAGTCGCCCTGAAGCAGGCGCATGGGGCGGCGCTCGACGTGGCAGTCTGCGATCCGGGCCTGGAGGCCGGCGCGACGCGCCATCGCGGGCGCGCCTACGCCGTGGCGGCCGGGCCGCGGCGTATGTTCGAGCAGCTCAGGCTCTGGTCGCGGATCGAACCGGCGGCGGAGCCGATGCGCCGGCTGGTCATCAGCGACAGCCGGGTCGGCGATCCGGTGCGGCCGGTCTTCCTCACCTTCGGCGACGGGACCGAGGCGCGCGACGCGGGCGAGCCCTTCGCCCACATGGTCGAGGCCGAACCGATGGTCGCCGCGCTGCTCGACGCCGCGCGGGAAACGGGCGTCCACCTCGCCGCCTCAAGTGTCACCGCCGCCGTGCCGGGCCCGCGCGCGACCCGGGTGACCCTGAGCGACGGCAGCAGCGAGGAGGTCGCACTCGTGGTCGCTGCCGACGGGGCGCGCTCGGCCCTGCGCGAGGCCGCCGGCATCGGCTGGGTCGGCTGGTCCTATCCGCAATCGGGGATCGTCGCGACGATTCAGCATGCCCGCGACCATGAGGGCCGGGCCTTCGAGCATTTCCTGCCGAGCGGGCCCTTCGCGATCCTGCCGCTCAAGGCGGGCGGCGCACTCGGCCACCGCTCCTCCATCGTCTGGACCGAGCGCAGCGCCGACGTGCCGGCCCTGCTCGGCGGGGATGCCGCCGAGACGCTGGCCGAGATCGAGCGCCGGTTCGGGGCCGAACTCGGGCGCATTGCCCTGGAGCATGGGCCGAGCGCCCATCCGCTGCATCTCGGCCTCGCCCGCAGCTTCCGGGCGCCCCGCCTCGCGCTGCTGGGGGACGCCGCCCACGTCATCCATCCGCTGGCGGGACAGGGGCTCAATCTCGGTCTCGCCGGGGCGGCGGCCCTGGCCGAGGCAGTGACCGGTGCCCTGCGGCTCGGGCTCGATCCCGGCGCGGATGCGGTCTTGCGCGATTACGAGCAGGCGCGCCGCTTCGATTCCGTCGCGATGGCGGCGGCGACCGACGGGCTCAACCGCCTGTTCTCGAACGACAGCATGGCGCTGCGGCTCACCCGCGACTTCGGCCTCGGCCTCGTCGATCGAATGCCGGGCCTGAAGCGCTTCTTCATCGGCCAGGCATCGGCGCTGCGGGGCGGGACCCCGCGCCTGCTGCGGGGTGAAGCCCTGTGAAGCGTGCGCTGGGACGGCCGAACGGCTCGCCCCGGCGTGCCGGCGGCTTCTGGCCGGCTACGGCTTACGCAGGCGGGAGAATTGCCATGTCAGCATCATGCTCGAGGCCATGAGGGCCGCGTACAGCATCTGAAGAAGCGGACCGTCTTGCATCGGCTCAATCCTGCGGACGTGGCAGCGCCAGGAAAGAGTGAGTTCTGGCAACAACCGGGCCAACTTTCGGCGGGGCGTCGCAGACGATGATGCTCCGGCGGCCGGGCGGTCGCGGAGGTGCGCGTTTCGACGGGTCGATAAAGACGTGCCCTCAGGCCGCAGCGGCCGCCTAAGGTGAGACCGGATCGGGCAGCGCGAACGCCTTGGCGGAGAGCAGGCGCGTCAGGGTCGCGAGCAGATCGGTCTGGGTGATGATCCCCAGTACCCGCCGGTCGTCGGCGGTGACGACGACCGCATGGGTGTGACCATCCGTCAGATCGTTCACCAGCGCGATCACCGGGTCGTCCGGCCCGGTCGTCCTGGCCTCGGACATCACCTGCGCCAGGGCCACCTCGCCGTGCAGCGTCAGCTCGCGCAGGCCGATCGTACCGGCGAGCCGGCCGGCCCGGTCGATGACCGGAAGCGTCCTGATGTTGTGGGCGAGCAGAAGCTCCCGTGCCCGTTCGGCGCTGCCATCGAGCCCGATGGTGACGACGTCGCGTGACATCACCTCACCGCAGGTCAGATCCCCCCGTGCACGCACGAGTGCGTGGAGTTCGACCTGCCGGAGAAGCCGGTCGAGATCGGCGCGGTCGATGTCCAGCGTCTCGTCCAGCGCGACCAGGGCCGCATCGACATCTTCAGACCGGAAGCCGACCCGGAGCGGGGCCGGCAAATCCCCCGTGCCATGGGTGTTCATCGGCGTCGCGACCGCGACGTGCGGGTAGTTGCGGCGCGAGAGCTTGTGGAAGCCGATGCCGAGCGCAACGAGAATGACCGAGTTCAGGCCGACCGGGAACAGCGGGAACAGGAAGCCCGCCGACGTGACGGCCGGGCCGCCGATGAGTGCGGTCAAGGCGGCGGCCCCGCCCGGCGGGTGAAGACACCGGGTCAGCGACATCGCCGCGATCGCAAGGGAGACGCCAACGCCGATCGCAATGACAGGATCGGGAATGAGGTGCGCGGCAAGCACGCCCATGAACGCGGAGATGGTGTTGCCGCCGATGACCGACCAGGGCTGGGCGAGCGGACTGGCGGGAACGGCGAAGATCAGCACCGCCGACGCCCCCATCGGCGCCACGATCAGCGGGATGTGGGGGCCTTCTCCGAAGAACCAGCCGCAGACCAGGCCGGTGAGCGTGATGCCCGCAAGAGCACCCAGGCACGCGATCAGGCGCTCACGCAGGGTCGCGCCGGCCAGAATCGGCCTGAACAAGCGGAATCCGTGCGATCGTTCAGTGCGTTGTTCCGGGCCACCGGGGTTGGGCATCCTCGCGCGTTCCTCGCTTCTCGTCCGGTGTCGGCGCTGCCAGTTCCGCAGGCAGGTGCTTCACCTGTCAGCCCGCAGATCTGGTATACCACATACAAGCTGACGGATCGCCACCGGATTTGCAACATGCATAGGCACGTTGCTCTCCGGCAAGGCAGATCTGTCTAAGCTGCACCGTTAAAGGAGACGCCATCGCACGCCTGCGGCGCCCGAGCCCGGCACGGACACAACCGCATTTGCGGCCACCCGGTTTTTCGTTCATGTAGCGGCACCGCGCGCCGGGCGCGTCCGCGCGCCGATCTGCCACCCGAACGCATCGGGACTTTGAACCTATGGCCACACCGGAATTCGACCTGGGCGATATCAAGCGCCGCATGCAGGGTGCCGTCAGTTCTCTGAGCAAGGATCTGGGATCGCTGCGCACGGGCCGCGCGACGCCGAGCCTGCTCGATCCGATCCAGGTCGAGGCCTACGGCTCCTCGATGCCGATGGCCCAGGTCGCGACCGTCAGCGTGCCGGAGCCGCGGCTTCTCTCGATCTCGGTCTGGGACCGCTCGATGGTCACCAACGTCGAGAAGGCGATCCGCGAATCCGATCTCGGCCTCAACCCGATGACGGAAGGCCAGACCATCCGCCTGCGCATCCCCGAGATGAACGAGCAGCGCCGCAAGGAGATGGTCAAGGTCGCGCACAAGTACACGGAGGAGGCCCGCGTCGCCGTGCGCCACGTGCGCCGCGACGGGCTCGACATCCTCAAGAAGCTCGAGAAGGACGGCGCCATCAGCCAGGACGACGAGAAGCGTCAGGCTGCCGAGGTGCAGAAGGCCACCGACGACGCGATCAACGAGATCGACGGCGTGCTGGCGAGCAAGGAAAAGGAAATCATGCAGGTCTGACACCCGGCCTGCACGGAACGGAGATGGGTGGGGCCGCGCCGAACCGCGGCGGCGAGAGGAGGAGGCTGCGTTGGTTCGCTCGGAAGGCGCGCGGCAGATCGGTGAGGCGGCAGGTGCCGCCCCCGGAGGCGCCGGACGGCCAGCGCCGCGCCACGTCGCCATCATCATGGACGGCAACGGCCGCTGGGCGGCAAGCCGGGGCCTGCCCCGTTTCGAGGGGCATCGCCGCGGCGTCGAGGCCGTCCGCCGCGCCGTGCGCTCCGCCATCACCCTCGGCATCGACTATCTCACGATCTACAGCTTCTCCTCCGAGAACTGGCGCCGCCCCCCCTCGGAGGTTTCCGAGCTGATGGGCCTGCTCAAGCTGTTCGTCCGCGGTGATCTCGCCGACCTCCACGCCAACAACGTCCGCATCCGGGTGATCGGCGACCGTGCCGACCTCTCGCCGGACATCGCGAGCCTGCTCGACGAGGCGGAGGCGCGCACCCGCGCCAATACCGGCCTGACTCTGGTCGTCGCCTTCAATTACGGCGGGCGCCAGGAAATCCTGCGCGCGGTGCGGCGCATCGCGGCTTCCGTCGCCGAGGGGCGGCTGCGGGTCGACGAGATCGAACTGCCGACCATCACCGAGGCGCTCGACACCGCCGGCATTCCCGACCCGGACCTCGTGATCCGCACCTCGGGCGAGCAGCGCCTCTCGAACTTCCTGACATGGCAGACGGCTTACGCCGAGTACGTGATCGAGCCGGGCTTCTGGCCGGATTTCGACCACGCCGCGTTCCTCGCCGCCGTCAGCGAGTACCACCGCCGCGACCGCCGCTTCGGCGGCCTCAGCGCCGGAGCCGGCTGATGGCGGGCGACGAAGTGGTTTCCCCGGCCCGGCGCGCGCCCTTCGCCAACCGCGAATTCGGCCTGCGCGTCGCCTCGGCGCTGGTGCTCGGCGCCATCGTGCTCGGCACGCTCCTCATCGGCGGCTGGGCCTTTGCCGGCATCTGGCTGATCGCGGGCGTCGTCGGCGCCGCCGAATGGCTCGCCATGACCCGCTCCGAGCCGCTGCTGCCGCTGCTGGGCCTGACCGGGGTGACGCTGTTCGGCGTGCTCGCCACGGGTTTGCTCGGCGCCCCCGTCTGGGTGCCGGTTCTCCTTCTGCTCGCCGGCATCCTCGGTCTCTTCGCGCTCGGGCACGGCCCCGGCCGGCGCAAGCCGATCTGGGGCCTGCTCGGCGGTGCCGTGGTCGCCCTGGTGCCGACGCTGCTGCGGATCGACCCCGAGATCGGCATCGTCGGGCCGGCCTGGATGTTCGCGGTGGTCTGGTCCACCGACAGCGTCGCCTACTTCACCGGCCGCCTCATCGGCGGGCCCAAGCTGATGCCGCGGGTGAGCCCGAAGAAGACGTGGTCCGGTGCGCTCGGCGGCCTCGCCGCGGGAATCGTCGGCGGAACCGTCACCGTGCTCATCGCCCGCAGCCAGGGTTGGGACGCGCTGCCCGCGGTCTCGCTCCCCCTGGTCGCAGCGCTGAGCGGCCTCGCCTCGATCCTGTCGCAGGGGGGCGACCTCGTTGAGTCCGCCCTCAAGCGGCGCTACGGCGTCAAGGATTCGGGCCGCTCGATCCCCGGCCATGGCGGCGTCATGGACCGGCTCGACGGCTTCTTCGCCGTGGCCGGGCTCGCCGGCCTGTGCCTTGCCGCCCTGCGGCTCCTGAATGCCTGAACGGAACTGATCCCGTGACCCTCACCGTCACCGTCCTCGGCGCCACCGGCTCGATCGGCCGCTCGACCACGGACCTCCTCGCCCAGCATGCGGGCCGCTTCCGCGTCGGCGCCCTCGTCGGCGGCAAGGACGCCGCGGCTCTGGCCAAGCTCGCCCTGGAGATGCGGCCGGATTTCGCCGCGCTCGCCGATGAGAGCGCGGGCCCGGCTTTGGCCGAGGTGCTCGCGGGCTCCGGCATCCCGAACGGGGCCGGCGAGAATGCGGTGCTGGAGGCGGTCGCCCGCGAGGCCGACATCGTCGTCGCGGCGGTGAGCGGCGCGGCGGGCCTGAAACCCACCCATGCCGCGCTCCGGCTCGGGCGCACCATCGCGCTCGCCAACAAAGAGAGCCTCGTCTGCGCGGGCGACGCCTTCATGCGCGACGCCAAGCGTTACGGCGCCCGCATCCTGCCGGTGGATTCCGAGCACAACGCACTCGCCCAGGCCATGGGCGACGGCCGCGTGTCCGACATCGCCAAGATGACCCTGACCGCGTCGGGCGGCCCGTTCCGCACCTGGACCCGCGAGCGCATCGCCGCCGCGACCCCGGCCGAGGCCGCCGCCCACCCGACCTGGTCGATGGGCATGAAGATCAACATCGATTCCGCCTCCCTGATGAACAAGGGGCTGGAGCTGATCGAGGCCCACCACCTCTTCGGCATCGAGGCCGAACGGCTCGACGTGATCGTCCACCCGCAATCGATCGTGCACGGGTTGATCGCGTGGCGCGACGGCGCGGTGACGGCGGGACTCGCCATGCCCGACATGCGCGTGCCGATCGCCCACTGCCTCGGCCTCGGCGACCGTCTGGAGATCGCCCGCGGGCGGCCGCTCGATCTGGCTGTCACCGGCAGTCTCACCTTCGAGCCGGCCGACGAGGCCCGCTTCCCCTGCCTGCGCGTCGCCCGCGCGGCGCTCGCCGAGGGCGGCGCAGCGCCCACCGTCATGAACGCCGCCAACGAGATTGCCGTCGCCGCCTTCATCCGCGGCGCGATTCCCTTCTACGGCATCGCCGAACTGGTGGAGCGGGCGGTCGAGCACTTCGCCGCCGAGTTCCGCCATGCGCCGGGGGACGTGGAAGAGGCACTGGCCATCGACGCGCGGGTGCGCGCCTGGAGCCTCGAGGCGGTACCCGCCGCCCGCGCCGTAGGCTAGGCTGAGAATTAACCTTTACGAAGTGTTGTCGGGGATGGCGTGCCCGGCCCAAGGGGTTGCGCGCGCGAATAGATCTCGCGCTCGAACGTGAGGCATGCGACGATCCGCGACTTGCCGGCCATGGGCTCGCCCTGTCAGGGCGGACGGTTGAGACTGGGATGCGCGCATGACGTGCACGGATCCCATACGTGGGTCGCGGCCTGAAGGATAACGGCCATGGAATTCTTGAGCGGCATGGGCGGCAACGCCGCCGGCTTCTTCGGCGCGGTGATCCCGTTCCTGATCGTGCTGACGATCGTCGTGTTCGTGCACGAAATGGGCCATTTCCTGGTCGGGCGCTGGTGCGGCGTCGGCGTCACCGCCTTCTCCATCGGCTTCGGTCCGGAGATCATCGGCTTCAACGACCGGCGGGGGACCCGCTGGAAGCTCTCGGCGATCCCGCTCGGCGGCTACGTGAAGTTCGTGGGCGATGCCAACGGCGCCAGCGTGCCCGACCCGGAGGCGGTCGCCCGCATGAGCCCGCACGAGCGCGCGGTGAGCTTCCCGACCCAGCCCGTGGCCAAGCGCGCAGCCATCGTCGCCGCCGGCCCCATCGCCAACTTCATCCTGGCCATCGCCGTCTTCGCGGGCGCGATCTATGTCAGCGGCCGCTACGAGACGCCGGCGCGCGTCGAGGCGGTGCAGCCGAACAGCGCCGCCGCGCGGGCGGGCTTCCAGCCCGGCGACGTGATCCGCACGATCGACGGCCAGACGGTCAACACCTTCAACGATATGCAGCGCGTCGTCTCGGCCGCCGCCGGCTCCTCGCTAGCGGTGACCGTCGATCGCGGCGGGCAGGTCCAGACCCTGACCGCCGTGCCGGACATGATCGAGGAGCGCACGCCCTTCGGTCGCCACCGCTTCGGTCGGCTCGGCATCAACGGGCCGAATGCCGGCGCGGCCAAGCTGGTGCATTATGGCCCGTTCGAGTCGCTGAAGCTCGGCGTCCACGAGACCGCCTTCGTGGTGGAGCGGACCTTCGACTACATCGGCAAGCTCGTCACCGGGCGTGAATCCGCCGACCAGCTCTCCGGCCCGATCGGCATCGCCCGGGTCTCGGGTGAGGTGGCGCGCGTCGGCGGCGTCGGCGGACTGATCGGGCTGGTGGCGCTCCTGTCGGTCTCGATCGGGCTGCTCAACCTGTTCCCGATCCCGCTCCTCGATGGGGGGCACCTGATGTTCTACGCCTTCGAGGCGGTGCGCGGCCGCCCCCTGAGCGAGCGGGCGCAGGAGATCGGCTTCCGCATCGGACTGGCCTTCGTGCTGATGTTGATGCTGTTCGCCGCCTGGAACGACATCCTCAATCTCGGCGCCTCGCTGAGCCAGCGCGGCACCTGATCCGAGCGCTCTTCCCTTCCCCTCCCCGACCCTGTATCGACGGCCCGGCGACCCCGCCGGGCCGTTCGCTTTTGCGGTGAATGCCGCCTTACTACGATCAGAACGCGAACCGGAAAGTCGTGCTCGCGATCATATTTACGCCCTATTCACGCTAATCTGAGATCACGTGAAAAGGTGCTTCGTCGTTAAGTGGCGCGAAGGCCACGACCCCTCAAAATCCCGGTATGTCGGACGGCCGCCGCGTTTGCTTCGTGGGGGAATCCCGATACAAGCGTGGCCGGGACCAGAGGGCGGTGAGCCTTAAGGGCGGCTGCCTGCGGGTGCGAACCCGTGCTGAGACAAAAAGAGACGGGCGATTACATGATGTCGATGACGGGAAAGCGCCGGCGAAAGTCGGCGGAGCGTGCCATCGTTCTGGTCGCCACCGCCGCCACCGTGATCCTCGGCGGCGCGGCCGCGCAGGCGCAGCAGATCGTCGTCGAAGGCAACCGCCGGGTCGATTCCGAGACGATCCGCTCCTACGTCACCGGCACCGCCACCGGGTCTCCCGAGGAGGCGCGGCGCAATCTTCTGGCCACCGGCCTCTTCTCCGACGTGCAGGTCTCCGGGCGCGGCGGCACCACCGTGGTGCGCGTGCGTGAGAACAGCGTCGTCGGCCGTGTCTTCTTCGAGGGCAACAAGAAGGTCGAGAAGGCGACGCTCGAGAGCGTCGTCGAGACCAAGGACCGCGGCGCCCTGAACCCGGCGGTGATCGCCGCCGACGTCGAGCGCATCCGCGACGTCTACAAGCGCTCGGGCCGCGGCACCGCAAAGGTCAGCTACCGCCTCGTCGACCTGCCCAGCGGACGTTCCGACGTCATCTACGCCATCGACGAGGGCGATAAGACCGGCATCCGCGAGATCCACTTCATCGGCAACCAAGCCTATTCGGAATCGACCCTTAAGGGTCTGATGTCCTCCTCGGAGATGAACTTCCTCTCGTTCATCAAGACCTCCGACGTCTACGATCCCGACCGTATCTCCGCCGACCTCGACATCGTCCGCCGGTACTACCTGAAGAACGGCTATGCCGACTTCCGCGTCGTCAACGCCGATGCCCGCTACGTCGAGACCGGCGACGATGCCGGCTGGGTCATCAACGTCACCGTCGAGGAAGGTGAGCAATACACCGTCGGCGCAGTGGCCGTGGACCCGCGCATCGCCGGCATCGACCGCGAGGCGCTCGACGGGCAGATCCGCGCCCAGGTCGGCGACGTCTACAACGCCGAGGACGTCGAGAAGACGCTCGTTGGCGTCACCAACGAGGTCAACCGCCAGGGCTACCCCTTCGCCCAAGTGCGTCCCACCGGCCAGCGCGACCGCGCCACCCATCAGGTCGCCCTCGGCTTCGTGGTCGAGGACGGACCGCGCGTCTACGTCGAGCGCATCAACATCCGCGGCAACACCCGGACCCGCGACTACGTCATCCGCCGCGAGCTCGATCTGACCGAGGGCGATGCCTATAACCGCGTGCTGGTCGATCGTGCCGAGCGCCGGCTGAACGGCCTGGGCTTCTTCAAGAAGGTGCGCTTCTCCAACGAGCCGGGCTCCGCCCCGGATCGGGTGGTCGTGAACATCGACGTTGAGGATCAGCCCACGGGTTCGTTCTCGGTGGCCGGCGGCTACTCCACCCAGGACGGCATCATCGGCGAAGTCTCGGTCTCCGAGTCGAACTTCCTTGGCCGCGGCCAGTACGTGCGCCTCGCGGTCCAGGGCGGCCAGTACGCCCGCGGCATCGATTTCTCGTTCACCGAGCCGTACTTCCTCGGCTACCGCCTCGCGGCCGGCTTCGACGCCTTCTACAAGTACTCCGACCTGACCCGTTGGTCGCGCTACGAGACGACCGTCTATGGCGGCCAGCTCCGCCTCGGCCTGCCGATCACCGAGGAATTCGGCGTCACCTTCCGCTACTCGGTCTACAACACCGAACTGCGGGTGCCGAACACCATCAAGCGGCCCTACAACGACTGCTCCGTGGCGATCCCCGGCTACACGGCCATCAACCCGGCCGGCACGATCGACCCGTCGAGCGGTCGTGACGTCGGTGGCCTCCCGGCCTATCCGAACTGCGCCTTCGACGGCGAGGCCTCGATCGCGCTCAAGGGCCAGCAGGGCAACGTGCTGACCTCGCTCGCGGGCGTCACCCTGGCCTACTCGACGCTGGATAACCTTCAGCGGCCGACGAACGGCTTCTACGGCGAGTTGAAGCCGGATGTGGCCGGCATCGGCGGCGACTCCAAGTTCTTCCGCGTGACGGGTGATGCCCGCTACTACAAGGAACTGTGGGAGGACGTGGTCGGCTTCGTGCGTCTCCAGGGCGGCCACGTCTCGAACCTCGACGATCAGCCGCTTCGCATCACCGACCAGTTCTTCCTCGGCCCGTCGCTGGTCCGCGGCTTCGCCCCGAACGGCCTCGGCCCGCGCGACATCGGCATCGCCGACGCCCGCTCCAACGCCATCGGCGGCACGACCTACTTCGGCGCCACCGTCGAAGTTCAGTTCCCGATCTGGGGTCTGCCGCGGGATCTCGGCCTGAAGGGCGCGCTGTTTGCCGATGCCGGTACGCTGTTCGGCTATGATGGCCGCCGCAACTTCGACGTGAACCGCGACGGCTTCATCAACGGCTTCGCGCCGGGATCGGGCTGCAACTACACGAACTTCGGTGCCGGCGCGATCACTGTCGAGCCCGAATGCGTGAACGTCCGCGACAAGGCGACGATCCGTTCCTCGGTCGGTGCCTCGATCCTGTGGAACTCGCCGCTCGGCCCGATCCGCTTCGACTACGCCTACGCGCTGTCGAAGGACGAGGGTGTCCAGACGGCTCTGGGCAAGGTCGGCAAGGACCAGCTCCAGGCGTTCCGCTTCTCCGGCGGCTCGCGCTTCTGATCCTCGAAGCATTGGCTTGGAAGAGCCGTGCCTGACCGTATCCCGGTCAGGCACGGCTCTTTTGCTTTTGGTGGTCCGTCCGCTCCCCTCCGGGTGGATGCCCCTTCCGACGAAGAGCGCTATAGCGGCGCCCAGCTCCCTCCCCTGCCGGCGTCGAACCTCATGTCAGATCCCGTCTTCATCGCGCCGAAAGGCGGCTTGACCCTCGGCAGCGTCGCCGAGGCCTGCGGCGTCCCGCTCCCCGACGGCGCCGACCCGTCGCAGCCGGTGACCGGCGCCGCCCCCCTTGAAACCGCGGGGCCGAGCGAACTCGCCTATATGGACAATGCCCGCTACGGCGACGCACTGGCCACGACGCGGGCGCTGGCCTGCCTCGTCTCGCCGCGCTTCGCTCCCCGCGTGCCGGCCGGCACCATCGCCCTCGTCACCCGCGATCCCTACCGCGCCTATGCCGGGCTGCTGGCACGCCTCTACGAGGAGGCGATGCGGCCGGGCTCGCTGTTTGCCGCCGCCGGGGTATCCCCCGGCGCCCACGTCCACCCGCAGGCGCGGCTGGAGGATGGCGTGCGCATCGATCCCGGCGCCGTCGTCGGCCCCGGCGCCGAGATCGGCGCGGGCACGGTGCTCGGTCCCAACGCGGTGATCGGCCCCAACGTGCGGATCGGCCGCGACTGCTCCATCGGCGCGGGCGCGACCCTGACCCATGCACTCGTCGGCAACCGCGTCATCGTCCATCCCGGCGCCCGGATCGGTCAGGACGGGTTCGGCTTCGCCATGGGCGCGGGCGGCCACATCAAGGTGCCGCAGGTCGGCCGCGTGATCATCCAGGACGATGTCGAAATCGGCGCCAATACCACCATCGACCGGGGCGCCTCGCGCGATACGGTGGTCGGCGAGGGCACAAAAATCGATAACCTCGTGCAGATCGCCCACAACGTGGTGATCGGCCGCCACTGCGTGATCGTTTCCGGCGTCGGCATCTCCGGCTCGACCACGCTGGAGGATTACGTGGTGCTCGGCGGCCAAGTCGGTGTCGTCGGCCACCTGCGCATCGGCATGGGCTCGCAGATCGCCGGCTCCTCCAACGTCAACCGCGACGTGCCGCCAGGCTCGCGCTGGGGCGGCACGCCGGCCAAGCCCGTGCGGACCTGGTTCCGCGAGATGACGACGCTGGCCCGCCTCGCCGAACGCGGGGGCAAGGACGAGGCGGAGGGGTGAGGTTCAGGGCTCTGCCCTGAGACCCGCCAAAGGGCTTGCCCTTTGGGAACCCGTTACGGGCTCAAGCCGCGAACAGCCTGCGGATCTCGGGTGACGCCGCCCAGTGCTCGATCCGGTGGCAGGTCAGGGTCTCGCGTGGCTGCCCGCGATAGATCGCGAGGCTTTCCGCGACGAAGGCGTCGAGACCGAGGGTCTCGGGCGGCGCGCCCCGGCGCTGGCGGCGCTTGAAGATCGTGGAGCCCGGCAGGCCGTAGAGCATCGCCACCGGCGGATAGACCGGCCAGATCGCGTCGTCCAAGAGCTCATCCGGCGCATAGGCCTCGACCGCGACCGGCCGCAGCGTGAGCCCGGCTTCGCGCAGCAGCCGCCCGGCGATGTCGCCCAGCACGCTCAGGCGCGGATGGTTGATGTTGTGCATGAACAGGCCGCCCCGCGACCAGCGCAGCAGATCGCCCGAGAGGTCGAAGCCGATCGCCCGGCTCGACGCGATCAGGTCCGCAGCGGCCAGCCCCCAGGCGTCGAGATAGCCGAGGCGCGAAAACACGTCCTTACGGAACAGGCCGACGATCCGCTCCGGCGAGAGGCCCTGGAGGAATCCGAACAGGGTGATCGCCGAGTGGTAGCTGCCGAGCGGTGACGGCACCAACATCACCCGCGCCACCGAGGTGAGGTCGCCGACATAGACCGCGTCCGGGTGGAACGCCGTGAAGACGATCGAAGGGAAGAGGCGCATCCGCGGCAGCCGTTCGTGCAGCGCCTCCGAGCCGCCCTCCGGGAAGAAGCCCGTCGGGAAGGGCTGGGAGAAGACGTAGTCGCAATCGCCGAGCGTGGCGGCAAAGGCATCGAGGCTGCGCTCGCGCTTGCCCAGCGTGCTCATCGGGATCAGCCGCACCCGCGCGCCCGGCGCGAGGATGCGCACGGCCTCCGCCACGCCCTTCGCCTGGCAATTGCCGATCACCGCGATCCGGGGACCGTTCAGGCCGGCCTCATCCGACCCGCGCCGTCCGGCCCAGGGGGGAGACACGGCCCCGAGCAGCCGCGACAGCCTGAGGGCCAAGGCGGCGCCTACTCGCGCCGCAGCAGGCGGTCGACGACGACGTCGGACCAGAAACCGGCACGGAAGTTTTGGGTGATCGCCTGCGGATCGTAGCTGTGCTCGACCCAGTCCAGAAAGCTCTGGCCCCGGGCCTCGCCCTCGCGGAGATAGGTCGCGAAGAACGCGTCGAGAATGCCGGTCTTGGCAAAGCGGAAATGGCCGTAGCGCGGCGAGAGCTGGCGCAAGGCCTCCCGCACCGGCCGGCCCTCGTGCAGGATCAGGAACAGGGTCGCGGCAAGCCCGGCCCGGTCCGCCCCCGACTTGCAGTGCATCACCGCAGGGTATTCGAGGCCGGCGAAGAAGTCGCGCGCCGCCAGCAGGGTCTCGCGGGAGGGCGCCTCGCGCGAGCGCAGCACGAACTCGACGAGGTTCAGCCCCTGCCGCTCACAGGCCTCACGCTGGAGGGGCCAGGAGCCGTGCTCACGCCCACCGCGCAGCGACACGATCGTGCGCACGCCCTGGCGCTTGAACCACGCGAGCTGGTGCGGCGTCGGCTGGGCCGAACGCCAGACCAACCCGGTGCCGATCCGGTGCCGGTTGAGATAGGCGAGACGGAAGATTCCGTGATCGACCAGCAGCATGTTCGCCCAGGCCTTCGCCCGGGAGACGGAGCCGTCGATCGGCCGCTCGAACTTCGCGATGCGGGCCATGCGCCGCGCGTAGCGGGTCTCGGGAGGAAGGAAGCGGTTGAACACGGATGGCTGCGAGAGGCGTGTCGGAGCGTTCCTCTAACAGCCCGCGATTCGGGCGACAACGCACCCCGTTTCAGGCCGTTGCCGAACCGCTCGCTTTGCCGTCATCATGCGGCATCGGCTCGTAATCGGACCACACCATGACGACGACCACGGTGAGCATCCGCCGTGCCCGCGCCGCGGACGCCGCCAGCCTCTCGGCGGTCTTCGACGATGCGTGGCGCGAGGCCTATCAGGGCGTGATTCCAGGGGTCGCCCTGGAGCGCTTCCTGGCCCGGCGCGGACCGGAGACTTGGCGCGAGATGATCGGTGGCGGGCGCGGATTCGCCGTCATCACCTTCGGCGAGCGGATCGCGGGCTACGCCACCTACGGCCGGGCACGGGACCGGGCCATGCGGGCGGACGGAGAGATCGACGAACTGTACATCGCCCCGGAATTCCAGGGGCTCGGGCTCGGCACGCGCCTGTTCCGAGCGGTGCGCAACGACCTGATCGACCGCGGGCTCACCCGCATCGGGGTCTGGGCTCTCGCCGACAACGCCCGCGCCTGCGGTTTCTACGAGGGCCTGGGCGGCGTGGCCGGCGCGGAATCGGTGGAGCGCATCTCCGGCTTCTGCCTGCCGAAGGTCGGCTACCTCTTCACCTGATCGCGCCGGGAGCAAAGCATCGTCCCGGATGGTGGTGCGGGCTCCGGAGCGAGCCGCTGCTCAAGGCCGGAAGTGGGGCCGGACGGTCCAAACCCGCGTTTTTCGCCACGCGATGGCGGAGGAGACGCAACTTGGCCAGAGGGACGATTTCATTTCCCGCCCGCACAATCTAAGACATCGATCGATGGGTGCGGCGTTGTAAGCTGCCCCCGCACGAGACACCCGCCGGACAGGGCGAAGCGTCCGACGGCCGGATTTCAGAGAGCACAGGCCCATGGACATCAACGCCATCTCGATCGGCAAGAATCCGCCGGACGACGTCAACGTGATCGTCGAAGTGCCGCTCGGCGGTGAGCCGATCAAGTACGAGATGGACAAGGACGCCGGCACGCTCGTCGTCGACCGGTTCCTCTACACGCCGATGTTCTATCCCGGCAATTACGGATTCATCCCGCACACCCTCTCCGGTGACGGTGATCCCTGCGACGTGCTGGTGGCCAACACCCGCGCGATCATCCCGGGCGCGGTCATCAGCGTGCGCCCCGTCGGCGTTCTGGTGATGGAGGATGACGGCGGCGAGGATGAGAAGATCATCGCCGTGCCCTCGCGCAAGCTGACCCAGCGCTACAACCGCGTCGAGAACTACACCGACCTGCCCGATATCACGGTCAGCCAGATCCAGCACTTCTTCGAGCACTACAAGGATCTGGAGCCCGGCAAGTGGGTGAAGGTCGTGCGCTGGGGCGACAAGGCGGAAGCCCATCGCCTGATTCTCGAAGGCATCGAGCGCGCCAAGGCCCAGAAGGTCGGCTGATTCGTTCTTGACGACAGAAGCGGGCCGCAGGCTTACCTGCCGGCCCGACACTGAATTTCCCCTCTCCCCCAAGCGGGGCGAGGGGATCCTCCGCGGAAAGCGCCGCTGCCTACGGCACCACGCGGGTCGAGACCGAAGCGCCCGTCAGGATCGCGTTGATCGAACTCGGGGTGTGCACCGAGCCCACCACGATGGTGAGGCGGCTCTCCCGCGCCAGAGCGAAGGCGGCGGTGTCCATCACCTTGAGATCGCGGGCGATGGCCTCATCGTGGGTGATACGGTCGTAGCGGATCGCCTCCGGATCGCGCTTCGGATCGGCCGAGTAGACACCGTCCACCTGTGTCGCCTTCAGCACGGCATCGCAGCGCAGCTCCGCCGCGCGCAGGACCGCCGCCGTGTCGGTGGTAAAATACGGATTGCCGGTGCCGCCCGCGAGGACCACGACCTGCCCCTTGTCGAGATGGTGCAGCGCCGGCTGGCGGGCATAGGTCTCGCAGATGGTCGGCATCGACACCGCCGACATCGTGCGGGCCTGGACGCCCGCGGCATTGAGCGCGGTCTCGATGGCGAGCGAATTCATCACCGTCGCCATCATGCCGAGGGAATCGCCCGTCGCGCGGTCGATCCAGCCGGCCTGGGAGATGCGCGCCCCACGGATCAGATTGCCGCCGCCGACCACCACCGCGATCTGGATGCCGCGGGAGATCGTGGCCGCGATGTCCTCGGCCAGGGCCGCCAGCATCGGCGGATGCAGCCAGAAACCGTCGGGGGCGGCCAGGGCCTCCCCGGAGAGTTTGACGAGGACGCGGCGGTAGCTTGTCGTCTCCGACATCGAAGATCCTCGTCGTCTCGGGTTCTGGGCGCCGCGGCTTCTAACAAGACGGGGGGCCGAACGTCGAGGGGCGACGGCATCGCTGCCGCCGCCCCTGGATGACGACCTGTGAGGATCGGTGACGACTGGAGCCGAGTCAGGCTCTCAAACGTCCCCGCCTGGGCTTTTAGCGCGACATGCTCGCGACTTCGGCGGCGAAGTCCGGCCCTTCTTCCTTCTCGATGCCCTCGCCCAGCGCGTAGCGGACGAAGCCTTTGATCGCGACCTCGCCGCCGGCCTTGCCCGCGGCCTCCTTGAGGATCTGCGAGACGGTCTTGGAGCCGTCATGGACGAAGGGCTGCTCCAGGAGGGTGACCTCCTTGTAGTAGCTCTTCAGGCCGCTCTCGACGATCTTGGCCATCACGTGGTCCGGCTTGCCGGCGTTCTTCTCGCGCAGGATGTTGCTCTCGCGCTCGACCACGGCCTGATCGACGCCCGAGGCATCGAGCGCGGTCGGGTTGGTGGCGGCGACGTGCATGGCGATCTGGCGGCCGAGCGTGGAGAGGAACTCGACGTCACCCTCGGATTCGAGCGCGACGAGCACGCCGATCTTGCCGAGGCCTTCGTTGATCTGGCCGTGGACGTAGGAGGCGATCACGCCCTTGCTCACTTCGAGCTTGGCGACGCGGCGCAGGGTCATGTTCTCGCCGATCGTGGCGATCAGGTTCGAGAGCTTCTCCTGGACCGTCTCGGACGAGCCGGGGAAGGTCGCGGCCTGGAGACCCTCCAGGGTGCCGTCGGTGTTCAGCGCGAGCTTGGCGGCCTCGCGGGCGAAGGCCTGGAAGCCGTCGTTGCGGGCGACGAAGTCGGTTTCGGAATTCACCTCGACCACCGCGGCGTGGCGGCCGGCGGACTCGACGGCCACGAGGCCCTCGGCGGCGACGCGGCCGGCCTTCTTGGCGGCCTTGGCGAGACCCTTCTTGCGCAGCCAATCGACCGCCGCTTCGAGGTCGCCGTTGGTCTCGTTGAGCGCGCCCTTGCAATCCATCATGCCGGCGCCGGTCTTTTCGCGAAGCTCTTTCACGAGTGCGGCGGTGATGTTGGCCATGGCGATCCTCTCGAGGTCTTGAAGAGCGGGACTTGAAGAGCGGGTCTTCAAGTGAATGAGCCCGGCGCTCTTTGAAAGCACCGGGCTTTGCAGGAAGATGACGATCGAGCCGCCGGGCGAAAAGCCCGGCGGCGAACGCGGGACTTAGGCCGCGGAAGCCTCGACGAAGGCGCGGGACTGCTCGACCCAGCCGTCGCGGGCGAAGCGGCCGTTGAGCTTCAGGTCGGCGTCGAGCTTGGCCACGTCCTCGGGCTGCATCGCGGCGATCTGCCAGTAGTGCCACACGCCGGCATCGTTGAGCTTCTGCACGAGTTGCGGGCCGACACCGTTGAGCTTGGTCAGGTCGTCCGGCGCACCGCGCGGGGCGGCGAGCTGCTCGAAGTGCTCGGTCGACTCGGCGAGCGCGGCGACGTCGGCCGGGGCGATCGCGTCGGAGGCCACGGACACCGCGACGTCGTCGTTGGCCGGCGGCAGTTCCTCGGCGGTCGGCTCCTCGGAGGCGCCGACGTCGAGGCCGAGCGCGCCCTGGCCGCGGCCGATGCCCTCGATCGCCGCGCGGGCGATCAGGTCGCAGTACAGCGCGATGGCGCGGCCGGCGTCGTCGTTGGCGGGGACGATGTAGGAGATGCCGTCCGGGTTGCAGTTCGTGTCGACGATGGCAGCGACCGGGATGCCGAGGCGCTGGGCCTCCTTGATCGCGAGCTGCTCCTTGTTGGTGTCGATCACGAACAGCAGGTCGGGCACGCCGCCCATGTCCTTGATGCCGCCGAGCGCCTTCTCGAGCTTGTCCTTCTCACGGGTCAGCATGAGGCGCTCCTTCTTGGTGAGGCCGACGGCCCCGCCCTCGAGCGTCTCATCGACCTTGCGCAGGCGCTGGATCGAGCCGGAGATGGTCTTCCAGTTGGTCAACATGCCGCCGAGCCAGCGGGAGTTGACGTAGTACTGGGCCGAGCGCTTGGCGGCCTCGGCGATGGAATCCGCCGCCTGGCGCTTGGTGCCGACGAACAGCACGCGGCCGCCACGAGCGACCGTGTCGCTCACCGCCTGAAGCGCGGCGTGGAGCGCCGGCACCGTCTGGGCGAGGTCGATGATGTGGATGTTGTTACGGGTGCCGAAGATGTAGGGCTGCATCTTCGGGTTCCAGCGGTGCGACTGGTGCCCGAAATGGGCGCCGGCCTCGAGGAGCTGGCGCATAGAGAAATCGACGGCCATGATTTTTGGTCTCTCCGGTTGATACCGCCGCGGAGGAGTAGCTGGCCAATCGGCCGGCCACCGGAAACGCCCCATTCAGGCATGGGGCCGGCTCCGCGTGTGGGATGGGCGGGGCGTTAGCAGATGGGAGCGGATGATGCAAGGCGGGGCCGGGACGGCATCAGGCCCATCGCCTGAAAGCAATCGCCCTCGCTCTTGGTTGGCCTCAGTCGCTGGCGCCCGCCTCCGCGGGCTCAGGCTTTCGCTCCGCTCGATGCTTTTGAGGGCTCACGCGCTGAAAAGCCCGCTCCGCGCGGCGCTCCTCGCGCCGCGAAGCCGCCAATGCGGCTTCGGGCAATAGTCCTTGTCTCACTCCGTCACCCTGACGAGGCGGTGGCAGCGATGCCTCAGGCCGCTCGCACGGTGGCGAGGAAGCGGGACATCTCCGTGTTCAGGCGCTCGGCCTGCTGGGACAGGTCCGACGCCGAGTGCAGCACCTGGGATGCCGCTGCCCCGGTCTCCTCGGCCGCCGAGGCGACGCCCGCAATGTTGTTCGTCACCTCGGACGTGCCGGTCGAGGCCTGGCCGACATTGCGCACGATCTCCTGGGTGGCCGCGCCCTGCTCTTCCACCGCCGCCGCGATGCCGGTGGCGACGCCGCTGATCTCACGGATGCGCGTGCTGATGCCGTCGATCGCCGAGACGGCCTCGCCGGTCGCCCCCTGGATGCGGGCGATCTGGGCCGAAATCTCCTCGGTTGCGCGCGCCGTCTGGTTGGCGAGTTCCTTGACCTCGGCGGCGACGACGGCGAAGCCGCGCCCGGCCTCTCCGGCCCGTGCCGCCTCGATCGTCGCGTTGAGAGCGAGCAGATTGGTCTGGCCGGCGATGGTCGAGATCAGCGCCACCACATCACCGATCCGCGCCGCGGCCTCCGAGAGATCGCGGACCAGGACGACGGTCTGCCCGGCCTCGCCGGCCGCGATTCCGGCGAGTTCGGCCGAGCCGGCGACCTGCCGCCCAATTTCTTGCACCGAAGCGCCGAGTTCCTCGCTCGCCGCGGCGACCATGCCGACATTGCCGGCGGCCTGCTCGGCGGCCGCGGCCACCGCGGTCGATTGCGCCGCGGTCTCCGTCGCGATCGCGGTCATGCTCTGCGCGGTGACCTGCAGCTCGGTCGCTGCCGTGGTCACCGTGCCGAGGATACCGCCGACCGCGCGCTCGAAGCCGTCGGCCATCTCGCGCATGCCGGCCTTGCGCTGCTCTTCCGCCGAGGCGCGGGCGAGTTCGGTTTCCTTTTCGAGCGTACGGGCCCGCAACAGGTTATCGCGGAAGACGAGGACGGTCGCCGACATCGCCCCGATCTCGTCGCGCCGCTGCGCGAAGGGGATCGGCGCATCAGTGTCGCCGCCGGCCAGACGGCGCATCGCCGCCGTCATCCGCTCGATCGGGCGCGAGACGCCGACGAAGGAGAAGACCATCGCACCGATCGCCGTCAGCGTCGTGATGCAGAGCGCGACCAGCGTGACCTTCACCGCCGTCGCCTGCTCAGCGCGGATCGCGGTGTCGGCGACCTTGCTTGCCGCCATGTTGACGTCAACGAGGGCGCGCGCGGCCTCCGAGGTGGCAAGGTAGCGCGTGTTCATGGGACCGCGGAAATAGGTGAGCGCCTCGTCCTGCTGCTCGGCGGTGAAGGCGCGAAGCCGGTCCCAATCGGGCTTCGACTGTTCCAGCTTGGCGAGGAGGTCGTCGTAGGTCCGCTGTTCCTCGGGCGAGGAGATCAGCCTGCGATAAGCTTCAACCTTGGCATTGCGGTCGCGCATGAAGGCCTTGACCTTCTCGCCGCTCTCCGCCCGCGCGGTCTCGTTCTCGGCCGTCACGTAGCGAAACTGCCAGAGCCGCGTCCGAATCACGAACGCGTTGATGCTGTGGGCCTCGTTGATCGACGGGATCGTGGTGTCCAGGATCTCTGACGTCCGCTCGCCGATCGCGTCGAGCTTGACCAGGGCGAGAACGCCCTGCCCGACGGCGAACAGCAACATGAGCGCGAACAGCCCCATGAGAGTGCGCTTGAGTGTCATTGTCCGGAGATGCCTGCGTCGAATTCGGGGACACCGAATGCTTTCCGCATCTCGCTTAAGAAATGTTCTCAGCGTGTCGAAAAACGGCAACCGAGGGTCGCAGCCGATTCGATCGCGTCGGGCCGGTATCCCAAGCTAAGGCTTCGACGTTCGCTCTTTCGACAAGCCGCCCGGCAATTCGTCAAAACGCCATCACGTTTCTTCCAGAAAGTATATCGCCCGACGAAAAGGAGCGACAGCCGCCACTACTCGCTCGCGTCGCGATCGGAGAGGGTCCGCGTCGTTGAAGCCACGCCGATCCGCGCCCGGCGTGGCAGCCCCCAAGGGTCACGAAGGCCGGAAGCCTTTCGCGATCCCCTTTCTTTCTCGGCGCGTCCTCAAGCGGCGGAAGCGACCGCCGGCGAGATCATTTTCCGCGCCTTTTTGTCCTCGGTCGTGCCGAGGAAGGCCTGGGCCTCTTCCTTGCGCTCGAAGACGTGGGGGGCGACGCCGCGCTTGGTCAGCGCCTCCTCCATCTTCAGGCGCAGGAAGGCGCTGGTCGCGTAGCGGGTCGTCGTCGCGTAGTAGTTCGCCTGAAGATACTGAATCATCCCGGCGTAATCATCGTAGAGGTTCTCGTTGAGGCGGAAACCGTCGTGGTTGATCACCGCGTTGACCCGCTGGCCGGCCTTGCGGCAGGCGTCGACGATGGTCATGCGCAGCTCGTCCATGTCGCTCTTCACCCGGCAGTACCAGCCTTCCAGGTTGATGAAGAGGATGTTGCGCTCGGCATCCAGGCTGACGCGCGACTTCAGGTCGAGGTTGAGCAGATCCGAGATCAGCTCCATCGGATCCTCGCGGAAGATGCGCGGATCCATCGGCACCGGGTTACGCACGATCGGCGCGAAATCCATGTGGGCGAGGATGTCGCGCTCAATGTCGATGCCCGGCGCCACCTCGATCAGTTCGAGCCCCTCCTTCGTGAGTTGGAAGACGCAGCGCTCGGTGACGTAGATCACCGGCTGCGAGCGCTCGACCGCGTAGGGGCCCGAGAAGGTGTTCTGCTGCACCTCCGTCACGAATTTGCGGGCGCGGCCCTCGGTGACGATCTTCACCTGACCGTCCTGCACCGCGATCTCCAGGCCACCCGCGGTGAAGGTGCCGGCGAAGACGACCGAGCGGGCATTCTGCGAGATGTTGATGAAGCCGCCGCAGCCGTTGAGCTTGCCCCCAAACTTCGAGGTGTTGACGTTGCCGGCGCCGTCGCACTCGGCCATGCCGAGGCAGGTCATGTCGAGGCCGCCGCCGTCGTAGAAGTCGAACATCTGGTTCTGGTCGATGATGCAGTCGGCGTTCGTCGCCGCGCCGAAGCTCGAACCCGAGGCCAGCACGCCGCCGACCGCGCCCGCTTCCGTCGTCAGGGTGATGTAGGGGGTGATCTTCTCCTCGTTGGCGACGGAGGAGATGCCCTCCGGCGCGCCGACGCCGAGATTGACCACGCCATTGGGCGGCAGTTCGAAGGCGGCGCGGCGCGCGATGATCTTGCGCTCGTTGAGCGGCATCCGCTTGATGCCGGTGACGGGCACGCGGATCTCGCCGGCAAGCGCCGCGTCGTACATCACGCCGTAGTTCATGCGGTGCATCTCGGGCTCGGCCACGACGACGCAATCCACGAGGATGCCGGGGACCCGCACATCCTTGGGCAGCAGGTAGCCGTCATCGACGATGCGCTCGACCTGGGCGATGACGATGCCGCCGTTGTTGCGCGCGGCCATGGCCTGGGCGAGGCAATCGAGGGTCAGCGCCTCCTTCTCGAAGGAGAGGTTGCCCGACGGGTCGGCGGAGGTGGCGCGGATGAAGGCCACGTCGATCTTGGTAGCGGTGTAGAACAGCCACTCCTCGCCATCGACCTCGACGAGCTTGACGATGTCCTCGGTGGTCAGTTCGTTGACCTTGGCGCCGCCGTGGCGCGGATCGACATAGGTCTTCAGGCCGACCTTCGAGAACAGCCCCGGCTGGCCGGCGGCGCAGGCGCGGTAGAGCTGCGAGATCACGCCCTGGGGCAGGTTGTAGCCGCGGATCAGGTTGGCCTGCGCCGCCTGCGCGACCTTCGGCATGCGCCCGAAATTGGCGGCGATGACGCGGGAGAGAAGCCCGTCGTGATGCAGACGCCCGGTGCCCAGCCCTTTGCTGTCGCCCGCGCCCGCGGTCATGATCAGGGTCAGGCCACGCGGCGAACCGGTGTCGACGAAGCGCTTCTCCAACGCCGCGTGCAGCGCCTCCGGGATGCAGCTCTGGACGAAGCCGGTCGTGGTGAGGACGTCGTTCTCGCGAATCAGCGCGATCGCTTCCTCGGCCGTGATGACCTTGTTCTTCTTCATAGGGCCCGCCGTCCTCCACTTTCCTGGCTCGGCCGGACGGTACCGCCCGCCTCTTGCCGCTTCCGCCCGGACTATTGTCGGCCGCCCCCGCGAGTCCGGACAAGTCCCGGTCTCACAGGGGCAGCTGAATTCTGCATACAATTATCGTTGCAGTGCACCGATATGCTGTCGCACTGCAAGAAACTGCACGTCTTGTCTGTGACAATACCCGAAAACCTTCCCAGCGTACGCCTCAAAAACACTTCGTTCCAGATTGAGAAAAATTGCAGGCGGCCCCGGACGGGCCGTGGCTGCGAAGAGGCCGCCTCCGACCGGAGGGGTTGGGCAGCAGCCTCCCGCCTGCCGCGCTTGCTCGTGCCGCGGCGCATGATTACGAGAGCCGCGATGCCCGGAACATCTTTCGGGCCACCGCACACTCGAAGACCTTTCGGAGATCTCCCATGGGCTTTCTCGCCGACGCCCTCTCGCGGGTGAAGCCGTCCGCGACCATCGCGATGACCCAGAAGGCGCGCGAGCTGAAAGCCTCGGGCGTCGATGTCATCAGCCTCTCGGTCGGCGAGCCGGATTTCGACACGCCCGACCACATCAAGGAGGCGGCGATCGATGCGATCCGCCGCGGCGAGACCAAGTACCCGCCCGTCTCCGGCATCAACCCGCTGCGCGAGGCGATCGTCAAGAAGTTCAAGCGCGAGAACGGGCTCGACTACAAGGTCTCGCAGACCATCGTCGGCACCGGCGGCAAGCACGTCATCTACAACGCGCTGCTCGCCACCCTGAACCCCGGCGACGAGGTGGTGATCCCCCGGCCCTACTGGGTCTCCTACCCGGAGATGGTGATCCTGTGCGGCGGCACGCCGGTCTTCGCCGAGACCGATATGGCCCACGACTTCAAGCTCCAGCCGGAGGAGTTGGAGCGGGTCATTACGCCGAAGACCAAGTGGATCATCCTCAACTCGCCGTCGAACCCCTCGGGCGCCGCCTACACCCGCGACGAGATGAAGAAGATCACCGACGTGCTGATGCGGCATCCGCAGGTCTGGGTGCTCACCGACGACATGTACGAGCACCTCACCTACGGCGACTTCGAGTTCGTCACGCCCGCCCAGGTCGAGCCCGGCCTCTACGAGCGCACGCTGACCATGAACGGCGTCTCGAAGGCCTACGCCATGACCGGCTGGCGCATCGGCTACGCCGCCGGCCCGGAACAGCTCATCAAGGCGATGGACTTCGTCCAGGGCCAGCAGACCTCGGGCGCCTCCTCGATCTCGCAATGGGCGGCGGTGGCGGCGCTGGACGGCACGCAGGAGCACCTCGCGCGCTTCAAGGCGGCGTTCCAGGAGCGGCGCGACCTCGTGGTCTCGATGCTGAACCAGACCAACGGCCTGAAATGCCCGGTGCCGGAGGGCGCGTTCTACGTCTACCCGTCCTGCGCCGAGCTGATCGGCAAGACGACCGAGACCGGCAAGACCATCGGCTCGGACCAGGACTTCGTCACCGAGCTGCTCCAGGCGGAGGGCGTCGCCGCGGTCCACGGCTCGGCCTTCGGCCTCGGCCCGAACCTGCGCATCTCCTACGCCACCTCCAACAAGACCCTGGAGGAGGCCTGCCGCCGCATCCAGCGCTTCTGCGGCTCGCTGCGGTAACAGGGCCTCGCATCAAAGCTCCCGATCACCGATCGCTGTCCCTCGGGGCACGGCCGCGTGGCGGGAGTTCTGTGAGAAGCAGGTCAGCCGAGGATCGGGAAGGGCCGGAACCCACATCGGTGGCAGGGGAGCGGCGTCACGGCACGGTTGCCGTCGGCGGCGCGGGCCTCTACATCGGCCCTCCCCGCGGCCGATGCGCCTGACGGTTTCGCGAGCCCTCTCGGGCCTGCGTGGTGGCGGGGCCGGCAGTGACGGGGCGGTGCGGACCAGTTCTCTGCGCCGTTCCTGTGACGCTCAGTGGGCCGAGCGGCTGCAGGTGCGTCGGGAGCGCGGGGAACAGGAACCGCGACCCCGGCGCAAGGCCCACCTATCCGAATTCCCTCGACCGAATTCCCCTAGCCCCTGGCCGGCACGCATCCGGTCCGGGGCCGGGCCTGGGATACAGCGCGAGAAGCGTTAACGGTCTTTCTCAAGGGAAAGCGAACCGGTAGCAGGCGATTTATCGCAGATTGTCGCCGAAAGGTCGCACCATGTCTCAGGTCGCCCGAGCCCGCACGTCCGCTCGCCAGTATCTGCCGGAATCGAAGCTCGACGACCTCGCCAGCAGCCTGCGGCGGCTCGCCAACCATCGCGGTCTCATCCGCAGTGAGATCGCCAGCCCGATGCTGCTGCGCCTTCTGCCGCCGCCGCGGCGTGTCGAGGAGAAGAAGTACGAGGCCGACCTGCGCCAGCGCCTCACGGACGCCAACCTCGACGGACCGCGGATCGCCTATCTGATGGCCGATGCCGAGCGGGAGATCGCGATCGCCCACACCCGGCTCTCGGGCTGAGCCAGCGGCCCAATCGCCGACGCGCGCTGGATCGGCGCGATCGGATGTCGGTCTACAAGCGGATCGTGAGCGGCCGGCTCAGGCGACCTCGACCCGCCCGTCGAGCCCGACGACGCGGCCCAGGCCGCGGACGCGGCTGAGCAGGCGTTCGCCGTTGAGTTCGGCCCATTCGGTGGGTAGGCGCAGCACCACCTTGCCGTCCTCCACGACGAGCGGCATCCGCTTGAGCGGTCCCGCCATCCCGGCGGAGACCGGGAAGGCGACGCGCATGAGTGCCCCGACGAGGCGGGCGCGGTCGAACAGGCGCGGGCCGGCGAGCGCCCGCAGGGTCGGGCTCGCCTTTTCCGGCGCCACGCCCTCGTGGCGGAAATAGCCGGACAGGGCGAGGTAGGCACGGCCGGGATGGTCGATGCCGGCGAAGGCGGCGTTGGCGAGCACGTTGAGGCTCTGCTCGCCGCGGTAATCGGGATGCGCCCGCCAGCCGATATCCGAGAGCAGGCAGGCGGCGTGGCGCAGGCGGCGCTCGCCCGAGGTCTCGGGGCCGTCCAGGCTGGTGATGAACTGGTCGGTCCAGTCGCGCAGCTCGTCGCCGTGGCCGGGCGAGCGGGCACGCTGCATGTTCAGCTCTTGCGCCGAGACGATCAGCGGATCGGTCAGACGCGTCTCGCGGTCGAGCTGCTCGAACAGCAGGCCCTCGCGCACGCCGAAGGCGGAAATCGCGATCTCGCGCGGACGGCCCGCGCGGATGATCTCTTCGAGCACCACCGCGCCGAAGGCCAGCAGCGGCCGGCGCGCCTCGGCGATGGTCTCGACCTCCTGGAGGGTCGCGGCGTCGCTCGCCTCGACCATTTCGAGGAAGCTCAGCTCGTCGGAGGGCTCCACCGCGTAGCCGTGCATGACGTGGAGCGGATAATCGCGGGTGGCCTGATGCAGCCGGGCCAAAGCCCGCCACGTTCCGCCGACCGCGTAGAAGGTGCGCCCGCGCAGGGTGTCGAGCTGCGGCTCGGCCTTCTTCAGATGCTCGCGGGCGATCTTGCGCGCCTTCTTGAGCGAGCCCTCGGAGAGATCCTGAAGCGCCAGCCCGCCGAGCGGCATGGTCACGCCCTGGCCGACCGTGGTGCCCTTGACGTCAACGAGTTCGAGCGAGCCGCCGCCGAGGTCGCCGACCACGCCATCGGGCGCGTAGAAGCCGGAGACGACGCCGAGCGCGGACAGCTCCGCTTCGCGCCGGCCGGAGAGAAGCTGGATCTCCTGGCCCAGCGCCTCGCGCGCGGCGTCCAGGAAAGCCGGGCCGTTGGCCGCGTCCCGCGCGGCGGCGGTTGCCAGCACGAAGATGCGCGAGACCCGCATCGTGTCGCACAGGACGCGGAAGCGGCGGAGCGCGGTGAGCGCCCGCTGCACGGAATCCTCGTTGAGGCGGCCCGTGGAGAAGACGCTGCGGCCGAGCCCGCACAGCACCTTCTCATTGTAGAGCGGCGTCGAGGCGCGCTGGAGCCCGTCATAGGCGACGAGCCGCACCGAATTCGAGCCGATATCGATGATCGCGACGGGTTCGAACGTCATGCCAGTCATCAGCGGGGCCGGCCGTTCGGCGGAGTGGGCGAGCGTCAGGTGAGGACGTGTCGGACCCATGCAGCCCCCTCTCAGGGAAGCGCCCCGCGCAAGGGGCGCTCACGATGGTGCCAGACCGGACGCCGCCCAGACACTCACGATGGTGACGGGCCGGAAACCGGCCGAACACTCACGATAGTACCGGGCCGGAAACCGGCCCGGCGCAGGCCGTGGTCAGGACCGCTGGGCGCGACGGCTGAGCGCCCGCGGGCTCGACTTCTTCGACGACTTGCCGCGCCCGGACAGGCTTGGATTCGTCATGAAATACTTGTGCGCATTGAACGGTTCCTCCCCGTCCGCAGGGCTGATCCGCTCGCTCGCACCCGATGCCAGTACACGCCAGCTCTGTCGGTTGTCGAGAAGGTTTGCCAGCATGATCTGATCGAGCACCTGCTGATGCACAGTCGGATTGGTGATCGGCAGCAGGGATTCGACGCGTCGATCGAGGTTGCGCTGCATCAGGTCGGCCGAGGAAATGTAGAGGGTGGCCTTCGGGTGCGGCAGCCCGGCGCCGTTGCCGAAGGCGTAGACGCGCTCGTGCTCGAGGAAGCGCCCGACGATCGACTTGACCCGGATCGTGTCGGACAGGCCCGGAATGCCCGGCCGCAGGCAGCAGATGCCGCGCACGATGCAGTCGATCTGCACGCCCTCCTGGCTGGCATCGTAGAGCGCATCGATGATCTGGCTGTCGACCAGCGAGTTGCACTTGATCCAGATCGCCGCCGGGCGCCCGGCCTTGGCGTGGGCGATCTCCTCCTCGATGTGCTGCAAGAGGCGCGGCTTCAGGGTCAGCGGCGACACCGCCATGCGCTCCAGCTCCGCCGGCTCGGCGTAGCCGGTGATGAAGTTGAAGATGCGCGAGACGTCCCGGGCGATGGCCGGGTCGGCGGTGAAGAAGGACAGGTCGGTGTAGATGCGCGCGGTGATCGGGTGATAGTTGCCGGTGCCGACATGGCAGTAGGTGACGAGGCGGTCGCCCTCGCGGCGCACCACCATCGACAGCTTGGCGTGAGTCTTCAGCTCGACGAAGCCGAACACCACCTGCGCGCCCGCCTTCTCGAGGTTGCGCGCCCAGCGGATATTGGCCTCCTCGTCGAACCGGGCCTTCAGCTCGACCAGTGCGGTGACGGACTTGCCGGCCTCCGCCGCCTCCGCGAGCGCGGCCACGATCGGCGAGTTCGATGAGGTGCGGTAGAGCGTCTGCTTGATCGCCACCACGTTCGGATCGCGGGCGGCCTGGGCCAGGAACTGCACCACCGAGTCGAACGACTCGTAGGGATGGTGGACGATGAAATCCTTCTGGCGGATCGCCGCGAAGACGTCGCCGCCCGATTCACGGATGCGCTCGGGGAAGCGCGGGTTGTAGGGCTTGAACTTGAGGTCCGGTCGGTCAATCCCGACGATCTGCGACAGCTCGTTGAGCGCCAGCATCCCCTCGACCACGAAGACCGAATCGGGGGCGATCTCCAATTCGTCGGCAACGAAGGAGCGCAGCTCCTCCGTCATGCCCGCCTCGACCTCCAGGCGGATGACGACGCCGCGGCGGCGGCGCTTGATCGCCGATTCGAAGTGCAGGACGAGGTCTTCCGCCTCCTCCTCGATCTCGAGATCGGAATCGCGCACGACGCGGAAGGCGCCCTGCCCCTTCAGTGAGTAGCCGGGGAAGAGCCGGCTCGCGTATTTCGCGATCACCTGCTCGATGGCGATGAAGCGGGCAGTGCCGTCGCCGGCCACGTCGGGCAGGCGCACGAACCGGTCGAGCAGCGACGGCAGGCGGATCAGGGCGCGCAGGGTGCGCCCGTCACGGGGCCGCACCATCATCAGCGCGACGGTGAAGCCGAGATTGGGGATGAACGGGAACGGGTGGGCCGGATCGATCGCCAGCGGCGTCAGCACCGGGAAGATGTAGGTGAGGAAATAGTCGTCGAGCCAAGCAAGGTGCTCCGCCGACAGCTCCGCCGGCTCCGCGAGGTGAATACCGTTGCCGTTTAGCTCCTCGCGCAGCGCGCGCCAGCGATCCTGCTGGTCCAGCGCCAGCCGCGAGACTTCCGTGCCGATGCGGGCAAGCTGCTCGGAGGGGGTCAGGCCGTCCTGCGAGGGCACGACGAGGCCGGCGCGGACCTGATCGTGCAGGCCGGCGACACGCACCATGAAGAACTCGTCCAGATTGTTGGCCGAGATCGAGAGGAAGCGGAGCTGCTCCAGCAGCGGATGGTTGGGGTTGGCCGATTCCTCCAGAACCCGGCGGTTGAACTGGAGCCAGGACAGCTCACGGTTCACGAACCGCTCGGGCGAGTGGCGGAGCGATCGCCCAGCCTCCAGCACCGGCTCGCGGGCGGCCTCGGCCGCATCGCTCTCCACCTTGGCATCCGCCTCCGACGGCTTCTCGGCGGCCTTCTCCGCCGCGAGGATGCGGGCGGCGCGGGCCGTCCGGGCGCGGGCGGATTCGCTGCGCACACCCCGCTCGGTGGCGAGGCTGGTCTCTTCGGTCTCGGTCGCCTCCGTATCCCGGGCGACGACATCCGACTCCACTTCCGACAACGCCCTGGCTCCCTTCCGCTCCGAAGCGCGTCCCGGTCACGATGCGACCGGTGACGACTCCGCCCCTTGCAGTGCTGCGCGGCTCCCTAACATAGGGCGGCCGAACCGGTTTGACGGTTTCGTGACAACGGCGGGCGACTCACGGCCCTCCCGCAGCGTCGTCCTCTTCGCCGTCCCCCTCGTCCGCGTCCTGCCCCTCGCCGCCCCCGTCGGCTGCCTCCATCCGGTCGAGGACGGCGAGCGCGAGCGGCCGGGTGATGCGGCGGCGGCGGCCGAGCGCGTCGCGGTCGAGTTCGGCCACGACCTCGCGGACGCGGGCGAGCGAGCGGTCGATGCGCAGGGCCAGGGCATCGACCACCGAAGTGTCGATGCCGAGCTGCCGGTCGGCAAACAGCTTGACGATCACCGCCTTCAGGAGCGCGTCGTCCGGCGGGCCGATCTCGGCGCCGGGGGCGAGCCGCAGCCGCGAGCGCAGGTCGGCGACCTTGAGGCCGAAGCCGTCCACCGGCCCACAGGCCGTGAGCAGCACCGGGAAGCGGCGCTCGCGAGCGAGGTTGAGCAGATGGAACAGAGCCGCCTCGTCGCGGCCCGCCGCGCGGTCCACGTCCTCGACCACGAGGGCGCCGTTGGAAATCAGATGCGAAACGCGGTCCATCGCGACGTCCGCGGCGGAGACCGTCCAGGCTTGCGCCCGCGTCGCCCAGATCGAGGCGAGATGGCTCTTGCCGCTGCCGGGCGGGCCGCGGAGCAGGAACACCGTGTCCGGCCAGTCGGGCCATGCCTCGATCAGGGCATAGGCCTCCTCGTTGGAGGGGCTGACGAGAAAGTCCTCGGCGCCGTAGCGCGGGTCGAGCGGCAGGTCGAAGGTGAGCTGCTTCGGGGGTTCCGTGTCGCGCATCCTCGCACCTTACACCAAGTTGCTCGACACGAGTCGGGAGACGAGCGCCCGGCGGACGCCCGCACTGCCTTCAACCATCGGCAAGGATCGTCGGCGCGGGATTCTCCGCCGCCGCGCGATCAATCGCGGGCGGGCAGCGTCGAGTTCCCTGACTCCCCGATCAGCAGCGGCCCGTCGCCCCGGTAGAGCTTGCTCTCGAGGTAGCGCTCGATGCCGAAGCGCACGATGACGCCGATGGAGGCCGCGACCGGCACCGCGAGCAGGAGGCCGAGGAAGCCGAACAGCGAGCCGAAGGCGAGCAGCGCAAACATCAGCCAGACCGGATGGAGCCCGACCGAGTCGCCCACGAGCTTGGGCGAGATCACGTTGCCTTCGAGGAACTGCCCGACGAGGAACACCCCGACGGTGAAGCCGATATGCAGCCAGTCGCCGCTGGGCCACCACTGCACCAGAGCGACGCCGACCGAGAGCAGGAAGCCGGTGAGCGTGCCGACATAGGGGATGAAGGTGAGGAAGCCCGAGATCATCCCGATCAACACGCCGAAGTTCAGCCCGACAAGGAACAGGCCGACCGCGTAGAACGAGCCGAGGATCAGGCAGACGAGGCTCTGGCCGCGCACGAAGCCGGTCACCGCCCCGTCGATCTCGCCCGCGAGCCGCCGCGCCGTCGGACGGTGGCGTGGGGGGCACCCAGCCGTCGAGGGCAGCGATCATCCGGTCCCAGTCGTGCAGCACGTAGAAGGCGACGACCGGCGTGACGACGAGCAGCGAAGCGATGGAGACGAGCGCCTGGCTCCCCGTCCAGAGCGACTTGAGGAAGGCCAGGAACCACGCCCCGCCCTGCCCGACCAGCGTGCCGACGGAGGATTGCAGTTCGTTGACGACCTCCGTGCCGCCGATCCGCTGGAGCAGCGGCCCCGCCCGCTCCACGAGGATGCTCTGCAGCCGTCCGACCATGGTCGGCAGGGAATTGACGAGCGAGGCGATCTGCCCGGCGGCCAGCGGCACGACGATGATGAGCACCACCACGAACCCGACCACGAAGCCCGCTAAGATCAGCAGGGTCGCAGCGAGCCGGCCGAGGCCGAGCCGCTCCAGCCGGTCGGCCAGCGGATCGAGCAGGTAGGCCAGCGCCAGCCCCGCCACGAAGGGCAGCATCACCTCGCGCAGCTCGTAGAGCAGGAAGACGACCACCGCGAGGATCGACAGCCCGATGATTGCCCGCCCACGCATCGAGATGCCGTCCCCCGTCAATCCGTCCGGCGCGGACAGTGGGAAGCGGGGCGCGCCCGGTCAAGGCAGACCTCGCATGGCGGGCCTTGCCGCGCGCAGCGGGAAGGCGTTCGATCGCCGCCTCGCCTCGTCGGGAGAGGGCGCCACGGCAACCGAGGACACCGATCGAGGCGGTTTTTCGCCCGCGGCACGGCATGATGCTGTGCCCGAACACGCCGCCCCGCGCCGGTGACAGTGGCCAATCGCGCCGCGATGTGGCAGCGGGTTTTGGCATGATCAGCGATTACCGGACGACGGGGCGGCGATGACGGCGCAGGACGGAAACGGGCTCACCTACGCGCAGGCCGGCGTCGACATCGACGCGGGCAACGCGCTCGTCGAGACGATCAAGCCGCTGGTGCGCGCCACGCGCCGGCCGGGGGCGGATGCGGAGATCGGCGGCTTCGGCGGCCTGTTCGACCTCAAGGCCGCCGGCTTCAAGGACGCGATCCTGGTCGCCGCCAATGACGGCGTCGGCACCAAGGTGAAGATCGCCATCGAGACCGGACGCCACCACACGATCGGCATCGACCTCGTGGCGATGTGCGTCAACGACATCATCGTGCAGGGCGCCGAGCCGCTGTTCTTCCTCGACTACTACGCCACCGGAAAGCTGGTGCCGGGCGTCGGCGCCGACATCGTGCGCGGCATCGCCGAGGGCTGCCGGCAGGCGGGCTGCGCGCTGATCGGCGGCGAGACCGCCGAGATGCCGGGCCTCTACGACGGCGCCGACTACGATCTCGCCGGCTTCTCGGTGGGCGCGGCCGAGCGCGGCACGCTGCTGCCGCGCCCCGGCATCCTGCCCGGCGACGTCGTGCTCGGCCTGCCCTCCTCGGGCGTGCACTCGAACGGGTTCTCGCTGGTGCGGCGGATCGTGGCCAAGACCGGCCTCGGCTATGACGCCGACGCGCCGTTCGCGCCGGGCCGCAGCCTCGGCGAGGCACTGCTGGAGCCGACCCGGATCTACGTGAAGCCGCTGCTCGCCGCCCTGAAGCGGGCCGGCGGCATCCGGGCGCTCGCCCACATCACCGGCGGCGGCTTCCCCGACAACCTCCCCCGCGTCCTGCCCGACGGCGTCGGCATCGCGATCGACCTCTCGGCGATTGCCGTGCCGCCGGTCTTCGGCTGGCTGGCGCGCGAGGGCGGTGTCGCGGAAGCGGAGATGCTGCGCACCTTCAACTGCGGCATCGGCATGGTGGTGGTCGCCGCCGCCGATGCGGCCGACGCCGTGGCGGACGCGCTGACCGAGGCCGGCGAGGCGCCGGTCCGGCTCGGGCAGATCACCGAGCGCGGGGCGGAAGCCGTGACCTTCACGGGGCAGCTCGCCCTGTGAGCGCTCCGGCCCCGAAGAAGCGCGTCGCGATCCTGATCTCGGGCCGCGGCTCGAACATGGTCTCCCTGATCGAGGCGGCGCGCGCCCCCGATTATCCGGCCGAGATCGTGCTCGTGCTCTCGAACCGCCCCGACGCCGCCGGCCTCGACCGCGCGCGGGCGGCGGGCATCCCGGCCCGCGCCATCGACCACAAGGCGTTCCCCGATCGCGCCCGCTTCGACGCCGCGCTCCAGGCAGAGCTGGACGAAGCGGGCATCGAGCTGATCGTGCTCGCCGGCTTCATGCGCATCCTCACCGACGCCTTCGTCGAGGCTTGGGGCGGCCGGATGATCAACATCCACCCCTCGCTGCTGCCGCTGTTCAAGGGCACGCACACCCATGAGCGCGCGCTGGACGCCGGCGTGCGCCTGCATGGCTGCACCGTGCATTACGTCGTGCCGGAACTCGATGCCGGGCCGATCGTGGCGCAGGCCGCCGTGCCGGTCCTGCCGGGCGATGACGCCGACACGCTGAGCGCCCGGGTGATCGTGCAGGAGCACCGGCTCTACCCGGCCGCGCTCGCCCTGATCGCGGGCGGCGGCGCCGTGTTGGAAGGCAGCCGCGTGCGCTTCACAGCGCAAGCGCGCGACGCCGGGGCCGCGATCCTCTCGCTCTGAGCCCATTTTCATGGGGCAGCTCCAACCCTCCACCTCATCCTGAGGTGCCACGAAGCAGCCTCGAAGGGTGCTCCCGTTTCCGCGCGATCCCTGGACGCTCCTTCGAGGGCGACGCTTCGCGTCGCCACCTCAGGATGAGGGTGAGGATGGGAGCGGCCGAGCCGGCTTTCTGACAGTCAGAAGAAGATCGGCCGCGCGCTCGCCGAGTGCTCGACCAGCACCGCGCCGGTGGCCGGATCGACCTCCTTGAGCACCGCGTCGTAGCCCCAGAGGTCGGCGAGGTGCTGGAGCACGCGGCGGGCATCCTCCCGCTGCAGGGTGATGCGGTTGAGCGCCTTGTGGTGGAGGATCAGCCGGCGGTCGCCCTCGAGATCGACATCCACCACCTCGATGTCGGGGTCGAGCCACGCTACGTCGTATTGGCGCGCGAAGGAGCGCCGCATCTTGCGGTAGCCGCGCTCGTCGTGGATCGCCGCGACGCGCATCTCCGGCTCGTCGGGATCGTCCACGACGTGAAACAGCCGCATGTCGCGCATCAGCTTCGGGCTCAGGAACTGCGCGATGAAGCTTTCGTCGCGGTAGTTCTCCCAGCAATCGCGCAGCACGCCCATGGCATCGCCGGTCCCGGCGATGTCGGGGAACCACTCGCGGTCCTCGTCGCTCGGCTGCTCCACGATGCGGGCGATGTCCTGCATCATGGCAAAGCCCAGGGCGTAGGGGTTGTGGCCGCCGAAGGACCGGTCGTCGAAATTCGGCTGGCGGATGACGTTGGTGTGCGAGGTCAGGAACTCGAGATAGGCCGCCTCGCTGAGCTGCCCCTTCTGCGAGAGGGAATTCATGATCCGGTAGTGGCAGTAGGTGGCGCAGCCCTCGTTCATCACCTTGGTCTGACGCTGCGGGTAGAAGTACTGCGCGACCAGCCGGACAATTCGAAGAATCTCGCGCTGCCAGGGCCGCAGACGCGGGGCCACCTTCTCCAGGAAGTAGAGGATGTTTTCTTGGGGCAGTTCCAAGAGCGCCTTGCGCCGCTCCAGCGCCGGGTCGCCCTTGGCCGCGCCGGTCTTGGCCGGCAGGGTGCGCCAGAGGTCGTTGTAGATCTGCTCGCCGTGTTCCTCGCGCTCACGCTCCCGGCGCTGCTCGCTCGCCAGATCCGGTCGCTTCTTGCGGGGATAGCGGTGGACGCCCTGGCTCATCAGGGCGTGGGCGGCGTCGAGCACGTGCTCGACCGCCTGATGCCCATAGCGCTCCTCGCAGCGGGCGATGTAGCTCTTGGCGAAGTCGAGATAGTCGAGGATGCCCTCGGCATCGGTCCATTGCCGGAACAGATAGTTGTTCTTGAAGAAGTGGTTATGCCCGAAGGCGGCGTGGGCGATCACGAGCGTCTGCATCGTCGCCGTGTTCTCCTCCATCACGTAGGAGATGCACGGATCGGAGTTGATGACGATCTCGTAGGCGAGCCCCATCAGGCCGCGGCGGTAGCTCGCCTCCTGCTGGGCGAAGTGCTTGCCGAAGGACCAGTGCTTGTAGAACAGCGGCATGCCGATCGAGGCATAGGCGTCGAGCATTTGCTCGGCGGTGATGATCTCGATCTGGTTCGGGTACCACGACAGGCCGAGTTCGGGTCCGGCCACGGCTTCGCAGGCATCGTGGATGCGCCGGATCGTCTCGAAGTCCCAGTCATTGCCGGAAAACAGCAGCTCGCCCGGTTTGGGTGCTGTCGACTTCGTGCGGCTCAGGCTCGCGACCATGTCGGCCCTTCTCTTCGACGCTGTCTCGCCTCCCCTCGCGGGGAGGCTTATCGATCCGCCTCCGCCCGCGCGTCCTTGCGGCCGAACAGCTCGCGGAACACGGGGTAGATGTCGCGGCGGTGGTTCACCTTGCGCATGGCGAGCGGTTCGCCGGCCTTGGCCAACGCCTCGTAGGTCCGCCACAGGGTGGTGCGGTGCTCGACGAAGCCGGCGCGCGGACCGTTCTCGTCGCCGACTTCGAGATAGGCGAAATGCTGGCAGGCCGGCAGGATGTGCGCGCGCAGCAATTCGGTCGAGGTCGGCCCGTCGGAGGAGACGTTGTCGCCGTCCGAGGCCTGCGCGGCGTAGATGTTCCAGTCGTCCGGCGAGTAGCGCTCGGTGACGATGCGCTTCATCTCGGCCAGCGCCGAGGAGACCAGCGTGCCGCCGGTCTCGCGGGAGCCGAAGAAGGTCTCCTCGTCCACCTCGGCCGCCTTGTCGGTATGGCGGATGAAGACGATCTCGACGTGCTTGTAGCGGCGCGTCAGGAAGATGTGCAGCAGGATGTAGAAGCGCTTGGCCAGATCCTTCATGTGCTCGGTCATCGAGCCCGAGACGTCCATCAGGCAGAACATCACGGCCTGGGCGATCGGCTTCGGATAGGGCTCGAAGCGGCGGAAGCGCAGGTCGATCGGATCGACATAGGGGATGCGCTTCGAGCGCTCGCGCAGTTCGAGCAGCTTGAGCTTCAGGTCGGGCAGGCGCGGATCCCTGGCGGTCTCAGCCGCGGCGATCTCGGCCTCCAAGGCCGCCACCTCCTCCAGCTTCGGCCGCTTGAGGGCGATGCGCCGGGACATGGAATTGCGCAGGGTGCGCGAGAGGGCGAGGTTCGCCGGCGACCCTGAGACGGTGTAGCCGGCCCGGCGCAGGCCTTCCGTCTCGACCACCGCCAGCCGCCGCTTGGCGAGATCCGGCAGTTCGAGGTCTTCGAGGAAGAGGTCGAGGAATTCCTCACGCGTCAGGACGAAGTGGAAGGCGTCCTCGCCATTCTCGCCGCCGTCTCCGCCCTCGCCGGAGCCGCCGCCTCCCCCGCCGCCCGGCGGGCGCTCGATGCGGTCGCCCTCCACGTAGGTCTTGTTGCCGGGCAGGATGTAGTCCTGATGGCCCGTGCCCGGCTGGCGCGAGAAGCGCGGCTCGCGCACCCCGTCGCCGGGCACGGTGATGCGCCCGTCCTTGCCGAGGTTCTTGATATCCTTCTCTCGGGCGGATTCCCGAACCGCGCGCTGTGCGACGTCCTTGACCCGGCGCAGGAAGCGTTGGCGGTTCGGGAGGCTCTTACCACCTGGATTGAGCCGACGGTCGACGATGTGCATCCGGGGTCGCTCAGCGCCTTCAAGTCTCACGTCCCCGCTCGGGGACAAAGGTGCGGAAGTGCGGCGGCGGATGCCGGAAGACTTCGCCTCAGAGGGCTTGCCCTCAACCCGCCTGCTTCACCCGCATGTACCATTCCACGAGTCGCCGGACCTGCCGTTCGGTGTAGCCCCGATCCGTCATGCGATCGACGAACTCGCCGTGCTTCTTCTCCGTGTCGCTGTCCTTCTTGGATCCAAAGGAGATCACGGGCAGCAGTTCCTCAACCTGAGAGAACATCCGCCGTTCGATCACTTCGCGCAACTTCTCGTAGGATGTCCAGGACGGGTTGCGCCCGCCGTGCTGCGCCCGTGAGCGCAGCGCGAACTTCACCACTTCGTTGCGGAAATCCTTCGGGTTGGCGATGCCCGCCGGCTTCTCGATCTTGGTCAGCTCTTGGTTGAGGAGCTCACGGTTGAGCAGCTGGCCGGTCTCGGCGTCCTTGAAGTCCTGATCCTCGATCCAGGCGTCCGCGTAGTCGATGTAGCGGTCGAACAGGTTCTGCCCGTAATCGTGGTAGGATTCGAGATAGGCCTTCTGGATCTCGTGGCCGATGAACTCGGCATAGCGCGGAGCGAGTTCGGTCTTGATGAACTCGATGTAGCGCTTCTCGGTCTCCGGCGGCAGTTGCTCGCGCCGGATCGCCTGTTCCAGCACGTACATCAAGTGGACCGGATCGGCCGAGACCTCGGTGGTGTCGTGGTTGAAGGTCGCGGCCAGCACCTTGAAGGCGAAGCGGGTCGAGATCCCGTCCATGCCCTCATCGACGCCGCCGGTATCCTTGTATTCCTGCATCGAGCGGGCGCGGGGATCGACCTCGCGAAGCGACTCGCCGTCGTAGACCCGCATCTTCGAGAACAGGTTGGAATTGGCGTGCTCGCGCAGCCGCGAGAGCACCGAGAAGCGGGCCAGCATCTCCAGCGTGCCCGGCGCGCAGGCGGCGGTGGAGAGCTCGGAGCTCGAGATCAGCTTCTCGTAGATGCGCTGCTCCTCGGTGACGCGGAGGCAGTAGGGCACCTTGATGACGTAGATACGGTCGATGAAGGCTTCGTTGTTCTTGTTGGTCTTGAACGACTGCCACTCGGCTTCGTTCGAGTGCGCCAGGATCACGCCCGTGAACGGGATCGCGCCGATATTCTCGGTGCCGACATAATTGCCCTCCTGCGTCGCCGTGAGCAGGGGGTGGAGCATCTTGATCGGCGCCTTGAACATCTCGACGAATTCGAGAACGCCCTGGTTCGCCCGGTTGAGGCCGCCCGAGTAGGAATAGGCGTCTGGATCGGCCTGGGAGAGCGTTTCGAGGCGGCGGATATCGACCTTGCCGACCAGCGAGGAGATGTCCTGGTTGTTCTCGTCGCCCGGCTCGGTCTTGGCGATGGCGATCTGGCGCAGGCGCGACGGCCGCACCTTGATCACCTTGAAGCGGGAAATGTCGCCGTCGAACTCGTCGAGGCGCTTCAGGGCCCAGGGGCTCATCAGGCCGGTGAGGCGGCGGCGCGGGATGCCGAAGCGCTCCTCGATCTCGCGGCCCATGGCCTCGGGGTCGAACAGGCCGAGCGGGCTCTCGAAGACCGGGGAGACCTCGTCGCCGGCCTTCAGCACGTAGACCGGATGGACCTCCATCAGCGCCTTGAGGCGCTCGGCGAGCGACGACTTACCGCCGCCGACGGGGCCGAGCAGGTAGAGGATCTGCTTGCGCTCCTCCAATCCCTGCGCCGCGTGGCGGAAGAACGAGACGATCCGCTCGATCGTCTCCTCCATGCCGTAGAACTCGGCAAAGGCCGGGTAGACCCGGATCGTGCGGTTCATGAACACCCGGCCCAGCCGCGCATCGCGGGCGGTGTCCACCATTTCCGGCTGGCCGATCGCATCGAGGATGCGCTCGGCGGCGGAGGCGTACATCAGCGGGTTGTCGCGGCACGCCTCGAGATACTCAGAGAGCGTCATCTCCGTGTCGCGGCGTGCTTCATAGCCGCGAGCGAAGCTCTGGAACAGGTCGTTCGTCGAGTGCAGCGGCATTCGAACACCCCCTTCAGGCTGATGACAGCTTCATCCTGTCTCGGGTCGAACGCAACTGACATTGCGGGTTTTGTCGCACCGCCCACAGGAGGGCTGTCTTGCGTGTGAAACGGGACACACTCAAAGCTGACCGGGATTTAGCCCGAGCTTGACCGGCCCCGGACCCGAGGCAGAAACCTCCGGCTGAAGACCGGAAGCCCCTGGTATCCGTTAGAATTGCTGCGTCGCGGTATGATCGCGAACGAAACCGTCTATTCGATCAGAGATCGGTGCCGCTTTTCTTCTCGTCCTTGGACTTTTCGTCCTTGCCGACGGTAATGCGGATGTCGCGCTTTTCGGTCTCGCCGTCCGCATTCTTGATCTCGACGACGACCCCGTCGGCGCCCGTATAGCCGCTGTTGGGCTGGTAGAAGATCGCCTGAACCTCGGCGTCCTTGTTGGGGCAGCGGTACTTGGCCGGCGTCTTGAGCTTGCCAGCCTTCGTGATGAGCGAGCCGGATTTGGGCGGCGTCACCACCTTGATCTCGGGCATCGGGCCAGCCGAGCAATCCTTTTTCAGATTCGGCACGATCACGAGGCGCGCCTGCTTGCCGGCGGGCACGGTCTCGCTCTTGGTGACGGTGGTCTGCGCGAGGGCGGGCCCGGCGAGACAGAGCCAAGCAGCGGCGAAGGCGGCGGGCAGCGCCGCGATCGGTCCCGTGGATTGTCTCTTGGCAGTGGTCGGCAGATCCATCGGCGTTTCCCTTGAGCGTCGTTCGGGCGACCGGCCGGAGAGCGACTGGGCGCCAAAGAAGATGTGGGGAGGGCGCCGGCTTGCGTCGAGGCTTGCCCCTTCGAATCTTGCCGAACGAATTTTGCCGAAGGCCGCGCCCGCTCAGTGCTGCAGCGCGGCGGCGACCGTGCCGGCCACCCGCGCGATCTGCGCGTCATCGAGCTGCCCAGCGAGCGCCTGGGTCAGCGCCTTCTCGACGCGCTCGCGTTCGCCGAGATCGGCGAAGGGTGCGGCCGGAATGTCCGCGTCGCCCAAGTCGCAGGCGCGGCGGATGGTATCGGCGGCCCTGAGCAGCGTCTCCCGATCGGCCGGGCCCATATCCCAGAGCGGCGCCCGCAGCCGGCTGATGACCCGCCGCGCGTCCCGGTACTCCCGATCGACCGTGGTCGATGCCTCGATCTGGCTGACGAGGAACATCAATTCCAGAACCTCGTTGGCGGCTTCCGGGCAAGCGCGCACGATCCGCATCACGCGGGCGATGAGTTCCTGGGTCGGAGACATCCGGGAGCGAGGGGGGGCCATGGCGCCTCAACGCCGTTCCGCCGGTAAAGTTCAGCCCGCATCGGCCGGCCGAAGCGCCGGGGTGGGCCGAAATCCGCGAAGCCAGCCAATGCCTTGCGCACAAGCGAGTTTTCGGGATTCGACGGCGGCACTAGGCCCCGCCTCAGGCGGCCTCGTGATCCGCCTCGTCGAGGCCAGCGAGCAGGGCCCGGCAAGCACGCAGCTCGGCGAGCGCCCCCTCGAGCGCCCGGCGATCCGAGGCCGCCGCCTCGACGCTTTCCTCGTCCCGGTCGATGCCGGTCGGCGCGCCGACCTCGGCCTCGCCCCGGCCGAGCGCCTGGACGAAGCGCACGCCGTTCTCCTTGAGGACGCGCTGCGCCCCGCGGATCGTGTAGCCTTTTCCGCGCAGCAGGCAGCTCACGCCCCTGATGAGATCGACATCCTCCGGCCGATAGTAGCGCCGGCCGCCGGCCCGCTTCGTCGGCTTGATCTGGCTGAACCGGCTCTCCCAGAAGCGCAGGACGTGCTGCGGCACGCCGAGTTCCTCTGACACCTCGGTGATGGTGCGGAAGGCGCCGGGGCTCTTCTCGCTCCGCTCGTCACCGGTGTGCGAATCGACGGCGGGAGAATCGAGGGCGGGGGATTCCAGCGGCAGTCCCATGGCAGCGCCTCAAACCAGATTGTGCGGGAGAGGACCGGGCCGGCTTGGCCGGGTCACTCGTCCTCATCCATGTCGAGCCCATTGACGTGGCCGCCATTGATGCGGGCCTTGAGCACGTTCGAGGGCTTGAACACCATCACCTGCCGCGGCTCGATCTCGACCTCGACACCGGTCTTCGGATTGCGGCCGATGCGCTTGCCCTTGGAGCGCACGACGAAGGAGCCGAACGAGGACAGTTTCACCGTCTCGCCCGAGGATAGGCACGTGCAGATCTCGGCAAGCACCGTCTCGACCAGCGCGGCCGATTCGGCCCGTGACAGACCGACCTGCTGGTAGACGGCCTCGCTCAAATCTGCGCGTGTGACCGTCTTGCCCGCCATCCGCTCCCCCTTCCGGCCGAGTTGCTCGACATCCGTGCCATCCTTCTCAGGACGTACGGATGCAGCCTCCGCTCAAATGCCGTGCGGGTTCCCCGACAAAGGATCCCGCCGTGTATCTCTATGATCGAACACGCTAATCGGCTGAGGGGCGACGGTCAACAGAACCTTACGGTTGACAGGAGGCTAGGCTCGTTCCGACGCTCATCGCCTACCAGCGGATGAGCGCGGCGCCCCAGGTGAACCCGCCGCCGATCGCCTCGATCATCACGAGGTCGCCTTCGCGGATGCGCCCGTCGCGGCGGGCGGCGTCCAGCGCCAGGGGAATCGAGGCGGCCGAGGTGTTGCCGTGCCGATCGACGGTGAGCACCACCTTTTCGCGGGCGATGCCGAGCTTGTCGGCCGAGGCTTCGATGATCCGGCGATTGGCCTGGTGCGGCACGAACCACGCGAGGTCGTCGGCGGTGGTGCCAGAGGCGCGGAAGGCATCCTCGATCACATCGGTCACTGAGCCGACCGCGAAGCGGAACACCTCGCGCCCCTCCATGCGCAGCTTGCCGGTGGTGCCGGTCGAGCCGGGTCCGCCATCGACGTAGAGCTTGGCCCGGTGGCGCCCATCCGAGCGCAGGCAGCTCGAGAGCACGCCGCGGTCGGCACTCGTGCCCTCGCCCTCGCGTGCCTCCAGCACGATGGCCCCGGCACCGTCGCCGAACAGCACGCAGGTGGTGCGGTCCTCCCAGTCGAGCAGCCGCGAGAAGGTCTCGGCGCCGATGACGAGGGCGCGCTTGGCGCCGCCCGTCGTCAGGAAGCGGTCGGCGGTGGCCACCGCGTAGACGAAGCCGGCACAGACCGCCTGGAGGTCGAAGGCAAAGCCGCCCTCGATCCCGAGCGCCGCCTGGATCTGGGTGGCGGAGGAGGGGAAGGTGTGGTCGGGCGTCGAGGTCGCGCAGATCACGAGATCGATATCGGCGGGCGAGAGCCCGGCATCGTCGAGGGCCGCCATCGCCGCGCGGGTGCCGAGCACCGAGGTCGTCTCGTCGGCGCGCGCGATGTGGCGCTGGCGGATGCCGGTGCGCTGGACGATCCACTCGTCGGAGGTTTCGATCCCGCGTTCGGCGAGATCTGTGTTCGTGACGACGGTCTCGGGCAGATACGCCCCGCAGCCGACCACGACGGAGCGCGCATGCGCCATCAGATCCGTCCCTTTCTCACTTCTGTGCCCGGCTTACTTCTCGACCAAGCCGGTTTCGAGCCCGGCGGCGACCGCCGGCGTCTGCTCCAGCATATCCCGGATCGTCCGCATCAGGTCGTAGCGCGCCATGTCGTAGGCAAGATCGACGGCGGCCGCGAAGCCCTGAGCGTTCTCCGAGCCGTGGCTCTTGATGACGATGCCCTCCAACCCGAGGAACACGCCGCCATTGGCCCGGCTCGGGTTCATCTTCTCGCGCAGGGCCGCGAAGGCTTGGCGCGCGAACAGGTAGCCGATCTTGGCCGAGAGGGTCCGCCCCATCGCCGCCTTGAGATAGGAGGCGATTTGTTTGGCCGTGCCCTCGGCCGTCTTGAGGGCGATATTGCCGGTAAATCCTTCCGTCACCACGACATCCGTGGTGCCGCGGCCGAGATCGGTGCCCTCGACGAAGCCGTGATACGTAAAATTGGGCAGCTCCGACTCGCGCAGGAGCCGGGCGGCCTCCTTCACGGCCTCGTTGCCCTTCATCTCCTCGGTACCGACATTGAGCAGGCCGACCGTCGGGCGCTCGACGTCGAGGACGATCCGGGCCATGGCCGAGCCCATCACCGCCATTTCCACGAGATGCTCGGCATCGGTGCCGATGGTGGCGCCGACATCGAGCACCACGCTCTCGCCGCGCACGGTCGGCCACAGGCAGGCGATGGCCGGGCGCTCGATACCGGCCATGGTCTTGAGGCAGATCTTCGACATCGCCATCAAGGCGCCGGTGTTGCCGGCCGAGACCGCGGCCTGGGCCTCGCCGTCGCGCACCGCCTGGATCGCCCGCCACATCGAGGACTTGCCCCGGCCCTGGCGCACCGCCTGGCTCGGCTTGTCGTCCATGGCAATCGAGACGGTGGTGTGGCGGATCTCGACGGCGCCCTTCAGGCGCGGCTCGGCCTCGACGAGGGGGCGCACCACCGCCTCGTCACCGAACAGGATGAAGTGGAGCTCGGGGTGCCGCTCACGGGCGATGGCCGCACCGGGCACGACGGTCGTGGGGCCGTGATCGCCGCCCATGGCGTCGAGCGAGATGCAAACGCGGTTCGACATGGTTCCTTCGGGGCGCCGCGGGACAAGCCGGCGGGCAGCGAGCGTGAAGGGGCATCACAGGCCCCGGAATCGGCGGCGCAAAATAGCGGCAGCGCCCCGCCGGGCAAACAAAAACTCACCCATCGTCGTGATCAGGCCCGCCGGAAGGCTGGCGGGCTCGTCCATCAACCCTTGTCCCCACCGAGCTTGGCCCGCAAAGCCGCCAGATCGGAGAACGGCAACGGATCCTCGCCGACCGTGACCGCATCGAAGGCGACGCCGGGCTTGCGCGGATAGGGATCGAGGCCGAGCGCCAGGAATTCCGCGGTCAGCACGCCGAAATCGACGCGCCCGTTCACGATCGGATCGGGGAGGTCGACATCCTCGGCGTCGGTGCCCTCCAGGATGTCGGCATTGGTAAAGTCGACCTCGACGGGTTCAGAGACCTTCGCCTCGAAGGGCTCCAGCGTCACGGTGCAGACCTGGGTCACCACGGCCTCGACCCGGCCCTCGGCGTGCAGCCGGGTCAGCGAACCGGTCAAGGTGAAGCGGCCGACGAGGTCGCGGATGGCGGGGACTTTGAAGTCGCGGGCCAGCGCCTCGCACTCGGCCGGATTCGCCTCCACGACGATCTCGGCGCGGTCTTTGGGCAGGCGCTCGACGTTGACGGAGCGGGAGAGCGGCCCCGCGGGCTTCGGCGTCATCGATGGTCTCCTGAATTCTCTGTCGCGGCCGCGCCGACGGGCTCGGGGAAGCGCGGCCCCTCGCCGAGCAGGCCGTCGAGATCTTGGGCTCCCAGCGCGGCGGCGGCGGCCTCGACATAAGATGCCAGCGGCCCGGCCGCCTCGGGTTCGACGCCGTCGAGGACGTTGCGAGCGAGTGTTTCGGCCAGCCCGGTCCGGTCGCCCGCATCGAGCGCGGTGCCGTAGGCTCCGGCCCGGGCATAGAACGAGGCACCGAGTTTCTTGATGCGCTTGGGCACGCCCATGTCGCCGATGCCGAGTTCACGCAGCGAAGCGTCGAGCTGCATGAAGACGGAATCGACCAGATCCTGCGCCACGTCCCCCGCCGGCGGCGGCAACTGGCCGAGGCGGCGCAGCACGAGGATCACATGCAGGCTCAACGCTTCGAACCGGCCCTCCACGGTGTCGGGCACGCCGAGCGCCGTATAGAGGCCGGGCCGGCGCGCGGCCTCGCCGATCGTCCGATGCAGCGATTGGATCGTCCGCCGCCGCCGGTCGGCGCGACGGAATAAGCCCGCGATCATACGTTCCACCGGATGTGCCGACGCTGTGGCCAAGCTTGCCTTGTCAAAGCCATAACCCCGCGGTACGGCAACCGCGGACCAGGGTGCAAGTCCGAAGACGCGCGAGTTGAAACGCGCCGCGGATGAAGACCCTTTTGGCTGGAAATCAGGGGGGCCGATGTCGCGCCGTCTCGTCTCGTCGCTTGCCCGCGCGGCCGTTCTCGGCTCCGTCGCGATCGGCGTATCAGGCTGCATCGGCGAGGATATCCGCCACGGCTATCAGATCGATCAGGCGGCTCTGGCCACGGTGAAGCCGGGCATGGGTGCCGAACAGGTGCTGCAGATCCTCGGCACCCCGTCCACCGTCTCCACGGTCGGCAACAAGTCCTGGTACTACATCAGCCAGAACACCCGCCGCACGGTGATGTTCCTCGGCGAGCAGATCGAGGACCAGAAGGTCACGGCGGTCTACTTCAACCAGGGCATGAAGGTGGAGCGCGTCGCACTCTACGGTCTGCAGGACGGGCGCGTGTTCGACTTCATCGAGCGCACGACGCCGGCCAGCGGCTCCGACCGCGCCTTCATCAGCCAGCTCTTCCGCGGCCTGACCCGCTACGAGCCGTTCGGCAGCGGCGCCGGCGCCTCGGTCGTCCCCGGCGCCCGCGCCGGTCAGTAAGAGCGTCCGGGCGGGCCCACCAGGGCCCGCGCCACCGCACCCGGCTCGGCGAACAGGAAGGCCGGACGCGTACCGGCCAGGGCCTCGGGGCTGTTGTAGCCCCAGACCACCGCGGCGAAGCCGCATCGAGCCTGCGCCGCCGCGTCCGCGTCGCGGATCTCGTCGCCCACCGCCAGCATGGCAGCCGGTTCGACGCCACCTGCCCGCGCAACCGTGCGCAGGTGGCGCGCCTTGCCGAACAGCGAGGCACCGCAGGCATAGTGCCGGATGAATCCGGCCGACGCGCCGAGAGCGCAGCGCACATTCGCCTCGCTGTTGGAACTCACGACAGCGAGCGTGAACCCCGCCGCATCGAGCCCCGCGAGCATCTCCGGAATGCCGGAAAACAGCCGCAGCTGAGGAGCGTCGCGGGTCGCGAGCGCGCGCATGTGACGGGCGATCAGCGGGACCTTCCAGGCGGGAATGCCGAGATCCTTCAGGATCGCCCGGGCGCTCAGGCCCCGTAGCCGCTCGGTCTCGCCCGCCTCGACCTGGCGGAAGCGGTAGCGCGCGGCCACGTCGTTGAGGTTGGCGCAGAACCAGGGAAAGCTGTCGGCGAGCGTTCCGTCAAAGTCGAAGGCGACGAGGCGGTAGGGAGCGACCGCCGCGGCGCCCTCCGGGGTCATGACGCTCACGGGATCGGGCACCTCCAAGACGCGGGCCTGCAAGACAGCGGAAGGCGGCCCCGCTTGCGCGAGGCCGCCTTCTGTATTCGATCGCTCAGTGCGGCCAGAGGCCGATTCCGACTTATGCCGCCTTCTGCGTCAGCGCCGGGTAATCGACGTAGCCTTCCGGCCCCTGGCTGTACCAGGTCTTCATGTCGTCCTTGGCGAAGGGCAGGCCCTTGGCGATGCGGTCGACCAGATCGGGGTTCGCGATGTAGGGTCGGCCGAAGGCGATGGCATCCGCCTCGCCCGAGGCCACCGCTTGCTTGGCACGCTCGCCGTCATAGTCGCAGTTCAGGATGACCGGACCGCCGAAGCGCTCCTTGATGACGGGAGCCACCGGCGCCACCGTCGCCTTGCCGAACGTGCCGTCCGGGCCCGGCTCGCGCATCTCGATGAAGGCGAGGCCGACGCGCTCCATCATCTCGGCGGCAAGCCCGAAGACCTCGTGCGGGTTGGAATCGTCCACGCCCTGGATCGGGCCGTTGGGCGAGAAGCGGATGCCGGTGCGGTCCGCGCCGACGACGCCGGCCACCGCCTGCGCCACCTTGGTCACCAGCCGAACCCGGTTCTCGACCGAGCCGCCGTAGCGGTCGCTGCGCTTGTTGCTGCCGTCGCGGATGAACTCGTCGAGCAGGTAGCCGTTCGCCGCGTGGATCTGCACGCCGTCGAAGCCCGCCGCGACGGCGTTGCGCGCGGCCCGCTCGTAATCGGCGATGAGCCGGGGGATCTCGTCCTCGCGCAGGGCCCGCGCCTGGCTGTAGGGCTTCTTGCCGTCGTAGGTGTGCGCCTCGTCCGGCGCCGTGGCGACCGAGGGGGCGACCGGCGGCTCGCCGCCGAGGAAGTCGGAATGGACGAGGTAGCCCATGTGCCAGAGCTGGCAGACGATGCGCCCGCCCGCCTCGTGCACGGCCTTCACCACCGGCTTCCAGGCCTCGGTCTGCTCATCGGACCAGATGCCCGGCGCGTAGGGCCAGCCGAGGCCTTCCTGGCTGATGCCGGTCGCCTCGGAGATGATGAGGCCGGCCGTCGCGCGCTGAGCGTAATACTCTGCCATCACCGGCGTCGGAACGTGGGTCCGGGTCGCGCGGGCGCGGGTCAGCGGGGCCATGAGAATTCGGTTCGGCAGCTTCAACGCGCCGAGCGTGATCGGGTCAAAGATTGAGGGCATTCGATACTCTGTCGGGAGGGAGCGGCTCTCGAAAACGCTGCGCGGCAGGTGCCGAAGCCGCCTTCGGGTGGGCTGAACCTTGTGTCTAGCCGCCCGGTTCGCCAGTGCGCTGGCGCACCTGCGCTGCGGCGCACAAGCCAACGTTACCCGTCCGTCAGTGCCTTCTCGTAGCACCACGCCTCCATGCCATCCTCGTAGTAGTCCGGCTTGATCCCGGTGCGTGCATAGCCGCCCCGCTCGTAGAGCCGGATGCCGCCGCCGTTGTCGGCCCGCACCTCCAGGCGCTGCCGCTCGCAGCCATGGGTGCGGGCATCGGCTTCCGCGGCCTGCAGAAGCTTGCGCCCGAGCCCGAGGCCGGCGCGGGCGGGCGCGACGGCGAGCGACGAGAGCCGGGCGACGCGGCTGGTGCGCCGCCGCTCCGTCGTGGCAGCCCCGACGAGGATCTCGACCTCGCCGCCCTCCGCCGGCTCGCGCGCGACGGCGACGAGGAGCGTCATGCTGACCGAGCGGATCGCGTGGCGGATCGCCCGCCGTTCGGCCCGGTCGGTGGTGAAGGCGGCGTGTTCGAGCGAGACGAGCGCGTCGAGATCGGCGAGCCGGGCCGGCCGGATCTCCACCGGCACGCGGGCGGCGACGCGCTCGCTGCGGGTGCTCACGCGACGCTCCAGGGATAGGACCATGTCTCGGTCAGGGCCTGATCGTCCTTCTTCAGATAGGCCCGCAATTCGGTCGCGCCCGGCCCGTCGAGCTGCACGTCGAGGGCGACGCGGAAACCGCCGACATGCGGATTCGGCACGATCGAGGTCGCGGTGATCCGTCCGTTGCTGGCGCTGGCGACGACTTCGGGCGGCACCGGATCGCCGAGACGCTTGTCCAGTTCCCCATCACCGAAATCGATCAGGAAGCGTCGGTTGCGCAGGGCGGCTGCGTCCGCGGCCCGGCGCGCGGCGCCGCTCGCGGCGGGCTCGGCGATGAAGGTGTTCATCACCTTGCCGTTCGGGTGGAGATCCTCGGCCGCAAGCGCCCGGATCGTATAGGCGAGCCGCGCCGGCCGTCCCGCCGGATAAGGCTGTTTCGGGCGCCAGAAGGCGACGACGTTGTCGGCGGTTTCGTTGTCGGTCGGCAGTTCCATCAGCACAACGCTGCCCTCGCCCCACGAGCCCTCCGGCTCGACGAAGTAGCCGGGGCGGCGCTCGTAGCCGGCTTCGAGATCCTGGTAGCTGCCGAAGTCGCGGTCGCGCTGCATCAGCCCGAAGCCCTTCGGGTCGCGGTCGAGGAAGGTCGAGATCCGCCGGCTTTGCGGGTTGTCGAGCGGTCGCCACAGCCACTCGCCGGAGCCGGTAGCGAGCTGGAGCCCGTCCGAATCGTGCAGCTCCGGCCGGTAATCGTCGCTGTGGCCGCGATCGGTCTCGCTGATGAAGAACATCGAGGTCAGCGGCGCGATGCCGACGGAGGCCAGATCTTGCCGCGGATAGAGCGTCGCGCTCACCCGCACCCCCGTGGTGCGGCCCGGCTCGACCGTGAAGCGGTAGGCGCCGGCCACGGACGGGCTGTCGAGCAGGGCGTGGATCGTCAGGGCCTTCGCATCCGCCGACGGCACCTCGATGTAGAACGCGCGGAAGAACGGAAACTCCTCGTTCTCGCCGTCCGAACCGATCGCCAGGGCGCGGGCGGAGAGGCCGTAGAGCTGGTCCTGGCCGAGGAAGCGGAAATAGCTGGCGCCGGCGAAGACGATCAGTTCGTCGAGGCGGTCGGGCCGGTTGAGCGGTGCGTGGATGCGGATGCCGGCAAAGTTCAGGTCGCTCGGCAGCGTCCCGTCGATCCGCGTCCGGCCGAAATCGAACAGGGCCGGATCGTATGGGATCGGCGTGCTGATCCCGTCGCGCACGAGGCTTACGGAGACCGGGCGTGGATAGAGAAAGCCACGGTGGAACAATTGAAGCCGGAACGGCCCGCCGGCCTCGCCGAGAAACGCATGGTCCTTCCGGAAGCGGATGTCGCGGTAGGCGTCGTAATCGAGGCCCGCGAGCGGCGCCGGCAGCGGCGGGAAACGGCCGTCGAAGGGCTGCGCCGCGAGCGCCTGCGCCTGGCGCTCGACCATGCCGGGCTCGAAGGGACGGCTCCTCGCATCGTCCTCAGCGGAAGCCGGCATGGCTGCGGCGAGGCCGGCGGCGGCCAGCCCCGACATCACGCCCCGGCGCGAGAGCGCGCCTGTCGGCACGGCCTGCTCGGCATGGCCGTTGGGGGCGTGAGGGCCTTTGGCGCGGATCATGATCCCATCCCGAAATGCCACGGTTCAATGGCCGCTTCGGTCGGGCTTGGGAAGGGGCCGGCCGAGCTCGTGCGATGCGGAGCTGCGTCTTTCGCGCAACAATCGCGCGCCACGCCGAACTCTCGACCGATCCGGCCGGAAATCGGGGGGTAGCGGAACCGTTTTTCCCTTGTGGTCGAGAGCCCCCGGCCGTATATGGCGCCTGCCCAATTTCGCACGTGCCTGTGGCCGCGTGTCGGTTGGTGGGCATCCGGTCAACTGCCGGACAGCCGCCAGGGGTCTTAAAGGATCGATGGTCGTAAAGGGTGGATCCCTACGGCCGGCATCCGGGTGGCGACACCAGACCCTAACAACAACCGGCAGCCGGAGGCGAAACCGGCGAACCCCGCTCTCCACGGGGGACGCAGCTTAAAGCAACGACGAACGGGCTTTTTTGGTCTCGTCGGCCCTCCAAAGGCCGACACCGAAGAGGCTTGTTTATCCTTGCCCGGCGTGCGGTTGGGGTTCCCCCATCCAATCCACGGCAGCTTCCGGGGTGCTTCTCGCGCCCGCTGACCGTTCCGCGTCTCCAAAGCGCGAAGCGGAAGCGACGCATCGCCCCCTGACGCCGACGGTCCTTCCGGGACCGTCACGATTCGATCTCGCGCCCTCGACGGCGCCTCGAACCTGTGGTGGGGACGACCAATGACCGATCGCATCCGCGATTACCTGCGCGCGCGCCGCGACCTCGGCCAGGACGAGGGCCCGGTGATGGTCCTCGACCTCGATGTCGTGCGCGAGAACTATACGGCCTTCGCCCGCGCGCTGCCCGACACCCGTGTGTTCTACGCCGTGAAGGCGAACCCGGCCGCGGAAGTGCTGCGCCTGCTCGCCGAGATGGGCTCCTGCTTCGACACGGCTTCCGTGGCCGAGATCGAGATGGCGCTCGCCGCCGGCGCCACCGCCGACCGCGTCTCCTTCGGCAACACCATCAAGAAGGAGCGCGACGTCGTCCGCGCGCTCAAGCTCGGCATCCGCCTCTTCGCCGTCGATTGCCAGGCCGAGGTCGAGAAGATCGTTCGCGCGAGCGAGGCAGCCGGCATCGCGGCCGGTGAGGTGCAGGTGTTCTGCCGCATCCTCTGCGACGGCGCCGGTGCGGATTGGCCCTTGTCGCGCAAGTTCGGCTGCGAGCCGGAGATGGCGGTGAACGTGCTGGAGCACGCCCACCGGCACGGCCTCAACGCCTACGGCGTCTCGTTCCATGTCGGTTCGCAGCAGGCCAACACGGAAGCCTGGGACGGGGCGCTCGCCTCCGCCTCCGAGATCTTCCGTGAATGCGCGCTTCGCGGCATCGGCCTGTCGATGGTCAACCTCGGCGGCGGCTTCCCGACCAAGTACCTCAAGCAGGTGCCGGGCGTGGAAACCTACGGCGACGCGATCTTCCGCGCGCTCACCAAGCATTTCGGCAACCGCATCCCCGAGACGATCATCGAGCCGGGCCGCGGCATGGTCGGCAATGCCGGTTTGATCGAGGCCGAGGTCGTGCTCGTCTCCAAGAAGTCGGAGGCCGAGGACGAGGTGCGCTGGGTCTATCTCGACATCGGCAAGTTCGGTGGGCTGGCCGAGACCATGGACGAGTCGATCCGCTACGCGATCCGCACCGACCACGACGAGGACCGCATGGCCCCTTGCGTCGTCGCCGGCCCGACCTGCGATTCGGTCGACGTGCTCTACGAGAAGAACCACTACCCGCTGCCGGTCTCCCTTTCGATCGGCGACAAGGTGTGGATCGAGGGCGCGGGCGCCTACACCACGACCTACGCGGCGGTCGCCTTCAACGGCTTCCCCCCCCTCGCGCAGATCGTGATCTGATCCGCAATCCGGTCACGCCCCGGCGGGACCGGCCCCGGTCAGGCTTCATTCACGCCTCTTCCGTCAGAAGTGCCGCGCGTCTCACGAGACGCGCATGTCGTTGTGTCCCGGACGGCCCGCCTCGGCGGGTGCGAGGGCTGTTTCCCCCCGCTTCTCAGCGACCTGGGAGGGTACGGCCGTGATCCAGATCCGCAATGAAACCGCCTCCGATGTCGTGGCCCGCGAGCACCTGCTCGACGCCTGCTTCGGCCCGGGCCGCTTCCTGAAGACCTCGCAGCGCCTGCGCGAAGGCCGTCTTCCGGCGCGCGGCCTCGCCCTCTCGGCTGTGCGGGGCGAAAAACTCGTCGGCACCGTGCGGCTGTGGGATGTCGAGACCAGCTGCGGCCGGCCGGCCCTGCTGCTCGGCCCGCTCGCGGTCGATCCGGAGGTTCAGGGCGCCGGCCTCGGTGGAGCGCTGATGCGGGCCGCGCTCGTCGAAGCGGCGGCGTTCGGCCACGGCGCCGTGCTGCTGGTGGGGGATGCCCCCTACTATGCCCGCTTCGGCTTCGCCCCGGACAAGGCGGCAGGGCTCTACATGCCCGGCCCGTTCGAGCGCGAGCGCTTCCTCGGACTGGAACTGACGGCCCATGCGCTCGCGGGCGCAGAGGGCGTGCTGCGCGCGACCGGCGCGTTCGAGCGGCTGCCGGAGGTCGCGGCCGAGGCCGCCACGGTCGTGGCACGACGACACGCCGCCTGAGGCGAGGCCGGGCTGCGGCGCCCGCTTCCCGTCATGCGATTAAGTACGAAACAGGGCCCGTCGACGCGCAGGAGCGGCGGCGGACCCTGGTCCGGTCGGTGGTGGTCGTCATGGAAGAGACCGGTAGCACCGGCACGGATCACCGGCTCAGCGGTGATAGGGCCAAGCGGTCGCGGAGAAGGACAGGCGGCTGGCACCCTCGTGGAAGGCGCGGGCCTGGCCGGCGGCCGTACGTCCGGCGCGGACGAGGGCGGCGAGGAGTGTGATGATGCCCGGATCGCGATCGATCGTCTCGATTTCGGGATGGATGGACGGTGCGGTGAGGACGGTCAGCATGGTGCGGTTTCCTTATGCGTGCTGTCTGCCCTTGAGCGCCACTCCCTTGTTGCAGTGCAGCATAGACAGACTTTTCGGCACACGCCTCCGACGCCATCCGAGCCCAGACCTGCACTCACCTCATAGCTGAAAACCTGGAATCTTCACGGTTCCGCAACATCCGAGCGGACCGACCGGTTGACCGGCAGACGCCGAACCGTCATCCGCTCGTCACTTCCAAGCATCAATCACGCCGCTCTCAAGCAACGAGCAGCCCGACAGGAGTGTCCGCGCATGTCCGATGGCCCGAAGAAGGATTGGCCCGTCCACGGTCGCATCACCGGCCCGATCGTGATGATCGGTTTCGGCTCGATCGGCCGGGGCACCCTGCCCCTCATCGAGCGCCATTTCGAGTACGACAAGAGCCGCTTCACGGTCATCGATCCCGTCGACACCCATAAGGATCTCGCCGACAAGCACGGCCTGCGCTTCGAGAAGGTCGCGCTCACCAAGGAGAACTACCGCGACGTCCTCACCCCGCTCCTCACCGAGGGCGGCGGCCAGGGCTTCTGCGTGAACCTGTCGGTGGACACCTCCTCGCGCGACATCCTCGAACTCTGCCGCGAACTCGGCGCGCTCTACATCGACACGGTCGCCGAGCCGTGGACCGGCTTCTACTTCGACAAGGACCTGAGCCAGGCCGACCGCACCAACTACGCGCTGCGCGAGAACATCCTCGCCGCCCGCCGCGCCGCGCCCGGCGGCACGACCGCCGTCTCCTGCTGCGGTGCAAACCCCGGCATGGTCTCGTGGTTCGTCAAGCAGGCGCTGCTCAACGTCGCCAAGGACACCGGCTCGACCACACCCGAGCCGAAGACCCGCGAGGAATGGGCCGCGCTCATGCGCGAACTCGGCGTCAAGGGCATCCACATCGCCGAACGCGACACCCAGCGCGCCAAGAACCCCAAGCCGCAGGGCGTGTTCGTCAACACCTGGTCGGTCGAGGGCTTCGTGTCCGAGGGCAACCAGCCGGCCGAACTCGGCTGGGGCACGCACGAGACCTGGAAGCCCGCCAATGCCCAGGAGCAGACCAAGGGCTCGCGCTGCGCGATCTTCCTGCTGCAGCCCGGCGCCGACACCCGCGTGCGCTCCTGGACCCCGACCGCGCAGGCGCAGTTCGGCTTCCTCGTGACCCACAACGAGGCGATCTCGATCGCGGACTACTACACGGTCCGCGAGGGTAACGAGGCAGTCTACCGTCCGACCTGCCACTACGCCTACCACCCGGCCAACGACGCCGTGCTCTCGCTGCACGAGATGTGGGGCAATGCCGGCAAGGTGCAGGAGCACCAGCACATCCTCGACGAGAACGAGATCGTCGACGGCATCGACGAACTCGGCGTCCTCCTCTACGGCCACAAGAAGAACGCCTACTGGTACGGCTCGCAGCTCTCCATCGAGGAGACCCGGCGGATCGCCCCCTACCAGAACGCGACCGGCCTTCAGGTCACGAGCGCCGTTCTGGCCGGCATGGTCTGGGCGCTGGAGAACCCGGAGGCCGGCATCGTCGAGGCGGACGAGATCGACTTCCGCCGCTGCCTGGAAGTGCAGACGCCGTATCTCGGCCCGGTGGTGGGCGTGTACACCGACTGGACCCCGCTCACCGACCGTCCGGGCCTGTTCCCGGAGGACATCGACCCGAGCGACCCCTGGCAGTTCCGCAACGTGCTCGTGCACGGCTGAAGCCCTGCCATAGAACGCTCTTCGGGGCCGCCCTGTCCGGGGCGGCCCCTTTTTCGTTAAGCTGGCGCGACTGCTCGAGATTCGCGTATGGCCGGCCCAGCAAGCATGGACACCCGCATGCGGGTCGCGAAGTACCGGGACTGGATCGCCCCTCGCCCGGACTGTGAGCGGTGGGAACTGCTTGGCGGCGTACCGGTGCTGCAGGGGCCGCAGCCCGGTCGGCATCAGCGCATCATCACGAACATCGCAAAGCATCTCGACGATCTCGCCGAACGCCGGGGCTGCGGCGCCTATCCGGGCCTCGCGATCCTGAGCGAGGCCATGGACGATTACGCGCCGATTCCCGACGTCGTGGTGCAATGCGGCGAGCCGCCGGAAGACGGCTACACCGGCGATCCTCTGCTCGTCGAGGAAGTCCTCTCTCCCTCAACCCTCGTGCTGGACCGTGGCCGCAAGACGGAGTTCTACCAGACCGTTCCCTCGCTCGCCGTCCTCCTGCTCGTGCATCAGGACGAAGCGCGGGTGGAGGTCTGGCGCCGGGCGCCGGACTGGACGGTTGAAGTCGCCGGGCCCGGCGCAGTCATCGACCTGACCGAACTCGGCGGCGTACTATCCGTCGCGGAGGTCTATGCGCGCCTGACCTTCTGACCCCGCGCCGCACGCCGCTTGCTTGGCTCCGGGGCGGTGCTAGCATCGCCTTCGTTTTCGGAGGTCTCACGATGGCGCTCGCCCTTCGGCGCGACCCCGGCATGCGGGTGGCGGAGTATCAGGTTTGGGTCGCCGACCTTCCGGACGAGGAGCGCTGGGAGCTGATCGACGGCGAGCCGGTATTGATGGCGCCGCAGAGCGAGCGGCATCAGCTGATCGTCGCGAACCTAGTCCGGAATCTCCGGCCGTTCGGACGCGACCGCGGTTGCCGCGCGATCCCCGGCATTGCCGTGCTGAGCGACAGCATGGACACCTTCGCGCCGATCCCCGACGTGGTGGTGCGCTGCGGGCCACCGCTGAGGGACGGCTATGCCCGCGATCCCGTCCTTGTCGCGGAGGTGCTCTCGCCCTCGACCATGAGCCGGGATCGCGGCCGCAAGACCGATTTTTACCGGAGCATTGCCTCGCTCAAACTGTTCCTGATCGCCTATCAGGACGAGCCGCGCGTCGAGGTGTGGCGCCGCGACCCCGAGAGCGGCTGGGCGTTCGAGGCCCACGGCCTCGGCGACGCGATCGACCTGCCAGAACTCGGCGGCCACTTGGCCGTTGCAGAGATCTATGACGACATCGCTTTCTAGACGACGAACCCGCGCGGGACCGGCCTTGCCCCATTTCGAAGACTTCTACGCCAACAAGCTGCGCGGCTCGCTCGGGGTCACCGATGCGGAATCGGTGCTCGATCTGCGCGGGGCCAACCGCCCGACCGCGGAGGCCTCGCTGACCGACATGCTGGAGCGCAGCCGCTTCGCCAAGGGCAAGACCGTGGCGATCCGCCTCGATCCACCGCCGGAGGGCGGGGGCGAGACCCTTTTCCAGCCGATCGGGCGCCAACTCCTCGATGCCAAGCGGCGCGGCTGGATCGAGCGGCTGCAGACCCTGCCCGCGGGCGACGGGCTCGGCTTCTACGTGGCGCTGGCCGGCAAGCCCGACCGCGAGCGCGACTGACCCGTCATGGCTTGGAGTCGGAACGACAACGCGTTGGAGCACCTCGCTCGCTTCGGTTACGGCGCGCGCGGCTTCGTCTACTGCGTCGTGGGAGCGCTCGCCGTGCTCGCCGCCCTCGGGCAGGGCGGATCGGCCGGCGACAGCAAGAGCGCGATCCGCGCGGTGCTCGGTGGCCCGTTCGGCGCCGTCATCGTCGGGCTGATCGCGCTGGGCCTCGCGGGCTTCGCGCTGTGGCGCCTTTTCGAGGGCGCGACCGACGCGGACCGGCGCGGGCACTCGCCGAAAGCATTGGCCGTGCGCGGCGCCCACCTGATCAGCGCCGTGATCTATGCCGGCCTCAGCCTCACCGCGGCCCGCCTCGCCTTCGGCATCGGCCGCGCCTCCGCCGGCGGCGATGGGGTGCAGGACTGGACCAAATGGCTGCTCAACCAGCCCCTTGGCCCCTGGCTCGTCGGAATCGTCGGGCTCGGCATCGTCGCTGCCGGGATTGGCTACGCCGCCAAGGCCTGGAAGGGCAACGTCACCGAACGGCTCTCTCTTCCCGCCGGCTCGGAGGCCTGGATCGACCGGCTCGGCCGGTTCGGCTACGCGGCGCGGGGGCTCGTCTTCCTGATGATCGGCGGCTTCGTCCTCACCGCCGCCTGGACGCAGGCCTCCTCCGACGCCACGGGCCTCTCGGGCGCCTTCTCGGCGCTGAGGGCGCAGCCCTATGGCTGGGTGCTGCTCGCCGTCGTCGCCGCCGGCCATTTCGCCTTCGGCGCCTTCGGTCTGATCCAGGCCCGTTACCGCCATATCGACGCCCCGGATCTCGACCAGGGGAATGGAGCGGTCGCCAGGGCGGTCCGCGCCGCGCGTTGACATTCCCCCCGGTCGGCGCCGATACCGCGCTCCGCCTGGAGCATCGGCCTTGTGCCGAAAACCGGTCTCCATCGTTCGGGCCGATGCTCTGACACGAAGCACCATGCAGAAGCGCACCCTCAAGACGGCGGTGATGGTCGTCCACGATCTCGCCGCGACCGCGGCGGCCGTGGTGCTGACCTTCGTCTTCCGCTTTCAGGACGGGGCCCTGGCCGAGCGCCTGCACGCGCTGCCGCTGCTGCTGCCGCCGTTCCTGGCCTATGCCGGGCTGATCTACGCGTGGTTCCGGCTCTACCGCACCAAGTGGCGCTTCGCCTCGCTGCCCGACCTCGCCGGCATCGTGCGCGCCGCGAGCGTCACCGCGCTGACGCTGCTCGTGCTCGACTACGTGCTGGTCTCCTCGAACCTCTACGGGTTCTACTTCTTCGGCAAGGTCGCCATCGTCCTCTACTGGGTCTTGCAGATCTTCCTGCTCGGGGGGCCGCGGCTGGCCTTCCGCTACCTGAAATACGCCCGCTCCCGGCAGAGTCAGGCCCGCACCGCCACGACTCCGACGCTGCTGCTGGGCCGCGGCGCCGATATCGAGATCGTGCTGCGGGCAATCGAATCCGGCTCGGTCAAACGGCTCTCCCCGAAGGGCATCCTCTCGCCGCGGGCGGACGAGGCGGGTCAGATGATGCGCGGCGTGCCCGTGCTCGGCGGGTTTCGCGACCTCGAACAGGTGGTCGCGGACCTCGCCAACCGTGGCCTGCCGGTGCGTCGGCTCGTGGCGACGCCGAGCGCGCTGGCGCCCGAGTCCGAGCCCGACGATCTCATCGCCCGCGCCCGCCGTCTCGGCCTGCCGCTTGCCCGCGTCACCAGCCTCGGCGAGGGGATGCGCGATGCCGAACTCGCGCCGCTGGAGATCGAGGATCTGCTCCTGCGCCCCACCGTCGCCATCGACCGGCCGCGGCTCGAGCGCTTCCTCACCGGCGCCCGCGTCGTCGTCACAGGCGGCGGCGGCTCGATCGGCGCCGAGATCTGCGCCCGGGCGGTCGCCTTCGGCGCCTCGGCGCTGCTCGTCATCGAGAACTCGGAGCCGGCACTGCATGCCGTCCTCAACGGGCCGGCCCTGCTCCACGCCGAGGCCGCGGTCGAGGGGGCGCTCGCCGACATCCGCGACCGCGAGCGGCTGCACGCGATCCTCCGCGATTTCCGGCCCACTTACGTCTTCCACGCTGCCGCGCTGAAGCAGGTGCCCTATCTCGAGCGCGACTGGGCCGAGGGCATCAAGACCAACGTGTTCGGCTCGATCAACGTGGCCGAGGCGACGGTGGCCGCGGGCGCCCGCGCCCTGGTGATGATCTCCACCGACAAGGCGATCGAACCGGTCTCGCAGCTCGGCGTCACCAAGCGCTTCGCCGAGATGGTGGCCCAATCCCTCGACGCGGAGCGCTCCGGCCCCGAGGCGACCCGGCTCATCGCCGTGCGCTTCGGCAACGTGCTGGGCTCGGCCGGCTCGGTGGTGCCGGTGTTCAAGGCGCAGATCGCCCGCGGCGGGCCGGTCACGGTGACCCATGCCGAGATGGTGCGCTACTTCATGACCGTGCGCGAGGCCTCGGACCTCGTGCTCACCGCCGCCTCCCACGCCGACGCGGAAGGGCGCGGCGATACCGGCGACCAGCGCGCGGCGGTCTACGTGCTGAAGATGGGCCAGCCCGTACGCATCCGGGATCTGGCCGAGCGGATGATCCGCCTCGCGGGCTTCGAGCCCGGCGAGGACATCGAGATTCAGGTGACCGGCGCACGGCCGGGCGAGCGGCTCAACGAGATCCTGTTTGCCAAGGAAGAGCCGCGCGTGACGCTCGCCGGCATCGAAGGCGTCATGGCGGCCAAGCCCGTCTTCGCCGACCGCGCGGTGCTGGAAGGATGGATTCTTCGCCTGCGCGAGGCCGTCACGGCGGGCGACCGGGCGGCGGCGGAGGCCGTGTTCGAGGAGGCGATCCCGGATTTCCGCAATCGCGCCGGGGCCGTTCCGAACACCAAGCCCGAGACCATCGCGCCGCCGGCGGCAGCCACCGAAGCGGCGACCGCCTGAGGCCTCGATTCCTCGAAGCTCAAGCCCCTTCGCCGCCGCCGCGGCGGTCGAAGCGGGCGCGGGCCTCCTGAATCTCCGGCAGATGGGCGAAGGCCCAGGCGCCGAGCGCCTGGATCGGCTCCCGCAGCGAGCGCCCGAGTTCGGTCAGCTCGTAATCGACCCGCGGCGGGATCGTCGGGAAGATCGTGCGCGTCACGAGGCCGTCCCGCTCCAGCCCGCGCAGGGTGAAGGTGAGCATCCGCTGCGAGATGCCGCCGATCATCCGCTTCAGCTCGTTGAAGCGCCGCGGACCGTCGCCCAGCATCATGACGACGAGGACACTCCACTTGTCGCCGATCCGCGCGAGCACCGTGCCGACGAGGCGGCAATCCTGCCCGGAATGCTCGGGCCGCGGCGGTGCGTCGGTTCCCTCGATGTGCCCGGGTTCCAAGAATGTGCCTCCTTGCGCGCGGCTGACGGTGGTTATCTATAGCGCCTCGGTTCATTTCTGATACCGAGGATCAAACATGAAGCTCCTTCACGTCGACGGCAGCATCCTGGGGCCGCATTCCGTCAGCCGGACCGTCTCCGCCGCCATCGTGGACCGCCTGCGGGCGCAGCATCCCGGTCTCGAGGTCATCTACCGCGACCTCGCCGGGACGCCGCTGCCGCACCTCTCGGGCGCGGTCCTCGCCGGGGCGCAGCCCAACGCCACGAATACGCCCGACGTGCAGCACGACGTCGAACTCGGCCGGCAGGTGCTGGAGGAGTTTCTGGCAGCCGACATCGTGGTGATCGGCGCGCCGCTCTATAATTTCACCCTGTCCAGCCAGCTCAAGGCCTGGATCGACCGCATCCTCGTGGCGGGCGTCACCTTCCGCTACGGGCCGTCCGGGGCCGAGGGCCTCGCCGGCGGCAAGCGGGTTATTGCCGTCGTCTCGCGCGGCGGCCTCTACGGGCCGGGCACGCCCGCCGCGGCGGCCGAGCACGCGGAGACCTATCTGCGCACGGTGCTCGCCTTTATCGGCATCACCGCGCCGGAGGTCATCGTCGCCGAGGGCATTGCCCTGGGCCCGGAGGCCCGCGAGCGGGCTCTGGCCGGCGCCCTCGACGCCGCGGCGGCTCTCAAGGCCGCCTGAGCCCTCAACCGCCCGCCCGTGCCAGCGCCGCGAGCCCGTCCCGCGACGCTTGCGCCGGCCGCCAGCCCAGGGCCTCCAAGCCCTCGGCGCGGGCGACGAGCGAGCCGGACAGCCGGTCGAAGGCGGCCTCGCGGCCGGTGGCACGGCAGGCGAGGCCGATCAGCGGCACCGGGCAGGGCAGCAGGCCGGGCCCGCGGCCGAGTCCGGCACGGAGCGCGGCGAGCATCTCGGGCAGCGTCAGCGGGTCGGGATCGGCCACCACCAGCGGACGCCGCAGGGGGCCGGGTGCCTCCAGCGCCGTCGCCACCGCCCCCGCAAGGCTCTCGACCGAGACCAGCGAGCGGCGCCCGGCCAGGCTCGCGAGCGGCAGCGGATAGGGTGTGCGGGCGAGCTTGAGCAGGGCCGCCATGTTGCCCTTCACGCCGGCCCCGTAGACGAGCACCGGGCGCAGGGCGACCCAGTCGAGCCCGGTCTCGGCCAGGGCCTCTTCGGCGGCGAGCTTGGAACGGCCGTAAGGATCGGTCGGCTCGGGCACGTCCGCCTCGGAGAGGGGCGCCGGGGCGCTCGAACCGGCCTGAGCCCGGATCGAGGAGAGGAACACGAAGCGGCCCACCCGCGCCCGCTGCGCGGCGTCGGCGAGCTTGCGCGTCGCCTCGGTGTTGGAGTTGCGAAAATCGTCCTCGGGTGCGCCGGACATGGCGTGGGCGAGCCCGGCGGAATGCACCACCGCATCGACCCCGGTGAGCGCGGCGGCCATGTTCATCGGCCGCGCCAGATCGCCGACCACCGCGCCGCTGGCGCCCTCCGGCACCTCGACGGGACGCCGCAGCAGCACGCGGACCCGGTAGCCCCGCTCCGAGAGCGCCCGCAGCAGGTGGCGTCCGATGAAGCCGGTGGCTCCCGTCAACGCGATCAGCTTTCCGCTCACCCGTCATCCCCTCACGCGCTGGCGGCCCGCGGCGTCGCGAACCGGCGCAGCAGCCACCCGACCAGCCCCGCCGCGAGGACGAGGCAGACGAGCGTGACGGCCCGAGACGGCCAAAGCAAGGTCACGCCCGCCAGCGCGGCCAGCGCGACCTGTAGGGCAAAGACCCAGCCGACGGTCTCCCGTACGGAGAACCCGTTGACGGTGGCGACCTGATAATAGTGGCTGCGATGGGCCTGCCAGACGGCCTCACCCCGCCGCAGGCGCCACAGCAGGGTGAGCGTCGCATCGGCGATGGGATAGAGCGGCAGGATCAGCGCGGCGGCCAAACCTCCTTCCAATCCGCCCTGCCCCGCGAGGCGGAACAGCAGCCACGCCACGATCAGCCCGATCGGCAGCGAGCCGACATCGCCCATGAACAGCCGTGCCACCGGCCGGTTGAACGGTGCGAAGCCGAGAAACCCGCCGAGCAGGGCGCCGGCGACCAGCGTCGGCTCGGGTGCGTAGCGGCCCGCGAGGCCGAGGGCGAACAGGAAGGCGGTGGGCGGCACGAACTCGGCCAGCGTCATCCAGTCGAGCCCGTCCATGAAGTTGACGAGGTTCACGAACCAGAGCCCGGCGAGGATCGCGAAGGACCGCTCCAGCCAGAGCGGGGCGCCCGGCAGCAGACGGCCCTCGACGGTGAGCACGACGGCGGCGACCGCGCCGGCCTGGATCACGAGCCGGAGCGAGGCCGGCAAGGGCCGGATGTCGTCGACGGCACCGACCACGGCGAGGGCGATCACCGAGAGCGCCAGCACCGGCAGCTCGACGCCCCCGAGCGCGATCCCAATCTGTACCGCTAGGGTGACCGCCGTGATCAGCGCGGCGGCGATGATCGCGATCCCGCCGCCCTGGGGCGTCGGCACCCGGTGGCTGGAGCGGGCATTGGGCCGTGCGAGGGCGTAGCGCTGCAGCAGCGGCTTCAGCAGCACGATGAGCCCGGCGGAGAGGAGCGCCGCCAGCGGGACGACGAGGAGCGGGGCGAGGGTCATCGGGTCGCAAGACGGGGCGCAGCAGCCCTCCCCCCTCTGCGGGGGAGGGTGGCCCCGGAAGGGGGGCGGGTGAGGGGAACGCGGTGCCAATCGGGTCGAGGCCAGCCGGACATGTCACCGCCGCGCCGCCCCTCACCCGCCTGCTCCGCAGGCACCCTCCCCCGCAGAGGGGGGAGGGTTTTGAAACGGCATCGTCCGATCCTTCGCATGGTCACCGCTCTACCCGCCCGCATCGGTCCAAGCGAGGCCGCTACAGCCGATCCCAACTTGTTTTGGCCGCAAAGCCACGCGATCCGCGTCCCACGGTCCGCCGAAAGAGCGGTGGGTGGGCCGCGCGTCCCGGCCGGCTTGCCTTGCGGGGGCCGGAAGCCGCCGATACGACTTGGCCGCTCGCCCCCACCGCTCAAGCCGGTTGTCAAGAATCGCCCGTTGCGCACGCTTTCATTGGCCCTTGCCCTGGCCCTCGCGATCCTGGCCGCCGTGGCGGGCTCCCTCGCCGGCCTCATCGGGACCGCCGCCCCCGCCCACGCGGTCGAGGCCGTGCGCGTCACCCTCGACGCGCCCGCCATCGACCTGACGCCGACGATCGAGCGCTACCGCTCGGACGGCGACCTGATCCAGATCTCCACCGCCCCGGGCAAGGACGGCATCGTGCGGCGCATCGCGGTCAAGGCGCGCGAGGCGGGCGTGCGGCCGGACTGGATGGTGTTCGCGCTCACCAACGACACCGACGAGCAGATCGACCGCCTGTTGGTCGCCCCGCATTTCCGCCTCGTCGGCTCCGGGGTGATCTGGCCCGATCTCGGCGGCTCGCGCATCGCCGCGATCACCGCGAGCGAGGGCATCCGGCCCGAGCGCGACGAGAGCCTCGACGCCGACCAGTTCCTGATCACCATCGATCCCGGCACCACGGTCACCTACGTGGCGGAGCTGAAAGGCCCGAACATCCCGCAGGTCTACCTCTGGGATCAGGACGCCTACCGCAAGAAGACCTCGGGGCTGACGCTCTACAAGGGCATCATCATCGGCATTGCCGGGCTCTTGGCGCTGTTCCTCACCATCATCTTCGTGGTGAAGGGCGCGATCATCTTCCCCGCCGCCGCCGCGCTCTCTTGGGCGGTGCTGGCCTATGCCTGCATCGATTTCGGCTTCCTGCAACGGGTGTTTCCCGTCACCGAACTCGCCGAGCGGATCTACCGTGCCTCGGCCGAGGCCGTGCTCGGCGCGACCCTGCTGGTGTTCCTGTTCGCCTACCTGAACCTGTCGCGCTGGCACGTGCGCTACAGCCACGTCGCCTTCTTCTGGCTGACCTTCCTCGCCGGCCTCGTGGCGCTGGCGGTGTTCGACCCGCCCGTGGCGGCGGGCGTGGCGCGCATCTCCATCGCCGCGGTGGCCGGCGTCGGGCTCCTGCTGATCCTCTATCTCGCCGTCCATAACGGCTACGACCGCGCCATCCTGCTGGTGCCGACCTGGCTGCTGCTGCTGGTCTGGGTGGTGGCGGCGGGCTTTGCCATCACCGGGCAGATCGGCTCCGACCTCGTGCAGCCGGCGCTCATCGGCGGCCTCGTGCTCATCGTCATGCTGATCGGCTTCACGGTGATGCAGCACGCCTTTGCCGGCGGCGGCCTCAGCCACAGCCTCGTCTCGGACACCGAGCGCCGGGCGCTGGCACTGACCGGCGCGGGCGACATCGTGTTCGACTGGGACGTGCCGGGCGACCGTGTCTTCGCCGGCCCCGAGATCGAGGCCCAACTTGGGCTCAAGCGCGGCGCCCTCGAAGGACCGGCGGCGAACTGGCTCGGCCTGCTCCATCCCTTCGACGTGGAGCGCTACTCGGCGGCCCTCGACACCGTGATCGAGGAGCGGCGCGGGCGCATCACCCACGATTTCCGCCTCCGCTCGGCCGATGGCCCCTACGCGTGGTACCGGCTGAAGGCGCGCCCGGTGATCGGCACCGATGGCGAGGTGATCCGCATCGTCGGCACCATCAGCGACGTGACCGAGGCGAAGACCGCCGAGGAGCGGCTGCTGCACGACGCCGTGCACGACAGCCTCACCGGCCTGCCGAACCGCGAGCTGTTCCACGACCGGCTGGAGGCCGCGCTGGCGATGGCGAGCCAGGACCCGCGCCTCAAGCCCGCGGTGATCGCCCTCGACATCGACCGGTTCAAAGCGATCAACGACGCCATCGGCCTCTCGGCGGGCGACTCGATCCTGCTGACGCTGTCGCGCCGGCTCGGGCGGCTGCTGCGGCCGCAGGACACGCTCGCGCGGGTCGCGGGCGACGAATTTGCGGTGATCCTGCTCTCGGAGCGGGAGCCCGACCGCATCCTCTCGTTCGCCGAGATGATCCGGCGCGCCATCGCCACCCCGGTCACCTATGCCGACCGCGAGGTGTTCCTCACCGTCTCGATCGGCATCGCCTTGCACGAGGCGACGCAGGGCGTGGGCAACCAGGGCAGCGGGCAGACGCGGCGCGAGGAGGTGTTCAAGAACGCCGAGATGGCGATGATCCAGGCCAAGCGCGGCGGCGGCGACCGGATCGAGGTGTTCCGCGCCAACATGCGCCTCGAGCGCTCCGACCGGCTGATGCTAGAGGCGGATCTGCGCAAGGCGCTGGAGCGCAACGAGATCAAGGTGCTGTTCCAGCCGATCGTCCGGCTCGAAGACCGCACGGTCGCCGGCTTCGAGACGCTGCTGCGCTGGGACCATCCGAAGCTCGGGCGCATCCCGCCCTCCACCTTCCTGCCGGTGGCGGAGGAGACCGGCGTCATCGTCCCGCTCGGCAATTTCGCCATCGAGCGCACGGCGCTGGAACTCGCCGCTTGGCAGCGCTCGCTCGACGTCGAACCGCCGATCTTCGCCTCGGTCAACGTCTCCTCGCGCCAGCTCCTGCGCCACGACCTCCTGCACGACGTGAAGACGGTGATCGCCCGCACCGGCGTGCTGCCCGGCTCGCTCAAGCTGGAGATGGCCGAGGGGCTGGTGATGGAGAACCCGGAATACGCCGCCCAGATGCTCACCCGCATCCACGATCTCGGCGCCGGCCTCGTCCTCGACGATTTCGGCACCGGCTACTCGGCAATCTCCTACCTCCAGCGCTTCCCCTTCGACACGATCAAGATCGACCAGAGCTTCGTGCGCCAGATGGGCCAGGGCCGCACCGCCATGCTGCGCTCGGTCCTGCGGATGGGGCAGGAACTCGGTCTGGCCACCATCGCCGAGGGCGCCGAGTCGGAGGAGGATGCGCAGGTGTTGCAGGAGTTCGGCTGCGATTACGCGCAAGGGGCGGCCTTCGGCGAGCCGATGACCGTGCTCCAGGCGCGCCAGCTCGTCGGCGCCGCGCCCGAAGCGGCCTGATCCCGCAATGACGCGCAGGTCTCGCGCTTCGGTTTAAACCTCCCTTAACCATGTTGCGGGAAGGTCCATCCAAGTATCCGGGACGCCTCTTCGGCGGACCCGCCGGGTTGAGGATGGACGATGATCGAGGCGACGAGACGCAGGAGCCCGGCCCCCTCTGGCAGCGCGATGCGGCGCCTGATGACGCGGCCCATCCACGCGCATCTCGCCGCCGCGGTGCAGCCGCGGGTGGTCGTTGCCGAGGTTGCGGCCGAAACCGTAACGCAGGCTCCGGCGGACGCCGTGGCGCAGATCGTGGCGGACGCTCCAATAGACGTCCCTGCCCCCCTGTCCTTCGAGCCCGAAGCGGATGCGGGTGAGGCGGATCTCGCGCGACTGCGCCTCGAAGTGGCGGTGATGAAGGCCGCACTCGCCGCGGAGCGCCGGGAGAGCGAGGCCCTTCGGACCAGCCTCGGCCTCGCGGACGCGGAAACGCTGAGCGAGGAGGCGCGGGCCGTCCGCGCGCGCTGGGCTGCGCTGGTCGAGCGCCTGATCCACAATCCGCTCTGATCCCTTCAAGACACCTCTCATCCGATCGGAGCGGGTTGCCGCCATGCGTGCTCCCACGAGCGCCCGTTGTTCGCTTGTCGTCAACGGCCAGCCCCTGCGGGTCTCCCCCGGTGATACCTCCCTGGAGACCGCGCTGGCGGACGGGATGATCGGCCCGATGAACGGGCTGCTCGGCCAGGGCCCCGGCCCGGCCTCACGGCGGCTCCCCGTTCGGGCGCGGCGGGCGGAGGCGGTGACGCTGTCCGCGCCCGATCCGGACGCGACGATCCGGCCGGTCAAGACGCCGGTCCGGACGCTGGCGCGCCGCACCGGCAGCATCGACTCCATCACGGCGCTGGCGCCGCGGGTCCTTCAGGTCGTCGCAACCCTGGAGCGCCGGCTTCCTTTCGAGCCGGGCGATCAAGTCGTCGTCACGCTCGAAGGCGGGCACCCGGTCACGCTCACGCCGACGCTCGGCGTCGAGGGCGGGGCGGAGTTGAAAGAACTCGTCTTCCACCTGCGCGGCGAGAGCGCGGAGGATCTCACCGCCCTGTTCGGCTGCCCGGTCGAGCCCGGCCGCGCGGTGAAGGTGAAGGGCCCGGTCGGCAACGGCACCTATCGGCCCGGCGGCGGGCGCCTCGTGCTGGTGGCGGCGGAGACGGGTTTCGCCGGCATCTGGGCGATCGCCCGCGCCGCGCGCTACATCGAGCCGGCCCGCGAGATCTGCCTCGTGGTCGGCGCGCGCGATCCCCTCGATCTCTACATGCGCCCGTCGCTCGAATGGCTGCGCGCCACCGGCGTCACCCGCATCACGCTGGCCGCCGACCGCCACCGCCAGCGGGGACCCGACGTGCGCCCCGGCCCGCTCACCGCCCATATCCCGAGCCTGCGGACCACCGACGTGGTGCACGCCTCCGGCTGCCCCTCGACCCTCGGTGCGGTGGAGGTCCTGGCCGCGGCGGCGGGGGCGCGGTTCTATCCGATCCCGCTTGAGCCGGGGGCGTAGGCTCCCTTCCAATCGGTTCTCCGGTCCGCCTCCCTCCTCCTGAGGGCATGGTTCCGGACGAACCGGCTCGGACAGCGCATTCACCGATTGGGCACTGCCTGCCCTTCTCGGTCAAATGAAGTGGGGCAGGACGGATCACCCGTCCTGCCCCTCTTTCGATCTCAACGGCTGATGGGTTCAGGCCACCTTCACCCGCCAGATCTCCTCGGCGTATTCCCGCATCGAGCGGTCGGAGGAGAACCACGCCATGCGGGCAGTGTTGAGGATCGCCGTCCGCCACCACTGGGCGGGGCGCTTCCAGGCCGCGTCGATCTCGCGCTGGACGCGCCAGTAATCCTCGAAATCGACCGTGGTCAGGTAGCGGTCGCCGTGGCGCAACTCATCCACGAGCGACGCAAAGCGGGCCGGATCGTCCGGCGAGAACGTGCCGTCGGCGATAGCGTCGAGCGCCGCGGCCAACCGCGGCGAGGCCGCGATCGCCTTGGCGGCGTAGCCCGTCTCCTTCACGCGGGCGAGCACCCCTTCGGCGTCGAGGCCGAAGATGAAGATGTTCTCCCCGCCGACATGATCCTTGATCTCGATATTGGCGCCGTCGAGCGTGCCGACGGTGAGCGCGCCGTTGAGCGCGAGCTTCATGTTGCCCGTGCCCGAGGCTTCCATGCCGGCGGTCGAGATCTGCTCGGAGAGGTCGGCGGCCGGGATGATCACCTCGGCCAGACTCACCGAGTAGTTCGGGAGGAACACCACCTTCAGCCGGTCACCGATCTCGGGATCGGCGTTGACGACCTTGGCGATGTCGCCGGCCAGCTTGATGATGAGCTTGGCCTGGACGTAGCTCGGCGCCGCCTTGCCGGCGAAGATCTTGACCCGCGGCGTCCAGTCCTCGTGGGGGGCCTTCTTGATCGCTTGGTACAGCGCCACCGTCTCGATGAGGTTGAGGAGCTGGCGCTTGTACTCGTGGATGCGCTTGATCTGCACGTCGAACAGCGCCGACGGATCGACGGTGATGCCGGTTCGCTCGGCGATGACCTGGGCGAGGCGCTGCTTGCGGATTGTCCGCATCGCCGCGTAGCGCTGGCGGAACTCTGGATCGTCGGCGAACGGCACCAGCTTTTCGAGCTGGGTCGGGTCATCGAGCACGCCCTCGCCCGCCGCCTCGACGGCCAGCGCCGTCAGTTCGGGGTTGGCGTTGTGCAGCCAGCGGCGGAAGGTGATGCCGTTGGTCTTGTTGAGGATCTTCTCCGGCTCGATCGTGTGGAGATCCTTGAACACGGTCGATTTCAAAAGCTCGCTGTGGAGCGCCGAGACGCCGTTGACCCGGCGCGAGCCGTGGAAGGCGAGCGGTCCCATGCGGACGCGCCGACCATTCGACTCGTCGATCAGCGAGACGGCGGAGATGTCGAACGTCCCACCCCGACGGTTCTTGCTCTGCTCCTCAAGGTGCAGCCAGTTGATCAGGTAGATGATTTGCATGTGGCGCGGCAGCAGCCGCTCCATCAGCTCCACCGGCCAGGTCTCCAGCGCCTCGGGCAGCAGGGTGTGGTTGGTGTAGTGCAGGGTGTTGGAGGTGATCTGCCACGCATCCTCCCAGGGGAGGTCGTGATCCTCCATCAGGATGCGCATCAGCTCCGGCACGGCGACGGCCGGGTGGGTGTCGTTGAGCTGGATCGCGGCGTGGTCGGGCAGGGAGCGTAGGGAGCCGCGCTCCGCCACGTGCCGGCGCACGAGATCCTGCAGCGAGGCGGAGGTGAAGAAGAATTCCTGGCGCAGGCGCAGTTCCTGGCCCTCGGCGGAGGAATCGCTCGGGTAGAGCACCCGCGAGATCGCCTCGGCCCGGGCCCGGCCGGCCACGGCGCCGACATGGTCGCCGGCATTGAAGCGCGCGAGTTCGACCGGCGCGTCGGCCTCCGCCTTCCACAGGCGCAGGACGTTGACGTGTTTGCCCCGCCAGCCGACGATCGGCACGTCGTGGGCCACGGCGTTCACGGTCTCGGCCGGGTGCCAGTGGCGGCGGATGTGGTGGTCGCCCTGGCTCGTCATGGTGACGTGGCCGCCGAAGCCGACCTTGTAGGTCGCCTCCGGCCGCGGGAACTCCCACGGATTGCCTTCCGAGAGCCAAGTCTCCGGCGCCTCACGCTGCCATCCGTCCTCCAGCGATTGGCGGAAGAGGCCGTGGTCGTAGCGGATGCCGTAGCCGGTCGCGGGGATCGACAGGCTCGCCATGCTTTCCATGAAACAGGCGGCGAGCCGCCCGAGGCCGCCATTGCCGAGCGCCGCGTCGGGCTCGGCCCCCTCGACGCCGGCGAGATCGACGCCGAGGTCACGCAAAGCGGCCTTGGTGGTCTCGACGAGGCCGAGATTGTTCATGGCGTCCGACAGAAGCCGGCCGATCAGGAATTCGAGCGAGAGATAATAGACCCGCTTTTCCGGCACGGTGGCGGCCTGCGCACCGTAGCAGGCGTCGACGATCCGATCGCGCAGGGCCAGCGCCGTCGCGGCGAACCAGTCGCGCTCGCGGGCGGCCTCAGGCGTCTTGCCGAGCACGTAAAGGAGCTTGGAGCGGATGGCCTCGCGCAACTCTACCACCGCATCACCACCGGCAACGTGAAGGGGCTTAACATAGGTGGCGGCGGCCTTCGCCGTCTTCGCCGATGAAGCGGAAGTGTCCGCTTCGCCGTTCCTGACGAGAACGGACAGAGCTTCGTTCAGCACCTGGGTATCCCCCTTCGTTACAGCCGAGGATGTCGGTCGGACGCGGAGTGTGGCCGCTTCATGCGGCGGCACGATGATCCGCGACGTGGTCTGTCGCCCTGCCCCACCATGGTGTTGCCGGCCGGCGGACTTGTCGAGACACATGCGTGCAAACACATCATTCGCAAGTCGTGTGCCCGCAGGACTGTGTCACTGTAGACACATCGCGAGCACATCGGTCGGCGCCTCGCACGAGAGATGACACCGGCCGCTTGAAGGCTTGCTGAACGGCCCTACCCACCCTGGAGCGATGCGCACGGCGTCGATGGCAACATCGAGGGAGGTCCGATGGGCGGTCCGGTATCTGGGGCGAACGGCTCCGAAGCGGCGTGGTGGAAGAGCGGGACAGTTTATCAGATCTATCCCCGCTCGTTCCAGGACACGGACGGCGATGGCGTCGGCGACCTTCGGGGGATCACGGCACGGCTGGACTACCTCGCATGGCTCGGCGTCGATGCGGTGTGGATCTCGCCGTTCTACCGCTCGCCGATGGCCGATTTCGGCTACGACGTGGCCGATTATTGCGCGGTCGATCCGCTGTTCGGCACGCTGGAGGATTTCGACGCGCTGATCGTCGAGGCGCATCGGCGCAAGCTCCGCGTGATCCTCGATTTCGTTCCCAACCACAGCTCGATCGCGCATCCGTGGTTCACCGAGAGCCGGGCGAGCCGCGCGTCACGCAAGCGCGACTGGTACATCTGGCGCGATCCGGCCCCTGACGGCGGACCGCCCAACAACTGGCTCTCGAATTTCGGCGGCCCGGCCTGGACCCGTGATCCGGCCACCGGCCAGTACTACTACCACGCCTTCCTGCCCGAGCAGCCGGACCTGAACTGGCGCAACCCCGAAGTGCGGGCGGCGATGCACGACGCCCTGCGCTTCTGGCTGGCGCGCGGCGTGGACGGCTTCCGCGTCGATGTGATCTGGCACCTGATCAAGGACGAGGGATTTCGCGACAACCCGCACAACCCCGATTTTCAGCCGCATCAGGCCGGGATCAACCGCTTCCAGCAGGTCTATTCCTGCGACCGGCCGGAGGTGCTCGACGTTATCGCCGGGATGCGCGCGGTCCTGCGCGAGTACGGCGAGCGGGTGCTGATCGGCGAGATCTATCTGCCGATCGAGCGGCTGGTGGCCTATTACGGGCCCGGCCTGACTGGGGCCGACCTGCCGTTCAACTTCCAGCTCATCCAGACGCCGTGGCGCGCCGACGCGGTGGCGGCTCTGGTGACGGAATACGAAGCCGCCCTACCCGAGGGTGGCTGGCCGAACTGGGTGCTCGGCAACCACGATCAGCCCCGCATCGCCGCCCGCGTCGGCGAGGCGCAGGCTCGCGTCGCGGCGATGCTGCTGCTGACGCTGCGCGGCACGCCGACGCTCTATTACGGCGACGAGATCGGCCTCGCCCATGTTCCGGTGCCGCCCGAGCAGGCACAGGACCCGTGGGGGCGCAACGAGCCCGGCCATGGCCGCGACCCCGAGCGCACGCCGATGCAGTGGGAGGAGGCTCCGCATGCGGGCTTCACCACCGGTACGCCGTGGCTGCCGCTCAGCGCCGATGCGGAGCGGCGCAACGTCGATGAGATGCGCGACGATTCCCGCTCGATCCTGACCCTCTACCGCCGGCTCCTGTCCCTGCGCCGTGACCATCCGGCCCTGTCGATCGGCGATTGGCGCGGCCTCCCGCTATCGCCGGATCACGCGGCCGAAGTCTTCGCCTTCGAGCGGGTTCTGGATGGCGAGGTTTTACGTATCCTGCTCAATTTCGGTAGCTCGGAATGGACGATTCCCTTGGAGGATGAGGGCTGGACGATCCTGCTCTCCACCCTTCCGGGACGCGCGGGCGACAGGGCCGACGGCAAGGCCCGCCTCGCACCGAACGAAGGCGTCATCCTCAAACCGGTAAGTCGATAGGACGGGCCGTTGCCGCGCTGCACCCTGCGCATTCGACCCGGCCCAAACCGGGAATGATGTGCAGACCGCTTTCGCCATTCGCCCAGCGCGGACAACCCATGATGGAAGCGCAGGCGTCCACTCAAAAATATTGGTCTGAACATGGCCTGAATTGTGCGATGCAACGGAACGGATTGCCTTCCGGAGCATTTCAATGCCGAGCGTAGCAGCGGCGGTTCCCGCCCTTCACCGGCCGCGCGGGTGGCGTAGGGGCGAGTCGATGGCTTACGTGGATCTCGGTGGGCTCCCGGTCGCCGATCCGCTGCTACCGACCTCCACCTTCGAGCCCCAGCCGAGACTCGGCAACGCTCTCCTACCCCGCATTCTCTACGCCACCCCCGAAATGGCGGATTTCGTGAAGACCGGCGGCCTCGGCGAGGTCGCGGGCGCCCTACCCCGCTCCCTGCGCCGCCACTACGACGTCCGCGTTCTCATTCCCGGCTACGCGCAGGTGCTCGCCGGGCTCGACAACCTGACGATGATCGCCCGGTTCGGCAGCTTCGCCAGCGTTCCGGGCTGCGAACTCGGCTTCGGCACCACGCCGGACGGCCTCGGCGTCTACGTGCTGGTCGCCCCCGATCTGTACGAGCGCGACGGCACGCCCTACGGCGACGAGCGCGGCGATTTCGGCGACAACGACCTGCGGTTTGCCCGCCTCAGCCGGGCGGCGGCGGAACTGGCCGGGGGCATCGACCCGTTCTGGTCGGCCGACCTGCTGCACCTCAACGATTGGCAGACCGCGCTGGCCCCAGCCTACCTGTCCTGGCTCGGCATCCGCCGCCCGAGCGTGCTGACGATCCACAATCTCGCCTACCAGGGCCTGTTCCACCGCGACAATCTCGGCCGGGTCGGCGTACCGGACCATGCCTTCCAGATGGATGGCGTGGAGTTCTACGGGCAGCTCTCCTTCCTCAAGGCCGGCATCTATCACGCCTCGCACGTCACCACGGTGAGCGAGACCTATGCCCGCGAGATCACCACACCCGAGGGCGGCTGTGGCCTCGACGGCTTGCTCCGCACCCGCGCCGCGCAGGGTCGCCTGACCGGCATTCTCAACGGCATCGACGAGAGCTGGGATCCGCGCACGGACCCGCACCTCGCCACCCGCTTCGAGCCCGACGACTGGAAGGGCAAGCGGGCCAATGCCGACGAGGTGCGCAAGCAGTTCGGCATGGCGGTCTCCCGCGGGCCGCTCTTCGCCATCGTCTCGCGCCTCGTGCACCAGAAGGGCATCGACCTCAGCATCAGCGCCGCCGAGTCGATCGTCGCCGAAGGCGGCCAGCTCGTGGTGATCGGCCAGGGCGAGGGCCGGTTCGAGGAGGCCCTGCGCGATCTCGCCGGGCGCCATCCCGAGAATGTCGGCGTCCATGTCGGCTTCCGGGAAACCGAGGCGCGCCGCATCTTCGCCGGCAGCGACTTCCTGCTGATGCCCTCGCGCTTCGAACCCTGCGGACTGGCGCAGATGTATGCGCAGCGCTTCGGCTCCCTGCCGATCGTGCGCCGCACGGGCGGCCTCAACGATACGGTCGAGGATGGGGTCACCGGCTTCACCTTCGGGGAGGCCTCGCCGAAGGGGCTGACCTCGGCGATTCGCCGTGCCTTCGAGACCTTCGGCCAGAAGAAGCGCCTCAACACCATGCGGCGCAGCGCCATGTCCCGCTCCTTCGGCTGGGATGGGGCGGCGCTGAACTACTGCAACCTCTACGCCCGCGCCTTCGGCAACCACACCGCCCGCCGTTGGAAGGCTGCCTGAGACGCGGCGGACACGGTTTTCGCCCGGATCAAGAGTGCCTCACGAAACTCCCGATCTCTGACCCTTCTCCCTGGCGATGACGGTGCGGCGGGAGTTTTGTTAGGGACACGAGGCGGGCAACCGTGTCGATAAGCCGACGCGTCGCTCGAGCGACGCCAAGATCCGGCCTCCTGGGGAATCGGTCGGATTTGGTGTCGCCCGACACCCTTGCGGGAACATCGGGTCCGCAGGGGCGGTTTCTCGCAAAACTCCGTTCGTTTCCATGGCACGGAACGTCGCGATCCGCGTTGAGCGTCCATGGACGCGACTGTGACGCTCACGCGCACGAACCCTCTGATCCTCCGGCTTCGCTACGGCGCGGATCTCGACGCCGGAGACCGGGCTCTTTTGGCCGACCTGTCCCGCTCCAGCCGCAGCCTGGAGCCGCAGCAGGATATCGTGCGGGCCGGCGACCGGGCGGCGGGTGTCCACCTCGTCCTCGAAGGCTACGCCTTCCGCTACAAACTCATCGATGACGGGCAACGCCAGATCCTCGGCCTGCTCCTGCCGGGCGATTTCTGCGATCTGCAATCGATCGTGCTCGGCCCGTCCGACCACTACATCGCCGCGCTGACTGCCTGCACCGTCGCTGACATCCCGCAGGACCGGGTCGATGACCTGGTTTTCCGCGATTCGCGTCTCGCCCGGGCGCTGTGGTGGGCGACACTGGTCGATGAGAGCATCCTGCGGGAATGGCTCGCGAGCATGGGCCAGCGCTCCGCCGACAAGCGCATCGCCCACCTGTTCTGCGAATTGCTGCTGCGGCAGCAGCTCGTCGGGACGGCCGGGGAGCGCGACTGCCCGTTACCTCTGACCCAGCCGATGCTCGCCGACATCCTCGGGATTACGACGATCCATGTCAGCCGCATCCTGCGCGACCTGCGCCTTGCCGGGCTGATCCAGTTGAAGGAGCGCCGGCTGCACGTCCCGGACGTCAAGCGCCTGCAGGCGTTCTGCGACTTCGATCCGACCTATCTGCACCTCGTCAGGATGCCCGATCGCGAGGCCGCCGAGGATCGGACGCGCGCCAGGCCCTGACGCGCGCGCAGCCCTGCCCCCCCAGAAGGACGCCTGTACGGCAGGCAGGATCGTGCCGATTCTCCGTGCCCTGTCCCCGCCTGTCGCTTGGGCAGCGCATGAGAATAAAAACGCCATGACAGCCCCCGATCCCGTGCCGCAGATCGCTCTCAACGACGGGCGGTCCATCCCCCAGCTCGGCTTCGGCGTCTGGCGTCTGCAAGAGGCGGAGACGCCTGCCCTCGTCGGCACGGCGCTCGGCAGCGGCTATCGCTCGATCGACACCGCCGCGGCCTACGGCAACGAGGGCGGCGTCGGGCGCGGCCTGCGGGAGACGATCGTGTCCCGGGCCGAGGTGTTCGTGACGACGAAACTCTGGAACGATGCGCAGGGCTACGATGCGACGCGGCACGCCTTCGATGACAGCCTCGCCCGGCTCGGCCTCGACCATGTCGATCTCTACCTGATCCACTGGCCCTGCCCCGACCGGGGGCTCTATCTCGACAGCTGGCGCGCGCTGATCCGCCTGAGGGAAGAGGGCCGCGCCGCCTCGATCGGCGTCTCGAACTTCACCGAGGATCAGCTCGAACGGCTCGTGAACGAGACCGGCGTCACCCCCGCCCTCAACCAGATCGAGCTGCATCCGCGGTTCCAGCAGCGCAGCTTGCGCGCGGCCCATGTCCGACTCGGCATCATCACGGAAGCCTGGAGCCCCCTAGGCCAGGCGCAGGTGCTGGATGAACCCGCCATCACCCGGATCGCCGACCGGCTCGGGCGCAGCCCGGCCCAGGTGGTGCTGCGCTGGCACATCGAGAACGGCTTCGTCGCGATCCCGAAATCCGCCACGCCCGCCCGGATGCACGAGAATATCGACGTGTTCGGCTTCTCGCTCACGCAAGAGGACCACGCGGCCATCGCCGGTCTCGACCGGGCCGACGGACGAATCGGGCCGGACCCGATGACGTTTCAGTAGGTGCCCGGCACGGGCGCCCGGAGAACGACCCTTACCCCGCCAGCGGCAGCGGCTTCGTTGCAGCGAGTTGCGTGCCGCCCTTGCGCTCCAGCAAACCCGGCGGCGGCACCGGCGCGTCGATGGTGCAGACGACGCCGTCCGGCTCGTAGAGCAGCTCGACCTTGCCCGCGAGTTCACGGGCGAGGCTGCGCTCGATCAGGCGCGAGCCGAAGCCGCGGCGGGTCGGAGGCGAGACCGGCGGGCCGCCGCTCTCGGTCCAGCGCAGGGAGAGCGAGAGTTCGGGCCGGCGCTGCACGGTCCAGGTGATCGTCACCCGCCCGCCCTCCTTGGACAAAGCCCCGTACTTCACGGCATTGGTGCCGAGTTCGTGCAGGGCCATGGCGATGGACAATGCCAGACGCGGCGCGAGCCGCAGGCGCGGGCCCGATACGACGAAGCGCGATTCCTGCCCGTCCCCCGCCTCCAGCGGGCGGATCGCATCGCCCACCACGGTCTTGAGCTCGGCGCCTTCCCAGCTCTCGCGGGTCAGCACGTCGTGGGCGCGGGCGAGCGCCAGCAGCCGTGCCTCGAAGGCGGCGCGGGCCGCGAGCGCCTCTTCGCCGTCGAGCCCCCGCAGGGACTGCATGGCGATCGATTGGACGGTGGCCAGGGTGTTCTTCACCCGGTGGTTCAACTCGTTGATGAGCAGGCGCAGATGCTCTTCGGCCCGCTTGGCATCGGTGACATCGACGCTGCACCCGGTGAAGCCGAGGAAGGTGCCATGGTCGTCGAGGCGCGGCACGCCCTCGCAGCGCAGCCAGCGAATCTCCCCGTTGCGATCGACGACCCGCATCTCGGCCCGGAACGGGTGCCGGTGCTCGAACGCCTCTTGGAACGTCGCCTGGAAAGCCGGCAGGTCCGGCGGATGCACGATCGACTCCCAGCCGCCGCCGGCCATCTCCGCGGCCGGACGGCCGAACAGGTGGTCGAAATGCATATTGGCGAAGACCACCTCGGCGGTCTCGTCGGTCATCCAGATCAGCGCCGGGGCCGAATCGGCCATGTGTCGGAAACGCGCCTCGCTCTCGCGCAAGGCCGCGAGGCCGCGTTGGGTCTCGGCGAGTGCCCGGTCGCGCTCCTCGCTGCGGGTGCGCAGCCGCAGCGAGGCTTCCGAGAGCACGTCGGCGAGGCGGCGGATCTCGTGGATCGGCGAGGCGATCCGCGGGATCGCCTGCCCCCGCGCGAGGGCCGGCCCCGTCGCCGCGAGTTGGCGTAGGGGCTTCGAGACCCGCGACCACAGGTGGACGGCGAGCACCGAGGAGGTGGCGAGCACGAGAAGGCCGAAGCCGCCGAAGGCCCAGATCCAGCGCCGCAGCCGCGCCTCGACCAGTTCGCGCGGGATGCTCGCCCCCACGGTCCAGCCGTTGAGCCGCGAGCGCGCCTCGACCACGGTGACGGGCTTGAAGTCGCGGTCGCGCCCCTCCCAGACGCCGGGGGTGCCTGTCGCCGTTTGGCGCAGGGTCGCGAGCCGGGGATTCCCGACCACGCCGGGTATTTCCGGCAGTCGCGCGAGCACGACGCTGTCGCGATCCGAGACCCCCGTGACCCAACCCCGGATCTGCTCGCGGGCGAGGATGCCGGCGATGCGGCTCAGGGGCACCGAGAAGCTGAGGATGAAGGCAGGCGTCTCCTCGATCCGCACCGGCACCGCGACGGCGTAATGCGCTTGATCCGGCATGGCCCCGGCGAGATAGCCGGTGACCATGGAGCGTTGCCCGCTCTCGATGAGTTCGCGGTCGATCGGCAGGGTCGTCACCGGCAGGGGAGCGCCCGGCTTCAGGGCGGTGTTGACGATCTGCTGGCCGTCCGGCCGGCGCAGAACGAGATCGAGGCCGACCGCCTCGCGCACGAGGCGCGCCTGATTCTCAAAAATCGCGAACTCGCTGTCTTTGAGCCGCGGCGAGGTGGCGAGCGTCTGCAGCACCGAAACGAGCCCGGCGGTGTCGCGATCAATCGAGAGCGCGACCCCACGCACGTTCTCCCGTGCATCCTGCTCGAAGCGGGCGCGTTCGGTGGCGGCATAGCGGGTCAACAGGATCGCGGTGAAGATCAGGCCGGGGCCGATCAGCGCGATCACGAGCATGATCAGGTAGAACTGCGTGGAGAAGCCACGCTGGCCGAGCCGGGAGAGCATGCGTCGGATCAAGGCGTCCCGCGGCGTTGCGCTGAAGGGTTTGAGGATGGCGCCCGCGCATCATGCCCCAGCGCGGGTATACGTGCCAACTGCCCCGCCTCAGCCCTCCCGCCCGGCCCGATCGACATGCCCGAGATCCCGCCCCGGATCGAGCCGGTCCCGGACCCGCTGCTTGAGCACCTTCACATCGGGAAAGCCGCCATCGCGCACCCGCTCCCAGATGACGTCCGCATCCAACTCGATTACGAACACCCCGCCCGTACCGGGCCGCAGGGCGACCTCGCCGAGATCGTCGCGGAAGGTGGAGAGAAGCTCCTGCGCCATCCACGCCGCACGCAGGAGCCACTGGCACTGGGTGCAGTAGGTGATGGTGATGCGGGGGCGAGTTAACGAGGAAGGAGTCTCGCTTGTAGGCAACACAAAGATCCTTTGCTTGAGCTAACGCACCGAACGGCAACGGCTAGATCTAATTTTTGTGCCGCTGTGAACATTTGGCCCTGCTCAGACTTCCCATCTCTAGTATTATGTCAGCGTTTGTTATTATTTACCTTAAAAGGTCAGGTGGAAATTTGTCTTTTTCTGTCCGCCGTTGAGGGTGACGCATCATGTTCAATATTCATGCTCACCTCCTCCAGGTCGCCTAAATCACGAGTAAAATTCGCATTTCGGCTGCTCAAGGTCGCTACATAACTCTATTTTGGAATTCTCGCAAAAAATTCCTTCGCAACATCGGCAGCATCCGGCAAATACCGCGTCGTCATGACTCCGGCTCGGCCCGAAGAAACCTTCATAGCCGGCGGATATAAGTAAGTCGCATCGTTATCAGCAAGCAGATCGATTATTTTATAATTAGTGTTGATTTGAGATGTGACATTCAAGCAAATTATTTTAGATTTTTCAGAAAAAATGCTTGTATGCATAAATGATCCTGCTGTCCCAAGAACATATTCATAATCAACAAATACTCCAATTTGGTCCTGTAATCGCATCAATTCAGGGTAAAAAATATCTACGCCAAGCGAACGTAATGTGTCATCTATTTCTATTTCGTTTTCAACTAATCCAACAGCGCTCTTCAGCTGAGATTTTGAAAAATAGGCGAAACGACTTCCTGCTGTTATTGATCGACCATGAAGCAACCGGCGCCCTATGTCTCGACAAAAAGAACCGTACACCCGATGTCCGGCCGTCTGTTCATGAAGACTAGTACCCGGCACGATTAAGGCAGACAATCGAACGGGATCAGTGGGAGAGACAAAATCGTCAGGCTTAAGACCAAGCGCCCCCATAATAGCTGCGATGAAGGGGAACGCGAACCAAACCTCAGGCTGGCAAATTCCGTGGCAAAGGATCTTAGTGCTCGGCGTTTTGATACGAGAAATGTTCCAAAGCCTTGGCAGGGAATTTATTATAAAATGCCCATAGTGGAGATTAATATATCCGCCATAGATATAAGAACCAACAGCTTCAGGGATCATTCCATAGTCCGAAATCGAAAGCGGGTCGACAACCTGACTATGCGATAGCTGGTTTTTATCTCTGAAGTCAGTTGCGGCCCCGACAATTTGTCCATCTCGGTCGAAAATGCCCCAGGAGCCACCGCTTTTGTAAGGAAGATAAAATCCGCCATTGACTACAGAGGTTATAGGATCGTCGTCGATGATCCTATCAGTTCCCCACAGAATATCGCAAACTTGGAGCATTGATGTCATACCGTCAATTTAATAGTTGACGCGAAGTGTCTGATCACCAATCATTTTCATTGCCTTATTGATTAATGGCGACTTCTCGAAGACCAAAATGCTGTCATAAGCTGTCATTGCTACGGTTGACCGCGTAAAGTCGGAAGGCGTTACGCTGTGATCGCGGACATGCTCAGCATTTAATTCATCGAGATATCCTTTAAATCGCTCAACCATAGAGCGAGGATCGCCACGACCGCCGCCGTAGTCAGGCCAATAAGCTGTATGCATGTCTTCGATCATGTAAACGCCGGTGGAGGCGATACGCGGATAAAGGTAGTCGAAACTAGCGGTCACATGCTGCATGTGGTGACTTCCGTCATCTAAAACAGCATCAAAGGCGCCAAACTCATCAATGACGGATTGAAGGAAGCCTTCATCCGACTGATCACCGATCCGCACATGGACCTGATCATCAGCATACTGGCGACACACCTCGTTGATATCGAGCGTAACAATCCTTGCAAGTGGGCCTAGCCACCGCTTCCACATCTGAGAAGACCCACCATTTCCCGCGCCAATTTCGAGAAAATTTACCGGTTGGCCAACATATCTGGAAAAATGCCGCTCATAGGCGAAAAAATAATGTCCAGATTTATGAATCGGCCTGCCAGCATTGTTAAGAAAAAGATCATATAAGGCCATTTCGGATTTACTCCACCAATTACTCGCAAGACGGCAACAGGCCCGAGAGAGGGCTGCATTGGACGCCTACCCCGACTTTGGGACGATCGACAAGGGGCCGGCCAGCTAAGTGACTCGGGATTGGGGCTTCTTGAAACAGACCTCCCATCGCACGGCGAGGCCGAATTTTCGGCACGAAACGAAATGGCCTTAAATCGCCATCGTTCAGCGCAGAGTAACCCTTTTCACTTTCGCGCACGTCCCCTATCTCATTCTCACTAACTTGCTGCCAAGCTCGCCTTTCGTGGAAGTATACCACCTATGCCCTTCGCCCTCACAGCCCCGGCACGTCCCTCCATCCTCGGTCGGGTCGTCTCTGCGCTCGCGGCGCTCTGGCTGGCGACCTGCTTGGCGGGGTGCGGGGCGATCAACCGGGTGCCGAGCCTGGAGGAGCAGGCAAAATCGTCCTGGAGCGAGGTGCAGAACCAATACCAGCGCCGGGCCGACCTGATTCCGAACCTCGTCGAGACCGTGAAGGGCTATGCCAAGCAGGAGCAGGAGACCCTGACGCGGGTGACGGAAGCCAGGGCCAAGGCGACGAGCATCCAGGTCGATGCCTCGACGGTCAGCGACCCAGAGAAGTTCAAGCAGTTCCAAGAGGCACAGAACCAGCTTTCGGGGGCGCTCGGACGCTTGCTCGCCTCGGTCGAGGCCTATCCGGATCTGAAATCGAACCAGAACTTCCTGGCGCTGCAATCGCAGCTCGAGGGGACGGAGAACCGCATTGCCGTGGCGCGGCGCGACTATATTCAGGCGGTCCAGGCCTACAACACCGAGATCCGCACCATTCCCGGCCGGTGGGTCGCCTCGTGGTTCTACCCGGAGGCGAAGCCGATGGAGACCTTCACCTCGACGCCGGGTGCAGAGCGCGCGCCGAACGTGAAGTTCTAGTTCGCTCTGCCAACTGGTGATGACGCGCCCCGATCGGACCGCTCGGCACCCCGCATTCGGCCCGCTGCCGGCTTTGTGGCTCGCGCTGCTGATTGTCGCCGGCCTCATGGGCCTCGCAAAAGCAGCCGAGCCCGACTTCCCCAAGCTCACGGGCCGGGTGGTGGATGCGGCCGGCATCCTCTCGCAGGAGACGCGGGCGCGGATCGACGGCAAGATCAAGGCCCACGAGGACAAGACGGGCGATCAACTCGTGGTCGCCACCGTGCCGAGCCTTCAGGACCGCACGGTCGAGGATTACGCCAACCGCCTCGCCCGGGCCTGGGGCATCGGCCAGAAGAAGACCAACAACGGTGTTCTGCTGCTGGTGGCCCCGAAGGAGCGCAAGGTCCGCATCGAGGTCGGGTACGGCCTCGAAGGCGCGCTCACCGATGCGTTGTCGAAGACGATCATCACGACGGCGATCACGCCCCGTTTCCGCCAAGGCGACTTTTCCGGGGGCGTGGAGGCGGGGGTCGACGCCATCCTTCCGATCCTCTCCGGCGATGCCGACGAGTGGCAGCGCCGCGCGCCGGTGCGGGAGGACACGGTCGATCCCGTCACGGTGATTTTCTGGATCGTCGTCATCATCGCCCTCGTCATCGTGCTGACGCGGATGAACGGCGGCGGACGACGCGGCCGCGGTGGCGGCTTCGTGGTGATCCCGGGGCCGTCCGGCGGCTGGAGCGGCGGCTTCTCCGATAGCGGCGGAGGATTCTCCGGCGGGGGCGGCTCGTTCGGCGGCGGGGGAGCGTCCGGTGACTGGTAGCGTGAGCATCCTCGATCCCGCCGCGCGGGAGCGGATCGCCGCAGCGATCGGGCGGGCAGAGACCGGGACGTCGGGCGAGATCGTGGTGCTGGTCTCCGCCAGCGCCGGGCTCTATCGCTCCCCCGGCCTCGCCGTGGCCCTGGCGGTCGCCCTGGCCCTGCCCTGGCCCCTGATCCTGCTCACCGAGCTCGGTGCGGGTGAGATTGCGCTCGCTCAGGCGGCGACCGTGCTCGTTACGCTGCTGCTGACCCTAAACGAGCGTCTTCGGATCACCCTCACCCCGCGGCGCTGGCAGCGCGAACGCGCCCACGCCGCCGCCCGTCGCGAGTTCTTCGCACACGGTCTCACCGGAACGCGGGGGCGCACCGGCGTGCTGGTCTACGTGGCCCTCGCCGAGCGCTACGCCGAGATCGTTGCCGACAAGGGTGTGCGGGCCCGCGTGGAGGAGGCGCAGTGGCGTGCCATCGTCTCGGAGCTGCTCGTTGCGGCCGGACGCGGAGCCCTCGGCGAGGGACTCGTCTCGGCAGTGGAGCAGGTCGGCGCCGTGCTGAAGGCGGAGCTGCCGGGCAGCCACAGCGACAACCAACTCCCCAACCGCGTCATCGTCCTCGACTGAGACGTTCGAAGGCATTCCACGCGGCCGATCCGCTTCGGATCGAACGGGAGCCGCGCTGAATCGACGGCAGCGTCCGGATGCCCGTTTCCCCCGTTGCCCTTCGCACGGGCGTTGATGGCACCGTGGCGCACTCATCCCAAGGTTCGGGTAACGCGGGATGGAAGATGTCACCGCGGGTGCCGAGGGAACCTGCACCTGTGTGCTCACCGCAACTGGTATCGCAGGAAAAATTGCGCCAAACAGATCGGTGAAAGGCCGCCTGCATCAAGAATGCGGCCAATGACGGAGTGAGGCGTCGATGGGCGCAATACAGAAGCATGGGCCCTGGGCCCTGGTTGGGGCGTTGGGCGCTGCGTCGCTGGCGGTGGTCGCCACGCAACGGGGCGAATCGATCAACGCCCTATGGGTCGTGGTCGCGGCGGTCTGCGTCTACCTCATCGCCTACCGCTACTATTCCCTTTTCATCGCCGACAAGGTGATGCGTCTCGATCCGAAGCGCGAGACCCCGGCCCACCGTCACAACGACGGCCTCGACTACGTTCCCACCAACAAATCGGTCCTGTTCGGCCACCACTTCGCGGCCATTGCCGGCGCCGGACCCTTGGTCGGCCCGGTGCTCGCGGCACAGATGGGCTACCTGCCCGGCATGCTCTGGATCCTCGCCGGCGTCGTGCTCGCGGGCGCGGTGCAGGACTTCATGATCCTGTTCATCTCGATGCGCCGCGATGGGCGCTCGCTGGGCGAGCTGATCCGGGCCGAGCTCGGGGTGATCCCCGGCGTGATCGCCCTGTTCGGCACCTTCATGATCATGGTCATTCTGCTCGCCGTGCTGGCGATGATCGTGGTGAAGGCACTGGCCGAGAGCCCCTGGGGCACCTTCACCGTCGGCGCGACGATCCCGATCGCGATCCTGATGGGCCTCTACGCGCGCTACATCCGGCCGGGCAAGATCGGCGAGGTGTCGATCATCGGCTTCGTCCTGCTCATGGCCGCGATCGTCGGCGGCGGTCAGATCAACGAACACCCCACTTGGGGTCCTGCCTTCACCTTCACCGGCACCCAGCTCACGTGGATGTTGATCGGCTACGGCTTCGTCGCCGCGATCCTGCCGGTGTGGCTGCTGCTCGCCCCGCGTGACTACCTGTCGACCTTCCTCAAGATCGGCACCATCATCGGCCTGGCGCTCGGCATCGTCGTCGTCGCCCCGCACATGCAGATGCCCGCCACGACGAAGTTCATCGATGGCACCGGTCCGGTCTGGGCGGGCTCGCTGTTTCCGTTCCTGTTCATCACCATCGCCTGCGGCGCCGTCTCGGGCTTCCACGCGCTGATCTCGTCGGGCACGACCCCGAAGCTCGTCAACAACGAGATGGACACCCGCTTCATCGGCTACGGCGGCATGCTGATGGAAAGCTTCGTGGCGATCATGGCGCTGGTGGCCGCCAGCGTGATCGACCCGGGCATCTACTTCACCATGAACTCCCCGGGCGCCCTGCTCGGCAGCACGCCGGAAACCGCCGCCGCCGCGGTGACGGCGCTCGGCTTCCCGATCGGTCCGGACGTCATCGCCCAGACCGCCAAGGATGTCGGCGAGCACTCGATCATCTCGCGCGTCGGCGGCGCGCCGACCCTCGCGGTCGGCATGGCGCACATCATCTCCTCGGCCATCGGCGGCAAGGCGATGATGGCCTTCTGGTATCACTTCGCGATCCTGTTCGAGGCCCTGTTCATCCTGACCGCGGTGGATGCGGGCACGCGCGCCGGCCGCTTCATGCTGCAGGATCTGCTCGGCCTGCTCTCGCCGCGCTTCAAGGACACCTCGGCCTGGGGTCCGAGCGTGGTCGCCACCGCCCTGTGCGTCAGCGCCTGGGGCTACTTCCTCTACCAGGGCGTCACCGATCCGCTCGGCGGCATCTACACCCTGTGGCCGCTGTTCGGCATCTCGAACCAGATGCTGGCCGCCGTCGCGCTGACGCTGGCAACCGTCGTGATCTTCAAGATGAAGCGCGAGCGCTATGCCTTCGTCACGATCATCCCGACCGTCTGGCTGTGCATCTGCACCCTGACCGCCGGCTGGCAGAAGATCTTCTCGCCCGACCCGAAGATCGGCTTCCTCTCGCACGCCGACCGCTTCTCGGCGGCGATCGCGGAAGGCAAGGTGCTCGGCCCGGCCAAGAGCATGGCGGACATGCACAAGATCGTCTTCAACGACCGCATCGACGCGGCTCTCGCCGTGTTCTTCGTCGGCCTCGTCGTGGCGATCGCGGTGTTCGGCGTCATGGCCTGCGTCAAGGCCTACCGTGCCGATCGCTGGACGGCGCTCGAAGCCGATCCCCGACTCGCCCCGGCGGAGTGAGGCCGTCATGACCGGAACCGCAACGTCGATGCAGAGCTTTCGCGAACGCCTTCAGGCCTTCAACAAGTGCGTTTGCGACGGCGCGCGGCTGATGGTGGGTCAGGGTGATTACGGGACTTACGTCGCCCATATCGCCAAGACCCATCCCGATCAGGCGCCGATGACCGAGCGGGAGTTTTTCCGCAACCGCGAGAACGCTCGCTTCGGTGTCGGCAACAGTTCGGGTTTCCGCTGCTGCTGAAGCGCTAACCTGCCTCTCGGAAGGGCAGCTCGTCCTTCCCGTGACGACATCGTGTGAAAACGCCGGGCTCCGTGATCGGGCCCGGCGTTTTCTTTTCTTTTGGAAGCTCGGACAGCGGGCTGCCCATCATCGACATCGATGCGTGCGAGATCACCGTGAGATGGGGGAACCGGAGCAGAGCGAAGGCGCCTGCAATCGGCGGGACGATCCCTCTCCGAGACATTGTCCCGACGCGGTTTTCACGTGAAATTAACCCTGAAAACTCGGCGAAGCCCGCTCCGTGCACCGGCTTTCCATTGATCGATCGTTCCTAAAGCAGCGATTGCGACCCTCGGCCGTTGCAATGCAACCAGCGCGGCTTCTAGTCTCCCGGCAACGAGGGGGGACTGCGACGATGGATCAATTGGCAGGCATGCCGAGCCCGGCTGGGGCGCGGACGGGAGAGGTTGCGTTCGACCGGAAGGCGCCGGGGCTGACGGGCATCGTCGTCAAAGGCTTCCTGCTCTCGCTGATCACCTTCTCGATCTACCGGTTCTGGTACATTACCAATCTGCGGCGATACTTCTGGAGCCGCACCGTCGTCGCCGGCAGCCCGGCCGAGTATCTCGGCACCGGCAAGGAGCTGTTCCTCGGCTTCCTCGTGGCGCTCGCCATCTTGGTGCCGATCTACATCGTCCTGTTCGTGATCGGTCTCCTGAGCCCAGCGCTGGCAGCCCTGGCCGCGCCAATCTCCTTCATCGGCCTGTTCGTGCTCGGGCAATACGCGCTGTTCCGCGGCCGGCGCTACCGCGCCTCGCGCACGCGCTGGCGCGGCATCCGCCTCGGCCAGGACGGCTCGGGCTTCGCTTATGCCGGGCGTGCCAGTCTGTGGTGGCTCGCGACCTTCGCCAGCCTCGGCCTGGCCTTCCCCTTCATGCGCGCGGCGCTGGAGCGCTACCGCATCGACCATACGCTGATCGGCCAGAGCCGGATGCGCTCGACCGCGACCGGCCGCTCGATCCTGATGCCGTGGATGATGTTCTACATCGTTGCGTTGCTGCCGATCCTCTTGAGCGTCGCGGCGCTGCTGGCGGCGACCGGATTCGACATCCCGAGCGATCTGCTGATCCAGGATCCGGCGAGTGAGAACAGCAAGTTCATCTTCAACCCGGCCTACGAGGACTCGCCGCTCGTGTCCTACGCCAGCGCCGTCGGGATCGCCGCCAGCGTGTCGATCCCGCTGGCGCTGCTGCTGATCCCCTACTATCGGGCTCGCGAGACCCGCGCCTTCTTCAATGCCGCCTCCCTCGGCGAGGCGAGGCTGGCCTCCTCGCTGAAGGCGCGTCAGTTCTACTTCCCCTACCTCGTCTACATGCTGGCGGTGATCGGCTTCATCATCGTCCTCGGCATCATCGCCGCTCTTCTCCTGCCCCTGATCGCCACGGACGGCGAGAATGCGGGCATCCAGGCCTTCGTCATCGCATCGAGCGTGCTGCTCTATCTCGGGGCCATCCTCGGCACGAACGTGCTTTATGTCCGCATCATCACCGTGCGCCTGTGGCACGCGGTGGCCACGACGATGCAGATCGAGAACCTGCCGGCGCTGGAAGCGGTGCTCGCCTCGACGCGCGCTCCGGCCAGCGGCCTGAACGAAGGGCTGGCCGACGCACTCGATGTCGGCGGTGCTCTTGAGATCGGGTTCTAGCCCGCCGATGGAGGCGATCACCACGACCGGCACGTTCTTCGACGGCCTCAGCGCCCGGCCCCGGCCGGTGACGCTGAGGCTGACGTTCCGGCTCGAAGTCTCCGGCGAGGATGTGTCCCGCGACTGGAGCCTGCTCGACCTGCGCGCCGCCGACGCCGCCCCGCCCCTGATGCGGATCAACCACGCGCAGGGATCGGAGAGCGTCGAGTTCGCCGACGCCGCGTTCGCGGAAGCTCTCAAAGCGCGATGTCCTGACCTGAACCGGACCGAGAGCGGAGGCGGCCTCACCCGTCTCGTGCTCTGGTCGATCGCAGCGGGCGTCTCCGTGCTGCTGACGGCTGTCTACGGTGTGCCGGCGGCTTCGAACCTGCTCGCCCCCTTGGTGCCGCAGGCGATCGAAGCGCAACTCGGGCGCAGCGTCGATGCCCAGATTGTCGGCCTTCTCGACGACCCGCCGCTCTGCAACGAGGCGGCGGGGCGGGCGGTGCTCGACCGGCTGACGGCGCGGCTTGCCGAGGGTATGGCGCTTCCGGCGACGCCGCAGGTCAGCGTGCGCCAACACAAGGTCGCCAACGCGCTCGCCCTGCCGGGCGGCCGGGTGATCCTGCTCTCCGACATCCTTGCTAAGGCCAAAAGCGGCGATGAGCTGGCCGGCATCCTCGCGCACGAGTTCGGCCATATCGCCGCCCGCGATCCGATGCGCTCGGTGATCACGGCCGGCGGCACCTCGTTCCTGCTGAGCCTCGTGCTCGGCGATCTCACCGGCTCGACGGTGCTGGTGACGATCGGGCAGGCGGCGATTTCGGCAGGCTACTCACGCGATGCGGAGCGGACGGCGGACGCCTACGCGGTGGCGGCGGTGAAGCGGGCCGGCGGTGACGGGGCCGCACTCGCCGCGATCCTGGAGCGCATCACCGATGCGGACGACGAGAAGCCGGACGCGACCTCGTTCCTGCGCTCCCATCCGGTCACGGCGGAGCGGGCCGCGCGGATCCGGTCACTGGCGGGGGAGAAGCCGGCCGGCCCCGGCATCCTGTCCGAGGCCGAGTGGCAGAGCCTCCAGGGCATCTGCCCGAAGCCGGCCAAACCGGAAAAGACCAAGCCGGACGACAAGGCCCCCAAGACGCCGACCGAGAAGCTGTAGATCCCAGCCCTGAAGGGCCGAGATCTTGTCAGAGGTGCAGGTTCGAGCCCTGCACCTCTCTCGAGGGACGGCGCTCAGCGCCGCCCCTTCATCGCATCAGACCGGACGCGGCAGCTTGCAGCTATCGAGCGCGTTCAGCGCCTTGGCGCGCGCGCTGTCGTTGAAGTAGCCGGTGGTGCGGTAGGAGGCGATCTCGTCCTTGTCGAGGGTGGAGAGGGTGCGCTCGGCATAGCAGCCGCAGGGCGCGGCGAGCGCGTCCTCAGGCACCTTCTGGAACCGGGCCTGGGTGACAGTGCAGGCGTGGCGCACGCGGCCGGCCAGGTTGGTCTTCGTCGCGGTCTTCAGCGTCGGATCGGGCACATAGCCTTCGAGCGAGGTGTACTGCGTCGAGCGGCCGGCGGAGTTGCAGGCGGCGAGCAGGGACACGAGGCCGGCCGCGACGAGCAGGCGGCCGGTGCGCGAAAACGTGAGGCGCATGGGAGCGAAAATCCGAGAGAGACGGGAAATCGTCGATCGATTCCGTTCTTCGGGCCGCCCGCCCCGCGCCGCTAGGGCAGGAGAGTCACACTCGGCCGGATTGCGCCCTTGAGGTCAGCCCCGCGCAAGCGCGAGCGCGTTTCTCGCCGGCCCCGTCTGCGGAGCCGGCGAGGGTGGTGCCTTAGAGCGCTTTCCGACGAAGTGGACGCCGGTTCGGCGAAAGAAAGCGCGTTCGAACAAAGACCGAGAGACGCCGGCCTGATGCAATCAGGCCGGAGACGGCTCTAGGCGGCGATGTCGGCGTCGTTGAAGAACTGCGCGATCTCGAGCCGTGCGTTGTCGGCGCTGTCGGAGCCGTGAACGGTGTTCTCACCGACCGACTCGGCGAACTGCTTGCGGATCGTGCCGTCGGCGGCCTGGGCCGGGTTCGTGGCGCCCATGACTTCACGGTACTTGGCGACGGCGTTCTCGCCCTCGAGCACCTGCACGACCACGGGGCCCGACGTCATGAACTCGACCAGCTCACCGAAGAACGGGCGCTCCTTGTGCACCTCGTAGAACTTCTCGGCCTGCTCGCGGGTCATGCGGATGCGGCGCTGGCCGACGATGCGCAGGCCGGCGGCCTCGATCACGGCGTTGACCGCGCCGGTGATGTTGCGGCGCGTCGCGTCGGGCTTGAGAATGGAGAAGGTGCGCTCGTTGGCCATGGTCCGGTCCGGTTCGTTGGAGAAAGGGGTCGCGCGACGCGCTGAAGGAGGGCGGGCTCGAAAGCCGCCCGAGAGATCGACCGTCCTGACAGTCGATGGCCTGGTTGGCGCCCGGCGCGCCGGGCTTATAGCGGTGGATCGGTAGGCCCTCAACCACCGTCAAGCGGCGGACAGGCCGTGGATGCCGGAGCGAACGGAATCGCGGCGAGCGCGGCCTTTTTCGGCGCCGCCATGGCTTTAGCGCAACACCGCCGAAAAATCGCCGGATTGCGACCGCTCAATGGGTGGACGGTTCGCCTGCCCCCGCTCGCTGCCGGGGTGATCCCTTCTCCGCAAGCCACAGCCCGTTTCGGGCCCAGCCTCAGGAGCCATTCATGCGTATCGCTCTCGGTCTCGCCGCCCTCCTGGCCTCGAATGCCGCCTTTGCCGCCCCCAAAGATCTCTCCGGAACGTGGCTGACGGGGGACGGACGCGCGAAAATCCGCATCGACCGCTGCGGGCCGAGCGGCGGCAATGCCTGCGGCAAGGTGGTCTGGCTGAAAGCTCCGACCGATGACGCCGGCGCGCCGCGCATCGACGTAAAGAATCCCGATCCGAAGAAGCGGGCCCGCCCGATCATTGGGCTCACGCTCCTCGAAAACCTCAAGCCTGAAGATGCGGGCTTTGCAGGCGAGATCTATAACGCCGACGAGGGCAAGATCTATCAGGTCAGCCTGGAGCGTGAGAGCGAGAGCGAACTGAGCGTGCAGGGCTGCATGCTCAAGGTGCTGTGCGGCTCGCAGACCTGGACCCGCGTGCCGGACGTAAACCAGCAGGCCGCCGCGACGCCTGCGAAAACCGCCGCGAAGCCGGCGCCGGCCAAGGCACCCGCCGCCCCGGCAGAGTGACGCGCCGAACGGTTTGGGAAAAATGGGGCGCGCCTTTGCTGGCGCGCCCTGAAGTTCGACAAGCCTGATGGGGATCAAGGCCAATTAAGGTTGGCGCGATGCCGCAAGTCGGCGCGAGCGGCCGCGGTCACCTGTTTGTCATCCCGGAACGGTTTCAGAGCGATGCTCCCGGTTCGGCCCGGCTCGGCCTGTACCGGTACAGCCGTCATCGTCCTGTCGGATGTTTCAGCTTCTCACGCACATCGTGGCGCCCGCGCCACCGTTCTGAAGCCTCGTGCTTCGGCGGGTCTCGGGTGCATTGCGGCGGCACCGGCATCTGCTAGGCCGCTCACGGGGTGGCGGCGGGGGCTGGCGCAGTGTTCAAGGCGCGCGCGGGGATAATCGCGAAACAGGGGGCGGTCTCGGCAGGGCTGGCCGCGATCCTCGGCTTTCACGCCGGCGCCGGCATGGCTGCAGACCTCGCGGAACGCGCACGGCCCCGCTTCATTGATTGGTCCGGCTTCTATGCCGGGGTGCAGGGCAGCGCGGGCGCTTCCTTCGGCAACTACGATTTCGGCCCGACCACGATCGGCTCGCGCCGCGTTCGGTCGATCTCGACGGGCGATGCCACCGGCAGCCGCGATCTCGGCGGCGATGCCACCACGGCAGTCGGCGGCGCCTTCGCCGGCTGGAATTGGCAGGACGGGGCGCTTGTCTACGGTATCGAGGCCGACCTCGTCGGAGCCAATCTCAAGCGCGGCGCGCGCTCCGATGCGACGGGCTTCGGCTACGAGGGGGTCGATCCGCCCTTCGCCCTGATCCGCAAGAAGACGGACATGTTCGGGGCCGCCCGCGCCCGGCTCGGCTACGCCTTCGGCAACAACCTGATCTACGCGACCGCCGGTCTCACGGGCGCCAACGGCCGGGTGCTCGCCACCTATCCGGATCTGGCCGGCGGCCCGACGGCCACGGCCACGCGCAATGTCTCCTATCTCGGCTTCACGCTCGGCGCGGGCGTGCAGTTCGCGGTCGATCCGCATCTCTCACTCGGAATCGACTACCGCTACAGCGATCTAGGCGAGAGCGGTCGCTTCGGCCTCGGCACGCTGCCGGGCCTTGATGGCGGGCCGGTGACGACCCGCACCAGCTTCGTCTCCAACAAGATGATGGCCCGGCTGATCTGGCACCCTCAGGCGTTGGCTCTCGTACCGGAGGAGGAGGACGAGGCTCCGAAGGACGCTCGCTTCTCGCTGCACGGCCAGACCACTTTCGTGAATCAGGGCGTGACGGGATTCCGCGCGCCCTATCGCGGGCCGCAAAGTCTCGTGCCAGATCAGGCGCAGGCGACGACGACCGCGACGCTGTTCCTCGGCCTCAAGCTCTTCGAGGGCACGGAACTCTACTACAACCCGGAATTCAGCCAGGGCTTCGGCCTGTCGCGCACATTGGGCGTGGCCGGTTTCGTCAACGGCGAGGCGCAGAAGGCGGGTGCGCCGTTCCCGAAGCTGCGCTCGAACCGCTACTTCGTCCGCCAGACCTTCGGACTCGGCGGCGAGACGGAAGAGGTGCCGGACGGGCCGAATTCCGTCGCCGGCACGCGCGACGTCGAGCGCATCACGGTCATCGCCGGCAAGTTCGCGCTCGGCGACTTCTTCGACGGCAACGCCTACGCCCACGACCCGCGGGTCGATTTCATGAACTGGGGCCTGTGGGCGGCGGCCGCCTGGGACTTCCCGGCCAACCTCCCCGGTTTCACGCAAGGCGTGATGGTCGAGTATAACCGGGCGGAATTTGCGATCCGTGCCGCCTACACGCAGGTGCCCAAGGAGCCGTCCTCCGACGTGCTCGACCCGCGGGTGTTCGAGCGGGCCGGCGCCGTCATCGAGTTCGAGGAGCGCCACACGCTGCCCGTGCTCGACCAGCCGGGCCGCTTACGCCTCGGCCTGTTCTCGAATGTCGGCAACACCGCCAACTTCCGGCAGGTCGTGGCGCTGACGCAGACCGGCGCCTTCGCCGACATCAACACGGCGGCCGCAGCGACCCGGGAGCCCCGGCGCAAGAGCGGCGCTTACGTCAATCTCGAACAGGCCCTCACCGCGGATCTCGGCCTGTTCGCGCGGGCGAGCGTCAATGACGGGCGCAACGAGAACCTGAATTTCACCGATATCGACGGCTCGGTCTCGGGCGGCCTCTCGCTCAAGGGCGCGGCCTGGGGCCGGCCGCAGGACACGGTGGGCGTCGGCGCCGCCGCGAACCGAATCTCGACCGCTCACCGCGCCTACTTCGCCAATGGCGGCCTCGGGCTCCTGATCGGCGACGGCCGCCTCGACAACTACGCGCCGGAGCGGGCGGTCGAGGTCTATTACGCGCTGAACCTGACGAAGGCCGTGACGATGACCTTCGACTACCAGCACATCGAGAACCCGGCCTATAACCGCGACCGGGGCCCGGCCGATTTCTTCGGAACGCGGCTGCACACGGATTTCTGAACCCGTTCGGCCAATACGGCTTCGTCCGAGATGGTTCGTGGAGGCCGCCGGATGCCGCGACGGACGCGTCCGAAATGTTTGCATGGCGGCGCCGGCCGAGGGCATCATGCGCCGGTCTCGCGCCGGGGCACGGTGCCCCCCATATGAGGAGCGCCGAGGACGTGCGCCGGTTCACGCGCTTCCGCCGGTTCGGTGCGATGCCGCCGGACCGGCCGCCCTCCCGCTCCTCTTTTTCATCCAGCCCGGATACGGAGAGCCCATGAGCTCCGGACACGCCCCTACTTTCACACCCTCGCTCGAAGGCGACGACGACGCCGTTCTGCCGTTCGCCGTCGAAGCGCTGGATCTGCGCGGCCGCGCCGTGCGGCTCGGGCCCTCGATCGACACCATCCTGCGCCGCCACGGCTATCCCAACGCGGTCGCCCGGCTGATCGGCGAGGCGGCGGCGCTCACCGTGTTGCTCGGTGCCTCCCTGAAGCTCGAAGGCCGCTTCCAGCTCCAGACCAAGACCGACGGACCTGTGAACATGCTGGTGGTCGATTTCGAGGCGCCCGACCGGGTGCGGGCCACCGCCCGCTTCGATGCGGAGCCGGTGGCCGCCCTCGGGCCGAAGGCGCGCGCCGCTGACCTGATGGGTCGCGGGCATCTGGCCATGACCATCGACCAGGGGCCATCCCAGAGCCGCTACCAGGGTGTCGTCGCGCTCGAGGGCCAAAGCCTCGAAGAGGCCGCGCACCAGTATTTCCGCCAATCCGAGCAGATCCCGACGCTGGTCCGCCTCGCGGTCGCCGAGCAGATGGAGGGTGGGGAGAGCCGCTGGCGAGCCGGCGGCCTGCTGGTGCAGTTCCTGCCGACCTCGCCCGACCGGATGCGCCAGGCCGACCTTCCGCCCGGCGACGCGCCGGAGGGCCACGAAATCCTCGCCGGCGGCACCCGTGACGACGATGCCTGGACCGAGGCGCGCAGCCTCGTGAACACGGTGGAGGACCACGAGATCGTCGATCCGGCGGTGTCGAGCGAGCGGTTGCTCTACCGCCTGTTCCACGAGCGCGGCGTGCGCGTGTTCGAGGCGCAGAGCGTGATCGAGCGCTGCCGCTGCTCGGAAGAGCGGGTGCTGGGGATGATCCGCTCGTTCTCGGCCGAGGAGCGCCGGGACATGGTCGCGGATGATGGCACCGTGTCCATCACCTGCGAGTTCTGCTCGCGCCGCTACGTGCTCGACCCGGCCGAGGTCGAGCGGGATATCGCGACCGCGCCGGGGGCGTGAAGCACATTCTCGTCAACCTGCGTCCGGGATCGCGGCACAGACCCCGCGACCCTCGGGCCGGCATCGGAAGGATCGGCGGGTGACGGCCCGCCGTTCCGGCGATCACCCGCCCTGCAGCCGATGAAGTGCCGGGGCGATCGCGATGGCAGACCCGCGCGAAGGCAGCGGCGGGGTCATCAGGCGGCATCCCCGACCCTCTGCCGAGCAGATCCGTCATGGCTCCGGTTCAGGAAAGCGGTCTCACGGGCGTGATCCCGTTTGGAGTCGCTCCATGTTAAGGGAAGCGCAGGCCCCGTTCTTGCGGGCCTGTCCGTGCCGTCGACATCCGAACGAGGCGAACGAGCCATGCCGGAGCTTCATCCCGAGGTCGCCGCGGTCACCGAGCGCGTCATCGCGCGCTCCCGCGCCAGCCGCCGCGCCTATCTCGACCTGATCGAACGCGAGCGCGAGGCGGGCGTGCATCGCCCGATGCTCGCCTGCGGCAACCTCGCCCACGGCTTCGCGGCGTCCGGCGAGGACAAGCCGGCGATCATCGCGGGCCGCGCCATGAATATCGGCATCGTCACCGCCTACAACGACATGCTCTCGGCGCATCAGCCCTACGGGCGCTATCCCGAGCAGATCAAGCTGTTCGCCCGCGAAGTGGGTGCGACGGCTCAGGTGGCCGGCGGCACGCCCGCCATGTGCGACGGCGTCACCCAAGGCCAGCGCGGCATGGAGCTGTCGCTGTTCTCCCGCGACACCATCGCCCTCTCCACTGCGGTCGCGCTCAGCCACGGCATGTTCGAGGGCGCGGCGCTGCTGGGCATCTGCGACAAGATCGTGCCCGGCCTCATCATCGGCGCGCTCCGCTTCGGCCACCTGCCGATGATCCTGGTCCCGGCCGGCCCCATGCCCTCGGGGCTCGCAAACAAGGAGAAGCAGCGCATCCGGCAACTCTATGCCGAGGGCAAGGTCGGCCGCGCGGAACTGCTGGAGAGCGAGTCCGCCTCCTATCACGGCGCCGGCACCTGCACCTTCTACGGCACCGCCAATTCCAACCAGATGATGATGGACGTGATGGGCCTGCACATGCCCGGCGCCTCCTTCATCAATCCGGGCACGCGGCTGCGGCAGGCGGTGACGCGCTCGGCGATCCACCGGCTCACCGAGATCGGCTGGAACGGCAACGATTACCGTCCGCTCGGGCGCTGCATCGACGAGCGGGCGATCGTCAACGCCATCGTCGGCCTGCTCGCTACCGGCGGCTCGACCAACCACGCGATCCACATCCCGGCCATGGCGCGCGCCGCCGGCATCGTCGTCGATTGGGAGGATTTCGACCGGCTCTCCGGCGTGGTGCCGCTGATCGCGCGGGTCTACCCGAACGGCGCGGGCGACGTGAACCACTTCCACGCGGCCGGCGGCATGTCCTACGTCATCGCCTCGCTGATCGATGCCGGGCTCCTGCACGACGATCTCCTGACGGTGGCCGGCACGCGCCTGCGCGACCATGCCCGCGACCCGAAGCTTCTGGGCGAGGGCAACGACCTCACCTTCGAGGACGCGCCGGCCGAGCCGCTGGACGAGGCCATGCTGCGTCCCCCTTCGCGCCCGTTCCAGCCGGATGGCGGGATGCGGCTGGTGAAGGGCAATCTCGGCCGCGCCACCTTCAAGACCAGCGCGGTCGATCCCGAGCGCCGCACCATCGAAGCTCCGGCCCGCGTCTTCTCCGATCAGGACGAAGTCATCGCCGCCTTCAAGGCCGGTGAGTTGGAGCGCGACGTCGTCGTGGTCGTGCGCTTCCAGGGCCCGCGCGCCAACGGGATGCCGGAACTGCATAAGCTGACCCCGCCGCTGGGCGTGCTGCAGGACCGCGGCCACAAGGTCGCGCTCGTCACCGACGGGCGGATGTCGGGGGCCTCCGGCAAGGTGCCGGCGGCGATCCATGTCAGCCCTGAGGCGGTCGGCGGCGGCCCGATCAGCCGCATCCGCGACGGCGACATCGTCCGCCTTTCGGCCGAGCAGGGATTGCTGGAAGTGCTGGTCGATTCGGCCGAGTGGGACAGCCGCGAGGATGCGGTGCGGCCGCCGGACGGCCTCGGCACCGGCCGCGAGCTGTTCGCCTTCATGCGCCAGGGCGCCGACGATGCCGAGCGCGGCGGCTCGGCGATGCTGGCGGCGGCGGGCCTTTAGGGCATCGTCCCGATACGCGCGATCAGCCGAACCGACACCGGAGGAAACCCCGATGAGCACCATCGACGCGCTGATGCGCTCCGTTCCCGTCATCCCCGTGCTGGTGGTGGAGGATGCCGCCGACGCAGTGCCGATCGCCGAGGCGCTGGTCGGCGGCGGGCTCACTGCCCTCGAAGTCACGCTCCGCACCCCCGCGGCGCTCGATGTGATCCGGGCGATGTCGAGCGTCGAGGGCGCGGTGGTCGGCGCCGGAACGGTGCTGAACGCGCGCGATCTCGATGCCGCCATCGGCGCGGGCGCGAAGTTCATCGTCAGCCCCGGACTGACGGCGCCGCTGACGGAAGCGGCCCTCGCCTCGGGCGTTCCCTACCTGCCGGGCGTCGCGACCTCCGCCGACATCATGCGCGGCCTCGATCACGGGCTCGACCGCTTCAAGTTCTTCCCGGCGGAGGCCGCGGGCAGCCTGAAGGCGCTGAAGGCGCTCGCCGCGCCGTTCGGACAGGTGCGCTTCTGCCCCACCGGCGGCATCACCGAAGCGAGTGCCGGGGACTGGCTCGCCCATCCTGCCGTGCTCTGCGTCGGCGGAAGCTGGGTGGTCCCCGCGGGCAAACCCGACCCGGCGGCGATCCGCCGGCTCGCCGAAGCAGCCGCGACGTTGCGGCCCGCCCGGTAGAGGCCCAACGACGAAGGGGTCACGGGTTCATCGAAAGACTGCGCATCAAAACAAGGACCGAGAGACGCCGGCCTGATGCAATGGGGTCGGATAAGGCACTCCGCGGCCTTCAGCCTCGCCGGAAAGGGCAGGGCTTCGTCTTCGCCCCCCTGCGCCCTTGCGAGCATGGCCGCTACGCGCGGGCGTCGGATCGGCTGTTCCGTCCCGACGCCACGCCGCCATGGCGGATGAAGTCACCAGTTTACAACAGTTCCGAGCAGCGTAGTTGCGGTTCTGCAACAATGTTTCTGCATCGTATAGATTTGAACGTCTCCAGCTTTCGACAAATCGCGTTGAATGACGATATTTTAGGCGCTTATCGCGAATTATTCTAAACAAAAGCACCGTTTTTGTCGTTTGTTATAGTGCTTCACCGGCTTGATCCCCGTCGAGCGATGTCATCATGAGCGCCAAGTCGGCGTCACGACGTCGTCAAATATCGACAAGAAGACGGGGGATTGGACTTGAGACGTCGCGGAACGAACGAAGTCGCGTTTGCGCTTCTGGCAGGCACGGCCGTTGCAGTTGCCCTCCCTGCACGGGCACAACCCCTTGTTCCGGTTGAGGCGTCTCCCGCCGCGGTCGCGCTGGATGAACTGGCCGTCGAAGGCCTCGGCCGCGGCGCGCTGCGCCTTGAGCCCCAGGGCGGCGTCACGGTCGGCTATCTCGGCAAGGCGACGCGCAGCGCCACCAAGACGCCGACGCCCCTACTCGACACGCCGCAATCCGTCTCGGTCATTACGCGCGAGCAGATCCTCGACCAGGGCTTCCAGTCGATCGGCGAGGCGACGCGCTACGTGCCGGGCGTGATCCAGGCCCAGGGCGAGGGCAATCGTGACGAGCTGATCATCCGCGGTCAGCGCTCGAATGCCGACTTCTTCGTCAACGGCATTCGCGACGACGTGCAGTATTACCGCGACCTCTACAACATCCAGCGCATCGAAGTGCTGAAGGGGCCCAATGCGATGATCTTCGGCCGCGGCGGCGGCGGCGGCGTCATCAATCGCGTGCTCAAGGAAGCCGACGGCGTCCCGACCCGCGAGATCGTCGCCCAGGGCGGCCAGTTCGCGAACAAGCGCGTGGCGCTCGATGTCGGCGACCGCGTCTCCGACAGCGTGTTCTTTCGTATGAACGGCGTGTTCGAGGATACGGCGACCTACCGCGACTTCGTCGATATCCGCCGCTACGGCGTGAACCCGACGATGACCTTCCTGCTCGGGCCGCAGACGACGCTGCGCCTGTCCTACGAGTACTTCCACGACGACCGCACGACCGATCGCGGCATCCCCTCGCAGTTCGGCCGGCCCTACCGGTATCGCGACAACCGGGCGACCTATTTCGGCAACCCGTTCCTGTCGCCGACCTACGTCAACGCCCACATCGCCACGGCGCAGCTCGACCACGTCTTTGAGAACGGCGTCGTGATGCGCAGTCAGTCACGCATCGCCGATTACGAAAAATTCTATCAGAACGTCTTCCCCGGCGGGGCGGTGAACGCGGCCGGCACGGCCGTCAACATCTCGGCCTATAACAGCCAGACCGACCGGACGAACTACTTCAACCAGACCGACTTCACCTACCAGTTCCTCACGGGCCCAGTGAAGCACACCCTGCTCGGCGGGTTCGAACTCGGCTACCAGGAAGGTCTGAGCGTCCGTGAAGACGGCTTCTTCGCGACCACCGGTACGCAGACCCTCGTCGTCAACCCGCTCGCGCCGCTGACGCGCGTCGGCGTCAACTTCCGCAACATCGCCAGCGGGGCCAACAGCACCTACGATCTCGGTCTCGCCGCGGCCTACGTGCAGGATCAGGTCGAACTGAACGACTACGTGCAGCTCATCGGCGGCCTGCGCTTCGACCATTTCGACTTCGCAGCAACCGACCGGCGCACCAACATCACCAATGCCCGCGTGGACGACCTGATCTCGCCCCGCGCCGGCCTCGTCGTGAAGCCGCTGCCGAACCTCGCCTTCTACACGAGCTACAGCATCTCCTACCTGCCCTCGTCAGGCGATCAGTTCAGCGCATTGACGCCGGGCCTCGTCATCGCTCAGCCGGAGAGATTCGAGAACACGGAAGTGGGCGTGAAGTACGACGTCTCGCCCGTGCTTCAGCTCACCGGCGCGCTGTTCAACCTCGACCGCACCAACCAGCGCATCGCCGATCCGAACCGGCCCGGCTTCTTCCTGACCTCGGGCCAGACCAACACGCAGGGCGCGGAGATCGGCGCCAACGGCTACGTCACCGATTGGTGGTCGATCGCGGGCGGCTACGCCTTCACCGATGCGCGCATCGCGAACCGGCTCTCCGATACGATCGTGGCCGGCAACTTCGTCGGCCTCGTGCCGCTCAATTCCTTCACGCTGTGGAACAAGTTCGACATCGATCCGAGCTTCTCGGTCGGCGTCGGCTTCATCAACCAGTCGCACTCCTTCGCGACTTCGGACAACACCGTTCGGCTTCCGAGCTACTCGCGCTTCGATCTGGGCCTGTTCTACCGGATCAGCGAGAACGCACGCGCGCAGGTGAACATCGAGAACCTGTTCGACCGCAACTACATCGTCTCGGCGCACAACAACAACAACATCCTGCCCGGTGCCCCCCGCACGGTCCGGGCACAGATCATCGTGCGCTGGTAGCCGCCCCTCCCGCTTCCGGGCACGCCCGGAGGCGGGATCACACCGCCCGCAACGGCCCCTCCAGCACGCCGATGACGCGGGCGAGGTCGTTGCCGCGCTTCATCACGAGGCCGCTCGCCGCGATCACCGCGTAGGCGCCCTGGCGGCGGGCGAGCTTGGGATCCTTCTCGATCCGATAGAGCGGCATCTCGGAGGCGCGGCGGTAGATCGAGAACACCGCCTTGTCGCGGCGGAAATCGAGGGCGTAGTCGCGCCACTCGCCCTCGGCGACGCGCCGTCCGTAGAGGTTGAAGATGGTCCGCAACTCGTCGCGCTGGAAGGCGACCTGCGGAGTGGTGGGCGACGGAAACGGGATCACTTGCGGCGTGACGTGCGGTGCCACTTGGCTGTCCCGGTCGTTCGAGCGGTGATCGACGCTCTGCCCCTCGCTCATCGTCACTCCCGTAGCGGTGCCGGCGTTCCTGCGGCGTGGGGGAGATGATGGGCTCCGCAGCAGGCACCCGCAAGGTGCTTCGCCGGCCATCGTTCGCGTAGCGTGGTTTCGACGCGGCGCGCGACTCATGTGCGTCGCCGCACGGTGAGGTGGTGAACATCACCGTCCCGCCGCAGACTCGCCTTGCCATCGCCACCGCGACACGCTTTCACTGTGGCTTGAAACCTCGTCGGTCTGTCCACCGCGGCGGCGCCTGAACCCGAGCTCCCCAGCCCTCGGGCAATGCCGCGGATCTCGGCAAACCGGCATCCAGGGGTTTCGAGACCCAAGGACTTCAGGCGGCCTCCTCGGAGCGCCGCCCTTTTTTCGTGTCGAGGCTCCCGCCTCGCGCGGGTGCATCGGCCCGAAAGCCGGTGGCCACCTCTCGGAACGAGGCTCGCGGCGGGGAGCCGCGGCCGCGGCCCCCAACAACCATCTTGGCAGCCGCGCCCGCTGGCGCGAGAAGCGGCGGCGATGTCCGAGTCCTCTCCCCCCGCAGCGGCGCCTCCGCCCGTCTTCGACGACGCCTTCCGCGCCCGCCTCGCGGACCTGTTCGCGTGGCGGCGGGACGTGCGGCGCTTCTCCCGCGAACCGGTCGACGAGGCCGCGCTGCGAACCTGCCTCGATCTGGCGGCGCTGGCTCCCTCCGTCGGCAACAGCCAGCCCTGGCGGTTCGTGCGGGTGTCCGAGCCCCGGCGGCGCGCAGCGGTCATCGCAAGCTTCGAGCGCTGCAACGCCGCCGCCTGCGCGACCTATGCCGACGAACAACGGGCGCTCTACGCCCGCCTGAAGCTCGCGGGCCTGCGCGAGGCGCCGGTTCATCTCGCGGTGTTCTGCGATTCAGGGACGGGCGCCGGCCACGGCCTCGGCCGCGCGACCATGCCGGAGATGCTGCGCTACTCGGTGGCAGCCTGCATCCATGCTTTCTGGCTTGCCGCCCGCGCCCACGGCATCGGCGTCGGCTGGGTCTCGATCCTCGAACCCACCCTCGTGACGGACGCCCTCGACGTGCCGGAGGGCTGGGACCTGGTCGCCTATCTCTGTGTCGGCCACCCGGTCGAGGAGCATGCCGACCCGGAACTCGTCCGCCACGGCTGGCAGGAGCGGCACCCGGAAGCGACCCGGCTCCATGAACGCTAAGACCAGCGCTAAGGCCGGCGCCCCGAGCCGATACTTAAAATTTGCCGGAATTTCCGAGCCCGGCATTCGCTAAGCCGCCAAGAGGCCGTGCATGGGGCGCGCATTTCGCGGCGCGTAAAGCAGAATCGCAAGCTGGAACGGCGGATCGTCTTCGTCAGTTACGCTCCAGCTTCGAAAGGCGATCTTCGATGTTCAGGACAGTCAAGTACAGGGCGCGTCTCGCGGGTGCGCTCGCGGCGGCTTTGTGCGCGGCCGGTGCCGCGCAGGCCCGGGAAGTCGTCCCCTTCGCCGACGGACTCGGTGCGGGCACGATCGTGGTGCGCACCACCGAGCGCCGGCTCTACCTCGTCAACGGCGACGGCACGGCGATCCGCTACCCCGTCGCAGTCGGCAAGCCGGGCAAGCAGTGGAGCGGCGCCACGCAGATCGACGGCAAATATTACCAGCCCGACTGGTCGCCCCCGGCGGAGGTGAAGCGCGACAACCCGCGCCTGCCTAACCTCATCCGCGGCGGCTCGCCGAGCAATCCGATGGGCGTGGCGGCCATGACCCTGCGCGGCGGCGAATACGCCATCCACGGCACCAACCGGCCGAATTCGATCGGCACCTTCGCGTCCTACGGCTGTATCCGCATGTACAACCAGGACATCGCCGACCTGTTCGGGCGCGTCGCCGTCGGCACCGAGGTGTATGTGATGCGGTAAGCGGCGGTTCGGGCCGCGGCCATCCGCAGCGTTGCGCGGGCCGGGCGGCCTGTTGTGGAGCGGTGAGCGTGGGGGCCGCCCCGCGTCGGCGCCGCTGGCGCGACGAGGCGCCCTCGCCTATGCGCCGGTGAGCCGCCCGCTTCCGGGCCAGAAGACCCGTCACTGCTGCGCCATGCTGAAGGCCTTCCTCGCCTATTACCGGCCGCACCGGACGCTGTTCCTGGTGGATTTCGGCTGCGCCGTGCTGTCGGGCCTGCTCGAACTCGGCTTCCCGCTCGCGGTCAAAGCCTTCGTCGACCGGCTGCTGCCGCAGCAGGATTGGAGCCTGATCCTGCTCGCGGCAATGGGCCTGACGCTGCTCTACGTCGCCAATGCCGGCCTGATGGTGGTCGTCACCTATTGGGGCCACGTGCTCGGCATCAACATCGAGACCGAGATGCGCGCCCGCGCCTTCGACCACCTGCAGAAGCTCTCGTTCCGCTTCTTCGACGGGCAGAAGACCGGCCATCTGGTGGCGCGCATCACCAAGGATCTGGAGGAGATCGGCGAGGTCGCCCATCACGGGCCCGAGGATCTGTTCATCGCGGTGATGACGCTGTTCGGCGCCTTCGCGCTGATGTTCCTCGTCCACCCGCCGCTGGCGCTGATGACGCTCGCGATCCTGCCGCTGATCGCCTTCATCGTCATCCGCTACGGCGGGCGCATGACGCGCAACTGGCAGGCGCAGTACGGGCGCGTCGGCGCCTTCAACGCCCGCATCGAGGAGAATGTCGGCGGCATCCGCGTGGTGAAGGCCTTCGCCAACGAGGCGCATGAGCGGGCGCTGTTTGCCTCCGACAACCGGAAGTACCGCACCACCAAGCTCGAAGCCTACCGGCTGATGGCGGGCGCCCTGTCGATCAACTACCTGGGCCTGCGCCTCGTGCAGATCGTGGTGCTCCTCGGAGGCGCCGCCTTCGTGGTGCGCGGTGACCTGACGCCCGGCGGCTTCGTCGGCTTCCTGCTCCTGGTGGCGGTGTTCTACCGGCCGCTGGAAAAGATCGGGGCGGTGATCGAGACCTACCCGAAGGGCATCGCCGGCTTTCGCCGCTACCAGGACCTGCTCGCCACCGAGCCCGACATCGCCGACCGGCCGGGCGCCGTCCCCGCCCCGCCGCTGAAGGGCGAGATCCGCTTCGAGGGCGTGCGCTTCGGCTACAGCCCGGACCGGCCGGTGCTCTCCGAGATCGACCTGACGATCCACGCGGGCGAGACGGTGGCCTTCGTCGGCCCCTCGGGAGCGGGCAAGACGACGCTGCTCTCGCTGATCCCGCGCTTCTACGAAGCGGAAGCCGGGCGCATCACCATCGACGGCCACGACATCCGCGAACTGACGCTGGCCTCGCTGCGCGGGCAGATCGGTATCGTCCAGCAGGACGTATTCCTGTTCGCCGGCACGATCCGCGAGAACATCGCCTATGGCCGCCTGCGCGCCAGCGAGGCCGAGATCCTGGACGCCGCCGCCCGTGCCCGGCTCGATGGGCTGATCGCCTCGCTGCCCGAGGGGCTCGACACGGTGATCGGTGAGCGCGGAGTGAAGCTCTCAGGGGGGCAGAAGCAGCGTCTCGCCATCGCCCGTGCCTTCCTCAAGAACCCGCCGATCCTGATCCTCGACGAGGCGACCTCGGCGCTGGACACGCAGACCGAGCGGGAGATCCAGGCCTCGCTGTTCGAACTGGCGGAAGGCCGCACGACGCTGGTCATCGCCCACCGGCTGGCCACGATCCGCCACGCCGACCGCATCGTGGTGGTGGCCGAGAACGGCATCGTCGAGCAGGGCCGTCACGACGTGCTGCTGGCCGGAGACGGCTACTACCGCCGCCTCCACGCGGCGCAGGTGGAGGATTCGCATCCGTCGCGGCCGCGCACGGCGGCGGAGTGAAGCGCCTTTCCCTCTCCCCGCGTGCGGGGCGAGGGAATTCAAATTCTCAAGCGCTCCGCCCGGCCTCGGCCAGGAGCCCATCGACGAAGCCCGGCAGGCCGGTGCGGCGGGTGCGCTTGAGGCGCTCGGCGGCCAGGATCGATTGAAGCGCGCGGAAGGACTCGTCGAGGTCGTCGTTGACGATGACGTAGTCGTACTCGCTCCAGCGCTGCATCTCGTTGCGGGCGTTGGCCAGCCGCCGCTCGATGGTCTCGGGTGCGTCTTCCGCCCGGCGCTCCAAGCGGTTGCGCAACTCGGCAAAGCTCGGCGGCAGGATGAACACCGTCACCACGTCGTCCTGCAGCCGCTGCCGGACCTGGCGGGTGCCCTGGTAGTCGATGTCGAAGATCATGTCCCGGCCTTGGGACAGGGTCTTCTCGACCGGGCGGCGCGGCGTGCCGTAGAAATTCCCGTGGACCTCGGCCCATTCGAGCAGGTCGTCGCGGGTGCGAAGATCCTCGAACGCCTCGCGGTCGATGAAGCGGTAGTCGCGCCCGTCGATCTCCGAGGGGCGGCGCGAGCGCGTCGTCACCGAGATCGACAGATCGAGGCCCCATTCGGGCCGCTGGGCGATGGCGCGAGTCAGCGTCGTCTTGCCCGCGCCCGAGGGCGAGGACAGGATCAGGATCAGCCCGCGCCGGGCGATATCCGGTCTGCCTTGGGTGGCATCCTGCGTCATCGGCGGGAAACTCCGCTGCGCATGTCTCTCGCTCTCATTCGACGTTCTGCACCTGCTCGCGGAATTGCTCCACCACGGCCTTCAAGTCGAGTCCGATCCGCGACAGGCTGATGTCGCCGGCCTTGGCACACAGGGTGTTGGCCTCGCGGCCGAGTTCCTGGGCGAGAAAATCGAGCCGCCGGCCGATCGCGCCGCCCAGAGCCAGCAGTTCGCTGATGGCCGCGAGGTGAGCGCGCAGGCGGTCGAGCTCCTCTCGCACATCCGCCTTGGCCGCGATCAGCACCGCCTCCTGATGCAGGCGGTCGGGGTCGAGCCCACCGGCGCCGACGAGAGCCGCCACCGCATCCGCGAGCCGGGCGCGCACCGCCTCGGGCCGGCGAGCGGGGCAGTCCTCGGCGGCCTGGGTCAGGCGGGCGATATCCGCGATCTGGCCCTCCACGATCGCGTGCAGCCGCGCCCCTTCCGCGCGGCGGGCGGAAACGAGATCGGCCACGAGTGTCTCGATCCCGGCGACGAGATCCCGATTGAGCGCCTCAGGATCGGCCCCGGCCTCGCTCTCGGTCTCGACGACACCGCGCACGGCGAGCAGCCCGTCGAGCGTCGCCGGGCCGACTTCGGCGGGGCGCGGCACGCGGGCGACGGCCGCGGCGAGGTTCGCCAGCAGGGCTTCGTCGATGCGCACCCGCACCGCCGCCTCGGGCCGCGTCAAGGTGAGACCGAGCTGGCACTGGCCGCGAGAGAGCGCCTTGGACAGAGCGATGCGGGCCGCCTCCCCCGCCGCCTCGAAGCTGTTCGGCGCGCGCACGCGGATATCGAGCCCACGCCCGTTCACGGTGCGGATCTCCCACAACCACTGCACCGCGCCGGTCGTGCCGGCGGAGCGGGCAAACCCGGTCATGCTCGCGATGGTCTTGTCTTCGCTGGTCTTGCCTGCGCTGGTTTGTGCCAAAGGCGCGTCGCTCCCGCTCGTCCTCCATCGGCGCTCAGCCGCTCATCGCGGGGAACGACTCCGGAAAAGGTCGGTTTGTCGGATACGCGCTTTCGGCAAGAAAGCGCAATGCGGAGGCGGGCGGAAGGCCGGCCCGGCCGCCCTGAGCGCGTGCGCTGCACCACGACCGCGCCACCCTATTCTGCACAAAAAACGCTCACGTCATTTAATGATGCAAGAGCCCAGCGTCCAAGCAGGCATGAATACTGTGCATCAGCTTGACGCTGATAATGTGTCTTCCTAACTTCCAAGTCGATCAAAGGGCACCGAACAATCGAGCGGGGACCCATCCATGACGAACCCCTTCGACATCAAGAATCGCTTCCGGGCGCGCCTGCGCGCGGCCGACGCGCAGAAGCATCGGATCCAGGCCAAGCTTCTTCAGGACGGCGTTCGGGCGCTGGCTCCGATCACCGAGGCCCTGAGCCTGATGGCCGAGGTGTTGGAAGAGGACGGCATCGAACACGGCCGGATCACCTGCCCCGCCCCGGAGGTGGATCGCGACGATTTCGTCGGCTTCACCGCCACGTTGCAGAACGACGCCGGTCAGGAGCACCGGATCACCGTGAAGTACGGCCCCGTTCTGGGTGGGCGCAACTTCATCGCGGTGAACGGCCTGGGGGCGGAGTACAACGAACGGCTGCTCACCCTGGCCAGCAACACGACGCCGGGCCTCGGCCGCTGCGTCGGCAGCGACGTGCATGTCGAGGCCGATCGCGGCGGTGACCTGGCCGAGATCCTGCGCGAGATGGTCGAGGACTTCTTCGCCGGCCATAGCGAGGCGCCGATCCGCACAGGGGCGACCGAGGCGCGCGGCCGTCTGGCGCTGGTGCAGTAGGCGCCGCGCGCGGCACTTGCGGACCGTCCCGGCCGCGGGATCAGGACTTCGCCGTTACGGTGCGGCGGAGCGTCCGCTCACGGGTCGAGGCGGCGCGCCCGGGTGGCGCGGGCCATGGCGATGAGCTCGTTGGCGGTGAGGTTGTGCGACGGCAGGCGCGCCTCGGATTCGATGGGGTGCAAGTCGATGGAGCGCCGGTCCAGCGGAGGCGCGGCGGCGGAGAGCAGTCCCGGATTCCAGCTCGGCCAGAGACTGCGAATGCGAGATGTCTTCCTGGTCGCCGATACCGCCATGCCGCCTCCGAAGCCGATCACTTAAGAGGATGATAACCAAGCTCGGGCGCGAGAAACATTCTTGACGCGCGCCGATGTGGTGCTTCGCCGAATCTTTTGTCGGCTGCGCGTCGGGGCGGAGGCGGCCTTCGCTGCACATGGGTTCGCACAACGAAAAAGGCGGGCGCGATCCTGCATGATCGCACCCGCCCCATCGCATTCCGATCCGATCGGACCGAGGCTACTCCGCCGCGTCGAGGCGCGGGCGCTCGATCTCGGCGCGCTCGCGCTTCACCAGTTCGGCGGTCAGGAACGCCACCTCCAGCGCCTGCTCCGCGTTGAGGCGCGGGTCGCAATAGGTGTGGTAGCGGTCCTGAAGGTCATCCGCCGTCAGCGCACGGGCGCCACCGGTGCATTCGGTGACGTCCTTGCCGGTCATCTCGAGATGGATGCCGCCGGCGATCGTGCCTTCCGCGCGGTGCACGCCGAAGAAGCCCTCGATCTCCTGCATCACCCGCTCGAACGGCCGGGTCTTGTAGCGGCCGGCGGCGATGGTGTTGCCGTGCATCGGATCGCAGACCCACACCACGTTGCGGCCCTCGCGCTGCACCGTGCGGATCAGCCCCGGCAGGTGATCGCCGACCTTGTCCGCGCCGAAGCGGCAGATCAGGCTGAGGCGCCCGGCCTCGTTCTCCGGGTTGAGGAGATCGATCAGACGGATCAGCCCTTCGGCCGTGGTCGAGGGCCCGCATTTCAGGCCGATCGGGTTCTTGATGCCGCGGGCGTATTCCACATGGGCGTGGTCCGGCTGGCGGGTGCGGTCGCCGATCCAGAGCATATGGCCGGAGGTCGCGTACCAATCGCCGCTCGTCGAATCGACGCGGGTCAGCGACTCCTCGTAGCCGAGCAGCAGCGCCTCGTGGCTGGTGTAGAAGTCCGTGGTGCGGACCTCCTGGTGCGTCTCCGGGTTGATGCCGATGGCGCGCATGAAGTCGAGCGCGTCCGACATCCGCTCGGCCACATCGCGGTAGCGCGAGGATTGCGGGCTGTCCTTGACGAAGCCGAGCATCCAGCGATGCGCGTTCTCGAGGTTGGCGTAGCCGCCGGTGGCGAAGGCGCGCAGCAGGTTCAGCGTCGCCGCCGACTGCCGGTAGGCCTCGAGCTGGCGGCGCGGATCGGGGATCCGGGCCTCCTCGTTGAAGGTCAGGCCGTTGATGATGTCGCCGCGGTAGCTCGGCAGCGCCACGCCGTCGAGCGTCTCGGTCGGCGAGGAGCGCGGCTTGGCGAACTGCCCGGCAATGCGGCCGACCTTCACCACGGGCGAGCCGCCCGCGAAGGTGAGCACCATCGCCATCTGCAGGAAGACGCGGAAGAAGTCGCGGATGTTGTCGGCCGAATGCTCGTCGAAGCTCTCGGCGCAGTCGCCGCCTTGCAGGAGGAAGGCTTCGCCCGCCTCGACGCGCGCCAGGGCCGCCTTCAGCTTGCGCGCCTCACCGGCAAAAACGAGCGGCGGAAAGCTCGCGAGTTGCGCCTCGACGGCCTGGAGAGCGCCCGCGTCCGGATAGGACGGGACCTGCTGGATCGGCAGGTTGCGCCAGGTTTTGGGGGTCCACCGCTCGGCCATGATACTCTCTCCGCTCACCCGATCGGGTGATGCGCGCGGGCCCTCCCGCCTCGCGCGAAGCCGGGCTTATAGAGCGGTTTTTCAGAAGTTGCGAGTTGGCCGACGCCATAGCTGAGTATCGGCCGACGCATCGGCCGCTATTCGCGCAATCCCGACCCGGCGCCCCGGCCGGCGAGCAGGCCGACGAGCTCGGCTTGGCGCGACACGCCGGTCTTCTGGAAGATGCGCCGGAGCACCGAGCGGGCGGTGCTGGGGGTGATTCCGAGCTTGGCCGCGGCCGGTGCCGGAGCATCGCCCGCCGCGATCAGGGCGGCGAGCCGGGCCTCGGCCGGGGTCAGGTCAAACAGGCCCTGGACCACATCCGCACTCGGCACGTCCTGGGCCACGACGGGGGTGGCGATCAGCACGAAGCGGGCGCGGACGAACACGTCATGGGCCGCACCGCGGATCGGCACGAGATGCAGGATCACCGGGGGACGCTCACCACTCGCGGCGATCGGGATCGAGCGCACCGGCATCGCCTGCGGCGAGGCGGATTGTGCCACGGCTTCGCGCAGCAGCCTGTCGGCGGCCGGATCGACCGCGGCGAGCCGCAAGGGTTGGTCGCTGAGGGTGTGAGGCATCATCGCCACCAGGGACGGATTGGCGTCGATGACCCGCCCGCCGCTTCCGAGCACGGCCGCCGGCAGGCCGAGTGCTTCGAGCGTCCGGGTGGTGGTCGAGACCCGCTCCATCTCCAGGCGTGCGGAGAGCAGGGCGGCCCGGGCGAGATGGGGACGCAGGCTGTTGAGCGCGGACAGAATCTGCGGCCCGAAATCGCCCTCGGCGCGGGCGCGCTCGCAATGGACGATGACGCTGTCGCCGCTCGGCACCAGCACGGCAGTCGCGGTACCCGCGCCGTAGCCCCGGGGGATCAGGAAGTCCTGATAGAGCGGCAGCGTCGCGATCTCCTCCTCCGTCACGACGTCGAGGTCGTTGAGAAAGCCGGGATGACGCAGCGCCAACAGGCGTCCGATGCGGACGTTGTCGGGGAAGCGCTCGAAATGATCGATCACCAGCGGGTCGAACTCCGGCGACGTCGTCACGAAGTCGCGAAAGTGCGTCCCGGTCGAGACGATCATCACCGCCTGCGGGGCGCCGGCGAAGCGGGCGAGTTCGACGAGCACCTCGCGCCACAGCTCCGGCAAGGCCGCCGCTTCGTAGATCCGGTCGATCAGGGCAGCCCCCTCGGCCGACAGGGCGGCGGCCGGCTCGATCGAGGCCGAGCGGATGGCGGAGGGAAAGGGGTTGGAATGGATCGTCATGAATCGAGCGAAAGCAATGGAACGAACGCGGTCACAGGGTCGGAATTTGCCATCTCCGCAGGCCGCGGGATACAGCATTGGGCTTGCTGGAACAGTATTTTGTCGGATCTTGTCCCCAGAAAAGCAATCACAACCTGCACACAGCCAGACTCCAGTCCCCTAACGGGAAATTAAAATCAGTATGTCGCGCTGAATTCCCCCTTTTTAGCCGATTAACAAATGCAATGAAACTTGTCTTCCCTGACAGCGGGCCAACGTCTCGCCGGGACGCGAGAGACGCCCTCCGGAGAATGAGCGCGATCCATGCCGGCCGGGGACGATTGATCGCGGCGCCCGGTGACCGAGATCTCCGCCGGGATCGGCTAGGCAGGGAGGATGATCCATGCGGCTCCACGTTCTCGGTTGCGGCGACGCGTTCGGCTCGGGCGGGCGCTTCAACACCTGCTTCCACGTCGATGCGCCCGGCGGCGCCTTCCTCATCGATTGCGGCGCCTCCGCGCTCATCGCGATCCGGCGCTTCGGCGTCGAGCCGAACCGCATCCGCACGGTGTTCCTCACCCATCTCCACGGCGACCATTTCGGCGGCCTGCCCTGGCTGATCCTCGACGGGCAGCTCGTCAGCGGGCGCACGGAGCCGTTGACCGTGGTCGGACCGCCGGGCACGGCCGAGCGCCTTCCGGCGGCGATGGAGGTGTTGTTTCCCGGCTCCAGCACGGCCGAGCGCCGATTCCCAGTCGAGGTCGTGGAGATGGAAGCCGGGCGCCCGGTCGAGACCGGGGGCGTGCGGGCCACCGCCTTCACCATGCGCCACCCCTCGGGCGCACCGGCACACGCCCTGCGGATCGAGGCGGCGGGCAAGGTCGTCAGCTATACCGGCGACACCGAGTGGGTGGAGGATATCGTCGCCGCGGGGCGTGGGGCGGACCTGATGATTGCCGAGGGCTACACCGTGGAGCGTCCGGTGAAATTCCACCTCGATTGGGCGACGCTGAAGCGGCGCCTGCCCGAGATCGGCCCGAAGCAGCTGATGCTCACGCATATGAGCCTGGAGATGATCGCTTACCCGCCGGACGGTTACATCGCAGCCGAGGACGGGCTCGTCCTCACCCTTTGACCCCGCCCCTCGCTACGCGCGATCAGCGCTTGCGCACGAATTCCGTGCGCAGGACGAGGCCCTTGATGCTGTCGTGGCGGCAATCGATCTCCTCCGGATCGTCCGTGAGGCGGATCGACCGGATGACGGTGCCCTGCTTCAGGGTCTGGTTCGCGCCCTTGACCTTGAGATCCTTGATCAGGGTGACCGCATCACCGTCGGCCAGGATGTTGCCCGCGGCGTCGCGGACAGGCGCCCTCGCAGCCGGCGTCTCGGCCGCCGCGCCAGCGGGGCGCCATTCGCCGAGCGCTTCGTCGTAGATGTAGGTGTCGTCCGTATCCGGCATCGTCTGGCTCCTGGCGGTCACGCCACCGTGAGCGCGGCCATAGCGGTGGCTTGGGATAGCGGCGCCTTGGGCAGGCCGACAAGCGCGTTGCGAGCATAGCTCCGAACCGACTACCGTTCCGCGAGTTGGCAGCGGGTGTTCGCAGGGTCACCGTTACCTGCGTGTCATCCCATTCGGGCAAACAGCCCGACCCCATGTTTACGACCGGAGTCACACCGACCATGCGCCAGGAAATGCTCTCCGGACTGCTCGGCCTCGGCCTGCTCTGCGCGCCGGCCCTCGTCGCGGGCACCGTTCCCGCCTCGGCGCAGGCGCCCGCCCAACCGGCCGCCCCGGTCGTCACCGCCGACCCCGAGCGCTTGGCCGCCGCCCGCGAGGTCGTCGCCGCGGCGCAGGGGGACCGGGCCGCGGTGCTCGCGGCGATGAAGGCGCCGATGGCCGGGGTGATGCAGCAAATGGGTCTCACGGACCCGAAGAAGGCCCAGGTGATGGTGGACGAGGTCGTCATGCCGACGCTCTCGGAGAATTACGACGACCTGCTCGCGATCCAGGCCCTCAGCTTCGCCTCCGTCCTCTCGAAGGAGGATCTGAAGGCGGTCGCCGGCTTCTACGCCACGCCGGCGGGCAAGAACCTCGTGAAGGCGCAGCCGCAACTGAGCCAGGCGATGCTGACGGGCATGCAGCAATGGATGGGCACGCTGCTGCCGCAGCTCAAGGAGAAGGTCGAGAAGGCCGCCGCGGCGCATGGCTGGTCGAACGAGGTCAAGCGGCGCTGAGTCCCCTCACCGCTTCGGATCGAACAGGGCCGCGGCCGCGGGCCCCTGCGGGAAGGTCAGGGGCATCCGGACGACGCCGCGGTGATAGGGGAAGCGGGCGCGCTGGAGCGGGTCCGGCCCGGTGAAGATCAGCCGCGGCCGGAACGAGACCGGGCTGACGCAGAGCAGGTAAGTGCGCAGGTTGCGCTCGTCGGGCACGAACATCGCCGTGTCGAGGTAGCGCGCCTCGTGCCGCACCCAAGCCGGGATGAACGGCAGCCGCCAGCGCCGGGCGAGATGCTCGCCGACCCCGCCGAGGAAGGCATCGGGCCGGGCGTCTCCCAGAAAGCCCGGATCCTCGGCGATCATCGCCCCCTGGGCGGCGGTGTCGCCGTCGAGCGCGTAGAAGGCGTCGAGGAAGTTCTGCAGGTGGTGATCCCAATCGCCATCCGCGCGCGCCCGCTCGACCACCTCGCGCAAGGAGGCCGGCCTCATCGTGGGCCATCCTGAAGCACCGACCGGAAGCGCAGGCTCGCCTCATCGGGTGGCGTCTCGTCGTAGACGGAGACGTACAGGTCTTGCAGCGCCGCCCCGCCTCCGTAGACGGCGAGTTCGACGAACAGCCCCCGCGCGGACAGATCCGCGCCGAGCAGCTCAAAGGCCTGGAGGAGGCGGGTGCGGTCGAAGGCCAGGGCCATGCGGACAGTGTAGCCGATGCCGCGGCCTTCGCGAAAAGGCTACTCCGCCGCTGCGGCGAACACCGTCCCGGCCCGCGGCAGATCCAGGGTATCCCAGGTTTCCACCAGCGCGGCGGTCAGCGCACCGATCCGCTCGTCGTCATGGAAGGGCGAGGGCGTGATCCGCAGGCGCTCGGTGCCGCGCGGGACGGTGGGATAGTTGATCGGCTGGATGTAGATGTCGTGGTGCTCCAGCAGGTGGTCGGCCGCCGCCTTGCACAGCTCGGCATCGCCGACCATCAGCGGCACGATGTGGGTCTCGGTGTGCAGCACCGGCAGGCCGGCGGCTTCCAACGCCGCCTTGGTGCGGGCGGCCTGGCGCTGATGCGCCTCGCGCTCGGTCTTCGAGCGCTTGAGGTAGCGCACCGAGGCGCGCGCCGCCGCGGCGACGGCCGGCGGCAGGGCCGTGGTGAAGATGAAGCCGGCCGCGTGGCTGCGAACCGCGTCGCACAGGGTCGCCGTGCCGGTGATGTAGCCGCCGACGCAGCCGAAGCCCTTGGCGAGCGTCCCCTCGATCACATCGACCCGGTGCATCACACGATCGCGCTCGGCGATGCCGGCGCCACGCTCGCCGTAGAGGCCGACCGCATGGACCTCGTCGAGATAGGTCATGGCGCCGTAGGCATCGGCAAGGTCGCAGATCGCGGCGATCGGCGCCACGTCGCCATCCATCGAGTAGACCGACTCGAAGGCGATCAGCTTGGGTCGGTCGCCGGCCTCGGCGAGCAGCTGCTCGAGATGTTCGAGGTCGTTGTGGCGGAAGACGCGCTTCTCGCAGCCGGAATGGCGCACGCCCTCGATCATCGAATTGTGGTTGAAGGCGTCCGACAGGATCAGGCAGTTCGGCAGCAGCTTCGCGATGGTGGAGATGCCGGCCTGATTCGAGACGTAGCCCGAGGTGAAGACGAGGCCCGCCTCCTTGCCGTGCAGGTCGGCGAGTTCGCGCTCCAAATCGACCAGCGGCGAGTTGTTGCCGGCGATGTTGCGGGTGCCGCCGGCGCCGACGCCGCAGCGGGCGGCCGTGTCGGTCAGGGCCGCGACGACCTCGGGGTGCTGGCCCATGCCGAGATAGTCGTTGGAGCACCATACGGTGATCTCGCGGTTGCCGCCCTCGGGGCGCCGCCACGTGGCCTGCGGAAAGCGTCCGGAGATCCGCTCGATGTCGGCGAAGACGCGGTAGCGGCGCTCGCTGTGCAGCCGGTCGAGGGCGGCGCGGAAATGGCCGTCGTAATCCGTGCGCGGGCCGGCGGGGCGCACCGGCGGCCGCTCGAATTTGGCCCGGCCATTGCTAGCACCGGAATCGTCCACGCCGCCATCGCCGCCGACGATCGACTCGTCGGTCAGGCTGGCGCTGTCGGCCGCGTTCACAGGCATCAGGTTCACGGGCATCCGTCCTCGACGCTTTCGGCTGGCCGGGCGTTCTTCTTGGGACGCCTCGGTTTAAAGAATTCGGGCCCGGACCCTACCCCGGAGAGCGTGGCCGAACCGTTCGCGGCCGGGGCGGTGATCTCCCAGGGTTCAGCCCCCAGGGAGCGGCACGGCCTTCGCCGCGCGTCATCGTCCGACCGGCGGCTTTTCGCATTCCGTTCGGGACGAGTCCCTCGCCGGTGCCGCCGTGACCGCAAGATAGGAGGTAATTTCGAACTGGTTCAAGGTGAGTTCGAGACATTCCTGCTTTGCACAGGCGCGAAGGGCCCTGCGATCTTGCCCGGATCCGAGCTCGATCATCGAATGCTCGCTCTCAGATGCCGTCCTAGTAGCGCGATGTCATGCAACGCTCGCGAGAACCGACGCTCGCTGATTCGCCCATGAACCCCGCCTTGGGTGACGATGGGTCGCGGTGTGGAGCGAGGCCCATGCTCGGCGGCGGATGCGCTGGCGAAGGGGATAAAATCGGGATACGGCCTTTCCCGAGATGGCCGAGCGCACGCATCGGCGGCGACGGGCGCTTCGCCGGGTGAAATCGTTTCGGAACGCGAGATGGCGACCAAGGACGAGGAGCGCGCCGCCCGCCTCAAAGCGGCCCTGCGCGACAACCTGCGCCGCCGCAAGGCGCAAGCCCGGAGCCGGGCCGACGACGCACCCGAGCCCGCGAAGGCGCAGCCGGCCGAACCGGCCGAGAAGAGCTAGCTCCCGCCGCCCGACTTGCCTCCCCTGCGCCACGTTATTGGAGCGATGCTTCGGGCGCGGGATGGAACCGAACGGCCACGCTTCTTCTTTTTGCCGGATACCGCCTATACCTCCACCCTGAACAAGGGGCGCTCGCGCCCGGCACGCAAGGCGACCTCCGCGATCGGAACGGGGGTGCTCCGAGGATTCCGATGGACCGCATCCACATCACCGGCGGCACGCCGCTCAACGGCACGATCCCGATCTCGGGCGCCAAGAACGCGGCGCTGCCGCTGATGATCGCGAGCCTTCTCACCGGGGAGACGCTGGAACTCATCAACGTGCCGCGGCTCGCCGACATCGCGGCGCTGACGCGCATTCTCGGCAATCACGGTGTCGATCACATGGTCGTCGGCAAGCGGCCGGGGCAGACGGCCGAGACCGGCCAGACCGTCCGGCTCACCGCCTCGAACGTCATCGACACCACCGCGCCCTACGAACTCGTCTCGACCATGCGGGCGAGCTTCTGGGTCATCGCGCCGCTGCTGGCCCGCTTCGGCGAGGCCAAGGTCTCGCTGCCCGGCGGCTGCGCCATCGGCACCCGGCCGGTCAACCTGCTGATCATGGCGCTGGAAAAGCTCGGCGCCGAGATCGAGATCGACGGCGGCTACGTGGTCGCGAAGACGAAGAACGGGCTGCGCGGCGCCGAGATCGTCTTCCCCAGCGTCACCGTCGGCGGCACCCATGTCGCCCTGATGGCGGCCGCGCTCGCCTACGGCACTACGGTGATCGACAACGCCGCCCGCGAGCCGGAAGTCGTCGATCTCGCCGAATGCCTGATCAAGATGGGCGCGCGGATCGAGGGTGCGGGCACCTCCCGCATCGTCGTGGAGGGCGTGGCTCGCCTCGGCGGCACCCGGCACGAGGTTCTGCCGGACCGGATCGAGACCGGCACCTACGCCATGGCGGTGGCAATGACCGGGGGCGACGTCTCCCTGGTCAACACCCGGACCGACCTGCTCGCCTCGGCCCTCGAGACGCTGGCCTCCACCGGCACCGAGGTCACGGCCCTGCCCGACGGCATCCGCGTGCGCCGCAACGGCGGCGGCATCAGCCCGGCCGACGTGACGACCGATCCGTTCCCCGGCTTCCCGACCGATCTCCAGGCGCAGTTCATGGCGCTGATGACGCTGGCCAAGGGTCAGTCGCGCATCCGCGAGACGATCTTCGAGAACCGCTTCATGCACGTGCAGGAATTGGCTCGCCTCGGCGCGCGGATCCGCCTCGACGGCGATCTCGCCGTGGTCGAGGGCGTCGAGCGCCTGAAGGGTGCGCCCGTCATGGCCACCGACCTGCGCGCCTCGGTCTCGCTGGTGATCGGCGCGCTCGCCGCCGAAGGCGAGACGCAGATCAACCGCGTCTACCACCTCGACCGCGGCTTCGAGGCCCTGGAGGCCAAGCTCGCCCGCTGCGGCGCGCAGATCGAGCGCGTGCGGGCCTGACGGCGCCCGGCGCCGATCTTACCACTCGGCCCCACACGGAAACGGCCTGCACCGCGCGGTGCAGGCCGAGACTGTTTTAAGACGATCCCGAGGGGTCAGCGGGCGATGGCGCCGCGCTTCACGCCGAAGCCGGGAATATCGCAGGCGCAGGGCGCGTTCGGCGGGGCGAAGCCTGTCGCGCAACTGCCGCGGGCGGTGATGCAGACGCTGCCGCCGCGTCCGCCGCGGGGCGGCCCCCGGAAGCGCGGACCATCGTCCTCATCGTCGAAGCGGCGGCGCCGGCCACCATCATCGCCGTAGCGGCGCCGACCATAACCGTCGTCGTCATCGCGGGAGCGGCGGCTGTAGCCGTCGTCGTAGCGGCGCGGACCGTCATAGCCATCGCGATAAGACTGGGCGCTCGCCGGGCTCGCCACGAACCCGAGGGCCAGGACGACCCCCAAGGCGCGCCCCATGGCCAGAACTCCGTTTTGCATCGTCCGCATCCCCTCCGGATGACTTGGAAAAGTCACGCTGACCTTAGCCATGCGCTCATGAACGCACGATGAGCCCAAAAGAACCGCAGCCTGTGATCGCGGCTCGGACATCACGCGCCGGGTACGGCGCGCTCCTGTGCGGGGTGGACTTTCCGACGCCGAACCGGCCTCCGGGTCGCCGAAACGCGCTTCGACCCGTCCGGCTGCCGGTTGCCGCAGGCGGGTCGCGTCGCTACCTACGCCTCGAAATCCGCTCGCCGCGTGTTCGGTCGGAGAGCTCGGAGCGTAATGATGGAGCTTCTCAAGCTCGCCGCCCTCGATGCCGAGGATCTCGCCGTCATCTCCGCCCACCTTCAGGACGCGATCCTGCGGGCGGAGGATCTCGCGTGGCTGCCGGGCGAGCACCGCTTCGCCCTGGCGGCGCGCCGTTTCGACTGGTCGGTGCCGCCGGGTCAGCCGCCCCGGCGACGCCTCTCGGGCCTGCATTTCGAGCGCGTGCTCTCTCGGTGAAGACCAAGGGCATCACGCCGGGGGCGACCTCCGGCGATCCCTTGAGCCTTCTGGCGATCACCTTCGAGGAAACCGAGGCGCCTTCCGGCGTCGCCACCCTGGTCTTTTCGGGCGGAGCCGCGATCCGGCTCGAACTCGAATGCATCGAGGTGCGCCTGAAGGATCTCGGCCCCGTCTGGGAAGCCGATGGCCGCCCCGACCACGAGGCCGTGCGCAACCTCGTCGAGAACCGCCCGTGATCCCCTTCCCCCGAACCGCCGATATCGCCCGATGATCCGTCTCGACAGCCGCTCTCCCGATTTCGCGGAGGCGTTCAAGCGCCTGCTCGGCCTTAAGCGCGAGATCTCCGAGGATGTGGACGAGACCGTGCGCGGCATCATCGCGGGGGTCGTCTCCGGCGGTGACGCGGCGCTCGTCGATTACACCCGTCGCTTCGACCGGCTCGGCCAGGATTTCGCGCCGGCCTCCCCTGCGCATCACCGCCGAAGAGGTGGAGGCGGCGGTGGACGCCTGCCCGGCCGAGGCTCGTGCCGCCTTGGCTCTCGCGGCCGAGCGGATCGAGGCCTATCACCGCCGCCAGATCCCCGAGGATCACCTCTCCACCGACGATCTTGGTGTCACCGCCGGTTGGCGCTGGACTGCGATCGAATCGGTCGGGCTCTACGTGCCCGGCGGCACCGCGAGCTATCCCTCCTCGGTGCTGATGAACGCGGTGCCGGCGCGCGTCGCGGGCGTGCCGCGCATCGTCATGGTGGTGCCGACCCCCGAGGGCCAGCTCAACCCGCTGGTGCTCGCCGCGGCCAAACTCTCCGGCGTCACCGAGATCTACCGGGTCGGCGGAGCGCAGGCGGTCGCCGCACTCGCCTACGGCACGGAAACCATCGCGCCGGTGGCCAAGATCGTCGGCCCCGGCAATGCCTGGGTCGCGGCGGCCAAGCGCCGGGTGTTTGGGCAGGTCGGCATCGACATGATCGCCGGCCCCTCCGAAGTGCTGATCCTGGCCGACCGCCACGCCAACCCCGACTGGATCGCCGCCGACCTGCTGGCCCAGGCCGAGCACGACACCGCGGCGCAGGCCGTGCTCGTCACCGATTCGGACGAGTTGGCCGACGCGACCGAGGCCGCGGTCGAGCGCGCGCTCGCGACCCTGAAGCGGGCCGAGATCGCCCGCGCCAGTTGGCGCGATTACGGCGCGATCATCCGCGTCCGGGACTTCGATGAGGCAGTGCCACTCGTGGACGCCATCGCGCCCGAACATCTCGAGATCGAGACCGAGGACGCCGACGCGTTGTCGCTGAAAATCCGGAACGCGGGGGCGATCTTCCTCGGCGCGCACACGCCCGAAGCCATCGGCGATTATGTCGGCGGCCCGAACCACGTCCTGCCGACCGCCCGCTCGGCGCGGTTCTCCTCGGGGCTCGGGGTGCTCGACTTCATGAAGCGCACCTCGATCCTGCGCTGCGATCCCGCCGCCTTGCGGGCGCTCGGGCCCGCCGCGATCGCTCTCGGCGAATCCGAGGGTCTCGACGGGCATGCCCGCTCCGTGTCGATCCGGCTCAACCTCTAGGGCTTCCGATCGGCCGGGATCACGTTTCGGATCGATCGCCCGGAGCGCTTGCGTGCGGGCCCGGCTTGCGGCTCATGTGACGGAAACAGGGCGCCCGGATTCGGGTGCCGACGCGAGAAGGCGCCGGCGATGAAGGCCGAACCGAAGCAGGGGGCGCAAGACGCGCAGGGCGAGGCACCGGCAAAGCCGCGAAACCGGCTCGCGGCGGTGCGTTTCGACGAGGGCTCGATCGGCCGGGGCAACCCCGACCAGGAGCACGAGCGCGCCATCGCGATCTACGACATCCTGGAGGAAAATTCCTTCACGATCCCCGAGCGCGACGAGGGCCCGTACGGGCTGGTCCTCGGCCTCGTCGAGAACAAGCTGTCCTTCGCGATCGCGACCGAGGCGGGCGAGCCGGTGATGACCCACCTGCTCTCGCTCACTCCGTTCCGCCGGGTCATCCGCGACTACGAGATGATCTGCGAGAGCTATTACAGCGCGATCCGCACCGCCTCGCCGACGCAGATCGAGGCGATCGATATGGGGCGGCGCGGCCTGCACAACGAAGCGTCCGAGCTGTTGCGGCAGCGCCTCGAAGGCAAGGTCGATCTCGACCATGACACGGCGCGGCGCCTGTTCACCCTGATCTTCGCCCTTCATTGGAAGGGCTGACGATCGCGGCTTTATCCTGCCTGAAGGTGGAGCACTCGGCAGAATGCTACGCTTTGGGGAATTCCGGAGCGGATCTATATCAGCGTGTGCGCGAGCACCTCATGAAACGCCCGATCCGTGGTGCATCGGCGCAAGACGGCGTGGGCGTTTCGCGAGGGGGTCACGGTGTTTGCATCGTCTTTTCCGACAAGCCGGCGCCCATCCACGGCGATGCTCTCGGAGTGCTCCACAGGATTTCCGGTCGTTGACCGCTCTTCCGCAGGCATGACGGTGCGGCGGGGGTTTCGTGGGAAGCACCCGGGCGGGGCATGACGGACGACACGATCCCCGGGACCGGGCCCAAGAAGCGGCGGGTTCAGTCCGTCCTGTTCATGTGCAACTTCAACGCGGTGCGCTCGCTGGCGGCGGAGGCGATCGCGCGCCATTATTTCGGCAAATCCACCTACGTGCAGTCCGCCGGCGTGCGCTCGGGCGAGCCGAGCGATCCGTTCATGGTCGCGGCCCTGGACGAGATCGGCATCGATGCCTCCCGCCACAAGCCGCGCACCATCGAGCAGCTGGAGGATTGGGAGGGGGCTGAACTTCGACCTGATCATCACCCTCTCGCCGGAGGCGCACCACCGGGCGCTGGAACTGACCCACACGCTTGCGGCGGATGTCGAGTACTGGCCGACGCCGGACCCGACGCTGGTGCAGGAGGGCACGCGCGAGCAGCGCCTCGACGGCTACCGTGACGTGCGCGACGGACTGACCTACCGGATCAAGTCCCGGCTGAAGGTGTGAGGGCCAGGGCCTCTCGCCCTGAAACGAAAACGCCGCCGATGACGGCGGCGTGAAAGCAAAAGGGCTCCCCGAGCGGGGAGCCCATCGCCAAAATCAGGACGCGAAAATCAGGACGCGGCCGAGACCGCCCGCCCCTCGCGCGCCTCGGTGGCACCGCCTGCCTTGCGCCGAAGGCTGACGAGGGCTGCCGCCGCGGCCACGGCCAGGATCGCGAGCTGGGTGCCGAGCGCCTCCCAACTGCCGTTGCTCAGGCCCCATTCCGAGACGAAGGCGGGCACGCCGTCCGTGGTGAAGGGGATCAGCGCCTGCTCCTGCAGCTCCTGGAACGCTTGGCCGACCATCCGCAGGCCCATGAAGAACAGGAAGGCCGAGGTCACCACGAACATCGGGCGCAGCGGCAGGCGCAGCGCCAGCCACTGCATCGCCACGAACATCGCCACCAGCGCCAGGGTCGCGGCCGCGAGCCCGCCCAGCAACGCGGCATCGAAGCCGTTGGCGGTCTTGGCCAGGGTGTGGACGAACAGGATCGTCTCGGCGCCCTCGCGGAACACCGCCAGGAAGGCGATGCCGGCGAGCGACAGCATGGTGCCCGCGCCGAGTGCCCGCTCGGCAAGGCGGTTGAGGTCCGCCTGCCACGCCTTCGGGTCCTGGCGGAGGAACATCCAGCCGCTCATGTAGAACAGCAGCACCGCGGCCGCGAGCATCACGCCGGCTTCGAACAGGTCGCTGTGATTGCCGTCGTAGAAGGTCGCGAACACCCACGCCATGACGACGCTGGCGACGACGGCGGCGAGCGCCCCGATATAGACCGGCGCGATCCGCTCCGCCGCATCCGCACGGCGAAGGAAGGCAGCGAGCGCTGCGATCACCAGCAGAGCTTCCAGTCCCTCACGGAATAGGATGATGAAAGCCTGCAGGAACGTCGATCCGTCCATCATCCGATTGCTCCCGTTTCGATCGGCGGAACCCGCGTCCCGGCGAATTGTCTGCCTCAACGGCGATGCCGCTCCTTGCGGCACCGCGAATACTTGTCACGATACAATGTTGTTTTGATGCAAAACGCAGTTTGGAAACGTTCCTAACAAGAAGAGCGGTCCAGTTTCGGACGACGAAGCCCGATGTTTCGCTTCGCGTGCCAGTACAACCCTTTGCACCATTCTCGCAAGCATCGCAGCGGGCACACGGGATCGCGCTCCGTCGCCGCAGGCAACACCGCCGACAACGCAGAGAGACGCAGACAAATTTTTGCCGTTTTCCGGAAGGTCGCGCGAAACCCAATGGCCACGTTGGGGATTGTTGATTCAATATGCGGCGGCGCCTGCACGGCGGGACACCGGCCGCCCCGACCGAACCGTTAAAGCGCGCCCCCAGCGGCGCGCGGGCAGGATATCATGAACGCGCACTCCACCGCCGCGGCCGTCCTCGGCCTCGCCCTGATCGGCCTGACCGCGACGCCGAGCCTCGCCGCGCCGGGCACGGGCCGCAGCACCACCCAGGTCGTCGAGGCCGCGCAGGTCTCCCAGGCGGCCGCGACGACCTCGGACAGCGACGAGGAGAGCGCCAACTGCAACAAGCAGCGCCGTCGCCTGTGGATCGAGGGCGAGGGCTGGATCGTCCGCCGCGTCACGATCTGCCGCTAAACACGGAACGACGGGCCCGGACGCCATCGGCCGGCAGCGCCCGTCTCAGCATTCTGCATCGGCTGGCGGGACAAGGGGGAGCGGAACGAGCATAGGCGCCGCCGATTTGGTTTCATGAATCGCGCATGTCTTGCCGATGCGCCACCGGAGAAGCCCCGCCCCATGCGCCCTGCCCTCGCCGCCGGTCTCGCTACCCTGCTCACATTTGGCGCCACCTCGGGCGCAGCGGCCGAACCTTATTACGGCCATGGATACGGCTACGGCGGGGGCGGATACCGCTTCGCCGGTACGGTAATTGAGGGCGCCTATCTCGGCGCACCGTTCACGCGTCTGCCCAGCACGAGCCGCCTCGTGCCGCCGGCCTGGGGCTACGGCACCTACGGCATCCCCACGGCGGCCGGCATCCGCGACACACCCGCCGCACGCCCGACCCTGACCGTGATCGAGCGGCCCGCGTCCGCCGCTCTCCGCCCCGCAGCCCGCAAACACGGCGCCCGCGTCCTCTCGAAGGATTCCAGGGGCATCTGGACCGATCCGGCACCCCGTTCCGAAGGTGGGGAATTCGGCGCCCAAGTGGTGTCGGTCCGGGTCCCGGCCCGTTCCCGGTAGGACCGTCGCCCGAGAGGCGCCGCCCTCCCTCGATGCGGCATGAACTCTAGACGGGCCCTTAACCTGTCTTGCGCACAATCTACGCCAATCACCGGGGGGTAGAGCCGTGCACATCGTCATCGTGGATTCGAGCCGTGTCGTCCTGCGAATCGTGGCCGGCATGCTCGAACCGCGGGGGCATGTGGTGACGCAGTTCACCGATTCCGGTGAGGCGCTGGCCTACATCACCGACAATCCGAAGGTCCGGGCCCTGATCACCAGCCTGGAAGTCCGTCCGTTGAGCGGATTGGAGCTGTGCTGGTCGGCCCGCCTGCTGTCCGAGTCGAGCCGTCCGCTCTCGATCATCGCCATGTCCTCGGCCCGCAACGCCCGCAACCTCGCCGAGGCTCTCGACAGCGGCGCCGACGACTTCATCGACAAGCCGCCGGGCGCCGAGGAATTGCAGGCGCGCATGAGGGCGGCCGAGCGCCTCACCACGCTCCAGAGCGACCTGATCCGGCTCGCCGAGACCGATTCGCTCACAGGCCTGCTCAACCGCCGCGCCTTCCTGCAGCGCACGCGGGAGGCCGCCCAGAAGGCCGGGTCGTTCGGGCATCTGTGCGCCGTGATCCTCGACATCGACCATTTCAAGCGCATCAACGACGAGCACGGCCACGATGTCGGCGACGCCGCCATCAAGGCCGTGGCGGGGATGATCGAGGCGGAGGGCATTGCCGGGCGCCTGGGCGGGGAGGAATTCGCGGTGATGCTCGCCGGTCAGCGCCTCACGGAGGCCGAGGCGGTCGCCTCCCGCCTGCGCCTCAAGACCTCCGATCTGCGCATCCGCTCGACCAAGGGGCCGGTGCGGCTCACGTGCAGCTTCGGCGTCAGCGAATGGTCCGAGGGCGAGACCGTCGAGGGCCTTCTGAAGCGGGCCGACATCGCCCTGTACGAAGCCAAGACGACGGGCCGCAATCGCGTGGTCTCGGCGATGTCCGACCTCATCCTGTCCCGGACCGCGTGAAACACGCCCAGCCGGGGCATTGCTCGGCCCCATCCCGTCCCGAAGCGGGACGGTGACCGCTGGGCGGCACCGCGAGGGAACGTTTCGGGGCAATAAAGGCCCCTAAACCGCTGGAACGACTCTTGTTCTTCCCCATCCGCACAAGCCGCACCGTTCTGCGGCGGGACGAGAGGGGAGCGGCATGAGCCAGGCCGTCAATCACACCGCCAGCCACACGGCGAGCCGGGCTGTCGAGCTTTTGATCGTCGACGAGCCGTCGGGGCTCGATGCACGGATGCGCGCCGAATTGGAGCACGCACCGGCCCTGCGGACCATCGGCGAGGATGATCTGGCCCGGGGCGGCCCGGTGCCGGCGGTCGCGCTGGTGCCGGTGGACGGAGCGGGAGCGGGAGCGGAAGCCGGCTGCGCGCGGATCGCGGCCTTGCGCGAAGGACGGCCCTGGCTGCGGGTGCTCGCGGTGTTCCGGACCCTCGACGCGTCGGCGATGCATCGGCTGATCGCCGCTGGCGCCGACGCCTTCGTCGGCTGCGGCACCCCGGCGGACGAGGTCTGCGCCAGCGTGCTCGCCCTCGCGAAGGGAGCCCCACCCGCGCTGTCGCCTGCAGCGTCCTCCGCCTGCCCCTGCACCGAGGATCCAGCCATCGGGCTCACCCCGCGCGAGGCGGAGGTTCTGCGCTTCCTCAGTGCCGGCTTCAGCAACAAGGAGGTCGCCCGGCGGCTCTCGCTGAGCGTCCGGACGGTCGAGACCCACCGGCTGAACCTGCGCCGCAAGACGCAGACCGGCCGCCTCAAGGATCTCGTCACCCTCGCCCGCCAGCTCGGTCTCGCCCCGGTGCTCGACACCGAGGCGCCGCGCAGCCCCGCCCGCCACACCGCCCACGCCGCCCGGGCCTGAGGGCCCGTTCGACCCGATCGCATCGGGCGGACGTTTCCGGGCCATGGTTCCGACGTGCCGGCAACCGCTTTCGGAACGATGCGCTAGATGGAGCGCGGCTCCAGCTTCTCGTCCAGCGCCGAGAGGGGACGCTTGGGCTTGCGGCCGACATCCTCGCCCTGCACCGACGGCTCGAACGGCTCGGGGCCTTTGCGCAGCAGCTTGGCGAGATAGTAGCTGCCGAAGCCGAAGATGATCGCGTAGGCGACGATGAAGGCGATCAGCGAAGTCGTCACCGCTTGGGCCGTCAGCGGCGAATGGGCGTCCGCCGTCTTGAGCTGGCCGTAGACGATGTAGGGCTGACGCCCGATCTCGGCGGTGAACCAGCCGAAGATCACCGCGCCGAAGCCTGAGGGCGTCATCAGCATGGCGCAGGTGAGGAAGACGCGGTTCGTGAACAGCGTGCCCTTCCAACGCAAATACAGGCTCCACAGGCTCAAGAGCAGCATCGCCATGCCGATCGCGACCATGGCGCGGAAGGCATAGAACACCGGCCAGACCGGCGGGCGCTTGTCCGGCGTCACGTCCTTGAGGCCCGGCACCACGCCGGAGAAGTCGTGGGTGAGGATGAACGAGCCAAGCCTCGGGATGCCGATCTCGAAGTCGTTGCGCTCGGCCTCCATGTTCGGGATCGCGAACAGCAGCAGCGGCATGTTGGCCTGGGTGTCCCAGTTCGCCTCGATCGCCGCGAGCTTGGTCGGCTGGTGCTTGAGCACGCCGAGACCGTGGGTGTCGCCGACGAAGATCTGGATCGGCGTGAAGATCAGCGCGAACCAGAGCGCCATGGAGAGTGAGACCCGGGCCCCCTGGACCTTCGCCGGCGGCTCCTTGCGGGCGCGCAAGATCATCCAGGCGGCCATGCCCGACACCGCGAAGGCGGTGGTGAGGAAGCAGCCGAGCACCATGTGCACGTAGCGGATCGGGAAGCTCGGGTTGAAGATCACCTCGAACCAGTCGGTGGCCACCGCCCGGCCGTTCTCGATCGTGAATCCCGCCGGCGTCTGCATCCAGGAATTGGCCGAGAGGATCCAGAAGGCGGAGATCAGCGTGCCGAGCGAGACCATGCAGGTCGCCAGGAAGTGCAGCCGGTCGCCGACCCGGTCCCAGCCGAACAGCATAATCCCGAGGAAGCCCGCCTCCAGGAAGAAGGCGGTGATGACCTCGTACTGGATCAGCGGGCCCAGCACGTTGCCGGTGAAGTCGGAATAGCGCGACCAGTTCGTGCCGAGCTGGTAGCTCATCACGATGCCTGAGACGACGCCGAGGCCGAACGAGACCGCGAAGGCCTTCACCCAGAAGCGGTAGAGCACCCGGTACATCGGGTTCCTCGTCCACAGCCACTGCCCCTCGAGCCGGACGAGGAAGGCGGCGAGACCGATGGTGAAGGCCGGGAAGATGATGTGGAAGGCCATCGTGAAGCCGAACTGGATGCGCGAGAGCATCAGGGCGTCGAGTTCCATCGCTTCACCTTCCTGACCGTGGCGTCACCGCGGTTCGCGCGGTCGCGGCTGTCGTGCCGTACGGCCAGCCGCGCCAATTCATCCATCAACCGGTCTTCGACGATGCCGGTTCTCCGCGCCCATCCCTTGTGCGGATTGACCGCGCCGGGATCGGCGATTGCCGACCCCGAACCATAAACAGGTCAGCCGGCGCGGCAACGCGTTGATTTCTCTCCGATGCCACGGCTTGAACGTCGCAAAGCGTCCCGATTTAGACCTATGTTAATCCCGTTGCCGATAACACGGTCTGCACGCAAACCGGGTTATCGCCATGCCGGCACCAGCATTGGTTCCTTTCTCGTCCCAAGCCGAAGCCGGGCAGCAGCCGGACCACGAGCCGAAGACCATCGCCGACCTGACACGGGAAGTCGGACGCATCGCTCAGGACCGGGTCGGACGCATCCGGCAGATCACCGCCCAGGCGAAGATGCTGGCCCTCAACGCGCTGATCGAGGCCGCCCGCGCCGGGGAACACGGGCGCGGCTTCTCGGTGGTGGCGCAGGAGGTGCGCGGAATCGGTGCCGAGATCGAGGCGCTGGCGCGGGAACTGGAAACCGGACTGACCGCGCGGATCGGCGAATTGCAGCAGGGCGTCGATGCGATGACGGCGAGGGCGGAAGGCGAGCGCCTGGTCGATCTCTCCCTCAACGCCATCGAGCTGATCGACCGCAACCTCTATGAGCGAACCTGCGACGTGCGCTGGTGGGCCACCGACGCGGCGGTGGTCGCCTGCGCCGCGCGGCCGGACCGGGACGGCGGTTCGGGGACCGCCGACTATGCCTCAAAGCGGCTCGGGGTGATCCTCTCGGCCTACACGGTCTATCTCGATCTCTGGCTATGCGGCCGCGACGGCACCGTCCTCGCCAACGGCCGGCCCCAGCGCTACCCGAACCTGCGCGGGCGCAGCGTCGCGGGCGAGCCCTGGTTCCGCGATGCGATCCGCTTGTCGGGCAGCGACGACTACGTTCCCGGCGAGGTCCGGCGCGAGGCGCAGCTCGGCGGCGCACAGGTCGCGACCTATGCCGCCGGGATCTACGAGACGAACGGCGCTCCGGCCTGCGGCGTCCTCGCCATCCACTTCGATTGGGAAGCCCAAGCGAAATCGATCGTCGAGGGCGTGCGGATCGCGCAGGAGGACCGGGCGCGCACCCGCGTGGTGCTCGTGGACGCGCAGCGCCGCATTCTCGCCGCCTCCGACGGCAAGGGCGTTCTCACCGAGACGCTCGCCGTGGAGCTGAACGGGCGGGAGAGCGGGATCGTCCGCGATCCTCGGACCGGAGCCGTCACGGCGTTTCACAGAACGCCGGGCTACGAGACCTATCGCGGGCTCGGCTGGTACGGCGCCATCGTCCAAAGCGGCACCTGACCGGCGCCTGCGGACCGTCTCACGCCGCCCGTCTGCCCCCGGACGTGCGCTTCGTGCCGGTCGCCCTCGCCTTGCGGCCTCCGGTCTGACGCGGCGGCTCGATCTTCGTCGTGCTCTCGCTCTTCGCACCCTTGGAGACGGCCTTCGTCGCCCGTTCCAGCCGGGCCCGAAGCAGGCTCAGCACCGCGGCCTCCTCCGGGCGCAGCACATCGAGTTCGTTCTTGAGTTCGCCCTCGACCGCCTCCTTCACCTGCAGCAGCATCCCGCCCTCGAGGTAGCAGTCGAGGATCTGCGGGTGGATGTAGCACTTGCGGCAGATGGTCGGCGTGTTGCCGAGCCGGGACGACACCGACTCGATCGCCGCGCGCAGGTTCTTCTTGGCCTTGGCCGCGTTGTCGAACGCCTCGAACTCCCGCAGCGCCAGGGCCGCCAGCACCGTCCCGGCCCAGGTGCGGAAATCTTTTGCCGTGAAATCCTCGCCCGTGATCTCACGCAGATAGGCGTTCACGTCCGAGGAGGTGACGTCGCGCCGCTGGCCATCCTCGTCGAGATACTGGAACAGCTCCTGGCCGGGCAGGTCCTGGCAAGCCTTGACGATCTTGGCCACGCGGCGGTCGCGCACCGAGACCGACCATTCCTTGCCGCTCTTGCCCTTGAAGCGGAAGCGCATCTCGGAGCCGGCCACCTTCACATGCGGATCGCGCAGGGTGGTGAGGCCGTAGCTCTTGTTGGAGCGGGCGTAATCGTCGTTGCCGACACGGATCAGCGTGGTCTCCAAGAGGTGGACCACGGTGGCGAGCACCTTTTCGCGGGGCAGGCCGCGCTTGCCCATATCGGCGTCGATCCGCGCGCGGATGCCCGGCAGCGCCTCGGCGAAGGCCATGATGCGGTGGAATTTCGAGGCCTCCCGCGCCTCGCGGAAGCGGGGATGGTAGCGGTACTGCTTGCGCCCCTTCTCGTCGCGCCCGGTCGCCTGGATGTGGCCGTTCGGGTGCGGGCAGATCCACACCTCGGTGTAGGCCGGCGGGATCGCAAGGCTTTTGAGCCGGGCGATCTCCTCCGCGTCGCGGACCGGGGCGCCCTTCGGGTCGATGTAGCGGAAGCCCTTGCCGTTGCGCTTGCGCCGCAGGCCGGGCTTGGAATCGTCCACGTAGCGCAGGCCCGCATCCCGCGCGGCCTCGCGGGGATCGACCACGCCGGCTCCGACCTCCTCCGACAGCATGACGCCCTCCCTGATCCGTGGGGCATCAACCGGGCGAAAGCCGGCGCTGTTCCGGAGCGGGCCCCGTGCTATGGCCACGCACGATGACCGCCTCAACAGCCTCTTACGCCGGCAAAAGCCTCGTCTTCGTCGTCACGGAGGACTGGTTCTTCGCCTCGCACTTCCTGCCGATGGCGCGCGCCGCCCGGCAGATGGGACTCTCGGTCGCGGTGGTGACGCGGGTGCGCGCGCACCGCGCCGTGATCGAGGCCGCCGGCATCCGCGTCGTGCCCTTGGAAGCCGAGCGCTCCAGCCTCAACCCGATGGCGGCGGGCTACGCCGCGGGCCAACTCGCGGGCATCCTGAAGGCGTTGAAGGCCGACATCGTCCACTGCGTCGCGCTGCGCGGCATCCTCGTCGGCGGGACGGCCGCGGCGATGGCCGGCATCCCGCGCCGAGTCTTCGCGCTGACCGGTCTCGGATTGCTCGGCGCCCGCGCGGACGCGACCGGGCGGCTGTCGCGGCTGGCGCTGAAAGGGCTGATCCGCGGCCCGCTCGCGAGCCCGCAGACCCGCTTCCTGTTCGAGAACCCGGACGACGCCCGCGCGCTCGGCCTCGACCCGTCCGACACCGCCGTGACCCTGGTCGGCGGCGCAGGCGTCGATCCCGATTCCTTCGCGCCGCGCCCGCTGCCGCCGCCAGCCCCGCTGAAGGTGGCGATCGTCGCGCGGATGCTGTGGTCGAAGGGCATCGACGTCGCGGTCGAGGCGGTGCGGCAGGCCCGCGCCGGGGGTGCGGCGGTGGAACTCTCGCTCTACGGCGCGCCCGACCCGTCGAACCGCCGGGCGATCCCCGAGGCGACCCTGCGGGACTGGTCGCGCGACGGGATCACGTGGCATGGGCCGACCGCGGACGTGGCCGGCGTCTTCGCCGCCCACCATGTCGGGGCCCTGCCCTCTCGCGGCGGCGAAGGGCTGCCGCGCACGTTGCTGGAGGCGGCCTCCTGCGGCCGGGCGATCCTCACCAGCGACGTGCCGGGTTGCCGCGACCTCGTGCGCGACGGCCTCGAGGGCCTGCTCGTGCCGCCGGGCGACGCCGCCGCGCTCGCCGCCGCGCTGACGCGGCTCGCCGCCGACCCGGCGCTTGTCGCCCGGATGGGGGCGGCGGCGCGGGCGCGGATCCTCGAAGGCGGCTACACGGAAGCGGCCGTCGCCGAGACGGTGGCGGGGCTCTACGCGGAGCTTCTCGCCTCGTGACCCCGGTTCGCGATCCCGCCCGCTTCATCCGCGAGCACACGGCCTTGCGCCCGGTGCCGCACGCCCCCGAGATCGTCCTACACGTCGCCGACGAGGCGACGGCGCTCTGGCAGAAGACCGAGGACGAGTTGGAGGCGATCGGCCTGCCGCCGCCGTTCTGGGCCTTCGCCTGGGCCGGGGGACAGGCGCTCGCCCGCTACATTCTCGACAACCCCGCGACCGTAGCGGGGCGGCGGGTGGTCGATTTCGCCTCGGGCTCCGGGCTCGTCGCCATCGCCGCCGCGATGGCCGGCGCGGTCCACGTCACCGCGAGCGACCTCGATCCCTTCGCGCTCCACGCGATCCCGCTCAACGCCGCCGCCAACGGCGTGGCGGACCGCATCACCGCGGATGGCAGCGACCTGATCGGCACGGATGCGGCCTGCGTTCTGGCCGCCGACATCTTCTACGAGCGCGACCTCGCCGCCGCGGTCGGCGGCTGGCTCGGCGACCTGCATGGGCGCGGACGCACGGTCCTGATCGGCGATCCCGGCCGCTCCTACCTGCCCCGCGAACGCCTGATCCCGCTCGTGACCTACGAAGTGCCGGTCACGCGGGCGCTGGAGGATGCCGAGATCAAGCGATCCTCGGTCTGGCGCTTCGCCTGATCCGCAGCGGCAGCCAGCCTCCCTTGCCGTCCTGGCCCGGTTCGCGCATGCGCCGGAAAGCCATACCCTCTCCGCGCCGGTCCGAAAAATGCTCGACAGGTTGTTCCATGCCGGCGCGAGCGTTGCCCTGCTGCTCGCCGTGGCGTGGCTGTTCTCGGTGAACCGGCGGGCGATCCGGCCACGGGTGGTGCTCGCCGCCCTGGCGCTTCAGGTCGGGATCGGCGCGCTGATGCTGTTCGTGCCCGCCGGGCAGAGGGCGCTCGGCGCGGTGGCGGATGTCGTCACCACCGTGCTTTCCTTCGGCGACCGGGGCACCGCCTTCCTGTTCGGCGGCCTCGTCGAGCCCCGGATGTTCGAGCTGTTCGGCGGCTCGGGCTTCATCCTGGCCCTGCGGGTGCTGCCGCAGATCCTCTACGTCTCGGCGCTGATCGGCGTGCTCTACCATCTCGGGGTGATGCAGGCGCTGGCCCGGTTTCTCGGCGCGGGTCTGCGAAAATTGCTCGGCACCTCGCCGATCGAATCGTTCTCGGCGGTCGTCACCATCTTCATCGGGCAGAGCGAGATCGCCGTGGCCCTGCGCCCCTTCCTCGCGGCACTGACCGGGGCCGAACTGTTCGCGGTGATGACGAGCGGGGCGGCCTCCACCGCCGGCTCGATCCTCGCCGGATACGCCGCGCTCGGCGTGCCGATGCCGTATCTCCTCGCCGCCTCGTTCATGGCGATTCCCGGCGGGCTGCTCTACGCCAAGATCCTCGTTCCCTCGACCGAGCCGACGCGCATCCTCACGACACGCGTCGAGTTCGGCGAGGCGCGCGCGGCCAACCTGATCGAAGCCGCCGCCGACGGCACGCAGAAGGGCCTCGGCGTCGCCGTGGCGGTCGGCGCCATGCTGATCGCCTTCGTCGGGCTGATCGCACTCGTGAACGCCGCCATCGGCTGGACCGGCGGCGTGTTCGGGTTCGCCGGCCTCTCGATCGAGGGCATTCTCGGCGTCGTGCTGGCGCCTTTGGCCTGGCTCTTGGGCGTGCCGTGGGAGCAGGCGACCCTCGTCGGCGGCGCCATCGGCCAGAAGATCGCCTTCAACGAGTTCCTGGCCTATGCCAGCCTGTTGCCGATTTTGAAGGCCGGCACCCTCGATCCGCGCACGAGCGCGATCCTGTGCTTCGCGCTCTGCGGCTTCGCCAACCTCGCCTCGGTGGCGATTCAGCTCGCGAGTTTCACCAGTCTCGCTCCCGAGCGCCGGCCCGAGATCGCCCGGTTCGGTCTGCGGGCGATCCTCGCGGGTACGCTCTCGAACCTCACCAGCGCGGCCATCGCCGGATTGTTCATCACCGGGTAACGCGCCGAACGAACGGGAATCGGCGAACCTTTCGGCCTGCATCGTCATTCTGAGAGAATGGAGAACGCGCGCGACATGGAACCGGCCCGAGCCACGCCAGCCTCACCGCAGGCTCCGGCACCGGTCACGGCCCGCGATTGGGACGAGCGGGTCGACCGCGCCAGCCAGAAGCTTCCCGAGTCGGTGCAGCGCGGCGTGGCGTGGCTGCGCGAGCCGGCGCGCTTTCCGGTGCGGCTGCTCGCCGCGATCCTGCTGATCCTCGGCGGCATCTTCTCGATCCTGCCGGTGCTCGGCCTGTGGATGCTCCCGCTCGGCCTCGCGCTGCTGGCCCAGGACGTGCCCGGCCTCAAGGTGCCGATGGAGAAATCCGCCCGCTGGATCGAGCAGCAATGGCGGCGCTGGCGCGGGAAATAATCCCTACGCCTCCCTCGGCTTTCTGCCGCGCTTGACAGGATATCCGTGGCGGACGACCCATCGCGGATGGGCCTGAGCCGAGAAGGGCTCTTCGGAGACAACCTGTGATGCCGTTGCGTCTGTTCTCCCGCGGGCTCGCCGCCGCCATCCTTGCGGCGACCGTGCTGGCGGGGGCCGTGTCCGCCCCCCTGTCGCCGGCGCGTGCCGAGGACGCGATCTTTCCGCCGAGTTCGCGGTTCGGCTTCAAGCCGCCGTCGGACATGACGATCTCGAAGCGCTTCACCGGCTTCGAGCGGCTCGGCGGCGGGGCGATGCTCTCGATCGTCGAACTTCCGGCCGGCGCCTATCCCGAACTCAAGCAGAGCTTCACCGACGAGAACCTCAAGACGCAGGGGCTCGTCGTCCAGACCCGTGAGCCGGTGACGCTCGACGGCGGGGCCGAGGGCGTGCTGTTCACCGGTGAGCTGACACCCGCCGACGGCCAGGGCACGCCCGCGGCGCGCAAGTGGCTCCTCATCGTCGGCGCCCCAGAGGTGACCGGCATCATCATCGCCCAGGCCGCCGTCGAGGCCGAGACCGACGAGTCGATGCGCGGCATGCTCACGGGCCTGCGCATCCGCGGGGCGCTGTCCCTCGACCAGCAGATCGCCGCCCTGCCCTTCCGCATCGGCGACCTCGCGGGCTTCCGCCCGGTGCGGGCGCTGGCCGGCAATTCCGTGCTGCTGACCCTCGGCCCGCGCGACCAGGTCACCAACCTGGAACAGCCGATCCTCGTCGTCGCCCAGGCGGTGCAGCAGCCGACGCCGCAGGAGCAGCGCGACGGCTTCGCCCGCGCCTCGCTCTACGCCAACCAGACGATGAAGGACTTCGTCATCGAGCGGTCTCAGAGCTATCGCCAGAACGGCATCGATTGGCACGAGATCGTGGCGCGCGCCGTCGACATCCCTTCAAGCCAGCCGGTGGTGGTCTCGCAGACGATCCGCTTCAACCCGGACGGCTACATCCGCGCCGTGGGCGTCACCCGCGCTGACCAGCGCGGGCAGATGCTGCCCCTGTTCCGTCAGGTGGTGGACAGCCTGCAACTGCGCTGAAATCCTCTCCTCCCCGCGAGGGAGAGGAGAGAAACCGTATCACTCGCAGACGCGCACGCGCCGGATGTAGATGTCGCCGTAGGGGTCGATGGTCTCGCGGCGCTCGAAGTGACAGATCGGGCCCTCGACATAGACCGGCCGCGGGGGCGCCCGGTAGACCGGCTTGCCGGGGTAATAGGGATCGTTGGCCGCTGCGATCGCGCCACCGACGGCAAGGCCGCCGAGCACGCCGAGCGCCGCAGCACCACCCGGACCGATGCCGTCCCGTGCCTGGGCGGCGGGCGCCGTGCCGAGCGCCAGGGCGCTCGCCACCACGCCCCCGAGAAGGATGCCCCTCATCGTCGAAACTCCTCAGATTCGCGCCCAGCGGCGCCATCGCGTTGCTGCCGGCAGCGCGGCCGGAGCCTGTGGCTCAAGCGTGGCGCTACCGAGCCAGGAGAAGAGCCCCGGTTTGAGGCCAATCTTCGGCAAGCCGGAACCCGCGCGGCGCCCTTGGCCTCGCCCCTCGCATGGGTGCCTGCCGCACCCTTCCCGTCCCGTTTCCTTGCGTACCGGCCCCAAATCGTTGCAGAAGTGCGCGCCGTCCCAGACGTCTTCCGCGCCCTCGCCGGACCGCCGCCCAGGCGATCCTTCGAGCGAGAAGCGGCCGTCGGGCGGCGATCCGGAACAGGTCCGGTGCCAACGTCGATTACGGTGCGAACTTCCATGACGCAGACCCTTCGCCTCGGCATTGCGGGGCTCGGCACGGTCGGTGCCTCCGTCCTGCACATGGTCGCCCGTCGTGCCGAGGCGCTCACCGCCGCGACCGGCCGCACGATCACCGTCACCGCCGTCTCCGCCCGTGACCGGAGCCGCGACCGCGGCGTCGATCTGTCGGGCCTGCACTGGTTCGACGAGCCGGTGGCGCTCGCGCGCTCGCCCGAGATCGACGTGTTCGTCGAACTCGTCGGCGGCTCGGAAGGGCCGGCCAAGGCCGCGGTCGAGGCGGCGCTCGGTGCCGGCAAACATGTCGTGACCGCCAACAAGGCGCTGCTCGCCCATCACGGCGCGGCGCTCGCCCGTTTGGCCGAAGCGAACGGCGTCGCGCTCGCCTACGAGGCGTCGGTGGCGGGCGGCATTCCGGTCATCAAGGCGATCCGCGAGGGGCTTTCCGGCAACGCGATCTCCCGCGTCTACGGAATCCTCAACGGCACCTGCAACTACATCCTCAGCCGTATGGAGGCGGAGGGGCTGACCTTCGAGGCCTGCCTCAAGGACGCGCAGGCGCTCGGCTACGCCGAGGCCGACCCGACCTTCGACGTCGAGGGTTTCGACACCGCCCACAAGCTCGCCATCCTCACCAGCCTCGCCTTCGGCGTAGAGATCGACGCCGAGGGCGTCTCGGTCGAGGGGATCTCGGCGATCCAGCCCCTCGACCTCACCATGGCCGACGAACTCGGCTACCGCATCAAGCTGCTCGGCGTCGCGCAGGCGACGGAGGCGGGGATCGAGCAGCGGGTCCACCCGACCATGGTGGCCAAAGCTTCGGCCATCGCCCAGGTGATGGGCGTCACCAACGCCGTCACCGTCGATGCCGACGCGGTCGGCGAGCTGACCCTGATCGGCCCCGGCGCGGGCGGTGCGGCCACGGCCTCCGCGGTCGTCGCCGACATCACCGATGTGGCGCTCGGCCTCGTGCGCCCGACCTTCGGCCAGCCGATCGCGGGCCTTGCGCCGCCGCGCCGGGTCGAGATGCAGCGCCACGAGGGCGGCTACTACATCCGGCTGACCGTGCACGACCGCACCGGCGTCGCGGCCGGCGTCGCCACCCGGATGGCGGAGGCCAACATCTCGATCGAGAGCATCGTCCAGCGCCGCTCCGCCAAGGCCGCCTCCAGCGATCCGCAGGGCCTCTCCGGCCAGCCGGTGCCGCTGGTGCTGATCACCTACGCCGCGACCGAGGGCAATGTCCGCGAGGCGCTGGCCGCCATCGACCGCGATGGCCTGCTCGCCGAGGCACCGCAATTGATCCGGATCGAACGCGAATAGGCACGAAAGCCGAGGCACCCGCCGCCGTTTTCCGACGCGATCCCGCCGAAACCGCCATCCCGTGCGGAGACGGGACGGTGTGCGCGGATCGACACCGGCCGGAACCGGGCGAGCCGAGAGCATCGTCCCGAAAGGTGGCCACCGGCTTTCGGGACGATGCTACGACAAGAGATGAGCGCATCGCTGCGGATCCGAGATCCGGGACGATGCGCCGGGGAACAAGGAACGTAGGGCGATGTCGGCGGCCAATTCCGGGATCTTCAGCGATCCCACGGCGCGGGGCCTGACCCTCGAACTGGTGCGGGTGACCGAGGCGGCGGCCATCGCCGCGGCCCGGCTGCGGGGCCACGGCCGCGAGAAGGAGGCCGACCAAGCCGCCGTCGATGCGATGCGCGCCGAGCTGATGCTGCTGCCGATCGAGGGCCGCGTGGTGATCGGCGAGGGCGAGCGCGACGAGGCGCCGATGCTGTTCATCGGTGAGGCCGTCGGCACCGGCAACGGCCCGTCTGTAGACATCGCGGTCGATCCGCTGGAGGGCACGACGCTCTGCGCCAAGGACATGCCGGGCGCCATCGCCGTGATGGCCCTGGCCGAGCGCGGCTCGCTGCTCGCCGCCCCCGACGTCTACATGCAGAAGATCGCCATCGGCCCCGGCTACCCACTCGGCACGGTCGATCTCGACTGGAGCCCGGCCCGGAACATCGCCTCGCTCGCCCGCGCCAAGGGCGTGGAGACCTCCGGCATCACCGCGATCATCCTCGACCGGCCGCGCCACATGGACCTGATCGCCGCCGTGCGCGACACCGGCGCCAGCATCCGCCTGATCTCGGATGGCGACATCGCCGCGATCATCCACTGCACCAAGCCCGACGAGACCGGCGTCGATATCTACATGGGCACCGGCGCCGCGCCGGAGGGCGTGATCGCCGCCAGCGCGCTCCGCTGCATCGGCGGCCAGATGCAGGGTCGGCTCATCCTCGATTCCGCCGACAAGCGGGCACGAGCGGTCAAGATGGGCATCACCGACCCGAACCGGAAATACGACATGCACGATATGGCCCGGGGCGACGTCATCGTCGCGGCCACCGGGGTGACCACGGGGGCCCTGCTTGCGGGCGTGCGGTTCAGCCCCGGCCTGATCGAGACGGAGACGGTGGTCTACCGCTCAAACACCGGCACCGTCCGCCGCATCGCCTGCGAACACCGCCGGCTGGAGAGCGCGCCGGGCTGATTCGCGGTCGCGAACGGGGGATTGGCCGGGACCGAAGCGGGGCCGGAGCCGACCCCTGCTCGGCTCCCGCTCAGCCGACGACGGCTGGACCGAACAGCGCCTTGGCCAGACGCGCCGGATCGATCGGTTTCTCGCAATGAATCGCGTCCCGCAGACGCGACGGGACGGCATTCTCCTCGTAGCCGGTGGCGAAGACGAAGGGGACGCCGCGCGCCCTGAGCGCGTCGGCAACCGGAAAGACCATAACCTCACGCAGGTTGATGTCGAGCACCGCGCCGTCGATGCGCGGGCATGTCTCGATCATCGCCAGAGCGTCATCGACATTCCCCACGGGGCCGACCACTTGCGCGCCCCGCTCTTCGAACGCACGCCGTATGTCTTCAGCGATAAAATATTCGTCCTCGACGACGAGGACATGCCTTCCGTTGAACAGTTCGGTACCGTCCGGCATCGGCCGCTCCCTCCACGCTCTCTCGATACGCTCAAGATCGCGTTCGATACGGAAGTATAAACCGCGAAATCCGTTTCGGAGAGCCCCGCCCACAGATTTCAAGTTGCCCACAACCGTAAGGAGGTTGCGCCGGTTCCCAGCCCTAACTCGGCGGAGGGTCATCCGGTTCGCGAGACGCGCCCATCGGCACGCGCGAGAGCGCTTCCCCTCGCGTCGCCATTTCGGCAGCCGCCCGTGAGAAGGCGGCTGGAATGGGCGCCCGGGCGCGGTGGATCGAGCGGGTTCTGACGGATTTCGCCTAACGCTTGAGGGGCCGCCGAGCACCGATCGGCCGGCTGCTCCGAGCCGTTGATGGGACACGCAGATTTCGACGAACCCGCGGCCCCTGCAAGATGGGAAAGTGCCCTAGAACAGGCCGCCCTGCATGCGGCCGACGCCCTGCTTGGCCACGGCGTTGTTGGGATCGAGGCGCGCGGCCTGCTGATAGCTCTCGTTCGCCTCTTTGCGGCGGTTCGTCTTCTCGTAGGCCAGCCCGCGATAGGCCCAGGATCCGGCGTCCTTCGCGTTCACGTTCAGCGCCGCGTTGAAATCCTCGATCGCCTTGTCGTACTGGCCCAGCGAGATCAGGCTCTGGCCGCGAGCGGCGTAGGGGGCGGCGACGAAGGGGTTGCGGTCGATGGCCGCAGCGAAGTCGCCGATCGCCTCAGGGTTGTGATTCTGCTTCTGCCGCACGAGGCCGCGGGCGTGGTAGGCCTCGGCCGATTCCGGCGCGAGGCGGATCGCGACGTTGAGGTCGTTCAGCGCCCCGTCGAGGTCACCCTGGGCGCGCTCGAGGTTCGCCCGGCCGATATAGGCGGCGGAAAAATTCGGATCGTTGGCGATCGCCTTCGAGAAGTCCTGCATCGCCGCATCGGCGCGGCCGGTCTGGCGGTAGGCCAGCGCCCGGTTGTTGTAGGCCGAGGCCGAGTTCGGATCGAGCTGGATCGCCTTCGAGAAGTCGGTGATCGCCTCGCCGAACTGACCCGCGCGGGCATAGGCCGCGCCGCGGGTGTTGTAGGCGCCGGCATCCGAGGGGTTGCGCGAAATCACATCGCTGAGCGAGGCGATGTTGACGTTGGTGGCGCCCGTCGTGTCGGTCTCCAGCACCGCGAATTGGCGCGGAGCCGTCGCGCTGCCATAGGTCTCGCAGCCGGCCAGCGCCGCGGCCGTCAGCGCGAGGGCACCGACCAGCCTCGCCTTGCGTCCGTCCAGCGTCATCGCGATCATTGTCCCGTTCTCCCCCGCGCCCGCTTGCCCGGATCTCCGCGGCGGCCCCTTGAGGCCCGGATCATCCCGTCGCGCGCACGCTGCCGCAACACGGTGAATGGGCGCTTAAAGTGCCTCGCAAAACATCCGCATCGCCGACAGCGCCCGCGCGGGCCGAGCCGTGGAGCGAAGGTTTTGCGAAACGAATCCGGGAAGATCCGGCGGGCCCCTCCGGCCTGAGACCGGACAAACACGCACGATGCTTCCGCGGACGCCCCGTACCCTCCGCTGAAACCTCGGGATGTGGCGAAGGTGTGGCCCGTGTCCTCACGCTTTCGCCGATCGCTTCGAACCGGGCTCGACTGTAGTTCGCTGTTGCCGAGAGGCGACAGATTGAATGGTCAAGCTTTAGTCGAGCGGCTTGAGCCGGGTGACGTGCCCCATCTTGCGGCCGGGACGGGCCTCGGCCTTGCCGTAGAGGTGGAGATGGGCGCCCGGCTCCGCGAGCAGGTCTGCCCAGGCATCGGCCTCGGCGCCGATGAGGTTCTCCATCTCCACCGCCATGCCGCCGGTGCGGGCGGTGTCGCCGAGCGGCCAGCCGCAGACCGCGCGCACGGTTTGCGCGAATTGCGAGGTCAGCGCGCCCTCGATGGTCCAGTGCCCGGAATTGTGCACGCGGGGCGCGATCTCGTTGACGACGAGGCGGGCGGCCCCCTCGGACCCGGCGATCTCGAACATCTCGACTGCAAGCACGCCGACATAGTCCAGCGCCTCGGCGATGGCGCGGGCGATGGCGACCGCCGCGTCACCCGTCGTCCGGGTCAGGCCGGGAGCGGGGACGCGGGTGAGCGCGAGGATGTGGTCGCGGTGCTCGTTGGCGCAGGGGTCGTAGGCCGCGAACGTCCCGTCCGGTCCGCGGGCGGCGACCACCGAGATTTCGCGCTCGAACGGCACGAACCCTTCGAGGATACAGGGCGCGCCCTTGAACTCGGCGAGGAGGGCAGCCGGGTCGTCGCCCTCGCGGATCATCCGCTGGCCCTTGCCGTCGTAGCCGAAGCGCCGGGTCTTCAGCACGGCGGGACGGCCGAGCGCCTCCAGGGCCCGCACGAGATCCTCGACCGTATCGACGGCCCGGTAGGGCGCGGTCGGAATGCCGAGCGAGGTCACGAAGTCCTTCTCGGACAGGCGATCCTGCGTCGTGAGCAGCGCCGTCGCGCTCGGGCGCAGGGTCGCGTGCTCGGCGAGCACCGCGGCGGTGGCGTGGGGGATGTTCTCGAACTCGTAGGTGACCACGTCGCAGGCATCGGCGAAGGCGGCCAGCGCCGCCGCGTCGTCGTAGGGCGCCAGCGTGTGGGCATGGGCCACGTCGAAGGCCGGGCTGTCGGCGTCGGGGGCGTAGATGTGCACCTTGAGGCCGTAATTGGCCGCCGCGAGCGCGATCATGCGGCCGAGCTGGCCGCCGCCGACGATGCCGAGGGTGCCGCCGGGCCGGATCTGCAGCGAGGAGGTGGGAGAGGCCATGGCGCTTCGTGTCGTTGTCAGGCTTGAGAGGGGTCCGGCCGTTCGGCGACGGAGGCGGTCTGGCGGTCGCGCCACGCATCGAGCCGCTCGGCGAGCCCGGCATCGGTGAGCGCCAGCACGGCGGCGGCGAGCAGGGCGGCGTTGACGGCCCCGGCCCGGCCGATCGCCAGCGTGCCCACGGGAATGCCGGCGGGCATCTGGACGATGGAGAGCAGGCTGTCCTGGCCCGAGAGCGCCTTCGACTCGACCGGAACGCCGAAGACCGGCAGCGACGTCATCGCCGCCGTCATGCCCGGCAGATGCGCGGCCCCGCCCGCCCCGGCGATCACCACCTTGAAGCCGGCTTCCCGCGCGCCCTTGGCGAAGGAGACGAGGCGGTCCGGGGTGCGGTGGGCCGAGACGATGCGGGCATCGTAGGCCACGCCGAGCGCGTCCAGCGTTTCGGCGGCGTTGCGCATGGTCGCCCAGTCCGACTGGCTTCCCATGATGATCGCGACCGGGGGCGATCCCAGCATCGTCGTCTGGCCCACTACGAGGAAGCGGGCCCGTCGGCCCGCGAAAAGGCCGAATAACAGGGGGGCCCGTACCCCGGCAAGGCGAGACCCTGCAAACACTTAAAATGCGGCTGCACCACGGGCCGGCCATAAGGCGCAAGCCTCGCCCCTGGCGCAGCATCGAGGCCGGGCGGAGGCACCGGCGACGCCCTGTGAAAATCCCCCGATTCTCGCCGAACCGGGCGGAGCCGAAATCGACCGACCGCGTTGAGCTGGAAACGGCCATCGAGCGGCCGGGCCCCTTACCTCAGCGAGCTCTCAAATGTCCTCCGCGGACCAGAACACGCGCGCCCGCACGGCAACCCATATCGACATTCACGACAGTACCACCCGCAAGCACTGGGCCGATCTGCTTCAGGTCTCCGACGAACGTCTGCGCAAGGCGGTCCGGCTCGTCGGAACCCGGGTGTCGAGCGTCTCGGCCTATCTCGCCAAGTAGTCTGACCAAGTCATTCGGTCGCCGATCGACAATCGCTTCGCCGGGGAGGCCGTACCTTCCCGGCGTTGCCGCGCGAGCATCGTGCCGAAAAGCGGCCAGCGGCTTTCGGACAATGCCGGTGTGCTCAAGCGCATGCCGACGAAGTGGTCCCCGGTTCGTTGAAAGAATGCGCGCCAAAACAGGGGGCTAGAGACGCCGCCCTGATGCCATCAGGGCGGATACGGCTCTAAGCGATGATATCCGGCGTGATCTGGTCTTCCAGATGGGTGATCCGGTCGCGCAGGACGAGCTTGCGCTTCTTGAGTCTCTGCAACTGAAGCTGATCGACGGCGACGCTGACCTTCAGCGCCTCGATCGCCTCGTCGAGATCCCGGTGCTCTTCGCGCAACCGCGTCAGCTCGCCGGCCGGATCCGCGACCGCGTCGTTGGCAATCTCGTCCGCCATCATCGCTTGAAACACACCACCGGCCTTGACCGGGCGCGACCATGCGCCAAGCTCCCGGCCGGAGCAAGGCGGGACATCCGGTTCTCCCGTCTTGTCGGAGCTTGCAACGGCCAAGGTCAGTGCGCCGTCCCGCTCCAGAAGATTTGAAATTGCCCTGTTACCGATCCATCCACTTTGCCGCCGAATGGCTTCGACACGTGCTCCATCCTGTGCCAATCTACCCCCGTCGGAAACTGTGACAGGAGCGACACCTCATGTCCTTGCAGACGCATTTGAGCCAGCTCGCCGCCAAGCACGAAGCCCTCGAGCGCGAGCTTCACTACGCGATGCAGTCCCTCGCCAGCGACGACCTGCGCATCGCCGAACTCAAGCGTAAGAAACTGCACCTCAAGGACGAAATCGAGCGCCTGCGCGGGGAAACCCTCCACTAGCGATACCCCGGCCGGCTTCGCCCCGGGAGGCGGCGCCGGCTCCGCTTCTTCTCTCGCCTCGGACAAAACCGTCACCGCCGCGTGGGACAACCAGCGCGGCGGTTCTGCTTTGAGGCCGCGCACTTCAAGACAGCGGAGTTGGGCGCGCAGCGGTCGAAACCGCGCTATCATCGCCCTCGAACAGGCCGATCAACAGGCCGCGCGAGGGAAACGCCGATGTCCGCCGCCACGCCCACCGCCCCCGAGGGCGCCTATGCTGCCGTCCACGCCGCCTCGCTCGCGGACCGGAACGGCTTCTGGCTGAAGGCCGCGGCGGCGATCGATTGGGACGCCGCCCCCACCCGCGCCTTCGATGCCGAGCAGGGCGTCTATGGCCGCTGGTTTCCGGACGCCCGACTCAATGTCTGCCGCAACGCCGTCGATCGGCACGCGGAGGGCGGGCGCGCGGACCAAGCCGCGATCATCCATGATTCGCCCGTCACCGGCACCAAGCGCCGCATCACCTACGGCGAATTGCGCGACGAGGTGGCGGTGCTCGCCGGCATCCTCACCGATCTCGGCGTGACCAAGGGCGACCGGGTGGTGATCTACATGCCGATGGTGCCCGAGGCCCTGTTCGGGATGCTGGCCTGCGCCCGAATCGGGGCGATCCACTCCGTGGTGTTCGGCGGGTTTGCCGCCAACGAACTCGCCGCCCGCATCGAGGATGCCGCGCCCAAGGTGGTTCTAGCCGCCTCCTGCGGCATCGAGCCGGCCCGCGTCGTCGCCTACAAGCCGCTGCTCGATGCGGCGATTGCCCGCTCGACCCACAAGCCCGACGCCTGCCTGATCCTGCAGCGCCCGCAAGGCGAGGCCGGCCTCGTCGAGGGGCGCGACCGGGATTGGGCGGAGACCGTCGCGCGGGCGCGCCGGGCCGGACGGCGGGCCGAGCCGGTGCCGGTCGCGGCGACCGACCCACTCTACATCCTCTACACCTCCGGCACGACCGGGCGGCCCAAGGGCGTGGTGCGCGACAGCGGCGGCTACTGCGTCGCGTTGGCGTGGTCGATGGCGAATCTCTACGGCGTCGCACCCGGGGAGGTCTATTTCTGCGCCTCCGATATCGGCTGGGTGGTGGGCCACTCCTACATCGTCTACGCGCCGCTGCTGCACGGCTGCACCACGGTGCTCTACGAGGGCAAGCCCGTCGGCACGCCGGATGCCGGCGCCTTCTGGCGGGTCGCCGCCGAGCACGGCGCCGCGACGGTGTTCACGGCGCCCACGGCCCTGCGTGCGATCAAGAAGGAAGACCCGCGGGCGGAGAAGATCGCGGGCTACGACCTCTCGCGGTTCCGTGCCCTGTTCCTGGCCGGCGAGCGGGCCGATCCGGATTCGGTCGCCTGGGCCGAGCGGGCGCTGGAGCGGCCGGTGATCGACCATTGGTGGCAGACCGAGACCGGCTGGGCGATCGCCGGCAATCCGATCGGGCTGGAGCGGCTGCCGGTGAAGTATGGCTCCACCGCCAAGCCGATGCCGGGCTACGACCTCCACGTGCTCGACGAATCGGGCAAGCCGGTTCCCCCCGGCACGATGGGCACCATCGCCCTCAAGCTGCCGCTGCCGCCGGGCTGCCTGCCGACCCTGTGGGGCTCGGACGAGCGTTTCCGCCAGAGCTATCTCGCCACCTTCCCCGGCTTCTACGACACCTCGGATGCGGGCGTGGTGGATGAGGACGGCTACGTCACGGTGCTGGGGCGGACCGACGACATCATCAACGTGGCCGGCCACCGCCTCTCCACCGGCGGCATGGAAGCCGTGCTCGCGTCGCACCCAGATGTCGCCGAATGCGCGGTGATCGGCATCCGCGACGCGCTGAAAGGAGAGGCACCCTGCGGCTTCGTGGTGCTGAAGGCGGGCGTCGCCAAGGATCCCGAGACCGTCGAGCGCGAGCTCGTCGCCCGGGTGCGCGAGGAGATCGGCCCCGTGGCCGCCTTCAAGCTGGCGCTCACCGTGGGACGCCTGCCGAAGACGCGCTCGGGCAAGATCCTGCGCGGCACGATGAAGCGCATCGCCGACGGCGAGGATTACGCGATGCCCCCGACCATCGAGGACCCGGCCACGCTGGAGGAGATCGGCGACAGCCTGAAGGCCCGCGGCATCGGCGGCTGAAACCAAGGTTTCGAAAGGACGGGTCCTTTCGCGGGTCCAGGGCAGAGCCCTGGTGAAGGGATGATCCCTGTGCGATCCCGAAACGCGGGCCTCAGAGCCTGAACCGGGTGGCTGCGATCAGCAGGCGGTAGAGCACCACCGCATTGAGGACGTGCCAGAGGAAATGCGTGCCGAGCGGCAGGCGGGCACAACTCGCCACATCGACCGTGCGGAAGGTCAGCGACACGAGGAAGATCCCGGCGGTCGCGAGCACCGAACGGGCCGTGCCGGGCGCCCGCCTCAGGAGGGCGAGGCCGACGCCGAGAAGTGCCAGGATCGCCGGGGCGTAATCGACCGAGCCGTTGGTGAGGCCGGAGACCGAACGTCCGGTCAACGCGTCGAGGGCCGGCGTCAGGCCGAAGCTGAGGGCGGCGAAGGCCAGCGTGAGGGCGGTTGCCGCCGCTGGGCGGAGGCCGAAAAAGCGGGCCATGGCGAGGGCGAAGTAGCCGTAGATGAAGACGGCGATCGGGATCACGTCGGCCAGCATCGACCAGCGGTTCGCCAGGGTGTGGAACAGGAACGAGCCGATCCCGACCACGAAGGTCACGCCGGCCAGAGCCAGGACCGGCCCGTCGCCGCGGGCGCGGCGCGCCGCGAGCCCGGCCGCGATCAGGAAGGCCGCGTTCGTCAGGGCATTGATCGGCTCGGCCCAGAAGCCGGCGTCGCCGCGCTCGCAATAGGCCCGCACCGGCTCGAACCACGACGCGTCCATGGGGGCATTCCTCAGCCTCAAACGCCTGCGGCCGCATCCGCGGCCTCAGGCTTCCGCTCCACGGGGCGCTCTTCGCACCCGACAGGCGGCCCCCGCCTTGCCAGGGCCGCGCGAAGGCCCGATGACGAGAGCCCCTCCGGCCGAGCCTCCCCACGCCCCATGCGGATCACCACCTGGAACGTCAATTCGATCAAGCAGCGGGTCGGCCACCTGCTGGGCTTCCTCGACGAGGCCAAGCCCGACGTGGTCTGCCTGCAGGAGCTGAAATGCCAGGACGCGTCCTTCCCCCGCGAGGAGATCGAGGCGGCGGGCTACGCGGTCGAGACGCTGGGGCAGAAGGCCTATAACGGCGTCGCCCTGCTGGTGCGCGCACCGCTCCAGTACACGCAACTGCTGCGCGGCCTACCGGGCGACGCCGAGGACGAGCAGGCGCGCTACATCGAGGCGCTGGTGCATGGCGAGGGCGTGGCGCCGGTGCGGGTCGCCTCGATCTACCTGCCGAACGGCAATCCGGCCCCGGGCCCGAAATACAGCTACAAGCTCGCCTTCATGGCCCGCCTGCGGTCCCATGCCCGCGCGCTGATGACGACCGAGGAAGCGCTGGTGCTGGCGGGCGACTTCAACGTCATCCCCGAGCCCGAGGACGCCGCCGACCCCACCGTCTGGACACAGGACGCGCTGTTCCTGCCCGAGACCCGCCGCGCCTTCCGCGCTTTGCTGGCGGAAGGCTTTACGGATGGTCTGCGGGCCTGCGAGCCGAGCGCGGGGCTCTACACCTTCTGGGACTATCAGGCCGGCTGCTGGCCGCGGAACCAAGGCATCCGCATCGACCACCTGCTGCTCTCGCCCCAGGCCGCCGACCGCCTCGTCTCGGCCTCGGTGCAGCGCCACCTGCGCGGGCTGGAGAAGCCCTCGGACCACGTGCCGGTGACGGTGGAGCTGAGCGACGGGTAAACGCTCTGAGCCCTCCCGCAGGAGAGGAGGGTTATCGCCGCCGGCGGGTCGAGCCCGTCGACAGCGACTGCGCCTGGGCCATCGCATCCGCCCGGTCGGCCTCGTTGGCCGAGGCCCAGGCCTTGTCGTAGAGATTGACGATCCAGGTGTCCGCCGCGCCCTGCGCCCCGCCGCGGGCGATGGCGAGCCAGGTCAGCCCCTTCACCGGCTGGCGCTGAACGCCGGTGCCGTTGACGAGCATGTCGCCGAGCAGCGCCTGGGCCGGGCGGTGGCCCTTCTCGGCCGCGAGGTTGAACCAGCGCGCGGCCTTGCGCGGATCCTGCTCGACGCCGGTGCCGTCGAGATAGAGCCGGGCGAGGTTGTACTGCGCGTTGGGGTCGCCGAAATACGACGCCGCGTAGTTGAACATGTCGTAGGCGCGCTCGGGGCTCGGGCGCACGTAAGTGCCCTTGATCCCTTCGAGGAAGTAGGTGCCGAGCGCGTTGAAGGCGCTCGCCACCACACCTGAATTCGGGGTGTCGGGCGAATCGTCGGTGTTGTCGTCGGCGATGCGCGAAAAGTACTCGAACGCCTTCAGATCGTCGTGGGGCACGCCGTCGCCGTCCGCGTACATGCGGCCGAGCTTCCAAAGCGCCAGGGTCTGGCCCTGGTCGGCGGCGTATTCCAGCGCCCGCACGGCGCCCTGCTTGTCGCCCGCGTTGTAGTCGCGCACGCCCGAGCGCAGGGCGTCGCGGCCCGAACGGTATCCCTTCTCGGGGACCGGCGTGCGCGCGGTCGCGTCGAGCGCCGTGCCGGGATCGACAGCCGTGAGCATCAGCGCAAAGCCGAGGAAGCCGGCGAGAAGCCCCGCCCGGAACCGACTCGGATCGGCCCCGGCCGGCCACATGGGCCGGAAAGGGGCAGTCCTAGATGTCGGCATAGACGTTCGTCTCCCCCGCGCCGCCCGGATGCGTCACGGCCCCGTTCACTGCAGGCCCGACGGACTGCGCGTATTTCCAGAGGTAGCCGGAGGTCGCGGCATTGCCCCGCGGCGCCCATTCGCTGCGACGTTGGGCCAGTTCCTCGTCGGAGAGCGCCACGTCGAGCGTGCCCTTGATCGCGTCGAGGGTGATGATGTCGCCGTCGCGCAGCAGGCCGATCGGCCCGCCGATGGCAGCCTCGGGGCCGACATGGCCGACGCAGAAGCCGCGGGTCGCGCCGGAGAAGCGCCCGTCGGTGATGAGGGCCACCTTGTCGCCCATGCCCTGGCCGTAGAGGGCGGCGGTGGTCGAGAGCATCTCGCGCATGCCGGGGCCTCCCTTCGGGCCCTCGTAACGGATGACCAGAACGTCGCCGGGCTTGTAGGTGCGGTTCTGCACCGCCTCGAAACAGGCTTCCTCGCCGTCGAAGACGCGGGCCGGGCCGGTGAAGACCTGGGCCTCGGGCGGCATGCCGGCGACCTTCACGATCGCGCCCTCGGGGGCGAGATTGCCGCGAAGGCCCACCACGCCGCCGGTGACGGTGATGGGCTTGTCGGCCGGGCGCACGACGTCCTGATCCGGGTTCCAGGCGACCTTGGCGAGGTTCTCGGCGATGGTGCGGCCGGTGACGGTGAGGCAGTCGCCGTGCAGGTAGCCGTGGTCGAGCAGCGTCTTCATCAGCAGCGGGATGCCGCCGACCTCGAACATGTCCTTGGCCACGTAGCGCCCACCGGGCTTCAGGTCGGCGATGTAGGGGGTCTTGCGGAAGATTTCGGCGACGTCGAACAGGGTGAACTCGATGCCGCATTCATGCGCGATCGCCGGTAGATGCAGGGCCGCGTTGGTCGAGCCGCCCGAGGCCGCGACCGTCGCGGCGGCGTTCTCCAGCGCCTTGCGGGTGACGATGTCGCGCGGGCGGATGTTCTTGGCGATCAGCTCCATCACCTTCTCGCCGGCGGCGGCGCAGAATTGGTCGCGGATCTCGTAAGGAGCAGGCGCGCCGGCCGAGTAGGGCAGCGCGAGGCCGATCGCCTCGGAGACGGTGGCCATGGTGTTGGCGGTGAACTGCGCGCCGCAGGCGCCGGCTGAGGGGCAGGCGACCCGCTCCAGCTCGTCGAGGTCATCGAGGCTCATGTCGCCGACGGCGACCTTGCCCACCGCCTCGAACAGATCCTGCACCGTGACCGGCCGGCCGCGGAAGGAGCCCGGCAGGATCGAGCCGCCATAAATGAAGATCGACGGCACGTTGAGGCGCACCATGGCCATCATCATGCCGGGCAGGGACTTGTCGCAGCCGGCCAGCCCCACGAGGGCGTCGTAGGAATGGCCGCGGATCGTCAGCTCGACCGAATCGGCGATGACCTCGCGGGAAGGCAGCGAGGCGCGCATACCGCCATGGCCCATGGCGATGCCGTCGGTGACGGTGATGGTGCAGAACTCGCGCGGAGTGCCCTTGGCGGCGGCGACACCCTTCTTCACGGCCTGGGCCTGGCGCATCAGCGAGATGTTGCAGGGCGCGGCCTCGTTCCAGCACGAGGCGACGCCGACCAGCGGCTGGTGGATCTGCTCGGTCGTCAGGCCCATGGCGTAGAGGTACGAGCGGTGGGGCGCCCGCTCGGGCCCCTCCGTCACGTGCCGGCTCGGCAGCTTCGACTTGTCGGTCTGACGCGCGTCCATCGCTGATCTCGTGCCCCGGTCCCGTTACGCCCCCGAGATCCGCGCGGCCCGTTACGGTCCAGTGCGGAAAAACGTCCTTCGACGTCCTCGAAACTCTGCGGTAAGGCGTTGGAGCGACAGCGTTTACCGCGACCCCGGAAGTCGTCCCGGTTTATGGTGGGATTGCGGCGCTCAAAGGCACAGCTCAAGGCAAAGTCAGGTTGCTTTCGCGGTGTGTCGAGCCCGCAACAGCCGAGCTTGCGCCGGCCTTGGGAAGACTTCGCAAAATCAACGCGCACACACCCTCGCGCGGTCCCGCACGAGGGCTGTTTTCAGCTCAAATTCCCGCGGCCTCGGCGCGTGCAATTCAAGCTTCGTCAGCAACCTCGACAGTGCCGACACGCGTCTTTTTTTGGAAAGCCGGCGACCCGTCCGTGGGGCGCCCCCAAAGCTTCGGCGAATTCACTCAGAATCCGCCGATGGCAGGATCAGGCGCGGTGGCCTCAAGCAACCGATCGCTCTCGTCCTTGAGGTTCACGCCGGTGAGCCCGCGGGAGAAGGCCTGGGTCAGGAGCCAATTCAGCTTGAACGCGGCAAGCTCGAAGCTCAGGCCGGCGGGCCGGACGTTCGAGATGCAGTTTCGTTCCGCATCGGAGCGTCCGGGCTTCGGATCGAAGGTGACGTAGAGGCCGAGGCTGTCGGGCGAGGACAGGCCGGGACGCTCGCCGATCACCACGACCACCGCGCGAGCCCGCAGCGCTGCGCCGGCCGCGTCCCCCAGCGCGACCCGGGCCTGCGTGGCGATGGTCACCGGAGCCAGGCGCCAGCCGGCCGCCTCCGCGTGGGGCTTGAAGGCGGCGAGCAGCGCGGCGGCCCCCTCGTGGACCGCGCGCGCCGAGAGACCGTCCGCCACCACGATCGCGAGATCGACGGGCCCGGCCGCGGAATCGGCGGCGGAATCGGAAAGAGCCTTGAGGCTCTCCGGCGAGAGGCGGCGCCCGTAATCGGGGCGGCGCAGATAGGTCGCGCGATCCTCCGCACCGGAGGTCACGGTCACGGTCGGCAGGCCCAGCGCCTCGATGGCGCGCGCGATCGCGGCGGCGTCCATCGGCGTATGCACGGCATCGCGCGCCTGGGCGTGGGCGAGGCCGAATTTCAGCACCTCGCGGGTCGGCAGGCCGGCGCCGGCGCGGCCGAGACCGATCCGAGCGGGGGTGAGACGGGCCAGCCGCTGCCAGAGGGTGTCGGTCTGGGTGCTCATGCGGCCAGCTCCGGCGCGGCGGTGAGCAGGCGGGCCTCGGCCCCGCCGGGCAGGAGCGTGCCGTCCGCGTCGGTGAGGCCGATGCGGGCAAGCCATTCCTCGAATTCCGGCGCGCGCCTCAGGCCCAAAACCTCGCGGATGTAGAGCTGATCGTGGAACGAGGTGGACTGGTAGTTCAGCATCACGTCGTCGGCGCCGGGAATGCCCATCACGTAGGTGCAGCCCGCCGCCCCGAGCAGGGTCAGGAGCGTGTCCATGTCGTCCTGATCGGCCTCGGCGTGGTTGGTGTAGCAGACGTCGACGCCCAGCGGCACGCCCATCAGCTTGCCGCAGAAATGGTCCTCCAGCCCGGCCCGGATGATCTCCTTGCCGTTGTAGAGGTATTCCGGCCCGATGAAGCCGACAACGGTGTTGACCAGAAGCGGCCGGTAGCGGCGGGCGACGGCATAGGCGCGCGCCTCCAGGGTCTGCTGATCGATGCCGTGATGCGCATCCGCCGAGAGGGCCGAACCCTGGCCGGTCTCGAAATACATCACGTTGTCGCCGAGCGTGCCGCGCTTGAGCGCGAGCGCCGCCTCATGCGCCTCCTGCAGGATCGGCAGGGTGACGCCGAAGCTCGCATTGGCCCGCTGCGTCCCGGCGATCGACTGGAACACCAGATCGACCGGCAGCCCCCGGTTCATCGCGTCGAGCGTTGTCGTGACGTGGGTGAGCACGCAGGCCTGGGTCGGGATCTCCAGCCGGCCGATGATGCCGTCGAACAGGCGCAGCAGGGTGCCCATCGTCTGGATCGAATCGGAGACCGGGTTGATGCCGATCACCGCATCGCCGCAGCCGTAGGAGAGCCCATCGAGGATCGAGGCGGTGACGCCCGCCGGGTCGTCGGTCGGGTGATTGGGCTGGAGCCGCACCGCGAGCGTGCCGGGCAGGCCGATCGTGTTGCGGAAGCGGGTGACCACGCGGCACTTCTTCGCGACCAGGATCAGATCCTGGTTGCGCATGATCTTGGACACCGCGGCGGCGATCTCCGGCGTCACGCCCGGCGCGATCCGCGCGAGCGTCTCAGAGGACGCGGTCAGCAGAAACTCGCGAAAATCCCCGACCGTCAGCGCGGCGATCTCGGCGAACGCCGCCTCGTCGTGGTCATCGAGGATCAGGCGGGTGACGTCGTCCTCGTCATAGGGGATCAGCGGACGAGCCAGGATCTCCCTGAGCGGCACCTCGGCGAGGCACCAGCGCGCGGCCATGTTCTCTTCGGCCGATTCCGCGGCAATGCCCGCGAGACAATCGCCGGAGCGCACCGGTGTCGCCTTCGCCATCAGCGTCGCCAGATCGGCGAAGACGTGGGTGCGGGGGCCAACGGTGTGGCGGTAGGGCATCGACTGGCTCCTTGGCCTCGCCGGACAGGATGCAAGGATCGCGAGACCTGTCGAGGTGGATTCGCGCGGAATGGGCGCTCGGCCCACCCCGCCCGCGCCCTCTAGCAAGAACGACGCCCGCCCGAGGTTGCTCGATGTCGGACGCGCCTCTCGCGCGCGATATGGCTATTCGCCCATGCGCCAGCGTAAATTGCAGGGCGATTTGGCTACGCGCGAAGCTTTCCAGAAGACGAGCGGAAACCTCTCCGCCGCCGTGATTCGGCCGACATGCCGGGGGCCGCGCGGTTGCCGGCGGCGAATCACCGGCAAATTCGCGAACGCCCAGCTGTCATACGCTCAGCGACCCGCGTTTTTTGTAGGCGGGCCAACGCGTTTCCGGTTGAGTTCCGGATTTTCATCCTTCCGATCCGTCACTTTCGTGTCAGATTGCGCATTATTTCGCTTGCCTGCATGGCTGGTATACCAAATAATGCATACCAATGCCCGGGGCGAGATCGCCGCTCGGATCCCCTGGGCAGACAAGGAAACGCAACAACCTGCACTGACCACTTCTCAAGCCCAAAACGCCAAACCTACGCAACAGGCCTTCACGTCTGTGCAGGAACGAGGGAGCACGCTCATGGCATTGTCGTCCATTGCCCCGGAACGGCCGGTACCGTCTTCAAACCGCTGGCTACAAATCATCTTCGGCGTCATCTGCATGGTGGCCGCGGCCAACATTCAGTACGCCTGGACCCTGTTCGTCCCCGAAATTCAGAAGACGTTCGGCTGGGATCGCGCGGCGATCCAGGTGGCCTTCACGATCTTCGTCGTCGTCCAGACCTGGCTGACACCGATCGAGGGTTACTTCATCGACAAGTACGGTCCGAGCCGTGTCGTGATGTTCGGCGGCCTGATGACCGGCGCAGCCTGGGTGATGAACTCCTACGCCACCTCGCTGACCGGCTTCTACATCGGCTCGGTCCTCGGCGGCATCGGCGTCGGCTGCGTCTACGCCACCTGCATCAACAACGCCCTGAAGTGGTTCCCGGACAAGCGCGGCCTCGCCGTCGGTCTCACCGCGGGCGGCTACGGCGCGGGCTCGGCCCTGACGATCATCCCGATCGCCAAGATGATCGATGCCGGCAGCTACGCCCAGGCGTTCTTCACCTTCGGCCTGATCCAGGGCACCGTCATCATCCTGGCCTCGATCTTCATGCGTTCGCCGGCCAAGGACGAGGTCAAGTTCTCGACCAAGGTGCTGCAGAGCCGCCGCGACTACACCCTCGGTGAAGCGCTGCGGACGCCGGTTTTCTACGTCATGCTGCTGATGTTCACCTGCACGGTCACCGGCGGCCTGATGGCGGTGGCGCAGCTCGGTGTCATCGCGACCGACCTCGGCGTGAAGAACTTCCAGGTGAACCTGTACTTCTTCGCCATGGCCGCGCTGCCCTTCGCCCTGATGCTGGACCGCGTCATGAACGGCATCTCGCGTCCGCTCTTCGGCTTCATCTCGGACCGGATCGGCCGTGAGAAGACGATGTTCATCGCCTTCGCGATGGAGGGCATCGGCATCGTCGCGCTCGGCTACTTCGGCTCGAACCCCCTGGGCGTTCGTGATCCTGTCGGGCATCGTGTTCCTGGCCTGGGGCGAAGTGTACTCGCTGTTCAGCGCCACGGCCGCCGACACCTTCGGTTCGAAGCATATCGGCAAGATCTACGGCGTCCTCTACTGCGCCAAGGGCTTTGCCGCGCTGTTCGTGCCGGTCGGGAACCTGATCATGCAGGCGACGGGCACGTGGTCGACGGTGCTCTACACGGTGGCGACGATGGACCTGATCGCAGCCGCACTCGCCATCGCCGTGCTGCGGCCGATGCTGAAGCAGCACCACGCCGCCAACAACGCGGCGGTGCCGAACGCAGCACTCGCCCACGCCTGATCGGGCCTCTCCGATCCCGCAGGATCGGAAGCCGGACAAGAAAGCCCCGCCGGAAACGGCGGGGCTTTTCTTTTGAAACGGGTTTTCTCAGCGCGCCGGCCCGCGATCTAGGGGACGTCGATCGGCCAAAGAAAAAGGCCCCGTCTCCGGAGCCTTGGTCTACTCGATCATCCCATCGGGGTGGGATGGTGGGCGCGACAGGGATCGAACCTGTGACCCCTACCATGTCAACGTACTCAGGCCGAACCGCCCTCCCCCATCAAAACCAACCTTTTCCTGAGGCCGGTCAATGCGTTGCGATCCATTCCCGTGCAGCGCCGTGCAGTCCCATCTAGCCCCCGTACAGTGGGTTTCCATCCCATTTCCAACCCGGGTCGGTTACGCCGCGGCGGCCCGCTTCTGGTACTCGGAATGGGTGTGGCCGTAGGTCTCCAGGACCATCTTCACGGTCATGCCGAGGTACTCGCCGACCTCGTGCGGGGGGCACGCCGGCCTGGAGCATCAGGGTCGCCCGGGTGTGCCGGAGGATGTGCGGCGTCGGCATCCCGAGGTCGTCGTCCTCGTCCTCGTTCCCGACGCGCCAGGAGCCGTCGATCTCGCGCCGGTCCAACCCGGCGAGCGCGGCCGCCCGGCCGAAGGCGCCGTCGACGCGCTCCATGCTCACGCCCCGCTCGTGGACGACGTGCGTGGGGGCGAGGCCGCTCGCCAGGTCGGCCTTCCGCCATTCCAGGAGGCGGGGCAGGAGCCGGTCCGGGATGCGGCATGGCGGCTGGCGCTTGCGGCTCGGCGGGGCCTCGGGTCCGGCCCGGAACAAGGTGACGCCGTTGAAGTCGACCCATCCGTCGAGGCGGTCGCGCTTCCATCGGAGCCCGAGGATCGCGCCGGACCGGGTGCCCGAGTAGAAGCCGATCTCGATGAAGCGCTCCAGGTGGTCGTCGTGGTGGTAGGCGTCGCCGGCCTTGGCCTTCCACGCCGTTACGAAGGCGGTGTCCCGGGCGCGCTCCCAGACGGGCTCGCGGGTCGCCAGGTCCGACGAGACCCAGCGCCAGCCTTGGGCGACGCGCAGGAGCCGGGCGTACTCGGACTCGGTGAGCCAGTCGACGTGCGGCTTGCCCGCGGGCGGCAGGGTCACGACAGGCTTGGCGTGCAGGGTGAACTCGCGGTGCCAGTGCCCGATGGCGGCGCCGAGGGTCTGAAGCTCGCGCCCGGCGGTCGTGGGCTTCGTGAGCTTCCCCTTCCCCTTCGCGCCCGGCGGCCGCCAGCGCTCCTTGCAGCGGGCCTCGACGTAGGCCCGGCACGAGGCCGCCTTCACCTGCGCTAGGGTCTTGCCGCCCCAGTGGCGGAGGAGGTTGGCGATGTGGTGCCCGGTCAGGGAGGCGTTGGACGTGCCCTCCTTCGCCTGGCCGTAGAAGGCGAGGCAGGTGGCGATGGAGACGAGGCGGGGGTCCTGGTTCGTCGGGTCGTCGTCGGAGGGCGTGATGACGGCCTCCTCCTCCGCCTGGCGGTCGCGCTCGATTACGTAGAGCGCGAGCTCCTTTTCAGCCTCGCCGCGATGGCCAGGGCCGTGCGATGTGCGTCGCTTGTAGTCCCCGTCGTGGATGGCCCAGACGCCGCGGTCGACGTCGAGCTTGAGCCGCGCGGGCTTGCGGGGGCGTGCCATGTCTCGGTCCACTCCTTGAGAGCTCGCCGCGTCACGAAGATCCCGTGGCCGGGCCGGAACCCCCGCAGGGCCCGGCTCTCGACCGCCCGCCGCAACTGATAGGCGGAGAACATGGGCAGGAACGGCCCCTTGATCTCGGGGGTCCAGCGGGCGTCCTCCAGGCTCATGAGGTCGTCGGGCCCGCAGGCCTCGGCGCGCGCCATGGCGCCCTCGGAGATGTCGGTCGACAGGATGATCTCGTACGTCGGCATGGGTCGAGAATCCCGTAGTGCGCGCCCGTCGTCCAGCTGGATCACTACGCAGGGTTAACCGGCGTTCCCTGGCCGGTCCCGAGGCTGGTGCGCGAGCACGGCCTCGCGGACCGCCCGGTTCAGGCAGGCCTCGGCCGTCTCCCCGGCCCGGCGCCCCTTGAGGGCCTCGCGCGCGACGAGGCCGATCTCGCTGCCGTCGCGCAGGACCACGGTGAGCGACTGCCCGAGATCGGCCTGGTCGATCCGGAGGATGCCGTTCGGGAGGGCCGCGGTCTCCGCGACGACGGCCGGCTCGGCCCTCCGGCCTGCCGGCCGGGCGAAGGGGTCCGCGTCGTAGGACGGCGCCCCGCCGGCGGGGGCCTCGGCCGCCTCGCGCTGGGCGACGTACGCCATGAGCACGAGGTCGTCGTCGTAATCCGGCCGGGCTGGGATGCCGAACCTGCCATGCTCCCGGTCGGGCGTGTGGAAGTGGCCGTCCACCAGGCGGGAGATCGCCTCGCGGGCCTCGGCGTGGGGGATAGGACGCTGGGTCAGGCGGTCGGTCATCATGCTGCTCCGGAGGCGCGCTGCCGGGCGAGGCAGGCGCGGTAGATCGATTCCCGGATAGCGTGCTGGGCGGTCTCGCCAGCCGCCAGCGGGCTGACCTCGGCCGCGCTCAGGACGCAGGCCGTCCCGTCGCGGAGCCAAACCCGGATCGCCTCGCCGGCGCCGAGGACCTCGACGGCGACCGCGTTGTTCGGGAGGTGCAGGGTCCGAGCGAGGCCGCCGGACCAGTCGTCCGCATATGCGGTCACAGCCCCTCCAGCGCGGCGGCGTCCTCGGCCGAGAGCCCGTCGTCCTCCGCCGGCGCCGGCTGCATGGGGAGCGGCGGCCGGTAGTACGCCTCCCAGCGCGCCCGCTCCGCGATGACCGCGAGGTGCGAGTGCCAGCGCCTCTGCCTCCGGGGCTCCATGGCGTGGTGCGCCTCCAGGACCATCGGCCGGATCGCGATGAGCGGCTGGGGCAGGCCCGCGTTGGGCAGGGCCTCGCGCCAGAGGCCGTCGTCGGGCGCGACCGCGTCCGGGTTGAGGATGATGATGTCGTTGACCAGGGCCTCGATGGCCGCGTCGCGCGCCAGCGCCTCGCGCTCCTGGATCGTCGCCCTGGCCTTGGCGGCCGCCGCGCGCTTGCGGTTGAGGTCGGCCTGCTCGCCGTCGGGCAGGCCGCGGACCTGGCGGGCCTTACCCTTGCTGTCCGTCTCCCAGCGGGGCTGCCGGTCCGGCATCGTCCAGACGTAGCGACCGCGCTCCACGGCCTCGGTGAGGATGCCGAGGCGCACGCCCCAATTGAGCGTGTTGGCGGCGCGGTCCGCCGTGAATGCCGGGGTGTGCCTAGGCTCTGCGAACATCGCCCCGTAGACCGCGACCGCCTCGTTGACGTGCAGGCGGTCGCGCCCCTCGAACAGGTTGACGAGTTGCCGGTTCACGCGAGCCGGCCACTCGCCGTGGCTGTCGCCGAACGTCGGCCGAGCATATGTCGCCGCGAAGACCTGCTCGGGCGTGCGCCCGGCGAGGTGGCTGTAGTCGGGCGCCTCACGCCGGTAGCGATGCCATGCCATGACGCTCCCCCCTAGTGTACGGTGACGGTGCGTGCGCGCAGGGCGGCGGCCGCCCTGACGACGCGGTTGGCCTCCAGGGGCGTGAGCCCCTTGAGCGCGGCCCGGACCGCCACCGGGTCGGTCTCGCCCGAGAGGGCCTCCGCCAGCCGGCAGGCCCGGGTGCGGGTCTCCTGCTCGCTCATGCCTGCCTCCCGGCCGCGGCGGCGTCCGCCCGCACGAAACGAATCGCCTCGTCCGCCCCGAGGCCGGCCCTCTGCGAGAGGGCGACGGCGAGGACGAGGTCATCGAGGCCGAGGCGGTTCGGGAAGGCGACGTCCCACTGCACCGTGGCGCGGGGGGCGACGGTCGCCGGGACCGGGGCGGGCTCGGCGTGCGGGGCCGGCGTGAAGGCCACCACGTTCGTGACCTCGGCCGCCGGCGCGGGGGCCGGGAGCGCGGGCACCGCGGGGGCGTCCGGACGCCTGAGCCCGAGGCGCTTCAGCGTGCCGTAGACGTAGCAACGCGAGACGCCCCACCGCTCCGCGAGAGTGGAGACGTTGGGCGTCTCGGTCCACTGGAGGCGGATCGTGGCTTCGTCGGGCAGTCGGGAGTGGCGGGGACGACGGGACAACATGGCGGACTCCTGGGCGACAGGGATGGCAGGGCTCTCGGCGGGAGGGGCGGCCGCCTCCCGTTCGGCGTCCACCGGCTCCTCGACCCCGCGGGGCAGGAGGCCGGGGAAGGCACGGTCGACGGCGTCCGGCGGGTGCCCGGCGAGGGCGGCCGCGAGCTCCGGCGAGATCTCGGGGAGGCGGTAGCGCCCTGTGGCGGGCTGCTCGGGCACCAGTGCCAGGGCGGCCCGCATCACGGCGTACAGGTCCCGCTCATGCTCCAGCCTGGCCTCGATGCGGGCCGCCGCGTCGGCGTCGCCGCGGCTGGCGAGATGGCCGTCGCGCGAGTTCTCGCCCCGGGCGGCGCCCCGGAGCTTCGGCATGTCGGCGAGGCCGCGCTCCTGGAGCACGTACGTGAGCGACGCCAGCCCCATGCCGGCGGCGCGCTCGCCCGCCCGCCCGCTGCCCACGAGGAACGCGACCTCGACCGCCGCTGCCTCCTGGGCGGGCGAGGTCGTCCGCTTCTTACCGGGGTTGAGCGACCGCATGCCAAGGCGGGCGCGGCCGGTGCGGGCCAGGTTGCCCAGCGTCCGGACGTCGATCCAGTGCCAGCGCTCCTCGGCGGCCTCCGCGCCGTACTGGTCGAAGAGCCGGGCCACGGCCTCGGGGGCGGGCGTCATGTAGACGTCGCGGTCGATGGAGCCGCCGACCTCCCGGGTGCGGCGGGCCTTCACGCGTCCCTCCGGAGGCTGACGAATCGCTCGATGCGCCGCAGGTCGAGGGCCGCGAGAACGCGCTCCCCGACGGCCCGTCGGCCCTTGATGACGTCGTTGACGTAGGCGGCCGAGACGCCGGCCTGCTGGGCGAACGCCTTCTGCCCGCCGGCCTCCCGGATGGCCGTCGAAAGCCGGGCGCGGACGTCGTCTACGGTGAGATCGGTCATGCTGCCCTCCGGGCGCGGTAGGCGGCCACGCGGGCGCGGGCGGCCTCGATGTTGGCCCGGGTCCTGGTGGCCCTGGGGTAGTCGAGGCCCCCGCTCGCGCAGGAGCGTCCTGACCATGCTCTCGGGGATGCCGGTGGCCTCGGCGGCGTAGAGGACGCCCCCGAGCTCCAGCGCCACGGCGACGACCTCCTCCTCCTGCGCCGGCGAGAGGTTGCGCCGGACCTTGGCGCTGCGCTCCCCCACGGTGATCGCGCGCCCCTGGGCGATCATGCGGCCGAGGTCGCTCTTGGACATCCACCACCAGCGGCCGCGGCAGCTCTCGTAGCCGTGCGAGACGGACTGCCGGTAGACGCGCACGGGGTCCGGGCGGACGTGAAGCGCGGCCGTCATGCTCCGCTCGGCCTCGTCGCGGCGGGGCGGGCGGACCCTGGCAGGGGGCGGCGGGGTCCAATCGAAGAGGCTCATCTGGCGCACGGCGGGGTTCCCGAATTCGCGTATCGGCAAATGTTCGTCCTCGACCCATGGCAGCGCAACGGCTACAGACATGGCAAGATGACGCACCCCCTATGTAGAGTTGGGACAAAGGTAAGGTCAGGATCGCCCCCAACAGCGGACGACGATTTGCACCACGATTTCAACAACAGCCTGTGGTGAGATGTGTTGTTGAAATCAGGGCCTATCCTGCACAATAATTCGCTGGCTTTACTTGGCGCGCGGGTCTAGCCTCGTACCCGTATTCGTTAACTCGGGAACCCGTCATGGCCCCCATCGACCCGAACTTCCTCCCCGACTTCCTCCGCGACGAGCACCTGCCCCCCGCCCGTCGTCCTGCCGCCCGAGCCGCTCCGCGACTGGACCGCGTCCGCCGCCGCCCGGAGCCTCGCCGAGCGGGAGGAGCGCCGGATTGCGAGCGCCAAGGCGTGGGCCGAGGAGTGCCGCCTGCGCCGGGAGCGCCTCGTGGCGCGTGCCCGGGCCGCGGCGACGGAGAGCCTGCGCGAGAGGCCGTGGGCCTGGGCGACGGCCGCCCTGATCGCGGAGGCGGAGGCCCTGCTCGCCCTGGAGGTTCTGGTCGAGCCCGACGCCGAGCGTCTCCTCAAGCTCGCCAAGGCCGCCGACGCCGCGGCCGCCAAGGCGCTGGAGGCCTCGGCCGTCCCCGTCCCGACGGAGGCGGAGCTTGCCCGTGACCCTGCCATCCGCGAGGCCTGCCGCCTGGGGCTGCACTACATCACCGTGCTCGACAGCGACCGCGCCCGGGTCACGAACGATTCGGGGTGGTCGAGGTCCACGACGGTGATGGGGCACGTGCTCGACGCGCTGCCCGAACTCGATGAGGCGCAGGCCAGCCACGCGCTCCGCATCCTCCGCATCCACCGCCGCCAGCTGCCCGACATCCTGGCCGGGGCCGTGTTCGAGGGGCTCACGCTCCCGCCGCGGCGCCTGCACATGTCCCCGATCTCGACCTCGGGCGCCCGGGCATGAGCGCCGAGGTCGTCACCCTCAGGCCGGAGGGCGTGCCCACGCGCCCGATGGTCCGCTGGCTGGGCTCGAAGTGGCGGATGGTGCCCTGGGTCTGTGGCCTCAGGCCGGGTGCGTCATGGGTCGTGACCCATCCCCTGCCTCTTGCCCTGCCAAGGTCGGCATGGGGGCGTGGCCCGTGCAAGGTCACGAGGGAAGGGTGCCTCCCCATCGGCGCGCAGGACCAATGACCCCATCGGCGTGATGCACCGATGAGGGGGCGGGCTATCGGTGTGGAGGACCGATGACAGTCATCGGCGTGGAGGACCGATGACCCCTCAGGCCCATCTCGCCCCATCCATGCCCATGGGCTGCCATGGTGGCTCCATGGGGCGGCCATGGGAGCCTGGGAGGGGGGCGACAGGGGCTAACCCATTGGGAATGCGCCATGCGTCCCATCTCGCCCCATGGGGCTGCCATGGGCTGCCATGGGCTCTCATGGGCCGGGATGGGCCTGGCGAGGGAACTTGGTCAGTAGCCCCGCTTGATCGTCTCCACCCATGGCGTACTTGAAGACCGCGGACTGATCGTCGCCGAGGTAGGCCTCGGCCTCCACGATGCCCAGGTCGCGGTTCTTGGCAAGGCTGCGCCGGTACTGCCACCCGGCGACCATCCAGGGCGTCGGATCGCGGAAGGTGTCCCCAGTCGCGCGGCGCATGTCCTCGGAGACCGCCTTGACGCTCTCGTCCACCACCCAGGCGCAGGCCCGGCGGAATTTGCCGTAGCTCGTCTCGGAGACGTACTGCTCCTCCCACGCGGCGAGGACCTCGCTGAGGTCGCTGACGAAGGAACCGTATGAGGGGGGTCGGGCCATGGGCCTAGCCTGGCAGGGGGAGCCGTGGCCCGTGCAAGGGCACGGCGAGGCACCTGGACGGGGCTGGCGGGGGCCTGCCGGCCTGGTGCGGTCCGAGGGAGCCGGGGACCGCAGGGAGGGGCTGTGCGGAGCCTCCAGGGGCCTGAAACGCAGAACCCTGCCTCGCCGGAGACCGGGGGCAGGGTTCCGGGCGATTGTGGTGCAACCCCCAACTGTCCCGTGCAGGACAGGCGGAAGGTAGCGCTCCACCTGGGAAGCCACAAGGTCCGGGCGGACACGTAGCCTACGGCCCTGCACGGGAAAGGGCTGCCCTGGGGCTACGCCTGGACCTGGGAGAGGCTGCCCTGAGGCCTCCGGCCCTGCCCCTGGAGGGAGGTTGCCTGGAGGCTCCGCCCGGCCCTGGACGAGGCCTTCCCGGGCTTCGCCTTGCCCGGCAGGCGGTCGGGAACCAGGGCCCTGGGAAAGGCGCGCATGCCGGTCTCCACCTCGTGGGCGATGAGGTCGTGGGCGAGTTCGATGACCGCGGCCCGGCGCATGTCCCAATCCACCCAGGAGGAACCCGGTCCGGCCTGCTGGCGCTCGAAGGCGAGGAGACGGGTCTGGTACGCGATCATCGCCTCCAGACGCTCGGCCGGCACCCAGGAGACCGTGCGAGGCTCGGGAGCGACGGAGGGAGCGGGCGACGCCGGAAGGGACTGCATGGGCGAGAAATCGACCTTGGCGACACCCTCCTTGAGACCGGCCTCGCGCGAGGGTGGCGACACGGCCGGGGCGGAGGCGGGAGGCGCCGCCGGGGCGGCGGGCCCGGGACGGGCCGTTTGTCGGATCGTTCTCGTCGAAGTGGTTGAAGTTGTTCCAGAAAGCCTGACGCGCGTCGTGTCGAGAACCTCCTGCATGATGGCGGTCACATGGCCGCCCGACCGCCGGGGCGCGAGGAAGGAATCGTGCACCGGCAGGACGCCGTCCACGCCGGCCTTGCGGCACCGCTTCATGACGTCGATGGCCATGCCGCTGTCGATGGCCATGAGGCGGATGCCGGCGTCCGACCCAAGGAACTCGCGGATGAGCTCGTTGCGGTGCGCGACCTCGTCGAGCAGAAGCTCGGTGTAGCACCGGGTCTCGGACCAGCCCGGCTTCCACATGAGCGCGTCGACGGCGCCCTTCATGGAGCCGGCGTTGATGGCGACGTTGAGGGCCCACTTGCAGTGCTGCCGGGGGAAGCGGTCGGTGTCGTAGGGGTCGAAGTCCAGGCGCACACCCTTCATGGCGTAGAGGAGGGTCGGGTGGAGGGCGGCGAAGTCCTCCTCGATGAGGAGTTCCCCGTTGATGAGGAGTTCGCCCCGGCGCTCCTTGGGGAGCTGCTGCCACCAGCCGTAGAGCCTGCCGTGGCAGTCGTGCCTGCCGCGCCCGAGGATGCGGACGATGCTGTTCGAGGGGGTCGGCAGGGCGCAGGCCCACGTCTCTCGGCCGTCCCGGACCTTCCGGCCCTTCAGGTGGTGCTCGGTCCTCTGCCAGTCCTCGGGGGAGGCGTCGGGGGACAGCGTCACGTCGAGGCCGGCGAGCCATTCGTTGATGCCGTCGACATCGGCCTGCATGCGCCGGGTCCGCTCGGTGTTGGGCAGGCGCATGGCCCTGCCGTCCTCGTCCCGCATGATGAGCGTGGCGGGGGGCGTCATGTGCTCGAACCGGGTGCCGGCGAGGCGCTCGACGAGGAGCGGGGTGGCGCGGATCCTGGACTGGAGCGGGACCTTGGCGAGGTGGGCGCCGCGCTTGGCCCTGACCTCCTCGATGAGGCCGGCCTCGCCGAGGCGGGAGACCGAGGCGACGACGGTCGAGTAGGAGATGGGCGTCCGGTCGTAGTGCCCCTCGGCGTACCAATCCCTGCTACGGGAGTACGAGAGCCACTGCATGTCCGTCTCCGCGGCGAGGCCGAGGGCGGCGACCATGCTGGAGAGCGTGCGCTCGTGCCGGTCGCAACCGGTCGGCGCGATGCCGAGGGCGGCGACGGCCTTGGGGCTCGCTCGCCAGTCGAAACCCCAGGTACGGTCCCTGGGACGTTCGGATGTGTGGGGGATCATGGAGGCCTGCACGGCGTGTGTTGGAGGGCATACGCCAGGCCGGCACCACACGGCCTCGCGCACCCACAAACGTGGCCGCGTCGCTGGAAATCCGCCAGTGCCATCAAGGACCTAGCCTTAACCGCCGGGTTAACCAGACCCCATGGTGGCTCCCCCATCCAAGCGGGCCCCATGGCAGGTCCATTTTCTCCCATGAGAAGCCCATGACCTCGCGGCGAGTGGCACCCGGCGACCTTCGGGAGCGCGACATGCCCTGGCGGGCATCCAGGCGCCTTGGCGGGCCATGCATAAAAATGTGCAGGGCCTGGCCGGTGGTCGCGGAGCCATTCCGAAAACGCTGGCTGGTCCATCGGGCCCCATGGGACACCATGGGGCGGACGCATGGCTCGATGGGATCGGGCAAGGGCCGGCCACGAATCGAGCAAGCCGTCCTTGGGTCTCCTCAGATCTGAGGAGACCCCGGTTCCGACGCGCGGGGGAAGCGGATGGCCCGGACGCCTGGTGGCGGCGCGGCGAACCGCCAACCCTGGAGTCCCATCCACCAGGAGCCCGCCCCCGTGTTACACCGGGGCCGCCTACGTCACCTCGCTCCAGGCCGATCTCGCCGGCGCCCGCGCCGAGGCCTTGACCGCAAAGGCGGACGCCGCGGGCAAGGCGGCCGCCATCGCCGCCCCGGCCTCGTCCGATGACCCGGTCGCCCCCGTCCTTCGCGACGCCCTGGAGGGCCTCAGCCCGTGAAGCGCCTGCTCCTCCTCCTCGTCGCCGTCCTGCCGCTGGCCGCCGCCCCCCCCGAGAGGCCGGCGCTCTCGATCCCGGGGAGCCTGCTGCGCTGTGCCCCCCCGTCCCGTCCCCCGGCCGGCGGGACGCAGCGACAGGTGGCCGGCTACGTCGTCGACCTCGCCGACGCCCACGCCGATTGCCAGGGCAAGCTCTGTCGCGTGCGCGGCCTGGTGGAGGGCGCGCGGTGAGCGGCCCGGCCGCCCTGATGGCGCTCTACTGCCTGACGGCCGCCCCGGCCCCGGCGGTCGACGCGCCGGTGATGGCCGCGCTCCGGGGCGAGCCGCGGCCTTCCGCAAAGGCGGACGTCGCCGCGGTCCTGCTCGCCCTCACGCCACGCCGGAGAGCCCGATGACCGAGGACGCCCACGCCGTCGTCGAGGCCACGAGGCGCCTGGTTCGCCAGCGCCTCTGCTACCTGGAGCGGGCGCTCGCCGCCCTCGATGCTGGGGGAGACCTCCCATGGCTGACGCCGACCCCTGCCGCCGCGTCCTGACCCCGGCCGAGGAAGCGCGCCTGTTCGCCCGCGACGCCGTCCGCGCGGCCCGTGCCTCCTGGTCCCGCCCGGCCGACGAGGGCGCCGCCATGATAGCCGTGCTCGTCGTCCTGGCGGCCGAGGCGATGTTCCCCGAGCTCCTGTCCGAGCCCGAAACGGACGGTGCAGGTAAAGCGTAGCCAAGTCCCCATCGCTACGTTCAGGATCCCGTCGCCCCCTCCCGCGGGAGGGCTGGTGGCGGCGGTCCACCGGGGTGACCATCGGGGTCCGCCGGGCCCGGGCTCTCCCTGCCTCCGGACGAGCGCGTCCAGGGTCGCGCCGCGACCCGGCGCCGGGCGCATGCGGCCCGGGCGGCGGCCAAGAGGGGCCGGTCATGACCCGGCGCGAGTACGTGCTGAACGTCTGATGTTTGGTCCCGCTATGTGGTGGTACGACTGATGCCGCATGGAGGGACGCGCTATGGGACAGGTTCTCCACGGCAGCGCCACGACGACTGCGACGGTCCGTCGGGCAATCCAAGCTCGTCAAGAGTGGGCGCCGCGGGCAAGGTCCCGTCTGACGCCGCCGACGAGTTGCTCGCGGAGGCCGAAGCCGCCGCCGCCGCCGTCTCCGGCTACGAGGACGCGGCCGCCAAGGCGAGGCAGTACGTCATTCAACGCATCCCGAAGTTCATCTACGTGGCCGAGTTCCCGGAGCTGTCCGGCCACCAGGATATCGAGGAGCTCCTCTATAGGCCGAGCCCCCACCACGGGCATCCCGGCAAGAAGCGCGACGACCACGACGAGAGTGAGCTCAACTTCCTCAAGATGGCGAAGGTCGCCGGCTTCGACCCGGAGCGCCTGTACAAGCTCGGGGCCGAAGGCCACGAGGAGCGTTCTCAGCTCCTGAACCGCGCCGGGGCCGTCATCTCAAGCCGATTGCGCGAGCGGTGGAAGGACCGGTCGCTCAAGGTCCGGTACAACCTCGACGGCAACCACCTCGACACGCTCGTATCGGACCCGAACACGTCCTACGACGTCGAGGTGAACCTCGACGAGCGCAGCCGCGGCCTGCGCTGGTTCTTCGCCTTCTACGTCACCTTCACGGCCGACACCCAGGGCGGCGACGCCGACGGCGCCATCCTGCTGCTCGACGAGCCAGGCCTCTTCCTCCACGCCATGTCGCAGGGCGACCTGCTGAGGCACCTCAAGAACGACTTCGCGAACCAGGTCGTCTACACGACGCACTCGCCCTTCATGATCCCGCCGGACGACGTCGCCTCGGCCCGGACGGTGAACATCTCGCAGGACGAGGGCACGACGGTCACCGACAGCCCGACGGGGGACGAGCGCACGCTGTTCCCCCTTCAGGCCGCGCTCGGCTGGACGCTGGCGCAGTCGCTGTTCGTGGGCCCGAACAACCTCCTGGTCGAGGGCGTGACGGACTTCTGGATACTCTCGGCCGTGAACGGCTGGCTGAAGCAGAACGGCGCGAAGGGAACGCTCCCGGCCGACCTGGCGCTCACCCCGGTCGGGGGCGCGGGCAAGATGACCTACATGGCGGCCTTGCTGACGGGGCAGCGCCTGAACGTGTTCGCCCTGCTGGACGGCGATAAGGCCGGCCACGACGCGCAGCAGGAGCTCGTCCGCGGGAAGCTCCTGAACCAAAAGTCGATCTTCTTCGTGACCGAGGCGTTCGACCCGCCGGCCAAGGAGGCGGACATCGAGGACCTGCTCGACCCCAAGGTCTACGAGGATCTGGCCCGCCGCGCCTACGCGAAGGAACTCGCCAAGGTCACTCTCAAGCTGAACGACAAGGTCCCGCGGATCGTCAAGCGCTTCGAGCTCGCCTTCGAGGAGAAGGGCCTGACCTTCGATAAGGGCAGGCCGGCCCGCCTGTTCATGACCGAGATGGCCTCGCGACCGGCAGACCTGGTCGACGCGGCGACCAAGGCCCGCTTCCTGAGGCTGTTCTCGGTGATCGTTAAGAGGATGACGACGGTCGCGGCCGCCGCGGCCTGACGCCGGAGCGACCCGCGTCAGGCCGATGGCGGCGCTTCCGGCGGGGCGGCCTGACCTACGGCGTAACGGTCCTTGAACCGGTCGTGGCCGGCCAAGGCGGCTGGCCGGTAAGGCCCCGAGCCGGCGCATTGCGGAACCCATTCCAGGTCGAACCGCTCGACCACCGTCTGGTGGACCGGGGCGTCGTGCGCGATGCTACGCACCTGCGAGGCCCAGTTCCAGGAGGCCAAGAAACGACGCAGGAAAACCGGGATCGAGCGCTCGATGGTGTCGCGCATCCCGGCGATTTCGCAGTGCTGCACCCCGTCGGCGGCCGGGAAGACGTGGAGCTTGGGATTGCCGGTCGCGTCCCCAGGCGCGCTCAGCCCGTCGACCTTGAGGCCATCCGGGATGCGGGTGGCCTCCTCGATCATCCACCCCAGCGCGACGTCGGACAGGCGGGACTCGGCCTCGGGGTAGCTCCCGCCGATGTCCGAGTGGTTGCCGGCGAACCAGAGTTGGACGAGGCGCTCGGGGCCCTCGCCGTGGGGCTGCGCCCCGTCCTGGATGCCGCCCCAGGCCACGCGGTCGAAGTCCTTGCGGGTCTCGTCGATGGCGTTGGCGGAGCGCGCGTACCGGACGAAGCGGCTGAGCAGGCGGTCGAAGTTCTCGACCTTCCAGTTTGCCATGTGGCTGCTCTTGTCCCCCGGGTTCGGGAAGTCGCGGATCACCTTTCGGCGCGAGCGCCGCTCGCGGTTCCAGAGCCAGGCGCCGCCGACCAGGACGAAGAGAAGCAGGAGCCAGCCAAGGGCGGGCCAGAAGTGCGCGCCGGCGAAGGCGACCAGGAGGCCCGCCGCGGCCGCTGCAGGCAAGAACCCGACAAGAGCGAGGCCGAGGGTGGCCCCGACGGCCAAGCCGGACTGGATCAGGAAGCGACGAACCCCCTTGGCACCGAGCGCCGCCACGGTGTCGAACACGCCGATGAAGTACGGGGCCGCGTTGGAGCGGCCGCGCTCGCCGCTCTCGTGTGCCGATGCGTACCGGTCGCGAAAGCGCCGGGCGAGCTCATCCCTTTCGGCCTCGTACTTCGCCCGCCCGTGCCCGGCTCCATGCTCCAGCACAGTCTCGACCGCTTCCCGGGCGATGTCGCGTGCGCCCTTGCGGAAGCGAGGCAGGTCCCCGTTCGCGCCGCGGGTCGGCACGCCGCACAGCATCAGCAGGTTCGCCACGCACCGGACCGTGTAGGCGCCGCGGCTGAACCCGATGAGGAAGATGCGGTCCCCCTCCCGGTAGTGGTTGATGATGAATTCGTAGCAGTCGGCGATGTTGGTCGTGATGCCGCGCCCGGTCACCGAGGCCAGCAGCTTCTGCACGAACCGCACGGGGGAGGACAGCGCGGTGGCGCCGATGTCCGTGCCGAGGCCTGGGTCATAGAACGCGACCTGCTCGGCCGGGTCTATCCTGCTGTCGGGGCCTGTCCGGCAAACCCGGTACATCTTGTAGACGTTGCTGACCCTCTGCCCGGGCCTGACCCCGCCGTCCTGGCCGGTCCCGTCCGAGAACACCACGATGTTCTTGGGCATGTGCCACCGCAAGTCCGCTCAACCCCGTCGGCACACCCGGTCAGGGGACCGAGGCCTCCGGCTTCGACGCTGGCGGCACGCGTCGCCGCCGCTTTCGCCCCGAGACTCGCAACGGTTAGGTTCGGCCTTTGTTTCACAAGCATGGGCCGCATCGCGCCCAGACTTACTTTCCATCTCGCGCCGCGGTCGATGCCACGACCAACCGGCGGCTGAACGGGTTCCGCCACTTGCGGCCACGCTCCCAAAGCCGACAAAATGGCGGCATAGGGCGGACCGTCGGACAGGCCTGCCGTGCTCCGAAGCCAATCAGACGGGAATGGAGCGCGGCCGGGTTCGGCCGCCGGGGTCGAGCGTGATGGTCGAGGGGCACAGGACAGGGCCGGTACCAGGGGAGGCGCTGGCCGAGGATGGCGTCGGCGGAAGCGTGTCGGCGGGCCTGGAGGCTCCCTCGCTCCCTGTGCCCAAGGAGACGGGCGAACAGGACGCGGCGGCGACGCAGGCCCCCGTGCAGCACCCGACCTGGTCGACCTTCACCGTAAGAGGGGTGAGCTACGCCTTCGGGCACCTGGTGGACTTCGAGTTCACCTGCAAGGACTCGGACGGGGCGGACTGTCTCGTCCTGGTCACCTTCACCGACCACGTCTTCACCCGCGACCCGGTGCCAGGTGACAGCAACGCCGACGCCTTCCCGAATTGCAGCCGCACGCCCTACGGCTTGGTCTGCCCGGTCCGACACCGCATGTCGCTGCGCCTGCGCGACATCATCGAGCAGGTGGCCGGCCGGAAGGTCTGGTCCCTGTACGCCGGCGACCGGTACGCCCAGGTTCCCGTCCTCGACGACGAAGGGGCGGAAGTCCTCTACGCCGTGATCTTCTCGCTCGACCCCTTCAAGGGCACGAAGCACCACCTGCGCATGCTGGTGCGCTCCGCATACGTCTGCGATGTCGAGCCGCCCGACACCTACGGCGAGGTGAAGTTCTCGAACCTGGTCAAGCTGCGGATGACGAACAAGCATCCCCGCAAGGTGACCGACCGCGGCCGTAAGAAGCCCAAGATGCCGAGAACGGGAGGCTGAAAAGAAAAACGGCCCCTTTCGGGACCGTTCCGACCTTGCGGTCTCGGGGCGAAGCTCTCAAGGTTTCCCTCTACCCCGCATGCGCAGGGACCGGACTTCCGTCCGATGGCGCTAGCTATCTCACACCCAACGACTAGCGATCTGGGGAGGACAATAGGGTCCGCCCTCGATAGCGTCAAGGACGTTCGGCACGCTCCGGAGTGGTCACTGCCCGGTCACGCGCCCGCCTGGGGAGCCTTTCTCCGACGCCTGGCCATTCGCTGAACGGTTGCTGCGTGCCGGCTTCAGAACCGGTTCAAAACAATGAGCCGAGACTGCCTTCACCCCGAACCGAAGGTCGTATCGATGAAGGCACGTCTCGCAGGTCTGGTCGCCGCCGCTCTCGTGCTGGTCCCCGGCGCGGCCTCCGCGCAATGGTACGGGCACGACCCGCGCCATCACCACCACCATCACGGGGACCACCATCGCCACCACGGGCACGGCTACGGCCATCGCTTCGAGCGGCATCACCATCACGGCCACGACCGCCCCGCCCACTTCGACCGGGGCCGCCACCATCACCATCACGGCTACTGACGGCAACACGCCGGAACGTAACGACTGACGCCCCGCGCCTTCCCGGATGAGGCGGACGGCGGGGCTTCTTGCATTCGGGCGCCGGAACCGCTGCCGGCGACGGCCGTCCCGGTCCGGACCGTCCGCTCCTCCACATTTTTTTCGAAGGATACGTGAACCGGGTCTCGGCCTTGCGCGACCAACGAATGTCGGGGCCGCACCCAGCAGCCCGAGCCATTCGAAGGATTGCCGCCATGACCAGGACCAAGATCATCGCCGCCCTGTGCACCATCGGCCTGGCTCTCGGAGCAGGCTCCGCGGAGGCGAAGCCCTTCCACGGGCACGGTCACAGCCACGGTTTCGGCCACGGAGGTGCCGTCCTAGGCGGCCTTGCGCTGGGGGCTGTGGTAGTCGGCTCCGCGATAGCCGCCACCTCCGACGAGACCTACGACTGCATCGTGAAGGTCCGACGGACCTACGACGATTTCGGCAACGTCTATGTTCGCCGGGTGCGGGTCTGCGAATGAGGCAAGACCTTCGCCGTGAGAACTGCGCGGTCCGGAGCGTCCGGATCGCGTGGACTGAGTTTGGCGTCTCCTCTACAGTCATGAGGCCGTTCGCCGCCTGAGGCCGGCGGCCGCGGGAGCACGTGCTGCGATGCGGGGTGCCTTCGTTCGGTTCATGCTTGGATGGCCCTGCCGCGTCCTGACCGCGGCGGCGCTCCTCTTTCCCGGTTGCCTTGCCGCCGAAGCGCAGATGCGCAGCCCGGCCGGATCCGGCGGTCCCTACGGCGGCAATTACGGAGGGGGTGGCTACGGTGGCGGCCATCGCGGCGGCCCGATGATCGGCCTGCCGGGGATGATCGGCGTCATACCGCGCCTGATCCCCCGACAGCCGGTGGAAGAGGTCGAGGACGAGGAGCCGCCGCCACGGCGGCCGGCCCGCCAACCCGAGTACAAGGACGAGCCTCCTGCATACCAGCCAAGGCCGCGTCCCCGGCCGCAAGTCCCGTCGGTTCATCGCGCGGAGCCAGCACCAGCACCGTCACCGCGTCCGAGGCAAGCCGCACCCGTCCGTGAAACTCCGCCCAAGGCGGTGCAAAGGCAGGAGCGCCCGAAGCCCGTCGCGACACCGGTCGCCAAGCCGCAGCCGCCGAGGCCGTCTCTCGCCAAGGCACCGCCCCGCCGCGTCGTCAGGCTCCCGCTCCCACGCCTGTCCCTGCCGCAAGCCAACCGGGCCCCGCGGACCCTGGCGAGGTACCCGGCGAGGTCCTCTTCGTCCTGAAGGCCGACGCGCCCACCGGGAGCCTGCCCGAGATCCTGCGCCGCGAGCGCCTGGCACTGGTCTCCACGGACACCTTCACGCTGGTGCCGGTCACGCTGCACCGGGCCCGCTTCCGTGACCGACGGTCGGTTGCGGAGGTAATCGCCGCCCTGACGCGCGACCCTCGCGTCGCCTCGGCGCAGGCGAACCATGTCTACGCGCTCGTCGGAGAGGCCGTGCCGGTCCTCGCCGGCGCACAGTACGTCGTGAGCAAGCTACGCCTGAAGGAGGCGCACGCCTCGGTTACGGGCAAGGGCGTGACCGTCGCCGTGATCGATTCCGGTGTCGATCTGGGGCATCCCTCGCTACAGGGTGCCGTGGCGGACCGGCACGACGCGCTGGACGGCGGCAAGCCGGCGGCCGCCCATCCGCACGGGACGGCCATCGCCGCCATCGTCGGCGCGCGCGCCCAACTGGCCAGCGCCGCACCGGAAGCCAGCCTCCTCGCGGTGCGCGCCTTCTCGGGCGAGACCCGGGCCGGCGCCCAGGGCACCACGCTCCACGTTTTGCGCGGTCTCGACTGGGCCGAGCGCAAGGCCGCGCGCGTGGTCAACATGAGCTTTGCCGGTCCCTGGGACGCGGCCCTCTCCGAATTCCTAGCAGCCGGAACCGGACGCGGCGTCGTCTACGTGGCCGCGGGTGGCAACGCCGGCCCGGCTTCGCCGCCCCTGTTCCCGGCCGCCGACCCGAACGTCATTGCGGTGACCGCGACGGACGCCGAGGACAGGCTCTTCCCGGCGGCCAACCGCGGCTCGCACCTTTGCGTCGCCGCACCGGGCGTCGACATCCTCGTCGCCGCGCCGAACAACGGATACGGGCTTCTCTCAGGCACTTCGATGGCCGCCGCGCAGGTCAGCGGTGTGGTTGCCCTGATGCTGCAAGCGAGACCTGGCCTCAAGCCCGCCGAGGTGCGCACCGCCCTGACGCGCAGCGCCCGCGACCTCGGGCCGCCGGGCCCGGACCGTGAGTTCGGCGCCGGCTTCGCCGACGCGGAAGGTGCCGTGCGGTTCCTGACGACACCCATGGCCGCCAAGGAGCCGGACGGCCCCATGCCGACTGGGGCGAGCGCCACCCCCGTCAGCGCCAGCTCGCAGCCGTGACGATGGCGGCCAGTCGTGACGGCGAGAGCTACGACGCGAAATCCTCCTCCGGGATTGAACCGTTCGCCTCGTCCGGGCGACCCATGAAGGGGCGCGGATGAGCACGCCTTCCGACGAGGACCTGATCTGGCGCATCGCCGGCGGCGACCGCTCGGCGATGCAGGGCCTCTACGCCCGGCACGCGACGGCCGTGTTCCGCTTCCTCGTCCGCATGGTGCGCGACCCGAGCCGGGCGGAGGACCTGATGAGCGACGTCTTCTTCGATGTCTGGCAGCAGGCCGGCCGCTTCGAGGGTCGGTCCAGCGTCACGACCTGGATGCTGACCATCGCCCGCTTCAAGGCGCTCTCGACCCTGCGGCGACGCCCGCACGAGCCGCTGGAGCCGGAGATGGCCGAGGCGGTCGAGGACGAGGCCGATACGCCCGAGGTCACGCTGCAGAAGGCGAGCAAGGCGGAGGCCATGCGCCGCTGCCTCGACCTCCTCTCGGTCGAGCACCGCACCGTGATCGACCTCGTCTACTACCACGAGCTCGGCGTCGGGGAGGTGGCGCAGGTGCTCGACATCCCGGCGGGCACCGTGAAGACCCGCCTGTTCCACGCCCGAAAGCGCCTGTCGGACCTGCTCTTGAAGGCCGGCATCGATCGGGGATGGCCGTGAGGAGGCTGCGATGACCACAACCGACCCCGGGCGCGACGAGGACGACCTCATCCTGCCCTGGCACGCAACCGGCCGCATCGATCCCGCGGCAGGGGCTCGGATCGAGGCAGCGCTTGCCCGCGACCCGGAGCTCGCCCGCCGCCTCGACCTGGTCCGGGCCGAGCGGGATGGGACAGTCGCCGTCAACGAAGCCCTCGGCGCGCCGTCGATGAAGGTCGGCGACGACCTGTTCGCGCGCATCGACGCGGACCTCGCGGCGCGGGAGCGCGGACCGCGTGGCTGGCTGCGGCGGATGGGGGAGGCGCTGGCGGGTCTGTCACCGCCGATGCTGGCGGGCTCGGCCCTCGCCGCCTGCCTCCTACTCCTGCTGCAGGCGGGGCTGCTGACGAGCGCGTGGCTGGGCGGTTCGCCGACGACCTACGAGACCGCTTCCCACGATGCGAGCGGGCCTTCGGCGAGCGGCACCTTCCTCCTCGTCACCTTCGGGCCGACGGCCACGGCGGCGCAGATCACCGAAGCCCTCGCGGAGACCGGGTTGTCCATCGTGGATGGGCCTCGTGCCGGTGGCATCTATCGCCTGCGCCTCTCGGACGGGACCGAAGGTCGAGGTTCGCCGAGCGCCGTCGTCGACCGGCTGCGCACGAAGCCCGGCCTGGTCGTGCTCGCGGTACCTGAGCCGGTGCCGGCTCGCTGACGGACGGGGGTTTGGATGCGCGGTGTCCTGATGCTCGCCCTTCTGGCGCTTGCCGGCTCGGCCCTGGCGCAGCCCATGCGCAGCGTGCCCCTTGCGGACGACGGCTGGTGGGTAGTGCTCGGCTCCTTCGACAACAACGGCGGGTCGGGCAGCCGTGCCGCCGATGTGGCCGTTGCGAGCATGCGACGGCAGGCGCAGTCCTGCGGTGAGAGACCCTTCAACGACGTCTCGGAAAAGTTCATGGGGTTTGCGCCGGGCTTCGACATCTCGGTGCTCGGCGCATATCCGACGCGGGCACGTGCCGAGGCGGCCCGGTCCAGAATAGGGGCCTGCGTGCCGGGCGCCTATATTCGACGCGCGCGATGCGCCGGCGAGTGAACGCCGGGCGAAGGACCGAGGCCAGGAGTGCATGCGTCGCTTTCCGCCGGAACGGATCGTCTGCCTGACGGAGGAGACGGTCGAGACCCTCTACCTGCTGGGCGAGCAGGACCGCATCGTCGGCGTTTCGGGCTACGCCGTCTGGCCGGCCCAGGTCCGGCGCGAGAAGCCGCGGGTCTCGGCCTTCACCAGCGCGGACATCCCGAAGATCCTCGCGCTCGCCCCCGACCTGGTGCTGACCTTCTCGGACCTGCAGGCCGGCATCGTCGCCGATCTCATCCGGGCGGGTGTCGCCGTGCACGCGTTCAACCACCGTGACGTGGCCGGCGTCCTCGCCATGATCCGGACGGTGGGCGCGCTGGTCGATGCCCGAGACAAGGCCGAGACGCTCGCGCTCGGGTACGAGGACCGGCTCGCGCAAATGGCGGCGGAGGCGCGGGGACGCCCGCGGCCACGGGTGTACTTCGAGGAGTGGGACGAGCCCCTGATTTCCGGCATTGGCTGGGTCTCGGAGCTCGTGCGCGTCGCCGGGGGTGAGGACGTATTCCCGGAGCTCGCAGCCCAGGCCGCCGCGAAGGACCGCATTGTCGCGCCCGAAGCGGTGGTCGCCGCGGCACCCGACGTGATCCTCGCCTCGTGGTGTGGGAAGAAGGTGGTGCCGGCTCGCATCGCGGCGCGGCCGGGTTGGGACGCCATCCCGGCGGTGCGGGAGAACCGCATCGTCGAGATCAAGTCGCCGCTGATCCTTCAGCCGGGTCCCGCCGCCCTGAGCGACGGTCTCGACGCGATCCGGCAGGCGCTGGCACCGTTGACGAATGCCTTGGATGCTGCCCCGCCGCGGCCGCCCTGGCCCCTCTCCGGGAGGCACCGGGCCGTCCTTCTGAAGGTTCCGGACGAGGGTTGGATCGAGGGTTCGCGTATCGACGGACGCTGCCTTGACGTCCTCCTGCGCCGCGGCTGGATCAGGAGGGTGCACGTCGACGGTCGCCGGCAGTCCCGGCGTGACGGCTATCAGAGGACTCCCGCGGCACGGGCGGCCCTCTTCCCGGGTGTGCAGCCGACCACCTGAACGGAGGCACCGCGCTGCCTTCAGAAGCCGTTCAACGGGACGGTCCTAGCCTTCACCCGAGAACGCCCAAGAGGTTTGAGCGATGAAGACACGTCTTGCAGCCCTGATCACAGCCGCGGTCATCCTCGTCCCGGCGTCCGCGTCTGCCCAATACTACGAGTACGGCCCGCGTCGGCATCACCATCACCACCAGCATGTCGATGTGTACCGGCACGGGGACCACGACCACGTGGTCACGCGGCGACACCATGGCGACCACGACGACGTCAGCGACCACGTTGTCGAGCGCCGCCATCACCATCATCCCTACGGCTACTAAGAACGGGAAACCCGCCCGGGCTTCCGTGGAGGCTCGGGCGGGTGCAGGGTATCGATACCGCAGGTCGGTCGAGCGCAAGAAGTGGCAGGAGCCGGCTGCGAACGGCCTTCCGGCCCCCTGTGAGATGGACTGCCGGGAGAGGGATGGGCAGCAAGAAGCTCGCGCGGAAGACCGCGACCTTGGTGTCAGACGGGCCGAAAGGACGGCGCCGGGTGCGGAAGCATGTCCTCGCCGCGGCGACGAGGAGCTTCGTCCTCGCCGCTGGCATGCTCGTCGCGTTCTGGACGGCAGTCTTCCTGCTGGGCGCGATGCCCTGAGCCCTGAATGGGCGAGCACCTCAGCTTAGCGGTCCTCAGAAGCAGACCCTGCGCACGACAAGGTCCCCGAACTCGGTGAAGCCGCGCCGGACGTGGCAATGACCCCAGTGCCCGTGACCAACGTGGCCGTGCCAGTGGCCATGGCCATGCCCGAAATGGCCGTGCCCGTGACCGTGCCCGTGACCAAAGTGGCCGTGCCCGTGACCGAAGTGGCCGTGGCCATGGGCGGACGCCGCTGTCGCACCGAAGACACCGAGGCTGGCCAGGAGAACGAGCGGGAAGAGCTTGCGAGTACCGAACATGATGACCTCCTTTGATTGAGGGCCTGTGATCGGCCCTGACCTTCATTGGTCGTGGGAGGAGTCGAGTCGGTTCATCGACGGCTTGAAAAAAGTTCTGCGTCGGCGTCGGCAACGGACTGCCGTTGGTGGGAGGCCGAGAAGAGCGGTTCGCGCTGCAGGTGTATGGGTGGCGGGGCGGGCGAGAGGCGCAAAAAAGGGCCGCCTTGTCTCACCTTATGGAAACTCACCAAGCATCCGCGGCGCGCTCTATTCCAAAAAACATTGGATCGGTTTGGCAGTCCCTGACGTTTCGGGCGTCGACATTCATCATGATGGATCCGATACCATGAAGATTACCCTGCCGGTCCTAGTTGCCGCTGCGTCGCTGGTCCTTGCACCCGGCTACGCCCTGGCGCAGCACATCGACGTCGGCCCGGGCGGCGTCTCCGTCCATGGGCACAGTCATGGGCACGTCGAGCGGCACGAGCACGTCGAGCGCCACCATCATCACGGCGACCGCCACGTCGACCACCATGACGACCATCACGGAAGTCGCGAGCGGGTAACTGTAGAAAAGCACCGGCACTGACCGAGCGCCGGCCCCAAAGCAGACAGGGCTGCCCGAGAGGGCAGCCCTGTCGCGTTTGCGCGTTGCCTCAGAAGTGATGGTGATGACGGCGGTGATGGTGGTGGTGGCCCCAGCCGTGATGATGGTGGCCCCAGCCATGGTGATGATGGCGACGATAGTGGTGGTGGTGCCCCCATCCGTGATGGCGGTGGCCCCAGCCGTGATGGTGATGATGACGACGGTGGTTATGATGATGGAACTGCACCTGCCGGAGCGCGTCCGCATCGCCGGCAAGGGTCGAGGCCGGCACGGCGCCGAGCGGAGCCGCGTTCGCCGGGACCGTCATCGGGCCGAACTGCAGGAACCCGGCAAGCGTCAGGGCGAGCATCGCGGCGAAAAATCGTTTCGACATCGTTTCCTCCTGAGTCTGCAATGGATGTCTCGGATGCGAACCGTCATCCGTTGCTGGCCATCCTTGAACGCGCGAGCGTACTAAACCGCTGCACGGCGTCATGCTCGGCGCGGTAAGCTTTGCAACTGGTTCGACGAATTATGTTTACCTTGCCGACGGGGGGGCGACGCCCGCACACCTGCTCGGCGGAACCCATGCGCCAGCTTGGCCGTTCAGATCTGCGCTTCATCCGTCCCGGCATACTCGTCCGGGGACCGGCAAGTCGCCGTCGGGCCTAAGCCCGCACGCACGGGCCGCCCCGGCCGGTGCGGAACATAAGACAACGAGGAAATTCCATGAGGAAATCCCTGCTCGCCCTGGCCGTGCTGGCCTCGTTCGGCGTCGCCGGCGCCGCATCCGCCGCCCCAGTCCTCCCGGGCGCCGTGTCGGCTCCCTCAGAGGTCATCGACGTGCGTATGGAGCGCCATCACCACCACATGCGCGGCCACCGTCGCGGGCACCATCACATGCGCCACCACCACCACCGCGGCCACATGATGCGCCACGGCCGCCGTCACCATCACCACATGTGAGCCTCGGCCGGGCCGGGCATCATGTTGCCCCGGCCCGGCATCCCCTGCCGGCGCAAGGGTTCGCACCCTTGGAGGCTCGGCGCCGCAGACGCCGGTAAAGGACCTGCACAGCTTCTGCCCCGCGATCCCTTGCGCGATACGCACGGATGAAGTCCGCCCCGACATCCAGCGGCACCGCGGCGAGCACCCCCTATCCGAGCCCGTCCGGCTTCCCCTGGGCGCAGGTCCCTCGATGACCGCCGATCCGGAGCAGGGCGCCGACGGCCCCGCGCCTCATGGCCATCGCTCTTGGCCGAGCCACCTCACTCCGCCGCTCGCGGGAGGGGCGGTGGGTGGGCGCCGGCCGAAGCATCCTCGGGCTTGCGCGCGGGGCTCGCGACCGCCTGCCTACCGAAGCGCGCGTAGAGGGCCGGCAACACGATGAGCGTGAGCAGCGTCGCGCTAATCAGGCCGCCGATAACCACCGTGGCGAGCGGCCTCTGGACCTCCGCGCCCGTGCCGGTCGCGAGCGCCATCGGGACGAACCCGAGCGACGCGACGAGGGCAGTCATCACCACCGGACGCAGACGGGTGCTCGCGCCCTCCAGCACCGCCTCGCGCAGCGGTCGGCCCTCCTGCATCAACTGCTTGACGTAGCTCAGCATCACCAGCCCGTTCAGGACTGCCACCCCCGACAGAGCGATGAAGCCCACGGCCGCGGTGACCGAGAACGGCATGCCGCGCAGCCACAGGGCCGCGATGCCGCCCGTGAGCGCGAGCGGCACGGCGCTGAACACCAGGAGCGCCTCGCGGGGCGAGCCGAGCGCCGAGTAGAGCAGCAGGAAGATCAGGAAGAAGCAGCCCGGCACCACCACCATCAGGCGTTGGCGCGCCGCGGCCAGGTTCTCGAACGCGCCGCCCCAGGTCACCCAGGAGCCGGCCGGCAGCTTGACTTCCGTCTCGACCTTGAGCTGGGCCTCCGCCACCACGGAGGCGATGTCGCGTCCTCGGACGTTGGCGGTGACGACAACCCGACGCTTGCCGTTCTCACGGCTGATCTGGTTCGGTCCCTCCGCGAACACGAAGGACGCGACCTGCTTCAGGGGCACCGAGGCGAAGCGCCCGTTTGCCGTCGGGGGCAGTGAGACCGGTAGGTTCTTCAGCGCCTCGATGTCGTCTCGCACGGTCTCGGGCAGGCGGACCACGATGTGGAAGCGCCGGTCACCCTCGAACACGACCCCGGCCTCGCGACCGCCGATGGCAGCCCCGATGACGTCCTGAACCGCGAAGTGGCTCAGCCCCAACCGGGCGATCTCGCCCTTGTCGACCTTGATCTCCAGGGATGGCAGGCCGGTGACCTGCTCGACCTTGACGTCCTGAGCTCCCTCGACGCTGCGCAGGATGCCGGCGATCCGGTTCGCGGCCGGCAGCATCGCCTCGAAGCTCTCGCCGAACACCTTGACGGCAAGGTCGCCGCGGGTGCCGGCCAGGAGCTCGTTGAAGCGCATTTGGATGGGCTGGGTGAACTCGTAGTTGTTGCCCGGAACCTTGTTCACTGCGGCCTGAATCTGTTCGATGAGCTCATCTTTCGACAGGTGCGGGTCGGGCCACTCGGCCTGTGGCTTGAGCATGATGAAGGTGTCGGAGACGTTCACCGGCATCGGGTCGGAGGCGATCTCCGCGGTGCCGGTCTTGGCGAACACAAAGGCCACCTGCGGGAAGGCGGAGACCGCCTTCTCGACGGCGAGCTGCATGTCCTGCGACTGGGTCAGCGAGGTCGAGGGGATGCGCATCGCGTGCATGGCGATGTTCTTCTCGTCGAGCTGAGGCATGAACTCCTGCCCCAGCCGCCCGAACAGGATGCCACTCGCCAGGAACAGCAGGACTGCCGCGCCGATGACCGGTCCCGGCCGGCGCACCGCGCCGGCCAGCAGCGGGCGGTAGGCCCGCTTGAGGCCGCGGATCAGGACGTTCTCCTTCTCCTGCACCTTGCCGGTGATGACTATGGCGATGAGAGCAGGCACGAAGGTGAGGGATAAGACGAAGGCGCAGGCCAGCGCGATGATCACGGTCAGCGCCATCGGCTCGAACATCTTGCCCTCGACGCCCGTGAAGGTGAGGAGCGGCACGTAGACGAGGATGATGATGGCTTGCCCGTAGACGGAGGGCTTGATCATCTCCTCGGCCGAGGCCTGAACGGTGGCGAGGCGCTCCTCCAGGGTTAGGGGACGCCCCGCCTCCGTCTGCCGCTCGGCCAGGTGGCGCAGCGCGTTCTCGGTGATGATGACCGCCCCATCGACGATGAGGCCGAAGTCCAGCGCCCCGAGGCTCATCAGGTTGGCCGAGATCTTCCCCTGGACCATGCCGGTCATGGTCATCAGCATCGCCACCGGGATCACCAGGGCCGTGATGATGGCGGCCCGGATGTTGCCGAGCAGTAGGAAGAGCACGGCTATGACCAGCAGGGCGCCCTCGGCGAGGTTCTTGGAGACCGTCTTCACGGTAGCGTCGACCAGCGCAGTCCGGTTGAGGACCGTCCGCACCTCGACGTTCGGCGGCAGCGACTTGGACACCTCCTTCAGGCGCGCGTCGACCGCCGCGGACACGGTGCGGCTGTTTCCGCCAATGAGCATCAGGGCAGTGCCGACGACGGCTTCCTCGCCGTCCTCGCTCGCCGAGCCCGTGCGCAGCTCGCGCCCGATCCGGACCTCGGCCACGTCGGAGATCCGCACCGGCACGCCGCCGCGAGTGGCGACGACGATGCGTCCGATCTCGTCCATTCCCTCGATCCGGCCGGCCGAGCGCACGACGACGCCCTCGCCGCTGCGCTCGAGGTAGCCGGCGCCCCGGTTCTGGTTGTTCTGCTCGACGGCCTCGGCGACGTCCTTGAATGAGAGCCCGAGGGCGATGAGCTTCGCCGGATCAGGCTGCACGTGGTACTGCTTCTCGTAGCCGCCGATGACGTCGACACCGGCCACGCCCGGCACCGTCTTGAGTTGCGGACCGACGATCCAGTCTTGCACGGTCCGCAGGTAGGCCGCCTGCTCGAACCCGGGCCTCAGCCGCTGGCCTTCCGGCGTCAGGTAGGTGCCGTCGGACTGGAAGCCGGGCTGGCCGTCGCGCACGGTACCGGGCGCCGGCTTCGTGAAGTGGACGGTCCACATGTAGATCTCGCCAAGGCCCGTCGAGATCGGGCCCATCCGGACCTCGGCGCCCGGGGGCAGGTCGTCCTTCACTTGGCTTAGGCGCTCGCTCACCTGCTGGCGGGCGAAGTAGACGTTCGTCGCCTCGCTGAAGACGGCGGTGACCTGGGAGAAGCCGTTGCGCGAGAGGGAGCGGGTGTATTCCAGGCCCGGGATGCCGGCCAGCGCCGTCTCCATCGGGTAGGTGACCTGCTTCTCGACATCGAAGGGCGAGAGCTGCGGCACCACCGCGTTCACCTGGACCTGGTTGTTGGTGATGTCCGGGACCGCGTCGATGGGCAGCTTGGTCAGCGAGAAGACGCCCAACGCCGCCGCGAGCAGCGACAGCAGCAGCACCAGCCAACGCTGCCGGACAGAGAAGGCGAGGATTGCGTGGATCATGGCGGCGCTCCTCAGTGCTCGTGCTCTGCTTCGGCCTTGCCGAGCTCGGCCTTGAGGACAAACGCGTTCGTGACAGCGACCTCTTCCCCTGCGTCCAGCCCGAAGACGACCTCGACGGCCTCGGCGTCACCCTTGCCGGTCACCACCTCGCGCTTCTCGAAGCCGTCCTTGGTGCGCACGAAGACGACCTGCTCGCCCTCGACGTTTTGCAGGGCGGAGCGGGGCAGGCGCAGGGACACCGATTCCTGCTCGACCGCGACCTGCACGGTGGCGTAGGAGCCTGGCCGCCAGGCCATGCTCTCGTTCTTCACGGACGCGATGACCTTGGCGGAGCGCGTCTGGGCGTCCAGCATCGGGCTGACGAAGACGATCTTGCCCGTCGTCGTGGCCTTGTCGTCGCCCGTGCCGAGCGTGACCGCCTGGCCCTCCTTGATCGCGCTGAGATCGCCGGTCGGGACCGCGAGCTCGACCCAGACCCAGGACAGGTCCGCGATGGTGTAGATCTCCTTCTCCTGGCCCTCGTCGTTGACGGGCGCGCCGACATCGACGCGCCGCTCGATGACCCGGCCGGAGATGGGTGCGCGGAGCTCATAGCGCTGGAGCCCGAGCATCGGCGCCCGGTCGAGCCCCGCCATGTGCTCGTCCTCGACCGAGACGAACTTCTTCGTTGGGTTCGGGGCCTCGGCGAGCTTGGCGACCTCCGCGTCAGGCACGCCCAGCGCCGAGAGCTTCTGGCGCGCGAGGTCGACCTTCAGGCGCGCCTCGATCAGAGCGGTACGGGCCTTGAGGAAGACCTGCTCGGCCGAGATGCCCTTGTCCCGGAGCGTATGGTCGCGCTCGAACAGGGTCTCCTGCAACTCGCGTCCGACATGGGCCGCGATGTAATCGTTCTTGGCGTCGGCCACCTCGCGGCTGTCGAGCACGGCCACGACCTCACCCTTCTCGACGGTGTCGCCCAGGCGCTTTCTCAGTTCGGCGACGGTACCAATGACCTTGGCGGCGACCCGAGCCACCCGCTCGGCGTCCGGCGCAACCGTGCCGGGCACGGTGAGCTTGCGGGAGAGAATACCCTTGTCGACCGGCGCGACCGTTATCTTGGCGGCGGTGATCTGCTCGGGCGTAAGCGTGACGACGCCCTCGGGCCCCTCCTTCTCCCCTTCGCCGTGGGCGTGCCCTCCGTGGGAGTGGCCGCCGTGCGAGTGGCCGGCATGGCCGCCTTCGGTCCTGGGCTTGGCGGGAGCGTCGAGGCCGGTCGCGGCCCAGAGCGCCTTGGTGCCGTCGGACACCTCCGGAACGAGGGCGCCCACGGCGACCCCGGCAGCGAGCACGGCCGGAAGGGCAAGGAAACGGAACATGGAAAAATCCTCCGGACCGCATCTGGGCGGCCGCGGGTCACGTCGGATCTCGATTAGGACGTGACCGCGCATGCAAACGGGGGCAGGCGACCGCCTCGGTGGCGGACGTGCGGGGACCGTTCAGGCGCGAGGGGGTTTGCGCGGTGGCGCGGTGGCGCGGGCGGTCACGGCCGCCTCGCCAACGATGAAGGGCACCTCGTCGGTGACCCGGACCGGTACGAGCATGCCGCCGGCGTCCGCGATGACCACCTGATGGCAGGCGCAGCTCGCGCAATGGTGGGCCGGCCCTCGGTCGGGCGACACATCGTCGGTCGCCGGCTGGCCCATTTCCAAGGAGAGGTGGGACACGGAATGGTGCGGCCCGGGCTCGTGCGCATGGGCGTCGGCCATCGGGACTGCCAGGACCAGGATGAGGAGCAGCGCGACCAGGCGTGCGGCCAGCCGCCACCATGAGGCAGCCGCGGTACGGGCCTCCTTCGGTGATGGACTGGTCGTCGCGTGGGTCACGTGCGCGGGTTCTCCTTACCGGCTGGCGTCGAGGCTGTAGCGACCCTTGCCGGCCTCGCCCGCAGGCGTCTTCAGGGTGACAGTCGCGCGAATCTTAACCCTCGACGGGAAAATCGATCTTACCCGAGAGGCGGTTATCGCCGGAAGGCGTCAAGTCGACCGTTCTCTGCTCGTTGCCCTTGGCGAGCACGACCGCGCTGGCCGAGAACTTGGCGGCGTCGACCTTACGCTCCTGCTCGTCGACGAGATGCAGGGTCATCTCGGAGCCCTTCACCACGAGCTCGGCCTCGTAGGCACCGATCTGCTTGAGCTGGCCACCGTTGGGTGGGGCATGGGAATGGTCGTCCCCCGGCGCTGCCGCCACCAAGGCAGGGAATGCCAGGGCCACGAGCCCCGCCGCCAGGACCATGTTGCGTAGCGTCGCCATGTCGTCCGTCCCGTTCCGCTTGCCGCCGGGGAGATGGCCTTACATCCTCTAGCCGCTAGAGGAGCAAGTGGCTTTTTCCGTCCACCGGCACATCCTCCCACGCTCATGATGAACGCTGGATGATGTCGCCTCCTGCGGAGGGCAGCCCTGCCTCAACAGGAGGCGAGAAATGAAAGATCGCGGGCCCACTTACGGCGTGCCCGGCAGGGCTTTTCGTCTCCGAGCCGCTTCCCTCTATAATGGCCAAGCTTAAATCCCAGTCAGCACGTTCGAATCTGGAGATTAATCCGGATCTGTTTTGCCGGCTCTTGCGTTTGAGGCCCATTCTCGAACACGGGAGACACAAATGAAGCTCACCATTGCAGCCTTGGCCGCCTCCGCCGCCCTGGCCCTCGCCCCGGTCGGCGCGCTCGCCCAGCACGTTGACGTCGGGCCCGGCGGCGTGTCCGTGCACGGCGACCGCCACCATCACGACGTCGAGCACACGCATTCGACGGTCGAGGAGCATCACCACGACCGACCGGTCGTGCACGACCACCACGACGACCATCACGAGCACACCACGGTCATCGAGAAGCACGGCCACTGAGCGCCGGAAGGTTAAGACAGGAGTTGGGGCGGAGATTGCGACCTCTGCCCTGCCCCCTGCGTCTTGGAAATCCGGGCACGGAGAGCTTTCCTGGCCTAGTGGTGCTCGTGCAGGCATTCGCCGTGGTCGGCAAGCACCTCGATGATGCGGCATTCCCGGACGTGGCTGCCCGAGCATTGCTCGACCATGGCCTGGACTTCGTCCCTCAAGCCGGTCAGCCGCGCGATCCGGTCGTCGATGTCTGCGAGGTGCTTGCGGGCAATGGCGTCCGCCTGGCTGCAGGGGCGGTCGGGATGTCCGGCTAGATCGAGCAGGGCGCGGATGTCCTCGATCTCGAAGCCGAGCTCGCGGGCGTGCCGGATGAACCGGAGCTTCCGGACGTCGGCTTCGCCGTAGGTGCGGCGGTTGCCCTCCGTGCGCTCTGGGGTCGGCAGCAATCCCCGCGCCTCGTAGAACCGGATCGTAGGGACCTTCACCGCGGCGCGGCGCGACAACTCCCCGATGGCAATGGGCTTCATCCCGCTTGCTCCTCTAGTTGCTGGAGGAAGTAGGATCTCTCCGAGAGATGCGGAAGGCACCAGCCATGAGCGACGCTGCGCCCCTGGACCGAACTGAGAGACCTCCGACACGCCTTCGCGTGTCAGGGATGGATTGTGCCTCCTGTGCGGCCAAGGTCGAGACGGCCGTGCGGCGCTTGCCGGGCATCGAGGAGATCCAGGTCTCGGTCGCGACGGAGACGCTTACGGTTCGGCACGGCCCGGGCACCAGCGCCGGGGCCATCGCCGCGACGGTGCGCGGGCTCGGCTACGGTGCTGAGGACCCCGACGCCGTCCCTGTGGCGGGAGGTCTGGACGCGCCTTGGTGGCGGGCCCCCAAGAGCCTGCTGGCATTCGCCTGCGGAGCCGCTCTGGTGCTGGCCTACGCGGTTGGGCATGCCGCACCGGCGACCGAGCGTTGGGCCTTCCTCGCTGCCATGGCGGTTGGCTTGGTGCCGATTGGCCGGCGGGCAGTCTCGGCGGCCCGGCACGGCACGCCGTTCTCCATCGAGACGCTGATGACGGTGGCGGCCATCGGCGCGACCGCCATCGGGGCGACCGAGGAGGCGGCGACCGTCGTCTTCCTGTTCCTGGTCGGCGAGGTGCTGGAGGGCGTCGCCGCCGGCCGGGCCCGGGCGAGCATCCGCGGCCTCACCGGCCTGGTGCCGGACACGGCCCTGCGGGAGAGCGGCGGGGCAACGGAGCGCGTGCCCGCTGCCAGCCTGCGGGTCGGGGCGACCGTGCTGGTGCGGCCGGGGGACCGCGTGCCGGCGGACGGCACCGTCGTCGAGGGCGAGAGCGCCGTCGACGAGGCGCCGGTCACTGGCGAGAGCGTGCCCAGGCGAAAGGCACCGGGCGACGCGGTGTTCGCCGGCACGGTCAACGGCGACGGGGCGCTGCGCGTCCGGGTGACCGCGGCAGCGCGGGACAACACCATCGCCCGGGTCGTGCGCCTGGTGGAGGAGGCGCAGGAAGCGAAGGCACCGACCGAGCGCCTGATCGACCGGTTCTCCAAGGTCTACACCCCGGCCGTGGTCGCGGTGGCTGCCTGGGTCGCCGTACTGCCGCCGCTCCTTCTCGGGGCCCCGTGGGACGAATGGGTCTACAAGGGGCTGGCCATCCTGCTGATCGGCTGCCCGTGTGCCCTGGTCATCTCGACCCCGGCCGCCATCGCGGCCGGCCTCTCGGCCGGCGCCCGCCGGGGCCTGCTCATCAAGGGCGGAGCCGTCCTGGAGCGGCTGGCCACCGTGACGACGGTCGCCTTCGATAAGACCGGCACCCTGACCGAGGGCAAGCCGGTCGTGACGGACGTGGTCACGTTCGGCCGGCCCGAGCGGGACGTGCTCTCGCTGGCCGGCGCGCTGGAGAGCGGCTCCTCGCACCCGCTCGCCCGAGCCGTGCTGGCCAAGGCCGCCGAGGCCGGGGCGCCCGTGCCTCCGGCGTTCGGGGCGACTGCGCTGGGCGGCAAGGGCGTCGCCGGCAAGGTGGGTGGGCTCGACCTGTTCCTCGGCTCGCCGCGGGAAGCCGCGGTCCGCTCCGCGTTCTCTCCGGAGCAGGAAGCGCGAGTCTCCGCCCTGAACGCCGAGGGCAAGACCGTGGCCGCCCTGGTGGTGAACGGCGCCCTGGCCGGACTGCTCGCCATGCGGGACGAGGCGCGGGCCGACGCGAGGGCCGGAGTCGATCGTCTGGCCGCCGCGGGAGTCGGCGCCGTCATGCTCACCGGCGACAACGCGCGCACCGCCCAGGCGGTGGCCGGCGCGCTCGGCATCGAGGCCCGGGCCGAGCTCCTGCCGGAGGACAAGCAGCGGATCGTGCGCGAGCTCCAGGCCGGCGGCGCGGTGGTCGCGAAGGTGGGCGACGGCATCAACGACGCCCCGGCGCTCGCGGCCGCCGACGTCGGCATCGCGATGGGCGGGGGGACGGACGTCGCGTTGGAGACGGCCGACGCCGCGGTCCTGCACGGCCGCGTCGCCGACGTGGCGCGGATGGTCGAGCTCGCTCGCCGGACGCTCGCCAACATCCGGGCCAACATCGCCATCGCGCTCGGCCTGAAGGCGGTGTTCCTGGTGACGACGATCATGGGCGTGACCGGGCTCTGGCCGGCCATCCTCGCCGATACCGGCGCCACCGTTCTGGTGACAGCGAACGCGCTGCGGCTGCTGGGCTTGAGACTCGGTTAAGCGGGGATTAGCCCTTCCGACCTTGGCAAGCGCGGACAAGGGGGCCTGCGGAACGAGGCGACCTCGTGGGTGCTGTCCAGGGCCGCGGTCGCCTCGTTCTTGGTGAGCCACTCGGGTGTCTTCGCGCCAGCTCCGCCGATGCGGCGGCGGTCGGCCCATACGCGCGCCAGGGACGCGGACCTGCCGCGGGCGGCATTTTCGCCCTGAGACTGCGCGGCCGCCCCTTCGTCTCGCGTCATGGCGGTCGTTCCTCGCGGATGGGCCGAGGATGCGGCACCGCGCAGCAAGCGACCACGGTTCGCCTTGACGCCGGACGGCCTGGCCAAGTGGCCTCGGGCCAGGATCAGCGACCGAGCGACGCCGATGCGGGGCGCGTCTCCGGCAAAGCGCCGGCATCCGGCCCGGCCTGTGCTGGGTTGCCGGCGTCCGCACCGACGGGACCGGCACCTGCGTCGGGCCGCTCGTTGATGACGGCGGCCACCCGGGACACGGAGGTCACCCACTGCGCCGTCGTCGGGCAGCACCAGCGGATCAGGTCCAGCGCGTCGGCATGGTGTTTGGTCGGCCCCTTGTCGAAGATGGCGCGGTGATGCGCGATGCGGTTGCGCCAGCGCCGGACGCTCTCGATCAGGCCGTGCAGGTCCTCGCGGCCCTTGCCGTTCGGGGTGCCGGGGAAGCTGAAGCGGATGCCCTTGGGCCAGAGATACCGCTCGAAGCGCTTGGTGGTCAGGTGTTCCCAGAACCCGAAGGTCAGCGCGGAGACGACGTGATGGCAGGTGAAGGCGTCGCGGTGCTGAGCGCGCTCGTCGTCCACCGCGTCCCGCAACTCCCGCTCGAAGCGTTTGTCGAGGATGCCCAGGAAGACCGCGTTGTCGTACCATTGCTCCTTGGCCCGGAAGAGCAGGGCCCTGTGGACGGCGTTCCGGCAGATCACCTCGGCGTAATGCAGCGAGGGGTGGAAGGCTTCCGAAAGAGCGTTGTTCCAGAGATAGAAGCCGAAGGCGGCGCCGTGGTCGCCGCCGGCGGCCGGCATGTACCGCTCGATCCGATGGACCTGAACGGCGGCGAGAATTTTTGCGAGGGAGGCGTCGTCAGGAGCGTTCACGGCTTGCAACTTTCGGCGCCCCCCGGTAGTTATTGGACCGTGAGCTGCGGACAGGTTGCCCCTGGAGATCCTAGTTGATCTACCTTGGACCCCTCCCGTGGACAAGATCAGAAGGCGGGCCTCCGAAAGGGGGCGCCGCCTTCACTCTTTTCTGAACATGTTGTTAACGCTCCAAGAGCGTTCAAGCTGTATCGGCGAAAGCGCATGGATCTTTCCAACGTAGGGGAAGACTTGCCAGAGAAGGTCTGCGGGGCTCGCTTATAGTTGCCCTGGCGGCATCTCGTCGCTTCCAAACCTGCCCGGAACGCGCCCGCCGCATGAATCGGATAGGGCTTGGCTCAGAGGGTTCGGACCTCGGTTTCATCCTCGAACCGGTGCATCTCAGGGAGAGCGGACGCCGCGGTTCACGGCTGCCCTGCGGTTGGTGAACGCCCCCCGGCACCGCGTTTCAGCCCTTGACCTTCCCACCATGGGAAGCCTCATACGAGCATGACCTGGGACCTGGGCGTTCCTGAAAGGGTCGCGACGGCCTTCCGCGCCGGCCCGGAATTTGGCATCGTGGATTCGTGACGTTCTGGCTCGCCCTTCGGCGGCTGCTCCCGCTCCTTGCGGTCCTCAGCCTCGCCCTCGCGCCGGTGACCGCTTCCGCGGCCGCCGCGGGAATGGGTGCCTCGATGTCCGTGACCGCCGACCATCACGCGACGGCGGGCACGAGCGCCGACGACATGGCCGGGATGGCCATGGACGACATGCCCTGCTGCCCCGACGAGAAGCCGGCCATGCCGGACTGCTCCAAGGCTTGCCCGCTGATGGCGCTCTGCCTGGCCAAGGTCGCTCCTGGCCTGCCGACGGGCGCCGGCCTGCCGGTGCTCGTCTCGAACGTGGCCGAGGTTGGCTGGGGCGGCGACGCCTCGTTCGCGAGCCTGGCGCAGGCACCCCCTTCCGAGCCTCCACGGGCCTGAACCCGATGCCGCCGGCATGAGCGCCGGCACGATGCCGCGCGCCCGCGTGCGGCCCGCAATCGCGTTCAGGAGACATCACCCGTGACCAAGAACCCCCTCGTGCGCGCCATGGCGGCCGCGCTGCTCGGCGCCGCGCTGTCGGCACCGGCTTTTCCGGCGCTCGCCGACATCAAGGACTACCGCTTCGAGCTCGTGCAGCAGGAGGCGAAGGTCGGCGAGGCCGTCATCGCCGTCCGGCTCGTCGACAAGCGCAGCGGCAAGCCGGTGCCCGACGCCGTGGTCTTCGCCAAGCGCCTCGACATGGCCCCCGACGCCATGGAGGAGATGGCCACCAAGGTCGAGCAGGTCCCCTCGACCGAGCCGGGCGTCTACCGCTTCAAGGCCAAGCTCTCGATGCAGGGCCGTTGGCGCCTGTCGCTGGCCGCGAAGGTTCAGGGCGAGACCGGCACGGTCGAGGACAAGCTGGTCCTTCAGGCCGCGAAATGACCCGCCCGGCATGGCTCGCCGGGCCCCTCGCCGCGCTCGCGGCGGGGGGGCTCGGCTATTGGGCGGGGCACGGGGGCATTCCCGTGCCGGCACTCGTCAAACGGGCCGGGTCCGAGCTCGTGCCCGCGCTTGTCGAGCGGGCGCGGGCCGGCTTCGCGCACTGGATGCCGGACGCCCGTCCGGCCCGGCAGGGGCCGGCACCCCAGGTTCCGGCCCCTGCCGGGCCGGTGGTCTACTACCGAGATCCGGACGGGAAGCCGGTCTACTCGGCCTCGCCGATGCTAACCGGGGACGGGCGCGAGTTCCGGGCAGTCCACGCGAGCGAGGACGTTCGCATCGACGCCGACGACCCCGGCGCCATGTCCGCTGACATGGCCGAGCACGGCACGGCGCACGACAAAGCGGCCGGCGGCGCCCGGCGGGTCCTCTACTACCGCAACCCGATGGGGCTGCCGGACACCTCGCCGGTGCCGAAGAAGGACTCGATGGGGATGGACTACGTCCCCGTTTACGCAGGTGAGGACGAGGGCGGCGTCGTGACGGTCTCGCCCGCCAAGGTCCAGCGCACCGGCGTGCGCACCGCGGCGGTTGAGCGGCGGATCGTCTCCCAGCCGGTGCGCGTGCCCGGCACGGTTGCGCTCGACGAGCGCCGCGTCACCGTCGTGGCGACGCGCTCGGACGCCTACGTCGACTACGTCGAAAGCGTCACCACCGGCGACCGCGTCCGCAAGGGCCAGCCCCTGGTCCACGTCTACTCGCCCGAGATCAACGCGGCCGCCGCCCAGCTCATCGCCAACCCCGGCTTCGACGGGGCCCGGCGGCGTCTGCAGAACCTCAACGTCTCGGAACCCGTCATCGACGAGATGGAGCGCACCCGGAAAGTGCCGATGGCCATCACGTGGTCCTCGCCCCGAGACGGCCTCGTCCTGCAGCGGACCGCCGTCGAGGGCATGAAGGCCGCGGCCGGCGACACTCTGTTCCGGATCGGCGACATCTCCCTGATGTGGGTGCTGGCCGACGTGCCCGAGCGCGACCTTGCGGGGGTCCGCGTGGGCCAGCCCGTCAGCGTGCGGCTACGCTCTGCGCCAGGGCGGACCTTCTCCGGCAAGGTGGCAATCGTCTACCCACAGGTGAACCCGGAGACCCGGGCCACCCGGGTACGCATCGAGCTCGCGAACCCGGACGGCACGCTGCTCCCTGACATGTACGCCGATGTCGAGATCGCGACCGGGGCGCCGAGCCCGGTGGTGGCGGTCCCGGATGACGCCGTCATCGACACGGGCGAGCGCCAGGTGGTCCTGCTCGACCGTGGCGAGGGCCGCTTCGAGCCGAAGGAGGTCAAGGTCGGCGTGCGCGGCGGCGGCTACGTCGAGGTGCGCGAGGGCGTCACGGCCGGCGACCGGGTGGTCACGGCGGCGAACTTCCTGATCGACGCCGAGAGCAACTTGAAGGCGGCGCTCCAGTCCATGACCGTCCCGAAAGACGACCGGCAGGCTTCGAGCTCGGGAGGCACGCCGTGATCGCGCGCCTCATCGGCTGGTCGGCCCGCAACCTCGTCCTGGTGCTCGTCGGGACCGTGTTCGCGGTCGGGGCAGGCGTCCTGGCGCTCAGGACCCTGCCGCTCGACGCCATCCCCGACCTCTCGGACGTGCAGGCCATCGTCTACACCGAGTACCCGGGCCAAGCGCCCCAGGTCGTGGAGGATCAAGTCACCTACCCCTTGAGCACCGCCATGTTGACGGTGCCGAAGGCGAAGGTCGTGCGCGGCTTCTCGTTCTTCGGCGTGTCCTTCGTCTACGTGATCTTCGAGGACGGCACCGACCCGTACTGGGGCCGCTCGCGCGTGCTCGAATACCTTAACGCCGCGGCGAGCCGCCTGCCGGCCGGCGCCACGCCGACCCTAGGGCCCGACGCGACTGGGGTGGGCTGGGTCTACCAGTACGTCGTGGTCGCCAAGGAGCGCACGCTCGCCGAGCTTCGCTCGCTGCAGGACTGGGTCATCCGCTTCGGGGCCTCGCGCGCCGAGGGCGTGGCAGAGGTCGCCGGCGTCGGCGGCTTCGTGAAGCAGTACAACGTCGTCGTCGACCCGAACCGCCTGCGTGCCCAGGGCATCTCGCTCAACAAGCTCCGGGACGCCATCCGGGCGAGCAACGCCGACGTCGGCGGCCGGACGGTCGAGCTCTCCGAGTTCGAGTTTATGGTGCGCGGGCGCGGCTATCTGCGGAACGTCGCCGACATCGAAAACATCGTGCTGAAGACCTCGGCCGGCACGCCACTCCGGATCCGGGACGTCGCCCGGGTCGAGCTCGGGCCGGACGAGCGGCGCGGCATCACCGAGATGAACGGCGAGGGCGAGGTCGCCGGCGGCATCGTCCTTCAGCGGTTCGGGGCGAACGCCCTCAACGTGATCGAAGGGGTGAAGGCGAAGCTCGCGGAGGTCGCCAAGAGCCTGCCGGCGGGCACAGAGATCCTGCCGGTCTACGACCGCTCGCAGCTCATCGACGCGGCTATCGAGACGCTCAAGGGCACGCTCGTCGAGGAGAGCATCGTCGTCTCGCTCGTCTGCGTCGTCTTCCTGCTCCACGTGCGGAGCGCCCTGGTGGCCATCCTGATGCTGCCGGTCGGCATCCTGATGGCCTTGGCGAGCATGAAGGCGCTCGGAATCGGCGCCAACATCATGTCTCTCGGCGGCATCGCCATCGCGGTCGGCGCCATGGTCGACGCCGCCATCGTGATGATCGAGAACGCCCACAAGCACCTGGAGCGGGCGCCGCCGGGCAAGCCGCGGGTCGAGATCCTGGTCGAGGCGGCGTCCGAGGTCGGCCCCTCCCTGTTCTTCTCGCTCCTCGTCATCACGGTCTCGTTCCTGCCGATCTTCACCCTAGAGAGCCAGGAGGGGCGGCTGTTCGGGCCGCTCGCCTACACCAAGACCTTCGCCATGGCGGCCGCCGCCCTCCTGTCGGTCACCCTGGTGCCGGCGCTCATGGTGCTGTTCGTGCGCGGGCGCATCTTCCCCGAGCACCGCAACCCGCTGAACCGTCTCCTCATCTGGCTCTATCGGCCGCTCATCGCCGGGGTGCTGCGGGCCCGGGTCCTGACCATCCTGCTGGCGGTCGGCGTGCTGGCGGCGACCGCTTGGCCGGCCCGGCAGCTCGGCTCCGAGTTCATGCCGGAGCTGAACGAGGGGACGCTGCTCTACATGCCGACGACCCTGCCCGGTATCTCGGTGACGAAGGCCGGCGAGCTGCTCGCCACGCAGGACCGCATCATCAAGTCCTTCCCTGAGGTCGCCTCGGTCTACGGCAAGGCGGGACGCGCCAACACCGCGACCGACCCGGCGCCGATGGAGATGTTCGAGACGGTGATCACGCTGAAGCCGAGGGCCGAGTGGCGCCCGGGCGTGACGCTGGCGAGCCTCAAGGCCGAGATGGACGCGGCCCTGCAGTTCCCGGGCGTGTCGAATGCCTGGACCCAGCCGATCCGCGCCCGCATCGACATGCTTTCCACCGGCATCCGCACGCCCGTGGGCGTGAAGGTGCTGGGCACCGACCTGAAGGAGATGGAAGGCGTCGCCCGCCAGGTCGAGGCGGTGCTCCGGGCCGTGCCCGGCACGTCTAGCGCCTACGCCGAGCGGGTCATCGGCGGCTACTTCCTCGACATCGCGCCGGACCGCGAGGCGCTCGGGCGCTACGGCCTGACGGTCGGGGACGTGCAGGACGTCGTCGCGACTGCGCTCGGCGGGCAGGCGGTGACGAACACCGTCGAAGGCCGGGAGCGCTACACCGTCAACGTGCGCTACCCGCGCGCCTACCGGTCGGACCCGCAAGCCATCGCCGACGAGGTGCAGGTGCTGATGCCGGCGGGCGGCACGGTGCCGCTCCGCGAGGTGGCCAAGGTCGAGCTCACCCGCGGCCCGACCTCGATCCGGACCGAGAACGGGCAGCTCGCGGTCTACGTCTTCGTCGACATCTCGGGGCGCGACCTCGGCGGTTACGTGGCCGAGGCCCGCAAGGTCGTCACCGACGAAATCAAGCTGCCCCAGGGCACCACGCTGCAATGGAGCGGGCAGTACGAGTACCTGGAGCGGGCGGAGGCGCGGCTGAGGGTCGTGGTGCCGTTGACGCTGCTGGTCGTGTTCCTGCTGCTCTACCTCAACTTCCGGCGGCTCACCGAGACGCTCATCGTCATGCTGTCGCTGCCCTTCGCGCTCGTCGGCGGGGTCTGGATGCTCTGGTGGCTTGGGTTCAACCTATCAGTCGCGGTGGCGGTCGGCTTCATCGCGCTCGCCGGCGTCGCCGCGGAGACCGGCGTGATCATGCTGGTTTACCTCGACCATGCCCTCCACGAGGTCCAGGCCGGGTGCGCCCGTGCAGGCCGGCCGCTCACCCGCGCGGACTTGCGGCAGGCCATCATGGTCGGCGCGGTCGAGCGCGTCCGCCCGAAGATGATGACCGTGACGGCCATCATGGCCGGGCTCGTCCCGATCCTCTGGAGCACGGGTGCCGGGTCCGAGGTCATGCAGCGGATCGCGGTTCCCATGATCGGCGGCATGGTCTCCTCGACGGTGTTGACGCTGATCGTGATCCCGGCGGTCTACGCCCTGGTGAAGGGCCGCGGGCTGCCGCCCACGACGGCGGTGGCGGAGAGGGGCACGCAGACGCCGATGGCTGCGGCATGAGAGACCGAGAGGAGCGAACGATGAAGGCTGACAGGATGCCGTCGCGCCGGACCATGCTCATGGGTCTGGCGGTCGGGCTGGCCATGGAGCGGCAGGCGCTCGCCGCCGCCTTGCCCGAGGTGGCGGTGACCAAGGACCCGAGCTGCGGCTGCTGCGAGAAGTGGGTGGCCCACCTGCGCGAGGCCGGCTTCACGGTGACGGTGACCGAGGGCCCCGTGAACCCGGTCAAGGCGCGCCTCGGCGTGCCGCGGGACCTCGCCTCCTGCCACACCGCCCTCGTCGGCCGCTACGTGGTTGAGGGGCACGTCCCGGCCGGTGCGATCAAGCGCCTGCTCGCGGAGAAGCCCAAGGCAACGGGTCTGGCGGTCCCGGGCATGCCGGTCGGCTCGCCCGGGATGGAGGTCGATGGCGTGGAACCGGAAGCCTACGAGGTCGTCTTGTTCGGACCCGAGGGGCGTAGCGCGTTCGCGCGGTACCGCGGGGACAAGGCGCAGTCGTAAGGACCTCGGACGCCGGCTTGCCTCGAACGATGCGAGGCATGCCTGCCTCCAGAAGACGCGGGTTGAGGATGACAGCTACCTACAGGTCGCCCCGCGAGAGGGTCGCCATGCATGAGCTCGGCCACGGGGCCACGTTCCACCTGCTCTACGGCCGGACTGAGCCCGTCTTCGTTTTCACTATGGACGGCGAGTACGGCGGCTACATGCCGATACCCGAGATCAATCCCCTCGGCCGTCCGCCCCAATCCCGTGAGGACTGGCGGGGCATCATGGCGTGGACGTTTGGAGGTTGGGCCGCGGTCCACCTGGCGATCCGGCAGGGACGGCTACCCGACGCACCCGAGGCTTGCCCGGGAAATATCGGCTACCTCGGTCCGCATCCGATGGACGAGGCCTTGATCCGGCAGCATGCCGCCGAGAGTGGGGTTCAGGACCCCGATGTCCTCGTCGCCGAGGCCCGGACGCTGGCGCTCGACCTGCTCCGGCCGCACATGCCCAAGCTTTGGCCGCTCGCGGAACTCACCGCAAGCAGGGGGTTCGCGGATCCGCCGGAAATCGCGCAAGCGTGCATGGCACAGACGGACGACCCCAATTGACCATGGGCTCCTACCGCGGACGACCTTCCGCTGGTGGACGTTCCCGCGGACACCGCGTTCCAGCCCTTGACCTTCCCATTATGGGAAGCTCCATCTGGTCGGGACGCCATCACAGGAGAGCGTCATGTTCCGCTACAAGGTCGACAAGATGGGCTGCGGCGGCTGCGCCAAGTCCGTGAACCGCGCCGTCCTCGGCATCGAGCCGAACGCACGGGTCGAGGTGGACCTGGGGGGCAAACTCGTGACCGTATCCGGCGCCGCCGGCCCGGCCGATCGCATCGCCCAGGCCATCACGGCTGCCGGCTATCCGGCCACGCCGCTGCTCGCGGCGGCTTGAAACGCCGCGCCGGAAACCAAACGTGCCTACGAACATTCACGTCTCAACGGTGGACATAGTCCCGCCACCGAAAACGGTGTAAGCCAGCCCCATGAGCCTCGACCGGCAAATCGTGCGCCTGATGGCGGCGATGATCTTCGCGATCATCGCCTACGTCGCGCCGTCCGCCGTCCAGGCCCACGAGGGGCACGCGCACCACGGCCACCACGTGGCCGTGACGCAGCACAAGGCAGTCCCGGCGACGGTCAAGGCCGCGGGGACGGTGCCCCCCAAGCCGGCTATCCGGGCAGAGGCGCCGCCCCGGTTCAAGGTCGCGCTCCCGGTTGCCGCCGTCGAGCCCGCCCGCATCGAGGCGGACCAGGACGGCAGCTGCTGCCCCGGGCCCTGCAAGGCCCGTTGCTGCGGGCCGATGGCCTGCTGCGCGACCGGCATCTTGTCCGGCCCCTCCGCCCTGTCCCCGTCCCTGTTCCGGACCGTCACGCTGATCCCGCGCGACGTCTCCGGACGCGCCGGCACCGGCCCCGAGGCCCTGCCCAAGCCCCCACGAACCCTCGCGTGAGATGAGGCGCGCCTGAGGCGCGCGACACCCGGATTGCGTCCGCGAACGGCGGCGCGCGTCCGGCATCCCCGACGCGAGGATTCCTGTTCATGTCGACCCGATTTGCCGCCGCCCTGGGCGCGGTGGCGCTGCTTGCCGCCGTCCTGGCGGGGCCCGCGCATGCCCATGGCGGGCACGACCACGGCGCGGCTCCGCCCCCCGTCTCGAAGACCATCGCCCCCCGCGGCGAGGCCCTGTCAGACGCCTTCGAGCTCGTCGCCATCCCGCGCGACGGCACCCTGACGCTCTACCTCGACCGCTTCCGGACGAACGAGCCGGTGCCGGGCGCCACCATCGAGGTCGAGACGCCCGAGGGCCCCAGGACCGCGACGGCCACGCAGGAGGGGGGCTACGTCTTGCCGGCGCCGTGGCTGTCGAAGCCAGGCCGCCACGACCTCGTGGCGACCGTCACGGCCGGAGACGCCGTCGACGTGCTCACCGTTGCCGTCACCGTGCCCGACCCGAAGGTCGCCGCGGCCGCCGCACCTGCCAAGCCCGCTCCGGCGCAGGCTGCCCTGGCGCGCGTCTCCGAGGTCGCTCATGGCGTCAGGGAGCGGCTGACGGCCAAGGACCCGAACCTGGTGGCCGCGGTCGCCGCCGCCTTCCTGCTCGGCGTGCTCGTGGCCGGGCTCGCGCGTGGCCGCCGTGGCGCTCCGGCCGTGGCGCTGCTGGCGATCGGCATCACCATCGTCCTCGGCACCGCCGCCTTCGCGCATGGCGATGAGGATCATGGCGCGCCCGTGCAGGGGGCCGCCCTGATCGAGCCAAGCCCCGTCGCGCCGTCTTCGTCGGACTTGGCGCAGCGACTGCCCGATGGCTCCGTGTTCGTGCCCAAGCCGACACAGCGGCTACTGGTCCTGCGCACGACCATGACCGAGCAGGGCAGCTTCCACCGCTCGGTCGAGCTGCCGGGCCGCATCATCCCGGACCCGAACGCCAGCGGCGTCGTGCAGTCCTCCGTCGGCGGCCGCCTGTCGCCACCGCCCTCCGGACTGTTCCCGCGCCTCGGAACGAAGGTGCGCAAGGGTGATGTGCTCGCCACGGTGACGCCGCCGGTCCAGGCCGTCGACGTCTCCGACATGCGCCAGCGCCAGGGCGAGCTCGACCAGCAGATCGCCATCGTCGAGCGCCGGGTCGACCGCTACCGGAAGCTCGCCACCACCGGCGCAGTCGCCACGACCCAGCTCGACGACGCGGTCGCGGAGCTCAACGGCCTGCACGACCGCCGCGCCGCCCTCGACAAAGCCCGGCAGCAGCCCGAGACCCTGGTAGCGCCCGTGGACGGCGTCGTCGCACAGGCGACCGCGGTGGCCGGCCAGATGGCGGCGCCCGGCGCCATGGTCTTCCAGATCGTCGACCCGAACCGCCTCTGGGTCGAGGCGCTGAGCTTCGACGCCCTGACGGCGGCGCAGGACGCCACGGCGCGCTTCGCCGACGGGCGGACCCTTAAGCTGGCCTACCAGGGCACCGGTCTCGCCGACCGCAACCAAGCCATCCCCGTCCAGTTCGCGATCCAGGGCGACGCCTCAGGCCTGCGGGTCGGCCAGTTCGTCACCGTCCTGGCCGGCACCGACGCGGAGCAGTCCGGCCTGGCGCTGCCGCGCTCGGCCGTCGTGCGCACCGGCAACGGGCAGGACGTCGTCTACGAGCACACCACCGCCGAGCGCTTCGAGGCGCGGCCCGTCCGGGTCGAGCCGCTCGACGGCGGCCGCGTGCTGGTCGCCGAGGGGATCGGTCCAGGCAAGCGGGTCGTGACCCAGGGCGCCGAGCTCCTCGACCAGGTCCGCTGAGAAGGCCGCCCCGATGTTCACCTTTCTCGTCAGTCAGTCGGTCCGCAACCGCCTGCTCGTCCTGGCCATGGCAACAGTGCTGGTGCTCTACGGCGCCTTCACCGCGACCAAGCTGCCGGTCGACGTCTTCCCCGACCTCAACAAGCCGACCGTCACCATCATGACGGAGGCGGAGGGCTACGCGCCCCAGGAGGTCGAGCAACTCGTCACCTACCCCATCGAGACCCGCATGAACGGGCTGCCGGGGGTGACCCGCGTGCGCTCGGTCTCGGGTGTGGGCCTGTCCATCACCTACGTCGAGTTCGACTGGGGCACGGACATCTACCGGAATCGCCAGCAGGTCGCGGAGCGGCTGTCGCTGGTGCAGGACCAGCTTCCTCGCGGCGTGACCCCGGTGATGGGGCCGATCTCCTCCATCATGGGCCAGATCCTGCTGGTGGCGGTCACCAGCGAGACCGCCAGCCCGATGCAGGTGCGCGAGGTCGCCGACTTCACCATCCGCCCGCGGCTGCTGACCATCCCGGGCGTCGCGCAGGTCATCCCCATCGGGGGCGAGGTGCGCCAGTTCCGAGTCAGCCCGAACCCGGCCGCCATGCGCTCGCTTGGGGTGACGAACGCCCAGCTTGAGACGGCGCTCACCCAGTTCGGCACGAACGCTGGCGGCGGCTTCACCGACCAGCATTCGCGCGAGTACCTGATCCGGAACATCGGCCGGACCATGAGCCTCGACGACCTGCGCAACCTCGTGGTCGCGACGGTCGCCGACACGCCGGTCCACCTGCGCCAGGTCGCCGAGGTGTCCTTCGCGGCCCGGGTTAAGCGCGGCGACGCCGGCTACATGGCCAAGCCCTCGGTCATCGTCTCGGTCGAGAAGCAGCCGGACGTCGACACGGTGCGGCTCACCCGCAGCATCCAGACGGCGCTGAAGGAGCTCAACCCGAACCTGCCCGGCGGCATCAAGGCCGACCAGGTCCTGTTCCGGCAGGCCGACTTCATCGAGACCTCGATCCGCAACGTCGAGCGGGTCCTCGTCGAGGCCGTGCTGGTGGTGGCGGTGGTGCTGTTCGCCTTCCTCTTGAACGTGCGCACCACGGCCATCTCGTTGCTGGCCATCCCGGTCTCGGTGCTGACCACCGCGGTGGTGTTCCACCTGTTCGGGCTGTCCATCAACACCATGACGCTCGGCGGCCTCGCCATCGCCATCGGCGAGCTCGTCGACGACGCGGTGGTGGACGTCGAGAACATCTACCGCCGCCTGGGCGAGAACCGGCGGGCGGGCAACCCGCGCTCGGTCTTCGAGGTGGTGGTCTCCGCCTCCAACGAGGTCCGCTCCGGCATCGTCTACGCGACGCTGATCATCATCCTGGTGTTCGTGCCGCTCTTCGCGCTGTCTGGCATCGAGGGCCGGCTCTTCGCCCCGCTCGGGCAGGCCTACATCATCTCCATCCTGGCGAGCCTGCTCACCTCCATCACCCTGACCCCGGTGCTGGCCTCGCTGCTGCTGCCGGGTCTCAAGAACCTGGAGGAGCACGACAGCCGCTTCCTCAAGCTGCTCAAGCGGGGCAACGCCGCCCTGCTGCGGGTCGCCTTCCGGCACAAGGGCCTTCTGGTCGGCACCGTCGCGGTCGCGGTAGTCGCCGCGGGCGTCGCCGCCTGGAACCTGCCGCGGGCCTTCCTGCCGCCCTTCAACGAGGGGTCCTTCACGGTCAACATGACCTTCAACCCCGGCATCTCACTGGCAGAGAGCAACCGGGTCGGGCTGATCGCTGAAAAACTGCTGCTGGACATCCCGGGCGTGAAGGCGGTCGGGCGCCGCACCGGCCGGGCCGAGCTCGATGAGCACGCCGAGGGCGTCCACTCCTCCGAGATCGAAGTGGCGCTCGACGAGGACTCGAAGCGGCCGAAGGAGGCACTCGTCACCGACATCCGCGGGCGCCTCGCGGCCCTGCCGGTGGCGGTCAACGTCGGCCAGCCGATCTCGCACCGCCTCGACCACATGCTCTCGGGCGTGCGGGCCGAGATCGCGCTCAAGGTGTTCGGCGAGGACCTCGACGCCCTGCGCCGGGTCGCCAACTCGCTTCGCGAGCGGATGGCCTCGATTCCGGGCCTCGTCGACCTGCAGGTCGAGCGGCAGGTGCGCATCCCGCAGTTGGAGGTGCGCGTCGACTACACCCGGGCGGCTCTGTACGGGGTTCAGCCGGCCGCGGTGGTCGAGCAGATCAGCCGCCTCTCGAATGGGCGCGTGGTCTCGACGGTGGTCGACGGCGTGCGCCGCTTCGACGTGGTCCTGCGCCTGTCCGAGAACCGCCGAACGACGACGGGGCTCGGGGACCTGCTGCTGGAGACGCCCTCCGGCTGGGTCCCGGCGCGGCAGGTCGCCGACATCCGCGAGACGGACGGCCCGAACCAGATCCTGCGCGAGAACGCCCGGCGCCGCATCGTCGTCCAGGCCAACACCAACGGCGAGAGCGACATGGCCACGGTCGTGGCGGCCATACGCGAGGCCGTGGCGAAAGAGCCGATGCCGCCGGGCTTCTTCACCAGCCTGGAGGGCACCTTCCAGGCGCAGGAGGAGGCGAGCCGGACCATCGCGGCGCTCTCGGCGCTGTCCTTGGCGCTGGTGTTCGCCATCCTCTACAGCCGCTACCGCTCGGCCGCGCTCGCCCTCATCATCATGGGCAACGTCCCGCTGGCGCTGATCGGCTCGGTGGCGGCCCTGTGGCTGGTCGGCCAGCCCCTCTCGGTGGCGTCGATGATCGGCTTCATCACGCTGACCGGCATCGCCGCGCGCAACGGCATCCTGAAGATCAGCCACTACCTGAACCTGTCGCTCCACGAGGGGGTCTTGTTCGGGCCCGACCTCGTGGTCCGCGGCAGCCTGGAGCGGCTGACACCGGTGCTGATGACGGCCCTCTCGGCCGGCGTGGCGCTGGTGCCGCTGCTCTACGACGCGGCGAGCCCGGGCAAGGAGATCCTGCACCCCGTCGCGGTGACGATCTTCGGCGGGCTCGTCAGCGCGACGCTGCTCGACACCTTCCTGACCCCCGTCCTGTTCCTGCGCTTCGGTCGCAAGCCGCTTGAGCGGCTGCGCGCCCTCCACGCCGAGGCGCCGGCCCATCCATCCCCGGACGGCGCCCGCGCTCGCCCGGCCGAGGCCTACTGACCCCCACAACCCAGGAGCCCCCATGATCCTTCCCAGAGTGACCTTGGTCGCGGCGCTGCTCGCCGCGACGACCGTCTGCGCCCACGAGACCTCCGGCCAGCACGGCGGCCGGGTGACGGACGCCGGCAAGTTCCACGTCGAGCTCGTCGCCAAGGGCGAGACCGTCGAGGTGTTCCTGTCCGACGGCGAGCAGAAGCCCGTCGCGGCGGCCGGCTTCAAGGGCACGGCCATCCTCGTCGTCGGCGGCAAGCCGGCCCGCGTGCCGCTGGAGCCCGCGGACGGCAACCGCCTGTCCGGAAAGGCGGCGGTGGCGCTCGGCGACAGCCCGAAGGGCGCCGTGCAGCTCACCGGCCCGGACGGCGCGACCGCCAGCGGCAAGTTCAATTGACCCCTCGCACCAGGAAGACGCCTTCGATGAAGACCCTGACCACGACCCTCGCCGCCGCAGTCCTGGCCCTCGGCCTGTCGGGCGTCGCCATGGCGCACGAGAGCCACGACCATGCGGGCCACGGGGCGCACGACCACGCCGCCATGGCCGCGACGGACACGCCCGCCACCAAGGCGTTCCGGGACGTCGACGCCGAGATGCACCGGAACATGGACATCCGCTACTCGAACGACGTCGACCTCGACTTCGTGCGCGGCATGATCCCCCACCACAAGGGGGCCGTCGGGATGGCCAAGGTCGCCCTCCAGTATTCCAAGGACCCCGAGATCCGGAAGCTGGCCGAGGACATCATCAAGGCCCAGGACGTCGAGATCGCCCAGATGGAGGCCTTCCTCAGGAAGCGCGGCACCAACTGAGCGTTCGCGTCCGCGCGTAGGCTGCTCTCCCGGATACGTGATGCGTCAGAGTATTTATTTCTGAACGCATCCGTATCGGGAGAGTTGAATATTCAGGCAATGATTGACTGACTTTCATAATACTGAGTCAGCATTCCAGTCATGCCGCAATCCCAGCCACGGATAGACGGAGATCCTGAATGCACCAGATGTCGAGCGACATGCAGTCCTGCATCGACGAGTGCCTGCGCTGCTACCAGACCTGCCTGGGCATGGCTTCGAACCACTGCCTCCCGACCGGGGGCAAGCATGTCGAGCCGGAGCACTTCCGGCTGATGCTGGCCTGCGCGGAGATCTGCCGGACCTCGGCGCATTTCATGCTGCTCGGGACCTCGCACCACAAGCACACCTGCGCCGAGTGCGCCGACGTCTGCGAGGACTGCGCCCGCAGCTGCGAGCAGGTCGGCGACATGCAGGACTGCGTCGAGCAGTGCCGCCGCTGCGCCGAGAGCTGCCGGAAGATGGCCGCCTGATCACGACCGGGGCGGCCGAACGGGCCGCTCGCTCCAACAGACCTGAGGAGGCAAGCATGCTCGTACGTACCCTTACCTTCGCCGCCGCGCTCGCCTGCGCGGCGCCGGCCCTCGCCGCCGAGCACGACCACGGTTCCATGCAATCCGCCGTGAGGCTGCCGGAGGCCTGCAAGGCGGCGACCGCCGGCAAGGACGCCATGATGAAGGACATGCAGGGGCACATGTCCCAGGCCATGCAGGGCATGGGCGGCCAGATGACCGAGACCCAGAAGGGGCTCCAGCAGGCCATGATGTCGATGAACGGCCCGATGATGCAGGGGATGATGGCGGGCGACCCCGACGTCGCCTGGATCTGCGCGATGATCCCGCACCACCAGGGCGCCATCGACATGGCTCGCGCCGGGCTGAAGGGCGCCGACAACGCCGAGAGCAAGCGCCTGGCCGAGAAGACCATCGAGGAGCAGGAGAAGAGCATCAAGGAGCTCGTCGCCTGGCTCGACAAGAACGCCAAGAAGGAAGGCAAGCAGTAAGCCGCCGGTCGCCGCCGGGTCGCTCACGGCCCGGCGGCACCCCCCTCGGCCATGCGGAAGGAACAGCCATGAGCGACGTGCCACAGGGACAGCATCCTGCCCCGGGAGGCCACGCCTGCGCGGGCGGCCACGGCCATGCCGCGCACGGGCACGCGCACGGCCACGGCCACCATGCCGGCCCCGCCGCGAACGCAGAAGGCGCCTACCGCGTGAAGGACCCGGTCTGCGGGATGATGGTCGACCCGCACGCGACGCAGCACCGGGCCGAGCACGACGGGCACCCGTACTACTTCTGCTCGAACGGCTGCCGGGCGAAGTTCGAGGCCGACCCGGTCCGCTACGTCGACCCCGGTTCCGCCACGACGAAGTCCGACCCCGTGCCTCAGGGCACGATCTACACCTGTCCCATGCACCCGGAGGTGCGCCAGGTCGGGCCCGGGGGCATGCCCGATCTGCGGGATGGGCTTGGAGCCGGCGATGGTCGGCGCGGACGAGGGCCCGAGCGAGGAGCTCGTCGACATGACCCGCCGGTTCTGGGTCGGGCTGGTCCTGACCCTGCCGGTATTCGTGCTGGAGATGGGCGGCCACCTGTTCGGCCTGACCGAGCTCCTCGGCCAGCAGACCTCCAACTGGATACAGCTCGCGCTTGCCACCCCGGTGGTGCTCTGGGCCGGCTGGCCGTTCTTCGTGCGCGGCTACCGCTCGGTCGCCTCGCGCAACCTCAACATGTTCACCTTGGTCGCCCTCGGGACGGGCGTCGCCTGGCTCTACAGCGTCGTTGCCACCGTCGCACCCGGAGTATTCCCGGAGGCGCTGCGCGGGCACGGCGGGGCGGTGCCGGCCTACTTCGAGGCGGCCGCCGTCATCACGGTCCTGGTGTTGCTCGGGCAGGTCCTGGAGCTCCGCGCCCGCGAGAGCACCGGCGGGGCCCTCCGCGCCCTGCTCGACCTCGCGCCGAAGACCGCCCGCCGCATCCGGCCCGACGGGACCGACGAGGAGGTGCAGCTCGACGCCATCGGCGTGGGCGACCGCCTGCGCGTGCGCCCGGGCGAGAAGGTGCCGGTCGACGGCGCGGTCGTGGAGGGCCGCAGCTCGGTCGACGAGAGCCTGGTGACGGGGGGAATCGATGCCCGTCACCAAGGAGGCCGGGGCCTCCGTCATCGGCGGCAGCCTCAACCAGTCCGGCGCGCTCGTCGTCGAGGCGACCAAGGTCGGGCGCGACACCATGCTCGCCCGCATCGTCCAGATGGTGGCCGAGGCGCAGCGCTCGCGCGCGCCCATCCAGCGCCTTGCTGACCGGGTCGCCGGCTGGTTCGTGCCGGTTGTCATCGGTGTGGCGGTGCTGGCCTTCGTCGCCTGGATGGCCTTCGGGCCCGAGCCGCGCTTCACCTTCGCGCTGCTGGCCGCGGTGGCGGTGCTCATCATCGCCTGCCCCTGCGCGCTCGGGCTCGCCACGCCGATGTCGATCATGGTCGGCGTCGGCCGGGGCGCCGGGGCCGGCGTCCTCGTCAAGAATGCCGAGGCGCTGGAGCGGATGGAGCGGGTCACTACGTTGGTGGTCGACAAGACAGGGACGCTGACCGAGGGCAAGCCCGCGGTGACGCGGGTGGTGCCGGCGGCGGGTTTCGACGAAGCGACGGTGCTGCGCCTCGCGGCTAGCGTCGAGCGTGCGAGCGAGCACCCGCTGGCGCTCGCCGTCGTCAAGGCGGCCGAGGAGCGCGGGGTCGCCACCGCTTCCGTAACGGACTTCGACAGCCCAACCGGCAAGGGCGCGCTCGGCACGGTCGATGGAAGGCGCGTCGCGCTCGGCAACGCCGCCTTCCTACGCGAGCAGGGTGTCGACGTCTCGACCCACGCGGTCGAGGCCGACGAGCTCCGGCGCGACGGCGCCACCGCGATCTTCGCCGGCGTCGACGGGCGGGTGGCCGGCGTCATCGCCATCGCGGACCCGGTGAAGGCGACGACGCCCGAGGCGCTGGCGGCGCTCCGGGCCGAGGGCATCCGGGTCGTGATGCTCACCGGCGACAACCGCACCACGGCCGAGGCGGTGGCGCGCCGTCTCGGCATCGAGGAGGTCGAGGCGGAGGTGCTGCCCGACCAGAAGGCTGCCGTCGTCGAGCGCCACAAGGCGGCCGGGCAGGTGGTCGCGATGGCCGGGGACGGCGTCAATGACGCCCCGGCGCTCGCTGCCGCGGACGTCGGCATCGCGATGGGCACGGGCACGGACGTGGCCATCGAAAGCGCGGGCCTGACGCTGCTCAGGGGCGACCTCCTCGGCATCGTGCGGGCCCGGCGGCTGTCGCGGGCGGTGATGGGCAACATCCGCCAGAACCTGTTCTTCGCCTTCATCTACAACGCGGCCGGCGTGCCCGTGGCGGCGGGCATCCTCTACCCGTTCCTCGGCATCCTGCTCTCGCCGGTCATCGCCGCGGCCGCCATGGCGCTCTCCTCGGTCAGCGTCATCGGCAACGCCCTGCGACTGCGCGCGGCGCGGCTCGGCTGACGGCAAGCCGTTCGGACCGGCGTCGGCCGGTCCGGAAGTCCCCGATTCCTCGACGTGCCGGCCTTCGCGCCGGCCATTCCCGTGCGGAGCACCGGTTGTTCACCCCCGCCATCGTCCACGACTTCATCCACCGCCTCGCCGGGCTGGACCAGCCTCATAGCCACTGGTGGATCGAGCTCGTGGCGGTTCTCGCCTGCATCGTGGCGCCGGCCTGGACGGGATGGCTGGGCCTCAGGATGAGCTGGCGCTGGCTACGGGGGCGCAGCGGCGGGTCCCCAACGCGACCGACCGGCGTCGCGGTGGCGACGGTGTGGCGGCTTGAGCGCTACGTCATCCGGGCGACGCTGCGCTTCCAGCTCCGGCTGGTCCTGCTCTCCCTCCTGACGCTGCCCGCGGCCTGGCTCCTCCTGGAAATCCCCAAGCACATCATCAACCACGCACTCGCGGACGCGGATGGCGACGGCCCGCCGGCGATGACGTTCCTCGGCTTGGGTCTCGGGCGCGTCGAGCTCCTGTTCGCGCTCTGCGCGGGCTACCTCGCCGTGCTCACGCTGGGCGGGCTGGCCAAGTATGCGGTCGCCCGGGCGCGGGGACGCCTGAACGAGCGCCTCGTCCGCCGCTTGCGCCTCGCCGTCGTCCGCCGGGCCCGCGGGGAGCGCTCGCCCGAGCGCCGGGCCGCTCTCGCGGCGGTCGCGGTGCAGGAGGTCGAGCCCATCGGCTACTTCGGGGCCGGCCTCGTGGCGGTGCCCCTCGTGCAGGGCGGCACGCTCCTGACCAGCATCATCTTCCTTCTCTTCCAGAACGTCGCCCTGGCGCTCGCGGCGCTGGTGATGCTGCCGGTGCAGCTCACCATCCTGCCGCGGCTGCAGCGGCGCCTGAACGCCAAGGTGCGCGAGCGGGTGCACTTGACCCGGTCGCTCGGCGGCTTCCTGACCGCCCCTGGAGAGGGTTGCTCGGCCCAGCTTCGCCAGATGCTGCAGGCCGAGGCCCTGGAGAGGGTGCGCGTCGAGATCGCCGACCTCAAGGGGCGGCTAAAGGGGCTCTACAACTTCACCTCGAACCTGACGCCGTTCTTTTTCTTCTCGGTCGGTGGCTACCTCGTCATCCAGGGACGCCTCTCGCTCGGGGCCCTCGTCGCGGCCCTGGCGGCCTACAAGGAGATCGCGCCGGCCATGCGGGAGCTGTTCGACTTCGCGCAGGACTGGTCCGACGCGAGGGCCCGGTTCGAGGAGGTCACGAAGGCGCTCGGCCGGCCCGAGCTGGCGGGCGCCCGCGTTGCCGCGCCTGCCGGTCATCCGGCCACCGCCCGGCCGAGCCTGACGGCGGCTTGAGCCGGCGCGTCGGGGCGTGGCCGATCCCGGGCCGGTCGCCCTCTGCCGGCAGCTCGGCCGTGGTCACGTCGGGCGCCTACGCTTGCGCGGAGGCGGGCTCGGACGGCTCGCCGGGCTCCGCCTGCCCCGGCCGCACGATCCGCCAGCGCGCGTTCTGGCCGAGGCCGCAAGCGATGTGCCCTTCGGCGCGGAGGCTGCCCCGCACCGCGTGCACTTGAGACATGGGGAAGCCGCGCGACCGCACCGCCTCGACGAGATCCTCACCCGCGAGCCCGGCTTCGCCGGCCGCGGTCAGGGCTTCGAGGATCATCCGTCCCACCGGGGTTTCCCGTGGTTGGGCGACGTGCGGGGTGGCGCGCACGGGAATTACCGCTCCCGTCTCAAGGAAGCGCGGCGCCAGGGACCACGAGGTCGTCGCGCGGTCCTTGAGCAGTATCCCCTGCTTCTTCAGCCTCGTCTTCACCTTCTCCGCACAGTCGAGGGTGTAGCCCGCGTCGAGGACGATGCGGGTCAGGTCCGGTCCGTACATGCGGTGCCCGGGGGCTTCGAGAAGCGCCTCGATCACCAGTCTCGCGACCGGGGACCCTGCGCGCGAAGCCTCGTAGCGCGCCGTGGGCGCGGGCCCGGAGACGGGGATGTCGCCGACCGGGACGGGCACCTTGTCGGCCGCGTCGCGCAGGGCGCGCTTCACGAGGAGGGGGGCCAGCCTCTCCTCGAAATGCCTGCGCAGGGCGGCGTACTCAGCCTCGATCAGCGCTTCCAGGTCGATGGTCCGGGCCTCGTGCAGCATTCCCGCCTCCTCATCCGTCGGTCGATGAGGGCCATAGGGGCGGGCGGAAGGGAACCCGGTCGCCCGACGAAGGTCGACCCGGTCCGCGACCTGGGCGCACCCGGTTCGGACGCGGGTTCCCGGCCCGCGGCCCGGGTGCGGCCAGGCTCGCATCCAGATGGCGGTGGACCACCCTGTTCGGCTCGCCCGACCGGTTTCGGGCCATGGCCGCCGAGGAAGCGAAGCGCCTCATGGCCTCGCGCAGGGCACCATCGGGGTCGTTGTGAGCGAGGGGCGCGCCCAGGTCGGCCGCCGCGGGCGCCCTGGGCTGAGCACGCACTGCCATCAGCGGGTTATCCACAGGATTTCGGTGGATTGGGCGGACGGCGGGTCGCCGGCGTCAGCCGTTCAGCGTGAAACCGCCTCGGGCACGGGCGCCCACGGCCTCGGAAAGCCGGGGCCCGGGTCGAAACGCTGGGAGACCCCACCGCCACCGGCGCGCCGCCTCCAGCGGCAATCGCGCCCCGTCAGGTCCGTTAGGACGAGCACCAGCCCGGTTTCCAGCGAGAATGCCAGGCCCGGCCTGCGGCGAGCGCGCGGCGGACTTCGTTCAGAACCTCCCCGTCCCGTTCTCCGCGCGCGGGGAGCGCCAAGGCAGTCCCGTCCCAGCCGTGGGATGCCCGCGGTCACAGCGCCCCGGGTCAGGGACAGAAGATCCTCGGACCGGCGGGCGGCTCGCATGGCGATGGGTCATGTCCAGGCCATGACTAGGCGCCTCCTGACCAGAGGCAGCCTTGCTCGATGCTCCGGCCGCCATCCGCGCCTCATTCGGCTGGCAGCAGCCCGAAAAGAGGTTGGACCGCCCCCGGGACGAGGGCGGCCCTGTATTACTCTAGGTTTCCTTAGTGCGGAACTTTGGTGTCCGAAATCACGTCAATGGGTCGGCTACCATCAACAGCTACGTGTCGGCATGGTCAGCAGCGAAAAGGTGGTGATGTTGGTGATCTTGATGGCAGGGTTCACGGCACGCGCTGCATCCGCCCTACCAGCGGAGCCTTGAGAACTTCTACGTCGTCCGCTTCCTGCGTCGAAGCGGACGCCGAAGGCCGTGGTGTTAAGGGGCCGCTATGGGTCAGGAGTGAGCGTTCAGCTAATGAACTCCCGAGGCCAACTGGCTCATCCAGCAGGCCGCTGGAGCGATCGATGTCCCCCGCTGGTCCGCCAAGCTCGCCGTCAAACGCGCGCGAGGCGGCCGCCGCCCGCATCCAGGGCGTCCTGAGCCTCTGAGCCCCGGTGCAAGGAAACCGTAGCGATCCCAGGATCGCTACGTTCGGTAGGCCAACGTGCGTCCCACCGCGGGCGCACGTCAGGCCGACACGCTCTCCCGGGCGGCCCGCGCGGCGGCGGCCCGGGCCCGGGTGGCGCCCTCCCTCGTCCGGTACTCGGCACCCCGCCAGTGGACGCGCGTCCACCACAGGCACCTGCGCACGGTCACCGGCTCCGCCAGGACGGCCGCCTCCGCCTCCGCAGCGCGCTCCTCCCTCGTCATGGGGCGCCTCGCCGGCGGCAGGTCCTCGGCCCGGGCGACGGCGTCATAGGCGTCCGCAAAGGCGGCCTCCCACGCCCTCTCGGGCACCCCGCCCTCATACGTCCTCCCCGTGCGCGAGAGGACGGGGTCGAACGGGGCGACGGCGTCGAGGGCTCCCCTCAGCGCGGCAAGCTGCGCCCGGCGCCCGGCGTCCTGGGCGGCCGCCTCGGCCCGGGCACGGGCGAGCTCCCGCTCCAGGGCCTCCGCCCGGTCCTGCCACGCCCACGTCGTCGCGCGCGCCTCACGGATGGCCCGGCCGTAGCCGATTGCCGTGCCCATGCCCTCGAAATCCAGCCCCTGAGACACCCCCGCCTCCCGCCCGAAAACCCAGTCCGGACAGGAGTCTAGCCGATGCCCGCGCACCTGGAATCCCCCCTCGGCGCGAAAGCCCAGGGATAACTATGCAGGGGTGAATGGTAAATAATCTTTCCAAATCGCCCTAATGCCAGTTGCGTCCAGCCGCGTTCCAGGAAATATTACTTACCATGGAGGACGGTCCTCCCGGAGACAGACAGATGACCCAGACCTCCTCCTCCTCCTCCTCCTTCAACCCCTACGTCCCCCCCTTCGCCGACACCGCCGAGGCCCTCGCCGCCTGGGAGGCCGAGGCCGCCGAGTGGCACGCCGGGCAGGCCGCCCGGATCGCCTCCGGTGAGGAGCCCCCCCTCAACCTGGTCCCCGACTTCGTGGTCCTCCTCGCCGACTGAGACACAGCCGGGGCCTCCGGGCCCCGGCACCCCGCCCTCCGGAACAGGCAGAACGCCATGACCCCCGCGACCCTCACCCGCCTCGGCGAGCTCCTCTACGGCCCGCGGTACGCCACCGCCCTCGCGGAGGCCCTGTCCGCCGACGGCGAGCACCGCGCGCAGGTCTCCCACGTCTCCACCTGGTGCGCCGGCAAACGCCCGATCCCCGCATGGGTCGCCGGCCGCGCCCGGGAGATCGCAACGCAGGGCCAGCGCGACCTCGTCGAGCGCCTCACCGCCCTGAGCGAGCTCCTCATCGACCCCACCGCCCTGCACCCGTCCCAGCCCGCCCGTCCCGGCCGCCTCGACCGCCTCCGGGGACCGCACCCCGACGACGTCCCAGACACCGAGCCCACCGACGCCTGACCGCCACCCGCTAGCCACAGACACGAGGACCCCGACATGACCAACGCCATCGCCACCGCCCTCGGCAACCTCCGCCGCAACGACTTGCTCACGGACGCGCAGGTCGAGGCCGGCATCGCCGCCCTTGCTGCCCATCCGCGCGTCGACTCCGTCGAGAGGGCCAACGACGATCCGTGGGGCCGGGCGCAGGTGCGCATCGTTGCCCGGGACACGGCCCGGGGGGACCTGGACCGCGTGATCGTCCTGGTCGACGCCCTGAACGCCATGCGCCGCACCCGCGCCGAGGCCCTCGCGGACTGGGAGGCGATGGACCGCCGGGACGCCGCGCAGGCCGCCGTCGCTCGCCAGGAGGCCGAGTACCGCGCCCTCACGGAGGACGAGCGCGAGGCCATGAGGCAGGACGGCGCCGCCCGCCTGCGCGAGGCCGGCATCCACCCGCGGACGCTCGTCAAGGTCTGCAACGGGCTCGCGAGGGGCAGCCACCTGCCCGACGCCGACCTGGAGGCCTGGTCGATCTACGTGCGCGAGGTCGTGCGGGGGCGCCCCCGCCCCATGGACCTCGGCCGCTACGTCGCCGGCTGCGTCACGCACTGACCGCCCCGGGTGTGTGCGGAAACCGCACACACCCCGACCTCCCGCCAGCCGCCCTCCCGGGGGACGCTGGCCGGGGGCCGACGAGGTCACCCGCCCGAACCCCAAGCGGGACCCCGACACCGCCGAGCCTGAGCGCCGGCAACCTGAGGACAGAACCATGAGCACCAAGGAAGCCCTGATCGTGCGGACCCTCCACCCGTCCTGCGGCTACTCCGTCTCCGTGGAGACGTGGGACGAGCGTGGCCACGACTACCTCGGCTGGCGCCACCGTGACCTCCTCGGCGCCGAGCACGCGTCCGCCCTCGTGGACAGCGAGCGGAAGAGGTTGGAGCGCGACGGCTACGACGTCGAGATCGACAACCGCGAGGCCTCCGCCGCCTGAGCCCCGGGCCGGGGCACCCCGCCCCGGCCTCCCGCCATCCTTCCGAGGACCCCTCCCATGCAGAACCCCGACAACCAAAACCGCGGCACCCCGCTCCCCTGCCTGTTCACCCCGGGCGAGGTCGCGGCCGGCGACGCCGAGCGCATCGCCCGCCTCGACCCTGCCCGGCAGCCGACGCTCAGCGACATCCTCAAGGCGTCCGCCCGCCTCGCCTCCATGGCGCCGCCGGAGCCCCCCGCGCGCCCCTCGGGCGGCCCGACGCTCAGCGTCATCCTGGGCGACCCCGCGCGCCCGGCCAACGACATCGAGCGCGACCGCATCCGGAGCATGCGGCTGGAGACGGCCGCCACCGCCGCCTCGCTGTCGCCGGGCCTCGTCCGCGTGCTCCTACTGGGCCTGGAGGACATGGGCTACGGCGTGCCGATGTGGGCGCTCAGCGGGATCACCTTCCGAAGCCTGGGCTGGTGCCAGCACATGTCCCGGACGCTCAGCCGGTGGGGGCTCGTGACGTACGACCTCCCTGCCGGCGGGACCGACGAGATGGACTGGCGAATCCGGCTCACGCCCAGCGGCCGCGCCGTCGCCCGGCACATCATGTCCATCGAGAGCCAGTACCGCCATGTCTAAGGGCCCCGAGAAGACGCTCGCCGGCCTCATCGCCCGCGTGACCGCCGCCCGCGACGCGGCCGCCGACAAGCCCGCGAAGCCCGAGCGCGAGTGGCGCCACGCCAACCGGGGCGAGGAGCTCCGGCACGGCATCGGCGGCAAAGGGGGGCCGGCCCTCGACGCGCCCGAGCTCCGGCGCCTGCGCCTCGGCGCCCGCGAGGTCCTGCGCCTCAGCGTGCTCCTGTATGGCGACCGCCACACGACGGACCTCGCCCGCCTCTGCGGGGAGGACCCCGGTCAGGTCCGCCGCTGGCGCCGCGGCGAGGGCGCGCCTCCCGGCCGGCTGGCCGTCTGGTCCGTCCGGCGCGAGACGCTGGAGCGCATCGCCGAGCTCCAGGCCGCCGTCGCGGCGCTCGACGCGATCCACCCCCCGGCTCCCGAGCCCGCGCCCGCCCCGGCGCCCGTGCCTGCCGGGGACCCCCGGCAGGTCGACCTGATCGACTACATCGACGCCCAGAAGTCCAAGGAGACCCTGTGATGGCCCGCCCCGATCCCCGCCAGCCGTCCATGCTCGATGCCCTGGAGCGCGCCACCCCGACGGTCACCCCGGCCGAGGACGCGAAGGTCCGCGCGTACGTCGCGGACATCCTCCCCCGCGGCGTGCCGACGTACGTCCGCCGGGTCCTCGCCGTGCGGCCCTACAAGGGCGGGCGCGACCTCATGGGCCCGGCCGATGGCTTCGAGGCCGACATCGAGGTCTTCGACGGGCGGCCCGCCACCGTCAGGATCTCCGGCCGCCTGGGCGAGGCCGGCTATGCCTGGAGCCTGCCCGAGGGCGACGAGGCCTTCTACTGGGACGACCGCCGCTCGGCATGGCGGCGCCTCTCGAAGGCAGAGGCAGCCAAGCGGCGCGCCGCCTAGCCCAGCCTGGGCGGGTCGGCCGAGATCGGCACCCCCCAGATGTCCGTCCGGGTGCCCGGCACCCAGACCCAGGACCGCGACCGCACCGAATCGACGGCCTCGGCCAACGCGGCGTTCCGGCCGCCCCCCATGAGCCTCAGGCGTGCTCGGAGACGCGCGGCGCCCGGGCGAGCGATGATACGTGCGAGTGCATCGCCGACACCACGCTCCCCGTGTCGTCGACCGTCGCCGTCAGTGCGTCCAGGGCCTCCACGAGGCTCCGCTCCGCCGGCGTCTCCTCGGGCGCCAGCGCCGTCACGAGCGCCTCCAGGAGCCGCCTGATCACGGCCTGCTCCGCGATGATCTGATCCAGCCTGCTGTCCATGTCCGTCTCCATGATGCTTGAGGTCTAGGCCCGCCAGCCACTCGCGCACGGCGGCCGCGGGGATGCGTGTGCCGTCCTGCTGGCGGGCCGCGGCCCCCACGAGGCGGGTGGCCAGGTGAGCCGTGCCCGTGGCGTCGACGACGACGGGTCCGGAGCGCCCCTCGCGCAGGGACAGGCCGCGCCGGCGCAGGGCCTCCAGGAATTCGGGGCCGTCCGTCGACTCCCGCCAGGCTGCCAGGGCGGCCGCCCGCAGGTCGTCGAGGCTGACCCCGGTGCGCTCCTGGATGAGGCGCTCCTGCGGGCTCAGCCGGGCCACCGGCCGCTGGGCCGTCGTCGTCCCGGAGGCCTCCATCCACGCCGCCACGTCCTCGCGCCCGGCCTCGCGCAGGGCCTTCACGATGGCCCTGGAGTGCTTGGACGGCGTCGGGCGCGGCATGCCGAACTCGAACTCCACCGTCCTCGCGACGCGCTCCCGGCGGGCGAAGTCGAAGCCGACGTCTGCGACGGCGCCGCTCGGGTGCACGAGGCTGTAGACCCGGTGCTCGTGCTTCCGGTCATGCTTGACGTGGACGGCCCCGCAGTAGGGCTGCGACCCGAGCCCGAACTCGGCCTCGAACAGTTGCCAGAACCGCGCCCGGGCGCCGTCGTTGTCCGCGACCGCGAGGTCCGGGTCGCAGTGCACGTGGTAGACTGGGCGGTCTGTCCGGCCGCCGAGGCTCAGGGCGACGAGCTCGCGGACCTGCCCGACGAGATCCCGGGAGCCGAGGCCTCGGGGCTGGAGGACGATGACTTGCTCGTTCTCCGGCTTGAGCAGGTGCCGGGCGAGGGCGTCGCCGCCCACGCCCCGCATGGCGCCGGAGATCATCGGCGCGCCTCCGCGATGGCCACGGAAGCCCAGTACAGGGCGCAGATCGGAAGGGCCGCAATGGCGCCCATCACGGCGCCCGGCACTGCCGTCAGGAGCCCGGCGCCTGCCCCGAAGAAAAGACCCGAGAGGGCATCGCTGGCAGAGCCCCAGACCTGATTGAACGCGAGGCCGGCCATCGTCACGGCGCCAAGCGCGGCCATCACGAGGAGCGTGGCGCTGGACCATGCCGTGGCAGTACGCTCGGTCATGCCGACCTCCCCAGGTTGACGCAGAGCGGGATCAGGACAGCGCGCACGCGGTCCAGCCCCTCCAGGACCTCGGTCGCCTTGCCGAGGCTGGCCGGCCCATGCAGGGCGCCGATCTCGCGGACGACGCCCGAGAGGGCTTCGAGCTCGGCGGGCGGGATACGCGGCCGGGGGCCACTGGCAGCGTCGACGGCGCTTTCCATGCCGAGGCGGTCGAGGGCGACCTGGCGCAGCCACGCGCTGTCCGAGAGCCGCTCCATCTGCGCGGCCACCGCGATGCGGGCGCGCAGGTCGTGGCTCAGTTTGACCCCCAGCACACTGGGCAGGGGCCTCATCGGCGGAGCCTTGCCGGGGTCCACGGGGCGGAGCCCCTGGCTAGCCGAGACCGCGGAGACGGGCTCTCTGGAGGGGCGTTGCCCCTCCATGGCTGGCTTAACCCTACCTTCCGTCTGATGGGGCAACCCACCCGGCACAACCGTCGTATCCATGTCTGCCTCCCCTGTCACCGCTTCGGCCCGGAGCCGTTCTCAGGCTCCTCCTCGGGCTCCTCAGGCGCGCGCTGGGGACCGGCGGGCGGGGCTGCCGGGGAGCGCTGCCTGCCGGACCCGCCCCGCCTCCCGTGCCCCCCATGGTGCCGTTGCCCCCGCCGCCATGACGCCGGGCTGCCTGGTCCGCCAACCGCTTGGCGCGCTCCTCCCTGAGTGCGGCGAGGCGGGCTTCGACGGTCTCCGGGACGCCCAGGAGATCGGGGAGCCTGTCCCCGGTCCGCAGGGCCATCGAGCGGGCCTTGTCGATGGCGGCGAGGCCGTCCTCCCACGTCGTCAGGTCCGTCTCGGTCTGGCGGGTCAGGTGGTTCCGGTACGCCAGGGTGCGGGTGCGGTCGCCCTGCTGCGAGAGCGGGAGGACGGCGACCCGGCGGCCGGCGACGTAGACGGCGCGGACGTACTGCCCGACCTCCGCGAGCCTGCTCATGGCGAGGTAGAGCTCCTCGGCGCTGGGCTGCGTGGAGTGCGGGTCGAACGACCTGGTCACCAGGGCGACGTCGGCCGCGAACCGGGCATTCGGGTCCGGCCGCAGGGCGAGGGCCTGCTCGCGGAGATCGTTGCGCCGGGCTGCGGCCGCATCGAGCGGGACAACCGGGGCAACCGCTCGATGCGGGGCCGGGGCAACCCGCCGGGCGGAGGGAGGCCGCGGCCTGGGCGCCGGGGTGAGGCCGAAGAGGGTGGCGATGGTCCTGAGCATGGGCGGGCAGTCCTGTGTTTGCGTTGTCCCTCCATGGATTGTGCGTGCCGCGACCGCCGCCACCAGAGCGAGTTGCTCCGGAGGCCTCGGGAAGGCTCATCAAGCGCCCTGGACGGCCCGAAACGGGGTCCCGGCCCCGCCCGGCAGGGGCTCGGAGGGCCTCCGGGACCCCGAAACCGGGGTGCCGCCGACGAATCGCTCCGCGCGTCCGTCGATTTCGCTTGTCCCTTGCCCGGTGCGCCCGCGCGGGGACGCACGTCGGCCCACGAGAGACCGACGGTGGACGCACGTCGGTACCTGTGCGCCCACCAAACTGAACGTTTGTTCAGAAACGGGGCCGCGGCGGCCTGGGCCTGGTGGCGGCGGTCCCCGGGGGTGACGATCACCAGGTCACCCACCACCGGAACACGCAGATGGCATACAGGCTCACCGACTGGACCCCGCTCACGGATCAGGACGCCGAGGTCCGGCACCTAGTCGAGGTGGACGAGGGATGCGACTGGGACGGCGAGGACGTCATCGCGACGTTCTGCCGGACCGAGATCGGCGAGCGTCTCGCCGATGCCGCCCTGGCGCTGGTCAACGGGACGGTTGCCCTGACCGGCACCCTGCCTGCGGGGACTGCGTCGTGATCGCCGAAGCCCTCCTCCTGGCCTGCCTCGCCGTCGGCGTGGTCGCCTCGGGGGCCATGGCCCTCGCCGGCGTCCGTGCCCGACCCCGCGCCCCGGTCGACGTCGCTGGGGCCGTCGCCGGCGCGATGCTGGCCCTCGCCTGCGCCGCGGCCGGCGCCAGCGTCCTCGGCGTCTGAGGGGAGCGTCATGGCATCGCTGATGAAACCCTACTCGGACGGCGACTACGTCATCGGCCCCGGGCAGGCCTTCTTCGTCGTCTCGTCCCCCGCGCGGGAGCCGGGGATCTCCATCCGGCGACGTCGCCGGCTGCGCGGCAGGCGGAAGGCCGAACTCCGGGCGACCGGCCTGCCCGAGGATGGGATCGTGCCCCTGGGCGAGGTCTCCCTCGTGCGGCCTCGGTACCCGGACCCGGAGTGGCTGGAGGCGCGCCAGGCGGCGACCGCCAGCCTGACGGCCGAGGAGATCGAGGCCCATCGCAACGCGGTGCTGGGAGGCATGCTCGCCTCCCGCCACATGACCTTGGGAGGCTCGGCGTGACGGACCCCTGGGAGATCCGCGAGGCGATGGTGTCCGAACTGAGGGGTGAACCCATCCGCACGATGGACCACCTCCAGAACGAGGTCGTTCGGCAAGTCCGGTTCCGGCACGGCGGGGCTCCTCACTCTGGCAACCGCAAGGCGCGCAGGGCGGCCGCCGCGAAGGAGAGGAGGAAGGCATGACGTGCATCCGCACCGACATGCTCGACTTCCCGACGGCGTGGGAGATCCAGCGCCGCGGCGGGCTCACGCACCATCCGCGCTGCTCCTCCGTTCCGGGCTGGCATCCCATGTCCGGCCCGGGCTTCCTCTGCGACTGCGACGCCGTTCCGAACGCCTGGAAGCTCGCCGTCGAGCGGTCCCGCGTCGCGGCCACCCCCACTCGCGACGCCGAACTCCCGGCGTGCGGCTCATTCCACGGCTGAGGACAGCATGACCACCAACCCCATCGCCCTCGCCAAGATCGGCGAATGGACGTTTGCCTGCGGTGACCCGCCGGAGGTCCTCGTTCGGGAGCTTTCCGCGCTCGGGTTCGTCATCCTGCCAGGCGGCACGGTCGAGGCCCTGTCCGACGCCATGTGGCAGTTGCTCGACGACATGGGCGCTGGCCACACGTGCGTCTGCCTGGCCGCGAAGGCCAAGGCCCGGGTCGCCTACGAGCCCTTCCGCTTCGACGCCGACGGCGAGGAAGCCCCCCTCGACTACACCTTGGAAGCCGCGCAGGCGGTGGTGTCCGATCTGGAATGGCAGCATGCCCGAATGGCTGGGAGGGACCGGGCATGATGGACAACGGCACCTTCGTCTGCCCCGACCCTGGCCCGCTCGCCCGCGAGGCCCTCGACGTGATCGGGCTGCCGTCCGACGTCCCCGAGGTCCGGATCGAGCTCCGGACCAACCTGGTGACCGTCAACGGCCGCCGGGTGACGCCGGCGGACGCGACGCTCGTCCGGAACGCCGTGGTCTGCGACCCGCACCCGTCTGGGCCGGAGCCCCGTGAGCGGGACCTGGAGTTCGTGCGGCGCGCCCTGGTGATCCGGGCGCTGCTCAACGTGCCGGCCGGGGCGGAGGGGGAGGACTGACATGCGCGTCGTCGGCTGGACCGAGTTCGTGAAGATGCCCCGGGGCACCGTGTTCCAGACGAAGGAGCCGGAGCGCATCGAGTGGAGCGACCTGCGGGTGCTCGACGAGGCCTGGGCCTTCGAGGAGGGCGGCGACTTCCGCGACGCAAGCCTGCTGCCGGAGATCTCCGGCATCCAATGGGACCACACCGTGCCCAAGGCCGAGTTCACCGACGACGAGCTCCGCCGGGACGACTTCACGGTCTTCCCTGGCAGCATCAGCCGGGACGGCCTGTTCGAGTACGACCGGCTCTGGCTCATCTGGGAGCGGGAGGACCTGGAGCGCCTCGCAGGGTGGCTCCTGAACCCCGTCAGCGCCCTGACGGCAATCGGTTGCGGGGCCGGGGTCATCGCCCTCCCGATGCCGGCCGGCGCCACGGGGGACGAGGCGTGATGGACGAGGCCGAACGCCATGCGGACTGGTGCCGTCGGTACAGGGCCTCCGACGACTGGAAGCGGGTCTCGGCGCAGATCGAGGCGCGCAAGGCCGAGGCGCTGGGGGGCCCGGGCCCTTGCGCGCTCGATGACCTCCAGGTCGTCGCCGAGGTCGCCGCCATCGTCCAGCGCGGCGAGGGTCCGGAGGCTGCCCTACGCTTCCTTCACGACGCCGGCTTCGTCCGGGAGTGACGCGAGGCCCCGGTTGCCCGGGGCCCCTGAGGTTCACGCCGCCTGGGCCATCTCAGCCTGAAGGGCGGTCAGGTAGCCCGCCGCCCGGGAGGCCGCGGACGCCGCGGTGAAGATCGCCTTGGGGTCGGACCTGAGGAGCTTGAGCCACGATGCCAGGTAGCTCGCGTGGGTCGGGTGCGGCTCGGCCTCCAGGCCCATCTCGGCCATCAGGAAGGCGGACCCGAGCTCCGCGACGAGCTCCTCGGCGGCGTAGGCCTGCGTCTTGAACCGCCCGGTCAGGTCGCGGTCGAGGCGGCCCTTGGCCCCGCTCCAGTGCGTCAGCTCGTGCGCCATCGTCGAGGCGTAGCCCTGGGCGGTGCCGAACCGCTCCCGGGGCGGCATCACGATCCGGTCCTCGGAGGGCTGGTAGAAGGCGGCGTCCCCGCCGTGGGTGATCCGGGCGCCGGTGCGCTGGACGAACCCGTCGAAGATCTCCGGGATGGTCCACTCGCTCGCCGGCATCGGCTCACCGGCCTCGGGGGCGCCCTCCACCTGGCCGGCGTTGAAGGCGTAGGAGGCCCGGGCCACGAACCGGGAGCGGTCCTCGCCCTCGGCATCGAGCTCCTTGAAGAAGACCACCAGGGTGCTGCGCTCGCCCTTGCGGACCTGGGCGCCCAACTCGCCCCATTGCTTGTAGGTGGCCCAGCGGTCGTCCGCATATCCGGCGGCCTGCGCGCCGACCCAGAGGGAGAGGGTGTTGATCCCGCGGTAGGCCCGGCCGGTCTTGGCGTTGCGGGGGAGGCCTCCGCCGGTGCGGTGCCAGGGGCAGGTCCACTGTCCGGCCTCGCCGGCTTCCATGGTGGCGATGATCTTGTCGGTGACTGCCTGGTGGACGTCGAAGGCCATGGTGCTCTCCCGTCGGGCCGCCCATCGCGGCCTCGTGGGGGGCCTGGGAGACGGACGGGACGGCGTGCACCCGAAGGGCCGCAACGGAGTGGAGGACGGCGCCAGCCGTTGCGGGCTTGAGGCCCGGCTGTCGTACGAACCCCCGATCAAGAGGCCGTGCGGAGCGGTCTGAGGGAGGGCCTGGCTCCTACCGAGTCACCCGGCCGTCCGCATTTGCGGTCACCAGGGGCGGGGCAGTTCCCAGTAGATCCACAGCCCGCCCGCGATGAACAGGAGCGTCCCCGCGATCTCCAGCGTGGTCCAGATCCCGCCGTCTCTCTCACCGGACCGAACATCTCGTCGAGATCGGCGCGTGTGAAGCGGGGCTCGGGCTGGTCATCCATGGCGCACCACGGCGCGGGCCAGGAGCGCGTCCGCCCGGCGTTGCTCCCGCTCCTCCTCCTGGAGCCGCTTGTGCTCGCGGCGCGCGAGCTCCTGGACGGCCTCGGTCAGGCTCCGGGGATAGCGGTACGGCGGCCGCGGGGTCCCGACGTAGCGGCCCATCTTGTACGTGAGCCACTCGCCGGGGCTGCCGATGCCGGTCATGACCGGCCGCCACACGAGCCCGAGCGTCCGCCCCTTCGCGTCGAAGACCTCGTAGGCGATCCGGACCTCCTCGTCTTCGAGCACGTCGCGCCGCGCCCCCTTCGCCACGAACCGGTTGAGGCGGGTCCGCTCGGTCGAGCCCGGCGCGGGCAGGTGCGGGGTGTCGGGGACGGGCCAGTCCACGCGGACGGCGCGGACGGTGGCGAGGTGCGAGCGGGGGATGGGGGTGAGGAATGTGCGTGCCATGGCCAGGACGATAGCCCCGTCCTGGCATGGGCGCTCCCGCCGAATCCATCGGCGGTTAACCGGTGGTGTAGCGCGGACCGACGGCGGCCGCAGGCGTGCCCTCGCACGGGCCACGGGGGCGGTGGCAGTCTAGCCCCGTGACCACCCCGCGGGGCCGAAGACAATCGGTCCCGCCGCGTCGCCGACCACCCTGCCGGAGCCCCTCCGAGCGGGGTCGCTTTACGTGGGTTTCCGACCCAGTTTCCGACCCAACGAAAAAGGGCCCCATGAGGGGCCCCTGTTTTCTCTAACCATTCCAGTGGGTTGGAATGGTGGGCGCGACAGGGGATCGAACCTGTGACCCCTACCATGTCAAGGTAGTGCTCTCCCGCTGAGCTACGCGCCCCTGCAAGCCGTCCGGGTCGCCCCAGTGTCCTGCGAGGCCGCGGCTATAGCCGGTGCCGGGCGGCTCCGCAAGCGGGACTTTGGCGGAATCTGATCCCCTCCGTCGAAACACCCCATGCCGTCCCGTGGCTGCGGCAGCCCGTTGCACGCGAGCGGCAAAAATCGGCTAAGAGGGCACCGCGGGACGACCGACCGTCGATCTCCCCTCCATGAACCTCACGGCTGCACACCGACGGCGGATGCATCGCGAGGGAGAGGCGGACAAACGAGCGTACCGATCAGCACGGGGCCGAGGACGGCGAGCTAAGGATGCGGTTTCTCCTTTCGTCCGACGAGGGCGACGTGATCCGGGGATGGGTGGTGCCGGACAACCCGCAGGCGATCAGCCGGGTCTCCGTCCGCATCGAGGGGCGCCGGGTGGCGGAGGTCTCGGCAATCCACGCCGACCCGAACTTCGTCCGGTTCGGCTGGCACGCGACCGGGCAATGCCATTTCGAGATCCGCGAGACCGACGTGCCGGGCCTTCCCGGCATCGAGCGGCTCGAGATCTACGATGTCGACACCAATGTGCTGATCTACCGGCGGCTGCCGCCGACGGGCCTCACCGACAAGAAGGTGATCCTGCTCAACGGACATATCCGCCCGGAGACGGTGATCCAGACCGCGCTGTATCCGTATTTCCGGCAATCGTATTTCGGCATCGGCCGCTTTCCGGACGAGATCCTGCGGGCGATGTTCGACACCGTCACCCTCGATTCCTGCCTGATGGCCGGCTCGATCATCTTCCCGCGCTACGAGGGGCACTTCGTCCAGAGCGGCGCGCTGACCATGCTGATGATCCACGACCCCTTCGTGGAGTTGGCGAGCCGCCTCTATTGGCTGCGGGAGCGGGCGAGCCTTGCCGCCAACGCGGAGCAGCACTGGCGCCTCGGCAACCTCGTCGAGGCGGCGGCCTTCACCCTCGATTACGACTTTACCGACGTGAAGAGCCTGAAGCGGCTGTTCCGGATGATGCCGGAGCCGGCCTATCACCTGCTCTACAACCCCCTGACCCGCCAGCTCAGCACCCACGTGCCCGAGGACCGGCTGATGCCGGGCAGTTCCATCATCGCGGTCGAGGTGCTGTCGCGCATCGACGTCGTCGGCCACCGCGATTACTTCGAGGCCTTCATGGCCTCCGCGTTCCACCATATCGGGATCGAGGCGCCGATGCCGCTGCCCCTGCCGATCCCCAACGAGACGCTGGCGCTCGCCGAGCTGCTGCGCGGCATGCGCTTTGCCCGCGACATGGTGGTCTACGACACCGTGCTCAGCGACGCCGTGCGGGCCTCCGTCTCGAAAAGCTGGGAGACCTGAGCGGCGATGGCGGAAGAGGCCGGGCCCATCGCGTCGCTCGCGGGCCGGGCGCTGCCGGTGACGGGTGCGGACGGGGCCGAGCTGCGCATCGACCTCTCCGGCGCCGACCTTGGCGGCGCCTGGGTGAGCGTGACATGGCGCGATGCCGGCAGCGGCGGCATCGCCCGCGCCCTCGTCAGCGCGGTCTCGGGCGACGGCGAGAGCGTGGCGCTGGTCGAGGAGCCGCTCGGCGGTGACGCCTTCGTCTGGACCGGCCGGCTGCCGCCGGGCGTCGCGGCTTTGCGCCTGAGCACCCTGTCGCGAACCAATCCGTTCGTGCTGCAAGACCTTTCCATCCGCCGCCGCGGTCGCCTCGGGATCGTGGCGCGGGCGGGCGCCCGCCAGCCCGGCCTCACGGCGCAGGCGGTCTACTGGCGCATCCTCGGTCTGAAGGTCCGCGCCCGCGGGCTGATCGCGCGGGCCCTCTCCCACCGGGCGGAGACCGGCTACGCGGCCTGGATCGTCCGGTTCGACCGCCTCACGGCGGCGGAGCGGGCGCGAATCCGCGCCGAGATCGCGGGGTTGGAAGCTTCCCCTCTGGTCTCCGTCCTGATGCCGGTGCACGATCCCGATCCGCGCGTGCTGGAGGCGGCGATCCGCTCGGTGCGGAACCAGCTCTATCCGGCTTGGGAACTCTGCATCGCCGACGACGCCTCGACCGACCCACGCATTCCGCGGCTGATCGCCCGCCACGCGGCCGAGGAGCCGCGCATCCGCACCGTGCACCGATCGGAGAACGGCCACATCGCCCGCGCAACCAACGACGCCCTGAGGCTGGCGAGCGGCGCCTACACCGCCTTCCTCGACCACGACGACCTCCTCTCGGAAAACGCCCTGTTCGAGGTTGCCGGAGCCATCCGGACCGATCCGCGTCTGGAGCTGATCTACAGCGACGAGGACAAGGTCGATGGACGCGGCCGCCGCTTCGAGCCGCATTTCAAGTCGGGCTACGACCGCGAATTGCTGTGGGCCCAGAACTACGTGAACCATCTCTGCGTGGTCCGCACCGACACGTTGCGCCGGCTCGGCGGCCTGCGGCCCGGTTTCGAGGGCAGCCAGGATCACGATCTGCTGTTGCGCCTGACCGAAGGACTGGCAGCGGAGCGGGTGCGCCACATCCCGAAGGTGCTCTATCACTGGCGGGCGGCGGCCGGCTCCGGCACCTTCTCGGATCGGGCTCTGGCGCGGGCCGAGGCGGCGCGCCTGCAGGCGCTTGCCGAAGTGGCCGCGCGCCGGGGAGCCTGGGCCGAGCGGGGAGCGCAAGGGTTCAACCGGCTGGTCCGCCCCCTGCCGGAGCCGCCGCCCCTCGTCTCGGTTGTCATCCCCACCCGCGACCGGGCGGAGTTGCTCGGCGTCGTCCTCGACGGGCTGTTCGCGCGCACCGACTATCCCGCCCTGGAAGTCGTCGTCGTCGATAACGGCAGCACCGAGCCGGCGACGCGGGATCTTTTCGCGCGCTACGGTTCCGAGCCGCGCCTGCGCGTGCTGCCCGCACCGGGTCCGTTCAACTTCTCGGATCTGTCGAACCGAGGTGCCGCCGCGGCGCGGGGCACGATCCTGCTGTTCCTCAACAACGACATCGAGGTGATGGAGCCGGGCTGGCTCACCGAACTCGTCTCGATCGCGAGCGACCCCGAGATCGGCGCGGTCGGCGCAAAGCTCCTCTATCCCGACGGCACGATCCAACACGGGGGGATCGTGCTCGGGATCGGCGGGATTGCCGGTCACAGCCATCTCGGCCTGCCGGGCACCGAACCCGGCTACTTCGCGCGCATGCTGCTGTCGCAGGAGGTCTCGGCAGTGACCGGCGCCTGCCTCGCCATGCGCGCAGAGGTCTTTTCCGAAGTCGGCGGCTTCGATGCCGCGCATCTCGCCGTGGCCTTCAACGACGTCGATCTGTGCCTGCGGATTCGTGCGGCGGGCTACCGCATCGTCTGGACGCCGCAGGCCCGCCTCCTCCACCATGAATCGAAGAGCCGGGGCGCCGAAGACACGCCGGAGAAGCGCGCCCGCTTCGAGGACGAATCACGGGTGATGCGCGAGCGCTGGGAGCCGGTGCTGCGGGCCGACCCCTATTACAATCCGAACCTTTCGCGCGCTGCGGCGCATTACCGGCTGTAGACCGGCGGCGCGGACCATGGTTTGCGCCGGCTTCGAACCGGGCTAAACACCGCACCGCAACACGCCGGATGCGATCCGGCCGCCCCGGCGGAGACATCGATGCGCATCGCGATGATTGGCTCGGGCTATGTGGGCCTCGTGTCGGGCGCCTGCCTCGCCGATTTCGGCCACGAGGTCGTCTGCATCGACAAGGATCCCGGCAAGATCGCCGCCCTCAACGAGGGCCGCATGCCGATCTACGAGCCCGGCCTCGACGCCCTGGTCGCCGAGAACGTGCGCGCCAAACGCCTCACCTTCTCCACCGACCTCAAGCCTGCTGTTGCGCAGGCGCAGGCCGTGTTCATCGCGGTCGGCACCCCGTCCCGCCGCGGCGACGGCTTTGCCGACCTCTCCTACGTCTACGCCGCAGCCCGTGAGATCGCCGAGGCGCTCACCGGCTACACCGTGGTCGTCACCAAATCGACCGTGCCCGTCGGCACCGGCGACGAGGTCGAGCGCATCCTGCGCGAGGCCCGCCCCGACATCGATGTCGGCGTCGCCTCCAACCCCGAATTCCTGCGCGAGGGTGCCGCCATCGACGACTTCAAGCGGCCGGACCGCATCGTCATCGGCGCCGAAGATCCCCGCGCGGTCGCCGTGATGCAGGAGGTTTACCGCCCGCTCTATCTCAACGCCGCGCCGATCCTGCTCACCGGACGGCGCACGGCCGAGCTGACCAAGTATGCCGCCAATGCGTTCCTGGCCACCAAGATCACCTTCATCAACGAGATCGCCGATCTGTGCGAGCAGGTCGGGGCCAACGTGCAGGAGGTCGCCCGCGGCATCGGCCTCGACAACCGCATCGGCGGCAAGTTCCTGCATGCGGGGCCGGGCTATGGCGGCTCGTGCTTCCCGAAGGACACGCTGGCGCTGGTGAAGACGGCGCAGGATTACGGCACGCCGGTTCGGATCGTCGAGACGGTAGTGGCGGTCAACGACCAGAGGAAGCGCGCGATGGCGCGCAAGGTGATCGCGGCCTGCGGCGGGTCAGTGCGGGGCAAGCGGGTGGCTTTGCTCGGGCTGACGTTCAAGCCGAACACCGACGACATGCGCGACGCGCCCTCGCTGTCGATCATCGCCGGCTTGCAGGATGCGGGGGCACAGATCGTGGCCTACGATCCGGAGGGGATGGAGCAGGCGCGGCCGCTGCTGCAGGCCGTCGCTTACGCCGAGGACGCCTATGCCTGCGCCGAAGGGGCCGACGCTCTGGTGATTGTGACGGAGTGGAACGCGTTCCGGGCACTCGATCTCGCCCGGCTCAAAGGTCTGATGCGCGCGCCCGTCCTCGTCGATCTGCGCAACATCTACGCGCCTGCCGAGACCGAACGGCACGGCTTCGCCTATTCCGGCATCGGCGTTGCGTGACTGCGACATTCAGCCGGCCCAACGACCCGACCGCATTTTCGATCTCGCCTCATCTGATGAGGCCGCGAGCTACAACTTGCGAGCGCAGCAATCCGGCGCCCCCGGCGAAATCGATTTCACGGGAAAGACGAGAAAGATCATCGAAAAGCAACTCAATATTCGCAGTAACTTTGCCACGCCTGCGGCGGAACAATGGCATTTTTGCAAACTACCCCGACAGCCGCAACTAATGTTTGTTACCTTCGGTGCCTCGCAGGTTTTTCACCGTCAACGATTCACTGATGAATACGTGCCACACAATCTCCCAATCTCTCAGGATTAAGGGAGAGGTTGCAGCCAAGCGGGTTGGACGGTCCTGACGGTCAGATTAAAGGATGACTCTTCAAACCCCCGGTCGTCGGCCGCCCTGTCGCGGGCGCCACGGTGAAGCCGAGGTTTCAAGAGACATTCTCGGTGAGGGTGAAACGCCTTCGCCGGACGGACCCCCGGTCCCTGCTTCACGAGCATAAACGGATCGACGTGACTCACCGCAAAGACATCGCGATCGTCGGCCGCGCCTGCCGCCTGCCCGGGGCTCAAAACGTCGAGGGGCTGTGGCAGCTCCTGACGGAGGGGCGCTGCGCCGTCTCACGCATCCCCGAGGACCGCTGGTCGCTGCAGGCCTTCGGGCATCCGCGCGCGCAGGAGCGGGGCAAGAGCTACACCTGGGCTGCCGGCGTGCTCGACGACATCTGGTCGTTCGATCCGGGCGTGTTCGGCATCTCGCCGCGCGAGGCCGAGCAGATGGACCCGCAGCAGCGCATGCTGCTGGAGCTGACCTGGGAAGCCTTCGAGGATGCGGGCCTGCGCCCCTCCGCGGTGGCCGGCAGCCATATCGGCGTGTTCGTCGGCGCCTCTGCGCTCGATTACGGCAACCTGCGCATTCTCGATCCGTCCTCGGGCGACGCCTACGCGGCGACCGGCAACACGCTCTCGATCATCTCGAACCGCATCTCCTACATCTACGACCTGAAGGGCCCGAGCTTCACCCTCGACACCGCCTGCTCGTCGTCGCTGGTGGCGCTCAACGCGGCGATCGCGGCGATTGAATCGGGGCAGGTGGACACCGCCGTGGTGGCCGGCGCCAACATCCTGGCGAGCCCGTTCAACTTCATCTCCTTCTCCAATGCGCAGATGCTTTCGCGCACCGGCCTGTGCCAGGCCTTCTCGTCGAGCGCCGACGGCTACGTGCGCGCCGAGGGCGGCGTCGTCCTGATCCTGCAATCGGCCGAGGCCGCCGCCCGCAGCGGCCGGGCCGTGCGCGGCGTGATCGCGGCGAGCGGCGTCAACTCGGACGGGCGCACCACCGGCATCTCGCTGCCCTCCGGCCACGCGCAAGGCGCGCTGCTGGAGCAGGTCTACCGCGACGCCGAGATCGACCTCGACAAGCTCGCCTTCGTCGAGGCGCACGGCACCGGCACCCCCGTCGGCGATCCGATCGAGGCCGGGGCCATCGGGAGCAAGCTCGGCAAGCCGCGCCAGACCCCGCTGCCGATCGGCTCGATCAAGACCAATATCGGCCATACCGAACCGACCTCGGGGCTCGCGGGCCTCTTGAAGGCCAGCCTCGCGCTCGAGCACGACCTGCTGCCGCCCTCGCTGCACGCGGCCGAGTTGAACCCCGACATCCCGTTCGAGGCGATGAAGCTCGCGGTCAACCGCGCGCCGCTGGCGCTTGCCCGCACCAAGGCCGAGCGCTTCGCCGGCGTGAACTCGTTCGGTTTCGGCGGCACCAACGCCCACGTTGTGCTCACCGATCCGGCGCCGGTCGCGGCCGCCAACGATGCGGGCCCCGCGCCCGAGATCCTGCTGCTCTCCGCCCAGAGCAGCGCCGCCCTGAACGATCTCGCCCTCGACTACGCCGCTCGCTTCGACGGTGCTGCGCCGGCCGAAGCCGCCCGCGTTACGGCCGCCGCGTTCCATCGCCGAGAACGCCTCGGCACGCGGCTCGCCCTGCCGCTCACCCCCGAGACCGACGTTCCCGCCACCCTGCGGGCGCTGGCCGAGGGCGAGGAGAGCGATGCCGCCATCATCGGCACGGCGGTCGAACGCCAGGCCGAGGTCGCCTTCGTCTATTCCGGCAACGGCAGTCAGTGGGTCGGCATGGGCCGCGAGGCCTATGAGGAGAGCAAGGCTTTCCGCGCGCGCTTCGATCAGACCGACAAGCTGTTCGAGAAGCTCTCGGGCTGGTCGCTCAAGGAAGCGATGTTCGCCGAGGATCTCGACGCGCGTCTCTCTCTGACCCGGGTATCGCAGCCGCTGATCTTCGCGATCCAGAGCGCCTCGACCGCGGCCCTGCGCGCCAAGGGCCTCGCGCCCCGCTACGTGCTCGGCCACAGCGTCGGCGAGATCGCCGCGGCCGAGGCCGCCGGCATCTTGAGCCTGGAACAGGCGGTGCGGGTGATCTTCTACCGCAGCAAGCACCAGGAATCGACGCGCGGCTTCGGCACCATGGCCGTGCTGCTCGGACCGGCCGAGGAGATGGAGGCGTTCCTCGCCGACTATCCCACCCTCGACATCGCCGCCTATAACAGCCCCAAGGCGATCACGGTGGCCGGCCCCGAGGCCGATATCGAGGCCGCGATGAAGGCGCTCGCGCGCAAGCGCCGCCGCGGGCGCAAGCTCGATCTCGAATATCCCTTCCACGGCCGCCTGATGGACCCGACCGAGCGTCCGCTGCTGCGCGACCTCGACGGGCTCAAGGCCTCGGCCGGCCACACCGCCATGGTCTCGACCGTGACCGGCACGGTGCTCCCCGGCGCCCAGTTCGGCGCCGGCTACTGGTGGCGCAACATCCGCGAGCCGGTGCGCTTCTGCGAGGCGCTGCAGGAGGCGACCCGCCAGGGCGCCCGCGTCTTCGTCGAGGTCGGCCCGCGCGCAACCCTGCTGCCGCATATTGGCGACGCCATCGAACCGCTCGCCATCGAGGTGGCCTCGGTCGGCGTGATGCACCGCAAGCCGATCGGCGGCGATCCGATCGCCAAGGCGGTCGCCGCCGCCCTCGTCGCAGGTGCCGCCGTCGATGAGGCGCGCCTGTTCGGTGCCGATCCGGCCGGAATCATCGCCCTGCCGCTCTATCCCTGGCAGCGCCGCCCGTTCCGCCTCGCCGAGACCACCGAGGGAGCAGGCGCCGCGCCGCGGCCCTACCACCCGCTCGCCGGCGCGCGCCTCGCGCCGGACGGCCTCGAATGGCACGGCCATCTCGATGCAGCACTCGTGCCCGAACTCGACGACCACCGCATCGACGGTCAGGTGATCCTGCCCGGCGCCGCCTTCGTCGAGATGGCGCTGCACGTCGCCCGTCAGGCGCTCCGCACGGAGAGCGTGACGCTCTCGGATGTCGAGATCCTCTCGCCGATGGTCTTCGCCGAGGACAGCTTGCGCGAGGTGCTGGTGCGCCTGTCGGGCGCCGGCAACCAGATCCAGATCCTCAGCCGCCCCCGCCTGACCCCGACGCCGTGGCAGCTCCACGCCTCGGCCAAGATCATCGAGGGCGACTTCCCGGTGCCGACCCGCCGCGACCTCGCGGTCCCGGCCGAGCACGCGATTTCGGGTGACGGGCTCTACCGCCGGGCGCTCGCCTCCGGCCTCGGCTTCGGCGAGAACTTCCGGCAGGTCGCGGCCTCGGCGCGCATTGACGAGACCACCATCGTCTCCGAGCTGATCCCGGCCGAGTCCGACGACCGCTACGGCCTCGTGCCCGCGCGCCTCGATTCCTGCTTCCACGGCCTGATCCTGCTCTTCGCCGAGCTGATGGGCGAGGGCGCCACCAAGGCCTACGTACCGGTGCGCTTCGGCGAGGTGCGCCTGCTGCGCCCCGGTGCCGCGATCGCCCGCGCCGAGATCCGCACCCGGCGCTGCAACGAGCGCTCGATCCTGGCTGATTTCACCCTGACCGATGCCGAGGGCGAGGTCGTCGCGACGATTCGCGAGGGCCGGTTCCAGGCCCTGCGCGCCCGCAGCGGCAGCGATCTCGACGCCTACGCCATCACGCAAGGGGTCGAGCGCGCCACCGAGCCGACCGCCCTACCGTTGGAGCGGCGCCCGAGCGTGGCCGAGCGTCTGCGCCCGAGCCTCGCCGCCGCGACCGCGCCGGACACGGCCGATCTCGGACCGGGCCACCTGCTGCTGGAGGGCTGGGCGACGGCGCTCGCCTACCGCTTGGCCGACGGTCTCTCCGAGAAGGGCAAGGTGACCCTCGATCGCCGCCTGCCCGCCGCGCTGCATCCTTGGGCGACCAACGCCCTCTACGCGCTGGAGAGCAGCGGTCTCGCGACCCTCGAGAAGGGTGTCTGGCGCCTGCGCCGCGACGTGTCCCTTCCCGCGCCCGAAGAGACCATGCGCTGGATCGCGGCCGACCATCCGGAACTGGCCGCCGAACTGGTGCTGCTCGCCGACACCACCGCCCTGGTCGGGCGGATCGTGGCGGGCGATGCGCCGGCCTCCGCCAGCCTGCCCCCGGCGGCTCTGGACGCCTTCCATCTGCGCGGCGCCACGGCCCGCGCCGCCGCCGACGTGGTGGCACGGATCGTTGCCGAGGCCCGCGGCCGCATGCCGTCGGACCGGGCGCTGCGCATCCTTCAGGTCGGGTTCGGCCCGCTCTCGGCCCGCGCCGCCGCACTCGCCCGCGAGGCGGATGCCCGGTTGACCGTGCTGGACACCGACCGGCGTCTGGCCGAGCGCGCCCGCCTCGCTCTGCCGAGCACGGTGGAGGTGATCGAGGACATCGACGCTCTGCCGCCCGCCGCCTTCGACCTCGTTCTGGCGAGCGACGTGCTGCACCGCGCCGACAAGGCCCTGCCGGGACAGCTCGCCGCCGCGCTCGCCTCGGGCGGGTTGCTCGTGGCGGTCGAGCCCGGTGCCTCGCTGTTCCGCGATCTGGTCTTCGGCCTCGCGCCGGACTGGTTCGAGGAAGCGGTCGCCGGCATGCCGCTCTCGCGCCTCGACGACGTGACCGGCTGGCAGCGCCGCCTCAGCGCGTCGGGCCTCGTGCGGGTTTCCGCCGACCGTGCGGCCTCGGCCAACGGCGACGACCTTCTGCTCGTCGCCGAAGCCCCGGTGCGCTCGGCGGTGGGCCACGGCCAGAGCTTCGCCTTCGTCGTCGGCTCCCATGACGAGTTCGGCGCGGAGACCGCCTCATCGCTGGCGACCCTGCTGGTGGCGAGCGGCGTCCACGTCTCGATCATCCTCGATTCCGAGCAGTCGCTGCGGGAACTCGAGCGCGAAACCCCGGACACCGTGGTGTTCCTGGCCGGTGCCTTTGCCGGCGAGGGCGCGGCGGCGACGCGGCTGCGCGACCGCTGCCTCAGCCTGAAGCGCTGCGCCGAGTTTCTCGGCAGCCGCCAGACCCGCCTTTGGGTGGTCGCCCCCGGCGCCACCCGCGACGCGGGCGGCGAGGCGGCGGCGGTCGAGGCCGGCGTCTGGGCCTTCAGCCGGACGCTCGCCAACGAAACGGCCACCCTCGACGTGCGCCGGATCGACCTCGCGCCGACCCTGTCTTCGAAGGACGCCGCCGAGCGGCTGCGCGCCCTGATCCTGTCGGGCACCGACGAGACCGAGATCGTGCTCGATGCCGACGCCACCCGCGTCGTGCGCTTCCATCCCGGCCGCGCCGCGACCACGGCCGGCGAGGCGGCGCCCGCCGCCCGGCTGGAGCGTTCCAACACCGGCGGCCTCAACGAGATGGTCTGGGGTCCGGCCGAGCGCGCCGCCCCCGGTCCCGGCGAGGTCGAGATCGCGGTGGCGGCCACCGGCCTCAACTTCCGCGACGTACTCTGGGCGCTCTCGATGCTCCCGGAGGAAATCCTGGAGGACGGCTTTGCCGGTCCGCGCCTGGGCCTCGAAGTCTCCGGACAGGTGACCGCGATCGGCCAAGGCGTCGTGGACTTCGCCGTTGGCGATGCCGTCGTCGCCTTCGCCCAGTCGGGCTTTGCTACCCACGTCGTCGTGCCGGAAATGGTTGTCGCGCCGATGCCGGCGGGCCTCGATCCGGCCGCCGCCGCGACCGTGCCGGTCGCGTTCCTCACCGCCTACTACGCGCTTTGCACCTGCGCCCGCCTGCGCAAGGGCGAGTGGCTGCTGGTCCATGGCGGCGCGGGCGGTGTCGGTTTGGCCGCGCTCCAGATCGCCAAGTGGAAGGGCGCACGGGTCATCGCCACCGCCGGCTCACGGGAGAAGCGTGCGCTGGTGGCCGCGCTCGGCGCCGAGCATGTGCTCGATTCGCGCTCGCTCGCCTTCGTGGACGATGTCCGCCGCATCACCGGCGACGGCGTCGACGTGGTGCTCAACTCGCTGTTCGGCGAGATGATGGAGCGCTCGCTCAACTGCCTGCGGCCGTTCGGGCGCTTCGTCGAGCTGGGCAAGCGTGACTACGTCGCCAACACCCATATCGGACTGCGGCCGTTCCGCCGGAACCTATCGTATTTCGGCGTCGATCTCGATCAGGTGCTTCAGCACCAGGGCGAGGACGGCGCGCGGATGTTCCGCGAGGTGATGGCTCTGTTCGCGGAAGGCGGCTTACGTCCCCTGCCCTACCAGCCGTTCGCCGCCGACGAGACCTCGGACGCCTTCCGGCTGATGCAGCAATCGGGGCATGTCGGTAAGATCGTCGTGACGCCGCCGGCGCCCGGTTCGGTCGCGCGGGTCCAGCGCAACGCCTTCACGGTGAGCGCCGAGGGCGTTCACCTCGTGACCGGCGGCCTCGGCGGCTTCGGTATCGAGGCGGCCCGCTGGCTCGCGGATCGGGGTGCCAAGCGCATCGTCCTCGTCGGCCGCTCCGGCAAGCCGAACGAGGAGGGCCGCGCGGTCGTCGCCGAACTCGCCGCGCAAGGCGTGCGGGTCGAGACCAAGGCCTGCAACATCACCAGCCGTCGGGCGGTCGAGGCGCTGATCGAGGGCATCGAGGCTCGGGGCGAAAAGCTCGCGGGCGTGATCCACGGCGCCATGGTGCTTCAGGACGGCTTGATCTCGGCGATCGAGCCGGAGACGCTCGAAGCGGTGATCGCGCCGAAGGTGATCGGCGCAGGCCATCTCGACGCCGCCACTCGCGGGCGAAAGCTCGACTACTTCGTGCTGTTCTCCTCGGCCACGACCTTCATCGGCAATCCCGGCCAGGGCTCCTATGTCGCCGCCAACGGCTTCATGGAAGGCGTCGCCCGCCAGCGCCGCCGCCTCGGCTTGCCCGCGCTCGCGGTCGCCTGGGGTGCCATCGGCGATGTCGGCGTGCTCGCCCGCAACAAGGCGGTGATGGAAACGCTGGCCTCCCGCGTCGGCGTGACGCCGATGGACGCCCGCCTCTGCCTCGACCTGATGGCCGAGGCATTGGAGACCCAGGGCAAGACAAGCGACGAGGGCGTGATCGCCATTGCCGCCATGCACTGGGGCAAGGCGCGCGAACGCCTCGCGACCCTGCGCTCGCCGAGCTATGCCAGCCTCGGCGGCGACCAGCAGGCCGAGTCCGGCACGGTGGCGGCCATCAATATCGGCGCGCTGCTGCGGAGCCAGGATATCGACGCGGTCCGCAAGACCGTCTCCGACGCCATCGTCGAGGACATTGCCCGCATTCTGCGCCTGCCGAAGGACGACATCAGCCGCGTGCGCCAGCTCTCCGAGATCGGCCTCGATTCGCTGATGGGCGTCGAGCTGGGGGCGAGCCTTCAGGAGCGCTTCGCCCTCGACGCGCCGCCCGCGGGCATCTCCTCGGGGCTGACCGTCAACGAGCTGACCGAAACCCTGATCCAGGCGGTGGCGACGCCGGTGGACGAGGCGGCGGGCGTGACCTTGAGTCTCGCCACGAAGCATGTCGGCGATCTCGATGCCGCCACGCTCATGCCGTTCAACGAACTCGTCGAGAAGAACGTTTCGGACATCAAAGAGATCTTGCCATGACCCAGCCGTCACGCCCGCAGGACGGCCGGGCCGCGCTCGCGAGCTTCGTCACCAACCGGCTGGGCCGCACCAACGCGCGGCCCTCCCCCGCTCTCGCCGAGACCAAGGCGCCGGCCAACGATTCGCCGCAGGATTTCGAGAAGCTGACCGGCTACCGGGAGCTGCGCCTGCAGCGTTCGGCCGCCGACCTGATCGGCCTCGGCAACCCGTTCTTCCGGGTGCACGAGACCCGCGCGGGCGCCAACACCCGCATCGAGGGCCAAGCCTTCTCGAACTACTCGTCCTACGACTATCTCGGCCTCAACGGTCACCCGGCGGTGAGCGGTGCGGCGCGCAAGGCGATCGAGGCCTTCGGCACCTCGGCTTCCGCAAGCCGGATCGTGGCGGGCGAGCGGCCCGGCCATCTCAAGCTGGAGCGGGCGCTGGCCGCCCATTACGGCACGGAAGCCTGCGTGGTCCTGGTCAGTGGGCACGCCACCAACGTGACCGCCATCGGCGCGATCCTGGAAGCGCCGGATGTGATCTTCCACGACGCGCTGATCCACAACAGCGTGGTGACCGGCGCCCAGCTCTCCGGCGCCCAGCGCCGCTCCTTCGCCCATAACGACCCGGCCTCGCTCGAGAAGCTGCTCGAGGCGACGCGTCACGAGCACCGCCGTGCGCTGATCGTGATCGAGGGCCTCTACAGCATGGACGGCGACGCGCCGGATCTGGCCGCCTTCGTCGAGCTGAAGCGCCGCTACGATTGCTGGCTGATGGTGGACGACGCCCACGGGCTCGGCGTTCTCGGCCGCACCGGCGCGGGGCTGCACGAGCATTGCGGGGTCGATGCCGGCGACGTCGATATCTGGATGGGCACGCTGTCGAAGACGCTGTCCTCCTGCGGCGGCTACATCTGCGGTCCTTCGGTGCTGGTCGAGTACCTGAAATGCACCGCGGGCGGCTTCGTCTACAGCGTCGGCATGTCGCCCCCGCTGGCGGCTGCGGCTGAGGCCGCGCTCTCGGTGATGCAGGCCGAGCCCGAGCGGGTGGAGCGCCTGCGCCGTAACGGGAACCAGTTCCTGGCACTGGCCAAGAAGCACGGCCTCAACACCGGCACGAGCCTCGGACTCGCGGTGATCCCGGTCATCATCGGCGATTCGCTCAAAGCCGTGACCCTGTCCGACCGGCTGTTCAAGCGCGGCATCAACGTGCAGCCGATCATCCATCCGGCGGTGCCGGAGCGCTCCTCCCGCCTACGCTTCTTCATGACCTCCGAGCACACCCCGGAGCAGATCGCGCAGACGGTCGCGACGATGGTGGAAGAGCTGGCCGCGCTCGAAACCGGCGCCACGCTGATCGAGCAGTTGATGGCACGCCGGGGGGCGTAAGCCTCCCGCATATCGCATCCATCCTCTCATCCCGAGGTGCCGGCGCGGAGCGGTGGCACCTCAGGATGAGGTTGCGATCGGGATCGCTCTCAGGATCAGCGCCGGGCCAGCCAGATCACATGCCGGGCCCCGCGCTTGCCCCGCGCCCGGGTGCCGACCTCCTCAACTGAAAACCCCGCCTGCCCGAGCCGCCGGCTGAAGGCGGCATCGGGATGCGCCGACCAGACCGCCAGCACCCCGCGGGGGCGGAGCGCCGCGCGCGCGGCACCGAGGCCGGCGGCGTCGTAGAGGCGGTCGTTGGCGCTGCGGGTGAGGCCATCGGGGCCGTTGTCTACATCGAGCAGGATCGCATCCCAGGCGCCCGGATGCTCGCGGATCACCGCGGCGACGTCGGCCTCACGGATTGAAACCCGCGGGTCATCCAGGCAGCCGCCGGTCAGTTCCGCCATCGGCCCGCGCGCCCAGGCGAGCACCGCCGGGACGATCTCGGCCACGCTCACCTGCGCCGTGCCCGGCAGAAGGCTCAGGGCGGCGCGCAGGGTGAAGCCCATGCCGTAGCCGCCGATCAGCACGCGCGGCGTCTTCACCCCCGCGATCCGCTCGGCCGAGAGCCGTGCCAGGGCCTCCTCGGAGCCGCTGAGGCGACTGTTCATGAGTTCGTTGCGGTCGAGCTGGATCGAGAACTCGCTGCCCCGGCGCATCAGGCGCAAGCTGCCCGCCTCACCGGGGATCGCGGCGGTGTCGAGGTGCTCCCAGGGAATCAATGGCAGTCTCGCGGGCTCGTATGAGGAAAAGTGCGCGAGACCGGTCTCGTTCGAACGGCCCCCCGGCACAAACGAAAACGGCGCGGGATGCCCCCGCGCCGCCTCTCTCCATTGGGACGACCGCCCCAAAAAATCACATGCCGAACTGCACCTGCCGGCTGTTGCCCCGCTTCAGGTTGCGGAAGCGGGCCATCGCCCAGAGCGGGAAGAACTTCGGGTAGCCGTGGTAGCGCAGGTAGAACACCCGCGGGAAGCCGGTCGCGGTGTAGCGCTCCTCGCTCCACAGCCCGTCCTGCCCCTGCGTGCGCACGAGGTAGTTGACGCCGCGGGCGACCGCCGGATCGTCGACTTCGCCCGCCGCCATCAGCGCGAGCAGGGCCCAGGCCGTCTGCGAGGCGGTTGAGTAGCCCGGCTCGAATTCGGGGTTGAGCTTGTAGGAAGAGGCATCCTCGCCCCAGCCGCCATCCGGGTTCTGGATGCGGATGAGCCACGCCACCGCCTTGCGGATCTCAGGCGATTGCGGATCGACCCCGGCGGCGTTGAGCGCGCACAGCACCGACCACGTGCCGTAGATGAAGTTCATGCCCCAGCGGCCGTACCAGCTCCCGTCCTTCTCCTGGTCGTTGAGCAGGTAGGTCACGCCGCGGTCGAGCGCCCGGCTGGTCGCGCGGGTCTCGCCGAGCTGCGACAGCATCGAGACGACGCGGGCGGTCACGTCCGCGGTCGGCGGATCGAGCAGCGCGCCGTGATCCGAGAACGGGATGTGGTTGAGATAGTGGTGGTTGTTGTCGGCATCGAACGCCGCCCAGCCGCCATCGGCGCTCTGAAGCCCCTCGACCCATTCGCGGGCACGGGCGATCGACTCCGAATAGTCCGGCATGCCGCTGACCAGCCCGTGCTGACGCTGGGCACGATCCATCGCCATCACGACGACGGCGGTGTCGTCGAGGTCGGGATAGTGCGGGTTGGCGTACTGGAACGCCCAGCCGCCGGGGCGCACGTTGGGCTTGGTCTCGGCCCAGTCGCCCTTGATGTCGAGGATCTGGAGCGGCTTGAGCCAATCGAGGCCGGCGCGGGCATTGGCCTCCGCCTGGTGGCCGCCGGCTTCGAGCATGGCGTGGCTGTTCAGCGCCGTATCCCAGACCGGGGACAGGCAGGGCTGGACATAGGCCTCGTCCTCCTTCTCGGCGACGAGCTTCTCGATGGCTTCCAGCGCGATCTTCACCTGCGGGTGCTCGGGCGGATAGCCCAGCACCTCGTACATCAGCACCGAGTTGACCATGGCCGGGAAGATGGCGCCGAGACCGTCCTCGCCGTTCAGCCGCTCGGAGACCCAGGCGACCGCCTTGTCGATGGCGCGCTGGCGCGGCACCTTCGGGAAATGGTCCTGCGTCTTCTGCAGCACGCGGTCGATGCCGCCGAAGATCGGCGTCCACGGCCAGGTGGCGTGGGGTGAGCCCGGCCAGGTCCGCACCGAATCGGGCGGCGTCACGAACAATTCGGCCACGCCGACGCCGCGCGGGTTCTTCGCCCGCGGCTTCTTGGCCTGGATCACGAACAGCGGCACCATGGTGCAGCGGGCCCAGTACGACACCTTATCGAGGTGGAACGGGAACCACTTCGGCAGGTGCATCACCTCCACCGGCATCACCGGCACCGCCGCCCACGGCACTTCGCCGTAGAGCGCGAGCAGGATGCGGGTGAAGACGTTGGCGTTGGCCGCGCCCCCGCGCTGGAGGATCGCCTTGCGCACGGCGCGCATGTGCGGCGCCTCGATGTCGTCGCCGATCATCTTGAGGGCGAAGTAGGCCTTCACCGACGCGCTCATGTCGAACGGGCCGTCATGCACCAGCGCCCAGCCGCCATGCACCTTCGACTGGGTGCGGCGCAGGTAGTTGCCGATCTTGGCCTCGAGGCCCGGCCGCGGCTCGGTTCCACGGAACTGGTGGAACAGGATGTACTCGGAGGGGATGGTCGCATCCGCCTCGAGCTCGAAGCAGATGTGGCCATCCGCCTGCGTCATCTCGGTGAGGGCGCGGGTGGCGCTCTGGACGCCACGCTCCACGTCGTCGAGGGACACGTCGCGGGTCTTGGGACGCTGCAGCGTCTCGACCTTGCTTACGGCCGCCTCACGCATCGTTCTCGCCTCGTTCGACTGTCTCGATGCCGTCGTCATATCCTTCAAGCGACTCCCTGTGCCTGTGCCCGTCCGCACATCCCGGTGCGGAACAGGGCTTGCGCGGCGTTTGTGCCGGATCGGATCGCGCCCTCGATGGTCGAGGGCAGCCCCGTCTCCGTCCAATCACCGGCGAGAACCAGATTTCTGTAGCGCGTCGCCGCGCCGGGGCGGCGCGCGGCTTCCGCGGGCGTGGCCGCGAACGTCGCACGCTTTTCCTTGACGATCTGCCAGTTGGGCAAATCTCGTGCAAGACCGTTGAGATCTGCGATCTCGGTCCAGATGCGGCGCGCGAGATCCTCGCGGCCCTCCTCCAGCAGCCGGTCGGCGCCGCTGATGGTGACGGAGAAGCGGTCCGGATAGGCGAACAGCCACTCGGTCAGACCGCCGACGACGCCGAGCATCAGCGGAGCGCCCTCGGGCGGGCGCACGGCGAAATGCGCGTTGACGATGGAGCGGAATTCCTGCGGCGCCGGCGTGCCGGGCAGGAGTTCGCTCGCCACCCAGGGCGGCAAGGCCATGACCACCGCGTCGTCGGGACCGATCACCGTCGGCTCGTCGGTGAAGTCCAGGCGCTCGATGCGGCCCTGGCCGAGCGTCAGCGCCCGCAGCCTCCGGCCGTAGCGGATCTCGGCACCGCGGCTCTGGAGGTAGCGCAGGGCCGGATCGACGAAGGCGGTGGACAGGCCCTCGACGGCGATGAGCGGCCGACAGGCACGCCCGCCCCCTCCGAAGGTCTCGCGCAGGATGGTGGCGGCGAGCCCGACATCGCTCTCGCGCGGCTCGGTGTTGAGCGCAGCGAGCAGCACCGGGTGCCAGAGTCGCTCGTAGAGCGGCCCCTCGCAGGACATCTTCTCGCCGATCGTGCCGCTCTGGCCCGGCTTGTTGCCGGAGGCGGCCATCAGCAGAGAGACCGGCGCGAGGTAGTCGCGCGCGCGGGTACCCGGCACGCGCCGGCCGGCCCGCAGCACCCACCACGGCAGGCGGCCCTCGTTCGGGCGCAGGGTCCAGCGCTCGCCGGTGCGAATGTCGGCGAAGTCATAGACCGCCTCGTCCGGCCCGGTCAGGGCGTTGGCCGGCGCGCCGATGAGGCGCATGAAGTCGAGGGACGAGCGGTTGCCCGACAGGAGCAGGTGGTTGCCGTTGTCGATGGTCAGCCCGAGCGAGGGGTCGTAGTAGGAGCGACAGCGCCCACCCGCCTGCTTGGCGGCTTCGTGCAGCACCACGCGGCTGCCGGCCTCCGCCAGCGAGGCCGCCGCCGAGAGGCCGGCGAGCCCGGCGCCGACAACGTGAACCGTACCCGTCATCACAGAATCCCGTGGCGCAAAGCGACGAGGAGAAGGGGGAATTTGCCCGGCTTCACCCGCGCCCGCGGGGCCGCCCAGCCGCGCTTGACCACGGCGTCGAGGTAGAGCCGGTAGGCCGCCGCCATCAGGCGGGCCGCCTTGGTGGCGCGACGCGGGCTGCGCTCGATGATCGCCCAGGTCTGGCGGTAGTGCTCTTCCGCTTCCGCGGCGACCGCCGCGCAGACCTCGCCAAGGCGCGGATGCGCCAGCGCGCTCTGCGGGGTCGGGTTCATCAGCCCGATCTTGTGGAATTTCTCCATCGGCAGGTAGAGGCGCCCGCGCTCCGCATCCTCGTCGATGTCGCGCAGGATGTTGGTGAGCTGCAGCGCCCGGCCCTGGTGCCACGCGAGGCGGATTCCGTCCGCCTCCGGCATGCCGAAGATGCGCACCGAGAGCCGCCCGACGGCGCTCGCGACCCGGTCGCAATAGAGGTCGAGCTTGGCTTCCGACGGGGCGACGATGTCCTCCTCCGCGTCCATCGCCATGCCGTCGATCACGGCCTGGAAGTCCTCGCGCTTGAGGTCGAAGCGGCGCATCGACTCTTCGAGCGGCTTCACCCGCGCGGGGGGATGGCCGGCATAGAGCGCGTCGATATCGGCGCGCCAGCGGTCGAGTTCGGCCGCGCGGACCTCGCGCGGGCCGCCGTCATCGGCGACATCGTCCACGACCCGGCAGAAGGCGTAGACGGCATACATCGCCTCGCGCCGCTCCTTCGGCAGCAGGCGCATCGCCGTGTAGAAGGACGAGCCGGCGGCCGGCAGGGCAGACGCTTCCGGGGTCTCGCCCGGCATCGGGGTGGCGGTGGCGCTCATCGGCCGGCTCCGGCGGGGGCGGGACGGGGCGCACGCGACCGGAACGGGCGGCGCACCAGCGTGGCGGCGATGCCGCCGAGCGCGGTGAGCGCGAAGGCGGCCTTGCCGTGATGGACTTTCTCGCTGAGCGGATCGCGGGTCAGCAACCCCTTCGTCAGGACGACGGCGAGGCGATGGATCGCGGCGATCTCCAGGCTCAAGCGCAGGTCGTCGATCTGGTTCGGCAGCGGCGCCCCCTCGTCCAGCAGCACCAGGGTGCGCTCGGCGAGTTCGCGGATCACCACGCGCAGTTGCGGGCTCGCCCGGTCGGCGCCCAGCATCGAGACGTCGGCGCCATGCTTCCGCATGACGTCGAGGGGGATGTAGACCCGGTCGAGATCGCGAAAATCCTTGCCGCAATCCTGAAGGTGGTTGAGCACCTGCAGCGCGGCGCAGATCGCGTCGGAGGTCCGGTAGACCCGCGCCGGATCCTCGCCGTGCACGTCGAGCAGGAAGCGCCCGACCGGCATGGCCGAGTAGCGGCAATAGTGGATCAGCTCGTCCCAATCCGCGTAGCGCGACTTGCGCGCATCCATGCGGAAGGCGTCGAGCAGTTCGAGCGCGTGGGTCGGCGGCTGGCGATGGGCCGCGAGTTCCCGCTTGAGCGGCTCGACCGTGGGGTCGGAGCCGCCCTTGCCGGTCAGCGCGTCGGCCAGCGCGTCGAGCATCGCGATCTTGCGCTCGGGCGAAAGCCCGGTGTGGTCGGCAACGTCGTCGCCGGCCCGCACGTAATTGTAGAAGGCGAGGATCGCGCCGCGGTAGCGCGGGTGGATCAGGTGCGAGGCGACGGGAAAGTTCTCGTCGTGCTGGCCCTTGCCGGTGCGGGCGTCGCTGGCGGTCTGAAGCGCGGCGCTCATTTCATGTACCCCGCCTGTCGGAACCACGCGATGGCATCCTCAAGGCCCCGGCGGTAGGGCCGCGCGGAATAGCCGAGTTCCGCCCGTGCCTTGGCGTCGGAGAAGAACATCCGGTACTTCGACATGCGCACGCCGTCGATGGTGGCGAGCGGCGCCTTGCCGGTCACCCGCGCGATCTGCTCGGAGATGAAGGCGATCGGGTAGATCACGGCATAGGGCAGCCGCGTCGTCGGCGCCTTGCGGCCGACGATGGCGGCGATGTCGGCAAGCATGGTTGCCAGCATCACGTCCTCGCCGCCGAGGATGTAGTGCTCACCGATCCGGCCCTTGCGCAGGGCCAGGAGATGGCCCGCAGCCACGTCGTCGACATGGGCGAGGTTGAGGCCGGTATCGACGAAGGCCGGAATCTTGCCCTGGGCCGCGTCGAGGATGATGCGGCCGGTCGGCGTTGGCTTCACATCGCGCGGGCCGATCGGGGTCGAGGGGTTCACGATGACGGCGGGCAGGCCGTCACGAGCCACCATCTCGTCGACCACGCGCTCGGCCACGACCTTGCTGCGCTTGTAGGCGCCGATGGCGGTCTCCGGCGTCAGCGGCCGGGTCTCGTCGGCGGGGGTGCCGTCGTCGTGCGGCTTGATGGTCGCAACGCTCGATGTGTAGACGATCCGCTCCACACCGGCCTTGAGCGCCTCCTCCATCAGGATGCGCGTGCCGTCGCGGTTGGTGCGGACGATCTCCTCCATGTCCGGCGCCCACAGCCGGTAATCGGCCGCGGCGTGGACGAGGTAGCGCTGGCCGCGCATGGCGCTCGCCACCGCCGCCCGGTCGCGCATGTCCGCCTCGACGATCTCGACATCGGGCCAGATCAGGTTGGTGCGGGGCGAGGAGGCGCGCACGGTGATGCGCACGCGGAAGCCGGCCGCGCGGAAGACGTCCACCAGGGCGGCTCCGAGGAAGCCGCTGGCACCGGTGATCAACACCGGCCCCGCTGGGAACGGGCCGCTTTGGGTCGGCTCTGTCATCGTGCTCGCGTGATTCACGGGTGGTCTCGCCCATCGGTCCTGGGACCAGCGGGCAAAGGGAAACGCCGCTCCGTCAACGCACCCGATCCAGGGCCCGACGGCGCGGCGCTTGTCTCACTGATGAGGCGGTGCAGCAAGCACCGCGCTTCTCAACCTCAAGCGCAGGACGAGGCGCTCTTCAAGCAATGGCCTTCGAGCACCCGAACCCTCAAGCCAGACGCAGGCGCCCGGTCCGGCTGCCCTTCTTCTGGTCCGGCAGCGCGGCGCGGACGACCTTGAGGATGCCCTCGGCATCGAGCCCGGCCTCGGCGTACATCTTCTCCGGCTTGTCGTGGTCCTGGTAGCTGTCCGGCAGCGTCAGCGTGCGCACCCGGACCCGGCCGGTATCGAGCACGCCGCGCTCGGCCAGCAGGTGCAGCACCATCGCCCCGAAGCCGCCGACCGAGCCTTCCTCCACCGTCACCAGAACCTCGTGGCTCATCGCCAGATCGACGATCAGCTCGGCATCCAGCGGCTTGGCAAAGCGCGCATCCGCCACCGTGGCCGCGACACCTTCCGCCTCGAGCGCGTCGGCCGCCTTCAGCGCCTCCGACAGACGCGTGCCGAGCGAGAGCAGCGCCACCCGCGCCCCCTCCGGACGCCGCACCACGCGGCCGCGGCCGATCGCCAGCGGCACGCCCGTCTCCGGCAACTCGATGCCGACCCCCTCGCCGCGCGGGTAGCGCAGCGCGATCGGACCCGAGTCGTGCGCGTGGCAGGTCGCCACCATGTGCACCAGCTCGGCCTCGTCGGCCGCCGCCATCACCGTCATGTTCGGCAGGCAGCAGAGATAGGCCAGATCGAACGCGCCCGCATGCGTGGCGCCGTCCGCGCCCACCAGCACCGCCCGGTCGAGGCAGAACCGCACGGCTAAGTTCTGCAGCGCAACGTCATGCACGACCTGATCGTAGGCCCGCTGCAGGAAGGTCGAGTAGATCGCCACGAACGGCTTGTAGCCCTCGGTCGCCAAGCCCCCGGCAAAGGTCACCGCGTGCTGCTCGGCGATGCCGACGTCGAAGGTCCGGTCGGGATGCGCCTTGCCGAACAGGTCGATCCCGGTACCGCCGGGCATCGCCGCGGTGATCGCCACCACCTTCGGATCGGCATCGGCCGCCTTGATCAGGCTCTCGCCGAACACGCGGGTATAGGCCGGGGCGTTGGCCTTGGCCTTGGCCTGCACGCCCGAAACCACGTCGAACTTGACCACGCCGTGGTAGCGGTCGGCGCTGGCTTCCGCCGGCGCGTAGCCCTTGCCCTTCTGCGTGACGACGTGGAGCAGGATCGGGCCCTGATCCGAGTCGCGCACGTTCTTCAGAACGGGCAGCAGGTGGTCGAGGTTGTGCCCATCGACCGGGCCGACATAGTGGAAGCCCATCTCCTCGAACATCGTGCCGCCGCCGACGATCAGCGAGCGGGCATACTCTTCGGCCGCCGCCGCGCGCTGGTAGAGCGCCTTCGGCAGCAGCTTGCCGAGTTGCTTGGCGGTCTCGCGCAGTGAGCGATAGGTGCCGCCGGAAGCGAGCCGCGCGAGGTAGGCCGACATCGCGCCGACGGGGGGCGCGATCGACATGTCGTTGTCGTTGAGGATGACGATCAGGCGCGAGTGCAGGGCGCCGGCATTGTTCATGGCCTCGTAGGCCATGCCCGCCGACATCGAGCCGTCGCCGATCACCGCGATCATGTTGCGGCGCTTCGGCGCCGGTCCGCCCTTGGCCTTGGCGTCCGCCTCTTCGAGGTCGCGCGCCACGGCCATGCCGAGCGCGGCGGAGATCGAGGTGGAGGAGTGGGCCGCACCGAACGGGTCGTACTCGCTCTCCGAGCGCTTGGTGAAGCCGGAGAGGCCACCGCCCTGGCGCAGCGTGCGGATGCGGTCGCGGCGGCCTGTGAGGATCTTGTGCGGGTAGCACTGGTGACCGACGTCCCAGACGATGCGGTCGTCGGGAGTGTCGAAGACGTGGTGGAGCGCCACCGTGAGTTCGACCACGCCGAGACCGGAGCCGAGATGGCCGCCGGTGATCGACACGGCGTCGATCATCTCGGCGCGCACCGCGTCGGCCACCCGCTGCAGCTCGCTCTCCGGCAGAAGCCGGAGACGATCCGGCGTCTCAAGACCCTCAAGGATCGTCGTGTCCGCTAGTGCCAAGGCCTTCACCCGTCTCTCAATGCGTTCCCGTCGGCAGGGCAGTTCCTGCAGGGGCACACGTCCGAATTCTCGAACGCGGCCTGCCTTCGGATTTCGCCCGCCTCCCCGGAAACAGCTTTCCCCGGGACATATGAACGATCATTCTAGCGCAAACCGATCACGGGATACCATGATCTTGCTGCAACAGCGGCGCGTCTTTCAGAGGATTCGGCCGCTTCGTCTGCCTTCAGAGTTAAGGCAGCCCAACGATTTCACGCGTGACGCGCCCTCAATTATGGATGAAGGCTGCATTGATCAACATCTTGCCCGCTCATCCCCGAGGCCGCCACCCGATGCCTATCGCCGCAACGTTACCGGCCACGGTCGCGCTGGCGCTCGCCCTGATCGGTGGGAGTGCGGCCTGGGCGGCGGATGCCGGCCGGCCCCGGTCCGGCGCGACACGCTGCCCCGACGACGTCCTCTGCCGCCGCCCGCCGGGACCGCCGGACCGTGACATCCGCCCGCTGATCGATCCGCTCGGGCGCCCCTGCGGCTTCCGCTGGCGCGAGACGCCGTCCGGCCCCCGCCGCGTCCGGGTCTGCTACTAGGCCGGCAATGGCGCTGCGTCCGCTCGTTCCGGCCCTTCTCCTTGTCGTTGTCTCGCACGCGGCGGCATCCCAAACCCTGCCGGAGCCCCAGGCGCTGCCGGAGGCGCCGGCCTGCCGCGCCCTGTTCGCGGACGGCCGGGCGCCGATGCTCACCAACCCGAAACTCGCCGACCGAGCCGTCCCGCTCTGCTTCGAGGCCTTCGCCGTGCTCCATTCGGGCGTGTCGCGCACGCCGCTCTACGCCGCCGAGCGACTGACGCGCCGGAGCGTGTCCGCCGCCCGAAGGGTCGAGCGCTCCGACGCCTTCCACGACGAGAACCGCCTGCCCGAGGACGACCGCGCGAGCCTCGCCGACTACCTGCGGAGCGGCTACGACCGCGGCCATCTGGCCCCGGCCGGCGACATGCCGAGCGCGGTCGCCCAGGCCGAATCCTTCAGCCTGGCCAACATCGTGCCGCAGAACCGGGCGGTGAACCGCGGCCTGTGGGCGGCGATCGAGGAGAGCGTGCGCCGGCTCGCCAGCGAGCGCGGCGAGATCTTCGTCGTGACCGGCCCGATCTTCGAGGGCCGCTCGGTCGGCGCGATCAAGGGACGGGTGCTGGTGCCGACCCAGATGTTCAAGGCGATCTACGATCCGCGCACCGGCGAGGCCGGGGCCTATCTCGTGCCGAATGCGGCCGGCGCGGAGTGGCGCGCGGTCTCTCTCGCGACCCTGCGGGAGACGGCGGGGCTCGACGTGTTCCCGGCTTTGCCTGAGGCGAGCAAGGCCAAGGCGATGGCGCTGCCCGAGCCGCAGGAATTCTCCCGCGGCGGCCCGGAATCCTTCGCCGACTTCCTCAAGCAACTGGCCGTCGATGTCCTGCGCCGGCTCTGGCGCGAGCTGATGCGCGCGATCTTCTGAGGAACTCCCGATGCCGCGCCGCAAAGCCGATCCCGCCCTCCCCTTCCGCCCCTTCGCGGAGGATGCGGGCGTCCAGACCTTCGCCGGCTTCTCCATCGAGAACGGCACGCGCCGCATTGCCCTGCATGGCAGCCTCGACCTCACCCGCGACCGAGCGGGTTTGAAGCGTGCGAAGGCGTTGAAGAGCCTGCTCGATGCGGTGGTCGCCACCCTCGAAGCGGAGGATCTGCCCGATGCCGTGCCCGAGGAGCCGGAGACGGCCGAGCCGGTGCGCAACCCTTTCGCCTGAGGCGCACCGCCCTCATATCAAGACTGGTATCCGACCCTCGCCTGTCCGGCCTTCGCCTTGCCCCTGCCGGGCGGCCCTGATACTCGAACACGAAATTCTTCATCCGCGAGCGGACGGCGCCCCGCGCGGCATGGCTCGAGCATCTTGGCTCGACAGAGCCAGCCTCGCGCGAGAGGCCACGCATCCGCGAGCGCCGGCCCGACCGGCTTCCACGCTTCACGCAGGACGAACGCACATGGCCCGCGAATTCATCTACCACATGCGGGGTCTGACCAAGACCTATGTCGGGGGCAAGAAGGTCCTCGAGAACGTCAACCTGTCCTTCTACCCCGATGCCAAGATCGGTGTGCTCGGCATCAACGGCGCCGGCAAGTCGACGCTGCTCAAGATCATGGCCGGCATCGACAAGGACTGGACCGGCGAGGGCTTCGTCGCGCAGGGCGCGCGCGTCGGCTACCTGCCGCAGGAGCCGCAGCTCGATCCGAACAAGTCGGTGCGCGAGAACATCATGGAGGGCGTGGCCGAGAAGCAGGCGCTGCTCGACCGCTACAACGAACTCGCGATGAACTATTCCGAGGAGACGGCGGACGAGATGACCGCCCTCCAGGACCAGATCGAGGCCCAGAACCTCTGGGAGCTCGATTCCAAGGTCGATCAGGCGATGGAAGCGCTCGGCTGCCCGAGCGACGAGCAGCCGGTCGCGACCCTCTCGGGCGGCGAGCGCCGCCGCGTCGCGCTGTGCAAGCTGCTGCTGTGGGAGCCGGAACTGCTGCTCCTCGACGAGCCGACCAACCACCTCGACGCCGAGACGGTGAACTGGCTGGAGGGCCACCTCAAGCAGTATCCGGGCGCGATCCTGATCGTGACCCACGATCGCTACTTCCTCGACAACGTTACCGGCTGGATCCTCGAACTCGACCGCGGCCGGGGCATTCCCTACGAGGGCAACTACTCCGCCTGGCTGGTGCAGAAGCAGAAGCGCCTGGAGCAGGAGGGCCGCGAGGACATGGCCCGCCAGCGCTCGATCGCCCGCGAGCAGGAATGGATTTCGGCCTCGCCCAAGGCGCGGCAGTCGAAGTCGAAGGCGCGTATCACCCGCTACGAGGAGTTGGTCGCCAAGCAGAACAACAAGGTCGATGCGGCGGCACAGATCGTCATCCCGATCGACGAGCGGCTCGGGCAGAACGTCATCGAGTTCGAACACCTCAACAAGGCCTTCGGCGACCGCCTGCTGATCGAGGATCTGTCGTTCAAGCTGCCGCCGGGCGGCATCGTCGGCGTCATCGGCCCGAACGGCGCCGGCAAGACCACGCTGTTCAAGATGATCACCGGCCAGGAGAAGCCCGATGGCGGGCGGATCGAGGTCGGCGAGACGGTCAGGCTCGGCTATGTCGACCAGTCGCGCGACGCGCTCGATCCCAACGCCACGGTCTGGCAGGAGATCTCGGGCGGCAACGACATCATCTACTTCAACAAGCGCGAGATTAATTCGCGCGCCTATTGCGCGGCCTTCGCCTTCAAGGGCGGCGACCAGCAGAAGAAGGTCGGCACGCTCTCGGGCGGTGAGCGCAACCGCGTGCATCTGGCCCGCACGCTCAAGGGCGGCGCCAACGTGCTGCTGCTCGACGAGCCGACCAACGACCTCGACATGGAGACCCTGCGCGCCCTTGAGGACGCGCTGGAGGATTACGCGGGCTGCGCGGTCATCATCAGCCACGACCGCTGGTTCCTGAACCGCATCGCGACCCACATCCTCGCCTTCGAGGGCGACAGCCATGTCGAGTGGTTCGAGGGCAACTTCTCGGATTACGAGACGGACAAGAAGCGCCGTCTCGGGATCGAGTCGATCATCCCGAAGAAGCTGAAGTACAAGAAGTTTTCGCGCTGATCGCCGGATACGGGTTTCCGCCTGATCAGAGCGGAGGCCCGTATCAGCCGAGCCCGTGCGGCACTTGAGCGACAGCCAAATCCGCCATCCCGAAGGGGGCAAACGGTTTTGGTATGCGTGTCACTCACACAACTTCCGCTCTCCTCCCCTCCGCCTCATCCTGAGGTGCCCGCATCAGCGGGCCTCGAAGGATCCTCCAGATCGCTCGCGATCCCTGGAAGACCCTTCGAGGCCGCTTCGCGGCACCTCAGGGTGAGGTGGAGAGATGAGAGGACCGGAGTGAACCTCTCACCACCACGCCTGCCCGGCCCCGAGCGGCGGCAGGCCGAGATGGGCCGCCACCGACGCGCCCATATCGGCAAAGCTCTCCCGGCGGCCGAGCGCGCGCGGCGCCAGCCCCGGCCCGAAGGCCAGCACCGGCACCTGCTCGCGGGTGTGCTCCGTGCCCGTCCAGGTCGGGTCGTTGCCGTGGTCGGCGGTGATCACGCAGAGATCGCCCGGCGTCAGAACCGCCTGGATCTCGGGCAGGCGCGCGTCGAAGGCTTCCAGCTCGGCGGCGTAGCCCGGCACGTCGCGGCGGTGGCCGTGCTCGGTGTCGAAATCCACGAGGTTGAGGAAGACGAAGCCGCCCTCCGGCAATCCGGCGAAGGCGTCGAGCGCCGCGTCGAGGCAGGCGGCGTTGCCGGCGGGCTTGATCTCGCGGCCGGTGGCGCGGTGAGCGAAGATGTCGCCGATCTTGCCGACGCTCACGACCGCGCGGCCCGCGGCCTCCAGCCCATCGAGCAGCGTCCCGGCGGGGGGCGCCACGGAAAAGTCCTTGCGGTGGCTGGTGCGGCGGAAGCCCTCCGCCGGGCTGCCGAGGAAGGGCCGGGCGATGACCCGGCCGACGCGGTAGGGATCGCAGACCTCGCGGGCGATCCGGCAGGTCTCGTAGAGCCGCTCCAGCCCGAACGCCTCCTCGTGGGCGGCGATCTGGAACACGCTGTCGGCCGAGGTGTAGCAGATCGGCTTGCCCGTCCGGACATGCTCGGCCCCAAGCGCCTCGATGATCGCGGTGCCGGAGGCGTGGCAATCACCGAGGATGCCCGGCAGCCCTGCCCGTTCAACCAGCGCCGCCGTCAGCTCCGCCGGGAAGGCGGGCTGCGTATCGGGGAAGTGGCCCCAGGCCTCCCGCACCGGCACGCCTGCGATCTCCCAATGGCCTGACGGGGTATCCTTGCCCGCGGCGGTCTCGACGGCGTGGCCCCAGAGCGCCCGCACGGGTCCCTCGGGCACAAGCCCTGGCGGGATGCGCCCGGTGGCGCCTTCGCAGGCCAGCCCGAGTCCGAGCGCGGCGAGGTTCGGCAAGCGCAGGGGCCCGGCGCGCAGGCCCGGCCGGTCGCCGCGTCCGGCGGCGCAGGCCTCCGCGATGTGGCCGACCGTGTCGGAGCCGGCATCGCCGTAGCGGTCGGCATCCGGAGCGCCGCCGATGCCGACGGAATCGAGAACGATGAGAAGGGCGCGGGCCATGGCTCAGGCCGGCTCGATCTCGGCGGTGGTCGCGGCATCCATCTCGAAGGCCGCCGCGAACAGGGTGCGGGTGTAGTCGGTCTTGGGCGCGGCAAAGATCGCCTCGGCCGGGCCCTCCTCGACCACTTGGCCGTGCTGCATCACCATGACGTAGTTCGAGAGTGCGCGGACCACCTTGAGGTCGTGGCTGATGAACAGATAGGCGATGCCGCGCTCGCGCTGGAGGTCGCGCAGCAGCGTCACGATCTGCGCCTGCACCGAGCGATCGAGCGCCGAGGTCGGCTCGTCGAGGACGACGAAGCGGGGCTTCAGGACGATGGCGCGGGCGATGGCGATGCGCTGGCGCTGGCCGCCGGAGAATTCGTGCGGGTAGCGGTCCATCGCCGCCGGATCGAGCCCGACATCGGTGAGCGCCTTCGCCACCAGGGCGCGGCGCTCGTCGCCGCCCTTCACCAGCCCCTGCACGGCCAACCCCTCGGCGACGATGTCGCCCACCGACATGCGCGGCGAGAGTGACCCGTAGGGGTCTTGGAAGACCACCTGCATGTCCTTGCGCAGGGGCCGCATCAGGGCGGGGCCGCGCGCCTCGATGCGCTGACCGAGGAATACGATCGGCCCCTCGGATTCGGTCAGCCGCAGCAGGGCGAGGCCGAGCGTGGTCTTGCCCGAGCCGGATTCGCCGACGACGCCAACCGTCTCGCCGGCCCGCACCCTGAGCTGCACCCCATCGACCGCCTTGACGTGGCCGACGGTGCGCCGGAGCATCCCCGCCTTGAGCGGAAACCACACCTTGAGCGGCCCGGCCTCGACCAGTTGCTCGGCGTGATCGGGCACGGGGTTCGCCCGGCCGGTGGGCTCGGCGGCCAGGAGCCGCTGCGTGTATTCGTGCTGGGGCCGGGTGAAGACCCGATCGACCGGGCCCGCCTCGACGATCCGGCCGGCGAGCATCACGCAGACCCTGTCGGCGATGCGCCGGACGATGCCGAGATCGTGGGTGATGAACAGCATCGCCATGCCGAGCCGCTTCTGCAGGTCGGCCAGCAGCGCGAGAATCTGCGCCTGCACGGTGACGTCGAGGGCGGTGGTCGGCTCGTCGGCCACCAGGAGATCGGGCTCGCAGGCGAGCGCCATCGCGATCATGACGCGCTGGCGCTCGCCGCCGGACAATTCGTGCGGATAGGCGCCGAGGCGCCGCTCGGCGTCGCGGATGCCGACGAGATCCATGAGTTCGAGGATGCGGGCCCGCGCCGCCTTGCCCTTCAGGCCGCGGTGGATCTCCAGCACTTCGCCGATCTGCCGCTGGATGGAGTGGAGCGGGTTGAGCGAGGTCATCGGCTCCTGGAACACCATGGTGATGTCCGCGCCGCGCACCGCGCGCATCTCCCGCTCGGGCAGCGTGAGCAGATCGTGCCCCTTGAACAGGATTTTTCCGCCCGGATGGTGTGACGCTCCGTCGAGCAGGCGAAGGATCGACAGGGCGGTGACCGATTTGCCGGAGCCGGATTCGCCCACCAGCGCCAGGGTCTCGCCCCGCTCGATGGAAAAGCTGACGCGGTCCACCGCGCGGGTCTCGCGCGTCCCGGAGCGGAAGGCGACCGAGAGATCCTCGACGGTCAGCAGCGTATCGGACATCGAACCCCGGCGAACGAAAAACGGCCCGCCGCGATCCGGTGTCGGAGCGGCGGGCCAAGGGGTTATAGCGCGCGGGGCCGGCCGCGCGAATCGTCTTCGCGTCGCGCTACTGCGCCAGCCCGACCTGCACGAGGTTGTCGCTGAAGGTCGGCGAGTGGCCCATGCCGCCATAGGTCGAGGCGCTGATGACGTTCACCGCCCCGTCGCGGTTGAGCGAGTGCCAGTAGCCGAGCGAGGCGATCACCAGCCCGGGCGGCACCTCCTCGGTCACCCGCGCCTGCCCGTGGAAGGCGCCGCGATCGTTGAACACCCGCACCAGCGCGCCCTCGCCGATCTCGCGGCTCTGCGCGTCGGCCGGGTTGATCAGGATCGTCTGCTCCCCCTGCGCGCGGACCTTGTGCGCCTCGTTGGCGTATTGCGAGTTGAGGAAGCCGTGGCTCTTGGGCGAGACGATGTTGAGCGGGTAGCGCTCGGCTTGGGCCGGATTCGTCTCCGGACGTTCGTTGGCCGGCACGTAGCCCGGCAGCGGATCGAGGGCCTCGCCGCCCTGGAACTGCTCGTACATCTGCCGGAAGGGCGGCGCGACGAAGTTGCCGCTCGTGACGGCCGCCTCCGAGTAGAACTCGCACTTGCCGGACGGCGTCGGGAAGTTGCCCTCGGCGTGGGGGGTGCGCGTGTCCGGATCGCCGATGTTCAGGCGGTACCAGCCGTGCTGGCGGAAATGGTCCATGCCGATGCCGCCGAGCTTCGGGCTCTCCCAATCGAGATACCATTCCATGAGCTCGGTCTCGCTCATGGAGAACTGGGGCTCGGTGAAGCCGAAGGTCTTGGCCAGCCGCCGGAACAGCTCGGCATTCGCCACCGTCTCGCCCGGCGGCTCGATCGCCTTCTGGTTCAGGGTGAAGAAGAAGTGCCCCCAGGAGAACATCATGTCGTCGTGCTCGGCCGCCATGGTGGCCGGGAGCAGGATGTCGGCGTAGCGGGCGGTGTCGGTGACGAAGTGCTCGCTGACGACCGTGAACAGATCCTCGCGGGCGAGCCCGCGCTTGATCTTGGCGGTCTCGGTCGAGTTCGAAACCGGGTTGGCATTGTAGACCATCAGGGCGTGGATGCCGGGCTCGATCCCCGCCTCGCCGGTCAGCACCTCGCCGAGCTTCAGCACGTTGAGCACGCGCGTGCCCTCCGGGATCAGGTCCGGCCTGCAGACCCGGTCCCAGTGCACCGGGAACTCCCACAGCGGCATCTGGTAGACGCCGCCGCCCGGATCCTTCCAAGACCCTGTCAGAGCGGGCAGCGAGAAGATCGCCCGCAGCGCCTGGGCACCGCCGGCACTCCGCTCCACCGCCACGCCGGGCCGCAGCGCCGCGTTGCGGGTGGTGGCGTATTCGCGCGCCAGCTGCCGGATGTCGTCGGCCGGGATGCCGCAGATTTCGGCGGCGTATTCCGGCGTGAAGGCCTGCGCCCGTTCCTTCAGCGGCTCGAAGCCGACGGTGTGGCGGGCGATGTAATCGTCGTCGGTCAGGCCCTCTTCGATGATGACGTGGATCATCGCCATGGCGAGCGCGCCGTCGGTGCCGGGTTTCGGCATCAGGTGCCAGTCGGCCTGGGCGGCGGTGCGCGAGCGATAGGGGTCGATCACGATGACGCGGGCGCCGTGGCGCTGCGCCTCCTTCACCACGTGCCAGTGGTGGATGTTGGTCGAGACCGAGTTGCAGCCCCAGATCACGATAAGCTTCGACTGCGCGAAGCTCATCGGGTCGGTGCCGTTGGTCGGGCCGACGGTCAGCAGCCACGCGGTGCAGGAGCCCGAGCCGCAGAACGTCTTCTCGGCGACCGTCGCGCCGAGCCGGTTGAAGAAGGCGTCGCCCACGGTGAGGCCCTGCACCACGCCCTCGTTGCCGAGATAGTTGTAGGGAAGGATCGCCTCCGCCCCGTGCGTCTCGATGATGCCGGTGAAGCGGCGGTGGATCTCGGCGAGCGCCTCATCCCAGGTGATCCGCTCGAACTGACCGCTGCCCTTCGGGCTGGTCCGGCGCATCGGGTAGAGGATGCGGTCGGGGTTGTAATGGTGGCGGTCGAAGTCCTTGAGCTTGCCGCAGAGCGCGCCGCGGGTCATCGGATGATCCGGGTTGCCGCGAACGTCGATCAGCCGCCCGTTCTCGACGGTGTAGATCATCGAACAGGTGTCGGGGCAGTCGTGCGGGCAGGCGCCCAGCCGGGTGACGGCTTCGGAAACCGACTTTGCAGCCGCCTCGGCATCGATCTCCGAGATGCGCTCTTCGAGCATCGTGTTCCTCCTCGTGAGGCCGGATCTTGGCGTCCGGCTCTTGCAAGCATCGAGCCTAGCGTGGGGAACTCCAGAAAAATAGTGCGATTCTTAGAACGCTACTAAGGTACAACCCCCTCGCGAAGCGTCGAACCCGGCACAATGATGCTTCTCAACAGGGCAGAACGTGCCGCGGAAGCGGGCAGCCATCCCCCTTCCCGGACCGGCGCCCTAAATCAGCTGCCGTGTCTCGTCTCGCCCTCGTTCTTCTGCCGGCCGCCCTCGCCGTGCTCGCCGGTCCCTCGCGTGCGGCCCCTTCGCCCGAGAGCGAGACGGTGGAGCAGGCGCTCTGCCGTCTGATCGAGGATTCGGCCAAGGCGCGGAAGCTGCCGGTGCCGTTCCTGACGCGTCTGATCTGGCGCGAGAGCGCGTTTCGCGTCGGCGTGGTGAGCCCGGCCGGTGCACAGGGCGTGGCGCAGTTCATGCCGGGCACGGCCAAGGATCGCGGGCTGACCGATCCGTTCGACCCCGAACAGGCAATCCCGCACGCGGCGCATTTCCTGGCCGACCTCAAGCGGCAGTTCGGCAATCTTGGCCTCGCCGCGGCGGCCTATAACGGCGGGCCGGGGCGGGTCTCGGCCTGGCTCGCTGGCAGCGGCGGCCTGCCCGCCGAGACGCGGGCCTACGTCATCGGCATCACCGGCCGCCCGGCAGAGGATTGGCGGCCGAACGCCAATGTCGAGATGCCGGAGGGAGCCGATCCGTCGGCGAAGAAGCCCGAGGGCAAGAAGACCGAGGGACAACCCGAGGACAAGCCGCCCCCGCCGGAGGCCGAGACGCAGAGCTGCCTTCAGGTCACCGCCGCCCTGCGCATCCCGTCGCGCGGGGACCGCTTCGCCCTGTCCGTCGAGGGGGGGACCGGCCGCGCCCTGGGGCGTGCAGCTCGCCGGCAACTTCTCGAAGTCGCTGGCACTCGCGAGCTTCCAGCGGGCGCGGGTGCGCTACACCAGCGTGATCGGCGAGGTGCGGCCGATGATCGTCGGCACCCGCCTGCGCTTTCGCGGCACGCGCACCTTCTACCGGGTGCGCATCCCGGCCGAGAGCCGGAACGCGGCTGACGGCCTCTGCCAGAAGATCCGTGGTGTCGGCGGCGCCTGCATCGTCCTGAGGACATAACTCCCAACGTCGCCACCCCGCGGCCATGAATCCGCCGCGACCGCCGCGTCAATCACGGGTCACATGATCAAGGCATTCGTCTCCCTCGTCTCGTTGGTCTGCCTCGGGCTCACCGCCCTAGGCCTGAGCGGCTGCTCGCCGCTGGCGCTGTTCGATGCGCTCGGGCCGCGCGACAAGGGCGGGCGCCTCGCGATCCGCGACGCGGCCTACGGCGCGGATCCGCGCCAGCGCCTCGACGTGTTCGTGCCGACCGTGCCCGTGGAGCGGGCGCCGGTGCTGGTGTTCTTCTACGGCGGCTCGTGGAACAGCGGCAGCAAGGACGACTACGCCTTCGCCGCGCAGGCCCTGGCCGCACAGGGCTTCGTGACCGTGCTGCCGGATTACCGGCTCTACCCGAAAGTGCGCTTTCCCGACTTCCTGAAGGACGGTGCGGCGGCCATCGCCTGGGTGCGCGACAACATCGCCGCGCAGGGCGGCGATCCCAGTCGGATCGTGCTCGCGGGCCATTCGGCGGGCGCCTACAACGCGGCGATGCTCGGGCTCGACCCCGAATATCTGCGCCAGGCCGGCGTCGATCCGCGGATCATCCGGGCGGTGGCCGGCCTGTCGGGCCCCTACGACTTCCTGCCCTTCGACCAGAAGACCTCGATCGACGTGTTCGGGCAGGCGCCCGACCCGGAGGCGACGCAGCCGGTCTCCTACGCCGGCGCCCACTCACCGCCGACCTTCCTTGCCACCGGCGACAAGGATACCGTGGTGCGGCCCCGCAACACGGCGAGCCTCGCCGCGCGCCTGCGCGAGGCCCGCGTGCCGGTGCAGGAACGGGTCTACGAGGGCCTCGACCATGCCGACACGCTGCTGTCGCTCTCGGTCAGCTTCCGCCGCAAGGCGCCGGTGCTCGCCGAGATGAGCGCCTTCCTGCACCAGCATGCGGGCGCGCGCCGGCTCACCACGCTGACGATGCACTGAACGCCCGATCCGCGCTCAGCCGGCGACGTCGTCTTCAGACCTCCCGCTCCTCCGGGATCGGCCGCGGCCGGCGGTCCGGCCCGATTGCGACGAACGTGAAGAGGCCCTCCGTGACCTTCATGGTGGCCTCGCCCTCCCGCTCCCGGCGCCAGACCTCAACCTGGATGCGCATCGAGGTGCGGCCCGTCTTCACGATCCAGGCATAAAAGCTCACCTCGTCGCCGACGAAGACCGGGCGGTGGAAGGTCATCGCCTCCGCCGAGATCGTGGCGCAGCGCCCCCGTGCCCGGCGGGCGGCGACGTTGCCGGCGGCCATGTCCATCTGCGCCATCAGCCAGCCGCCGAAGATGTCGCCGGCCGGGTTCGTATCGGTGGGCATCGCCACGGTGCGGATCACCGCCTGCCCACGGTCGGTGGGCGGCACGGGCTCGGCGGAAGACAGTTCGCTGGTCATCGGAAGGCTTTGCAAATCCTAGGATAAGTCCAAGCCTAACAGGTGCCATGGCGCCGCCGCCACAGCGCCCGGTGACGGTGCTCGGGACTTGTTTCGCGCTCGCTCCTGCGCCCATCGCGGGCGTCCCAGCCCCGATCGATCAAATGCGACGGATCGCGTTAACCGATTTTTAACTCGGCGATTGCGGGAACCAGACGGTCGTGAGAGCTTCATTAACGGAAGCTTAACTGCTCGGTCAGGGCCATGCGTATCGCGTTCTCCAAGCTCTGTGTCGTCCGGCCCGCCCTCACGACCCGCCTGCTGGCGGGCCTCGCCCTGGCCGGGGCTCTTCTCCTCGCCGCGGCCCCGCGCGCCGAGGCCCAGCCGACCGCCGCGCTGCCCGCCATGAGCCTGTCGGCGGTCACCACCGGCCCCGCCCGGCCGATCGCCGCCTGGGCCGAGTTCTGCGAGCGCTATCCGGGCGAATGCGCGGTCGATCGCACCGAGCCCGCCAGCATCACCCTGACCCCGGCGCTGTGGCAGACGATCAACGCGGTCAACCGCCGGATCAACCGGTCGGTGGAAGCGGTGACCGATGGGGACCATTGGCAGGCCGCCGACCGCTGGGATCTCGCCGAGGACGGCCGGGGCGACTGCGAGGACTTCCAGCTCCTCAAGCGCCGCCTGCTGGTCGAGGCCGGCCTGCCGCGCCGGGCGATGCGGATGACCGTGGTCATCGATGAGAAGGGCGAGGGCCACGCGGTCCTCACCCTCATCACCAACCGCGGCGACCTCGTGCTCGACAACAAGACCAACGCGGTGCTGCCCTGGCGCCAGACTGGCTACACCTTCGTCAAGCGCGAGAGCCAGGAAGCGGTGGGCTGGATGGCGCTCGGTCGTGATGCCTCGCCGCTCACGGCGGCCAACCGCTGATCCGGCTCCGCTTCATCGAAAGCGGAACCCTATCAGCGAGCCCGCGCGGCGCCTGAGCGACCTCCAAATCCGCCATCCCGCAAATCCACCATCTCGAGGGGATCGATCGGATTGGGGATCAGGGAACCTTTTCAGAAAATTTTCCTAGTCCCAAATCGGGACCAGCCCGGATCTGGCGCGTTAGCAGGCTTTAACGGTTCGGCGGCCAAGGTTGATGAGAGGTTTCCGCGAGCGCGTGCCGCCCCGGAAAACCCTGTCACTGCCTCAGGTTCGCCGTCCCAGGGTCCGCTCGTCCCATGCGTCGCGTCCTCCTCGCCAGCCTCACGACCCTTGCCGTCCTCGCCGCCCTCCCCGCGCGCGCGGAGAGCCCGGAGGGTGCGCGCCACGCGGCGTGGCAAGTCTGTCTCGACGAGGCGTTCGCCGAGCAGATCCGCACCACCAGCCGCAGCTTCGCCGCGACCAAAGCGGTTTCCACCTGCCGTGACCGCGAGGAGGCCTATCTCGGCGTGCTCGCCGGATCGCCGCTCCTCGACGGCGACGACGTCACCCGCATCCGCCCCGCCCTCGTCGCCCGCGCCCGCGACCGGCTGATGGGCGAGCGGCGTTTCAGCGCCCTCTGACCCCCTCCGGCAACTCGACCGCTCACGCCAGCATGTAGGCGAGCAGCGAGCGCAGTTGCGCCGGCTTGATCGGCTTGTGGACGAGTTCGGCCCCGGTGGCTTGGGCGCGGGCGGCGATGTCGGCGCCGTGGTCGGCTGTGGTGAGGATCACCGGTGTCACCCAGCCCCGGTTGCGCCGCAGGTAATCCACCACGTCGAGGCCGCAGGCGCCGTTGTCGAGGTGGTAGTCGATCACCATCACATCCGGCCGCGCCAGACCGGCACCGAGGGCGGCTACAACGCCTGCGAGATCGCGAAACACCTGCACCTCGGCGTCCCAGTTGCGCAGGAGCCGCTGCAGCGCCTCCGCCGTGGAGGCGTCGTTCTCGATTGCCAGAACCCGCGCGCCCGTCAGCGCCGTCGCCAGCGGTGCGAGGGTCACCCGCGGGTCCGGACGCTGGGTGGCGAGCGGCAGGGTGAGGCTCAGCCGCGTGCCGTGGCCGCTACGGGAATGCAGTTCGATGGCATGCCCCAGGGTCGAGGCCATGCGCTGCACGATCGACAGGCCGAGCCCGAGGCCGATCCCGCCATCGTCGCACTCGCGCGCGCCGCGAAAGAACTCCTCGAAGACCAGCGCCCGCTCCGTCTCGGGAATGCCGCAGCCGGTATCGACCACGTCGATCCGGCAGAGCTTGTCCCGCCGACGCGCCGCGATCAGCACGCCGCCGCTCTCGGTGTAGCGGATCGCGTTCGAGACGAGGTTCTGAAGGATGCGCTGGAGCAGGATCCCGTCGGTCTCCACCACGAGGTCGGCGCAGCGGGTGACGAGGCGCAGCTCCTTGCGCTCGGCGAAGGGCCGGAAGCTCGCCTCAATCCCGGCCACGAGGTCGGCGAGGCGCACCGGCTTGACCACGGGGCGCACGATGCCGGCATCGAGCTTCGAGATGTCGATGAGCGCCTTGATCAGGTCTTCGATCGTCTCCAGGCCGCGCTCGACCTGCCGGGCGATCCCCTGCGCTTCCGGCCCCGGCGCGAGGTCGGTCAGTGCCGAGAGCGAGAGGCGGGCGGCGTTCAGCGGCTGGAGCAGATCGTGGCTGGCCGCGGCCAGGAAGCGCGTCTTCGAGCGGTTGGCGGTCTCGGCCTCTTCCTTGGCGGCCTGCATCGCCGCGTTCGAGCGCTCCAGGCTGTTCATCAGCGCGGTCAGCTCTTCGGTGCGGGCGCGGACGCGGCCCTCCAGCATGATCGCGGTCTGGAACAGCGAGTAGGCGCCGCCCTGCTGATCCATGGTGCGCTCGACATGGGCCATCAGCGCCGCGTTGATGCGCTCGAGCTTGGCCACGCGATGCGTCAGGGCCTCGATGGTCTGCGGTTCGGAGGGCGGTTCCATCCAGAGGCCTGGGCGGTTCATCGGGCCGTCGTCACGTCGCGATCTTCGCGCCGCGGCTTTCCGGCGTCTCAGCCCGGCCAATGGCGATGCCGGTAAAAGTCTGGTTCAGGTGCATCGAGCGGTACTGCTCGCCGTAGGTCTCGAAGCCGACCACGCCGTAGCGACGGTACAGGTCGGCGATGCGGTGGCGCACCTGCCGGCTCTCGGCATCGAGCCGGCGAAACACGCAATCGAAACCGATCACGAGGTCGAGCCCGCCGAGCGACGCGTCGAGGCTTTCGAGTTCGGCCCGCGTCGCCTCGACGATGTCGCGGGGCTGCGCCAGCGTCAGCACCACGCCCTCGCCGATGGCGCAGAAGAAGGTCATCGAGCCGTCCGGCTCCACCCGGCTGATCGAGCGGCAGTAATATTCCCCGCCGATCTTCACCGCGAGCGGGTAGGCGGCAAAGCTCATCGTCGAGAGGTTTTCCGGGTCGAGCCCCACTGCCATGGCATATTCGCGCGCCGCGGGCTCGGCGTTGAGTTCGGTGACGCGCCGCTCGTCCTCGCGGGCGGCGGTGACCACGAACTTGCGGTTGGTCGGCTCGAAATTGTCGCTCTTGAAGATCCGGATCGGGAAATCGGTCTCGACCAGAAGGATCACCGCCGCCTCGCGGCAGACTTGGCCCTCGTGGATCAGCACCGTGCTGCGGAAGGCGAGGTCGTCGCCGGCCGAGCCGCCGATCAGCGGGATGCCGTCGAGCGCCCAAGCCACCGCCGAGACCACCGTCTCCTCCGCATTGGCGAGCGAGTCGATCAGCGACAGGGCGAAGCGGTGGCCGCTGCCGCCGTCCGGCCGCCCGCCGTCGAGGGTCCGGCGCAGGCCGCGCACGGTCGAGGCCGCCCCCCTCCACGTCGAGCCGGGCGATGTCGGTGAGCAGACCCGAGACGATGCGGAAGCCTTGGCGCGGGAAGGCGATGGCGACGAGGCCGCGGTCGATCGAGCCCGCTGGGCTGATCCCGCCGGAAGTGGAGCAGCCGGTGAGCCCGACGCCGGGAAACTGCGCCGCGAGCGCGGCCGTGAGGATTTCCGCGTCATAAGCCGGCGAGAAGAAGACGATCAGGTGGCCGACGACCGACCGGTCGACGGCCCCCGCCACGGCCGCGACCGCGCCCAAAGCGTCGAACGCGTCCGTCCAGGCCGTCTGGATTCCGCACAGATGCCCGCGCATCTGCGTGCCGTGCGCCACCGCCTCGCTCCCTCGCACAGGGTCTGTTCCGGCAGTCCGGCCGCCCCTGACATATTGTGCACGACTATGTCCGCGGTGCAGGGGCGTGGCAATGGGCGGGGCGGAGCTGTGTGAATGCCGGCGGCAGACCCCGACCCTTCCGGGACATCACGGACAGGATCCCGCACAATCCCCCCATCACTTCAGCAAGGCGCGCTGAAATCCGGGACGGGCTCGGCACCGCGCAAGGTAGTCTTGGATGACAGGCGCGTATGTCTCGACGGCGCGAAGCGCCTGGCCAAGTCCGAGGGCATAGACGACGGACACATCCGCTGCCGTGAATGCGGATCCCGCGAGATAGTCATGCTCCTCAAGGCGGCTCTGGATGGCTGGTAGCCGCGCACGGAAGATGGTCCGAGCGGCCTCGACGCCCGCATTTTCTCGCTGATCTTCAGGGCCCATGAACCAGCAATGTGCAACGACCGTCATCGGACCCGCGAGACTGGCCTCTCCAAAATGGAAATACTGGAGATATGAAGGATAGGAGGTCTCCGATAGCTGCGGCGCGAGGGGTGTGGGCCCGTAGCGCGCGACCAGATACTCGATGATGGCGGTGGATTCGCTGATCACGACATCGCCATCCCGCAGGACGGGAATGGAGCCGGCCGGGTTGAGACGCATGAACTCGGCATCGGAACGATGTCTCGGGAAATCGACGAGGCGGACCTCGTAAGGCAGCCCCATCTCCTCAAGCATCCACAACACCCGAAGCGAGCGGGTCCGCGGTGCGTGAAACACGGTGATCATAACCGAGCCTCTCCCAGGCCAAGACGACTGCGATGCCCTGAGACGACGGAGCCCTGCCCTCGTCCGCCTCAGTGGGCGGCCTTAGAGCGCATTCCGACGAAATGGTCACCGGTTCGTCGAAAGAATGGGTGTCAAAACAAGGACCTAGAAGCGCGAGCCCGATGCAGTCCGGTCGGATACGGCCTGCGCGCCTCTGAAGCCCCGGTCACCGACCGTTCTCGCGCTGGCGAGGACGCGCCGCGGTCGGTTTGTGAGAGACACTCGAACCGGTTCGAGCCCCCCGCCGAATCTCGCCCCTATGCCGCGGCCGCCGGCCGCTCGCCCCGTGCCCGGTAGGACAAAGCCTCGGCTAGATGCAGCCGCCGCACCTGCGCCTCGCCGTCGAGGTCGGCCAGTGTCCGGGCGACCCGTAGCGTGCGGTGGAAGCCGCGGGCGGACAGCCGCATGGTCTCGGCCGCGTGGCGGATCAGCGCCGCCCCCTCGGCATCGGGCGCGGCGGCGGATTCGATGACGGTCGCCGGGCAGGTGGCGTTGGTCGTGGCGGCGGGCAGACCGAGGGCGGCGTAGCGCGTACTCTGGAGGGCGCGGGCCGCAGCGACCCGCGCGGCGGCCTCGGCCGAGCCTTCCGCGGGCGGCGGCAGGATCAGGTCGGCGGCGGTCACCGCCGCAACCTCGATCCGCAGGTCGATCCGGTCGAGCAGCGGCCCGGAGATGCGGGCCCCGTACTGGGCGACGCAGCGTTCGTTCGGCCCCCGGCGGCAGGCATAGCCCGGCTCCAGCGCCATGCCGCAGCGGCACGGGTTCATCGCCGCCACGAGCTGGAACCGCGCTGGATAGGTGGTCCGGTGGTTGGCGCGGGCGATCATGATTTCGCCCGTCTCCATCGGCTGGCGCAGGGAATCGAGCACCTGCGGCGTGAACTCGGGTAACTCGTCGAGGAACAGCACACCGCCATGGGCGAGCGAGGCCTCGCCGGGCCGCGCATTGAGCCCGCCGCCGACCAGCGCCGCCATCGAGGCGGAATGGTGCGGCTGGCGGAACGGGCGCCGGTTCGAGAGGGCCCCGCCCTTCAACTCGCCCGCGACCGACTGGATCATCGAGACTTCGAGCAGTTCGCGCGGGCCCAGGGGCGGTAGGATCGAGGGAAGGCGCGCGGCCAGCATCGATTTGCCGGCGCCCGGTGGGCCGTTCATCAGCAAGTTGTGGCCACCAGCGGCCGCGATCTCCAGGGCGCGCTTGGCGCCCTCTTGGCCCTTGATGTCGCGCAGATCCGACATCGGCCCGGTGGGTGCCGCCACCGCGGGCTGCGGCCGGGCCATCACTTGGCTGCCCTTGAAGTGGTTGGCGAGCTGGATCAGCGAGCGCGGCGCCAGCACATCCATGTCGCCGGCGGCCCAGGCCGCCTCGGGCCCGGTCGCGGCCGGGCAGATCAAGCCGAGGCCGCGCCCGTTGGCCGCCATCGCCGCAGGCAGCACGCCGGCCACCGCGGTGATCGAACCGTCGAGCGCGAGTTCGCCGAGCACGCAATAGCCGCCGAGCGCATCCGCCGGCAGCGCGCCGATGGCCCCCATCACCGCGAGCGCGATCGGCAGGTCGTAATGCGAGCCTTCCTTGGGCAGATCGGCCGGAGCGAGGTTGACCGTGATGCGCTTGGCCGGCAGCGCCAACCCCGAGGCGATCAGCGCCGAACGCACCCGCTCGCGCGATTCCGCCACCGCTTTGTCGGCCAGGCCGACGATGGTGAAGGCGACGGCACCCGCCGCGATCTGCACCTGCACATCGACGGCACGCGCCTCGATCCCCTCGAAGGCGACGGTGGCGACGCGCGTGACCATGGTGCTGCGGCAAGCTCCGAACCCGGAGGTTGCAACCTAGGCGGCACTACGCGCGCTGGCAATCATGAGCGGGGCCGTATCGAGACGGGCAGGAACAACTGGGACGATCAACGGTTCGCCCGGCGTCTCTCTCAGTATTGGAGCGTCTCATGTCCTTCCGCCCCCTCGCCGCCTTCGCCATCGGCTTCGCTCTCCTCAGCGGTCCGGTGCTCGCCGACGAGAAGCTGCCGCCCGACCAACAGGCCAAGGTCGAGGACATCCTGAAGAAGGAGGGCTTCACCAAGTGGAAGGAGATCGAACTCGACGACGGCATGATCGAGGTGGATGACGCCATCGACGCCAACGGCAAGCAGTTCGACCTGAAGCTCGACCCGAAGACCTTGGAGGTCGTGAAGCGCAAGGCGGAGTGACGAACCCGCTCCCGGAGAGGTCACCTCTCCGGGACTACCGCACCTTTTTGAAGTAAGCGCCGCGATCGGCCACGCCCTGCCCGTCCGGCTTGAGGCCCTGCCAGCGCGTGACCAACGCCCCACCTTTGGCAAGGGTGAAGAGGGGTTGGCCCGGCTTGTAGACCGCCACCCCGTACCTGTTGACCGTTCTGCCATCGCCGTAGCGATCGAACGTCACCGCGAGATCCTGCCCCTCCGGGCGGGTCCGGCAGCGGAGCGTCTCGTCGGCCTGGAAGCCCCGCACCGTCAGAACGCATCCGTCGCTGACATCGGGGGGCAGCAACACGAGGTCGTAATTTACGACGATGCCCGTGCCGCCGGCTGTGCGGCCGGCCGCGTGCTCGTAGCGGTAACGGCCCTGCCAATCTTTTGGCGCCCCCTCCTGTGCCGGCCCTCCGGCCCGATCCTGCGCGCCGGCGGGCACGGACAGGCTCGCAAGCAGCGCGAGGACGGCGAGGCGCACCGGGATCGTGGTCATCCGCATGGCCTTTCCCTGCCTTGGCCTCTCTCTTCCCCGAAGCATGGCCGCGCTGCCGGAGGGAGGCAACCCGCTTGCATCCCGCCGCGCGGGCCGTCATATACGGCGCGGGAGGTTGGCGAGGGACGTTTCACTCGCCAACCGGGTCAGGTCCGGAAGGAAGCAGCCCTAACGAGACCGAGCGGGTCTTCGTCCAGCCTCCCACCCTCGCTGTCCGCTTGAGCTGGACGGCCCGGCCTCTTCCGAAAATCCGAACGGCGGCATGGACGAGACGCACGGCACGCTCACCGACGAGCCGGGCCTGCCCGGCATGCCCACCCCCGCGCCCGTGCCGGCCACGACGCCTTACCGGGTGTTGGCGCGAAAATATCGCCCCCAGACCTTCGATGATCTGATCGGCCAGGGCGCCATGGTGCGCACGCTGGGCAATGCCTTTGCGGCCAACCGCATCCCGCAAGCCTGGATGCTCACGGGCGTGCGCGGCGTCGGCAAGACGACCACCGCCCGCATCCTCGCCCGCGGCCTCAACTACCTGCGCACCGGCCAGCCGGATACCGGCCCGACCGTGTCGATGCCGGAACTCGGCCAGCACTGCCAGGCGATCATGGAATCCCGGCACATGGACGTGCTGGAGATGGACGCCGCCTCGCATACCGGCATCGACGATGTGCGCGGCATCATCGACGGCATCCGCTACTCGCCGGTCTCGGCCCGCTACAAGGTCTACATCGTCGACGAGGTCCACATGCTCTCGGAGAAGGCGTTCAACGCCTTCCTGAAGACGCTGGAGGAGCCGCCGCCCCACGCCAAGTTCGTGTTCGCGACCACCGAGATCCGCAAGGTTCCGGTGACGATCCTGTCGCGCTGCCAGCGCTTCGACCTGCGCCGGGTCGAGGCCGACGTGCTCGCCGCCCACCTGAAGAAGATCTGCGCTGCGGAAGGGGTGGAGGCCGAGGATGAGGCGCTCGCCGCCGTCACCCGCGCCGCCGAGGGCTCGGTGCGCGACGCGCTCTCGCTGCTCGATCAGGCCATCGCCCATGGAGCCGGCGCGGTCTCGGCTGCGGGCGTGCGCGACATGCTCGGCCTCGCCGACCGCTCGCGCATCGTCGATTTGTTCGAGGCCGTGATGCGCGGCGACGTGCCGGCCGCCTTCGCCGAGATCCGCGCCCAGTACGACGCGGGCGCCGACCCGGCGGTGGTGCTCTCGGATCTCGCCGGCTTCACCCATCTCGTCACCCGCCTCAAGCTCGTGCCGGGGGCAGAGGCCGACCCCACCTTAAGCGAGGCGGAGCGCGTGCGCGGCGTGGCGTTTGCCGGGCGCCTGCCGGTGCGGGCCCTGTCGCGGGCGTGGCAGATCCTGCTGAAGGCGCTGCCCGAAGTGCAGGCCGCCCCCCGCCCGCTCGCCGCCGCCGAGATGGCGATCGTGCGGCTGGCCTATGCCGCCGATCTGCCGACGCCCGACGAGGCCCTGCGCCAGCTTCGGGCCGACATCGCCTCGTCCGAGGGCAACGGCGCCGCTCGCCCGAGCCTCGGACGCGATGGCGGGTCCCCCATGGCCTCGCACGGCTCGGCCGCGCTGCAGATGGCGCCGCCCGCCCCGCAGCCCTCGCCTCGGCCGACCCTGGCCGCGGTGCCCTCCCCTGTCACCGCTGCGGCGCCGCAACCCGCATCGCGCCCGGCTCCGGTGGCCCCGGCCGGTCCGCGGCTCGGGCGCTTCGAGGACGTGGTCGCCCAGGCCGAGGCCGCCCGCGACATCGCCCTCAAGGTGGCGCTGGAGCGCGACGTGCATCTGGTGCGCTTCGAGGAGGGGCGGATCGAGTTCCGCCTCGCGCCCGGCGGCCGGCAGAGCCTCCCGACCGATCTCGCCCGCGCCCTCGATGCCTGGACCGGACGGCGCTGGCTGGTGGCCCTCTCCAAGGAGCAGGGTGCGCCGACGCTCGCGGAAAACACGCGGGCGGCCGAGGAAACCCGCCACCAGAACGCCGCCGCCCACCCGCTGGTGCGGGAAGTGCTCTCGCGCTTCCCTGGCGCGCAGATCGTCGATGTGCGCGACAAGGCGCCGGAGACCGACAGCGCCGCGGCGGAGGGTGCCGGGCCGGCCGCCCCGCCGCCCGAAGAGACGGACGACGACGCCTGAGGCTCACGCCGCACCCTGGCAAGCCCGGACCCCTGCGCCTAAGTGCGGGGAACCGACCCTTTCTCGACCGGAACCGGAGCGAACCCACCATGCGCGACCTCATGGGCATCATGAAGCAGGCCCAGGCCATGCAGGAGAAGATGGCCTCGGTTCAGTCCGAACTCGAAGCGGTCGAGGTGTCGGGCGCCTCCGGCGGTGGCGCCGTGACCGTGCGGATGACGGCCAAGGGTCAGGTGCTCGGCGTTTCGATCGATCCGAGCCTGATGGTCGCCGACGAACGGGAAATCCTGGAGGACCTGATCGTCGCCGCCTGCAACGACGCCCGCGGCAAGGCCGAGGCGACCGCCCAGGAAAAGATGGCGGAGCTGACGAAGGGTCTGCTGCTGCCGCCCGGCATGAAACTGCCGTTCTAGGGGTGATTCGACAGGATCAGCGGCGGGTTGTGTTCAGTCCGCCGGCAAAGGTCATGGCGTAGGGTGCGCGGCGTTCTGCCGCATACTGTTATGAAGGCGAGATCGATCGCCCTCGTACGGAACTCGCCCTTGGAATTAAAACGATAAATCAGGGACTTGGCTCGATCCGGCCATGGAACATCAGGGTTGCCGCCAAGCCCGCCATCTGAACGTTGGCCGAACGAAGCAACACAACTATAAATTTTGTTAAAGCAAGTATTTCGCTGAGCAGGCAAGGTGATTGGGCCGGGTCGAACGCGGCCCCCCCTTAGCGAGGCTCGGCGGTTCCGCCGGTCCCTCCGATCTGGGCCGGCGGAACCACCGCCCTGATTCGGGGAGATACCGTGCCAATCCTGCTCTCGGTTTCCGCGATCGCCGCGGGCGTTGCTCTCGCGGCCCTTGTGGGCACCAACCTCTGGGCCCTGCGCGTCGCCGCCGCGATGGCTGCGGCGGAAGACGAGCGCGGGGCAGGTTGCTGAACCGGCGCCGCGTCTCTTCGGAGGTCAGCCGGCGCGTCAGGCCGAAAGCCGCAGAGGCGTCCCTTCCAGGCTCGGCGTGAGGTCCGCGTCCTCGCCGTGGCGGGCAACCACCACCCGGGCCACACCGGTTTCCTTGGCGAGGCGATAGAGCGAGATCAGAGCCGGGTCGTCGGACGCCGCATCCGAGGCGATCACGATCGAATCCATGCAGGGTCCGACCGCGGGAATGAGGTCGGCACCGTCCTCGGCATGGCGCGCATCGAGGCGGCACAGCACCCAATCGTAACTCTGCGACAGGGCGTTGAGCCCGATGGCGAGGCCTTGCGGCTCCTCCACCAGCACATCGAGAGGCGCGGCGCCGCGCTTCACCGCGTGGAGACGCGAACCCCGCACCGGCTGGATCACGTCGAGGAAGTCGGCCGCACCGGCGACCAGATCGGTCAGGCCCGGCTCGGACGGCCCGGAGACCACACCGTTCACATCGACCAGCAGCGTCTGGTAGCGCGGACCGAGCACCCGGGCGAGATTGGAGGCGAGACCGGGCGTGCCGTCGGCGCGCGGGGTTTCGACCACGAGCACACAGCCCCCCTTGGACGGCCCGGCCAACGGCCCCCTGCCCTGTCCCCGGCCCTGCGACTGGCCCGTTCCGTTCTCCAGCCGGGCGATCAGCCCGTCGAGATCTGCAGAGGAGGCGGAGGATTTGGCGGGGACGCCGAACCCTTCCTTGTCCGTTTTCGCCCCATCCGCTTGCGCGGCCGCCTCGGCTCCGATCGGCGCCGTGCTGGCGAAGACCGGGTGATGCACCGTTGCTGTCGCCCTCAGGGAATGGGCGAAGGCGAGGGCCGGCGCGAAGCGTTCCGCCGCCGAGGCCGGATAGGCGCCACCATAGACCGGCTCGTAGACAGGGCGGCGCGACGGGGGCGGCTCCGGCTCGGGATAGAAGTCGCGGGGGCGATCGGTCCGGGTGCTTTGGACGAGGGGCTCCCCCTCATCCCCGGTGCGGTCTCCGCCCGGCCCGGCCGGCGTGACGAGGAGATGGCGGCCGATGACCCCTGCGCTCGCGAGCAGGAAGGCCAGCATCGTGGCGAAGGCGACGATCGGCAGCTTCTTGGGGAAGGAGGGCAGATCGGGCACGATCGCACGGGACACCACGCGGGCATTGGCCGGGCTGGCATTCTCGGCATCACGCGCGGCGGCCTCGCGGTAGCGGGCGAGATAGGATTCGAGCTGTTCGCGCTGGGATTTCGCCTCGCGCTCCAGGGCGCGCAGCTCCACCTCGCTGGTGTTGCCCTTGGCGACCACGTCCTGCTGGCCCTCGACCGCCGCGCGCAGGCTCTCGACCCGGGCGCCCGCGATCTTGGCGTCGTTCTCGAGAGTACGCACCACCCGCTCGGCGGCGGCCTTGATCTGATTCTCGAGATCTTGGACCTGGGCCGTCAGCTCCTTGATGCGCGGGTGGGCCGGCAGCAGCGTGCGCGATTCGAGGGCGAGCTGCGCACGCATCGCCATGCGGCTCTCGACGGTTCGCCGAATCAGCTCGTTGTTGGCGACATCGGGGATCTCGAAGGCACGGCCTTCCTTGATCATGTCTTTGAGGAGCTTGGCGCGGGCGGTCAGGTCCGCCTGGATCGTGCGGGCCTGCGAGAGCTGGCTCGACAATTCGGAGAGCTGCTGGGACGAGAGCGGCTGAGCCGCCGCGCTGCTGCCCGTGCCGATCAGGCCGTGCTTGGTGCGGAATGCCTCGACCTTCGCTTCGGCTTCGGCCACGCGGGCGCGCAGGTTCGCGATGTTGTTGCCGAGCCAGGTCGAGGCGTAACGGGCGGTATCGACGGAGGCCGCCTCCAGCGAGGCGAGGTAGAGGTCCGCCACCGTGTTGGCGCCGCGCGCGGCGAGTTCGGGATCGCGCGAGCGGAACTCGACGGCGAGGATGCGCGACTTGCCGACCGGATAGACCAGCAGGTGGTCGAGGTAGCTTTCGAGGATGCGATCCTCGGACGGACGATCCATCGGCGCCGAGACGAGCCCGAGCATCATCAGCGTGCGCCGGATCGCCGAACTGCCCTCGGCCTCCGGATCGAATTCGGGGTTTCCGACCAGCTTCAGGCTGCGAATCGCTTCGCGGGCGATGTCGCGCGACATCGCCACCTGTACTTGGCTCGCGACGGCCTGCTCGTCGATCGGCTGGGTCTGGTCCGTCCGCTCGGCGGCGGTGCGGGCGAAGGCGGGGTCGCGGCTTTCCAGCAAAACCTTGGCTTCGCCGGTGTAGCGCGGGGTCACGACCTGCACGAAGACGCCCGCCCCGATCGCGGCCACGAGCGTCGGCACGGCGATCCAGGCCCAGGAGCGGCGCAGGACGCCGCCAATCTGCGCCACCGCCAATCCATCGCCGGGCCCACCGGGCCCACCGGAGGGCGGAAGAGACGGATCGGTCGACAGCCTGAGGCGCGGCATGGGCAGTCTTTACGAAGGCAGGACGCGGATCGGGGTGATCGATCCGTCTTGGGCCAGTTGAGGTCGTTAAGGTTGACTTCCCGTTAAGAGCCGCAGCCTCCCGTCGTCGGCATTCGAGACGAGAGGTCGAACCCGAGTTGTGATTCCGGCCGGTCGCGCGGCCGGATCAGCATTCGTTAACCATGCGCCGTTAAGTAACGCCGAGGTTCTTCACAACGGCGATGGCGATGCAGCGGCGCGCATTTCTCCTGGCCCTTCCGTCCGTCCTCGCGCTCGGCGGCTGCCTGCGTCCGGATTTCCGGACCGTCGATCTCGATGCCACCGGCACCGGTTCCATCGGCACGCGCTACTCTCTGGCGGCGGGCGACAAGCTTCGGGTCATCGTGTTCGGGCAGGACAACCTGTCCAACATCTACGCGGTCGATGGCGGCGGGCGGATCGCGATGCCGCTGATCGGCGTGGTTCAGGTCGGCGGGCAGACGACCGCTCAGGCCGCCCGGCTGATCGAATCGAAGCTCGCCGCCGGCTATGTGCGCGAGCCGCACGTGACGGTCGAGGTCGATGCCTACCGGCCCTTCTACATCCTCGGTGAGGTGACGACCTCGGGGCAATACCCTTACGTCAACGGCATGACCGTCGAGACGGCCGTGGCGATCGCCGCGGGCTTCGGCCCACGGGCGGCACGCGACTACGCGGTGCTGACCCGCGAGGGTCAGGGCGGGCTCATCAACGGCATCGTCCCGATGTCCTACCCGGTGCGGCCGGGCGACACGATCGTCGTCAAGGAGCGGTTCTTCTGAGCCGGCTCATCGCGACGTTCACCAACCCCTAACCGCGATCTACGAAAGCCGGCCAGCAGAGGCCTCCGCCTACCGTTTGCGCTTGCCCTTTAACCGGCTGCTGACGGCGCCATGACGATCTTCCGCCGGTTCGGGCCCCGCATCGGGGCCGCCCGCGCGGAGACCGACTGCCGTGGCCTCTCCCTTCGCCGCTCCTCTGACCGCCGCCCTGACGCCACAGGGTCCGGCGGGTCACGCCATCGCGGACCTGTCGTCCCGCGTCGGCACCGGTGAGCGGCACTGCATCCTCCACGTGTTCCGGGCCCCCGTGGGCGGCCTGTTTCGCCATGTCATCGATCTCACCCGCCTCCAGGCGGAGGCCGGGCACGCCGTCGGCCTCGTCTGCGACGCCTCGACCGGCGGCGAGCGGGCCGAACGGACGCTGGCGGATCTGGCCCCCTACCTCGCTCTCGGCGTCACGCGCGTTTCGATGCGCCGGAACCCGCATGCGAGCGACCTTCACGTCTTGCGCACCGTGCGAGCGCAGGCCCTCGCCGTCGGCGCCGACGTGTTGCACGGCCATGGCGCGAAGGGTGGCGTCTTCGCCCGCCTCGCCCCGCTCGGCAGCGCCGGGCGCGGCGTGATCCGCGCCTATACCCCGCATGGCGGCAGCTACAACTACCGTCCGGGCACGACCCTGCACCGGGTCTACATGGCCGCCGAGCAGGTGATGGCGCGGGCGACCGACCTGTTCCTGTTCGAGAGCGAGTACGTCGCTTCGCGTCATGCCGCCTTCGCCGGAGGCTCGCCGCGCCTCGAGCGGATCGTCCATAATGGCATCGCAGAAGCCGAGTTTGCCCCGGTGGAGACGGCGGATGACCCGTTCGATCTCGTCTATGTCGGTGAACTGCGCGAGGCCAAGGGATTGCCGGTGCTGTTGCGGGCGCTCGCGCGTCTGCGGGGCCAGGGCCGCGAACTCCGGCTTCTGATGGTCGGCTCCGGGCCCGATACCGAGAGCATCGCCGCGATGGCCGAGAATCTCGGTCTGCGCCATGCCATCGCGTTCGAGCCGCCCCAGGCGATCCGGCCGGTGCTTGGACGCGGCCGCGTCATGGTGGTGCCGTCACTGGCGGAATCCTTGCCCTACGTCGTGCTGGAGGCCGCGGCGGCCGGTCAGCCCCTCGTGGCGACCAATGTCGGCGGCATCCCCGAAATCTTCGGGGCCTTCTCCTCCGATCTGGTCCCGCCCGGCGATTGCGAGGCTCTGAGCACCGCGATCCTCCACATCCTCGATGAGGAGCCATCGCGCCGGCAAGGTCGCGCACGGGCGCTCAGCAATTCGCTGCGCACCCGCTTCTCCATGAACCGCATGGCGACCGACGTGCTGTGCGGCTACGCCGCCGCCTTCAGCGCGAAACGCATGCGGACGGCGTCTGTCCCGGCGACCGCTTGAGCGCGGACGGCGGTACGTTCGATGTCCCCGTTTTTCACAGCCCGGCCCGTCCGCGCATTAGGCTTTCGTGAAGGTCGATGCGGCACACTCGACGACCGGGGAGGCTCGATGTTTTCACGTGGAACATTCCGATGAACGCCATCGACGTTCGGGATCTGCTGAAGGTCGCGAGGGAGAACGGCGCGCTGACATCCGTGCCGGCGCCGCTCGCGCTCCACAGCGACCAGAATTCTGTCTCTGCTCCGTCCGCGCCGATCCCCGCGCCGACCCCGCCGAAAGGGGCTTGGCTGTCGCCGGTCGTGCTTGCCGGTTGCGTGCGGCTCGCCGAATTCTGCGGTCTGATCTTGCTTGGCTTGGCTCTGCATCAGGCCTTGCTGCGCGGCGTCGTACCGCTCGCCCCGCGCTACCACGCCGCCATTCTCGCAGTGACCCTGGCGGCGCTCGGACTGTTCCAGGCATCGGGCAGTTACCGGATCAGCGCATTCCGCGATCTGCCGAGAACGGCGGTGAAGCTCGCCACCGGCTGGTCCATCGCCTTCCTGATGGTGGCCGCGGCCATGGTGCTCGCCAAGGTCGCCGACCATTATTCCCGGATCTGGCTGCTCAGCTATTACATGGCGGGTCTCGGCATCCTGCTCGGCGGCCGCGCAGCGCTTTCGGCCTTCGTCCGCATGCAGATGGCCAAGGGGCGCTTCGACCGGCGTACCGCGATCGTCGGCGGCGGACCGGCGGCCGTGGAACTGATCCATGCCCTGGAAGCCAGCAGCGACAACGGCATCCGCATCATCGGGATCTTCGATGACCGGGGCGACGACCGATCCAGCACCGACGTCGCCGGCTACCCCAAGCTCGGCAATGTCAGCGACCTCGTCACCTACGCCCGCCACGCGCCCGTCGATCTCGTGGTGTTCACCCTGCCGATCTCGGCCGAGACGCGCATCCTGCAGATGCTCGCCAAGCTCTCGGTTCTGCCGGTCGACATCCGCCTCTCGGCCCACGCGACCAAGCTGCGCCTGCGCCCGCGCGCCTATTCCTATCTCGGCGGCGTGCCGCTGCTCGACGTGTTCGACAAGCCGCTGGCCGATTGGGACGTCATCCTGAAGGGCGCGTTCGACCGTGTCGTCGGCCTGCTGCTGCTGCTGGCCCTTTCACCGGCGATGATCGCCGTGGCGCTCGCGGTGAAGCTCACCTCGCCGGGGCCGGTGCTGTTCCGGCAGAAGCGCTACGGCTTCAACAACGAGCTGATCGAGATCTTCAAGTTCCGCTCGATGTATGTCGACCTCTGCGACGCGGGCGCATCGCAGCTCGTTACCAAGACCGATGCCCGGGTGACGCCCGTGGGCCGCTTCATCCGCAAGACATCGCTGGATGAGTTGCCGCAGCTCTTCAACGTGATCCGCGGCGATCTCTCGCTGGTCGGGCCGCGCCCGCATGCGGTCCAGGCCAAAGCGGCGAACACCCTCTACGATCAGGTGGTGGACGGGTACTTCGCCCGCCACAAGGTCAAACCCGGCATCACCGGCTGGGCGCAGATCAATGGCTGGCGCGGCGAGACCGACACCAGCGAGAAACTCCAGCGCCGGGTCGAGCACGACCTGCACTACATCGAGAATTGGTCGATCCTGTTCGACCTCAAGATCCTGCTCACCACGCCGCTCGCGCTCTTTAAGACCGACAACGCGTATTGAGGATCCTTGAGACCCGAACGGGACGAGGCCCAGGACCGCCAGAGTGCAGTCCTGGGCCTCTTCATTTCACAAGAGATAATTGAGATCGGGCCGTGGCGCCGAATTACGGCAGCGCGCCGGCCTTCTCCTTCACCTTGGTCATGGTGTCCTGGCAGGCGGTCTCCTGGCCGGCCTTCTCCTGCTCCTTCGCCTTGGCGAGCAGGGTACGCGCCTCTTCCACACCGGCCTTCGTTGGCTTGGTGGAGGGATCGGACGGGGCGCCGGCCGGCGGCTTGTCGAGGGCCTTGGGCGAGTTCGAGGAGGTGACGCCGCCCGGCGGCTCCTTGCCGGTCACCTGCTCCGCACCGGCGCTGTTGAGCCGGCGCTCCACCGTGGAGATGTCGTCCTTGCAGCTGACGGCCAGGGCGGGGCCTGCGGTGACGAGGACGGCGAGGGCAACGGGCAAGGTCAGGGCAATGCGCATGGGGTTGGGGCTCCTCCGGATCAACTTGTGACGAGTCGGTCCCGTGACCGCTCGCTTCGGTCGGAACAGTCCTCGAAGGCCCCTCAGGGTTCCGCTCTGCGACGCTTCGCCCACGGCCCGGAGACGGGCCGCCGGACATGAGAAAGGGGTGCGGATCTCGCGATCCGCACCCCTTTTCGTACCGCACGAAGCGTCGGGAAATTTAGCGGATCAGATTGACCAGGGCCGAACCAGCCGGGCTGGCCAATTCCCTAGCGTCGATGGTGCCATCATTGTCCGGGTTAGCGGCCTTGAATTGCGCCTCGACGGCGGCAAGGTATTCCTTCTTGTCGAGGGTGCCGTCGTTGTCCGGGTCGAGCTTCTTGAGGTCGGCCTCGCTGACGCGGCCCTTGAGCTCCTTGGCATCGAGCGTGCCGTCCTTATCCGGATCGAGCTTGTCGAAGGCAGCGGAGCCGGCGGCCAGGGCCTCCTTCAGATCGATCGTGCCGTCCTTGTCCGGATCGAAGGCGGCGATATCGACCTTCGTGGTCGTCGTCGGGGCGGCGTAGGCCGGAGCGGCGACGAGCGCAGCGAGCAGAACGGCAGAGGAGAGGCGGAACGCCATCGGGGCAAACTCCTGATCGAAGAGGCCCGGCGAAACCGGGCAAACGGCAAAATCGCAGAGACGCTCGCGACCACCATACCTCAGGCAAACATGCCACCGGACGAGCGGCCGTTCGGCCTCGCTTAGATTGCGTAACTTGCCCGGGAGAAATTGGCAATAGGCAGGATGGAATTCGCAGCTCCCGCCCAGCCGAAAACCCTGGAGTCAGGGTCAAATACGGAAGCGGCGCGGTCCAGGAGAACCGCGCCGCTCGCGTCGATCGACAGATGCCCCGGACCGGATACGGTCCGGGAGCGTGCTCGGTACTTGCGTCCCGCTCAGCCCTTCCGGACCAGCGGGAACGGCTCCACCACGGGGGCGGCCGGCGGCGGCTCGAACAGGATGCGCAGGCCGCCGAAGGCCGCCACCGGCGCGCCGGGCGCGAGGCTGCGGTTCGAGGTGGCGTTGGGCACCCGGACGATCGGAACCTCGTTCACCGGCGAGAAGGTGCCGAAGGTGGCGTAGTTGGCGTTGAAGGCGTTCTCGATGTAGCCGTAGAGTTCGATGTTCGACGCCACGCGGTAGCTCGTGTTGAGGCCGACCACCGCGAAATCGCCCGTGGTCTTGTTCTGGTTGGTCGGATCGCCGACGAGGAACTTGCCCGTGGCGAAGCGCGCGAGCGCGCCGACCCGCCATTCCGGCGTCACCTGATACTGCACGCCGACCTTGAGCTGGTGCGGCGCGACGCCGGGCAGGCGGTTGCCCGGACGCACGAGCACGACACCGCTCTCGTCGCCGCCGGCGCTGTTGAACGGGTTGCCGGGCGCGGCGAGTTCGACCGGCGACTCGAAGGTCGCATCGACGAAGGCGTAGTCGATGAAGGCGTTCCAGCGCGGCGCGTTGTAGAACAGGCTCGCCTCGACGCCCTGCCGCTTGGTCGATCCGACGTTGCGGAAGAAAGCGCGGCCGATCGTGTCGGGGGCCGGCACGAACAGGATGTCGTCGTCGTTGCGGGTCGAGAAGAAGCCGGCCTTCCACGACAGGATGCCGCCGAAATATTCGTCGGGCTGCGGGATGCGGCCGCGGATACCGGCCTCGACGGTGCGCGCCACGACCTGCTTCAGCGGCGGGTCGCCGACGAAGAAGTTGGTGAGCGAGCAGGGCGCCAGCGGATCGGCGCAGGAGAGTTCGGCCGGGGTCGGGGCGCGGTTGGCTTCCGTGTAGCCGCCGTAGGCCACGAGGTAGTCGGGGATGACCTTGTAGGTCGCGCCGACGCCGGGGTTGAAGCGCTGGTAATAGTGGTCGCCGTTCAGCGCCGTGCCGATCTGGTCGCGCAGGACGATCTTGGCCATGTTGAACCGGCCCTGCAGCGTCAGGGTCAGCCGGTCGGTCAGATCGGTGTTGTTCGAGAAGTAGATGCCGCCGTAATCGTTCGAGGTGTGGACCGAGACGGGGGTGATGATGCCGTCGTCGCTGGAGACGACGATGCCGGGAGGCGAGAAGCCGCGGTCGAGGGTCAGGCCGCCGATGGAGTTGTCGGCCCCGAAGCGGGTGCGACCGCCGTCATACTGGCCGCCGAGCACGAAGCGGTTCGGCAGGCCGAACAGCGTCTCGCGGATCACGGTCTGGACCGTAGCGCCGAAATTGTCGGTGCTGGTACGGGTCTGGTTGAGGAAGGCGTAGGGTCCGCCCTCGTCGAAGCGGTCGGCGAAGGTCGGGTTGATCCCGCCGAAGTTGAAGGTGCGCAGCCGGTCGGTCCGGACGGGGCTGCCGGTGCGGTCACGCAGGAAGAACTGGTTGTCGTCCGCGCCCTCGGAGCAGACGAAACGCTCATCGACCTCGCAATTTTCCACGTCGGCGGCGTCGCCGTTGGCGGTGCGCTGGCGGAACAGGCCGTAATAGGCGTTGCCCTGCACGGTGATGGTCGGCGTGACGTCGTAGGTGCCGGAGAGCTGGAAGCGCAGGAAGTCGTTCTTGGTCTGGTCGGGATAGGTGAAGACGTCGCTGCGGTCGGCCTTCAGCAGCTCGACCGGAGCGGTACCGTTGCCGGTCAGGCTGTTGCTGGCACCGATGACGTTGAAGTGGAATTCGCTCTTCTCGCCCTGCACGCCGAGATCGGCGTAGATCTGGTTGAGCCGCGACGGCGAGTGCTTGCGCCAGCCGTCCTCGCCGAGCTTGGTGCCGGCGACGTAGAGGCCGATATTGTCGATGCGCTGGCCGTGCTGGAACGCCACCGCGCCGCGGCCGAACGAGCCGCCGAGCACGTTGATCTCGCTGCCCTGGTAGGTGAAGCCGTTCTTGAGCGTCACCGCCAGCGAGCCGCCGAGCGCGTTGAGGCCGAAGGCCGGGTTCGAGCCCTCCAGCTCGATCCGATCGACGGCGATGTCGGGGATCAGATCCCACTGCACCGTGTCGCCGAACGAGGTGTTGAAACGGGCACCGTTGAGATAGACGGCCACGCCCTGCGGCGAGCCGCCGAGCGGCGAGGCCTCGAAGCCGCGATAGGTGATCGTCGGCTGGAAGGGATTGCCCTGGGCGTTGTTGACGCTGATCGAGCCGACGCGCTCGTCGAGCGCCCGCACCGTGCTCGGAAAGCCGACGCGCGAGACGTCGCCCGAGGTCAGCACGCTCGTGTTCTGCGGCAGCTTGTTGCGGTCGATGCCGTCGAGGACCGTGACTTCGCGCAGACCCGACGGGGTCTGGGTGGCGACGACCCGGCGCGAGGCCGCAACCGGCGTGTTCGAGACGACGCTGATCTCTTCGAGCGTCACGGCCTGTCCACCGCCCGCGCCTTGCGCCATCACATGTCCCGGAAGCAGTGCAACCGATGCGATGAGGCTGCCTCGCAGCACCCGCATTGTCATTCCCCAGCCCTTATCATTCGTGCTTGCGGCCCGTTCGAGCGGAACCGTTGCCGGATGTTGCTGAAGGAGGGGGGCAACGACAATCGCTGCCAGGCTTCTACGGGACCAATTATGATGAGACGCTCAAGCTTCCGCCGGCGCGTGGTGTTCTGGCAACATATTTCTGCCGTTCCGTCAAAGACTTACGGATAAAAAGGCAGACTTCACCGGGATCATTCGGCAAGCTTCGATCGGCTTTAGCCGCCCGTTCCGACCAGGATTGCGCCGAGTCTCTATCGCCAAAAAATCGGGATGCCCCACATCCCGCCGCTTCGGCGCGACCAAGATAGCCGATCACGGAGCGCAGTGCGAAGTCATGCCGCTCGCGCCAAGGCCGCGTCGCGCCGGGCATCAGATGGCCGGCGGCCGTTCTCGAGGCGAAACGCTTCGACGGCCGCGGCCCGGCCCAAATCCCGGCACGAAATCGTGGACAGGCCGGTCCGAAACGCTCGTGCCGCAGCGTTCGGCGGAAACGGCTTCGTCGCTTCCGACCGAAGGCGGGTCAGAGATGCGCCTGGATGCGGCGGGCGATCTCGCCCAGGCGCTGCTCCAGAATCGTCGGGACCTCGCAGACGTAGGAGACCGACTGGTTGCGCTCGTCGAAGATCCGACGGTCCCAGTTGAACCGGCTTTCCAGGTCCGCAACCTCCTTGGATGCGACCTTGGTGGAGTCGGATTCCGGGCTGTCCTTGAACTCGCTCACCTTGTCCGCCTCGTCGCGGATGCGTTCGGCGAGACGGCGCTGGCCCTGAGCGTAGCGGCTGATCCCGTTCATCACCGTGCTGCGCTCGCCGTTGATGATCTCGAACACCCCGGCGAAGACGCGGGTCAGGCGCTTGCCCTTCTCGGCCGGATCGGCCTTCTGCGCGAATTCATCGAGCAGGGTGTCGACTTCGCGCAATTCGGTGCGGCGGGAGGCGAGCTTGCGGGCGAGCTGGGCCGCCTCGCGGTCGCTGCCCCATTCACCGGCCTCGGCGAGGTCCGGCCCGGTCCAGAACGAGCCGTAGCCCAGCGTCGTCACCTTGCGCTGCGGGCAGGGCCAATCCGGATCGGTCTTGGGCTGCGCGAGCACGGGCCCCGCCGCGAGGATCAGGGCGAGGCAAAGCGGGGCATGAACGGAACGAGGGATCATGGGAGGTCTCTCAGGCGGCTTCGCCGGCCGGTCCGCCGCGCCGGGCCATGATGCCGCGGCCCGGATCGTAGGCGATTGCGGCGAGGGTGAAGAACAGGAGGCCGGTGCCGACCACGACGGCGCAGGCGACCGGCTCGAAGCGCCCGTAGAGAGCGAAACGCACCAATTCGACCGCGTGGGTGAACGGGTTGGCCTGGCAGATGAGATAGAGCCACTCGCTCGATGCCCGGACCTGCCAGAGCGGATATAGGGCAGAAGAGGCAAAGAACATCGGGAAGATCACGAAATTCATGACGCTCGCGAAGTTCTCAAGTTGCCGCACCAGCGAGGACAGGAACAGGCCGATCGCCCCGAGCATCAGCCCCGAGGCCAGGAAGGCCGGCAGCGCGGCGAGGTAGCCGAGGGGCGGAATGCCGGTCTCCCAGAACCATGCGATGGCGAGGAACGCGTACGCCTGAACGATAGAGACACTGACGCCCGCGACCAGCTTGGCCAGCAGCAGCGACCAGCGCGGATAGGGCGAGGTGAGCAGCACCTTCATCGAGCCGACCTCGCGGTCGTAGACCATCGAGAGCGAGGATTGCATGCCGTTGAAGAGCTGGATCATCACCGCGAGCCCCGGCACCACGTAGGCCTCGTAGAGCACGTAGGTCTCGTAGGGCGGCGTGATCGAGGTGCCGAGCGTGTTGCGGAAGCCCGCCGCGAAGATGAACAGCCAGACGAGCGGGCGCACCATCGCCGAGAAGAAGCGCTCCTTCTGGTGGAAGAAGCGCAGCAACTCGCGGCGGACGATGCCGCCGAGCGCGATGAGGTAGCCGACCGCATCGAGCCGGCCCGCATGGGGCACGGGCTTCGCGCCGTCCTCGGCACGGGCTGCAACGGCGGGGTTCGAGGGAGACCTCATGCGGCGGACTTCACGGCTCTCTTGTCGGGTTCGGCGACGAGGCGGCGGAAGGCAGCCTCCAGCGTCTCACCGGGCCCGCCGATCTCCCCAGCGCGGCCACGGGCGACGATGCGGCCCTTGTGCAGGACCACGGCGTCGTCCTCGGGCGAAATCTCCTCGAAGATGTGGGTCGCCCACAGCACCGAGAGACCCTCCTCCCGCACCAGGGCGCGGACGATGGCGACGATGTCGGCGCGCGATTCGAGGTCGAGCCCGACGGTCGGCTCGTCGAGCAGCAGCAGGCGCGGCGCGTGGATCAGCGAGCGGGCGATCTCGATGCGCCGCGACTGGCCGCCGGAAAGGGTGCGGATCTTGTCGTCGCGCCGCTCGGCAAGGCCGACGCGGGCGAGCAGGGTCTCGATGCGCGCACGCGCCGCCGCCCGGCCGATGCCGTGCAGGCTGGCGTGGTAGTGCAGGTTCTGCGCGACGGTGAGGTCGGTATCCAGCGTCCGCGCCTGGAACACCACGCCGAGGCCGGCGAGCGCCCGCGACGGCTCACGGTCGAGCGGATGGCCGAGGATCGAGACCCGGCCCTCCTGGTTGTTGTAGAGCCGGGTGATCACCGAGAACAACGTGGTCTTGCCCGCGCCGTTGGGCCCGAGCAGCGCCATGAAATGCCCGCGCTCGACGGTGATCGACACGTCGGACAGCGCGGCGCGCTGGCCGAAGCGGTGGCTGACGCCGGCAACGTCGAGAGCCGCGCTCATTTCGGCAGCGCCCGCTTGGCGTCGTCGAGCGCTTCCAGGCACTCGTCAAACTCGCCCTCGCCTTGCTCGCGCTCGGCGATCTTCAGCGCGCGCTTGAGTTTTTGCGGGACGGCTTCCGGTGCGAGCTTTTCCGCCTGCGCCTTCACCACGCTGATGCCCTCGGCGCAGGCGGCCTTGTCGTCGGCGAGCGCCGGGGTCGCAAGCACCACGAGGGCAAGCAGGGCGCTACCGCGAAAACCTCTCGGTACGGCGAGGGAGGTGCGTGTGCGCATCATGAGATGTCCCCCCTCACTTCACCGTAATCGTGCCGGCCATGCCCTTTTCCTCAAGCCCTTGCGCGTACCACTTGTAGGCACCCGGCTTGATGGCGACGAACTCGATGGCGATCTCGCCGGGATCGTCGAATTCGAGATGGTCGGGCGGGCCGCCGCCGTGGATCTCTTTGTGCTCGATCACGATCTGGTTGAACCAGATGTAGCGGAAGAATTCGGGCGCGTAGAATTTGTACTCCTGCCGCCCCTTGGCGACGATGCGCAGGCGGTAGGCCTTGCCGGCTTCCAGCTCGATATCCTTGTTCTCGACCACGAAGTCGTTGCCCTCCTCGTTGCCGAGCACGAGGTCGGGCAGGTTCTGCCGCTTCTTGGTGAGGTCGAGGGCGCTCGCCGGGGCGGCGGCCAGCATCAGGGCCGCGGCGGCGAGGCCGAGGCGCGTCGTCCACTTCATGTCGCTTCCTCCGGTTTCTTGTTCTTGCATCGCCCTTTTCCGAAGGCCGGCAACCACCTTTCGGGACGATGCCTTAGCCGGCGAACTGAACTTACTTCTTCGAGATCGCCACGCCCCAGGGCAGCAACCCGACCGGGATGCTTTTCACCACCTTCAGCCCCTCGACGTCGATGACCGAAACGTCGTTGGAGGTGCCGTTGGTCGTGTAGAGTTGCTTCTCGTCGGGCGTGAAGGCGAGCTGCCAGACGCGCTGGCCGACGGGCAGGTATTTCTGCACCTCGTAGGTCTTGGCATCGACCACCGCGACGCGGTTGGCCGGCCCGAGCGCGACGAAGGCGCGGGTGCCGTCCTTGGTCAGGCGCACGCCGACGGGCTGGATCTGCTCGTCGGTGACGCTCGGAACCTTGAAGGTGATCTTCTTGATGACCTTGCGGGTCGCCACGTCGATCACCGAGACCGTGCCGCCGACCTCGGCCGAGACCCAGAGGAACTTGCCGTCCGCCGAGAACTCGGCGAAGCGCGGCCGGGCATCGACCAGCACGTTGTCGATCACCTCGAAGGTCTTGGTGTCGATGAAGTGGGCCATGTTGGTGGTCTCGGAGGTGTTCACGAGAATCTTGCCGTCCGGCGATAGGCCCATCCCCTCCGGCTCGACGCCCACCGGCACCTCGGCCAAAACCTTGTTCTTCTCGATGTCGAGGATGGTGACTTGGCTGTCGTCCTCGTTGGCGACGTAGAGCGGGTTGCCGCTCTGATCGAGGATGAACTGCTCCGGGTCGGGCCCCGAGCGCAGGGAGCGGACCACCTTGCCGGTCGCGGTGTCGAGCACGTCGATGCGGTCGTCGTCGCTGGCGCAAACGAACAGTTCCTTGTCGTCCTTGGAGAGCGTCACGCCGCGCGGGCGACGCCCGACCTTCCAGGTCCCGGTCACCGCCAGGGTCTCGGTGTCGATGACCGAGACGGTGTTGGCCTTCTCGTTGGTGACGTAGGCGGTAAAGGCTTGTGCGCTCCCTGCGCTCCCGAGCGACACGCCCGCGAGCAGCGCGCATCCCAGTCCTGCCCTCAAGCGAGCGACCATCGGCGTCCTCCCTGTCGTTTCCGGCGCGTCGTCTCGCGCGCCTGCGTCCACATCGGCTGGAGCGACATGGCCCCCGCGGCCCCGTCGCTCAAACAAGAAACAGATGATCGGCTGAACCTCACCGGGCGGTGGATTGCCGCATCGCCCGGATCGCATCCGCAAGCGGTCACGGCAGCTTGCACGCGGTCTCCGGCATGTCGGCCCCCAGCGTATCGAGCGGCGTGCGCTGGTGGATGAAGCCCTGTTCGGGCGCTACCGAGACCATCGCCTTGGGCTGCACCACGATGATCGGCTGGCGCAACTGGTGGTCCCAGGGCCGGTAGGTCAGGGACACGCCCTTGTAGGCGGGCAGCGAGAATTCGGGCTTCACGAGATGGGCCGCGAGCGTGGCCGGATCGGTGCTGCGCGTCTGCGTCGCCGCCTCGCCGACCGTGCGCACGGCCGCCCAGACCTGATAATCGAGCGGTCGCATCAGGCGGCTCGCCAGTCGTCGGAAACGGTTCTGCGCCTGGGCCGCGCCCCAGGTCTCCAGGGTCGGGTGCCACGTGGTCGCGATCAGCCCCTGCGTACCGGCCACGGGGCGCGGATCGACGGTGCGGAACGGGACATAATCGCCCCAATCGCCCTCCTCGTCGGCGACCACCGCCAAGTCGTAGTCGAGCCCGCGGGTGAACACCATCGCCTCGGCCCGGGTCGGCGTGTCGCCGCGGGCCTTCGCCAGGGGGCCGAAGGTCCAGGGCTTCTCCGCGGTGATCTTGAGGCCGAACTTGCGGGCGGAGTTCCGCATCGCGTCCGCGTAGGCCTTGTCGCGCTCGGTCGGGCCGGTGATCAGAAAGATCTTCCGCCAGCGCATCAGCGTCAGGTACTGCGCCAGCGCATCCGTCTGCATGGCGCGGCTCGGCAGCACGTGGAACAGGTTGGCGCGGCAATCGGCCCCGCGCAGGCGGTCGTCCGGCGCGCCGGCATTGAGGATGACCGCGCCCGTCTCCTTCAGCGCATCGGCCACCGCCAGCACCTCGGCGGCGGGCAGGGCCAGCACGAAGAACCGCACGCCCTTGTCCGCAAGCGCCTTGGCCGCCTCGACCGGATCGCGCTCGCCGTCGAGGGCGACTTCGTCCAGGGCGAAGGTCTGCTTGGTGAAGCGGCCGGTGGTGTTGTTGTCCTTCACCGCCATACGCGCGCCGGCTACGCCGAGATCCTCGGGGTCGGCCTCGGCATCGTAGGACGAGGGCGCCGGCACCGGGCGATAGAGGACGGCGATGTGGGTCTCGGAGCCGGGGACCGGCGCGGGCGTCTCATTCGCAGGGGAGCCCGGCGGCGGCTCGCCGGTGGCCGCCTTCGGCTCCTGGGCGCGGGCATGGATGGAAGCGGCCAGGAATGCGGCCGGGCCGGTCGCGAGACCGGCGGCGAGGAGGAGCGGAACGGACAAACGCATTGCCCGTCACGCTAGCAACATCTTGCCACCGGCCTCAACGAGAGAAGCATAAGATTTTCATAAGATGGTGTGGTCGGGCGACCGCGGGGCCAGCGTTGTTACGCGCCGCATCGCCGTTGCCGGACCTGCCGATACGCTCCGGCGACGGTCGCGTCGACGCTTGCCAAATCCTCCGGGAAACCGAGTTAAAGCCCGTCCGCGCGGCCCCGCGCCCGTTCGAGGCTCTCACCCCATGCGACTTCGCGCCCTCCTGCCCGCCCTCACCCTCCTGTCGACGCTGAGCGGGACAGCCCTGGCAGAGGATGCGGCACGCAAGGCTGCGATCTTCCCGGCGGAGGTGAACGATCCGACGCTGGCCTATGGCCGCAAGCCGCTGCCGGCGGACCAGAAGCGCCTCGACCTCGTCACCGACGTGCTGCGCAAGCAACTCGCCGAGAAGGGCGGCCTCGAGAGCGTCGATCTCAGCCCCCAGGCGGAGGAAATCCGTAAGGAGAGCCCACTCTACAAGTGCAACGACTGCGTCGCTCCGATCGCCAAGGCGCTGGGCGCGGAACTCGCCGTGACCGCCTTCGCCGACAAGGGCGCCAACCAGTTGTTCAGCCTCGTCGTCACCATCGCCGAAGCCGAGACCGGCAAGGTCGTGCGCCGGGGCCAGGTCGTGATAAGAGCCAACACCGACGACGACTGGTCCCACGCCACACGCTGGATCGTGAAGAACCGCCTTCTGGCCGAGCCGCTGCCCGGCCGTTCCTGAAGCGGGGCTTGTGCGGGCGCGCAAGGCTGAGCAAGAACGTTTCCCGTGTCCGACATCGTATCGATTTCCTCCCCGCGTCCCCGCCTGCTCGTCAGCGTCCGTGGGCCCGACGAGGCGCTGACCGCGCTCCGGGCCGGGGCGGACCTGATCGACGCCAAGGATCCCGAGCGCGGGGCGCTCGGCGCGCTGCCGCCCGAGACCGTGCGCGCCATCGTTGCGGGCGTCGGCGGGCAAGCCGTCACCAGCGCGGTGGCCGGCGACGGCACTGGGCGCGAAATCGCCGCGGCCATCGCGACCATTGCCGCAACCGGCGTCGATTTCATCAAGATCGCGGTCGGCGCCACCGACGATGCCGCTCTGGCCGAGGCCGCCGCGCAGGCGCCGGGCCGGGTCATCGGCGTGCTCTTCGCCGAGGATGACGTGGCCGAGGATGGGCCGGCGCGCCTCGCCGCAGCCGGCTTTGTCGGGGCGATGATCGACACCCGCGGCAAGAGCGGCACCACGCTTACCAACCTCATGGCCGCGTCGCAGCTTGCCGCCTTCGTCGCCGGATGCCGCACGCACGGCCTGATGAGCGGCCTTGCCGGCTCGCTCGGGCTCGGCGACATCCCGGCGCTCGCGCGGCTCGACCCCGATTATCTCGGCTTCCGCGGCGGCCTGTGCCGCGCCGGCGACCGGCGGCAGGCGCTTGACGGAGCCCGGGTCGCGCAGGCGGTCGAAGCGATGCGGGCCGGCCCGCGAGCCGACGCGGCGTGAGGCGTATGACAAGCGCTAGCCCAGTCGCTCCCCGTGTCACGGGGACAATCGACGGCGCTGTCGTCAAGATCGGCGGCAGCCTCGTCGCGGATCGCGCGCGGCTTTGCGCCATCCTCGCCGAATGCGCGGAGCAACCGCCGGTCGCGATCGTGCCCGGCGGTGGACTCTTCGCCGACGCCGTGCGCGCGACCCAAGCTGCGCTCAGCCTCGACGACGCCCTCGCCCACCGCCTCGCCCTCGACGCCATGGGCCGCATGGCCGAGGTGTTCTGCGCGCTCGAACCACGGCTCACCATCGCCCGGAGCCCCGAGGCCGTTGCCGATGCCCTCGCTCAGGGCCGCTCCGTCATCTGGGATCCGGTCGCGCTCAAAGCGGGTCATGCCGATATCGCCGAGAGCTGGGACGTCACCTCCGACAGCCTCGCCCTGTGGATCGCAGGCATGCTCGGCGTCGATCGCTGCATCCTTGTGAAGTCGGCAAAACTTACCTCGCAGACCGATCCCGCGGCCCTCGCACGAGCCGGCCTCGTCGATGCCGCGTTCCCGCGTTTCGCCGCCGGCTTCGGCGGAGTGATCGTGATCCGCGGCGCCGAGGATATCAGCCAGAGGCACGCCGCATGAGCGCGCCCGAACATCTCGTCTTCATCACCGGCAAGCTGGCCCATGCCCGCCTCGAAAAGGTCGCGGCCACGCTGCCGGCCGAGCGGTTCACCTGGAGCATCGCCGATGCCGGGGTGAAGGTCGCCGCGCTGATGACCGAGGAAATCATCAAGCGGCGGGTGCAGATGCCCGAGGGCGCGACCCGGATCGTCCTGCCCGGCCGCTGCCGCGCCAACCCGGAGGCGCTGGCGCAGCACTTCGGCCTCCCGGTGGAGCGGGGGCCGGACGAGATCGTTGATTTGCCGGCTTATCTTGGCCTGACCGGGCGCAAGGTCGATCTCTCGCGCCACGACCTGCGCATCTTCTCCGAGATCGTCGACGCCTCGAAGATGACGCCCGACCAGATCCTGGCCAAGGGTCTCGACCTCGCTCGCCGCGGGGCCGACGTGATCGATCTCGGCGGGCTGCCCGATACGGCGTTCCCGCATCTGGAGGACAGCGTGCGGGCGCTGAAAGGGGCCGGGCTGAAGGTCAGTGTCGATTCCTTCTCCCTCGATGAGCTGACCCGCGGGGCGCGGGCCGGCGCCGACTTCCTGCTGAGCCTCAACGAGGAGACGCTGGATCTCGCCTTCGAGACCGACGCGGTGCCGATCCTCGTGCCGATGCGCCCCGACGACCTGCCCTCTCTCGACCGCGCCATCGAGCGGATGGAGCGGGCGGGCCGGCCCTACATGGCCGATCCGATCCTGGAGCCGATTCATTTCGGCTTCGTCGACTCGATCGTCCGCTACCGCGAGATCCGCGCGCGCTGGCCGAACATCGAGATGATGATGGGCACCGGCAACCTCACCGAACTCACTGAGGCCGACAGCCTCGGCGTCACGGCGCTCCTCATCGGCATGTGCTCGGAACTCGCCATCCGCAACGTGCTGATCGTGCAGGTCTCGAACCACACCCGCCGCACGGTGGAGGAGCACGATGCCGCCCGCCGGGTGATGTACGCGGCACGAGAGGACGCCGCCCTGCCCAAAGGCTATGGCCGCGAGTTGCTGGCGCTGCACGACAAGCGCCCCTTCGTGCAGACCTCCGATGAAATTGCCGCGCTGGCCGCGGAGGTGCGCGATCCCAATTACCGCATCGCCGTCGCCGAGGACGGCATCCACGTCTACAACCGCGACCGTCACACCACCGGCACCGACGCGATGGCCTTCTTCCCCGAACTGAGCGTGGAGAGCGACGGCGCGCACGCCTTCTATCTCGGCGGAGAACTGACGAAGGCCGAGACCGCGTTCCGCCTCGGCAAGCGCTACGTGCAGGACGAACCCCTCGATTGGGGCTGCGCCGCCGACCGGACCCAGGAAGACACCACCGCCTTCAAGGCGGCCGGGCCGACGAAAGCCGCCCACACCAAGCATAGCGGCCCCGAGGCGCCCACCGCCGAGCGCGCGACCCAGGCCGATCCGGAGCGCGACGCCGCGCCACCGCGGACCGAGACCGGCAGCGGCACGGCATCGGAACGCGACCCGCTCAGCGAGCCGAAGGGCGGCCGCATCGTCTGCGGCCGGCTGGTGCCCGACGAGGACCGGAATTAGTCATTTCTGCATCGGCTTTTCCGAAAGCCGGTGGCCACCTTTCGGACCGATGCTCGATGCCGCTGATCCTTGAGACCGTCGTCACCACCCTGTCGGCGGCAGGCGCACTGCATCTCGTGCCGTTCGGCCTGATCCGCGAGGACGAGGATTTCGTGCTCGCCCCGTTCCGTCCCTCGCCCACGATCGACAACCTCGCCGAGCGCCCCTACTTCACGGCCTCGGCCCCGAGCGACGTGCGGGTAATCGCAGGCGTCGTCACCGGGCGGCGCGACTGGCCGGTGGTGGATTGCGATCACATTCCCGGCAAACGCCTCGCCGAATGCTTCGGCCATGCCGAGTTCGAAGTGGCGGCGATCGAGGACGATCCGCAGCGCCCGCGCTACCGCGGGCGGATGGTGCACGCGGTGAGCCACGTGCCGTTCATCGGCTACAACCGGGCGCAAGCCGCGGTGATCGAGGCGGCGATCCTGTCCACGCGGCTCCACATGCTGGAGCCGGAAAAGGTCCTGACGGAAATGGCCTATCATGCCATAGCCATTTCCAAGACCGCCGGCCCCGCCGAGCGCGAGGCCTGGGACTGGATCGAGGACAAGGTCGCGGGGGCTCTGGGACGCACCGGCCGCGTCCTCGACGGGACGAGCCGCCCCCTGTGAGGCGCCGACAGACTGAACCGATGCTCAAGGAGATACCCGGTTTGAAGCGGATCGCATGGCTCGCCGCGGCGACGCTCGTCGTCACCACAGTCGGGACGCAAGCCCAGCACGCGCCGACACGACGCAAGATCGTCGAGAGCGTCACGATCGACGCCTCGCCCGACAAGGTCTGGGCGGTGGTCGGCAACCCGGCCGATGCGGGCTGGATCGAGAACGTAGCGCGCAGCGAACGGCAGGGCAGCGCGGACAAGCCGGTCTTCCGGCTGACGCTGAAGAACGGCCACGTCATCGTCGAGGAGAGCCGCAAGCTCGATCCCGAGCGCAAGAGCTTCGGCTATTACATCCTCGAGAACGAGGTTACTGACCTGCCCGCCAAGGATTACTCGGCCACGATCTCGGTGCAGCCCGAGGGCCCACAGGCGCGGGTCGAGTGGCGGGCCGCGTTCTACCGCGGCCATCCGAACAACGACCCGCCGCCCGAACTCAACGACGAGAATTCGGAGAAGCGCGTGCGGGCCTGGATTCATGCCAGCCTTGAGAACCTCAAGGCCCGGCTTGAGAAGAGCGGCTCCTGACACAAGTCGCTCGAACGAAGGGTGAGGCTGCCATGCTCGGCGGCTTCAATGGGAGGAGAAAACGCATGAAGTTCAGGACGCTTGCCGCCGTGGCGGCGCTCGCCACGGTGACTTTTTCCGCGCAAGCACATGGTCCCACGCGGCAGAAGGTGTCGGAGTCGATCGAGATCAACGCCCCCGCCGACAAGGTCTGGGCGATCGTCGGCAACTTCCAGGACGGAAGCTGGATTCCGGTGGTCGAGAAGACCGAGGGCAAGGGCGGCAACGAGGTCAAGGCGACCCGCACGCTGACCCTGAAGGGCGGCGCCACGGTCGAGGAAGAACTCGCCAAATACGACGCCGAGAAGAAGCTTCTCATGTACCGGATCACCAAGGTCGACGTGAAGACCCTGCCGGTGAACGATTATTCCTCGACGATCGAGCTCGAGGGCGACGGCGCCAAGACCAAGATGACGTGGCGCGGCGCGTTCTACCGCGGCTACATGAACAACGATCCGCCGCCCGAGCTGAACGACGAGGCCTCCAAGAAGGCCGTGCTCGGCCTCTACAAGGCGGGCCTGGAGAACGTGAAGGCCAAGGCCGAGAAGGGCTCGTAAGGGTTTGACAACATACGGAGCCGGCATGCGCTGCTCACTTCGGCTCACAGGCCGGCTCCTCCCCTCTCCCCTTCGCGGGAGAGGGTGGCCCCCGAAGGGGGGCGGGTGAGGGGCTGGCTCCGCATTGTCCGGAAGCGTCGCACCCCTCTCCCGCCTCGCATCCGCGAGGCATCCTCCCCCGCAGAGGGGGGAGGGCATTTATAGCCCTTGCCTACCTTCTGACATCCGGCGCCCCCGCCCTTGCGCAGGAAGCCTTGGTCACGGCGCAACTCGGCAACGCCGTCGAGATCATCGACCTCGCGTCCAAGACGATCCTGCAATCGATCCCCGTACCGGGGGGCGCCGGCGGGCATCGCCGTCTCGCCCGACCGGAAGACGGCCTACGTCACCCGCCCCGAGGGCCACGGCGTCTCGGTGATCGATCTCGACGCGCGCCAGGTGAGCGCGAGCCTCGATCTGCCCGGCGGCCCGCTCGGCATCGGCGTCAACCCGAAATCCGGCGAGGTCTACGTCGCCGACTGGTACGGTGCGCGCGTCTTCGTGCTGCGCCCGAATGCGGAGGGCCTGACGCTGGAGGGCGAGATCGCCACCGGGAAATCTCCCTCCGGCATCGCGGTGACGCCGGACGGCGCCACGCTGCTGGTGGCCAACCGCGAATCCGACTCGATCTCGATCATCGACGTGGGAAGCCGCCGCGAGACGCGGCGCGTGTCCGTGGGCCAGCACCCATTCGGCCTGACCCTCTCGGCGGACGGTGCCACCGCCTACACCGCCAACGTGATCTCGAACGACGTCTCGGCCATCGACGTCGCCGCCGGCCGCGAGACCGGCCGCGTCGCCACCGGCCAGCGGCCCTACGTGATCGCGTTCGCCGCCGGCAAAGGCTTCGTGACCGACCAGTATTCCAACACCGTCACGGTGTTCGACCCGGCCAGCTTGAAGAAATTGGCCGCGATCGATGTCGGCGATCATCCCGAGGGGATCGCCGCCACCCGCGACGGGAAGACGATCGTCGTCGCCAATTGGGGCGACAACGCCTTGAGCTTGATCGATCCGTCGAGCCTCACGGTCACCGGCACGATCGCGACCGGCGACGGGCCGCGCGCCTTCGGGGATTTCCTAAGGTAAAGTCAGGCCGCCGCGGGCGGGTCGCCGGAGCCCGTCTCGGTGGGCGAGTTGAGGACATCCTCCAGCTCATCCACGAGGCGGTCGATCTGATCCTCGCTCGCCAGCACCCGCGTGGTCCGGCCGTCTTCGGTGACGAAGGCCAGCTCGATCGCCTCCCCGGTGCGGGTGGCCAGGATGCGGGCGAGCTTGTTTCCTGCGGTCATGCGCCTCTCCTTGTGACATGTCCCCGTCAACGCGCGGGAACGGCCCCGTTCCTCACCCGATCAAGCCGACGGCCACTGCCGGACCGCAGGTCGAAACCCAGGCGGGATCCTCACCGTTCAAGCACCCGGCGATGGTCTCGGTGAGCGGCACCGGGCGGCGTCCGAGCCGGGCGGCCAGCCGCTCGGCCAGGAAGCGGCCGGCGCCGCAGACGACGAGCGGCGCATCCTCGGGCAGATCGGAGCGCGACAGCAGAATCGCGGCGGCATCGTGCAGGGGGCGCAGCTGCGCCTCGGCAAACCACGCGGCCAGCGCCCGCCATTCCTCGGCGCTCCCCTCCCCCCGGTCGCGGCCGACCATGCGGGCGAGCCGGATTTCGGTCTCGGGGATCGACTTGCCCTTCAGGTCGGCGCTGTATTGCTGGTCGGCGCCCTCCGGCAGGTCGCCGGTGAGCCGATAGATGTCGGCGGTGCTGGCAAAGGTCTCGGCCATCAGCCGCGTGCGCCGGCCGCGCCAGGGCGCGTGGGTGGCAAAGGCGAGGAGCGGCGTGCGCACCACGCCGGTATAGACCAGCTCGCCCGTCTCCAGCCGCTCGGCGTCGCTGTAGCCCTGCGCGGCGGGCTGGCCCCCGACGATCGGGATCAGGTCGGCGGTGGTCGAGCCGATATCGACCAGCAGCGCATGAGGGACGTGCCGGCCGATCAGGGCCGCGGTGGCATGCCAGTTGGCCGAGGCGATATCGGCGGCGTGCGCGCGAGCATTGTCGGCCGAGACGAAGCCGGCACGGCCGGCATAGATCCGCACGCTGCCTTTGAGCGTCGCAGCCGCCCAGGCGGAAAGCTGATGCACCCCGTCCGCCCGGTCGGCGAAGCAATCGGTCAGCTCGCCGGTCATGGTGACGGCGTGCGTGGCCTCGCCCCGCACCCAGTCCGGCAATTGCGCGAACGTCTCATCGAGGGCGGGGACGCCGCGCCAGAGCCGGCAGGGCGCCTGCACCGCCTCGACCACGCGGCCCTCCTCGACGAGCGCCGCCTTGACATGCACCCCGCCGAGATCCCACCCGATGACCCTGGTTCCAGTCCGGTTCACGCGATGTCTCACGGTTCTGAGGGGCGGCCGTTTCGGCTGATCCCGGTGATCGACCTGCGCCACGGGCAGGTGGTGCGCGCCCGCGCGGGCGAGCGTGACGCCTATGCCCCGATCGACACCCCCTTGGCCAGAGGCTCGCGGCCCGCGGACGTGGCTCGCGGCCTTCTCGAGGCCGTCGGGGGGGACCGGCTCTACGTCGCCGACCTCGACGCGATCATGGAGGGCCGGGCGCCCGACCGCGCCAGCCTGGAGGCGGTGGCCGGCGCCTGCCCCGGAGTGACGCTGTGGGTCGATGCCGGTTTCTCGGATTTCCCGGGCGTCGCGCGTTTCACCGCGTTCGGGCTCGGTCGCCCGGTGATCGGCAGCGAGAGCCAGCGGGATGCGGATCTCGTGCGCGCGCTCGGCAACCGTGCCGTGCTCTCCCTCGACAGCCGGGGCACGGAACGGCTCGGACCGGACGCCCTGCACGACGATGCGGAGGCGTGGCCCGAGGATGTGATCGTGATGACGCTGGCACGGGTCGGGACCGGGACCGGCCCCGATCTTTCCGGGGTGTCGCGGGCCGTCGAGGCGGGCGGGGGCCGGCGGATCTACGCGGCGGGCGGCGTGCGCGGGCCGGAGGATGTCGCGCATCTCGCGCGGATCGGCGCTGCGGGCGCGCTCGTCGCCTCGGCGATCCATGACGGGCAGCTGCGCTGAGGTTCAGGGCAGGCCCCAAAAAGAAAGGGACGGCCGAAGCCGTCCCAATCCACTAACGTCCAAGGAAGATCGAAGCCAGTCGCTGGAGCAGACCCCGCGGTGCGGGCGGAGGCTCGCTCTGCCCAGGACTGCCTCCGATCTAAGCGTTGGCGGCGAAGGGGTGGGTCGCCGACTTACGCTGCTCCGTGACGACCGAAGCCTTCGGCTCGCCGTTGACGGCGCGCTGGATCGAGAGCTTGGTGGCCTCGTAGTTGTACTTCTGGATCTTGGCGTCGTCGGCCGCTTCCCAGTGGATGAACACGCCGACCAGCACGTACAGGTCGTCGGCTTCGTCAGCCGGGATGATGCCTTCGGCAACCGCGTCCTGCACGGCCATGGCGACGCCATGCTGGGCCGGGCCAAACATCTGGACGGCCTGACGGGCGTCGTTGATGGTGACCTTGTTGAACATCAGCGTGTTCGGCTTGCACGGCAGGTTCGGCGCGATCACGGCGAGCAGGCTGGTGAAGCCGTGCTTGTTGTTGACCAGACCGTTGCAGAAGGCCGTCTCGGCCGGCGAACCGCGCGGTCCGATGATGAGGTCGATGTGAGCGACTTCGTTGCCATCGCCGACGAGGGCCTCGCCGACCTGAACCTTGGTGATTTTTGCCATTCGGGGTCTCTCCCTGGATTCCTGAAAAAAGGCCCGCCCTGAGAGGAGGCGGGGCCTGGAAGCCATCCTTGTTTGCGGCGCCCGGCTGAGAGCCGAGCCGGTTTGCCCGGATAGCGGGGCGGACCCTACAGCGGGCCATTCCGCCGAACAACCCGCGCAAAGCCCTGAAATCTGCGATTTTTTGGAGGCCGGGGGGCCTTGACGCGACAAGATTCGTCCCCTCGCGGGCGAGGGCTCGACCAAGGCTCAGCAAAGGCTCAGGCGCCCTCGCCGCGGGCGGACAGGAGCGCGTCGAGAAACAGCGTCGCGACGGTGAAGTCGGCACTCGTGCCAGGGTTGAGGCCGGCCTCCTTCAACGCGCGGTCGTAGGCAAGGAGTGGCTCGACCGGCGCCGCGGCGAGGTCGAGGCCCGCGAGAGAGGCCTGCGCCTGCGCCCGCACCGCCTCGGCCCGCTCAGGGCCGTGCTTGCGGGCGATGTGGCTGTCCGGCACGGCCATGAGATAGGCGAGATGAACCGCCGTCGTCGTCCAGGGCGGGACCAGCCCGCGCGCCCGCGCGCCCGCCAGCGCCGGCAGGCCGATCGCGAACAGGTCGCGAAACCCGTCCCCGTAGGCGCGGGCGATGCGGTCGCGCGGGGCAGCCTCCGCCATCGCCGCGCGCAGCGGCGGGAGCGCTTCGTCATCGATTTGGGACACGTCGTGGCGCTCGGCCCGGCCGAGGCCGCCGGGATTGGCCCGGCGGATCGCCGCGAACACGTCGCGGGAATCGGAGGCATCGAACCCCGCCAGCACGGCGTTCAGAGCCTCGGCCAGCGGGCCGGGCTGCTCCGCGGCATAAGCGAGCGGCGCGCAGAGGAGCAGGATGCCGAGATTGGTATTTTGCCCGACGGCGGCGAAGGTCGCCTCGACCCCGCCGCGCACCCGCTGCCCGACGCGTGCTCCCGCCGCGGCGAGCGGCGGCGCCGACACGTCGGCACTGGTGACGAAATCGGCCACGACCATGCGGTGGCCGGGGGCGTAGCCGTGGACGTTGCCGGGTTTCAGCGCATCGAGTTCGGCGAGGCAGGCGGCCCGGTAGAGGTCGGCCACGGTCGCCGCAGGCAGGCCGCTGGGCGCCGTCCCGCTCATCCGAGCGCCGAGACCAGCCGCGGCGGGCGGGCGGCGCGCACCGCGTTGAGGAAGCCACGCGCCACCGCCCCGGCGATGTCGACCTCCGTCACCTGTTGCAGGCCGGACCAGGCTGGCATGGAATTGACCTCCAGCACCAGAAAGCCGCCCTCGCCGTCCTCGACGAGGTCGATGCCGGTATAATCCACGCCGACCGCGGCGGCGGCGGCCTCCGCGAGTTCGGCGGCGCGGGCCGGCACATCCCAGGCAAAGGGCCGGCCGCCGCGGTGGACGTTGGTGATCCAGCCGTCGCCCTCGCGGATCATCCCGGCGATCGCCCGGCCCTCGCAGACGAAGACGCGGTAGTCGCGCCACAGCCCGTCGGCACGGGCGACGTAGCGCTGAAGGTAGTAGACGCCGCTCACCGCCTCCTGCGCCGGCAAATCGTCGGGGTTTTCGAGGAGCATCAGCCCCTCGCCCTGCGAGCCGAACAGGGGCTTGAGTACGATCGGTTTTCCCGGCCGCGCCTCGCGGGCGACGATCTCGGCCGCCGCTTCGCGTTTCGAAACGACGAAGGTGTCGGGCGTCGGCAAGCCGGCGCGGGCGATCAGCAGCGAGGTCGCCGCCTTGTCCACCGAGCGCTCGATCGCCGCCGGCCCGTTCCAGACGGTGACGCCGGAGGCGACCAGCGCGTGGAGCACGCCGAGCCGCATGGTGGTGGCTTCGAACGTGCCGCCCGCGATGGTGCGCAGCAGGACGCCGTCCGGCAGCCCATCCTCGAAGCCGGGCACCCGCAGCGGCTCACCGCCGCCGGTGACCACGGCAACGTCGGCGAGCGAGAACAGCACCGGCTCGACGCCGAAGCCGCGCAAGGCCTCCCGCAGCCGCGCCTTGTGCCAATTGCCGTTGTCGGCCGCGAGCCCGATGCGCATTCGCTCTTTTTCCGTTTTTTTTCAGAGCCTGTTTGACCGACCGGGTCGGGTGTTCATGACGGTCCTCATGCTGAGGTGCCGAGCGAAAGCTCGGCCTCAAAGCACGCCGGAACGGTCGCTCTCGTAGCATCGGTTGGCCTGGAGAAGCGTCGCGGCGTGCTTCGAGGCTGCTGACGCAGCACCTCAGCATGAGGAACGAGAAGCTTGTCGAAGCAGTCGGGTCAAATTGGCTTTCGACGACCCTCTCCCGCTGCAGGGGGAGGGTCTCGATCGTTGCCTCAGACGAACGAGGCGTCCACGAGCTGCGGCTCCAGCCGGCCGCCGCGGAACGACTTGCCGGTCTTGACCGAGGTGACGATGGCCTCGGCCGGCGAGAACAGCGCGCCGTCGATCTTGTAGAAGTCGCCGTTCACCCGCGAAAAGATCTCGGCGAAGGGCGCACCGTGATCGGCCGAGGTGGTGGAGGGGATCTGCTCGGCGAGTTGCTTGGCATCCGCGTCGTCGGCATCGACGAAGAGCTGCACCCGGCCGCCATAGATGATGGCGTCGTTGGTGCGGCCCATGGCCTGGATGAAGTCCGGATGCGGCGGCGAGAGGGGGGCCGAGCCGATGCCGTCGAGGATCTTGTGCAGATCGAAACCGACGGTGTGGGCCTTGTGCAGCGCCACTTCCAGCACGCGGGCGACGACCTGGGTCGAACCGGCGAGACTCTGGGTCGGGGCGTAGATGAAGGTGACGTTCTCCGGCGCGAGGCCGGTGGCGGCGGCGACCTTGTTGACCACGGAGGCCGGCGGCGCGCTGCCGGATTCGAGGACGAGCGCGGTCGTCGTCGCGTTGTCGCGATAGCCGAGCTCCTTGTAGAGCTCCTCCACCACGGCCACCGCACGGCCGGGGCCAGAGCCGAGGGCGAAGAAGCCGGAATCGCCCTCCTCGTCGGCGAGGCTCCAACCGGCATATTGCGAGCCGAGGCAGGCCAGGACCGGATCGGCGGAGTGGACGACGACGGTGTAGGGCCAGGAGGCGACCGGGCCGATCGGCGCGATCGTCACCGTGCCGAGGCCGCCGAGGCAGATCTCGGCGATGCGCCGGCCGGCCTCGATCGAGCCGCGGGCGTTGGCACCGGCATCGACGGTGCGCGCGCCGTTCTCCTGGGCGACGATGAGCCGGAGCTTGGCCGCGTCAGCGACGAGGCTCTCGACCAGCGGCCCGGCCAGGGCGTTGAGGCTCGGCGCGCTCGTGTTGGAACTCATGATTGTTCTCCGTTTCCTCCAGCAGCGCGCGGACCGTCTCGGCCCTCGCCCGCAATTCTTGTTTGACCGCCGCGGCGTCCGGCCCGGAGGCCGTCACCGTGCAGAACGGTGCGTCGCGCGCCACGTGGCTGCCGGCCCGCGGCCGGTCATGCACGTGGTCCGGCCAGTCGAGCGGCGGCACCGCCGCGCAGGTCCGGGCCGCGTAACAGATCTCGGCGCCCGTCGCATCCGCCGGGGCGGCCTCGATTGACGGCATCCGGCCGAGCGCCGCCTCGATATGCTGAATCAGGAGCGGCGTCGGGCGGTGATCGAGCACGTCGAGGGTGGCGCCGGGGCGTGGATTGATCTCCAGCAGCCACGATGCGTCGCCATCGACCAGGCAATCGGCGCTGGCAAGGCCGGTGAGGCCGGTGGCGCGAGCGAGCCGAAGCGCCGCCTCGGCAATCTCCGCCGCGATCTCGGCCGGGACCGGCTCGGCCTCGTCACGACCGCGGGCGAGCGCGCCAGCATAGCGGAACGGCCGCAGCGGCGAGGGCGCCTGCCACTGCTCGGTCAGCGCCAGCGGTTCGATGCGGCGGCCATCAGACAAGAAGTTCAGGGCGAAGGCGCGGCCGGGCATCCGGGCCTGGAGGTAGTGGCCCGGCGCGGTCGTACCGGCCGCGCTCGCGCGGATATGCGAACCGCCGCAGCCCCCTGCCCGCTTGAGGAGCCAAGCGGAACGTTCGGCGACCGGGCCGGCGCTGACCGCCGGATGCGGGATCGCGAGGCGTTCGCACAGGGCCGCAAAACCGAACGGGTCCTTGAGGGCGGCGACCGTCTCGGCGCCCGCGCCGAGCAGGCGATGGCGGGCAGCGATCTCTGCGATGAGGTCCGGCGCCCCCTCGAATCCACTGCCGAGCACCACGCCGAGGGTGCTACCGGCTTCCTTAGACAACGCATCGAGCCCTGCCAGCACGCCGGCCCGGTCGCGGGCACCCGCACCGAAGCGGCCGGGCAGCGGGCGGTGGCTCTCGGCCAGCACCAGGGTGTCCTCGTCGCCGAACAGATCGAGCACGAACGGGCGAAAGCCCGCCCGCCGCGCGGCCTGGGCCAGCGCCCGGCCGGACTGGGCGGCGATCAGGATCGCGTCGCCCTCCCGATGCGGAAGCGGGTTCAGGTTCGGACTCAGCCGGCGATCTCGACGGCGAGCTTGTAGGCGTCGCGGAAATCGAGGCAGAGCGGCTCCTGCGCCTCCAGCATCTTGCGGAACATGCGGCACTGGGTCTGGTACTTGACGTTGCCGACCGCGAGCGCGCCGATGCCGACGCCCTTGCCGGTGGGCAGCGGAACATCGACGGCGTTCACATCGATGCCAGCGATGCCGGCGGGCGGCACGGCGTTGACGTCGGAGGCCACCAAGAGCTTGGGCGCGGATTCGAGATCCTCCGCCGTCAGGATCGAGACGCCGGCAGGGCCGGCCGAGAGGATCACGTCGGCGTCGGTGATCGCGGCGCGGCGCGCCTCGGGCAGGGTTCCGTCCACGGCGCCGACATCGATGCCGAAGCGCCACTTCATGGTGAAGGCGATCTTCGAGACGCGCTCCTCGCCGTCATGGCCGACGAGCACGGTCTGCGCGCCCTCCAGCGCGCCGATCACTGCGGCGACGTAGGCGACGACGCCCGCGCCGCCGAAGATGACGATGCGCTTGCCCTTGAGGTCGGTCGAGAACCGCGCTTTCAGCGCCCGGTTCACCTCGGCGACCATCGCCGCGCCGGTGGTGAAGGAGCCGGCCGGGTCGGCGAAGACGTGGTTGACGAAGGGGGGCACGAAGGCCTTCTTCGCCCGGTCCACCATGTCGAGCGCCAGCTCGGCGTTCTTGCCGCCGATGAAGATCCCGGTGCGCACGCCGTCCTGCGGCGCGCGGGAGAAGATCGAATCCTGCGTCAGCGAGACGACATCGGTGAGATCGACGCCGGTATAGGTGATCAGCGTCTCGAAGCCGGCATCGATCGCCATGTTCACGTCGAACGGGCTCATGTGCTTGAGCGGCGTCAGCATGTGCAGGATCGAGCGGGCCATGGTCTTCGTCCTCTCGTGACCGCGCCTTAGCCAGGCGCTTCAGGTGCAAAACCGGAACGACTGTCGCCGGTCAAGCGCAGGTTTCTTTGAACCGGGAAAAAGAAAAAGCTCTAAACTTCCGCAACCGAGGCGCCGACATTGCGTCCGCGGGCGATGACGAAGCGCAGGCGGCCGGGCCGCGCCAGCCCTGCGACCAGCGTCTCCGCCTCCTTCTGCGAGGGCACGAGCGCGAAGCCGGTCGGCCCCCAGGAGCTCTGGCCGTAGCCGGGCACGCCGGCCTGCGCGATCGCCGCGAGAGCGTCGGCCACCGCGGGGCTGGCGAAGCGCCCGCCCTGGTGCGGCGCGAAATGGTCGCCGATCCGCTTCTGGATCGCGGTGATGCCAGCGCCGAACCCGTTGGGCTCGGCGGTCGCGGCGGCGGGCAGCACCTGCATCAGCACGATCCGGCAGATCTCGGCCGCCTGCCCTGCATCGAAGGGCGGCAGGTCGCGGAACGCTTCGGTCTCGCGAGAGCCATGCACACCGGTCATGGCCTCATCGAGGATCAGCACGACCCGCCAATCCTCGGGATAGGGCAGCCGGGCGATGACGGGCGGCGGCGCGCCGGAGCCGTCGCGCCCACCGTCCACGATCAGCCCACCCTCGGTGAAGGCGGCGAGCCCGACGCCGGAGCGGTTGCCGCGGTCGAGTACGTCGGCGAAGTCCGCCGGCGCGAAGGGACGTCCGTTGAGGCGCGCCAACGCGGCGGCGACCGCCAGCGCGAGCTGCGTGCCCGAGCCGAAGCCGGCATGAGCGGGAATCGATTCCTCGATCTCCACCGCCACGGCCTCCGGCACATCGAGATAGGCGGCGGCGGCGAGCAGGTTGGCGCGCACCCGTTCGGCCTCCGGACCGCTGGCGGAGACGCGTTTGGCCGGGCGCGCGACGAGTTGGACGGCCGGCGCGTCGAGGGCGAGGCCGATGCTGCCGAAGCGGCGCCCGAGGCCGCCGTTGAGATCGAGGAAGCCGAAATGCAGGCGCGCCGGCGCGCGGACCCGCACGCCGGTCCCGGCCGGCCGGGATGTCGTCGTGCTCACGATCTCAGCGGTCTGGTCCGGGACCTCGGCCACGGTCTCATTCCCTTCCACCGACATTGCCGGCCCAGCCGGCGCGGACGCGCCCAACGATGCGGGCGGCTTCTCACATGCTGCGGCGCCCGCGACAACCTCGCTCGCGACAACCGCATCGGCATCCTGGCCAGTGCCGATGCGGTTGTCGCCGTGCGGAACCGTTTTCGTGCGAAAGCGGGACGATCGGGGAGAGCGGGCGACGAACGAAATCCTGACGTCAAACTTCGGCGGGGGCTTGCGGCCTCCGGCACAGGAATGCAAAACCACCCGGCTCCCTTCGCGGAGCCGGTCCGAGCCACTGCCCCCGAACCCGCATTCCGGATTTCGAGGCATCGAGGCTCCACCAGGGGCGCCCGCGCCCTTCGGACGTGACCGTCTTTCGCCCCGCCTCGATGCGGGGATGCCCGAAGAAGCGACGGTGAGGAAGCATGGCAGCCTGGGTGAAGGGAGGCGCAGCGGATGTAGACGCTGCGGTCGAGGCCGCGGCCGACCTGCTCGCCGCCTCACGCGTGCCGGTGCTGGCAGGCCTGAGCGCCGAGGTTTCGGCGCTGCGCGCCGCCTACCGGCTGGCCGAGACCCTCGGCGCCTCGCTCGATCCCGTCTCCGGTCCCAGCGTCTACGCCGAACTCGGCGCGCTCAGCGCCGGTGGTGCGATGAGCACGACACGGGCCGAAACGATCGGCCGGGCGGACGTCATCCTGATCGTCGGCAACCGTCCCTGGGACGGTGAGCTGATCGCCGAGATCGCCGCCGCGGCCCCGAGCCGCGGACGCGCGGCGGGCTCGGAGCGTGCCCTGCTCTCGCTGGGCGGTCCGCAGAACGGCGCGATCCGCCACGTCGCCTACGCGGCGGATGCCGGTGGCCTCACCATCTCGCTCGGGCACCTGCGCGCCTTCGCCAAGGGCCATCTCGCCGGCGAGGCCGCCTTTGCCGACCTCGCCAAGCGCCTGTTCGCGGCCCAGTACGGGGTCATCGTCTACGACCCGGAAGAGGTCGGCGAACTCGGCGCGGAAATGCTTCAGGGGTTGATTCGCGACCTCAATGAATCCACCCGCTTCTTCGCGCTGACGCTGGCCGACCCGTTCCAGGGCCGCGCGGCGGTGCAGCTCTCGGCCTGGACCACGGGACAGGCGCCGCGGGTCGGTTTCGGTCGGCATCAGCCGGAGCACGATTCCTGGCGCTTCGACAGCGCCCGCCAGATCGCCACGGGCGAGGCCGACGCCGCCCTTTGGCTCGCCTCGCTCCCCGCCCCGCGCCCCGCCTGGCTCGGCAGCCTGCCGACGATCGCCATCGTCGGCGAGGGCTCTCAGGAGGCCGCGGGCGAGACGGCGGAGGTCGTCATCACCGTGGGCGTGCCCGGCCAGAGCGTCGGCGGCGCACTCTGGAACGACCGGCGCGGCGTCATCGCCTATGCCGAAGCCAGCGATCCCGCGAAGACGCCGGCTGAAACGGAGACTGCGGCCGGCGTGCTCACCCGCATCCGCGACCGCCTCATCGAGAAGGGTGTCTCATGCTGACCCGTATCCACGGTGGACGGGTGGTCGATCCCACAGCCGGGCGCGACGCCGTCGGCGACGTCTGGATCGAGGATGGCCGCGTCGTCGCCCCGAGCGAGCGCGCCCCCGATCAAACCATCGACGCCACGGGCTGCGTGGTGATGGCTGGCGGCGTCGAGGTCCACTCGCACATCGCCGGCGGCAACGTGGTGATGAGCCGCCTGCTGCTGCCCGACCTCTACGTCAGCGAATCCGCGCCCAACGGCCATCCCTTCGCCCATGCCGGCGGCTCGGGCAGCTGGATCGGCGCCAATTACGCGCGGATGGGCTACACCACCGCGGTCGAGCCGGCGCTGCCGCCCTCGAACGCGCTCGCGACCCATCTCGAACTCGCCGACATCCCGCTGCTCGACCGCGGCGGTCTGGCCGTGCTCGGCAACGACGATCACCTGCTCCAGCTCCTGCGCGACGGCGAGGGCAAGCAGGCTGTGCGCGATCTCGTGCAGCAGACCCTGGCCCATTCGCGGGGCCTCGGCGTCAAGTGCATCAATGCGGGCGGCGCCTCGGCCTTCAAGGACGGCGTCTTGAAGCTCAGCCTCGACGACGAGATCCCCTGCTACGGGCTCTCGACGCGCAAGATCATGTCGGCCCTGCTCGACGCGGTGGAAGAGATCGGCGTGCCGCACCCGCTGCACGTCCACTGCAACAATCTTGGGCTGCCCGGCGCCGACGACTCCCTCGTCGCGACGCTGGAGGCGGCCGAAGGCCGGCGCATCCACTTCGCCCACGCCCAGTTCTATGCCTACGGCGTGGTCGATCCCGAGAACCCGATGACCGGCGGCTTCCGCTCGGCGGCCGAGCGGATCAACGCGGCGATGGAGGCGCACCCCAACGCGACCTATGACGTGGGTCAGGTGGTGTTCGGCCAGACGGTGACGATCTCGCTCGACATCCTGCGCCAGTTCGGCGGCCGTAAGGGCGCCAAGCCGAAGAAGTGGGTGATCTCGGCGGGGGATGCCGAGGGCGGCGGCGTGGTGCCGTTCCTCTATCGGCCGCGCGGTCCGGTCTCGTCGCTGCAATGGGCGATCGGCCTGGAATTGATGCTGCTCTCCTCGAACCCCGAGCGCACCATCCTCACGACCGACCACCCCAATGGCGGCGTCTTCACCGAATACCCGCGCATCATCCACCTGCTGATGGATGCCGAAGAGCGCGCCAAGGAAATCGCAACGCTGCCGGCCATCGTCGGCGAACGCTCCGGCCTGCCGAAGATCGAGCGCGAGTACGGCTTCAGCGAAATCGCGCAGCTCACCCGCTCGGGTCCGGCCAAGCTCCTCGGCCTGACCGACCGCGGCCACCTGCGCGAGGGCGCCAAGGCCGACGTCGCGATCTACCGCGACGATAAGGATCGCACGGCGATGTTCTCCCGCGCCAAGCTGGTGCTGAAGGACGGCCAGCCGATCGTCGAGGATGGCGAGGTCGTCGCTTGGTTCTCGGGCAAGACGCTCAGCCTGAATGTCGAGGCTGATGCGGGCATGGAAAAGCGCGCCGAGAGCTACCTGCAGGATCGCTTCGGCGCCGGGCTCGACACCTTCGCGGTGCCGGACGCCGCCTTCCCGGAGAATACCGGGACGTTCGAAGACGTGGCGTGCCGGGCGTGATGTCGAGGGTGATGGAATCGAATCGATGAGCGACTTCACCCTCAACGGCATCAAGGTCGAGGACACCTTCGCCGAAGCCTTCGACGTCGCGGGCACCGCGATCATCGTCACCAACGACACGCCGAAATGGGCGATGATCGCGGCGACGGTGATGACGGGCTTCGCGACCTCGGTGATCGGCTGCGGCGCCGAGGCCGGCATCGATGCCGAACTCTCCCCCGACGAGACGCCGGACGGACGCCCGGGCGTGCGCATCCTGCTGTTCGGCTTCGAGCCGAACGGGCTGAAGGACCAGCTCCTCAAGCGCGTCGGCCAGTGCATCCTCACCTGCCCCGGCACCGCCTGCTTTGCCGGCGTCGAAGGCCCGACCAAGATCAAGCTCGGCGGCGCGATCCGCTATTTCGGCGACGGCTTCGCGGTCGCCAAGCGCCTGCCCGACCATGAGGGCAAGATGCGCCGCTACTGGCGCATCCCCGTCATGGACGGCGAGTTCCTGTGCGAGGATTCGGTGCGCGCGGTCGATGGCGCGGTCGGCGGCGGCAACCTGCTGTTCCTCGGCCGCAAGCACGCCGACACCCTTATCGTCGCCGAGATCGCGGTCGAGGCGGCGAAAGCCATCCCCGGCGCGATCCTGCCCTTCCCCGGCGGCATCGTCCGCTCCGGCTCGAAGGTCGGCGGGCGCACCAAGGGCATGATGGCCTCGACCAACGACGCCTATTGCCCGACGCTGAAGGGCCGGGCCGGCTCGGCGCTGCCGCCCGAATGCGGCGTGGTGCTGGAAATCGTCATCGACGCCCTGACCTCGGCGGCGGTCGCCGAATCGATGCGCGCGGCACTGCACGCCGCCACCGAGATCGGCGCACAGCACGGCCTCGTCGCGGTCACCGCCGGCAATTACGGCGGCAATCTCGGCCGGCATCATTACCACCTCCGCGACCTGTTGGAGAAACCCGCCGCATGAGCACGCTGAGACTGCGCGGTGATCTGCCGGAGCGGGTCGACCTTCTCAACATCACCCCCCTCGCCCTGAGCGGTCTGTCCGAGGCCGAGGCGGGCAAGCTCGCCATCGGCACGAGCCGCCGCGGCTTGACCCTCGGCGACGTGTTCGAGATCAGCCTCGACGGTTCCGATAGCCTCGTGATCGAGGGCGGCTCGTCCCGGCTCGACCGGGTGGGTGCGGCGCTCTCGCAAGGCTCGATCCGGGTCGAGGGCGATGTCGGCCAGCGCCTCGGCGAAGGCATGGCGGCCGGCTCGCTCACCGTGACGGGCTCGGCCGGCCCCTATGCCGGCACCGGCGCCACCGGCGGCACCATCACGATCGAGGGCGATGCCGGCGACCACGCGGGCGGCGCCGTCTACGCCGGCAAGGCCGGGCTCGACGGCGCGACGCTCGTCATCAAGGGCGCGGCCGGCGACCATCTCGGCGACCGGATGCGCCGCGGCATGATCCTGGCAGGCTCCGCGGGTGCATTCGCGGCCTCCCGCATGATCGCGGGCACGATCGTCGTCTCCGGCGCGCTCGGCGACCATCCGGGCTACGGCATGCGCCGCGGCACACTGGTCGCGGGCAGCCACGGCACGCTGCTGCCGACCTTCGTCGAGACCGGCACCCCCCGACCTCGTCTTCGTCCGGCTGCTGGCCCAGAGCCTCAAGCATCTCGGCGCGGCGCAGGCCAGCCTTCTCAGCGGCACGCTGCGGCGCTACTCCGGCGATCTCGCGACGCTCGGCAAGGGCGAACTGTTCGTTCCGGCCTGATCCGGCACGATTTTTCCGAAAGACGCCGGCAAGTCGCAGAAAAATGACTTGCCGGCCTGCCGGTTTCTCCCACCTTGCCTCAGACCGAGGCGCGGGACACCGATCCGGTCGAGCCGACCGCGCCCCCTCCGAGCCGAGGCCGCGCGCATGTTCCTGCTCCTGTCCGTCTGCCTGATCGCCCAGCCGGCGAAGTGCCACGACGAGCGGATCAACCTGAACTACGACAATCCGAACCCCTTCCTGTGTCTGCGCAACTCGCAGAGCACGCTCGCGGCGTGGCAGGAGGAGCATCCGGACTATCACGTGAAGAGTTGGCGCTGCGCCCCCCAAGGCGAGCCTGCCGACCGACCTGTAGAACCAACCCGCGAGCGGACCGGGAAAAGCCGGCAATGCGAGCCGGCTTGAGACCCTGCCCCGGCGGTGACATGGTCCGCGCGCCGCCCCTGCGGCGGAGAGGGAAACCATGCGTTCGCTGAGAGTCCGGTTCGCCCTCCTGCTCGGCGGCACGGCGCTGATCGCCCTGCTGGCCGCGACCGGCGTCTTGTGGTCGATCCGGCTGACCGAGAACGTCATCGAACGCACGCTCGCCGCCCAGCACCGGCTGGAGCTTCTGGCGGAACTGTCGGGGCGGCTGGCACAGTACGGCTTTGCCGCCATCGACAGCGTCGGCAATCCGGATGCGCCGCCCGAAGCTCTGTCGGTGACCCGCGACCGGGTCGATCAGGCGCTCAACCATGTCGATGACGCCATCGGCAGCGGCATGGCGACCAGCGCCAACCTGGAGGACCGGATCCAGTACGTCGCCCGCACCCGGCCGCTCGCCAACGTGCGTGCGGCCCGCGCGATGCTCGACCGTCAGGTCACCCTGGTGCGGCGCGAGACCGATCCCGACCTTCGCAAGACAGCGATGCAGGGCGCGCTCAACGCCTTCGGCGCCATGACGGGACCGCCACTCTCCCTGCTGATCGAGGCGGAGCGGCGCAGCATGACCGCCGGCTCCGAGGCGGCCCGAACCCTTTCGCAGCGGCTCACCGCCGCCGCGCTCGCCGCGACGGTGCTAGCGCTCGCCTTCGTCGGGGTGCTCTATCGTTCGGTCACGCGGCCGACGCTGGCGCGCATCGAGGAGATCCGCCGCGCGGCCGGGGCCGTCGGCAGCGGCGCGCTCGGGACCCGACTCTCGGTCGAGACCCGCGACGAACTCGGGCTTCTGGTCGCGAACTTCAACCGCATGGCCGCCCGGCTCGCCCGCCGCGAGGGCCGGCTCGCCGCCGACCGGGCCGCCCTGGAGGACACGGTGGAGGCCCGCACCGCCGACCTGCGCGCCGCCAACGAGCGGCTGGAGATGGTGGACCGCTCCCGGCGCCGCTTCTTCGCCGATGTCAGCCACGAACTGCGCACGCCGCTCACGGTGATCCTGGGCGAGTGCGACCTCGCCCAGCGTTCGGCGGAGCGCGCCGCCGGCCGAACCGTGGATTACGGACCGGTCTTCACCACCATCCGCAAACGGGCGCAGCGTCTCAAGCGACGGGTCGAGGATCTGCTTCGCGTGGCCCGCTCGGAATCCGGCCAGATCGAGCTCGACCGGCGGGCCGTCAGCGCCGTCGAGGTGCTGACCGACGCCGTCGACAGTGCCGGCTCGGAGGCTGCCCGCCGCCGGGTCGAACTGATGCTGGAACCGGGCGACCACGACATCGAGATCGCCGCCGATCCGGAATGGCTCCGCCAGGTTGTCGAGAGCCTGATCGACAACGCCCTGCGCCACGCCACCGGCCTGACCCGCATCACCGTCTCGCTGAGCGAGCACGACACGCCGCAGGGCCGCCGGGCGCGGGTCACCATCGACGACGACGGCCCCGGCTTCCCCGCGGGCGGGGACGGGCTGTTCGAGCGCTTCCGCCGCGAGGCCCGATCGGGAGAAGCGGGATTCGGCATAGGTTTAGCTCTGGCGCGATGGGTCGTTGAGCGCCATGATGGCGCGATCAGCCTCGGCAAAGCCGAACATGGCGGCGGCGCCCGGGTGGTCATCGACCTGCCCTCGCTCGACGATGGCGTCGCGCCGGAATCCTACGGGGCAGGACACGAGAGGATCGGCGCCGCATGACGACGCGCGTATTGATCGTTGAGGATGATATCGACATCCGCGGCATCCTGGCTCGCGGCCTGGAGGCGGAAGGGTTTTCCGTCGGCGTGGCCGGCCGGGTCGAGGACGCGCTGAGCGCCGCCCGCGACGAGGCGCCGGAGGCGGTGGTGCTCGACATCACCCTGCCCGACGGCTCCGGCCACGACGTCTGCCGCAGCCTGCGCGAGGGCGGCTATCCCGGCGCGATCCTTTTCCTGAGCGCCCGCGACGAGGTGCGCGACCGGGCCGAGGGGCTGGCGCTCGGTGCCGACGACTACATCGTCAAGCCGTTCGTGTTCGACGAATTGCTTGCCCGGCTCCAAGTTCACCTGCTCCGACGGCGGGAGGCGGACACCCCACGCACCGTCTTCACCGCCGGCCGCCTGACTCTCGACGTCAACATCCGCCAGGTCAGCTTCGGTGAGGCCTCCGCGCGCCTCACCCCGCGGGAGGCGGAGCTGCTAGCCCTGCTGATGCAGGAGGTGAACCGCCCGATCTCGCGCGGCGAGATCTTCGACCGGCTCTGGGCGAGCCAGGGCGGCCTCTCGCTCAACGTGGTCGATGTCTATGTCGGCTACCTGCGCTCGAAGCTCTCGGATTTCGTGCGGCTGGGTGGCCCGGTGATCGTCACGGTGCGCGGCAAGGGCTTCATGCTCGATCTGCGCGGTCAGGATTTCCGTCACTGACCCCCGCGGCATTTCGCTGCGAGAGCCGTCCCCGACCTGATGGCATCAGGCCGGCGTCTCCCGGTCTTTGCTTGAACGCGCTTTCTTCCGCCGAACCGGCGTCCACCTCGTCGGAAAGCGCTCTCAGACCAAAGTTTAACCCGCGTCTCACGCGAAGTTATGCCGAACCGGTCTCGAACTTGGGAAGAAACGGCAAGCTGGCTCTTGCAGGCGGGGCCGGAATTGGCGATATACCCCCGGCGTGCGAAAACGAGTGCGTCGCCAGTATCTTACGATCCTCTTAATCAGTGGGATCGCGCGGTTCCGGCGTTCCATAAAGTCGAGGAGAGACACCATGAAGTGGGCTGCCCCCATCGTTTCCGAGATCTGCGTCGGCATGGAAGTCACGAGCTACGAGTCGGCCGAGATCGACACCTTCAACTAAGGTGATTTGAGCCGGGTTGGGGTTGCAGGCATCAGCGGGTTTTCACCATGCATGTCGTAATCCTGGGCTCGGCTGCGGGCGGCGGCGTTCCTCAATGGAACTGCCGCTGCTCCATCTGCTCCCTGGCTTGGGCGGGCGATTCCCGCGTCAGGCCGCGCACTCAGTCGAGCATCGCAGTCTCTCCTGACGGGGAACGCTGGCTCCTGCTGAACGCCTCCCCCGATATCCGCCAGCAGATCCAGGCTAATCCGCAGATGCATCCGCGCGAGGGCCTGCGCCACTCGCCGATCCACGCGGTGCTGCTGACGAACGGCGATGTCGATCACGTCGCGGGCCTACTGACCCTGCGCGAGGGCCAGCCCTTCACGCTCTACGCGACACCCGGCATCCTGGCCTCCGTCTCCGACAACCGCGTCTTCGACGTGATGGCCGCCGAGGTGGTGAAGCGGCAGACGATCGCCCTCAATGAGACCTTCGAGCCGGTGCCCGGCCTCTCGGTAACGCTGTTCTCCGTCCCCGGCAAGGTGCCGCTCTGGCTGGAGGACGCCTCGATGGAGATCGGAGCGGAGACTGAAACCACGGTCGGCACGATGATCGAGGCCGGGGGCAAGCGCCTCGCCTACATCCCCGGCTGCGCCCGGGTGACGGAGGATCTGAAAGCCCGCATCGCCGGCGCCGATGCGCTCCTGTTCGACGGCACGGTGCTGGAGGACGACGACATGATCCGCGCCGGCGTCGGCACCAAGACCGGCTGGCGCATGGGCCATATCCAGATGAACGGCGAGACCGGCTCGATCGCGTCTCTCGCCGATGTCGAGATCGGCCGACGGGTCTTCGTTCACATCAACAACACCAATCCGGTCCTGATCGAGGATTCGTCCGAGCGCGCGAGCGTCGAGGCGCGCGGCTGGACCGTCGCCCATGACGGCCTGACCCTCGATCTCTGATCGGGCCGAGGTCTTCGGAAGAGCCCGGTCTGGAAATTTAGTGCCGGACTGAATATGTTTTGCACGATCCAATCGTGCGGCAGCGGCCCTGCCCCGATCGGTACCGCGCCCCATTTAAAAATAAATCCAGGAAACGCGACTCGAAGCTCGGGGGAAACCGAACGCCATGACCGCCCAATTCCCGCCGCCCGTCCCGGACACCGAGCAACGCCTGCTGAGCCACGAGGAGCTTGAGGCGGCGCTCCGCGATATCGGTGCACGGCGCTACCACAACCTCCACCCGTTCCACCGGCTGCTGCATGACGGCAAGCTGTCGAAGGATCAGGTCCGGGCCTGGGCGCTCAACCGCTACTATTATCAGGCGATGATTCCGGTGAAGGATGCGGCGCTCCTGGCCCGCCTGCCGGATGCGCAGCTTCGCCGGATCTGGCGCCAGCGCATCGTCGATCATGACGGCGACCATGAGGGCGACGGCGGCATCGAGCGCTGGCTCAAGCTTGCCGAAGGCGTCGGCTTCACCCGCGACTACGTGCTCTCGACCAAGGGCATTCTGTCGGCGACCCGCTTCTCGGTCGATGCCTATGTCCACTTCGTCTCCGAGCGCAGCCTGCTCGAAGCCATCGCCTCCTCGCTGACCGAGATGTTCTCGCCGACGATCATCTCCGAGCGTGTCGCCGGGATGCTGAAGAACTACGACTTCATCACCAAGGACACGCTGGCCTATTTCGACAAGCGTCTGACCCAGGCCCCGCGCGACGCCGATTTCGCCCTCGATTACGTCAAGCGGCATGCCACCACGCCCGAGATGCAGCGGGCGGCGATGGATGCGCTGACCTTCAAGTGCAACGTGCTCTGGACGCAGCTCGACGCGCTTTACTTCGCCTATGTCGCCCCCGGCATGGTGCCGCCGGATGCGTGGCAGCCGGGCGAGGGCCTTGTCGCCGAGACGAACTCCGCCGAGGACAGCCCCCCCGCTGCGGCCAGCCCCGCCGCGACGACGGCTGAACCCACAGCCTTCTCGGGCAGTGACGTGCCGCGCCTGCCCCGCGGCGTGCGCCTGCGCTTCGACGAGGTCCGCAACAAGCACGTGCTGCTCGCCCCCGAGCGCACCTTCGACCTCGATGACAACGCCGTCGCGGTCCTCAAGCTCGTCGATGGCCGGAACACGGTTTCGAAGATCGCCCAGATTCTGGGTCAGACCTACGACGCCGACCCGGCCATCATCGAAGCCGACATCCTCCCGATGCTGGCTGGCCTCGCGCAAAAAAGGGTTCTGGAGCGATGAATGCACCGACCCCCGCCTCCTCCCCCGTGGACGTCATTCCGGCGCCGGTGGGTCTGCTCGCCGAGCTGACGCACCGCTGCCCGCTGCGCTGCCCATACTGCTCGAACCCGCTGGAGCTCGACCGGCGCTCGGCCGAGCTGGACACGCAGACGTGGCTGCGGGTGCTGACGGAGGCGGCGGGTCTCGGTGTGCTGCATGTCCACCTGTCGGGCGGTGAACCGACCGCCCGTCCCGACATCGTCGAGATCACGGCCAAATGCGCCGAACTCGGCCTGTACTCGAACCTGATCACCTCCGGCGTCGGCGGTGCCTTGGCAAAGCTCGACGCGCTCTACGACGTCGGCCTCGACCACGTGCAGCTCTCCGTCCAAGGGGTGGACGCGGCCAACGCGGAAAAGATCGGCGGCCTCAAGAACGCGCAGCCGCAGAAGATGCAGTTCGCCGCCCGCGTCACCGAACTCGGCCTGCCGCTGACGCTGAACTCGGTGATCCACCGCGGCAACATCCACGAGGTGCCGGGCTTCATCGACCTCGCGGTCAAGCTCGGCGCCAAGCGGCTGGAGGTGGCCCATACCCAGTATTACGGCTGGGCCTATGTGAACCGCGCCGCGCTGATGCCAGATAAGAGCCAAGTCGATGAATCGATTCGCATCGTCGAGGCCGCGCGCGAGCGCCTCAAGGGCCAGCTCGTCATCGACCTCGTGGTGCCGGACTACTACGCCAAGTACCCGAAGGCCTGCGCCGGCGGCTGGGGCCGCAAGCTGATGAACGTGACGCCGCAGGGCAAGGTGCTGCCCTGCCACGCCGCCGAGACCATCCCCGGCCTCGAATTCTGGTACGTCACCGACCACTCGCTCGGCGAGATCTGGACCCAATCCCCGGCCTTTGCCGCCTATCGCGGCACAAGCTGGATGAAGGAGCCCTGCCGCTCCTGCGACCGGCGCGAGAAGGATTGGGGCGGGTGCCGCTGCCAGGCGCTGGCGCTCACGGGCGACGCGGCCAACACCGATCCGGCCTGCTCCCTTTCGCCGCTGCACGCGAAAATGCGGGATCTTGCCAAGGAAGAGGCTGCCGAGACCCCACCCGATTATATATACCGCAGCATCGGGACGAATGTGCAAAACCCGTTGAGCGAAAAGGCACCCCTTTGAGACGATCCTTTCTGGCGGTCGCCCTCTCGGCCGCCCTCGTGACGACGCCTTCCGCTTGGGCGGCTTCCGACACCACCCCAGCGGCGCCGCAAGAGACGGCGGCCAAAGATCCGGCAACCAAGGGCACCGCACCGGACGCCAGCGATTTGCTGTTCGAGCAGCCGCAGATGAAGAACACCGCGCCCGGCAGCACCCTCACCTACGATTACGCGCGCCGCAGCGGCATCGAGCGCGGACCCTACGGGCCGCCGCTCAGCGACGCGATCAAGCTCACGGTCGAGCCCGGCAAGAGCGCCGAGAGCCGCGACATCCGCGTGCAGATGTTCTCCGGTGGCAACCGCCTCCCGGCCGGCCCCTTCACCGACATGCCCGGCAACCCCGTGCTGAGCCTGTTCCTCGAGAACCACCTGAAGGGTCTCGCCAGCCTGCTGGAAGCCAACCCGCGCTACATCAAGAACGCGATCCGAAAAGGTCTGCGCGAAAAGGCGACGGTGACGCCGATGCAGGTCTCGTTCAAGGGTCGGACCGTCGAGGGCTGGCGCGTCGAGATGAAGCCGTTCGCGGGCGATCCTCAGTCGGAGCGGATGCGTGGCTTCGAAACCATCACCTACACCTTCGTCGTCGCGCCCGACGTGCCGGGAGAGATCGTCTCGATCCAGGCCCGTGCGCTGAAGCCAGATGGCGGCGAACTCCTCGAAGAGAGGCTCGATTATGACCAGAAGGATTCCTGAGGCGTTCGCCGCCGTGTTGCTCGCGGCTGCGATGCTCGCCGCGCCCGCACGTGCCGACGACAACGACTATCCGACGGATGTGCGGGCCGATTACGTGTTCGGCTGCATGGCCGCCAACGGGCAGACCCGCGAGGCGCTGGAGAAATGCTCCTGCTCCCTCGACGCGCTGGCGTCGATCCTGCCCTATGACCGCTACGTTCAGGCCTCGACCATCCTGTCGATGCGCCAGGGCATCGGCCAGCGCACCGCCGCGTTCAAGTCGACCAAGATGTTCGACGACAAGGTGGCCGAGCTGCGCCGCGCCCAGGCCGAGGCGGAGATCCGCTGCTATCGCGGCGCCTCCTGAGGGCAGGCCGCGGCGGGGCGGGACGGAATCGATCTGGCGCAACCCCGCCGGAGGGGCTAGGCCGGCAAACTCGGCCCCTCACCCTCGAGACGCGATGCCGCCCGACGACTCTACTCCGCCGACGCGCCTGAATACCCTGCTGCCCGGCCTCGGCCGGCGCACGCTGGTGATGGCTATCCTCAACGTCACGCCGGATTCGTTCTCGGACGGTGGCCGGTTCGAGGGTGTCGATGCCGCGCGGGCGCAGGCCGCGGCTTTGGCTGAGGCCGGCGCCCACATCCTCGATATCGGCGGAGAATCGACCCGGCCGGGCCATACGCCCGTCCCGGCCGCCGAAGAGCAGGCCCGCGTCCTGCCCGTGATCGAGGCGGTCGCACCCGGCCTGTCGGTCCCGATCTCGATCGACACCTACAAGGCCTCGACGGCGGAGGCCGCCCTGAAGGCCGGCGCCACCCTCGTCAACGACGTCTGGGGGCTGCAGCGCGAGCCGGATATCGCCCGCGTCGCGGCCGACCACGGCGCGCCGGTCATCGTGATGCATAACCGCGAGACGATCGACGGCTCGCTCGACATCATCGCCGACATGCTGCGCTTCTTCGAGCGCTCCCTCGACATCGCCCGCCGCGCCGGCATTCGCGACGGCGACATCGTGCTCGATCCCGGCATCGGCTTCGGCAAGAGCTGGCAACAGCATCTCGAAGCTCTGCGCCGCCTGCCCGAAATCCGGGCACTGGGCTTTCCCCTCCTCGTCGGCGTCTCGCGGAAAAGCCTGCTCGGGCGCCTGCACGACCGCGAGACGGCGCCGCAGGACCGGCTCATCGGCTCACTCGCCGCGCACGTGCTCGCCGGCTCGCTCGGGGCCGACATCGTGCGCGTCCACGACGTGGCGCCACATGTCGAGGCGCTCCGGGTGCTCGACGCGGTGATGCGCCCGGAGGGGGCGCGTGGGACGATCCATGGCTGACCGCATCCTCGTCCACCGCCTCGCGGTCTTCGCCCGTCACGGCGTGCTGCCGGAGGAGGAGCGGCTGGGCCAGCGCTTCTACATCTCGCTGGAATGCCGGCTCGACCTCGCGCCGGCCGGCCGCAGCGACGACGTGGCCGCAACCGTGAGCTACGCGGATCTCGCCGAGATCGCACTGGACATCGCCACCAACCGGCGCTTCGCCCTGATCGAGGCGCTGGCCGAGGCGATCGCCGGGACCTGCCTCGCGCGGTTTCCCCGGATCGAGACGATCGCGGTGCGGATCGACAAGCCGAGCGCGCCGATCCCGGCCGTGCTCGACTACGCGGCCATCGAGATCGTGCGGGGCCGCTCCGACAGAGTCGCCACCACGGAGACGAGATGACGCGCGCCTATCTCGGGCTCGGCAGCAATATCGGTGACAAGGCCGCGATGCTGGCCGGGGCCGTCGAGCACCTTGCCGCGACGCCCGGCATCCGGGTCGTGGCGCGCTCCGCCGATTACCGCACGCCGCCCTGGGGCGACACCGATCAGGACTGGTTCCTCAACGCGGCGGTCGCCATCGATACCGAGCTGACACCGCACAGGTTGCTGGAGGTCTGCCTGTCGATCGAGGCGGCGCTCGGGCGCGTCCGCGAGCGCCGCTGGGGGCCGCGCGTCATCGACATCGACGTGCTGGCCTATGAGGGGGCGCAGGTTTCCGACGAACGCCTCGTGCTGCCGCACCGCTTCGTGCGCGAGCGCGCCTTCGTGCTGGTGCCGCTCGCCGAGATCGCCCCCGACCTCGTCATCGGTGGCGAGACGGTCACGGAGGCTCTGGCCAAACTCGATCGGTCGGGAATCGAGCGGGTGGAATGACAAAAGGCCCGAACCGGGGTTCGGGCCTTTTGAAGCGCATTCCGACGAAGTGGCGGCCGGTTCGTCGAAAGAATGCGCGTTCAATCAGAGACTTCTGATCGGGGATCACTCGTCCGCGGCATCGAGAGGCTTGGTGTCCTCCTCCGCCAGCAGCGGCACCTCGTATTCGCGCAACACCGCCTCGATGTCGGCCTTGCGCTTGCGCAGGACGGTGTTGAGGCTGCGCTTCCAGTCGTTCTCGTTGTGGCGCACGCCCATCGAGACACGGAACGTCAGTGGTGGCCGTCCCGGCTCGTGGAGGAGCGGCACGACATCCATCGGCACGCCGCTCTGCTTGGCCAGCCAACCCGCAGCCGGCCCCCAGAGGATCGCCACGTCGATCTTCTTCTCGGCGAGATCCGCGATCACTTCCGCAGCGACCGTCTGATGCTTGCGCTCGGCCCCGAAGGCGTAGGGCGCATAGGCGTGGATCCGCTCGCCGACGAGCTTCAGCTCGCTCAGGCGGTTGGAGGGCGGCGTCCCGGCGATGATGCCGATCTGCTTGTCCTTCAGCCGCGGGTCGTCGAGGCGCTTGAGATCCGCCAACTCGCCCTTGCGCGCGACCAGGACATAGGCCGAGCGGTAATACGGGTTGGTCGCCTGGACGATGTCGCCGCCCGACGTGCCGATGATCAGGTCGCAAAGGCCGGTCCCGAGGGTGTTGCGGACGAATCCGGGCCCCTGGGTCAGCCAGTAATAGCGCAGCTTGACCTTCAACTCGTCGGCGACGATCTGCGCGATCTTGTTCTCGAAACCGCCGCCCTTGCGCTCGGAGAACGGCATGTTGCCGGGATCGCTGCAGACACGCAGGACATCCTGCGTGACCAGATCCGGCAGGTGCTGAGCATGAGCGGGCCGCGCCCCTGCCGAGAGCAGGAGCGCGGCGACCGCGACCGAAACGGGTGCGCTTGAGCGGGTCATCAGCCGCCCAGGCACTCCTTCTCAACGGTCTTAGCGCTTTCGGGCTTGTCTTCCTTCTCGCCCGGACGGGCCCGGCCCCAGGCACCGGCGGCGCGAGCGCGCAGGTACACGTAGAGGTCGTTGGCGTAGCACATCACGTTCTTATTATCGCCGAAGGCGGGCATCACCTGGTTGGCGGTGTTGCTGATCTCCTGCTTGCCGCCGGCGAGGATGCCGTAGAACTCCTCGTAGGAGAGGCGCTTCAGCGAGTCCTTGAGGGCGGGCGCGTAGGTCGAGCCCATGCCGTCCGGGCCGTGGCAGACGTGGCACTCGGCGTGATAGCGGCGATAGCCGGAATAGGTGAACCAATCGACCTTCTTGCCGTCGTTGGTGATGTGGAAGGTCGGGTGACCGTCCTTATCGAAGTACTTGCCGTCCTCTTCCTTCGCCGCTGTGGCGGCCTTGAGCACCGGCTCGTCGATCTCTTTGGCGTTCGGATCGAGCTTGTTGGCGAGTTCGGGCTTGGCGTCCTGGGCGAAGGCAACGGTGGCGGCGGGAACCGCTCCGAGCAAGGCTGCACCGACGAGACCAAGAAGAGCGGTTCTTTTCATCGAAGACAACGACGTTTCTCCCGAGACCATCATGTTGCACCGCAACGTAATCTGTGCGGCTACCAAGCAGGCCCTACAGCATAATCATAAAATCATAAAGATGCCGGCGCGATTTCCCGCGCCGGCATCCTTTAGGCTCTATGTCGCAAGCGACTTAGTTGTTCGGCAGCGAGAAGACCGTGAGCTGGCCACCGAGGTTGGTGTAGCTCGACAGGGCCGCATAGCCACCCACCGCGCCGAGGCCGGCGTTCGGGTCGGTCAGGCCGGCCGCGAGGCCGATGCCGGCCCAGCCACCAACGCCCGAGAGGACGGCGACGTGCTGCTTGCCCTTGTGCTCGTAGGTCATCACGTTGCCGATGATGCCCGACGGGGTCTTGAACTTGTACAGTTCCTTACCCGTCTTCGAGTCGACGGCCTTCAGGAAGCCTTCGAGGGTGCCGTAGAACACCACGTCACCGGCAGTGGCGAGCGCGCCGCCCCAAGCCGAGAACTGCTCGGGGTTGGACCACTTGATCTTACCCTGGAGGTTGTCCCAGGCGATGAAGTTGCCCATGCCGCCATGCGAGCCCGGAGCCGGGTACATGGAGAGGGTCGCACCGACGTAGGGCTGGCCCGGGGTGTAGGTCACCCGGAACGGCTCGTAGTCCATGCAGACGTGGTTGGTGGGGACGTAGAACAGGCCGGTCTTGGGCGAGAAGGCCGCCGGCTGCTGATCCTTGGTGCCGAGAGCCGCCGGGCAGATGCCCTTCGAGTTCACGTCTTCACCGTTCTGCTCGGTCGAGTACTTCGACACGACCAGCGGACGGCCGTAGGTCTTGGAACCCTTGTCCAGGTCGACCTTGGTGGCCCAGTTCACGACCGGATCGAACTTCTCGGCGACGAGCACTTCACCGGTGGCGCGGTCGAGCGTGTAGCCGAAGCCGTTACGATCGAAGTGCGTCAGCAGCGGACGGTCCTTGCCGTCGAACTTCTGATCCGTGAGGATCATCTCGTTGATGCCGTCGAAGTCCCACTCGTCGTGGGGGGTCATCTGGTAGACCCACTTGGCCATGCCGGTGTCGGGGTTACGCGCCCAAATGGTCATCGACCACTTGTTGTCGCCCGGACGCTGCTTGGGGTTCCAGGTGGAGGGGTTGCCCGAGCCGTAGTACATCAGGTCGAGCTTGGGATCGTAGGAGAACCAGCCCCAGGTGCAGCCGCCGCCGGTCTTCCACTGATCGCCTTCCCAGGTCTTCAGCGAGGAGTCCTTGCCGATCGGCTTGCCGAGCGAGGTGGTCTTCTCGGGGTCGACGATCAGCTGATCGTCCGGGCCGATCGAGTAGCCGCGCCACACCTTCTTGCCGGACTTCAGGTCGTAGGCGGTGACGTGGCACTGCACGCCGAACTCGCCGCCGGAGATGCCGACGATGACCTTGTCCTTCACCGGGAGAACGGTGGCGGTGTTGGTCTCACCCTTGGACGGGTCGCCGTTCTTGACCGACCAGTTCACCTTGCCGGACTTGGCGTCGAGCGAGACGAGCGTGGTGTCGGCCTGGTGCAGGAGGATCGCGCCGTCGGCATAGGCCAGACCACGGTTGACCGTGTCACAGCACATGACCGGGATCACGGACGGATCCTGCTTCGGCTCGTACTTCCACACGATCTTCGCGCCCTGGTCGAGGTCCAGCGCGTAGACGATGTTCGGGAAGGGGGTGTGGACGTACATGATGTTGCCGACGACGAGCGGGGAGCCCTCGTGGCCGCGCAGCACGCCGGTCGAGAAGGTCCAGGCAACCTGGAGGTTCTTGACGTTGCTGGCGTTGATCTGGTCGAGCTTGGAATAGCGGGTGTTGGCGTAATCGACCGTCTGGAGCACCTGCTCCGCCGGGTTGGCGACGCCCTTCAGAACGCTTTCGTTGGCGAGGGCCGGGCTTGCAGCCGCGAGACCCGCACCGAGTGCGAGGAGATGTACCGCTCTCATGGATTCCTCCGACAAGTCTTATCCGCCGCTGGATAGCAGCCCGCTACCCACCGTTGATTGACCTGCTGTTTGCGACAGGGATGATATTCGCTCCGGCAGCTCGCGCCTGCCGCACAGAAATTAGGATTATTCCATAGTTCCCGGCGACTTACCCGGCTGGGTCCGCATCCCTTAGCGGCTCCCCGAAACCGAAGCTTGAACGAACTCTAAGAAAATTTCGGGCGCCGTCAACTCGCTTTCGCGCGTCGAATGTCGCACTCACAGGGCCCTTTATCAGGAAACTTGCCTGCTAAATTCAGCATTTTGCGTTGCACAATTTGATGGGCGGCGCACACTTCTCAAGTTTGTTTTGACGAGCTTCAGTGCTCTACCATGGATACGAATGCGCCACTCGCATGGGATGATCAAATTTTCCCATCGCCCATGCGTCCGTGGCACTTTAATTCCTGCCATCGGGGCCCGGGAGGCCCGCTGTCGATGCCGCACTGCAAACAATGCGACCCGCCGAACGACGCGATGACGGGGTCGTCGGGCTGCTCGATCGGCCCCGTGGCGGCCGGGAAATTTTTGCAATGAACCGCTCCGTTTATCCTTAAGAAACGGCAGACGTCCCCAACGGGACAGCGCGGAGCAGGCTGCGACCGCCTCCGATGCGCATTCGACGCGCCTGCGGCTTTGGCAGGGCGCGATTCTCTCGGGCGTGATTCTACTGAGCGACGATGCCGGGGAAGCGGGCGGCAAGGCCCTGGCGGGTCGCGTCGGCCCAGGCCCGGTCCCGCTCGTGGCGCGGCCGGTCGAGGGGCAAATCCGCCAGCAGCCGGGCGGGCCGGGGCGAGACCAGCAGCAGACGGTCGGCGATCTCGATGGCCTCGGCCACGTTATGCGTGACCATCAGCGCGCTCGTACCGGAACCGGCCACCGCCTCGACCACCAGCGCGCGCAGGGACGCGGCCGCCGCATCGTCGAGGGAGACGAAGGGCTCGTCGAGAACGAGGATGCGCGGCTCCAGCGCCAGCGCCCGGGCCAAGGCCACCCGGCGCTGCATCCCCAGCGACAACGCACCGGGATAATGCGCGCGCCACGATGCGAGCCCGAGCGACGCGAACAGGCCGTCGAGGTCGCGCGCTCTTCGCTCGCGCGGTAGGCCGAGCCGCACGTTCTGCTCGATGGTGCGCCAGGGCAGCAGGCGCGGATCCTGAAACACCATCGCGATGCCGGCCTCGGAGGGCTCGGGCGTCACGCTGCCCTCGAAGTCGCGGTCGAGGCCGAGGAGGATGCGCAGCGTCGTGGTCTTGCCCGCGCCCGAGGGCCCGATCAGGCAGGTGATCTCGCCGGCATGGAGTTCGAAGGCGAGGCCGCGCACCGCCTCGACGGCCTCGGTGCCGGCCTTGCGGCCACGCTTGCGATAGACCTTGCGGTCCACGCGCACCGTCAGCAGCGGCGCCGTCTCGGCGCCGGGTTCAGCGCCAGCGGCGGACATGGGCGTCGAGGGGCTGGAGGAGGAGAGAGTCGAGGGCGAGCATCACGCTCATGAAGACGAGGCTGTAGCCGATCACCGCGGTGACGTCGAAGAGCGTGAAGTAATAGTTGATGGCAAAGCCGACCCCATTGGGACGGCCCAGCAGCTCCACCACCAGCACGATCTTCCAGGCGAGCGAGATGCCGGAGCGCGCCGCTGCCACCATGAAGGGCTGGAGTTGCGGCAGCAGCACATGGGCGATCCAGGTCCGCCGGTCGAAGCGGTAGGTCGTCGCCATCTCCTCAAGCCCCGGATCGAGGCCGCGGGCGCCCTCACGCATGATGACGGCGACGTTGGGCAGCTTGTTGAGCGCCACCGCGACGATGGCCGCGGTCTCGGTCAGCCCGAGCCAGACATAGGCCAGCACCGTGATGACGAGGGCCGGCGTGTTGAGGACGACGAGAAGCGGCGTATCGAGCAGCCGGTCGGCGAGGCGCGAGCGGCCGAGCGCGATGCCGAGCAGCACGCCGAGGCTCATGGCGATGACGAAGGAGACTGCGACCCGGGCGAGCGTGACGCCGACATTGAAGAACAGGCTGCCGCTCTGCGCCTCGCGCAGGATGAAGGCGAACACCGCGCTCGGCGCCGGTAGGGTCCGCGTATCGGCATAGGCGGAGAGGCCCTGCCAGAGGACGAGGAGGACGGCGAGCGAGAGGAGGCGCGCGAGCAGGGCCATGCGCAGGGTCAGCGGGCCGGAACCGTCATCGTGCCGTCTTCAGCCGTTGCCCGAGGCGTCGAGATAGAGGTCCGGCGGCAGGCTCTTGCCCACGCCGAGGAGTTGCGCGCCCGCAAGCCGGTCCAGGGCCGCGTAGATGCGCTCGCCGTCGGCGCGCTCGGCGGCGATCGGCCGGCGCGGGATTCCGGCGAGGAAATCGCGCTTGAGCGTGGCGAAGGTGGCGTCGTCCTCCGCCGCCATCAGCGGGCGGACCGTCTCCCACAGGGCCGGCTCGTTCGCCAGCGCGTCCTTGGCGGCGGCCGAGGCGCGGGCGAACCCCCGCACCACCTCGCCCCGGTCGGCCACGGTGTGGCCCTCGTAGAGATAGCCGATCAGCGAGACCGCGCCCTTGGCGCCGAAGGCTCGCATCACGTCGTCGGCCGAGATCAGCCGTTTGAAGCCCTTGGCTTCGAGGCGGGCGCAGAACTGCCAGTAGAGCAGAGCCGCGTCAAGCTCGCCGGTCTCCAGCTTCTGCGCCAGCAGCGGTGGCGCGCCGTAGGCGATCTGCGCGACGTTCTCGAGCTCGAGCCCCGCCGTCTCGCGCGCCTGCGCCCGCAGCAGGATCCAGTTCTTGTCGAGCGCACCGCCCGCCACCCCGAGCCGCTTGCCCGCGAGCCCCTTCAGATCCGTGATCGGGCTTCCCGCGGGCACCATCAGCGCGCCCTCGGTGGTGGAATAGGGCGAGAAGCGCACGCCCCGCCCCTCGTTGCCGAGGCGGGCGGCGAAGATCAGGTCGCCGACGATGGCATCGACCTGACCGCCGAGGAAGGCGATACGGGCGGCATCGTTGCCGGCCAGCTTGACGATGTCGAGGGTGAAGCCGTTGGCCGTATCAAAGCCCCGCGCCTTGATGACCGCGGCCTCCCAGGAGGCGGTGCCGAAGGGCAGGACGCCGAGCCGGAACGTCTCGCCCGCCGCCTGCGCGCGGCGCGCCATCGGCAGCGTCGCGGCCAGCGACAGAGCCGCCGTCGCGAGCATTCCGCGCCGTGACAGCATGGGCGTCCTCATGAATTATCGGTCAGGCCGTTCCGTCTCCGGCGGAGGCGGACGGTTTCTGTTGAATTTTTTAATAGGGACTCGCCTCCGCCCCGTCCACAGCCGGTCCCGGCGTTTCCGCTGCGACATGCGGGCTCCCGCCCAGGGGCGCGAGCCCCACCGATCCCGGCTTGCGCCGCCGCCCGTCCCGACGCAGGTTTTCACCGTATTCGATGGGAGGGTGACAATGACGCAAGCACGCGAGGGCGTCCTCGACGACGCGACGGTGGAGCGGCGGCTGAAGGAAGAGTTGCCGCACTGGCGGTTTGAGGACGGCTGGATCCGGCGCACCTACAAGACCGCCTCATGGAAGAGCACGCTGATGGTCATCAACACGGTGGGCCATCTGGCCGAGGCCGCGTGGCACCATCCCGACCTCACGGCGTCCTACGCTTGGGTCGAGGTCCGGCTGATGAACCACGCCGCCAAGGGCATCACCGAGAAGGATTTCTCTCTGGCAAAGAAGATCGAGGAGGTCGTGGGCTGGCAGCCGGGCGCGGAGGGCGGCGCCCTCGAAGGAACGCCGGCCGATCCGCGCTTCGCCTACATCAAGTACGACAAGTGAGGCGGGCTCAGGCGACGCCGTGCTGCCGGAACCAGTCCTGTAGCCGCTTCCATCCGTCCTGTGCCGACTCCGCGCGGTAGCTCGGACGATAATCGGCGTGGAAGGCGTGTCCCGCCTCCGGATAGACGACGAAATCGCAGGTCTTGCCGGCGGCCCGGCAGGCCTCCTTCATCCGGTCGATCGTGGCGACCGGAATGCCCTGGTCGGCCCCACCGTAGAGGCCGAGCACCGGCGCCTTGAGGTCGGCGGCGACATCGACGGGGTTCTCCGGCATCAGCGCCGAGCTGTCGCCGACGAGCCGCCCGTACCAAGCGACGCCGGCCTTCACCGCCGGATTGTGCGCGGCGTAGAGCCAGGTGATGCGCCCGCCCCAGCAGAAGCCGGTGATCCCGAGGCGGGCCGTGTCGGCCTTGCCCGTGCCCTTGGCGAAGGCGACCGCTGCGTCGAGGTCGCTCATCACCTGCGCGTCGGGCACCTTGGAGACGACGTCGCTCACGATCTGCTGGATGTTGGTCAACGTCGAGACGTCGCCCTGCCGGGCATATAGTTCGGGCGCCAGGGCGAAGTAGCCGAGCTTGGCCAGACGGCGGCACACATCCTTGATGTGCTCGTGCACGCCGAAGATTTCCTGCACGACCAGGATCGTCGGAAAGCGGCCGCCCTCGGCCGGCATGGCCCGGTAGGCCGGGATCTCGCCGTCCTGCGTCGGAATCTTCACCTCGCCGGCGATCAAGCCGTTCGTGTCCGTGGTGATGGTGGTCTGGGCCGCGACGGGCTGCACGGCGAGCGCGAAGCCCGTGGCGAGACTCGTGGCGATCACGGTGCGCCGTGAGAGGGTCGTCTGAGCCGCGAGGCTCCGCAGGTCGGCATCGAACGCGGTCATGCGTGCCTCTCGGGTATGGATGCGTCGAGTGGGCAGTCGCCCGACGGCAGAGTTAGGGCATCGCCCCGAAAGGGGGATGCCGGCTTTTGGAAAAGGAGGATGCGTCGGCCGAAGCCCGCGCCGGTCGGCGAACCGCGACGGGCGCGCGCGCAGCCTCGCGCCGCCCGCGCGGTGGCCCAACGCCCGAAAGAGCCAGCCGCGGTCTCGGACAAGGCCTTCAGCGGTTTCATGCTCCCCTCGGGATCAGGCCGCGGCTCAGGCCGGTTGCTCCGCCACCGTCCTCCTGAGATCCGTCATGACGCCAAGGCAAGACGAACGGGACAGCCCCGCCCCACGGACGACCTATTCGCCGCCTCAGCCGGAAGGGCTGGCGCCCGCTCTCCTGCGCAACATCCGGACGCTGCAGGAGCGCCGAAGCGCCGCCGAACGCGAGGCCTCCCTGCAGGATCGCGTGGCCGAGGCGATCACGCGGTTCACGGGCAGCATGGCGTTCGTCGCCCTGCACGTCGTGCTGTTCGGCTTCTGGACCCTGGTGAATTCGGGCCTGCTGCCGATCCTGCCGAAATGGGACGCGTCCTTCGTGATCCTCGGGACCGCGGCATCGGTCGAGGCGATCTTCCTCTCGACCTTCGTACTGATCAGCCAGAACCGCATGGCCGCGGCGGCCAACAAGCGGGCCGATCTCGACCTCCACATCAGCCTTCTGGCCGAGCACGAGGTGACGAAGCTCGTCGCGATGGTGTCGGCGATCACGGAGCGGATGGGCATCGAGACGGTCGCCGATCCAGAAGTCGGCGAACTCAGCCAGGATGTGGCCCCCGACGCCGTCCTCGACGAGATCGAGCGAAACGACCGCGCCTGACGCCCCGGCCCCCAAAAGAAAATGGCCGGGCGAACCCGGCCATTTTCCGTTCTACCGATAGAAGGAAATTACTTCCCGCCCATCGCGTCGGCCTTCTGGATCAGCGCCTCGGCCATGCGGATCGAGGCGATGTCGATGAGGCGGCCGTCGAGCGAGACGGCGCCGCGGCCGGCCTTGGCGGCCTCTTCCATGGCTTCCAGGATGCGGCGGGCCTTGGTGACCTCGGCCTCGGAGGGGGTGAAGACCTCGTTGGCCAGATCGATCTGCGAGGGGTGGATCGCCCACTTGCCCTCGAAGCCGAGCGCGGCGCAGCGGCGAGCGGCCGAGGTGTAGCCGTCCGGATCGGAGAAGTCGCCGAAGGGACCGTCGATCGGGCGCAGGCCGTAGGCGCGGCAGGCGACCAGCATGCGGTTCTGGGCGAACAGCCACGGATCCTGCCAGTGCGTCTGGCGGTTGCCGGCCTCGTCCTTGTCGGTGAGCACGCTGTAATCGGCGTTGACGCCGCCGATCACGGTGGAGCGGGCGCGGGTGGAGGCGGCGTAGTCGGCGACACCGAAGGACATCGCCTCAAGGCGCTTGGACGAGGTCGCGATCGCCTCGACATTGGCCATGCCGAGCGCGGTCTCGATCAGCACCTCAAAGCCAATCTTCTTCTCGCGCTTCTTGGCCTGCTCGATCTGCGTCGTCAGCACGTCGATGGCGTAGACGTCGGCCGGCACGCCGACCTTGGGGATCAGGATCATGTCGAGGCGCGGGCAGGCCTCCACGATGTCCACCACGTCGCGGTACATGTAGTGGGTGTCGAGACCGTTGATGCGGATCATCATGGTCTTGTTGCCCCAATCCAGGTCGTTGAGAGCCTGGATGATGTTCTTGCGGGCCTGCTCCTTGTCGTCGGGCGCAACCGCATCCTCGAGGTCGAGGAAGATCACGTCGGCCTTCGAGGCGGCCGACTTCTCCATGAAGGTCGGGTTGGAGCCGGGAACCGCGAGTTCCGAGCGGTGCAGGCGCGGGGTGGCCTGCTGGATCAGGGTGAAGCTCATCGGAAATCCTCCGTTCTGTGAGACCGTCTTGTCGTGCGCGCGGTCACGCGTGGGGGTCGCGTGCCGCACTTGAAAAGCATCGTCCTTTTCCGAAAGCCGGCGGCCACCTTTCGGGACGATGTTCTATCTCGCGCGTCCGGGCCGGCCGTCCAGCCGGTCCCGGAACACGTCGCCGAGATTGTATGCATTATCCAGTCGCGCCGAAGCCGACGGCGATGCAGTTGATCGACAGCAGCAGCGCGGACTTCACCGCCTCGCGCTTGTCCTCGTCGGTCTCGCTGCGGTAGCGGCGCAGCAGCTCGACCTGCTCGCGGCTGACCTGATTGATGGTCGGAAGCCGCCCGCGCAGGCGTTCGCTGAATTGCGGGAAGCGCTGGGCGAGTTCGCTGTCGCCGGACACCCGCAGGACCATCTCCCGCGTCAGCGCGTATTCCGCCTCGATCATCCCGAAGATGCGCGCGCGGATGCCCGCGTCCTCGACGAGGCCGGCATAGTCGCGGGCGATCTCGAGATCGACCATCAGCAGCGTCTTCTCGACCTCGTCGAGGACGAGGCGGAACACCCGGCAATCCCGGAACAGGCGCCTCAGAAGGGCTTCGCCCGCCTCTCCACGCACGTCGATGAAGCTCTTCAGCCCCGAGCCGACGCCGTACCAGCCGGTGATGACGTGCCGGTTCTGCGACCACGCGAACACCCAGGGGATCGCGCGCAGATCCGAGAGCGACTTGGCGCCGAAGCGCCGGGCCGGGCGCGAGCCGATATTGAGCAGCGAGATCTCGTCGAGCGGACTCGCCGCCTGGAAGTAATCGACGAGGCCCTCGGCCTGGAGCAGGTTGACGTAGGCCGCCCGCGAGGCGCCCGAGAGCGCCTCCAGCGCGTCGTCGAATTCGGCGCGCGAGCCGTTGCCGTTGCCCTCCGAGAGCAGGGCGTGCTCGAACACCGAGGCCGCCAGCAGCTCCATCTGGTAGGCGGCGGTGCCGCGGTTGGCGTATTTGAACGAGACGACCTCGCCCTGTTCGGTGATGCGGAAGCGGCCCTGGATCGAGCCCGGCGGCTGGGCGGCGATGCCGCGATGGGTCGGCACGCCGCCGCGGCTCACCGAACCGCCGCGGCCGTGGAAGAAGGCGATCGGCACGCCGAGATGGTTGCCGAGCGTGGTCAGCCGCACCTGCGCCTTGTAGAGCTCCCAGTTCGAGGCGATGAAGCCGCCGTCCTTGTTGGAATCGGAGTAGCCGATCATCACTTCCTGCACCCCGCCCTGCCAGCGGGTGGAGCGGCGCACCACGGGGATGCCGAGCAGCTCCTTCATGATCGCCGGGGCGGCGCGCAGGTCGTCGATGGTCTCGAACAGCGGCACGATCGGCAGCGGGCAGATCTCGGTGCCGGTCGTGTCGAGGAAGATGCCGGCCTCCTTGGCCAGCAGGTAGGCGCCGAGCACGTCGACGGTGGAGCGCGTCATCGACAGGATGAAGGCGCCGAAAGCCTCGCGGTCGAGGGTATCGCGCATCTCGCCGACCAGGGCGAAGGTGGCGAGCGTCTCGCGCGCGTCGTCGGGCAGACGGTCGGCGAAATCCTCGAACGAGGTTTCGGGCGTGCGCGGCCGGGCCAGCTCGGTGAGCAGCCAATCCTTCCAGGCCGGCGAATCCAGCGCCGGCGGCTCGCGGTCGCCGTTGCGCAGCTTCCACAGCGCGTGCAGCGTCTTGGTGGTGCGGGTCGAGTTCTCGCGCAGATCGAGCCGCACAGTGGAGAAGCGGAAGATCTCGACCATCCGCCGCACGGGCCGCACGATGTCGGTGGCGAGCGCGCCGCACTTGGCGTCGGCCAGCCCCTTCTCCAGGGTGCGCAGATCGTTGATGAGCCCGTCGGCGCTCGGATAATCCGGCCCGACCGAGCGGGCGCCCTTGTTGCGGGCGATCGTCGCCTCGAGCTTGCGCAGCACGCAGGAGAGGAACTGGCGATAGGCCTCGCCGGGATTGCGGTTGGCGATGGCGCGCGCGTCGCCGGACTCGGCCAGCATGTGCGCGAGTTCGCTGCGGAAGATCTCGGGCACCGGCAGCGAGCGCTCGGTGATCGAGAGCACCCGGCCGAGATGGGTGATGCCGTCGCGGTAGCGACGGAGCGACGCCAGCGCGTTGCGCTGAAGCGTCTCGCGGGTCACGCTGGCGGTGACGTAGGGGTTGCCGTCGCGGTCGCCGCCGATCCAGCTTCCGAACTGGAAGAACGGCGGCACCTCGAAGGTCTCGTCGGGATAGTACTGCGCGAGGCTCTCTTCGAGCGAGAGCAGCATCTCGGGCAGCATCTCGAACAGGGTCTCGTCGAAGAAGTGCAGCCCCCAGGCGACCTCGCGCTCGACGGTGGCCTTCTCCAGATGCAGCTCGCCCGTCATCCAGATCAGCTCGATCTGGTCGCGCAGCTCGTTCATCAGGCCGTTGCGCTCGCGCTCGGTCCAGCGCGGCAGCTCCAGCTCGCGCAGCACGAGGTAGATCCGGCGCAGCTTCTCCAGCACCGTGACGCGCTTGCCCTCGGTGGGATGCGCGGTGATGGTCGGGCGGATGCGCAGATCCTTGAGCAGCGCGTGGATCTGCTGCGGGCCGATGCCCCGGGCGGAGGCCTCGGCCAGAACCTTGGCGAAGGAGCCGTTCAGCGCCTCACGGCCCTGGTCGCGCTCGACATGGCGGCGGCGGCGCATGGCCGCGTTCTGCTCGGCGATCGAGACGAGCTGAAACCAGATGCCCTGCACCTGAAGCGCGCGCGCCAGCATCTCCGGCGTGAAGGAGGAGATGTCGGCGCGGCCATGCAGCACGTCCTCCAGCTCGGGATCGTGGCGGCGGGCCACGTCGAGCAGGGCGTGAAACAGAATCTCGAGGGCGTCCTCGGTGGCCGTGCCGGTGATGACCGGCGGCGCGAAGGTCGTGTCGGTCGCGGCTGACGGCCGGGCGTGCAGCGTCTTGGTCATGGGATCCCCCCTGGCGAGGTTCTCTTTTCGGAGTTCCGCAGGCTGATGCCTTCGGGCGGGCAGATGGATTCGATCGTCGGGGCGCTTCCTCCCCGCGGGACGGACTGGAGACCGCGTGCGCGTTTGCCTCCATCCTCATCCCGAGGTGCCGGAGCGAAGCGGAAGCCTTGAGGGATCTTCCAGGAATCGCCCGCGATCCGGAGGCCCCTTCGAGGCCGCGTCGCGGCACCTCAGGGTGAGGCGTCGGACAGCAGAAGCGCTGCCCGACGGAGAGGGCCTCAAGCCGCGCGGGCGAGCACGTCGGCCACGGTGCTGCCGAAGGAGCCCGGATCGGGCGCCACGGTCAGGCCGTAGGAGCGCATGATCTCGGCCTTCTCCGCGGCGCTGTCGCCGGTCGCCGAGATGATCGCGCCGGCATGCCCCATGCGGCGGCCCTTGGGGGCGGTGAGGCCCGCCACGAAGCCAATCACGGGCTTGGAAAAGTTCTCCTTGATCCAGGCCGAGGCCTCGGCCTCCTGCGGACCGCCGATCTCGCCGATCATCAGCACGGCTTCCGTCTCAGGATCCTGCTCGAACAGAGCGAGGTGGTCGAGGAAGGAGGAGCCGTTGATCGGATCGCCGCCGATGCCGACCGAGGTCGAGATGCCGATGCCGAGCTCCTTCATCTGCGCCGCGGCCTCGTAGCCCAGCGTGCCGGAGCGGGAGATGACGCCGACCTTGCCGGGCAGGTAGATGTGGCCGGGCATGATGCCGAGCATCGACTTGCCGGGCGAGATGATGCCCGCGCAGTTCGGGCCCACCACCATCGTGCGCTTCTCCTTCGGATAGCGCCGGAGGTAGCGTTTCACCCGCATCATGTCCTGAGCGGGGATGCCGTCGGTGATCGAGCAGACGAGCTTGAGGCCGGCATCGGCCGCCTCCATGATCGCGTCCGCCGCGAAGGGGGGCGCCACGAAGGTGATCGAGGTGGTGGCGCCGGTCGCCTCCACGGCCTCCTTGACGGTGTTGAACACCGGCACGCCGCAATGGGTCTTGCCGCCCTTGCCCGGGGTGACGCCGCCGACGACGTTCGAGCCGTAGGCGATCATCTCCTTGGCGTGGAAGGTGCCCTTGTCGCCCGTGATGCCCTGAACCAGGATCGGGGTCTTCTCGTCGATGAGAATGCTCATGGCGTGATTCCTCCCCCGTTCGTCAGTGCTTGGCGCCGTGGCAGGCTTCGACAGCCTTGCGCGCGGCTTCCGTAAGGGTGTCGGCGGTGATGAGGTCGAGCCCGCTCTCGGCGAGGATCTTCTTGCCTTCATCGACGTTCGTGCCGGCGAGCCGCACGATGAGCGGCACGTCGATCTTCACCTCGCGCGCGGCCTTGACCACGCCCTCCGCGACCCAGTCGCAGCGGTTGATGCCGGCGAAGATGTTGACGAGGATCGCCTTCACATTGCGGTCCGAGAGGACGAGGCGGAAGGCCGTGGCGACGCGATCCGGGCTGGCGCCGCCGCCCACATCCAGGAAGTTTGCCGGCTCGCCGCCCGCGTGCTTGATCATGTCCATGGTCGCCATGGCCAGACCCGCGCCGTTGACGATGCAGCCGATTTCGCCCTCAAGGCCGATATAGCTGAGATTGTGCTCGGCAGCCTGGGCCTCGCGCGGATCGCCCTGCGACGGGTCGTGCATGTCCGCGATGTTGCGGCGGCGGAACAGGGCGTTGTCGTCGAAGGACATCTTGGCGTCGAGCGCCAGAACCCGGTCGTCCTTGGTGACGACGAGCGGGTTGATCTCCAGCATGGTGCCGTCGCAGTCGCGGAACGCCCGGTAGGCGTTCATGATGGTCTTCACCGCGGCCGAGACCTGCTTGATGTTGAGGCCGAGCTGGAACGCGATCTCGCGGGCCTGGAACTGCTGCAGGCCCACCGCCGGCTCGACCACGACCTGGATCAGAGCCTCGGGCTCCTTGGCGGCGATCTCCTCGATATCCATGCCGCCGCGCTGGGAGGCGATGACGCGAACGCGCTCGGCCTTCCGATCGAGGACGTAGCCGAGATAGAGTTCACGCTCGAACGGGTCGGCGGTCTCGACGTAGACGCGCTGCACCGGCTTGCCCTCGGGGCCGGTCTGGAGCGTGACGAGGCGTTTTCCCAGCAGGTCGCGGGCGGCGTCGCGCACTTCGTTGTAGGTCCGGCAGAGCTTGATCCCGCCCGCCTTGCCCCGCGCGCCGGCATGGATCTGGGCCTTCACCGCCCAGAACGAGCCGCCGAGCTCGGTCGCCGCATAGACCGCTTGATCCGGGCTGAAAGCCACGGCGCCCTTCGGGACGGCGACCCCGAAGCTCGCGAGCAGCTCCTTGGCTTGGTACTCGTGAACGTCCATCGAGACCTCCTTCGCGTTTCCGTCGTTTTTGTTGGGCCGACCTTCGCGGAAAAATTACTTTTCGGGAAGCGGGTCAGCTCTCAATTTTTTCTTTTGTAGTGCTTCAGTTTGCTTGCCCGTCAGTGACTTAGAGCCGTATCCAACCTGATTGCATCAGGCCGGCGCCTCTCGGTCTTTGTTTTGACGCGCATTCTTTCGACGAACCGGTGACCACTTCGTCAGAATGCGCTCGAGCGGGCTTCTCACCTGCGAATCGTCCGGTGCGGGGACGGAGCATAGCAACGCTCGTCCGATCCGCCTCCTCATCCTGAGGTGCCGTAGCGGAGCGGAGGCCTCGAAGGATCCTCCAGCCGGCCGCGCGATCTCTGGACGATCCTTCGAGGCCGCTTCGCGGCACCTCAGGATGAGGAAGAGGGTGGGACGACAGCCATCCGCTCCCCGCCTTTGCGAGGCGGAGCCGCAGCAATGCAAGGCTCGCCCCGTCCGGAACAGTCGCGCTCGGGAATGGCTTCGCGTCCGCTCGCGCCGACGGCGGGCGGCGCGAAGGTCTCAGTTCACCTTGGACTTCACGGTCTCGTAGATCCGCTCGTTGAGCGCGCCCGCCTCGGCCAGCAGGCCTTCCAGCTCCTTCAGCCGCTCCTCGGCGAAGGCGCGGTCGTCGAGGCCCTTGGCGTTGACGTAGACGTTGAGGGCCGCCGAGCGCAGGCCGGCATAGGCCGAGAGCACGGCGACGCCGGCATCCGAAATGACGTTGAGATTGCCCTTCTCGGCGACGATCTCGGCCAGATCGATCACCTCGCGGCAGACGCGGCAGCAGGCGAGCGGCACGTCGGTCGCGGTCTTGAGCGCCTCCTGAATCTTGGCGGCGCGGGCGGCCTTCTCTTCGTCGGTGTTCTTCGGCAGCCCGTAGGCGCCCATCACCGCGTCGAAAGCCTCGACGTCGTCGGCGATCATGCCGGTGAGCGTGTGGCGCAAGCCTTCCGACTTCTCCAGCACCTGCTTCAGGTCGGCTTCGACCTCGACATACTTCTTCTTACCGATGGTGAGATTGCACACCATCGACACCAGCGCCGCGCCCATGGCGCCGGAGATCGCCGCGGCACCGCCGCCGCCGGGGGTCGGGGCCGAGCTCGCCAGGCCGTCGAGGAATGTTTCGATTGTCTCGTTCGCGGCCATGGGTCCCCTCCCCTGTCAGTTCTTGTTGATTCGCTGGGGCGGCGCCGAAGGCCGGCGCCGCCCATTGAGCTGTGACCCTTTGGGCCGTGAGCCGTCAGGCCATTTCCTTAGCCAGCTTGTAGATCTCCTCGGCGTCGAAGACGCCTTCGCTCGACTCGAACAGCTTGGCGATGCAGGCGCGGTGCAGCTTGAGCTTCAAGCCGCCGATGCCGAGCGCACCGAAGGCGCGCTTTCCGCCGTATTCCTTGCCTTTGTCGGTCGCATCGATCCCGCCGATGCCGAGCGGCGGCTGGGCGTTGTAGTCGGCCACGATCTCGATCGAACTCTCGTTCTGCCAGGCTGCCTGCGGCAGCAGTTCAAGGCCGATCGCACCGGCGGTGAAGACGAAATGGGCGCCCTTCACGGCCTCGGCGCGCGAAGCATCGTCCGCGGTCTCGGCCGCGGTGACGTTCACCTTGAACCGCTTGTTCACGGAATCGGCCGCGGCCTGTGCCTTGTCGAGCTTGCGCCCGCACAGCACGACCTCGGCGCCCTCGCCGGCGAGCAGCGCCGCCGAGCGCATGCCGACCGGGCCGGTGCCCGCGAGCACGACGGCCTTCTTGCCCTTGACCGAGCCGCCCGCCGCCTTGACGACGAGCGCCACGCCCGCCGCGGCGGTCGTGTTGGAGCCGTTCGAATCCAGCATGCAGGACACGCGGAACGGGCCGAAGAAGCGCTTCTTCACCGCCTCGAACACCCGCTCGCCGGCCGCCATGTCGCCGCCGCCGACGAAGATCGCCGTCGACTGCTTCTCCTTGCCGCCGCGGGTGTAGATCGTGCCGTCGACATAGGCGCCGACGTTGTCGGGCGTGACGTTGCCGTAGCCGGTGATGTGGTCGGCACCGCCGTCGTAGCCGACGACGACGTCGAAGACGCTCGGCGTGGCATCGGTGTCGAACTGGAAGAGCAGCTTCTTGGACATGATTCCTCTGGCCGGTTGTTCATGGACCGCGGTGATGGATCACGCGGTGCGTCTGCATGGAGGATGCGTCCGGGGCCGTCCGGTCCCGGTCGCCCTCGAGAGTCTTTTCGTAACGCGGCCCCATTCCGAGGCCGGTGCGTTTCTTACGCCTCGACGACGTTCTGCGGCTTGCCCGCGACGAAGGCTTCGACGTTGTCCACGAGCTGGTCGGCGAGGATCTGCATCGCCTCCTTGCTCGCCCAGGCCACGTGCGGGGTGACGATCAGGTTCGGCAGGTCGGCGTCGCAGAGGATGTTGCCGTCCTTCGGGGGCTCCTGGGCCACGACGTCGAAGCCGGCGCCGCCGATCGTGCCGTCCTTGAGCGCCTGGAGCAGGGCCGCCTCGTCCACCAGCCCGCCGCGGGCGGTGTTGATGAGGATCGCGGAGCGCTTCATCTTCTTGAGCTGCTCGGCCCCGATCATGTTCTTGGTGTCGGGGGTCAGCGGTACGTGCAGCGTGATGACGTCGGACTGGGTCAGGATCGTATCGAGATCCACGAGCCCGTCCTGCGGGAACACGTCGAAGGCGAGCACCTTCATGCCGAGGGCCTCGGCCCGCTTGGCGATCGACTTGCCGAGCGCGCCGTAGCCGATGATGCCGAGCGTCGAGCCGGCGATGTCGTAGATCGGGTAATCGAAGTAGCAGAACTGCTTCGACTTGTTCCAATCGCCCCGGCGCACCGAGTTGGCGTAAGGCACGATCGCCCGGCGCAGCGCGAACATCAGGCCGACCACGTGCTCGGGCACGGTGTTGAAGGCGTAGTTGCGGATGTTGACGACCGTGATGCCTTGCGCCTTGGCCGCAGCCTTGTCGACGACGTCCGTGCCGGTGGCAGCCACCGCGATCAGCTTCAGATCGGGAAGCTGCTTCAGCGTGTCGGCGCGCATCGGCACCTTGTTGATCATCGCGATCTCGGCGCCCTGAAGGCGCTCGACGATCTCCTCCGGCGTCCAGGTCGACTCGTATTCCTTGTACTCATGCGGGAAGTTGAATTCGCGCACGGTCGCGTCGAGCGACTCGCGATCGAGGAAGACGACTTTCTTTGTCATTCTGGACCCCTTCCGGATCGACCGGCGGGCAATCGTGTCGCTCACGAAACCCCTGCCGCCCCGTCGTCGCCGGAGCGAGAACGGTCGGTGACCGGGAGTTTCATGAGGCACCGACGCCGGCCCCGTTTCCTCACCTGTCTCGAAGCGTCTCCCGCGGAACGCCGGCAAACCGGACGTTCCACGGGGCGCCTTTCTCATGTAGCGGAAGCGGCGCCGTTGGAACCGGCGTCGCCCCCAAAAATCAGGCCAAAGAATTAGGCCCCAAGATCAGACCCCAAGATCAGGCCTTGGCGAGCGGGTTCTCGCGCAGGTAGCTGGAGGCGGCGGCAACACCCGAACCGGGGGTCACCTTCACGCCGTTGTCGATGAGCGACATCTCGGCACCGGCGATGGCGCCGAGCAGCGAGAGTTCGTTCAGGTCGCCGACGTGACCGATGCGGAACACCTTGCCCGCGACCTGGGACAGGCCGGCGCCGAGCGCGAGGTTGTAGCGCACATAGGCGTGCTTGATGATCTTGGCCGCGTCCACACCCTCGGGCGCCAGGATGGCGGTGACGGTGTCGGAGTTCCACTCCGGCGACTTGGCACAGGTCTTCAGGCCCCAGGCCGCGACGGCCTGACGGGTCGCCTCACCGAGCACGGCGTGGCGGTGGTAGACGTTCTCCAGGCCTTCCTCGAACAGGCAGGCGAGCGCCTCGCGCAGGCCGTAGAGCAGCGGCAGCGGCGGGGTGTAGGGGAAGTAGCCGGTCGGGTTCTGCTTCTTCTGGTCCTCCCAGTCGAAGTAGACGCGGGCGAGCCGGTCGTTGCGGCCGGACTGACCCTCGGCGGCCTTGAGCGCCTTCTGGCTGACGCAGATCACGCCGAGGCCGGCGGGCAGCATCAGGCCCTTCTGGGAGCCGGCGATGGCGCAGTCGACCTTCCACTCGTCGGCCTTGAAGGGCAGCGAGCCGATGGAGGACACGCCGTCGACGAACAGCAGGGCCGGGTGGCCGGCGGCGTCGATCGCCTTGCGCACGGCGCCGATGTTGGAGGTCACGCCGGTCGCGGTCTCGTTATGGACCACCATGACGGCCTTGATCTCATGGTTCTTGTCGGCGCGCAGGGCCTCCTCGATCTTCTCGGGCTTGGCGCCGGTGCCCCACTCCTCCTCCTGGACGACGACGTCCAGGCCGAGGCGCTGGGCCATGTCGATCCAGAGATGGCTGAACTGGCCGAAGCGGGCGGCCAGCACCTTGTCGCCGCGGGCGAGCGTGTTGGACAGCGCCGATTCCCAGATGCCCGTGCCGGAGGCCGGGAACAGGAAGATCGTGCCTTCGGTCGAGCCGAACACCTTCTTGGTGTCCTCGAACAGCGGCTTCGTCAGCGACGGGGAAATCGACCGAACGGTGATCCTCGGACTGCACCATCATGGCGCGCATCACCCGGTCCGGGATGTTGGTCGGGCCGGGAACGAACAGATGGTTGCGTCCCGGACGTCTCGTTGCCGCCATGAGAATTTCCTCCAATTAAGTCGTTCTGGGCAGAGCGGCCCTTCGCGGCCGCGATCCCGCCCGATCCTGATGGCGAGCGCAAGCCCGCCGCGAAACGTCGTTCAGTCCCACCGCCGGTCCCACCGCAAAGCCGCGCGCAAAAGGCCTTCCGCCGACCGGGACCGTACCTCTGCGATGTCGGATCGTTGATCGTCCCGGAGCGGCGAAGCGGCCGTCGTGCCGCTCGCGTCGCGGCGCGTGCAGCCGCGCCGGTCGCCTCCTAAGGACCGAACCCTCGATGCGTCAGCCCGGCGCCGCATTCAAGCGCGCTCCTGCTGCGTGTCCAGCGCTCCCATCCATCGCGGCCATTCCCGCACCTCTGCCGGGTGCTGCTGCGCATGCCGGGGCACGCGCGGCGGATGACCTTGGCTGCCGTTATGCCTCCCCCGCCGGGGAATGGAAAACGGAAAAAAACTGAACTGAAAAACAAAAAGATTTTCGTATGCACCGGCTGCGGGCAGGGTCTGCGGCGAGCCATGGGCGGGCGCGGTGCCGGAAACCGGGGAGACCGCCCGCAGCGCCGAAGCGGGGCAGAACGATGCACCCCGCCGTCATCAAACTGAGATCGGAATGCGATTTGGCTCTTCCCCGTCGCGGTGCGGTTGTGAGGAGCCGAGGGCGCCAGTGTCACAGGATCCGGAATCGACCATCCGCGTTCGGACGCTCTTCCTGTCCGATCTGCATCTCGGCACCAAGGGCTGCCAGGCGGCCCTGCTGCTCGACTTCCTGCGCGACGTCGATGCCGACACGATCTACCTCGTGGGCGACATCGTCGACGGCTGGCAGCTCCGCTCGGGCTGGTACTGGCCGCAGGCGCATAACGACGTGGTGCAGAAGCTGCTGCGCAAGGTGCGGAAAGGCGCGCACGTCGTCTACGTGCCCGGCAACCACGACGAGTTCCTACGTGACTATATCGGCATGACCTTCGGCGGCATCGAGATCGCCGACAGCCGGATCCACGTCGCGGCCGACGGCAAGCGCTACCTCGTCATCCATGGCGACCAGTTCGACATGGTGGTGCGCCACTCCAAGTGGCTCGCGCATCTGGGCGACTGGGCCTACACCACCGCGCTCGCGGTCAACACCGTGGTCAACCGGATACGCCGCCGGCTCGGCCTCGCCTACTGGTCGCTCTCGGCCTGGGCGAAGCTCAAGGTGAAGAACGCGGTCAACTTCATCGGGCAGTTCGAGACCTTCCTCGCGACGGAAGCCCGGCGCCAGGGCGCGGACGGGGTGATCTGCGGCCACATCCACCATGCGGCCCATCGCGAGGTCGAGGGGCTGATCTACCTCAACACCGGCGATTGGGTGGAATCCTGCACCGGCATCGTCGAGCATTACGACGGCCGCATGGAGGTGCTGCACTACCCGACCCTGCTGCGCGAGCGCCGCGGGACCGAGTCCTTCGAGCCCGAGATCCGCCGCGCCGTCGCCTAGAGCCCCGCCCCTCACGGACAGACGAGACCCGCATGAGGCTGCTGCTCGCCACCGATGCGTGGCACCCGCAGGTCAACGGTGTGGTGCGCTCGGTCGAGCGCATGGCCGAGGCCGCCGCCGGTCTCGGCGTCGAGCCGCTGATGCTGACGCCGGCCGACTTCCCCTTCCTGCCGATGCCGGGCTACCGCGAGATCCGGCTCTCTCTGGTCACCCGCGGCCGGGTGCTGTCCCGCTGGGAGCGGCTCGCGCCGACCCATGTGCACATCGCAACAGAAGGCCCGATCGGCCACGCGGTGCGCGCCGCCTGCCTGTCGCGCGGGCAGGCCTTCACCACGAGCTACCACACCCGCTTTCCCGAATACCTCGCCGCCCGCGCGCCGGTGCCGGAGGCCTGGAGCTATGCGTGGCTGCGCCGCTTCCACGCCGCGGCGAGCGGCACCATGGTCAGCACGCCCTCCCTCGAACGGGAGCTGGCGGGGCGTGGCTTCACCCACCTGATGCGCTGGACCCGCGGCGTCGACACCGACCTCTTCCGCCCCCGTGACGGCGACGACGGGGCGAACCCGTTTCCCGATCTGCCGCGGCCGATCTTCCTCTCGGTCGGCCGGCTCGCGGTCGAGAAGAACCTTGCCGCCTTTCTCAGCCTCGATCTGCCGGGCTCCAAGGTCGTGGTCGGCGACGGGCCGGACCGGGCGCGGCTCCAGGCGCTGGCGCTGGCGCCGGACGCGTACTTCCTCGGCGCGCTGACCGGCGAGGCGCTGGCGCGGGTCTATGCGCGTGCCGACGCCTTCGTGTTCCCGAGCCTGACCGACACCTTCGGCATCGTGCTGCTCGAAGCGCTCGCCTCGGGCCTGCCGGTGGCGGCCTATCCCGTGACCGGCCCCCTCGACGTGATCGGCGGCACCGGCGCGGGCGCCCTCGATGCGGATCTGCGCGCGGCCGCACTCGCCGCGCTCGCGATCCCGCGGGAGCGCTGCCGGGCGGAGGCGATGCGCTACACCTGGGCCGAGAGCGCGCGCCAGTTCTACGACAACATCGCGACCGCCCACGCGCTCGGATCGGTTCAGCGCTCCGCCCGCCAACCGGGCAGCGCCCCGCTGCCGCGCCCCGGCTGAGCGGGGCCGGCATTCCCGCGGGATCGATCGGATGCCGCCGGATTCATGGCCGGGACGCCCCCTTGTCCGCGGGGTTTTGACCCGCCCCGGGATGACGGGGGACCGCAGGGATGCCAGGGTTCGCGCCATGGCCCTTCGAGCAAAATCCGTCAAAGCCCCGCGCCCGTTCGATCCTGCGCTTGCCGCCACCTATCCGGCGGTGATCGGCTGCGACGAGGTCGGGCGCGGCGCCCTGTGCGGTCCGGTGATGGTGGCGGCCGTGTGGTTCGACCCCGTCGCCTTCCCGCCGGAGATCCTGGCCCGGCTCGACGACAGCAAGCGCCTCGACCGTGCCGCGCGCGAGGCGCTGACCCCGCTGATCCGGGCGCATGCGCGGGTTTCGCTCGCGGCGGGCTCGCGGGCGCTGGTGGATCGGGTGAACGTGCGCGGGGCGACCCTCGACGCCATGCGCCGGGCGGTCCTGGGCCTCGGCCTCGACGCGACCGTGCTGGTGGACGGGCGCGATCCGATTCCCGGCCTGGCGCAGGGCTGCCGCGCGGTGATCGGCGGCGACCGCCTCGTGCCGCAGATCGCCGCCGCCTCCATCGTCGCCAAGACGTTTCGCGATGAGATCATGCGCCGGCTCGCCCCGCGCCACCCGGCCTATGCCTGGGAGCGCAACGCCGGCTACGGCACCGCCGCCCACCTCGCCGGCCTCACCGCGCAAGGCCGCAGCCCGCACCACAGGCTCAGCTTCACGGGACGGTTCGAGGCCGCGCGCGGCATCTCGGACGCGTGACGGGGTGCCGGTGGGATCCTTGCCGGTGCCGTCGTGTCTCCCCCTTCCCCGCAGCCACGGCCGTCCGGAAAAACTCGGAAGCCGAAGGTCAGCCGAGTCGGGTTCTCGGAAGCCCTCGCGACCATGCGCTGTGGCCTTTGGCGCGAGCTGTGGGACCGGATCGGGCTTCTCCTCTCATCCGCATGACCCGCCCGCTTAACCGCCCGTTAACCCAAACTTGACTTGATCGATCTCGAGACTGCGCGCTCCCTGCGTGCCTCGATCCGATGCCGCTTCCGCCGAGGGAAGCGCCTGCGCGCCGGGCAAGCCCGGGCGGGCATAGGGGCGGGCAAGGGAGCCGGTAGGGAGACCGACATGCCGCACGATCCCATCCGAACGGGGGGCACGACCCGCCGCGCCGCCCTGCTCGGCCTCTCGGCCGGACTTTCCGGCGGCCTCCTGGCCGGGGCCACCCCCGCTCTGGCCTATCAGGACGACGGCGTGCGCCCGGACTCGTTCCGCGCCGCCGAGGTGGTCGAGAATGGGCACCGCTTCTTCGGCAGCGTGTCCCGCGGCCTCGCGCTCACCGTCGAGGAGGCGACCCGGCGCTGGGGCGAGCCCAACGGCTACATCCTGGGACAGGAGGCGTCCGGCGCCATCGTCGGCGGCCTGCGCTTCGGCGAGGGCACGCTCTATACCCGCAATGCCGGGCAGCGCCGGATCTACTGGCAGGGGCCGACGCTCGGCTTCGATGTCGGCGGCGACGGCGCGCGCACCATGATGCTCGTCTACAACCTGCCCGCCGTGCGCGACCTCTACCGCCGCTTCGGCGGCGTCGACGGCTCGGCCTACTTCATCGGCGGCTTCGGCATGACGGCGGTGACCGACGGCGGCATCATCGTGGTGCCGATCCGCTCCGGCGTCGGCGCCCGGCTCGGCATCAATATCGGCTATCTGAAATTCACCGGCCGCCCGACTTGGAACCCGTTCTGACCGTTTCCCGAACGATTCGGGCCATCGCCTGACGCCACACAATCTCCCGGAGAGGGCGGGCTGGGGGCCCTCTGCGACAAGCGCCCGCGGGTGCGGTCGCCGACGCTTAAGGCCGGAGGGAAGACACGGCGCTTGCCTCCGCGCGGGCAAGACGGGCAAAAGACGCAGCGGCCGGACCTGCCCGGCCGAGGCGGCGTGAGGGCCCCTTCGTGATCGAGACCGTGATGATCTTCGGGCTCGGCTTCCTCCTGGCGAGCCTGTGCGCCCTGACGATCCTGCCGACCGTGAGCGCCCGCGCCAGCCGTCTCGCCCGACGGCGGATCGAGGCGACCCTGCCGGTGAGCGTGTCCGAGGTCGTGGCCGAGCGCGACCATCTGCGCGCGGAGTTCGCCGTCGTGCAGCGGCGGCTGGAGCGGAAGGCCGAGGCGATCGCCGCCCGGCGCCACGCCGACATGGCCGCCATCGGGACCCGCACCATGGAGACCGAGGCTGCGGTCGCCGCCCGGATCCGCAGCGAGGCCGAGGTGGCCCGCGCCCTCGAGCGCATCGCCGGGCTCGACCGGGACCTCGCCTCGGCGCGGGCCGAGGGTGAGACCGGGCTCGCCACCCTGCACGCCCTGGAAGAGGCCCACCGCGCGATCCTCGACGATCTCAAGGCGACGCGCCGGATGCAGGCCGCGACCGCGCCGTCGGGCGCCGAGGGCGAGACCGTCGGGCCTGCCTCCACGGCGGCCGAGATCGAGGCGCTGCGCGCGGAATTAACGGCGGCCCAGGCCGCGCTGGCCGCACGCGGGAGCGACGACACCGCCGAGCTGCGCCGCCGTATCAGCGAGGTCGCCGACGCCTTGGCGCGGCACGACCGTCTGCCCCAAGATCGCTTGCCCCAGGCCGGAGCCTTTCCGGCCGCGTCGCCCGCGCTCGCCGAGAGCTGAAACGCACCGAGCGGCGCCGGCCGGGGGCCTACTCTGCCAGCATCTCTTGCCCCGTCCCGTACGAGCCCGTAAGCACCGAACCATCTTGCGTTTGCCCCGGACCCGCCTTGTTTCGAACAAGCGGGGGCATCATCGCGCCCGGATCTCCTCTCACGAATCTCTTCCCACGAACCGCGATCGAGCGAACATCATGGCTTTGAAGCTGACGCCCCTGGTTCTCGCCCTCACGGGTGCGGTCGCCGTGTTGGCTGCTCCGGCACAGGCGCAGCAGTCGAAGCGCGGCAACGAGACGCTCAAGAAGTACTGCACCGGCGATTACCTCAGCTATTGCGGCAACCTCGACCCGGACGATCCGGCCACCGATCAGTGCTTCAAGACCAACTGGGCCAAGCTCTCCGAAAACTGCCGTCGGGCGATCGACGCCTACGCGCCGCCGAAGGATTCGCAGCGCGGCAACAAGAAGAGCTGACGACCGCGCTGGGGCCCGACGGAAGCGGGCGCGCTGCGCAGCCATGTCGCGCGCGCCTCGTCCCGCCCGAGACGCCGCGGCCCACCTTTCGGGGCGAGGCTCCAACGGCTAAGCTCGTACCGCCCAGCCGGGAAAGACCGCCGGAAACACCGATGCCCGCCCCTTCCGCCCGCCTCTCGATCCTGATCGCGCTCGGCCTCACCCTGGCCTGCACGGCCTGTGGCCGGCGCGGCAGCCTGGAGCCGCCGGGTGCGGCCCTCTCCGAGACCGCTCCGGGGACGCGGCCCGGCGTTCCCGCCTCGGCGCGGAGCCTGCCGGGCAGCACGGTCTCCGTGGGTGATCGCGGCGCGGCCCCCGATCCGGAAGCCGTGCAGGCGGGCGACGAGCTGAGCGCCGCGGCGATCCCCGCAGGCGGCGACGGCGTTCCGGTCACGACCTCCCGCGGATCCAAGCGCGGCTACCGGATCCCGAAAGAGCCCTTCATCCTCGATCCGCTTCTGTAGCGGGCCGCCGGAGCGCGCCCCTACCGAGGCCGGTCTCCGGTTCGGGGGCACACAGCTTCCGATCCTCGATCCACTCCCCTCCGGGCGTGCCCGTGAAGTGGGAGTTTTGTGAGAGACACGTAGACAGCGCACCGCGCGTGGGGGCATTCGGATGCGCCGATCCCTCATCCGGCGGGCGCGGCGGCGGATTCTCCTGACATGCACCATTTCCACTACCGGGACGGGCGCCTCCACGCCGAGGACGTCGATCTGACCGCGCTGGCCGAGGAGGTCGGCACACCGTTCTACTGCTACAGCACCGCGACTCTGGAACGGCACTACCGCGTCTTCGCCGAGGCCTTCGCGGGCGACGATGCGCTGGTGTGCTTTGCCATGAAGGCGAACTCGAACCAGGCGGTGCTCGCCACCCTCGCGCACCAGGGTGCGGGCATGGACATCGTCTCCGAGGGCGAATTGCGCCGGGCGCTCGCTGCGGGCGTGCCGTGCGAGCGCATCGTGTTCTCCGGCGTCGGTAAGACCCGCGAGGAAATGGCTGCGGCGCTCGACGCGAACATCCTCTGCTTCAACGTCGAGAGCGAGCCGGAACTCGCCGCCCTGTCCGAGGTCGCCGTCGCGCGCGGGCGCAAGGCGCCGGTCTCGATCCGCGTGAACCCGGATGTCGATGCGCTGACGCATGCCAAGATCTCGACCGGCAAGTCCGACAACAAGTTCGGCATCCCGATCTCCCGCGCCCGCGCGGTCTATGCCGGGGCCGCCCGGCTACCCGGCCTGGAGATCGTCGGCGTCGATGCGCATATCGGCAGCCAGATCACCGACCTGACCCCGTTCGACAACGCCGCGCGCCTGCTCTGCGAGCTGGCCCGCGATCTGCTCGCCGACGGGCACCGGCTGCACCATGTCGATTTCGGCGGCGGCCTCGGCATCCCCTATCGCGACGACAACGCGCCCCCGCCCGATCCGGCGGCTCTGGCCGCGATCCTGCGCCCGCATTTCAAGCCGCTCGGCCTGCGCCCCGTCTTCGAGATCGGGCGGATGATCGCCGGCAATGCCGGCATCCTCGTCACCCGCGTGATCTACGTGAAGCCGACGGACGAGAAGACCTTCGTCATCGTCGACGGGGCGATGAACGATCTGATCCGCCCGACGCTCTACGAGGCCTTCCACGCCCTGCGCCCGGTACGCGAGCCCGCGCCCGATACGCCCCGGCTGACGGCGGACGTGGTCGGCCCGGTCTGCGAGAGCGGCGACTATCTCGCACTTGGGCGCGAGATGCCGATGGTGGCGCCGGGCGACCTCATCGCGGTGATGAGCGCGGGCGCCTACGGTGCGGTCCAGGCCTGCACCTACAACAGCCGCCGCCTCGTGCCCGAGGTGCTCGTGACCGGCGACCGCTCGGCCGTGGTGCGCCCGCGTCCGAGCTACGACGACCTGATCCGCCTCGACCGCCTGCCCGACTGGCTCGCGTGACGCTCTCGGCGGAGCCCGTGTGGCCCGCCGCCCGTTGCGTGAGGACGCCGCCCGTCCGAGAACACTGACGATGAAGACTGCCGATTGCGACATCCTGATCCTGCCGGGCTATGCCGGCTCCGAGGAGGAGCACTGGCAGGCGCGCTGGGCGGCCCGGCTCAAGACCGCGCGGATCGTCGCGCAGGACGACTGGCACCGGCCCGATCCGGAGGCGTGGCGTGCCCGCGTCGCGGAGGCGGTTGCGGCGGCGACCCGGCCCGTGATTCTCATCGCCCACAGCCTCGGCGTCGTCGCGGCGGTGGAGGCCGCACCGCGCTTCCCCGAAGGCGTCGTGCGCGGGGCCCTGCTGGTGGCCTTCCCCGACATCGAGGCGGGGGCGGACCTGCCCGAGAGCGTGCGCGCCTTCGCGCCGGTGCCGCGCGATCCGCTGCCCTTCCCGTCGCTGCTGGTGGCGAGCCGCACCGACCCGCACTGCACCTACGAGCGGGCGGAGGATTACGCCTATGCCTGGGGCTCGGCGCTGGTGGATGCGGGCGAGGCCGGCCACATCAACGTCGCGAGCGGGCACGGGCCGTGGCCGGAGGGCCTGATGCGGCTGGCCGGCTTTCTCGCGCCGCTTTAGTCGGGCCGATCCGCCGGGGAGCCGAATAGGGTATTGCCGATCAGGGAGTTGCCGGATTTTCCGTCAAATGCAGGTGCCTAGGGATGGGAATGCAGTTCTAAAAAGTTTCTTCGATCCGGGGCGAATCGGGAACTTAAATTTCCTCAATTGCTTTCTCCGGGCAGACCGGCCGGCAGTGTCGGTCGGATAATTTCGGAGGGACGCCATCGTGACGCTCACGAAGACCATCGCTACCGCCACCGCTTTCGCCTTCATCGCCGGCTCTGCGCTCGCCGCTCCGTGCAACACGGGCAGCACCAACGCCAAGGCCCCCGGAGATTCCGCTGCTGCCAACAGCAGCACCGGCAGCGGCGCCGATGCGGGTTCGAAGAACCTCGCGGGTGGCCAGCAGCCGGCTTCGCCCGGCACCGTCGGCGCGATGAACAATGTCGGCGCCGGTCAGGGCGTCGGCAACAAGCCGGGCTCGGACCAGACCAGCTCGGCCAAGAACACCGCCGGCGGCGACCAGCCGGCCGCCCCGGGCACGGTTGGCGCGATGAACGCCGCCGGCCATGACCAGAAGCTCGGCGAGAAGAAGGGCGGCGACGACTGCTGATCGCCGCACTCACTCAGCCGTAACGAAAAGAAGCTCCCAGGCCGCCCGGCCTGGGAGCTTCTTGCTTTCGGGGCGCCGCCCCGGTCCCCGCCCAAGGCATGATCCCTTTGGGGATGATCCCTTTGGAATCTTATTATTCCTTTGGTTCGCTAGTCCGAAAAAGCTGGCCGGCGACGTCGTTGACCGTAGGTGGGCTGACGCGGACGAAGGGTAAGGGCCGGCAGACGGCCACCGCCGCGAGGCCGAACCGGGCGGTCATCAGGCCGTTGAGCACGCCCTCACCGAGCTTGGCCGAGACGCGGGCGGCGAGCCCGAGGCCGAGCACCTGGTGCAGCATGCCCTCGCCGACCGCCATGCCGCCGGTGACGGTGAGATGGGCGAAGGCCGCGCGGGCGAGCCGCAGGAAGCCGAGCAGGCCGGGCCGCCCGCCGTAGATCGCCGCGATCCGGCGCAGCAGCCGGGCGGCGGAGAACACCACGAAGGCGACATCGACGATGGCCCGCGGGCTGAGCGCCGTGACCGCCGAGACTTGGCTCGCAGCCTGGGCGATGGCCGCCTTGGCCTGCCGGTCGAGGGGTGCGAGCAACTCGCCCTCGGCCAAAGCCAGCCGGTCGTCCACATCGAGGATCGCGTCGCCCACTGCATCGAGCCGGCGGATGGCGCCTGCCAGCGCCGGCCGGTCGGCGTAGAAGCCGCGCAGCTCCTGCACCACGCCCTGCGCCGCGGTGTGGTCGCGGGTCGTGAGGGCGGCCAATGCGCGCTCGCGCAACGCCTCGATCTTGCGCTCGCGCCAGACGCCGAGTGCCTCGCGGGCGACGATCGCCGTGAGCGCGATCACGGCGACGGCGAGGAGCGCGAGCGCGACCCCGCCGAGCCAGGGCGCGGTGGCGAACAAGTCGGCGATCAGCCGTTCCAGCGAGAGCCCGACGGCGATGGTGACGAGGCCGCCGAGCGCGCTGAACAGGATCGACAGCCACGGCGCCCGCCGCTTGGGCGCCACCGGCACGGCAACGCCGTCGGCGGCGTCCACGATCTCGTAGGGCTCGTCGACGAGGCGCACCTCCGGCCGCGGCGGGGCTTCGGCGGTCGCGGCCTCCGGCAGAGGCTGGTCGGCGGCGGGGATGCGGAAGGCGCGCGGGCGCTGCGGGTTGGTCACGTCAGCTTGTCCCCGATCAGGAACTGCATGGCCCGGTCGAGCCGGATTTGCGGCAGGTGGCCCGCTCGACCGAGCGCGTCGGGCTTCACCGGCGGCGGGCGGAAGCGGGGGAAGCGGAACGAGCCCGCCGGAACCGCGCCGTCGAGCACCGCCTGCGGGTCCGCGGGCAACTCGCCGGGAAACACCGCGGCCTCCGACAGCCCGTCGAAGATCTCGTCGCCGACATGCTCGCCCGCCTCCGGCGTGCCGGAGACCGCGCGGAGCACTTCGCCGCCGTCATGGACCGTGGTCTCGCGGGTGGCGCGGACGGAGGCGAGCGCCACGGTGCCGACCCGCGCGCCCGCGGCCTCGGTGCGGCGCATCGCCCGCGAAACGAGGAGGCGCAGCAGCGCGTCGAGCCGGTCGTGGCTCGACTGGTGGAGGTGGTCGGCCTTGGTCGCGGCGAACATGATCCGCTCGGCCCGCGGCGCGAAGAAGCGCGAGAGCAGGCTGTTGCGCCCGATCCGGAAGGCGAGCAGCACCGCGTCCAGCGCTTCCTCCAGTTCGGCGAGGGCTGCCGGGCCGGAATCGACCGCCGAGAGCACATCGACCAGCACGATCTGCCGATCGACGCGCTGGAAATGCTCGCGGAAGAACGGCTCCACCACCTTGCTCTTGTAGGCCTCGAAGCGACGCTCCATCAGGGCGCCGAGGCTGCCGGGCACCTGGTTTTCCGCCAGACGGTCGAGGGGCGCGAAGGTCAGCATCGGCGAGCCGGCCAGATCGCCCGGCATCAGGAAGCGCCCCGGCGGCGTGGTGGCGACCGATTCCGCGCCGGCGCGCAGCGCCCCGAGATAGGCCTTGAAGGCGTTGGCGGCGCGCTCGGCCAGCACCTCGTCGAGGGGGGCCGCGGGGTCGAGTTCCTGCATCAATGCGAGCCAGGGGGCGGCGATCTCGGCCCGGCCGGCCCGGCGGGTGCCGGCGATGGTCGCGCGCGACCACGCCACATAGCTCTGATCGACCAAAGCGAGGTCGAGCAGCCATTCGCCGGGATAATCCACCACATCGAGCATCAGCGTGCCCGGGCCCGAGCGCCAGCCGCCCGCGCGCTCGTACTCGATCTCCAGGCGGAGCTGGCTGATCCGGTCGGTCGAGCCCGGCCAGCGCCGGGCCTCGGTGAGCGCGGAAAAGTTCTCCTCGAAGGGGAAGCGCGGCACGTCGTCGTCGGGTTGCGGCACCAGTCGGGCCCGGCGCAGCCGGCCCGCCTGCGCCGGCTCGAAGGCCGGCAGGGCGTGGCCCTCCACGAGATGATGGATCAGCGCGGTGGTGAACACCGTCTTGCCGGAGCGGGCGAGACCGGTGACGCCGAGCCTCAGCGTCGGCTGGATCAGGAGATCGCTGGAGGCTTCGGCGAAGGCCTTGATCGCGGAGCCCGCTTGCGCGGCGTAGTCGAAGAGGGGCGGCAAGGCAGGCTCTGGCGGCAGGCTTCGGCGGGGAAGCGGGACGGGCTGTCAGGTGGCGCGGGACGGCTGCGATCTCAAGACGCGGAAAGGCCTCGGAGGCATCTCACGCCGCCCGGAGGGCCCTGATCGTACCGAGCGTATCCGTCCGCAGCATCGCGAGGCGGTGGATCAGGGCGGGAAGCGCGCCGCCGTCCCGGCAGGCGTCCTCGATCTCCCGGCACAGCCCGGACAGGGCGAGGAAGCCGAGGGCGCCCGCCGCGGCGACCATGGCGTGGGCATCGTAGGCGAGTTGCTCGCGGTCGAAATCGGTCCGGCCCGGCTCGGCCCCCTCCGGGAGGAAGCGCAGCTCGAGGTCGAGTTCGAGCAGGGACAGGAGCGACAGCACCCGCTCGCGGCCCATCGTGGCCTGCACGGCGGCAAAGGCGGCGCGGTCGAGCAACGGCTCGCCGTCGCCGTGCCCGCGATCCGCGAAATCCGGCGGCCCGGTTTCGGGGCGACGCCCGAGAATGTCTCCGGGCGGAGGCGCTGGGGATACCGCCTCCCGCGCCCGCTCGGCGCCGACGACCCGCCAGTGCTCGATCACCGCGCAGAGCTGGGCGCGCTTGAACGGCTTGCCGACATGGTCGTCCATGCCCGCTGCGATGAATTCCTGCACCTGCCCGTCGAGGACGTTGGCGGTCATCGCCACGATCGGCAGGCGGGCGGCAGGCCCCGTCATGGCGCGGATGCGGCGCGTCGCGGTGAGGCCGTCCATGCCCGGCATCTGCACGTCCATCAGCACGACGGCGTAAGGGTCGGTGCCGGCCTCCTCCGGGCCATAGGTGGCCTCGACGGCCGCGATCGCTGCGTTCCCGTCACCCGCCACATCGACGCGGTAGCCCTGCACCTCCAGCACGGCGCGGGCCAGCGTCTGGTTGATCGGCACGTCCTCCACGAGCAGGAGCCGGGCCGGTCGTGCCGCCTCCGGGCGATGCGGGCCGGTCGCCGGCTGCGCGGCGGGTGGCGTGGTGGCGCGTGGCAGGGCCAGGGTGAACCAGAAGGTCGAGCCGGCGCCCTCCCGGCTCTCGACGCCGATCGCGCCCCCCATCATGGTGACGAGGCGATGGCAGATCGCGAGCCCCAGGCCCGACCCGCCGAAGCGCCGGCTGATCGAGCCGTCGACCTGGCTGAAGGGCTTGAACAGCCGGTGCCGCTGCGAGGGCGCGATGCCGATGCCGGTGTCGCTGATCTCGAAGCGCAAAGCCTCCGCAGTGCCGCCGTCGGCGCCCGGGACGGAGCCCTCGTAGCGGGCGGTGAGGACGACGGAGCCGGCCGGCGTGAACTTGACCGCGTTGTTGAGCAGGTTGAACAGCACCTGCCGCAGGCGGTTCGCGTCGCCGACCACGCTCGCGGGCAGATCCGGATCGATCCGCGCCTCGACGGTCAGCGCGCTCTTGAGGGCGGTGCCGCGCATGATCGCGACCGTGTCCTCGATCAGCTTGCCCAGGGCGAAGGGAAGCGGGTCGAGTTCGAGTTGGCCAGCCTCGATCTTGGAGACGTCGAGAACGTCGTTCACCACGGTGAGCAGGGACTCGCCCGAGACGCGGATCAGCTCCAGGCGGCGCTGATCCTCCGGATCGTGGTCCCTCCGGTCGAGGAGCAGGTCGGCATAGCCGAGAATTCCGTTCAGCGGCGTGCGGATCTCGTGGCTCATAGCCGCGAGGAACTCGCTCTTGGCCGCACTCGCCCGCTCCGCCTCCACCGTGGCGGCGCGGGCCTCGGCGGTGGCGGCGCGCAGAGCCGCCTCGGCCGCCTTGCGCTCGGTGATGTCGAGATGCAGCCCGAGCATCCGGTAGGGGCGGCCGTCGCTCTCGTAGAGCGTGCGGCCGGAGGTGTAGAGCCAGCGCTGGCCCACCCGGTATTCCGCGATGAAGCGGGACCGGGAATCGACGGCGTGGTGGATCCGGTTCCAAGCCTCGACAACATCGTCGGGGTGGATGGTCGCGGTCCATTCCGTCGGCGACAGGGCGCGCGGTTCACCGGTCTCGGGCAGACCGTAGAGGCGCACGCTCTCCGGCGACAGCACCGTGATGCCGGTGCGCAGGTTCCAGTCGAAGGTGCCGGCCTCCGCGCCCTCCAGGGCGATGCCGAGCAGGCGGCTCGTATCCTCCACCGCCAGCCGCGCGGAGACGATCTCGTCGATGTCGAGCGCGGTGCCGATCCACTCGGTGATCCCGGCCGGGTCGCCCGCGTTGCGGATCGGGGTGATCGACAGCTTGTGCCAGCGGTAGGAGCCGTCCCGCGCCTGCAGGCGCCACTGACCGTCATAGCCCTGGCCGCTGGCCTGAGCCGCCTGCCACGCGGCCTCCATGGCGGGCGCGTCGTCGGGATGGTTGCGGGCGAGCCGCTGCACCCGCGCGGCGCCGATCGGGCCGTAGTAATCCTCGAAGCGCGTGTTGACGTAGGTCGCCTCGCCGCTGTCCGGATCGACGGTCCAGACGAGCAGCGGCAGGGCGTCGGCGAGGCTGCGGTAGCGCATCTCGCTGCGGCGCATCTCCGCCCGGATCTGCACCCGGTCGGTCACGTCCATGAGGATGCCGAACAATCCGATCGTCCGGCCCGCCTCGTCGGTCTTGCAGGTGCCGCGCACCATCACGTCGCGGATCGTTTTGTCGGGCCGCACGAACCGCGTCTCGACCTCGAAATCCTGCCCGCCCGCGATCGCCGCGGCGATGATGGCCTCGACGCGCCCCCGATCCGCGGGATGACACAACTGGGCGAGGCCGGGATGTCGGGTCGTCGGCGCCGCGGCATCGAGGCCGGCGATGCGCAGGAGACTCTCGGAGTAGATCGGTTGGCCGCTGGCGAAGTTGAGACGCCAATGCCCGACCTGGGCGATCTGCTCGGCCATGGTGAGGAGGGAGTTGGCGCTTGCCCGCCGCTCGATCTCCACGCCCTGGGCGCGGATCGTGCTCTCATGAATCTGCCGCAGCGCCCGCTCGCTGGCGAAGGCGAGGTTGTCGCGCCGCAGCCGCATCTGCGCCGTCACGATCTCGGCGAGGTCGCGCAGGGCTGCCGCGTCCTCCGGGGTGAAATCGCGCGGCTGCGGATCGGCGAGGCAGAGGGAGCCGAGCCGCACGCCCGGCCGCAGGATCAGCGGTGCGCCGGCGTAAAACACGATGTGAGGCGGGCCGGTCACGATCTCGAGACCTGAAAAGCGCGGGTCGCGGCGGGCATCGGGGACGACGAGCATCGCATCCTGCGCGATCGTCCGATCGCAGAAGGAGCCTGCGCGCGACGTCTGCGTCGGCATGATGCCGACGCAGGCCTTCAGCCATTGCCGCTCGGCATCGACCAGGGAGATGTAGGCGATCGCGACCCCGAACAGGCGCTGCGCCGTCCGGCACACGGCGTCGAACTGCGCCTCGGGATCGCTATCCAGAATGCGCAGCGCGTGCAGGGCCGCGAGGCGCTCGGCCTCGCTCGCCGCTCCCGTGGTCACGGCCTCACCTTCGTTCCGGACACCTCGCCCCGGCCTCCGATCCTCTTCTCGCGCGCTCCACCGGTCCCGCTCGGCGCTGCAACGCTCGGATGTCCTCCGATGCGCCGCGGGAGGAGGAGGGTCAAGGGCGCGGGTGCCGCGCGCAGGCGAGCTACCTCCAGTGCCCAGACCATCCCCAGCATCATGTAGACGTGGCGCCACTTCTCCACGTCGATCTGCATCGCCTGGAGGAAGAACATCAGCAGCGCCGGGAACACGATCTGCGCGTAGGCCCGGTAGGGCGAGGGACGCAGCATCAGCCGGAAGCCGACGAAGGAGGTCGCCGCCACGAGGGCGATGAACGCGGCGCCCGCGAGCCAGCCGCCGTTGGCGAAGCTGCCGATGTAGGAGTTATGCGGCTCCAGATTGAAGATCTGGCGCCAGCGCAGGGGCCCGAGGCCGAGCGGCTCCTCCAGCAGCATCCCCATGCCGCGGATCTGGTTGCCGAAGCGGCCGGTCTCGCCCTCGTCATAGTCCTGCGTGACCGCGGCGCGGGTCTGGAAGGTCTGGGCGACGCTGTCGATCGAGAGCAGCCCGGCCAGCGCGACCGCGCCGAAGCCGATGGTGACGAGACCGAGCGTCACGATCCGCCGCCGCAGGGCTCGCGAGCGGCTCGTCGTGTAGAGCGCCACGACCATGACGGCGACCGCCACCACCGTCCCACCCCAGGAGCCGCGGGAGAAGGACAGGAAGATGCCCGCCATCACCACGACGAGGCTGAGCAGCGACAGGATCGGCCACCGGGTCGCGCCAGAGAGGAGGCGGTGGATCAGGTAGAGGGCGCCGAGCGTCAGGAACGAGCCGAACACGTTCGGGTCCTGGAAGGTGCCCGAGGCGCGGCCGTACTTGTAGAACAGATCCTCGATGCCGAGGAGTTGCAGGTAGCCGACGATGCCGAGACCCGCCGAGAGCACGCAGCTCGCGGTATAGGCCTTTAGCGCGACCTCGATGCGCGCCTGCGTGTCGTCGGCGTAGAGCATCGCGAAGAAGATGCAGGTGGCCGCGAGGTAGAAGAGCTGCACGGTCCACGTCACGGACAGCGGCTCGTTGAGATAGGGCAGCAGCGCGATCCCCATCGCCGTGAGGTAGGCGAGGAGCAGGAGCACGAGGGGCAGCGCCCCCCGGTGCAAGCGGATGCCGAGCGCCAGCCACAGCACGATTGTCGGAATCGCGACGAGGTCGTAGGGCGAGGCGTCCGAGAAGGCGAAGCAGGCAAAAAAGATGAACGCCGCGTGGAGGCCGCTCGCGAGGCCCTGGACCGCGCGCAGGGCGGGGACGCGGCCCCAAGCGCCCGCGGCCCAGGGTGACGAGCCCGCCGCCCATGGCGACGCGGCGGCCGTCGCACCTGTCGGCGCGGCTGTCATGGAAGACATCGGCGAACTCGAACTCTCGCGGGGCACCGCGCACGCCACCCGCCCGAGCCCCGCGACGCGGCACCCGGCGGGATTGCGGACCCCTCAACCGGGCTGATCGAACCACCGAAAGGTTGCGTTTTAACCAACAGCCCCGGATGCGCAGCTCGCTGCCCTCCTTTCGAGGTGCGGAACGTGACGGCCGGCAAACCTGAGATCATCGTTCCGTGCGTGCAGGGCGTCAGCGGCCGCTGCCTACGAGCGATGCCCAGGACGGGGGCACAGCGTATTTGGAATGACAAGTCCGAGACGGCGCGCTCGACCATCGCGGACACATCGCGACGGCTGATGTGCCAATGCTGTCTTCTTGAATAATAGTTCTACTCGAAGAGGGGCGATCTAGCGGTAATTTTCATCCAGATCGGATCGGTCTCGACTTTGCCGGGACCGCGCCAAAAAAGTCAGCCGCGCAGTTGTTCCGTCTCACCGCGTGCGCCACGGCACGTCACTGAGGACAACCACTCCCCATATTCAACTTACCGAAGAAAAGGAAGGTCTGGATCGCCAGACTATCCCGAGATTGATTGTTGGAGAGATTGATGAACACTCGTATCGCTGCTGCCGTCGCCGCCATTGTCCTGGGTGTCGCCCCGGTCACGTCGGCTCTGGCCTTCAGCCAAAGCCATGCCCGCCCGATCCCGATGACGTCCGGCTGGACCGGCTCCCTCGGCGTCCATGATGGCCCGTCCTACGCGGCCTGCCCGATGAACTCGGCCGCGGAAGGCAACGCCAACCAGCAGAACTTCCCGGTCAAGCAGTACGGCCAGACCACGGGCGGCAACCGCTGCTGAGTCCCGGCCCGATCCGGCCGGATCGGGCATGATCTCTCAGGCCTTATTCTTACGCTCTCCGTCTCGCCGCACCGGCATCGGCGATGAGCATTTCGATTGGATACGAATGGAGGATTTCGACAGATGCGGATGATGCAGGCGTTTTCTTACGGGATGATCGGTGCGCTCGCGCTCGGCCTCGCGACCACCGTGATCGGTTCCGCGAACGTGTTGCTCAACCTCTGACGCCGAACCCTTCCCCCCTGATCGAATCGATCCGGCCGGCAGGCCGGCTCGGAGATCGGTAAGAAGAAAGGGCCGCCCGCGAGGGTGGCCCTTTTTCGTGCGCGGTTTCCGACCGGTGGCGCGTCACCCTGGAGCGCATTCCGACGAAGTGGCCGCCGGTTCGTCGGAATCCGCGTCAAAACAGGGACCGAGAGCCGCCGGCCTGATGCCATCCGGCCGGATACGGCTCTAGACCTTGCAGGCGAAAAAGCCTTCGCGGATCGCTTCCGGATCGAGGTTGCGGCCGATGAAGACGACGCGGGAGACGCGCGGCTCGTCGGCGCCCCAATCCCCCTGGACGTCGCCGTCGAGGATCATGTGAACGCCCTGGAAAACGAAGCGCTTGGGCTCGTCGGGAAAGGCGACGATGCCCTTGCAGCGCAGGATGTCCGGCCCCTGAACCTGGGTCAGGTTCGAGATCCAGGGCATGAACTTCTCCGGATCGACCGGGCCGCCGATCTTGGCGGAGACCGACTGCATCTGCTCGTCGTGGTGATGGTGGTGGCCCTCCTCCAGGAAGTCGGGCTCCACGTCGAGGATGCGCGCGAGGTCGAAGGCGTTGCGGTCGAGTACCTGATCGAGCGGGATCGCGCAGCGCTCGGTGCGATGGATCTTGGCCCAGGGGTTGATCGCGCGGATCTGGCCCTCGACCCGGTCGAGGTCTGCCCCTGAGACGAGGTCGGACTTGTTGAGCAGGATCACGTCGGCGAAGGCGATCTGGTTCTTGGCCTCGGGCGCGTCGGCGAGCCGGTCGGTGAGCCACTTGGCGTCGGCCACCGTCACCACCGCGTCGAGCCGGGCGGCCTCGCCGACATCCTGATCGACGAAGAAGGTCTGGGCCACGGGGGCCGGGTCGGCGAGCCCGGTGGTCTCGACGATGATCGCGTCGAACTTGCCGCGGCGCTTCACCAGCCCGTCCATGATGCGGATCAGGTCGCCGCGCACGGTGCAGCAGACGCAGCCGTTGTTCATCTCGAACACTTCCTCGTCGGCCCCGACCACGAGGTCGTTGTCGATGCCGATCTCGCCGAACTCGTTGACGATCACGGCGTAGCGCTTGCCGTGCTGTTCGGTGAGGATGCGGTTGAGCAGCGTCGTCTTACCGGCCCCGAGATAGCCGGTGAGCACGGTCACCGGGATTTTCTGGGAGGCGGCGAGGGGGGAAGCATCGGACATGGAAGGCCTGGGTCGATTGCGCGGTGACGGAACGTCAGGCTGTTATATTGTATCAACGGGCGTCCATGAAAGACCGCTCCGTTGCAACGCTGCTTCTTGTCAGGCTCCGCCGTTCGTACGGACCGGCCGCAGCCCCTCGCTGAGGGCCGCCAGCGTCCGCCCGAACCCCTCCGTCCCGGCAAGGAACCGCTCCAGCAGCAGCGAACCCTCCAGCGTCGCCACGATCATCCGGGCATGGGCCTGCGGGTCGAGGCCGGCGCGGACGCTGCCGGAGATCTGACCCTCCTCGATCACGCCGGCGAGCCAGGCGATGTGCTTCTCGAAGAAGGCGGTGATGGCGCGGCGCAGGGCCTCGGGCAGCGTCTCCAGCTCGACCGCGAGCGCCGCGCACAGGCAGCCGAGCCCGCGCTCGACCCCGCCGAGATAGAGCCGGCCATAGGCCTCGATCCGGGCGACCCCGTCGGCGGTCTGGCCGGAGATGTCGTCGAGCGCCGCGTCGTAGCGCGCGTCGTAGGCCTCGATCAGCGCCTGGGCGAGCGCTTCCTTGGTGCGGAAATGGTGGTGGATGCTCGCCTTGCGGATGCCGACCGCTTCGGCGAGGTCGGCGTAGCTGAATCCGGAATAGCCCCGGCCGCGCACCAAAATCTCGGCCTCGCTGAGGAGCGATGCGCGCGTGTCTCTCATCATCCATCCGTTCGTATCGGGCCGATCACGTGCTCGCGACGGCTCCGCCCGTTCGCGATGGTGGCACTTGACGGCTCAAAAATCTACCTACTAGATGGGTTGCACTATATCGATAAATTCACCGGGAGGAAGCGGTCGATGGCGGCACGGATGTGCCCAGGTGACGAGGCCGGCGGAGGCGGGTGTTGAGCGCCCCCGTCACACGTCGCGCGGCTCTGTTCGGCGGGTTCTGCCTGTGCTGCCTGCCGCGGGCGGGCTTTGCCGTCGATGCCATGACGATGGAGGAGGTCGCACCCGGCACCTTCATCCGGCGCGGGCCCGATGCCGAGGCGACGCCGGAGAACGCCGACGGTATCGCCAATATCGGTTTCATCATCGGGCGGGACGGGGTGCTCGTCACCGAATCCGGCGGCAGCCTCGCCGACGGGCAGTGGCTGCGCCGGGAGATCGCCCGGCGCACCGACAAGCCGGTCCGCTACGTGATGCTCACCCACGTGCATCCCGATCATGTCTTCGGCGCTGCCGCCTTCCGCGGCGACAACCCGACCTTCGTCGGACATGCCGGTCTGCGCGGCGCCCTCGATGCGCGGGGCGCGTTCTACCGCCAGCGGCTCGCCGAGATCCTCGGCGAGGAGAAGGCGGGAGAAGTGGTCTACCCGACGATGGAGGTGAAGGGGGTCGCCGAGATCGATCTCGGCGACCGCACCCTCCGGCTCACCGCCCACGGCAACGCGCATACGGCTTGCGACCTGTCGATGCTCGACACCGGCAGTGGGCTGCTGTTCCCGGCCGACCTGCTCTTCGTCGGGCGAATCCCCTCGCTCGACGGCAGCCTGCTCGGCTGGTTCAAGGAGATCGAGCGGCTGAAGGCGGTGGGCGCCACCGACGCCGTGCCGGGCCACGGCCCGACGCGGGTGGCGTTCGCGCCGGCGATGGCCGACCTCGCGCGTTATCTCTCGGCACTGCGCGACGAAACCCGCAAGGCGGTGGCGTCCAGCGTGCCGATCGAGACCGCGGCTCGGACCGTTGCGCTGGGGGAGAAAGACCATTGGGCGCTGTTCGACACCTATAACGGCCGCAACGTCACCCAGGCCTACCAAGAACTCGAGTGGGAATAAGTTCGCCCCCGTCTCGGGGGCTTCCGGGAAGGAAATGCGCCATGAAACGCCTGATGCTTGCCCTCAGCCTGACGCTCTCCGCAGCGGCGCTCGCGCCCGCTCCGGTGCTGGCCGGCGCCACCGACACCGACGAGGAGCGCGCAGCCCGCTGGACCGAGATCAAGACGTCGATCTTCGGTGACCGGAAAGTCGAGGCCAGCGAGAGCGCCGTGACCATCGACGCGCCCGCCCGCGCCCTCGACGCCGCCCTGGTGCCGATCGGCCTGACGCTCGCCAACAAGGACAGCGTGAAGGGCCTCTACTTCATCATCGACGACAACCCGTCGCCCTACGCGGCGCACTTCACCTTCGGCCCGGCCGCGGACCCGGGCGAGATCAAGATGCGGGTGCGGGTGAACAACTACACCAACGTCCACGCGGTGGTGGAAACCAAGGACGGGCGGCTCCTCGAATCGGCCAAGTTCGTCAAAGCCTCCGGCGGCTGCTCGGCGCCGATGGGCATGAGCGACGAGGAGGCGATGAAGGGCATGGGCGAGATGCGCATGAAGTTCGTCGGCGACGTCCAGCCCGGCAAGCCGGCCGAGGCGACGCTGATGGTGCGCCACCCGAACTTCTCGGGGATGCAGATGAACCAGCTCACCCGCGACTACACCCCGGCCCGCTACATCCAGAAGCTCGACGTGACCTACGGCGACAAACTCGTGTTCAGCCTCGACGGCGACATCTCCATCGCCTCGAACCCGGTCATCAACTTCGCCTTCAAGCCCGAGGGGCAGGGTGCGCTCAAGGTCACGGCTGCGGACAACCAAGAGGGGCGCTGGGCGCAGTCCTTCCCGGTTCCGTCCGCGAGCAACTGACGCCGATGGGGAGAAGCATGCGGGTGATCGCGAGACATGCGGCGTTCGCCGCCCTCGGCTTGATGCTGGGCGCGGCCGGTCCGGCCGACTCGCCGGTCAACGTGCCGGAGCCGGAGGGGCTCTATACCGGACCGCCGAAGGGCTACACCCCGGCGACGCTCAAGGGGGCGACGGTCATCGACCTCAAGGGGCTCGAAAAGCTTCTCCCGGAGGGGCCGGTCCTCATCGATGTGGTGCTGGCCGACCGCCGGCCCGAGGGCCTGCCCGCCGACCGGCCCTGGCTGCCGACGCACCGCTCGCTTCCCGGCGCGGTCTGGATGCCGGGCGCGGGCGGCGCACCGCTGGCGCCGGAGAAGGAGGAGGCCTTCCTGCGGCGGGTCGCCGAGCTGACCGGCGGCGACCGGGCCAAGCCCGTCGTGACCTTCTGCCGGCCGGAATGCTGGGGGAGCTGGAACGCCGGCAAGCGGCTGGTGGCGGCCGGCTACAGCCGCGTCCACTGGTTCCCCCCCGGCGTCGAGGGTTGGCAGGACGATCACGACACCGCCGTCGCCAAGCCCGATCCGGCCTGGACGCACGCGGACAGCGCGCGCGCGCCCCAGCGCTGAGCATGTGAACGAGATGCCGGGAGGACACCGATGACGAACCGCCGGCACGTTCTCGTCCTCGCGGCGGCCCTCCTGGCCGGCGGTCGGCCCGGCGCCGGACAGGCCGCCGATTCCACCGCCTACGACCAGAGCGCCTTCGAGGCGGCGCAGGCGGCGGGGCGGCCGATCCTCGTGCAGATCTCCGCGCCGTGGTGCCCGATCTGCCGCGCGCAGAAGCCGATCCTGGCCGCGCTCTCCGCCGACCCGCGCTTCAAGACGCTTGCCGTCTTCACGATCGACTTCGACGCTCAGCGCGACCTCGTGCGCCGGTTCGGGGCGCAGATGCAGAGCACGCTCATCGTCTACAAGGGCGGCACCGAGGTTGCCCGCTCGGTCGGCGAGACCCAGCCCGAATGGATCGAACAGCTCCTCGAAAAAGCGCTCTGACACGTTTTCGCCATGATTCGGCCAAGTGTGCTCAGGAGTCTAAATTTCCAGCAATCTCAATCGCCTCGATCTTCAGGCTATACCATTGACACCGGCTGAGATGTGGCGGAAAAACGGCAAGCCCGGAGGCGGCCTGAAGTCTAGGGAGGAAACGCCCGAAAAGGGCGAGCAGGGCGACCGAAGCGCATTTCACGTTGATGTCCGGCCGCCGCTTTCGGCGGCCGTCGCGTGACGGCGCCGGAACGCCGCAGGAGAAGGCAGGCCCCTCCGGGCGATCCTTTTCGTCGTGACACTTCGCATCCGATCCACCGGAACCGACCCAATGACCTCCTGCGGGGCGGCGCGAACGGGCTTATAGAGGCGTTCCGCACGCCGCGCCCGATCCGACGGGCGCCCCCGGGAACGCCAGACTCCGGATCACGAGCCATGTCGCAGGTCGTTCAAACGCGTCGTCTCCAGGCGGTCGATCTGATCAAGCGCAAGGCCGAGGGGCGCAAGATCATTTCGCTCACCGCCTATCACGCCCACACCGCGGGCATCGTCGATGCCTATTGCGACTTCGTGCTGGTGGGTGATTCCCTCGGCATGGTCATGCACGGCATGGAATCGACCCTGCCGGTGACCCTGGAGATGATGATCCTCCAGGCCCAGGCCGTGATGCGCGGCACCTCCCGTGCCCTGGTCGTGGTCGACATGCCGTTCGGCTCCTACGAGGCGAGCCGCGAGCAGGCCTTCCTCAACGCCGCCCGCGTCCTCAAGGAGACGGGGGCCGGGGCGATCAAGCTGGAGGGCGGGGCGCGCTTTGCCGAGACGGTCGCGTTCCTGACCGAGCGGGGCGTGCCGGTGATGGGCCATATCGGCCTCACCCCCCAATCGGTGAACACGATGGGCGGCTTCAAGGTGCAGGGGCACGGGGCCGGCGACGAGGACCGCCTGCGGGCCGATGCCCGCGCGATCAGCGATGCGGGCGCCTTCGCCATCGTGCTGGAGGGCATCGTCGAGCCGGTGGCGCGGGCCATCGCCACCGACCCCGCGATCCGCGCAGCGACCATCGGCATCGGTGCGACCGCCGCCTGCGACGGGCAGATCCTCGTGCTCGAAGACATGCTGGGCCTGAGCGATCGGGTGCCGCGCTTCGTCAAGAGCTACGGCTCGCTGCGCGCCCATATCGAGGAGGCCGTGCGCGCCTATGCCGACGAGGTGCAGGCGGGCCGCTTCCCGGCCGAGGGGCACACCTACCCGCCGCGGTGAGTGGGTCGTACGGTCCGTGGCTTGACGAAACGCCCCCCATCGGGCATTGACCGCGCCGGAATTCGGCCGGGGCTTCCCGGCCTTTTGCGTTTCGCCCGCGCTGGCGCCGCCACCAGCGAATCGCCCCTCGACCCGCTTTAGGAGCGCCACGCCATGGCCAAGGCCGTTACCGTCAAGATCCGCCTCGTCTCGACCGCCGACACGGGCTACTTCTACGTCACGAAGAAGAACTCCCGCACGCAGACCGAGAAGATGGTCATGAAGAAGTATGACCCGGTCGCGCGCAAGCACGTCGAGTTCAAGGAAGCCAAGATCAAGTAAGGCGGTCTCGCCAAGCTCCCGGACGCCGACCGCCTTCGGGCCGCGTCGGTGCAACCGGGGGCGCGACACGAATCGTCCGCTTCCTTGGAAGCGATGCGGCAGGGCCGCTCCGGCATCGGGGCGGCTTTTTCGCATTCCGGCGCCGCTTCATTCCGGCCTCGCCGCATCCTCACGGATTGCCGACGAAGCGGGGCGGCGCGGCGTAACGCTCGCGCAAGCGATCGCGTCTAGGGTCGGCGCATGAACGCCTTGCCCAGCTGCCTCGCTCCGGCCGGTATCGGCCTCACCATCGCCTCGGCCGCCACCGTCCTGGAACGGTCCGGCTACGCGCATTCAGCCGAGATCACCTTGGGGGCCGCCCTGGTGGCGACCGCGCTCGTGGTGTTGATGCGCGCAGCCCCGACGTGGTTCCGGGTGAGCTGACGTTTTCGCCAGGACGCTGCGGGTCGTGGGACTCAGGCGCGGTCGAGCCGGGCCGTCAGCATCCGCACCTTGAGGCGGGGCGAGAACGGCAGGCCCGCGAGCACCCGCTCCCGCCGCACCACATCGCCCGCCCGCAATCCGCGCGCGCCGACGACGCCCTCCCCTCGCGCGACGATCCGAGCCGGTAGCGCACTGTGCGCCCGCCGCATCCGGCCGAGCGCCATGTCCGGCCGCGCCGTGCCGACGAAGCGGTCGAGGCTGCGGATCCAGCCCTCCGCCGGGATGTCGCCGGGCTCCAGGCACAGCAACCACTCGCGCCGCGCCACCCGCGCGCCCGCGCCCCATGGGTTGGCGCCGGGCGGGCGCACCACCAGGGTCGCGCCGCTCCCCTCGGCCACCGTCTCCAGCGCGGGGCAGGCCTGAGCCGTCACGATCACCGCATCGCCCACGAGCCCGGCCGCCACGCCCGCGACGAGTGCGCTCAGCGTGTCGGCGAGGCACTCGATCGCAGCGGGGTCGGCGGATCGCGCCACGTGGATGAGGCCGGAGATCATGCGGGGGCGAATACCCGATTTTCCGTCCTGGCAAAGCACTCCTTGCGCTGTCCCGGCCTTCGACGGCCCCGGAGGACGGACAAAGCCCGCACCTGCACGAAACTTGTGCATCCCCGCTTTCCATGTTCGCTCTATGTTCTTAAGACGAACGCGAGCGTGGCAGACGGTGGGGCTCGGGGTGGGGAACGGACAGACGCCGCTTCGGGGTAAACCGGGCGGCTTCTCACACGACGGCTCCCGGGTCGCGCCGGAGGCGCGGCGCGGTCGCGGGGCGACTGCCAACCCGGAGGGGCGCTTCGAGGCGACCCGGCACGAGACCTTCGACGATGGCTGGCCGGAAGAGGCGGAGCGTGTCCGGCGCACGGAGGTGACGCCGGAACGCGCCCGCCACATCATCACCCGCAACGCCTCGCCGGACATCTCGTTCGACCGGTCGATCAATCCGTATCGCGGCTGCGAGCACGGCTGCGTCTACTGCTTCGCCCGGCCGAACCACGGCTATGTCGGGCTCTCGCCGGGGCTCGATTTTGAGACGCGGCTGTTTTCCAAACCCGATGCGGCGGCCCTGCTGGAGCGCGAGCTGTCGGCGCCGGGCTACCAGCCGGGGACCATCGCGCTCGGCACCGCGACCGACCCCTACCAGCCGATCGAGCGCACGCACGGCATCACTCGCGCCGTGCTGGAGGTGCTGGCCCGCTTCCGCCATCCCGTCGGCATCGTCACGAAGTCGAACCTGATCCTGCGCGACCGCGATCTCCTCGCCGCGATGGCGGCGCAGAACCTCGTGAAGGTGGCGATCTCCGTGACCACTCTCGACCCGGATCTCGCCCGTCGCATGGAGCCGCGCGCGCCGCATCCGCGCAAGCGCCTGGAGGCGATCCGCGCTTTGAGCGAGGCGGGCGTGCCGGTGATGGCGATCGCCGCGCCCATCATCCCCTCGCTTAACGATCACGAGATCGAAGCGATTCTCGAAGCGGCCCGGACGGCGGGGGCGCGGGAGGCCAACTACGTTCTGCTGCGCCTGCCGCACGAACTCGATGAGCTGGTCGGCGACTGGTTCTCGGAGCATTATCCGGGGCGCAAGGCGCACGTCTTCTCCCTGCTGAGCGGGGCGCGCGGCGGCAAAACCTACGATGCCGCCTTCGGCACCCGCATGATCGGCCAGGGCCCCTATGCCGACCTGATCCGCCGCCGCTTCGCCCTGGCCAAGCGCCGCCTCGGCTATCCGGAAGAGCCCGTGCGCCAGACGACGGAGCTGTTCCGCCGGCCGGAAAGAGCGGGGGATCAGCTCGCTCTGTTCTAAAACGCGACTCCGGCCCAACGGCGCGGGCTTTTCCGGGGAACGAAGCGAGCGTGACGGCCCGGCTATGGCCGTCCCGGCCTGCCCGCTGCGCCGGGGTTCATCCGGGCGCTTGCGGTGCTGTTCGCCCACCGCTCGCGGCGGCATGCGCGGGGCGATCGCTAGAAGGGATGGATTTCCGATCCGGCAAACGAAAAGAAGCGGCGGACCCGAAGGTCCGCCGCTTCCCGACATTCGTATCAGTCTGGTTCGTACTAGGCCGGGCTGCGATAGGCCGCCTTAGCGGGCGCCGGGAAGGCGCTGGGCGTGGGCGTAGTGCTGCTGGAGCACCGGCAGGGCCTGCTGGGCGTAGTTGCGCAGGGCCGGGTTCGGGCCGGACTGGGCGTAGGACTGCGCCATGCTGATCGACATCTGGTGCGCCATCACCTGCTGCTGCCCGTAGACACGGTCGAAGCGGGCGCCGGGCGGGGTGGCGTTCAGCTCGGCCAGCATCTGCTGCTGCTGCGGGTTCGGCGGCACCACGGTGGTGCCCGCGGTGCTGTCGACGTCGAAGGCCTGTGCGCCGGCGGCAGCGCCGCGGCTCAGACCGGTGCCGGCACCTTCGAGCGCGCCGACCGGGCCGCCCTGCAGGGTGCCGCCGACCACGCCGGTCGCGACGCCGGTGGCCGCACCGACCGCACCGCCGGCAATGGCGAGCGGAGCCTCGACCAGGCCGCCGACGAGACCGCCTGGGCCGGCCTGACGGGCGGCCATGTAGTTGCGCTCGCCGCCGGCCAGGGCGACGTTGGCGGCCTGATGGTCACGAAGCGCCTCACGGGCATAGGCCCGCACCGACGGGTTGCGGCTCTTCTGAAGCGCGATTTGGGCGGACTGGATCTCGAAGGCATTTGCCTGCATGGCGTCCAGGCGGAAATCGCCTCCGACCTGGGCGAAGGCGGGGGTCGCCATGGCGACGACGAGTGCGGACGCAGCAGCGTATTTCTTCAGCATACCAAACCTCAAATATCGGATTTTCGACATACAAACTGGCCTCAGAAACCGGATGAAACGGTCAAGGCCGTGAAGATCACTTCGACGCGACAACGACGACCTTCCACGGTGGTTCCCGAAATTTGAATAAGCTTTTTCATTCCGACCCCATCCGGGGAAAACTGGTTCTGGTGCAAGGGCTACGGGCCCTGGCCGCGCTGATGGTGGTCGCTCACCACGCGCAGAACGAGGCTGCGGCCCTGGCCGGGCGGACGGGAACTGACTTTGTCGCGCGCCACGGTCTGCCCTGGCCGGCGGGCGTCGACATCTTCTTTGTCATCTCCGGCTTCATCATCGTCCACGCGGCGGCACCGCTCTACGGGCGCCCCGGAGCGCGGAGCCGCTTTGCCGCCCACCGCATCGCCCGCCTCGTCCCGCTCTATTGGTTGGTGACCGGGCTCTACCTTGCCGTCGGCCTCGCAGCGCCGGCTCTGCTCAGCGGCGAGGGCGGCGCGCCCGACGTCGCACGCATCCTCGCCTCGTTCCTGTTCTGGCCGATGGCCCGGCCCGACGGGGCGGTGCTGCCGCTCTACGGCCTGGGCTGGACCCTGAACTACGAGATGGCCTTCTACGCCCTCTTCGCCCTCGGCCTTGGCTTCTCGCGGCGCGGGGCGGTGGCGTGGCTCGCCGGCGCCCTGGTGCTCCTGGCTCTCTTCGGGCGGCTGATGCCCGCGCCACCGGTCCCCCTCGCCTTCTGGTCCGATCCGATCGTCCTCGAATTCGCGCTCGGCGCCGGGCTCGCGCTCCTGCGGGCCGAGGGGCTGCGCCTGGGTTCGCCGGTTCGGATCGCGCTCGCCGTGGCGGGACTGTTCGGGCTTGCCGCCAATGCAAACCTGTCCGCCGAGCCGTTTGCCCGCTTGCTCGGCTGGGGCCTGCCCGCCGCGTTCCTCGTGGCGGCGGCGGTCCTCGGCCGGGACCGGCCCGAGGCTGTGCGCGGCGGGATCGGCGCCTGGTTTCTCGGCGCGGCCGAGCGGCTGGGCGATGCCTCCTACGCCCTCTACCTGATCCATCCGTTCGTGCTGCGGGCGGTCCGCGAGGGGCTGCTGCGCACCGGCCTCGCGCCGCTGCTCGGACCCTGGCCGAGCCTCGTCGTGATGGTCGCGCTGACCCTGCCGGCCGCGCTCCTCGTCCACCGGTTGGTCGAGCGGCCTCTGACCCGCCTCGTCCGCCGCGGGCTCGACCCCACACCCGCCGTCGAGATGTCGAAAAGCGCCGTGACGCCCGAGAGATGAGGCGGGGATGACAGCGGGATGACGACGTCATGGGCGGTTTTCCCGAACCCCGTTTCGCACTAGCCTCCGGCCGTCACGTCCCTCTCATTCCTCGCACGCCGCGGAGGCCGGCCATGAAGACCCTGCTCGTTCCGGTCACCCTCCACGACGCCCTGCCCTCCGTCTTCGCCACGGCGGTGCTGGTGGCGCGGCGCTTCGGCAGCCTGATCGAGGGCGTGGCCCTGCGCCCGGCGCTCGCCGAATACGTGCCCGTGGACATGGTCGGCGGCATGACGTGGCTGCGCGACGAGGAGGCCGACCAGGCCGAGGCGCAGGATGCGGGCCAGCGCTTCGTGGCGGCGATGGAGGCGGCTGGCCTGCCTCGGCGCGAGCCCGGCGCCTCCTGCGCCCCGGATGCGGTGGCCAATGCCGGCCCGCGCTACCGCTGGCAGCCCGACGTGCCGCCGGGCGATGCCTTCCTCGGCCAGTATGCGCGGCTGTTCTCGGCGACCGTCGTCGGGCGCCCCGGTGCCGATGACGGGTCGCCGCGCATGACCACCTTCGAGACCGCCCTGTTCGAGAGCGGGCGCCCGATCCTGCTTGCGCCGCCGGTCGCGCCGGCCTGCCTCGGCGAGGCGGTCCTGATCGCCTGGAACGGCTCGACCGAGACGGCCAGAGCCCTCGCCTTCGCCATGCCCTTCCTGCGCCGCGCCCGGCGGGTGCTCGTGGTCAGCGCCGAGGGCGGCATGGTGCCGGGCCCGAGCGCGGAGGACGTGGCGCGCTCGCTCGCGTGCGAAGGCATCGAGGCCGCCCACAAGGCGCTGCCGGCCGGTCGCCGCACCCCTGGCGAACTCTACCTCGACACCGCAGAATCGTTCGGCTGCGACCTTCTGATCAAGGGCGCCTACACCCAGAGCCGCCTGCGCCAGATGATCTTCGGCGGGCCGACCAGCCACATCCTGTCGCACGCGACCGTGCCGGTGCTGATGGCGCATTGAGCCGCACGACCGGCGGCTTCAGAATTTGGCAGCCGAATTTTGCGTTTTCGGCGAAGGCGTTCGCTCGAATGTGCCCGGGCAGATGACGATCCCGTGGCGCCGCGAGGCCGGGCGCGACGAAGGCTCGTGTCGCATTCAATCGTGCCCGTCAGGAGTTGCCAGAATCCGGATCGGCGGCTAAAGTCCTGAAAAGCTTGAAGTTTTCAATCATTCTAATCTGCGTTTGCCTCAAATCGGCCGGTTTCCGGTGGCCTTGAGCGGCGCGAATGATCGGAGGCTTCAGGCTGCGCGGCTCTCGCGGGCCGGGCTTCCCCGACAGGCACGACAGGTTGCGATCCCGCATGATTGTCTGCTCTTGCAACGTCCTCTCCGACGGACAGGTGCGCGCGTGCCTGCAGCCGGGTCCGGGCTGTCCCCGCACCCCGGCCCAGGTCTATGGCTGTCTCGGCTGCAGTCCGAAATGTGGACGCTGTGCGCGCACCATCCGCTCGATCCTGCGCAACGCCTTGGACGAAGCGCAGGCGCACACCGCCGCGCATGGCAGTGCACATGCCTGCTCGACGGCCTGTGAAGCGTCTTGCAGTTTGGGATCATTCCAAACTACAAGGGAGCCAGAGGGCGTCGCAGCCTGAGACGATCATTCGTCCCGACGCCTCACGAGGAGAGAGGTGAATGAAGGGCGACGCTAAGGTCATCGAGTATCTCAACCGCGGCTTGCGCAGCGAGCTGACGGCGGTCAGCCAGTACTGGCTGCACTTCCGCCTGCTGAACGATTGGGGCTACGTCGATCTCGCCAAATTCTGGCGCAAGGAATCCATCGAAGAGATGAACCACGCGGATCGGTTCATCGACCGGATCCTGTTCCTCGACGGCTTTCCGAACCTGCAGGAACTCGATCCCCTGCGCATCGGCCAGAACGTTCAGGAGATCATCGAGTGCGACCTCGCCGCCGAGAACGAGGCGCGCTCGCTCTATCTCGAAGCCGCCAAGTACTGCGACTCGATCAATGACCGCGTCTCCAAGCGGCTGTTCGAGGATCTGGCCGAGGACGAGGAAGGCCATATCGACTTCCTCGAGACCCAGCTCGACCTGATCGGCCAGATCGGCCTGCCGCTCTACGCCCAGCGCCATGTCGGCGGCTTGGAGCAGATCGCGCCCGAGAAGGAGTAATCCTTCTCTTCCCCTTCCCTCTCGTGGGGAGGGGAGAAAGTCGCCTCAAGCCGGCGGGCGGCCCACCAGCACCGGCTGCGCGTTCGCCCGTTCGGGGAACAGCGCCTTCAGATCCCGCAGCTTCGGCGCGTCGTTGACGGCGATGTAGCTGTTGGTCGGGTGAAGCGTCATGTAGTCCTGGTGATAGTCTTCCGCCGGGTAGAAGGCGCCGCTCTCGACCTTGGTAGCGATGGGCTTCGAGAAGACCTTCGTCCCGTCGAGCTGAGCGATATAGGCCTTGGCGACCGTGGCCTGCTCCGCATCCGTGGGGAACAGCGCCGAGCGGTATTGCGGGCCGGTATCGGGGCCCTGCCGGTTCACCTCGGTCGGGTCGAGCGCCACCGAGAAGAAGATCTGCAGCAGCTCGTCGTAGCGGACCAAAGCCGGATCGTAGGTGACCTGCACCGCTTCCGCATGCGCGGTACGGCCGGTACCGACCTCGTCGTAGCGGGCGCTCGCCCGGGTGCCGCCGGCATAGCCCGAGACCGCGTTCGTCACGCCTTTCACGTGCTGGAACACGCCCTGCACGCCCCAGAAGCAGCCGCCCGCGAAGGTCGCCGTGCGCAGGCCCGACCCCTCCTTGGCGGTCATCGCCGCCTCGGGCAGGCGTTGCCCACCCTCCTCCGCAGAGGCGGGCGCCAGGGGCAGAGCCGCGCCGGCAAGCAGGGCGAGGCCAGCCAGGCCGCCGACAAGGCGGGATGTGCGGGGACGGAAGCGTTCGCGGGTCATGATCCTGAATCCTTCCAAAGCATCATCCCGAAAGGTGGCCTCCGGCTTTCGGAGAAAAGATGATGCGAAAACAGAGGGCTAGACCATCGTCTCAGGCCGGGCCGTCGGCGGCGGGCTCGAAGCGCAGGGACACGCCGTTCATGCAGTAGCGCAGGCCGGTTGGCTTCGGGCCGTCCTCGAAGACGTGGCCGAGATGGCCGCCGCAGCGGCGGCAATGCACCTCCGTGCGCCGCATGCCGTAGGCGCTGTCGACCTGCGTGCCGACCGCGCCGGGCAGCGTTTCGAAGAAGCTCGGCCAGCCGGTGCCGCTCTCGAACTTGGTCTTCGACGAGAACAGCGGCAGGTCGCAGCCGGCGCAGACGAAGCGGCCCGGACGCTTCTCGCCGTTGAGCGGGCTCGTATAGGCCCGCTCGGTGCCGTGCTCGCGCAGCACCTGGTAGGCGGCGGGAGAGAGCCGCGCGCGCCACTCGGCCTCGGATTTCTCGACCTCGAAGCCTGCTGCGGAGGCGGGGCCGGCCATCGCGGATGTCAGGCGGGAGGCCGCAAGGAGGCCCAGCAGCGAGGCTCCGGCACGCAAGGTCTGGCGGCGGTTCATGCGCGAGGACTCCGATGGGCTGCGGTCCGCCGGCTCCGAAGGAAGACGGGCTCCCCCGATGCCAGCGACGTGACGAGGATGATCAATCGCGCGCAATCGATAGCACGAAACCGGTAGGGCCGCCGCGAAGACGAACCGCCGCAGGCCGGTCCGGTCTCGGCGCTACCGGCACAGCCTTGGCGAGTCTCTTCGCCCGGTTGTCCCGGATCCGCCCTCCGTGCCGCGTTGACGCTCGGGGATGCGCACATTACCTCCAATGATCAGCCGGCCAAGACAGGCTCCCAATCAGGCCCTCAAGCCATGCTCGCGGGTGCATCGTCTCACCCGCCCGCCCTCAAGATCGGCGGGACCGTCGGTGCCGGGCCGCTTGGGACCGGTTCCAGGGCCGGCACCCGGGACACGCGATGGATTCCACCCTCACCCAGAACGCCGAGCGCGGCGCTGAGAGCGTCCAGCGGGACGATGCGCGCCGTGCGGTCTACGAGGCTTCGCCGGCATCCGACCCGCGCAGCCCGGTGATGCTGTTTTCCGCCGACGAACCGCTCGCGATGGATTCCGGCGCCCGCCTCGGCCCGTTCCAGATCGCCTACCAGACGGCCGGCACCCTCAACGCGGCGCGGTCCAACGCGGTGCTGATCTGCCACGCGCTCACCGGCGACCAGCATTTCGCGCAGCCCCACCCCGTGACGGGCAAGCCCGGCTGGTGGGAGACGCTGGTCGGTCCGGGCAAGCCAGTCGATACCAACCGTTACTTCGTCGTCTGCTCGAACGTCATCGGCTCCTGCATGGGCTCGACCGGGCCCGCCTCGCTCAACCCCGAGACGGGGCGTCCCTACGGGCTCGACTTCCCGCTGGTAACAATCCGCGACATGGTCCGCGCGCAGGCGATGCTGCTCGACCGGCTCGGCATCTCCGACCTGTTCCTCTGTATCGGCGGCTCGATGGGCGGGATGCAGGTGCTACAATGGGCCTCGCTCTTCCCCGAGCGGGTGTTTGCCGCCATGCCCATCGCCACCGGCGCGCGGCACTCGGCCCAGAACATCGCCTTCCACGAGGTCGGCCGGCAGGCGATCATGGCCGATCCGGCCTGGGAAGAGGGCCGCTATCTCGAGGCCGGCACACGGCCGTCCAAGGGCCTCGGCGTCGCGCGGATGGGCGCGCACATTACCTACCTGTCCGAGCCGGCCTTGCACCGCAAGTTCGGCCGCCGCCTGCAGAACCGGGCGGCGCCGACCTTCTCCTTCAATGCCGACTTCCAGATCGAGAGCTATCTGCGCCACCAGGGGCTCAGCTTCGTCGAGCGGTTCGACGCCAACGCCTACCTCTACCTGACGCGGGCGATGGACTATTTCGACCTCGCCGAGGACCATGGCGGCGTGCTCGGCAACGCCTTCCGCGGCTCGAAGACCCGCTTCTGCGTGATGTCCTTTACCTCGGACTGGCTGTTCCCGACCGCCGATTCCCGCGCCATCGTCCACGCGCTGAATGCGGTCGCCGCCCCCGTCGCCTTCGTCGAGGTGGAGAGCGACAAGGGCCACGACGCCTTCCTGCTCGACGAGCCGGCGATGTTCTCCGCCGCCAAGGGCTTCATCGACGCTGCCGCCCGGGCGCGAGGATTGTAGAACACGATGAGCGAGAGCTTCACCGATGCCGCCTCCGGCGTTCCCTGGGAGGCCGCCGAAGCGCTGCCCCGCGGCGAGGGCACGGCGCGCGTCGATCATATCGTCGTGCTCGGCCTCGTGCCGCCGGGCGCGCGCGTCCTCGACATCGGCTGCGGCGACGGCTCGCTGCTGGCGCTCCTGCGCGACCGCCGCGGCGTCGATGGCCGCGGCATCGAATTGTCGCGCGAGGGCGTCAACGCCTGCCTCGCCCGCGGCCTGCCGGTGATCCAGGGCGACGCCGACACCGATCTCGCCAACTACCCCGACGACGCGTTCGACGTCGTGGTCCTGTCCCAGACGATCCAGGCGACCCGCAACCCGCGCATCGTGCTGGAGCACCTTTTGCGGATCGGGCGGCAGGTCATCATCTCGTTCCCGAATTTCGGCCATTGGCGGGTGCGGGCCGAACTCGCCTTCCGCGGCCGGATGCCGGTCACCGAGATCATGCCGGAGACGTGGTACGAGACTCCCAACATCCACCACTGCACGATCCGCGACTTCGTCGGCCTGTGCCGGGATGTCGGCGCCCGCATCGAGAAGGCCACCGCCCTCGACGCGCGGGGCCGGCCGATGCGCTTCTCGATGCCGTGGTGGTTCTGGAACCTGATCGGCGCGCAGGGCGTGTTCCTGCTGCGGCGCGGGGCCGGGCGGGGGTGAGACCTTCGCCCCGGCGAATGGTGATCCTCTGGCCGCCGGGCAGCTAGAAATCGACCCTGGCTTGGCAACTCGGCGCCCGGCACGGCCTGCCGGTGTTCCCTCTCGACCGCGCCTATTGGCGATCCGGCTGGATCGAGGCCGAGCCCGCCGCCTTCCGCGCCTGGGTCATCGACGGCAACGATACGGGTACGATCGCGCCTCGGTTCGCGCGCGCCGACACGGTCGGCTGATTTTCACAACGTCCCGGATGTCTCCGGTGCGGGCGTCGAACCGCCCATCGCCACGGCGATCGGGTGGCCGTGGCGGGCGAGGTCGTCCCGGCCCTCCGCCAGCAGCGCGTCGGAGGCCGTCTCGATGCGGGTCTGCAGCTCCTTGAGGAAGGCGGGACGCGCCAGCCCCGGCGGGATGACCGGCAGAAACTCGATCACCGTCGTGCCCGGCATGCGGCGAAAGCCGCGACGGCGCCAGTAGAGGCCGGTGTTCAGCGCCACCGGCAGGCAGGGCACGTTCAGCGCGGCGTAGAGGTGGGAGGCGCCCTGCTTGTACGCGGGCGGGGCGCCGGCCGGGCGGCGGGTGCCCTCGGGGAAGATGATGAGCTGGCGCCCGTCGCGGATGGCCTGCGCCGCCGCCTTGTTCATCGCCGCCATCGCCCTCGTGCCCTTCGAGCGATCGATCGGCACCATGCCACCCCGGGCGAAGTACCAGCCGACCACCGGAATCCACATCAGCTCGCGCTTGAGCACGTAGCCGAAATCATCGAACGGAATCGTGAGCGCCAGCGTCTCCAGCGCGGATTGATGCTTGGCGGCGACCAGCAGCGGGCCCTTCGGAATGTTCTCCAGGCCGCGGAACTCCACCCGCGTCCCGCCGATCACGCGCAGCAGGAACACCACCGTGCGGCCCCAGAACTGCGCCACCCGGATCGTGGCCTTGCGCCAGGCAAGCGCCGGACTTCCCAGGATCGCGATCAGACCCGTCGCGACGTAGAAGGAGAGGTTGAAGGCGAGCGAGCGGAAGAGGAGCATCGGTGGTCCGCGTGAGGATGGCGCTCCTTTACCGTGTGCGCCTGCGCTTGCCCACCGCCGGGCCGAGGAAACCCGTCGCGCGGCGTAGCACCCGCCTCCACCGCTTTTCCGGCCAGCCGCTGATCCGATGAAAGGCATTCATCCGGGAGGATTCAGCGCCTGGCGCCATGATCAGTGATCGATGCAGGGCAGGCCGCGGAGATCCTCGGCATACAATATGGTGCTGTCTTAGTGTTCGTAATTATAATTATAGAAAATCACTTTTGTTACTGGAAACTGGCGATCCTGAACGCCGGCAACCGACACCTATTCGAATTAGCAAATGAGATTTGTCGACGAATAGCCTGGCTGTATCAAGGTAGCGAGGGGGGACGGATGGGCTTGTTCGCATGTGAGCGAGCCTGTCTCGGAGCGTGCTCGGAGCCGCAGCCATGATCCGTGCCCTGTCGATCCGTGCTCTGTCCTTGCCTGGACAGGCCCCTTCCGCCGCGGTGCCGGATCGGATCGGGGCCGGCCGCAGTTCCGAGGTGTTCGCCGCAGGGCCGGACCGGGTGGTGAAGCTCTACCGGCAGCCCTTCGAGCCGGAGGTGGTTGCGAACGAGTGGGCCGCGAGCCGCCTCGCCCATGGTTTCGGCCTGCCGGTGCCGAAGGCGCTCGGCATCATCCGACGGGCCGAGCGCACCGGGATCCTGTTCGCGCGCCTCGATGGTTCGCCGATGACGGTGCGCTATGCCTACAACCCGGTCGGGCTGCTGCTGGCCCTGCGCCGCGTGGCCCGGATTCAGCACGCGATCCATGCCTGTCCCGCCCCCGGCCTGCCCTCGCAGCATGACGGTCTCCGGGCCCAGATCGAGGGCGCACGGGTGCCGGAGCCCCTGCGGCAGGCGGCGCTCGCCGCCCTCGACCGCCTTCCGAGGGGCGACCGCCTCTGTCACGGCGACGTGCATCCCAGCAACGTGATCGCGACCTCGGCCGGGCTCCGCCTGATCGATTGGCAGAAGGCCGCCGCGGGCGATCCGGCCGCCGACGTGGCCCGCTCCGAACTGATGCTGCGCTACGGCCGGCTCGGCCCGGCCTGGTTCAGCCGGCTTCGCCCCGTGCGGATGGCGCGTCGGCTGATCGCGGCGTGGTACGTGCACGCCTACCGAACGGCGAGCGGCCTGCCGCGGGAGGCCATCGCCGCGTGGCGCCTGCCGGTCGCGGTCTCACGCTTGTTCGGGCGCCCCTCCGACACCGACGCCGAATTGCTGGCGGCGATCGAAAGGCTGGCGCGCAAAAAAACGGATTTCGAAAAGGCGAGTCTTTTCGCGGGTCCAGGGCAGAGCCCTGGTCGAGGGCAGCCGAAGCGATTTCTCTAAGGCCCCTCGGCCAGCGTCCCCCGCTGACGCGGGTCGGAGGCGCCGGCGAGCAGACCATCCTCGGCCATCACCGAATTGGCCGAGCCCGAGGTCGCGCCGACCTTTACGGTGTGGCCCTTGGCCCGCAGCAGGGCCAGCGTATCGGGCGAGACGCCTTCTTCCGCCATCAGCACGTCGGGCTGCCACTGGTGGTGGATGCGCGGCGCGGCGACCGCCTGGGCGAGGTTCATGCGGAAATCGAGCACGTTCACGATGACCTGAAGCGTGGTCGTGATGATGCGGCTGCCGCCGGGACTGCCGGTGACGAGAAACAGCCGGCCGTCCCGGAACACGAAGGTGGGCGTCATCGAGGAGAGCGGGCGCGCGCCCGGCGCCACGGCGTTGGCCTCGCCGCCGACGAGGCCGTAGGCGTTGCGCGCGCCGGTCTTGGCGGAGAAGTCGTCCATCTCGTTGTTGAGCAGCACGCCCGTCCCTTCGGCGACCAGTCCGATCCCGTAGGAGAAGTTGAGCGTATAGGTGTTGGAGACGGCGTTCCCCTCCGCGTCCACCACCGAGAAATGCGTGGTCTGGTCGGATTCGTAGGGCAGCGGGTTGCCGGCGCGCACTTCTGCGGCAGTCTTCGCCCGCTCCGGATCGATCTTCTCGCGCAGGGTGGCGGCATAGGGCTTGGCGGTCAGCCCCGCGACGGGAATCTGCGTGCGCGACGGGTCGCCGAGCCAGGTGGCGCGGTCGGCATAGGCCGGCTTCATCGCCTCGGCGAGCGTGTGCAGCGCCCCCGCGCTGCCCGCGCCCATGCCGGCGAGGTCGTAGCCTTCCAGGATGTTCAGGATCTCGATGAGATGCACCCCGCCGGAACTCGGCGGCGGCATCGAGACGATCTCGTAGCCGCGATAGGTGCCGCGCACCGGCATGCGGATCTCCGGCCGGTAGGCGGCGAGGTCGGCCGCGGTCATGATCCCGCCCGCGCCCTGGACGGAGGCGGCGATCTTGTCGGCGATCGGCCCCACGTAGAAGGCGTCCGGTCCGCGCTCGGCGATCGCCTTCAGGGTGTCGGCCAGATCGGTCTGGCGCAACGTCGCGCCGCGGGGGAGCACGTGGTCGCCATCGAAGAACACCGCCCGGCTCGACGGCCATTGCCCGAGCAGGCCGGAGGCCCGCGGCAGGGAATCGGCCAGCCCCGATTCGACGGGGATGCCGTCGCGGGCGAGCTTTTCCGCCGGGGCGATGAGGTCGGCCAGCGTGAGCTTGCCCGAACCGTAGCGCCTGTGAGCCTCGGCGAGGCCGCGCACCGTGCCGGGCACGCCCACCGCCTTGCCGGTCCGGGTGGAGGCGGCGCGGTCGGGCTCCCCTTGCGGGTTCAGGAACATGTCGGCGGTGGACGCGGCCGGGGCGGTCTCGCGGTAGTCGATCGCGGTGGTTTCCCCAGCGGCGTCCTTCGGCAGCTCCTTGCCCGCCTCCTTGGCCGCGGCGCGGTGCACCATCATGAAGCCGCCGCCGCCGAGATTGCCCGCCCGCGGCAGGGTGACGGCGAGCGCGAAGCCGACCGCCACCGCCGCATCGACGGCGTTGCCGCCCTTCCTCAGGATCTCGACGCCGACGCGGGTGGCGAGTGCGTCCTGCGACGACACCATGCCGCGCCGGGCGAGAACCGGCAGCAGGCGGGCTTCGTCCGATTGGATCGGCGGCGGTTCGGGCGCGGGCGGCACCGCTTGTGCCTGGGCCTGGGCTTGGGCCGGAAACGGCACCGCCAGGGAGGCGATGAGGAGGAGTGCGAGGGCGGAGCGAACGGGCGAAGTCGGGCTCATGCCCCGAGCTTATCGCAAATGCGGGGCGCAGCCACGCTCCCCGCGAACGACCTTTTGTCCTTCGGCGCGCCCCACGCGGGACGAGGCGCGCCTTGTTCGGGCATCGTTGCGTGCGACGCCGGCCACCGCCTGTCGGGGTAAAGCTCTATCTCCCGCTCAAGGCCGGCCCGCCCGCCGTGCCCCCGGTGCCGGGCGGTCCGCTGGTGGGCGTGCCGCCGATCACGGCGCCCGGCGTGCCGCCGACGACGGCCGGCTTGTTGGGGGTGCCGACCGGGGCGCCGGCCGTGCTCGGGCCGGGCACCGGCTGCGACCCCGTGGCCGAAGCCTTCGGGCTCGGCGGCGAGGGCTGTGCATCCGCGCCGGCCTGAGCCATGGCGGCCGCCGGGAGGCTGACTATCAGAGCCAGCGCGATCGTCGTGAGCCGCATGAAATGTCCTGTCCGAGGCAAAGGGTGTCCCTCAACCCGGCGGAGCCGGGAAAGTTCGCCTCGGCCCATCACGATTGTCCTCGGTTCGAGAACGCGCCTCGACACGGCGGAAACCGGTTCAGCCATCGGACAGCGCGCCGAAGCAACAGCCGCCGGACGCCGACCTGATGGCATCAGGTCGGCGCCGCTAACCCACTGTTTTATCGCGTATTCTTTCGAATGAGCGGTGACCGCTTCGTCGGAATGCGCCCTAGCGATAGCCGAGCCGGTAGCGGGGGGCGGACCCGGCCGGGTCGTACAGGCGCGGCTCCGTGCGCCGCATACGGCGGATCCGGTGCTCGGCTTCCGTCGGCTGGTGATAGCGCAGCGATTCCTGATGCGCGTGGAAGTGATGATCCCAGTGACTCGTGCTGGGATGCCAATCTACGCTCTGGGCCGGGTTACCAGCGATGACGTCCGGCTGGGGTAGGGCGGGAGCGGCAGAGGCCGCCGTTACACCGAGGGAGCCGAGCACGAGGCTGGCTGCAAGGATGGGGACGATCCGCATCGCTTTGTGTCTCCTCCACGCACGATGATCGCGCGTTCCAATATGTCATAAAACGTTCACAAACCGATTTTCCGTCCCGTGCGATCGGATGGAGCCGTGACAAAAATCTTAAAAATGATCGGAATTTAATGGGCGGCGTGCCGTGCCGCACCGGCTCGGCCCCTCCATCCCGCGCGCCGGACGATTCTCGCGCTGCGTGTCCCGCCGGATCGGCGTGCAACGCGTATTGGAATTCACCGGAAGGCTTGGCCGAATGCCATCCCGCCGTCGCTCGGCGGCTGGGAGGCAGGCATCAGAATGCCGGCGCCTGCCCCCGAACATGCGGAGGCGTGACGCCGGCACCGGTCGTGATGATGTGGGGAGACTATGACGGCTGGCGCCGGGCTCGGACCTTCGCCAGCCGGACGCGCGGGTTAGGCGGCGTCTTCGGCGTCGTCGCCGTCGAGGATCGTCTCCAGATCGCCGGTGAGCGCATCGAGTTGATCGGCGCTCGCGCGGATCTTGAACTTCGTTCCGTCCTCGGCTTCCACCGCGATCTCGATGTGGTCCTCGACCTTGGCGGCGAGCGCCTGCTTAAGCGTATAGGTGGTCACGTCCTTGGCCATTCGGCTTCCTGTCGGCGGTGTGTCGTGGGGAGGTGGGAAGCGCCGTAAGGCGGAGTCGTTCCCTCGATCGTCCCGTCATCGGCGCATGCGGCCGGCGATCCGTTAAGTCGGCCTTGATGGCTTCGGGGGCATCTCGCCGCCATGAACGCGCCACGGCTTCTCCTTGCCCTGTTCGTGATCGGCGGCAGCCTGGGCGCCGACGCCGCGGCGGCGCGCACGCGCGATCTCGGAGATCTCGAAGCGGCCTGGCATGACTGCGTCCGCGAGGCCTATCTCCGGCAACCGCCGGGCCAGAGCCGGGCCGGGGCGCAGCGCAACGTCCTCGACGAGTGCCGGGAACACGAGGACCAGCTGGTGGCCGCCACCATGCTCGAACACGCCCGCGAGGACGAGGCCGCGCGACGGGCCGGCCTTCCCCTGACGGCCCGGGCGGGCGCCTGGGCCGCCTCCGTCGCGGCCTACGTCGTCGATCCCGTCACATCCTGGCTGCAGGGGTGGCGCTAGAGCGCCTTCCGACGACGGGGCCACCGGTTCGCAGAAAGAAGGCGGGTCGAAACAAGGACCGGTGGCCGGACACGGCCCTGGAGCATGGCCCCGGCCATCGTCGCCCGCTTTCGCGAAGAACGATGCGTCCGGGACAGGCTCCGATCGGGCCGCGCCGAACCCGGCCGGCGATCAGAAGCGGTAGCCGATGCCCGCGCCGATGATCAGCATGTCGAGCCGCACCGTGGTGGTGCCGGAACCGATCCGGGAGACCTGCGGCGGCAGGAAGATCTTCTTGATCTCCATGTTGGCGTACCAGTTGCCGCCGAGGTGATAATCGAAGCCGGCCTGAAGCATCGGCCCCAGTTGCGGATCGGCCTTCATCTCGGTGATGAGCGGCTTGGCCGGCTCGTAGGCGATCGGGTGGGTGTAGCCCGCACCCGCGCCGATATAGGGGTTGAAGGGGCCGTGCGGGAGGAAGTGGAACTGGACCGCGCCGGTCATGGCGAAGCTCCAGGTCGAGCCGATCGTCAGGTCGCCGATCAACGACCCGCGGATCGAGGTCTTGGTCGAGACCACGCCGAGCTGACCGGCCACCGCGAAATGATCGGACAGGAAATACGTCACGTCGAGATCCGGCAGGGCCCGTGCCGGGGTGATGACGCGGCCGCCGATCGGCTCGACCCGGGAGAACTGGCCGACCGGGATGGAGCCGACGACGCGGCCGCGGACCAGGAAGCTGCCCGCGGTCAGCCCGCTTTCGGGAACCGTATTCATTGCCGGCTCGGCGGCCTGAGAGGCGGTGGAGACCCCGAGCAGGCCGATCCCGAGAACGCCGAACACGGCCGCGAGACGGCTCGATCGCGCCGCCATCGGCTTCGCCCCCGACGCCCCGCGCCGAACGGGTCTCCGTCTGCGCGGCGCGCAGGCGAGACGACGGTCCCGCCCGGAGGACGGAAGGGACGAGGCAGGCTGGTCGAGCATGGGTTCTGTTTTTCGAATCTCGAGGAAAATCGTTTCGGCGCGCCTCACGACAGGCCCGCGCACGGACCGTTTTTCTGGTGCCGCGGCGGTTCGACGGTCGTTCCGTGAGGGACGGTCAGGCCGGTTCGGATCGCGGCTGGCCGACGACCTGGATGGCCTCCATGGCCTCGCGAAGCCCGGAGGACGGCTCCGCTCGGACGGCTCGGGTGTCCGGCGGAGGCGGTGACGGGGCGAGGCACACGCGATTGCGGCCGGCTCTCTTGGCGGCGTAGAGGGCCGCGTCCGCCCGGGACAGGGCGGCGTCGATCCGCTCCTCGCCGGCGGCGACGACCGCGACCCCGATGCTGGCGGTCACGGTCACGGCCGCTCCGTTCACGGTGAAGGGCTGCCCGGCGGCGGACTTTCGCAGGCGCTCGGCGACGGTGGCGGCCGCGGTGGCATCGGCTTGGTCGAGCACGACCAGGAACTCCTCGCCGCCCCAGCGGGCGACGAGGTCGTCCTTGCGCATCACGCCGCGCAAGCGCTCGGCGAAGCCGACCAGGGCCGCGTCGCCGCCGTCATGGCCGTAGGTGTCGTTGATCGCCTTGAAGTGGTCGATGTCGGCCAGCAGGATCGCGCATCGCGGCGGGGACGGGGACAGGCCGGCCCGCTGGCTCAACGCCGCGAACAATCCGCGCCGGTTCGCCAGCCCGGTGAGGGGGTCGGTGTCGGCCAGTCGGCTGAGCTTCAGGTGCGCGCGCTCGCTCACCATGGCGAGATAGCCGACCTGGATGAAGACGCCGCACCACAGATCGAACAGCAGCGAGTAGATACCGCTCTCCGGCGATGCGAGGCGCTCGTTCGCGAAATGGATCACGCCGATCGTCAGCAGGAAGGCGACGAAGTATCCGCCGAAGCCCAAGAGGACGATGTACTGTGTCCACAGGCGCATCGAAGCGGGTGTTCTCAGGATTTCCCACATGCACAAAGCTGTGCTCAGCGCGATGCACACGAACACGACGCTCAGTGCCCAAGACACTGACGCCCCGATCTGGGGCAGGATGCCGTAGGACAGGCCGCTGAGGAGGGCGAGCCCGAGGGTCTGCGGGACGAGGAGCACGCGCTCATGGAAGAGGCGCAGGCCGGCCCAGGACAGGGCAAGGCTCGCCCCGTACAGGATGTAGACGACGCTCCCTTTGACAGCATTCAGCGGCACGCTCGGCGGATCTCCGAGCATCAGCAATGACGCGATCAGCGAGCAGCAGAGCGCGCCGGCCCAGACCCCGAAATAGATCTCGCGCGGATGCCGCAGCAGGGTGACGAAGAACACCAGAACAAAAGCAAGGCGACTGCTGATGCTGGCGACCTGAAGGGTGTTTAAGTCGAGCATGACCGTCCAGGCCCTTTACGGATGACCCGCGCGTGGGAGCGCTCCTGCCTCGGAGCGGATTGCCCGTTCGGCGAAAGGCCCATCGGAACAGCGGTCCGGAGCCGATCCCGGTTGTCCCGGCCGCGGGAGCTGGGCGGCAAGGCGCATCATGGGATCGGGTGATCCGACGATTTCGCGGGTGGTCCGGCCTCGCCCGATCGCAGCCGGTGCGCCTGCTCGCTCAGGAGCGCCGTCGCGACCGCGCCCGCGACGGGCCGGCTGAACAGGAAGCCCTGCAGCTCCGTGGCGCCGATCTCGCGAAGCATCCGGGCTTCGTCCTCGGTCTCGATCCTCTCGGCGGTCACCGCCATCCCGAAATGACGGGCGATGTCGTGCATCGTCCGGACCAGGAACCAGCTCTCGCGCGCCTCGCCGAGGCCTCTGATGAACGTGCGATCGATCTTGAGCCTGTCGAAGGCAAAGCGCTGCAGGTAGCCGAGCGACGAGAAGCCGGTGCCGAAATCGTCGAGGGCGATGCTGACGCCGAGGGCACGGAGGGCCGCGACGCCCTCGAGCGCGACGGCGACGTCACCCATCAAGACCCCCTCGGTCAGCTCCAGTTCGAGCCGGCCCGCCGCCAGTCCGCTGGCCCGCAACGCGGCGACGACCCGGTCCGCGAAGCCCGGATCCTGCAGTTGAACCGGGGAGACGTTCACCGAGACCCGGCAGAAGTCCGGCCAGACCGCCGCCTGCCGACAGGCGGCTTCGAGAACCCAGGCTCCGATCGGGCGGATCGCTCCCGTCTCCTCGGCCAGGGGGACGAAGTCGGCCGGTGACACGGGCCCCAGGAACGGGTGCTGCCAGCGCAGCAACGCCTCGCAACCGGTGATCGCCCCCGTCGCCGCGGACACGATCGGCTGGTAGGCGAGCGAAAACTCTCCCCCGGCCAGGGCCGCCCGGAAATCCTTGGCCTTCAGATCCTTGATGCGAGCCGGGACCCGCGGAGCGCCCCCGCTTCCTGTCGCGGAGCGCTCCAGGTCGAGACGCGGCGCCGTCACACCGGCCACGCCCGAGAGCCGGACCGGATCGATGCCCTGCCTGTCTTCCGCACGATGCAGGCGCTGCGATGAAACAGCGGGCTCGCTTCTCATGGAAAGAGCTTCATGAAGAATGCTGTACGCATCGGGGGTCGAGCCGCTCTCACGCTTGTTTCGAATCATCGGCTATCGGACGTTCAAGCCAACAAAAGATAAGACGCAGAGCCTAAGGAAAAGTTATCGTATGTTTATGGAATTTTCCTCCCGAGTGACCCCTAACAAATCCTAAAGCACCGCAAGGTGCTGGAGATGTTTGTTCCGAAGTTATGTAGGCACGGCGCTGGATTCTCCTCTCAGTTTCATCAGGCTTCTTTTCTCCTTGTCGGGAAGAGTTGTTTGACCGCTGTCCAGGCCGGCGCCAGGATTTTGCCGGCTATCGGGATCAGCGCGAAGCCTGCGAGCAGTCCGATCACGCCCGCGCCGGCCGCCGTCACCAGCCACGCGATGACGCCGCCGAGTGCCGGCACGGCCCCGCTTGCGGCCACGGCCGCCTCGTGAATCACGTGCTCGGGGCCGGCGAAGCCGTAGCCCGCGAGGCTGTGGACGATGATGCCGCCGCCGACCCAGACCATGGCCGCCGTGCCGACGAGGGCCAGCACCTTCAGGAAGACGGGCATGCCGCGCACCAGCCCGCGGCCGATCGCGGCCAGCACGCCGCTGCCCCGGCGGGCGAGCGCCAGACCGATATCGTCGGCCTTCACGATCAAGGCGACGGCGCCGTAGACCGCGAGCGTGATGCCGATCGCGACGACCGCCATCACCACGGCGCGTGACCAGACCGTGCCATCGCCCAAGCCCGCCAGGGTGATGGCCATGATCTCGGCCGAGAGGATGAAGTCGGTCTTGATCGCGCCGGAGACCCGCTGGTCTTCCAGAACCTGCGCATCCGGTGCGGCCGCCCTCGCCTTCGCTTCGGCCGTGCGATCGTGGGCCGCGTGCGGCACGATCATCTCGTAGATTTTCTCGGCACCCTCATAGGCGAGGTACAGGCCGCCGAGCAGCAGGAGCGGCGTGATCGCCCAGGGCGCGAAGGCGCTGAGCAGCAGCGCAGCCGGCAGCAGGAACACCAGCTTGTTGATGAGCGAGCCGCGGGCGATGCGCCAGACGATCGGCAATTCGCGGTCCGGCGAGAAGCCGACGACGTAGCGCGGCGTGACCGCGGCATCGTCGATCACGACGCCGGCCGCCTTGGTCCCGGCCTTGGCGGCCTGGGCCGCCACGTCGTCCAGTGAGGCCGCCGCGACCTTCGTCAGGGCAACCACGTCATCCAAGAGGGCTAACAGTCCAACGCTCACAGTCGCTTCATCCCGTTCTCTACTCGGCGAGCATATGGCGCAGCGTAGCGGTTAAGCGAGGAGGCGGCCCGCGCGGCAAGGCGTGGAGCGCGGGTGTGGCACCATCGGACCGACCGGAAACCCCGCCGGGCCGGGCACGATCATCGCGGACCGACGAAGGGAAAATGCGACAGGCAGGCGGTGGCCGGCAGGAACGCCCCCGCAAAAGAGTCGCCAGCGCGCAACACTTCGACTTTTCCTGCAAAACAGGGCGCCGGCCACTCCAAATCCGTCAAGGTTTGGCTATCAGCCTGATCCGGTCACCTCGTGATTGATCGCCGCCATGCTGTCCGTCTCCCGCGCCGTCGTTTCGAAGCACCGTGAGATTTCCGCGCTGCTCGCAACCTATGCCATGTTCCTCAGCGGCGTCTTGATTTTAGCCTGGGCGGCATAAGCCCCGGATCGAGCGCAGACGCCGCCACTTCCACCTGACCGGATACGCTGCCGTTCACCGATCGCGCTTCGCTCGGGCGGTGCCGGTAGCCCGTGCGAGGACTGTGAACGGCGGCGCGCACTCGTTCCATCGGAGAGGCGTCGGGCAATTTGTTGCGCACTCTGCCGTTCCTGATCGAGGATCGCTGAAGGCGTGAAGGCTGTTGGCCGTGACGAGGCTGCCGCCCTTCAATGCTCTCAACCCTGCGGGCTGCCTCGGCATCGGCCTGCTGCACGACACCTGCCCCTTGACCCTGCACTCACTTTGAACTCGCCCCCCGCCGCATGGGGGCCGGTCGGTGTCAGCGGCGGAGCCGTCCGGGCCTCAGCTTCCGCGATAGGTACTGTAGCCGTAGGGGGAGATCAGGAGCGGCACGTGGAGATGAGCGGGACCGTCCGGGCCCTGTGGCGCGATCCGGAAGCGCACGGGCACGATGTCGAGGAACGACGGCGGTTCGCCGCCAGCGGCGGCGCGGGCGAAATAGGCGCCGACCTCGAACGCGATCTCGTAGGTGCCGGGCGCCATCGCCTCGCCGGAGAGGAGGGGCGCGTCGCAGCGGCCGTCGGCATTGGTGGCGGCCGTCTTGAGGAGCGTGCGGGATTCGCCCTCGATGCGCAGGAGCTGAAGGGTCAGCCCCGCCGCCGGGTGTCCGGTGGACGTGTCGAGCACGTGGGTCGTGAGCCGCCGGGCATCCGGGGGTGCGGCGGGGTTTGCGACGGCCATGGGATGCGGTTCCTCCTCCGGACTCGCCGGGCGATCCGCGGCTGCCCGAGGGCCGCGCCTCGCCGGCACCGCAACCCTTGCAGATCGGCTCCCGCGCACCAACCCGGATTTTTGGGAGCAGCTTTCGAAAAGTCCGACAGATCAGGAATCCGCGCGGCGCTATCGTTGCATCTTCACAAGCGTCCGAAGCGAGTCGGAACGATCCGCGCGCCTGCGCGGCAGACCCGAGGTCATCGATGCACACCTCCCGCGACCTGATCGGATACGGCCGCACCATTCCGCAGGCGGATTGGCCCGGCGGCGCCCGGATCGCCGTGCAGATCGTGCTCAACTACGAGGAGGGGGGCGAGAACTGCATCCTGCACGGGGATGCGGCCTCCGAGGCGTTCCTGTCCGAGATCGTCGGCGCGGCGCCCTGGCCGGGCCTACGCCACATGAACATGGAATCGCTCTACGAGTACGGCGCCCGCGCCGGCTTCTGGCGGCTCTGGCGGCTGTTCACCGAGCGGGGCGTGCCGGTGACCGTATTCGGCGTCGCTACCGCACTCGCGCGCAACCCGGAGGTCGTGGCCGCGATGCGGGAGGCGGATTGGGAGATCGCCAGCCACGGCCTGAAATGGATCGATTACCGCGACATGCCACGGGCCGAGGAGGCCGCGCAGATGGATGCGGCGATCCACCTGCACGAGGAGGTGACGGGCGAGCGCCCCCTCGGCTGGTACACCGGCCGCTCCTCCGACAACACGCTCGAACTCGGCCTGGAACGGGGCTTTGCCTATCTCGCCGATTCCTACGCCGACGACCTGCCTTACTGGCTGTACGGGCGGGCCGGCACCGGCCTCGTGGTGCCCTACACCCTCGACGCGAACGACATGCGCTTCGCCACGGCGCAGGGCTTCAACACCGGCGAGCACTTCTTCACCTACCTGCGCGACAGCTTCGACGCGCTCTACGCGGAGGGTGCCGCCACGCCGAAGATGTTGTCGGTGGGGCTGCACTGCCGTCTGGTCGGCCGGCCCGGCCGCATCGCCGCGCTCGCGCGCTTCCTCGACCACGTCGCCGCCCATGACGGCGTCTGGCTGGCGCGCCGCATCGACATCGCCCGGCACTGGACGGCGCGGCACCCGGCCGAAACCTTGCGCCCGAGCACCATGAGCGCGGCGCAGTTCCTCACCCGGTTCGGCGACATCTTCGAGGATACGCCGGAGATCGCGCTCCGGGCGTGGCAGGCGGGCCTCACCGCGCGCGAGGACAGCGCGGAGGGGCTCCATGCCGCGCTTGTCGGCGCCCTGCGCGGCCTGCCCGCCGAGCAGCAGCGCGCCCTCATCCGCGCCCATCCCGAACTCGCCGGACGGCTCGCCCAGGCGGGACAGTTGACGCAAGCCTCCACCACAGAGCAGGGCAGCGCCGGCCTCGGCGCGCTCTCGGCCGAGGAGCTGGCGCGGTTCGAGCGGCTGAACGCGGCCTACCGCGCGCGCTTCGACCTGCCCTTCATCATGGCCATCAAGGGCAGCAGCCGCGAGGCGATCCTGGCGGCGTTCGAGGCGCGGCTGCGCAACGATCCCGAGCAGGAATTCCAGGAGGCCTTACGGCAGATCGAGCGGATCGCGTGGCTGCGCCTGAAGGACCGGCTGCCTTCGGAGGGCTGATCCGCGCCCGAGCGGCCTCCCGCCGCCGGACCCTACCGCACCAGGCGCCGGCCGATCAGGTCGAGCCCGGCGCCGACATGCGCGCGCAGGGCCTCGGTCGTCATCTCGACGAAGGTCTTGGCGCGGGCCGGCAGCATCTTTCGCGAGGGGTAGACCACGCCGAGGGTGACCGGTGTCGGCGGCGTGCCCGGCAGAACCGGCACGAGGCGGCCGTCGGCAAGGTAGGGCGCCACCTCGAAGACGGGCTTGAGGACGATGCCCTGCCCCTGGAGCGCCCATTCGGTCAGCACGTCGCCGTCATCCGCGTCGATGGGCCCGGCGACCGGCAGCGTCACGACCTCGTCGCCGTCGCGCAGGTTCCAGCGGAACTGCTCGGAGCCGGGAAAGCGCAGCAGCAGGCAGGCATGATCGATGAGGTCCGCCGGGCTCTCGGGGGCGGAATGCTCGGCGAGATAGCCCGGTGACGCGCACAGGATCCGCTCGATATCGGCGACCTTGCGCAGGGTGAAGCTCGAGTCGCGCATCTGCGCGAGCCGGACCGCCACGTCGACGGCCTCCTGCACGAGGTCGAGCAGATGATCGGACAGCCGAAGGTGGACGTCCGCCTCCGGATGGCGCTCGCGGAAGGCGGGGATCAGCGGCGCCACGACGCGCCGGCCCAGGGTCAGCGGGGCGGTGACCTTCAGCGTCCCGCGCGGCGCGGCGCCCTGGGTCTCGACGCTCTTCTCCGCCCGCTCCACGGAGGCGGCGATGTCGAGGCAGCGGTCGTAGAAGACGCGGCCGGCTTCCGTCAGGTTCATCCGCCGCGTCGTGCGGGTGAGCAGAAGGCAGCCGAGATGCTCCTCCAGCGTCTGGATGCGGTAGCTGATCACCGAGGGCGACAGGCGCAGCGAGCGGCCGGCCGCCGAGAAGCTGCCGGTCTCCGCCGCGCGCATGAAGATGCGAACACTCTCCAGGGACAGCATCCGCCCTCCGCGCCCTGCGGCCTCCCGACACGGCCTCGATTTCGTGAAAATTTCGAAAACTGGCAAGGAATTTGATGGGCATACAAGCCCGCCCGCAGCGGTAGGATCGCAGCCGGACACCGAGGGGAGAGGCCGTGGAGAGCTTCGTCTGGGAATGGGGGAGCCTGCTGCTGCGCTGGCTCCACGTCGTTGCGGCGATGGCCTGGATCGGCTCGTCGTTCTTCTTCATCCATCTCGACGCGTCGCTGAAGCGGACGCCGGACATCCCGGCCGGCGAAGGTGCCGCGGCCTGGCAGGTCCATGGCGGCGGCTTCTACGAGATGCGCAAGTATTTCGTCGCGCCGGAGCATCTCTCCCCGGACCTCACCTGGCACAAGTGGCAGGCCTACACGACGTGGCTGTCGGGCTTCGTGCTGCTGGCCTGGATCTACTACGCGCAGTCGCGGCTCTACCTCGTCGATCCGGCGGTGATGGACCTGTCGGCCCCGGTCGCGGCGGCGCTCGGCGTCGGGGCGCTGGCGCTCGGCTGGCTGGTCTATGACCGCATCTGCCGCTCGAAGCTCGGCGAGAGCGAGACCGGCCTCGCAGCGGTCGGCCTGCTGGCCGTCACGCTCGCCGCCTTCGGCTTCTCGCAGGTGTTCAGCGGCCGCGGCGCCCTGATCCATACCGGCGCCCTGATGGCGACCTGGATGGCCGGCAACGTCTTCTTCATCATCATCCCGAACCAGCGCAAGGTCGTCGCCGCTCTGCTGAAGGGGGAGCGGCCGGACCCGAGCCTCGGCAAGCAGGCCAAGCAGCGCTCGGCGCAGAACAACTACCTGACCCTGCCGGTCGTCCTCATGATGATCGCCAACCACTACCCGATGCTGTTCGAATCGAAGGCGACGATTCCGCTCATCGTCGCGCTGGTCACCGCCTCGGGCGCGGTGATTCGCTTCTTCTACAACAGGCGCCATGCCGACCACGCCCGCTCGCCCTGGTGGGCCTGGGCCGCGGCTTCGGTGGGTCTGGCCTCCGCCTTCGTCCTCGCCGTCGCCGGAAGCGCTGGGGGCCGTGCGGTGCTGGGCCTGCCGCCGCAGGCCGAAGGCCCGCCGACCACCGCCCTGGCATCCGCGACGCCGCCGGACCACGTCGTCGAACTCGTCGCGGGGCGCTGCGCCATGTGCCACGCGGCCGAGCCGATCTGGGACGGGATCGGCGTCGCGCCGAAGGGCGTTCGGCTCGACACCGCCGAGGCCATCGGCCGTCAGGCCGAGGCGATCCGGCGGCAGGTCGTGCTGACGCACAACATGCCGCCCAACAACGTGACCGAGATGACCGACGAGGAGCGCGGCGTGATCGCAGCCTGGCTGACGGACACCGCGCGCTAGAGCCGTCGCCTCTCGATCCTTGTTCTGACGCGCATTCCTTCGACGAACCGGTGACCACTTCGTCGGAATGCGCGCTGAGATCCCTGCTCGACATCGCGACAACGGACCCTCTCCGAATGACCGCTTCCCCCTACAATCCGCCCTGCGGCGGCCTGCCTCCCCAGACGGCGCTGATGACGGGCCGGGCCGTGTTCACCGAGGCCTACGCCCTCATCCCGAAGGGGGTGATGCGCGACATCGTCACGAGCGTGCTGCCGTTCTGGGAGGGCACGCGGGCCTGGATGCTGTCGCGGCCCCTGTCGGGTTTCTCCGAGACCTTCGCGCAGTACCTGATGGAAGTGGCGCCCGGCGGCGGCAGCGAACAGCCGGAGCCCGACCCGCGCGCCGAGGGCGTGCTGTTCGTGGTCGGCGGCGGCCTCCGCCTCGTTCTCGACGGAGAGGTGCATGCCCTGCGCCCCGGCAGCTACGCCTACCTGCCCCCGGGGGCGCCCTGGAGCCTGCATGGCGAAGGGTCCGAGCCGGCGCGCTTCCACTGGATTCGCAAGGCCTACGAGCGCGTCGAGGGCCTCGCCTGTCCGCTGGCCTTCGTCACCCACGAATCCGAGATCGCCCCGGTGGCGATGCCGGGCACCGACGGCGCCTGGGCCACCACCCGCTTCGTCTCGCCCGAGGACGTGCGCCACGACATGCACGTCAACATCGTCACCCTGCGGCCCGGCGCCTCGATCCCGTTCGAGGAGACGCATGTGATGGAGCACGGCCTGTTCGTGCTGGAGGGCAAGGCGGTCTACCGGCTCAACCGCGACTGGGTCGAGGTCGAGGCCGGCGACTTCATGTGGCTGCGCGCCTTCTGCCCGCAGGCCTGCTACGCGGGCGGCCCCGGCCCGTTCCGCTACCTGCTCTACAAGGACGTGAACCGGCACGCTTCGCTCGCGCCGTTCGGAGCCTCTCGATGAGCGAAAGGCAGATTCTCGTCGAGCCGCTGACGCAGGCAGCTTTCGCGCCGTTCGGCACGGTGATCGACAAGGCGGCCGTCGCCCCGCGGCCGATGAACGCCGGCAAGGCCCGCCGCTTCCACGACCTCGCGCAGGTGGCCGTCGTGGGCGCGGACGGGCAGGTGGTGATCGGCTTCGTCGAGGCCGAGCCCTACACCCTGCCGCTCCGCCTGAGCCTGGTCGAGCGCCACCCGCTCGGAGCCCAAGCCTTCATCCCCGTGAATGCCGCGCCGTTCCTCGTCGTCGTCTGCCCGGACGAGGGCGGCAAGCCCGGCCGTCCGCGGGCCTTCCTCACCGCCCCCGGCCAGGGCGTCTGCTACGCGCCCGGCACCTGGCACGGCGTTCTCACGCCGCTCGACCGCTCCCAGGATTTCTGGGTGATCGACCGGGGCGGCCCCGGGGTGAACCTGGAAGAGCATCCCTTCGACGAGCCCTGGATCATCGCGCGCGGGTAACGGTCTTCGACCGCGCGGGAGAACCGGCGCGCACGCCCCGCGGCGTCGGCGATTGGTCGCGCGCGCGGGATCGGATACGTGATCCGAGAGCCGCGCGGGGGCGGTGACGGATGGGGAGGCTCGGGCGTGGTCGGAAGCGAGATCGGGGCCCCGGCGCGCCGACAGCGACGCGACGGTGCCCTGCGCCGGGAAGCCGTGCTCGATGCCGGCCTGGAGATCTTCTCGACCGTCGGCCTGCACGGCGCCAGCCTCGACCAGATCGCCCTGCGCGCCGGACTCTCGAAGACGAACCTGCTCTACTACTTCCGCACCAAGGAAGACCTCTACGTCGCCGTGCTGCGGCGCGTGCTCGATGTCTGGCTCGACCCGCTCCATGCGCTCGACGCGGAATCCGAGCCGGCCGAGGCGCTCAAGCGCTACATCCGCTCGAAGATCACCCTGTCGCGGGACGCGCCGCGGGCCTCGCGGCTGTTCTGCCTGGAGATCGTGCAGGGCGCGCCGCTCCTGCGCGCCGAACTCGAAGGTCCCCTGCGGGACTTGGTCGAGGCCAAGGCCGCGGTGCTGCGCGGCTGGATCGCCGACGGGCGCATCGCCCCGCACGACCCCCGCCACCTCGTCTTCGCGATCTGGGCCGTCACCCAGCACTACGCCGACTTCGCGGTGCAGGTAGAGGCCATCACCGGTCGCGACCTCAGCGACGAGGCCTTCTTCGAGCAGACGGTGGAGAGCACCCAGAGACTGATCCTGGCGAGCCTCGGATTGGCCTGATTCGCCTTTCTTCCGTTTCGATACCGGAAGACGTCGGCGAGAATCGCACCAAGCGTAAGCAGAAGCGGCCCGCCGCGCGGGCATCGCGCGGAGAGTTTGTGCAAACGGTCAAATATCGGCTCTCAGAGTTTGACCAAATGGTCTGATTCGCTACCGTCTAGACCTGTCGCTGGCCTTTCGAAGCGCCGGCCGGACGAGCGAGCGAGGGTTTGTCATGACCCAGGCCAAAGATCACGCCAAAGAGCGCGCCATGAATATCGGCGTCTTCATTCCGATCGGAAACAACGGCTGGCTCCTGTCGGAGAATGCGCCGCAGTACATGCCGAGCTTCGAGCTCAACAAGCAGATCACGCTCAAGGCGGAACAGCACGGCCTCGACTTCGTGCTCTCGATGATCAAGCTGCGCGGCTTCGGCGGCAAGACCGAGTTCTGGGATCACAACCTCGAATCCTTCACGCTGATGGCCGGTCTTGCCGCGGTCACGAGCCGGATCAAGCTCTACGCCACGGCCCCGACCCTGTGCCTGCCGCCGGCGATCGTCGCGCGCATGGCCTCCACCATCGACTCGATCTCGAACGGCCGCTTCGGCCTCAATCTCGTCACCGGCTGGCAGCGGCCGGAATACGCGCAGATGGGCCTGTGGCCCGGCGACGAGTATTTCGGCCGTCGCTACGAGTATCTCTCCGAATACGCGCAGGTTCTGCGCGAGCTGTGGGAGACCGGCCGCAGCGATCTCAAGGGCGAATTCTTCCAGATGGAGGATTGCCGCCTGAGCCCGCGCCCGCAAGCGGAAATGAAGATCATCTGCGCCGGGCAGAGCACGGCCGGCATGGAATTTACCGCCACGTATGCCGATTACAATTTCTGCTTCGGCAAGGGGGTCAACACGCCGACCGCCTTCGCCCCGACCGTGGAGCGGCTGGAGGAGGCCAAGGCGAAGACCGGCCGCGACGTGTCCTCCTACGTCCTGTTCATGGTCATCAGCGACGAGACTGACGAGGCGGCCCGCGCCAAGTGGGAGCACTACAAGGCCGGCGCCGACGCGGAGGCGATCGCCTGGCTCGGCCTCCAGGGCGCGGCCGACACCAAGTCCGGTGCCGACACCAACATCCGCCAGATGGCCGACCCGACCTCGGCGGTGAACATCAACATGGGCACCCTGGTCGGCTCCCACGCCACCGTCGCCGCCCTGCTCGACGAGGTGGTGACGGTGCCGGGCACCGGCGGCGTGCTGCTGGTCTTCGACGACTTCCTGAAGGGCCTCGACGATTTCGGCACGAAGATCCAGCCGCTGATGCGCTCGCGCCGGCACGTCACCGGCGAAGCACTGGCGGAGGTGGCGTGATGGAGGCCGATGCCCCCGCGGGCTACCGCGATCCCTCGGGCCGCCACGGCGCGGTCACGCTGCCGGCGCGGCCCGAGTCGATCGCCTTCGACGCTGACGCCACCGTGCTCATCGTCGTCGACATGCAGAACGCCTACGCGACTAAAGGCGGCTATCTCGATCTTGCCGGCTTCGACGTCTCGGCGACCGGGCCGGTGATCGAGCGGATTGCCCGGGCCGTGGCGGCGGCCCGCGCGGCCGGTATCCGCGTGGTCTGGTTCCAGAACGGCTGGGACCCGGACTACGTCGAGGCCGGGGGGCCGGGCTCGCCGAACTGGCACAAGTCGAACGCGCTCAAGACCATGCGCCGCCGGCCGGAGATGAACCAGCGGCTCCTGGCCAAGGGCACGTGGGACTACGCCCTCGTCGATGCGCTGAGCCCTGAGCCCGGCGACATCGTCCTGCCCAAGCCCCGCTACAGCGGCTTCTACAACACGCCGCTGGACAGCATGCTGCGGGCGCGCGGCATTCGCACGCTGGTCTTCACCGGCATCGCCACGAATGTCTGCGTGGAATCGACCCTGCGCGACGGCTACCACCGCGAATATTTCGGGATCGTGCTCGCCGACGCCACCCATCAGGCCGGCCCACCCGCCCTGCAGGAGGGCGCGCTGCGCAACATCGAGACCTTCTTCGGCTGGGTGTCGGACGTCGCCGCCTTCGAGGCCGCGCTCAGCTCCGACGAAGCCCGCCGCATCCCCGCCTGACCGGAGACCCCCATGCCCAAGACCGTCGTGATCCCGCCGGGCACCGGCAAGCCGCTCGCGCCCTACGTGCCCGGCACCCTCGCCGACGGCGTGCTCTACGTCTCCGGCACCCTGCCGCTCGATGCGGAAGCGAACGTCGTCCACGAGGGTGATGCCGGCGCGCAGACCCGGCACGTGCTGGAGACGATCAAGGGCGTCGTCGAGGCCGCGGGCGGCTCGATGGACGACGTCACCTTCAACCACATCTTCCTCAAGGATTGGGCCGATTACGGCGCCATCAACGCCGTCTACGCCACGTACTTCCCCGGCGAGAAGCCGGCGCGCTACTGCATCCAGTGCGGGCTGGTGAAGCCGACGGCACTCGTCGAGATCGCCTCGGTCGCCCATATCGGCAAGCCGGCCTGATCCGATGGCCGCGCCCGTCCATCACGAAGTGCACGGGCCGGCCGGCGGGCGCACCGTGCTGCTCTCGCCCGGGCTCGGCGGCTCGGCCCATTACTTCGCGCCGCAAGTGCCGGTGCTGGCCGAGCGCTTCCGGGTCGTCACCTACGATCACCGCGGCACCGGGCGCTCGCCGGGTCCGCTCGAACCGGACCATGACATCGCGGCCATGGCCCGCGACGTCCTCGCCCTGCTCGACCATCTCGACATCGGCACGGCCGACATCGTCGGTCATGCTCTGGGCGGCCTCATCGCCCTGCAACTCGCTCTCACCCATCCCGAGCGGGTCGGGCGGATCGTGGTGATCAACGGCTGGGCGGCAATGGACCCGGCAACGCGCCGCTGCTTTGCCGCCCGCAAGGCGCTGCTCCGGCATGCCGGCCCCGAGGCGTTCGTCCGCGCCCAAGCGATCTTCCTCTACCCGGCGCCCTGGCTCTCCGAGAACGCCGCGCGGGTCGCGGACGACGAGGCGCAGGCGCTGGCGCATTTCCCGGGCACGCGGACGGCGCTGGCCCGCATCGCCGCCCTGGAAACCTTCGACGCGACGGCCGCACTCGGGCGCATCCCGCACGAGACCCTGCTCATGGCCGCGCGGGACGACGTGCTCGTGCCCTTCACCGCCTCGGACATCCTCGCGGCTGGGCTCCCCAACGCCCGCCTCGACCTCGCGCCCGAGGGCGGCCACGCCCACAGCGTCACCCACCCCGAAGCCTTCAACCGCACGCTCCTCGACTTCCTCGCAAGTCCCTGAAGCGACCCGACCTCACGAAAGGCCGCCGCCATGACCGAGTCTGAGAGCGCCGCCGTCCCCGTCGATGCGGCCGCCTACCGCGAAGCGATGTCCCGGCTCGCGAGCGCGGTGCATCTGATCACCACCGACGGTCCGGGCGGGCGGGCCGGCTTCACCGCCTCGGCCGTGTGCAGCGTCAGCGACGCGCCGCCGACGCTGCTCGTCTGCATCAACCGGGCCTCCTCCGCCTACGCCGCCCTCACCCAGAACGGGACGCTGTGCGTGAACACCCTCGGCGAGGGCCACGAAACGGTGGCGAGCCTGTTCGGAGGGCGCACGCCCGTGGACGAGCGCTTCGCGGCGGGCACGTGGCGGCGGCTGCGCAGCGGGGGCGCCCGCGCTGACCGACGCCCTCGTCAGCTTCGATTGCCGCATCGTCGGACGCCACGCCGTTGGCAGCCACGACGTGCTCTACTGCGCGGTCGAGGCCGTCGCCGCTTCGGGGCAGGCCGACGCGCTGCTCTACAGCGAGCGCCGCTACCGCACGCTCCCCCGCGCGCCGCGGAGCGGATCCGAGCCGGCGCGCGCCGCCCGCGCCGTCGGAGCCCGGCCCGCCGAAGGGCCGGCTTTGGCTCTCAGGAGCGCCTGAGCCGGGACCGGCGCATCGCATCCCGGACTTCGCGCCGCTCGGCGCGGACGGCACGGAAAATGCTCGATCCGGCGCTGCGACGATGTCCGGCGGCGGGCCCGCCTTCCCCTCCCCTCTTCCCCTGCCCCCTCGGCCTGCCCCCCGGCTCCCGGACGCCCATTGAGAGCCGACCCGAAACCCACGGAACGAAAGCCTGCCATGTCGCGTGCCGGCGCCCTCGCCCTCAAACAGCCGCCCGAATTCGAGCCACCGGCGCCGCGCGCGGTGCCGGCAGCGCCCGTCATCGCCGCGCGCGGGCTGTCGCTGACATACACCACCGCCGACGGGCCGGTTCACGCGCTTGCCGATGTCGATCTCGCGGTGGCACCGGGCGAGTTCGTCTCCTTCATCGGCCCGTCCGGCTGCGGCAAGACCACGCTGCTGCGCTGCGTCGCCGATCTCGAACAGCCGACCGGCGGCGAACTCACCGTCAACGGCGTCGGCGCCGAGGCGGCGCGGCTGCGGCGCGACTACGGCTTCGTGTTCCAGGCGCCGGCGCTCTATCCCTGGCGGACCATCGCGCGCAACGTCGCGCTGCCGCTCGAGATCTTCGGCGTATCGCGGGCGGAGCGGCGGGAGCGCGTGGCGCACTTCCTCGACCTCGTCCAGCTCACCGGCTTTGCCAACAAATTCCCCTGGCAGCTCTCCGGCGGCATGCAGCAGCGGGCCTCGATCGCCCGCGCCCTCTGCTTCGATCCGAAGTTGCTGTTGATGGACGAGCCCTTCGGGGCACTGGACGAGATCGTGCGCGACCACCTCAACGCGCAGCTCCTCGCGCTGTGGCGCAAGACCGCCAAGACGGTCCTGTTCGTCACTCACTCGATCCCCGAGGCGGTCTACCTCTCGACCCGCGTCGTGGTGATGTCGCCGCGCCCGGGGCGGATCATCGACATCGTCGATTGCACCGCGCTCGGGCGGGAGCGTCCGCTGGAGATCCGCGAGACGCCCGAGTTCCTGTGCCTTGGCCAGCGGGTGCGCGAGGGTCTGCGCGCCGGTCACGCCTATGACGCGTAAGGCAGCGTCCTTTCCCCGCGACCGGGCGCTGCCGGTGGCCTGCGTCGTCCTGGCGCTTCTCGCTGGCTGGTACCTCGCCGCCCTGCTCGGCAACTGGAACGGCGCCGCGGACGCGCTCGTGCGGGCCGGCGCGGCGCCGGACGCCGCGGGCATCGCTGCGGCGACGATGGCGCAAGAGCGGCCCGTCGTGCCGGCACCGCATCAGGTGCTCTCAGAACTGTCGCGCAGCGTCCTCGGCGTGCCGCTGAGTTCGAAGCGCAGCCTCGTCTATCACGCCTGGGTCACCCTCTCGGCGACGCTCACCGGCTTCGCCCTCGGCTCGCTGCTCGGCATCGCGCTCGCGATCGCGATCGTGCACCTGCGCAGCGTCGAGGCGAGCCTGATGCCCTGGATCGTCGCCTCGCAGACCGTGCCGATCCTGGCCGTGGCGCCGATCATCATCGTGGCGCTCGGCGCGGCCGGCCTGACCGGCCTGCTGCCGAAGGCGGTGATCGCGGCCTATCTCTGCTTCTTCCCCGTCACGGTCGGCATGGTGAAGGGGCTGAACGCCCCCGACCGGATCCAGCGCGACCTGATGCGGACCTACTCGGCCTCGCGCGGGCAGATCCTGGCGCGGCTGCGCTGGCCGGCGGCCCTGCCCTACCTGTTCGCGAGCCTGAAGATCGCGGTGGCAGCGAGCCTCGTCGGCACCATCGTCGCCGAATTGCCGACCGGGGCGCAGGCCGGGCTCGGGGCGCGGCTGCTCGCCGGCTCCTATTACGGCCAGACGATCCAGATCTGGGCGGCCCTGTTCGCGGCGGCGGCGCTCTCGGCGCTCCTCGTCCAGGGGATCGGCCTCGCGGAACGTGCGAGCGCCCGCGCCCTCGGCGCCCGGCCCGCAGCAGGAAGTGCCCGATGACGCATCGCGCCGCACGGATCGGCCTGCTCACGCCCGCCGCGCTGATCGGCGGGGCAGCGCTCGCCATCGCCGCCCACCGGCCCGGTCTGGCCGGCGCGGCGGGGCCGGGCTTCTGGCTCGCCGCGTTCCTGGTCTGGCTCGCCGCCACGCTGGCCGCGCGCGACCTCGCCGCCCTGGAGCCGGGCACGGCGGCCGGCCGCCGCCTCGTGCGCCTAGCCGTGCCGCTGCTGTTCGGCGTCCTCGTGCTGGTGCTGTGGGAGGTCGTCGTCGTGGGCGCAGGCGTGCCCGCCGTGCTGATGCCGCCGCCCTCGGCGATCGCCGCGCGCTTCGCCACGGCGCTGCCCGTCCTCGGGGCGGATTTCGTCCAGACCTGCCTGAAGTCGGCCCTGCCGGGCTACGTCATCGGCTGCCTGTCGGGCCTCGGCGTCGCGATCCTCGCCGACCGGCTGCCCGTGCTCGGGCGCGGCCTCCTGCCGGTGGCGAACGTCGCCTCGGCGCTGCCGATCGTCGGCATCGCCCCGATCATGGTGATGTGGTTCGGCTTCGACTGGCCGTCGAAGGCCGCGGTGGTCGCCGTGATGACCTTCTTCCCGATGCTGGTTCAGGCCGGCGCCGGCCTCGCCGCCACGGGTTCGATCGAGCGCGACCTGATGCGCACCTACGCGGCGGGCTATGCGCGCACGCTCCTGAGCCTGCGCCTGCCCATGGCCCTGCCCTTCCTGTTCACCGCCCTGAAGGTCAACGCGACGCTCGCGCTGATCGGGGCGATCGTGGCCGAGTTCTTCGGCACGCCCATCGTCGGCATGGGCTTTCGCATCTCGATCGAGGCGGCGCGGCTCTCCCTCGACATGGTCTGGGCCGAGATCGCCCTGGCAGCCCTGGCGGGGTCGGCCTTCTACGGCCTCATCGCCCTGGCCGAGCGCGCCGCGACCGGCTGGCACCCATCGGTGCGCGCCGGCTGACGGCGGGGTCCGCCCGCATCCGTTCGAAACAACCACGGCCGAAGGCCGCAGGGGAAAGTCCCGAAGGGGACAGGTTGAAGGAGGCTGAGATGGCGGGGAAAACGGCGGGGAAAACGATGAGAGCGCTCCTCTGCGCCGGGGCGGCGCTGCTCGGGCTCGCCGCGGGCGGCGCGCAGGCGGCGGAGCGGGTGACGCTCCAGCTCAAATGGGTGCCCCAGGCGCAGTTTGCCGGCTACTACGTCGCGCAGGCCAAGGGCTTCTACAAGGAGGCCGGCCTCGACGTGACGATCAAGCCGGGCGGACCCGACGTGGCCCCGCCCCAGGTCATCGCGGGCGGCGGCGCCGACGTCGTCGTCGATTGGATGCCCTCGGCGCTCGCCTCGCGCGAGAAGGGCGTGCCGCTCGTCAACATCGCGCAGCCGTTCAAGAAATCGGGCCTGATGCTGACCTGCCGCGCCGACACCGGCATCAAGTCGCCCGCCGACCTGAAGGGACGGACGCTCGGCGTTTGGTATGCCGGCAACGAGTACCCGTTCCTGGCCTGGATGGCCAAGCTCGGCCTCAAGACCGACGGCTCGCCCGGCGGCGTGACGGTGCTGAAGCAGGGCTTCAATGTCGATCCGCTGATCCAACGCCAAGCCGACTGTGTCTCGACCATGAGCTACAACGAGTATTGGCAGGTGATCGATGCCGGCTTCAAGCCGGAGCAGCTCGTCGTCTTCCGCTACGAGGACCAGGGCGTCGCCGCGCTCGAGGACGGGCTCTACGCCCTCGAATCCAAGCTGAAGGACAAGGCCTTCGTCGCCCGGCTGGCGAAGTTCGTGGCGGCCTCCGAGAAGGGCTGGGCCTATGCCGCCGCGCATCCGGACGAGGCGGCCGAGATCGTGCTGGAGAACGACGCCAGCGGCGCCCAGACCGAGACGCACCAGAAGCGGATGATGCGCGAGATCGCCGAGCTGCTCGACACCTCCGGCGGCCGGCTCGACCCCGCCGATTACGAGCGCACCGTCGCGATCCTGCTCGCCGGCGGCACCGACCAGCCCGTCATCACCCGCAAGCCCGAGGGGGGCCTGGACGCATGCGGTGACCGCAACCCTAGGGCAGTAGGCCCAGCGCAGGGGTTGCCGATGGATCCCCTCTCCCCGCAAGCGGGGAGAGGGGATTCCCGCGGACCCGGAAATGACCATCCGGAAACCGTGTAAGCTCCGGCTTCCGCCGTTGGATAGGAACTTGCGAGCCGGCCTCCGATGGATCTCGACACGATCACCGCCGTCCTGAGACCGGCGCGCCTCGACGAGTTGCCCCCCCCTGGCGCGAGGGCGATGCCTGGCTCGCGGGCGGGACATGGCTGTTCTCCGAGCCGCAGCCCGCCCTGGCCCGGCTGATCGACCTGTCCGCCCTGCGATGGCCGGCGGCCGAGCTGTCCGAGGCGGGCCTTCGCCTGTCGGCGACCGGCACCATCGCCGAACTCGACCGGCTCGCCCTGCCGCGGGATTGGATCGCGGCTCCGCTCGTCGGGCAATGCTGCCGGGCGCTGCTCGGCTCGTTCAAGATCTGGAACCGCGCGAGCGTCGGCGGCAACCTCTGCATGGCCCTGCCCGCCGGCCCGATGATCGCGCTGACCGCGGCGCTCGACGGCACCTGCCTGCTGCGCCGGCCCGATGGCGGCGAGCGCCGCCTGCCCGTCACAGAGTTCATCCTCGGGCCGCAGCGCACGGCGCTCGCCTCCGGCGAGATCCTGCGCGGCATCGATATTCCGGCTTCCGCGCTGCGGCGGCGCACGGCCTTCCGCCGCATCACCCTCTCCCCCGAGGGCCGCTCCGGGGCGCTGGTGATCGGGACGCGCGACCGGGCCGGCGCCTTCGCGCTGACCGTGACGGCCTCGACGCCGCGCCCGGTCCAGCTCCCTTTCGCAGCCGTGCCGACGGCGGCGGCCCTGCAGCAGGCGATCGCGGCGGCGATCCCCGAGGACGGCTGGTACGACGACGTCCATGGCGCCCCGGATTGGCGCCGGCACGTCACCGGGCGGCTCGCCGAAGAGATCCGGGAGGAACTCGCCCGATGAGGCTCACCGTCAACGGGCAGATCCAGGAGGCCGCAGCCCGGCCCGGCCAATGCCTGCGCACGCTGCTGCGGGATCTCGGCTGGTTCGGGGTCAAGAAGGGCTGCGATGCGGGCGATTGCGGCGCCTGCACCGTCCATCTCGACGGCGAGCCGGTCCATTCCTGCCTCATGCCCGCCTTCCAGGCGGAGGGGCGCGGCGTCACCACGATCGAGGGGCTCGCCGGCCCTTGCGCGCCCGTTGACGCGGCGCCCGAACATCTCCACCCGATGCAGGAGGCGTTCTGCGCCGCGCAGGGCTTCCAGTGCGGCTTCTGCACGCCGGGCATGATCATGACGGCGGCCGCCCTCGACCAGGGCCAGCGGCAGGATCTCGGCACGGCGCTCAAGGGCAATCTCTGCCGCTGCACCGGCTACCGGGCGATCCGCGACGCCGTGGCCGGGATCGCGCATGCCGACGCTTCGCAGACGGCGGAGGGCGGCCCGGTCGGCCGCAGCCTGCCGGCTCCGGCGAGCCGCGCCCTCGTCTCCGGCCGGACTGCCTACACCTTCGACACCGCCGTGCCGGGTCTGCTGCACCTGAAGGTGCTGCGCGCGCCCCACGCCCATGCCCGCATCCGCAGCATCGACCGCGCGGCGGCGCTGGCGGTGCCCGGCGTGGTCGCGGTGCTCACCCACGAGGACGCGCCGCGGCGCCGTTTCTCGACCGGGCGGCACGAGAACCCTTTCGATGACGCCGCCGACACGGGCGTGCTCGATTCCGTGATCCGCTTCCACGGGCAGCGCGTCGCGGCGGTGGTCGCCGAGAGCGCCGCGGCGGCGACCATGGGCGTGCAAGCGCTGCGGGTGAAATACGACGTGCGGCCCGCCGTGTTCGATCCGGAGGCGGCCTTGCACCCGGACGCGCCCCTCGTCCACGATCCCGCCGACCGCGACCCGCCGCGGCCCGGCGACGATGCGCCCCCGCTCCTCGCGCACCCGAACCTCGCCGCGGAGGCGCACGGCGCGATCGGCGATGTCGAGGCGGGCTTCGGCCAAGCCGACCGGATCCACGAGGCGGAATACGTCTCGCAGCGGGTGCAGCACGTGCATCTCGAAACACACGGCGCGCTCGGCTGGCTCGACGCGGAGGGCCGGCTGACCCTGCGCTCCTCGACGCAGGTGCCCTTCCTGACCCGCGACGCCCTGTGCCGCCTGTTCGATCTCGACCGGGACCGGGTGCGCGTGCTCTGCGGCCGGGTCGGCGGCGGCTTCGGCGGCAAGCAGGAGATGCTGACCGAGGATCTCGTGGCCCTCGCCGTGCTGCGGACCGGCCGCCCGGTCTCCTACGAGATGACCCGCGAGGAGAACTTTTGCGCGGCGACGACGCGCCATCCGATGCGGGTGCGGGTGAAGGTCGGCGCGCGGGCCGACGGGCGCCTCACCGCGCTTTCGCTGAAAGTGCTCTCGAACACCGGCGCCTACGGCAACCATGCCGGCGGCGTGCTGCACCACGGCTGCAACGAGAGCATCGCCGCCTATGCCTGCCCGAACAAGCGGGTGGAGGGCTACGCCGTCTATACCCATACCCTGCCGGCCGGGGCCTTTCGCGGGTACGGCCTGAGCCAGACGATCTTCGCCGTGGAATCGGCGCTGGACGAACTGGCCCGTGATCTCGGGATCGACCCGTTCGCGATGCGCCGCCTCAACGCGGTGCGGCCCGGCGACCCGATGGTGTCGACGAGCCTGGAGCCGCACGACGTGATCTACGGCTCCTACGGGCTCGACCAGTGCCTCGACCTCGCGCAGGCCGCCCTGGCGGATGGCAGCGGCGAGGCGGCGCCGGGGCCGGACTGGCGCGTCGGCGAGGGCATGGCGATGGCGATGATCGACACGATCCCGCCGCGCGGCCATGTCGCCCATGCCCGCATCCGCCTCGAACCGGACGGGACCTATGCCCTCGCGGTCGGCACCGCCGAATTCGGCAACGGCACCAGCACCGTGCACGGGCAAATCGCCGCCGAGGTGCTCGGCACCACGCCCGAGCGCATCCGCCTGATCCAGGCCGACACCGATGCCGTCCGGCACGATACCGGCGCCTACGGCAGCACGGGCACCGTGGTCGCCGGACAGGCGAATTTCCGCGCGGCCACGGCGCTCGCCGATCAGCTTCGCGCCGCCGCCGCCGAGCGGTCCGGCGTCGGCGCGCACGCGTGCCGCCTGACTCGCGACGGCGTCGCGACACCCGCCGGGCTCGTCTCCCTGACCACCCTCGCACAGGGCGCCGCCTTTGAGGCCGCGGGCGAGGCCGACGGGACGCCGCGCTCGGTCGCTTTCAACGTCCAGGCCTTTCGTGTGGCCGTTCATCCGCAGACCGGCGAGATCCGCATCCTCAAGAGCATTCAGGCGGCGGATGCCGGCCGGGTCATCAACCCGATGCAGTGCCGCGGGCAGATCGAGGGCGGGGTGGCGCAGGCACTCGGCGCGGCCCTCCATGAGGACTATCGCTTCGACGAAGCGGGCGCGGTCGTCACGCGGACCTTGCGCAGCTACCACATCCCGGCGATGGCCGACGTGCCGGTGACCGAGGTCCTGTTCGCCGACACCCACGACACGGTCGGTCCGCTGGGCGCGAAATCGATGAGTGAGGCGCCCTACAACCCCGTCGCCGCCGCCTTGGGCAACGCGATCCGCGACGCCACCGGTGTGCGGCTGACCGCGACGCCGTTCGCCCCCGACCGGATCTTTCGACAGGTCATGGCGGCGCAAGAGAACGAGGAACAGGAGATTGCGGAGGCATGACGGCGGCACCGGCCCGGATGCGGGCGATCCGCGGACCGGCGGTGAGCCTGACCGGCAACCCGTTCCTGAGCGAGGGCTGCCTCCAGCACGTGGCCGACGCGCTGATCCTGATCGAGGACGGGCGCATCACCGCCTTCGGCGACTTCTCCGACCTGGCAGATCAGATCCCGGCGGGCGTGGCGGTGACAGCCTACGAGAACGCCCTGATCCTGCCCGGCCTGATCGACACCCACGTCCATTATCCGCAATTGCAGATGATCGCCTCCTACGGCGAGCAGCTGCTGGCCTGGCTCGAGAAGTACACCTTTCCCGCCGAGTTGCAGTTTGCCGATCAGGCCCATGCCGAGCGGGTGGCCAAGTTGTTCTTCCGCGAGATCCTGGGGGCGGGCACCACCACGGCGGTGGTCTATTGCACGGTCCATCCCGGCTCGGTCGAAGCGTTCTTCGCCGAGTCGGCCCGCTTCAACACCCGGATGATCGCCGGCAAGGTCCTGATGGACCGCAACGCCCCGGCCAGGCTCCTCGACACGGCCCAGCGCGGCTACGATGAGAGCCGGGCCCTGATCGACCGCTGGCACGGGCGCGGGCGCCAGTATTACTGCGTCACCCCGCGCTTTGCCCCCTCCTGCACGCAAGCCCAGCTCGACGCCGCCGGCGCGCTGATGCGGGAGCACGACGACCTCTTCCTCCAGACGCATCTGTGCGAGAACACCGACGAGATCGCCTGGGTGCGCGAGCTGTTCCCCGACCGGGCGAGCTACCTCGACGTCTACGTGCAGTCCGGCCTCGTCGGCCCGCGCACGGTGCTCGGCCACGCGATCCACCTGTCGGAGGAGGATTTCTGCACCTGCCACGCCAGCGGCGCGGCGATCGCCCATTGCCCGACCTCGAACGGCTTCCTCGGCAGCGGCCTATTCCGGCTGTTCGATGCCCTCGATCCGCGCCGGCCGGTGCGGGTCGGGCTCGGCACCGATGTCGGCGCCGGCACGACCCTGTCGCTGCTGAAGACGCTCGGAGAATCCTACAAGGTCGCGGCGCTCCGCGGCACCCGGCTCGACGCGGTCCGGGCGTTCTGGCTCGCGACGCTGGGCGGCGCCGAGGCACTGCGGCTGGACGACCGGATCGGACGGATCGCGCCGGGACACGATGCGGATCTCTGCGTGCTCGACCTCGCCGCGACGCCGCTCCTGGGCTTCCGCACCGGCACCTGCGCCAGCATCGAGGAGTTGCTGTTCGTACTGATGACGCTCGGCGACCACCGCACGGTGCGCGCGACCTGGGTGGCGGGCGAGCCGGTCTACGACAACCGGCGCGCAGGCGACCCGCTGGTCTATCCGGAGACGGACGGGGCCACAGGTCTCAGCGCCTGAAACTCGTCGCCGGTCAGGCCGCCCGCGCCGCCGCCTCGCGCTCCGCCTGCTCGACGAGGCGGCGGATCAGCCAGCGCCCGGCCGGTCCCGGGGGATGGTCGGTGCGGTAGATCACGGTGAGCGGCAGCCGGCGGCGCCGGACCTCGTGCAGGCTCAGCTCGACGAGGCGGCCGGCGGCGATGTCCGCCTCGACCATGTGCGCGGGCATGCTGCCCCAGCCGATCCCGGCGAGCAGCAGGGTGTGCTTGGTGCTCAGGTCCGACAGCCGCCACGTGCGGCTGGCCACCACGCCGAATTCCTGGTCCTGCGACAGCGGCGAGCGGTCGGTGATGACGAGCTGGATATGCTCGCGCGCCGCCCCCGGCACGAGGCCGTCCGCCCCGGCAAGGGGATGGTTCGGCGCGGCCACGGGCAGCATCTCGACCTCGCCCACGGAGATCAGTTCGAGCGGGTCGCTGTCGCGGGTCCACAATTCCACGGTGATCCCGAGATCGGCGCGGCCATCGGTGACGAATTGCTGCGCCGCCCCGAGCGCCTCGACGTTGAGGCGCAGGGACACGGTCGGGAAGGCGGCCTGGAACGCGGTGAGCGCATCGACGAGCCGGGCGCCGGGCATCAGCACGCTCGACACGAAGCCGAGTTCGGCTTCGAGTCCGCCGAGCAGGCCGCTGACCTTGGCCCGCAGCGCGTCGATGCCGTGGGCGACGGTGCGGGCCTCCGCCAGCACGGCCCGGCCGCCTTCGGTGAGCTGGGGCCGGCGCGTCGCCTCGCGGTCGAACAGGGACAGGCCGAGCTGAAGCTCCAGATTGGCGATCGTGTAGCTGATGACCGAGGTCGCACGGTTCAGCCGGCGCCCGGCCGCGGCGAAGCTGCCGGTCTCCACCACGGTGAGGAAGACCCGGAGTTGGTCGAGTGTCGGCGTCCCCGGTCCCTGCATGCGCTCTGCCCCCAGCCCGGCGGCCCGCCGCGGCGAGAACCCCGACAAGCAAGCGCGAAGCCGCGGCCGAAAACGACCGAAGCCGGCCCTTGAAAAAGGGCCGGCTTCGGGAGGCGCGAATTCGGGACCGGTCTTCCGCCAGGGTCTCCCCGGCGGGCTGGCGCTTCGCTCGGGGCGCTCCTTAGCGCGTGTGATGCGTCCGCCGCACCGAGCCGGTGGTCAGGTCGGCGCCCGCCGGCAGGGTTCCGAAGCGGGTGTCGCGGGCCGTGGGGCGCTGGACGGCGCCGACGTCGTCAGCGAGGCCGCCCGGGGCGGTGACGGCGGGGATGCCTGCCGGGGCATTGTAGCTCTGGGCCGAGGCGGCGGTGGTGAGGGCGAGGGCGAGAACGGAAGCGGTGAGGATGCGGGTCATGGGATACTCCATCGGTGGGTGGCGGGCGGTTCGTCCGTCATCTGATGGAGTGAAGATGGACCTGCGCGAGCTTTCCGAAAACTGGAATAAGCTCGAACGAAACGTTCGAGAAAGTTGAAAAGCTGGAGGTGAGTCTTCGGCCCCGGCGAGGCCGACCCCGTTCGAAACCGGGCGCGTGGGCCAAGGAAAAGGGCCGGCCGCGTCGATGCGCGGCCGGCCCTTGGGACCGTCGAAACAGAAGTCGTCAGACCGTCCGGAGGGTCAGCGCCCCTGGACGGTGCGGGCGCCCCGCACGGTGGAGCCGGTGGTGTAGACGCCATCGACGGACACGGTGCCGTGGCGACCGTCACGATCCAGGTAGCGCTCGACATTGCCCGGACCGGCGATGCCGACGAGGCCGCCCGGGGCGGTGACGGCGGGGATGCCGGCCGGGGCGTTGTAGCTCTGGGCCGAGGCGGCGGTGGTGAGGGCGAGGCCGAGGATCGCGCCTGCTGCAATGCGTGAGATCATGTCGTCAATCTCCGAGACTGGGTTCGGCGTCGCGATCAAACCAACCGACGCCGCATGTCCCAGAAACTGAGCATCAATGCCTTGCAAAACAACATGATCTGCTTTGGTCCTGTGCACATAGATACGGCACAGCCAAGACGAGGGCTCGGAGCGCTTCGGCGCCCAAAGCTGAAAACACCAACCCTCACTTGGCGTTAGCGCAAAATTGCAGATTTTTTTGACAGGGCCGGGGTTCTGGCACGCCTCTTTCGCGGCGCGTGCTGTTGCACACCCATCCCCCCGTCCCGCGCCCGGCTACCAGGGGGCGGCCTCGCCCGTTAGGGCCTCGTAGGGCGGCAGCCGCGCCGCGACGGGCCGGCCCGCGACCACGATGATTCGGTCCGCATGCGGTCGCGCGACGACCTCGTTGAGGCTGCGCGCGGGCAGAAGCATCAGGTCGGCAGGAGCGCCCTCGCGGATCGTGCCAGCATGGGGGAGCCCCATCATCGCCCCCGGCACCGGCCCGGCGAGCGCGGGCGCGCCGGCTAGCGGATGATCGAGATGGAGGATGCGCACCGCCGCCCGGAATGTGTCGAGCATGTCGTGGTCGCCGTAGGCGTAGAAGGCGTCGCGGCAATTGTCGCCCGCGACCATCACGGGCACGCCGGCCGCCATCAGTTCCTGGACCGGGGCGACGCCGCGCCAGCGCGGAGTGCGCCCGCGCTGCCGGTCCTGGAGGTACATGTTGACGGTCGGCAGCGTCACGATGCGGATCCCCGCCTGCGCGACCCGCGCGATCGTGGCCGAAGCCTGCGCCTCGGGCTGGAGCGCGAGGCTGCAGCAATGCCCGCAGGTGACGCGGCCCTCGTAGCCGTGGCGCAGGGTCGCCCGCGCGACCGCGTCGAGGGAGGCCGCCGCGGGATCGCCGGTCTCATCGACATGGAGGTCCACATCGAGGTTGCGCGCGCGGGCGAGGCCGAACAGGCGGTCGAGCAGGGCGTCGATCTCGGCCAGCGCCCCGCCATGCAGGCCGCCGGTCGGCCGGGTCACACCGCCGATCAGCCCGTCCGAATCGGCGATCAGGTCGGCGAGGCGGCGCCCGTAATCGGTGGCGTAGGCGTCGATCGGGGTCAGGCCGACGCCCTGGAGCGCGATCCGCCCTGCCCAGGCCGCCCGCATCTCCCGGAACACCGCCCAGGTCGTCGCGGCCTGGTCGCGCAGCGCACCCTCCCCGCTCTCCTGACTGTCGAGATGCGTGCGGATCGCGCCCGTGCCGTGCGCGAAGGCGCAGGCGAGGCCGAAGGTCATGCGGCGGCGTAGATCCTCCGCATCCCAGTGGCCGGTGCGGTCCACCGTGGTGGCGTCGCGGGCGCCGGGAAAGTCGCCGGCCGGATTGGGCGTGCGGGCGACGGTGTGGCCCTTGTCGAGATGGGTGTGGGCATCGACGAGGCGCGGCCAGACCTGCCGCCCGGCGAGATCCGCGGCGGGCAGCGTATCCGGCAAGGTGTCCGGCGTCCCCCCGGCCGGCAGGAGACCGGCGACGACGCCGTCCGCGACGACGATGTCGATGAGCGCGCAGCCCTCCCCGTCGAGGATCGCGCCGGCCGGCACGCCGCCCGTCAGGAAGGCTCCGGGCACGCGTGCGTTGCGCAGGCGGTAGGCGCGGGCCTTGGGCAGGAACGACGGCTCGGACATGGTTCAACCCTTCGCGGAAAGCGCGGTCGGCAAGGGGGAATGGGATGGCGGGAAAGGGACGGCTTGCGCCGGATGGGATCAGTCCGGAACGCTCTGGCGCTCGAACTCGGCCTGGATCCGGGCCGCAAGGAGGTGGGCGGGCCCGTCGAGCGCGGAGCGGGCGCGCTGCATCAGCGACGCCCGCTGGATGATCGCGCTGGCATCGGAGATCGGCGTGAAGGCCAGCACGCCGCGGCGGATCTCCTCCCCGACATCCGAGAGGTTGACGAAGGTGATGTGCGGGGCCGTCTGGGCGAGGCGCTTCATCAGCTCGATCGAGTTCGTCTCGACCACGGGCGTGAAGCTCGTGCCCTCGGGCACGAGCAGTTCGAGCACGTCGCGCAGGGTCATCGAGCGGTCGGCGACGACGAGGGGATATTCGAGGCAATCGGCCATGCGCACCTGATAACGGCCGTTGAGGGGATGGTCGGGCGCCATCACCGCGCCGAGCCGGTGCTCGAACTCGGCGATGCAGCGCATGCGCGGATCGGGTGGGAGCCGGTAGGCCAGGGCGAGGTCGGCCTCGCCCGCGAGCAGGGCGGCGGCGATCTGATCGACCGGCAGCACCAGAACCTTGACGACGATGCGGGGATGGGTCTCGCGGAAGGTGCGGATCACCCCCGGCAGCACCCCGGCGGCGATGCTCGCCATCGTCGCCACCGTCACCTCGCCGCGGGTCAGGCCCTTGAGCGAGGCGACCTGCGCCAGCATGCGCTCGTGGCCGTTCAGCGTGTCGCGCACGTGCCGCACCAGCACCTCGCCCGCCGCGGTCAGGCGCAGGCCCCGCGGCAGCCGCTCGAACAGCGGCGTGCCCATCTCCTCCTCCAGCGAGAGGATCTGACGGTTGACGGCACTCGACGCGACGTTGAGGCGCGTCGCCGCCCGGCGGATCGAGCCGCTGCGGGCCACCTCGTCGAGGTAGCCCAGCAGGCGATGATGCAGCATGGGGTGCGGCCTCCGCCCGCGTCCCGTCGCGCACCCTCGGCGCAACGCGTCGGCGGCATTCTGCAGGGAGCTTGCCAACTCCCTTCGTCCAGGTGAGCGCGGACCGCGCCTCGGGCAGGCCGGGATACGGCTCCGCCGAACGCTTCACCAAGCGCACAGCCATGCGGCAGCGTGCGAAGTCTGCGAGCGCTGCGCGCGGAAAACGATGCTTTTCTTGCAGCACTGCTTCCGCTTCCCTGGTGTTGGGCAGCCTGGGCAGGTCCGACGCGGCACGGTCCATGCGTCGAGAGACCGATCCCGGGCAACGCGGCGGGGGACCATCACCGATGCGGTCGATCCGATTCGATACAGGGGCCTCCGCCCTCCTGGCGGTCACCTTAGGGCTGGCGATGGCCGGGCCCGCCCAGGCGGCGGACAAGGTCGTCTTCCTGACGAGCTGGTACGCCCAGGCTGAGCACGGCGGCTTCTACCAAGCCAAGGCCACCGGCCTCTACGAGAAGGCCGGGCTCGACGTCGAGATCCGCATGGGCGGGCCGCAGGTCAACGGCCTGCAGCTCCTACTCGCGGGCGAGGCCGACGCGATCATGGGCTACGACATCCAGGTGCTTCAGGCGGTCGAGAAGGGCCTGCCCGTGGTCACCGTGGCGGCCTCGTTCCAGTACGACCTCCAGGGGATGATGACCCACGACGACGTGACGTCGCTGGCGGGCATCAAGGATAGGGCGATCCTCGTCTCCTCGGCCGGTATGACGGCGTGGTGGCCGTGGTTGAAGAAGAAATACGCGCTCTCGGACGCCCAGGTGCGGGCCTATACCTTCAACCTGCAGCCGTTCTTCGCCGACAAGAACGTCGTGCAGCAGGCCTATCCTTCCTCGGAGCCGTTCCAGGCGCAGGAGAAGGGCGTTCCGGTCAACTTCCATCTCTTCGCCAAGGACGGTTATCCGCCCTACGGCACCACGATCGTGACGACGCGCAAGCTCGCAGAGGGCAAGCCGGAGGCGATGCGCCGGTTCGTGGCCGCCTCCATGGAAGGCTGGAAGAGCTACATGGAGAACCCGGCTCCCGCCAACGTGCTGATCAAGGCGGCCAATCCGAAGATGAGTGACGGCCAGATCGCCTTCGGCATCACCCGGCTGAAGGCGCTCAAGGTGCTGGGCGGTGAGGAGAACGTCCCCATCGGCACTATGACGGAGGCCCGCTGGAAGGCGTCCTACGACTACCTCGTCGAGGCGGGGCTGCTCAAAGCCTCCACGGACTGGAAACGGGCCTTCAGCCTCGATTTCATGCCCGTCCTCTCGGCAAAAGCCGAGTGAGCCGCGCGATGGCGGCGTTCGCTCATGCCAACCCATTGGCCAACCCTTCGGCCCACCCTTCGGCCAACCCGCTTCCGGCCTATCCGCGCGCGGCGCCGGCCGAGGCGGCCGCGCCGGCCTCGAAGCGGCTGACACGGCCCGCCGCGAACGCGGCGCCGGCCATCGAGATCCTCTCGGCCGAGAAGGTGTTCGCCGACGGCACCCGCGGGCTCGCCCCGGTCGACCTGACGGTGCGCGAGGGCGAGTTCCTGTCGCTGATCGGCCCGTCTGGCTGCGGCAAGAGCACCCTGCTCTCGCTCGTGGCCAATCTCAGCGAGCCCAGTGACGGGCGCCTGCTGTGGTGGCGCGGCGGCTTCAACGGGGTCGGCGCGGAGGGCCGGCGGATGTCGGTGGTGTTCCAGGACGCCACGCTGATGCCGTGGCTGCGCATCGCCGCCAATGTGCGCCTGCCGCTCGACCTCGCGGGCGTGAAGAAAGCGGAGGCCGCCCCCCGGGTCCAGGCCGCGCTCGATCTGGTCGGCCTCGGCGAGAAGGGCCGGAGCTATCCGCGCCAGCTCTCCGGCGGCATGCGCATGCGCGCGGCCATCGCCCGTGGCCTCGTCACCGAGCCGAACCTCCTGCTCATGGACGAGCCGTTCGGCGCGCTGGACGAATTCACCCGCAACAAGCTCGACGCCGACCTCGTGGACCTCTGGTGGCGGCGCTCGCTCACCGTGCTGTTCGTGACCCACTCGATCTACGAGGCGGTGTTTCTGTCCACCCGCATCGTCGTGATGGCGGCGCGTCCGGGGCGCATCTTCTCCGAACTCACCATCGACGAGCCGCATCCCCGCGGCGACGCCTTCCGGCGCTCCCCGCGCTTCGCCGAATACTGCCAGCGTCTCTCGGCGCTGCTGACGGAGGCGTCGCTGGCTAGCGACCCGGCCACCGCGGAGGCGCGGGCATGAGAAGACCGCTGATCCAGGACCCCCGCGTCCAGGCGGCGCTGCCGCCCCTCCTCGTCGGGATTGCGGTGCTGAGCCTGTGGGAGGCCGCCTGCCGCGGCTTCGCGGTTCCCGAGTACCTGTTCCCGGCCCCTTCCGTGATCGCCGCCTCCCTCGTCCAGAACGGGCCGGACCTGCTGCGGGCCCTGTGGAGCACAATGCGGGTGACGCTGATCGCCTTCGCGCTCTCGACCGTGCTCGGCACGCTCGTCGCCTTCCTGTTCGTGCAGAGCCGCTTCATCGAGCGCGGCTTCTTCCCCTACGCGGTGATGCTTCAGGTGACGCCCGTGGTGGCGGTGGCCCCGCTCATCATCATCCTCGTGCGCGACACGCAGGTCGCGCTGGTGATCTGCGCCACCATCATCGCGATCTTCCCCATGATCTCGAACACCACGGTCGGCCTGCGCAGCGTCGATCCGGGGCTCGTCAACCTGATGCGGGTCTACCGCGCAAGCCGCCTGCAGACGCTGCTGCGCCTGCGCATCCCGAGTGCGCTCGGCTACTTCTTCGCGGGCCTGCGCATCTCCTCCGGCCTCGCCTTGATCGGCGCGGTGGTGGCGGAGTTCGTCGCCGGCACCGGGGGCCGCAGCGCCGGCCTCGCTTACGAGATCCTCCAGGCTGGCTTCCAGCTCGACATCCCGCGGATGTTCGCCGCGCTCTCGCTGATCACCGCCGCCGGCATCCTGCTGTTCCTCGCCATGAGCGGCCTGAGCCGCCTCGCGCTCGGCTCCTGGGGCGATCCCGAGCGCGCCTGAACCACCGCACGTCCCTCGACACCATGCCGGAGGGCTTCACGCCGGGCATCACCACGGAGAGCGTCCATGCTGACGACCCGCCAGAAGCTGTGGCGCCATTACTGGTACGCGACCTTGCGCCTGTCCGACCTCGCCGACGGCCCCAAGCCCTTCACCCTGATGGGCGAGAAGATCGTGCTGTTTCTCGACGGCGAGGGCCAGCCCGCGGCAATGATGGACCGCTGCTGCCACCGCACCGCCCGGCTCTCCAAGGGCTGGTGCGAGGACGGCCTGATCGTGTGCGGCTATCACGGCTGGGCCTATGACCGGCACGGCGCGCTCGCTCGCATCCCGCAATTCAGCCCGGAGCAGGTCGTGCCGCGGCTCGCGGTGAAGAGCTACCACTGCACCGCGAAGTACGGCTACGCCTGGGTCTGTCTGGAGGAGCCCTACGCGGCGATCCCCGAGATCCCCGAGGACACGATGCCTGGCTACCGGCGCATCCAGCAATTCCACGACGTGTGGAAGACCTCGCCCCTGCGGCTGATGGAGAACTCGTTCGACAACGCGCACTTCGCCTTCGTGCACCAGAACACGTTCGGGCAGATCAGCCAGCCGATCCCGGAAAAGTACGAGATCACCGAGACCGAATACGGCTTCGAGGCGGAGACGATCATCACCATCGCCAATCCGCCGATGGCCCACCGCATCAGCGGCACCACCGAGCCGACCACCAAGCGCCACATGCGCAACAAGTGGTTCATGCCGTTCTGCCGCCGGCTCGACATCGAATACCCGTCGGGCTTGCGGCACATCATCTTCAACTCGGCGACGCCGATCGACGACGGCACGATCCGGCTCGCGCAGATCCTCTACCGCAACGACCGCGAGGCGGATTGCTCGACGGAAGCGCTGATCGCCTGGGATGCGGTGATCGTCGAGGAGGACCGCGACATCCTCGAATCGACCGACCCGGACGCCACGGTCGATATGGGCCGCAAGGTCGAGAGCCATATGCCCTCCGACCGCCCCGGCATGATCATGCGCCGCCGCCTGCTGGCCGCCCTGCACGCCCATGGCGAGGAGGAGGTGTCCGAGGCAACGCCCGCGGTCTCCGTGCCGGTGGCGCCGACTCTGATGCCGCACGAGAGGGTCGCGTGATGGTCCGTTTGGCCGCTCTTCTCGCGACGCTGGCCGCCCTCGCGGCGTGGCCGGCGCTCGCCCTCGATAAGGTCTCGTTCGGCCTCAACTGGGTGCCGGAGGCCGAGCATTGCGGGTTCTTCCAGGCCAAGGCGACGGGCCTCTACGAGCGGGCCGGGCTCGATGTCGAGCTGAGACCCGGCAATCCCAACGTCAACATGCCGCTGCTCGTCGCCTCGGGCGAACTCGACATGGGCATGGGGTCGAGCTTCACCACGCTCAACCTCGTCGCCAAGGGCATCAAGACGCGCACCGTGGCGGCCTTCTTCCAGAAGGATCCGCAGACGCTGGTGGCCCATGCCGGCCAAGGCGTCGCCCGGCTCGAGGATCTGAAGGGCCGGCCAATCATGGTCGGCGGCTTCTCGCGCAACGAATTCTGGCAGTTCCTCAAGGCGCGCTACGGCTTCACAGACGACCAGCTCAGGCCGTTCGCCTATTCCGCGGCCCCCTTCCTCGCCGACAAGCGGGCGGTGCAGCAGGGCTACATCACCGAGGACGCGGCCCTGCTCGGCAAGGCACTCCCGAACCGCCGGTCTCGATCCTGCTGGCCGATTACGGCTACGACAACTACGCCACCTCGATCTTCGCCACCGAGGCCTTCATCGCCGCCAAGCCGAAGCTCGTTAGGGCCTTCGTCGAGGCGAGCCGGAAGGGCTGGGAGGCCTGCATGGCCGGCGATTACGAGCCCGCCATGCGGGCGGTGCTCGTCCTGGTTCCGACCGGGGGCGAAGACCTGTTCCGCTTCAAGATGGATCAGATGAAGCGGCGCGGCCTCGTCGATGGCGGCGACGCGGCCCGCCTCGGCCTCGGCGCGATGACGGAGGCGCGCTGGCGCTCGTTCTTCGACGTCATGACCCAGGCCGGCCTCTACCCCGCCTCGCTCGACGTGCGCCAAGCCTACACGCTCGACTTCCTCGCCCAACCCTGACGGAGCGCATCCATGCGGCAGGCGGATCTTCCGATCGTCGACATCGCCCCGTTCATCCACGGCGACGCCGCCGCGCGGGCGGGTGTCGGGCGCGCCTTCGGACATGCGTTCGAGACGACGGGTTTCGCCGTCGTCGTCGGCCACGGCATCCCCGAACGTCTGGCGAGCGACGTCTACGACACGATGAAGCGCTACTTCGCGCAGCCGCTCGCGGTGAAGAGCCGCGACGCCGCGCCGGAAAAGACCAAGGGCCGCGGCTACCTGCCGGTCGGCATCGAGAGCGTCGCCCGGACGCTTCAGGGCGAGACGCCGCCCGACCTGTGCGAGGCGCTGGTCTTCAACGCGCCTCATCGCGAGGGGCCCTCGGCGCGCCCCAACATCTGGCCCGCCGAACCGCCGGAACTGCGCGGCCTCGTCGAGGCGTGGCGCGACGCGATCCTGCGGCTCACCGGGCAGCTCACCGAAGTGTCGGCGCTCGCGCTCGACCTGCCGCAAGACTACTTCGCGCCCTGGTTCGCCGATCCGGCGCTGACGCTGCGCTTCGTTCACTATCCAGACCAGGCCGAGCCGCCGATGCCGGGGCAACTCCGCTACGGCGCCCACCACGATTACGGCGGCCTGACGATCCTGCGGCAGGACACGGCGCCGGGCGGGCTCCAGCTCGCCGACCGCGACGGCAACTGGTTCGAGGCCGGGGTGGTGCCGGATTCCTTCGTCATCAATGTCGGTGACCTTCTGGCCCGCTGGACCAACGAGCGCTGGCGCTCGACCCTGCATCGGGTGTCGAACCCCGACCGTGCGCTGACCGGCTCCTCCGCCCGCCTGTCGATGGTCGCCTTCACCGCGCCGAACGAACAGTCTGAAGTCGCCTGCCTGCCGAGTTGCTGTGATGCGGCCAACCCGCCGCGCTACGAGCCGGTCAAGGCCGGCGCCTACATCCTGTCGAAGCTCCAGGCTTCGATGGATCTGACGGCCCGGGCCTGACATGACGGGCCGGCCCTCCCCCGACGCCCTCGCGGCGCTCAAGGCCGATCTCTCCGGCCGCGTCGCCCTGGTCGAGGAGCCGACGCGGGTGCGCAAGCGCTCGCGCGACTTCTTCTGGTACTCCCCCGTCCTCGACGCCGAACTGAAAGGCCTGTCCGGCGACCTCGTTGCCGAGCCCGCCAGCGAGGCCGAGGTGATCGCGGTCGCCGCCTCCTGCGCCCGGCACGGCGTGCCACTCACCGTGCGCGGCGGCGGCACCGGCAATTACGGGCAGGCGGTGCCGCTGCACGGCGGCGTGGTGCTCGACGTCTCCGGCCTCGACCGGGTCGAGTGGCAGTGCGACGGCGCGGTGCGCACCGGCCCCGGCCTCCGCATGAACCGCCTCGACGGCCTCCTCGCGGAAGGCGGCGAGGAGATCCGGATGCATCCCTCGACCAAGCGCACGGCGAGCATCGGCGGCTTCATCGCCGGCGGCTCGGGCGGGATCGGCTCGGTGAATTACGGCCAGTTGCGCGAGCGCGGCAACATCCGCGCCGCCCGCGTGGTGACGCTGGAGCCGGAGCCGCGGGTGCTGGAACTGACCGGCGACGCGGTCAACGGCGTGGCGCATGCCTACGGCACCACCGGCATCGTCACGGCGTTGGAGATGCCGCTCGCGCCGGTCCATCCCTGGATCGACGTCATCGTCGCCTTCGACGACTTCCTGACGGCCGCCGAGGTCGGGCTGGCGGTCGGACGCGACCCCACGATCACCAAGAAGCTCGTCACGCCGATCGCCTGGCCGCTGCCGCAATGGTTCACGCCGCTGCGGGCGCAGTGCCCGCCGGGGCAGGCGATCCTGATCGCGATGGTGTCGGAGGCGAGCCTGCCCGCCTTCCGGGCGACGGTGGCGCGGGAGGGCGGCACGATCACCCTGGAGACGCCGCTCGACGATTCACCGGGCCACACGCCACTCTACGAGTACAGCTGGAACCACACCACGCTGCAGGTGCTCAAGACCGACCGGAGCTGGACCTACCTCCAGAGCCTCCACCCCGCCGACGGGCTGATGGAGAGCGTCACCGAGATGGCGGCGCTGTTTCCCGACGAGATCGTGCCGCATCTCGAACTCATCGAGTTCGCCGGCCGGCTCACCTATGCCGGCATCCCGCTCCTGAAGTTCACCGACGCGGAGAGGCTGAACCACATCATCGCGGCGCATGAGGCGCGCGGCGTCTGGATCGCCAACCCGCATGTCTACACGCTGGAGGACGGCACCCGGCACAAGCGGGCGGAAACCGACCAGCTGGGCTTCAAGCGGCTCACCGACCCGATGGGCCTGATGAACCCGGGCAAGATGCGGAGCTTCACGCCCGCTGGCGCTGCGACCGGGGCGGTTTGTTTCACGTGAAACGCATTCTTTACCTTTACTGCCACCCGCTGCCGGAGAGCTTTCACGGGGCGATCCGCACGGCCGCCCTCGACGGGTTGGCGCGGGCCGGGCACGCGGTCGATCTGCTCGACCTCTACGCCGAGGGCTTCGATCCGGTCCTGACCGCGGAGGGGCGGCGCCACTACCACGACGTGACGCGGAACCAGCAGGGGCTGGAGGACTACGTCGCGCGCCTGCGGGCGGCGCAGGTACTCGTGGTGCAGTTTCCGACCTGGTGCTTCGGCCCGCCGGCCATGCTCAAGGGCTTCATCGACCGGCTGATGATGCCGGGCGTCGCCTTTGACCTCTCCGATCCGCGGCATGTCCGGCCGACCCTCGACTCGCTGGAGCGGATCGTCGGCGTCGTCACCTACGGCCGCCCGCGCTGGATGGCGTTGGCGATGCAGGACCCACCCCGCCGGATGGTGACGCGCTACCTCCGCTGGTTCGCCGCCCGCCGGGCCCGCGCCGAGTACCTCGCGCTCTACCACCTGAACGTCGCGTCCGATGACCGCCGCCGCGCCTTCATCGAGCGCGTGCGGACGCGGATGGAGCGGCTTTGAGGCCAACGATCACCCGCATCCCCTGACCGGAGTCCCGCCATGCTGATGCATCGTCTCCTCACGCTCGGCGCCGAGCGCCATCCCGACCGGCCTGCCTTCCACTGGGTCGATCGCGACCGGGGCCTGACCTATGCCGGCGCGGTCGATGCCATGGAGCGGATGGCGGGCGCCCTGCACGATGCGGGCGTGGGCAAGGGCGATCGGGTCACGATCTTCGCCCATAACGGGCTCGACTACATCGTGGCGATGTTGGGCGCCTGGCGAATCGGCGCCATCGCCGCCCTGGTGAACGTGAAGTTCGCCGACGAACTCACCGACTACTTCGCCGACCACACGCCGAGCGCGGTGGTCTACACCCACGACATGGAGGGGCAGGTCGCCGCGGCCTGCGCCGCCCTCGGCACGGTCCGCGCCCGCCTGTGCATGGACGGCGCGCAGGACGGCGCCCTCTCCCTGCCGGAGATGCTGGTGGCCGGCCTGCCGGCGCCGCCCGATCCCGGCGACGAGACCGCCATCGCCCACCTCTCCTACACCTCGGGCACGACGGGTAAGCCGAAGGGCGCCTGCCTGCGCCATGAGCCGACCGTGCGAGCCTCCCGCTGCATCGGCGAGCGTCTGCGGCTGCGGCCGGGCGACGTCTCGTTCGGGCCCTCGGCACTCTCCAGCTCCTACCAGCTCGTTGCCAACCTGCTGCCGCCGCTCGCCGTCGGGGCCGCGATCAACGTGATGCGCTTCTGGACGCGGGAGGGCGGCTACGACGCGCTCACCGCCCGTGGGGCGACCAGCCTCGTTGCCAACCCGCCGATCCTCGACGACGTGCTGCAGGAGGCCCGCCGACGCGGCGGCCCCCCGCCATCGCTGCGCCTCGGCATCTCCGGCGGCGGGCCGGTGCCGCCGACGCTCAAGGCGGCGTGGCGCGACGAACTCGGCCTGCCGCTGGTGGAGAGCTACGGCCAGAGTGAACTCGGCGGCTTCGTCGGCCTCGGCTACCCGGAACTGGAGCCGGACGATGCCAAACTCGGGCGGGTCGGGCCGCCGCTGCCCGACAAGGAGGTCTTCATCCTCGGGCCCGACGACCGGGTGCTGCCGCCGGGCGAGATCGGCGAGATCGCGCTCACCGGCGGCTTCATGGCCGGCTACTGGGGCAAGCCGGACAAGACGGAAGCCGCGACCCGCGGCGGCTACCTGCGCACCGGCGATCTCGGGCTCCTCGATGCCGAGGGCTGCGTCACGCTGCGCAGCCGCCGGGCGGAACTCGTCGAGGTGGCCGGGCGCCTGTGGTATCCGCGCGACGTCGAGGAGGCGCTCGCAGCGCAGCCCGGCGTGGCGCAGGCGGCCCTGGTCGGTGTCGGCGACCCGGCGCTCGGCCAACGGCCGGTGGCCTTCGCCCAGGCCCAGCCCGGCGCCGCGCTCGATGCTGCGGCGTTGAAAGCCGCGATCACCGGCCGGGTCGCCTACGACCTCGACCCGCTCGTCCTCGTCGTCGTGCCCGAGATGCCGATGACCCCGACCGGCAAGATCGCCAAAGCCGATCTCGCCCGCTCCGACCTCGCGCGGAGGGCGGCCGAGAGCGCCGCCAAGAATGCGCAGGCAGCGTGATGCGCCCCGCCTCGCGCTGGTGGTGGGGATCTGACCACGGAGGACTTTTCGCGCCTCGACTGGGGGCCGCTCGTCGCGATCCTGCCCGTGGCGGCGGTCGAGCAGCACGGGCCGCACCTGCCGGTACGGGTCGATGCGGCGATCAATGCCGGTATCCTCGCCCGCGCCGTGGCTCTGATGCCCGACGACCTGCCGGCCCTGGTCCTGCCGATGCTGCCCATCGGCAAGTCGAACGAGCATCATGCCTTCCCCGGCACGCTCAGCCTCTCCCACGAGACCCTGGCGCGCCTGTGGATCGAGACCGCCGAGAGCGTGCACCGCGCCGGCTGCCGCCGCCTCCTCATCCTCAACAGCCATGGCGGGCAGCCGCAGGTGATGGAGATTGTCAGCCGCGAGTTGCGGGTGCGGCTCGGCATGCTCGCGGTCGGGTGTGGCTGGGGCGGGGTGACGCCGATGGACGACCTGTTCTCGCAGGCCGAGCGGCGCCACGGCATCCATGGCGGCGAGATCGAGACCAGCGCGATGCTGGCGCTCCACCCCGACCTCGTGCGGATGGAGCGGGCGGACGACTTCGTGCCGCTCTCGGTCGAGATGGAACGGGCCGGCGGCCTGCTGACGCCGGAAGGCCGGGTCGGCTTCGGTTGGATGGCGCAGGATCTTCACCCGTCCGGCGTCAGCGGCAACGCGGCGGCGGCAGATGCCCGGCGCGGGGCCGAACTGGTGGAGCGCGCGCCGCCGCGGGCGTGGTGCGGCTGGTGCGCGAGATCGCGGATTTCCCGCTCGAGCGGCTGGGTTCCGGAACCGCCTTCGATGCCCGCTGACCCGCTCCTGCCGGTCGCCGAACCCGCCACGGCGACGCTGACCCTTCCCGACGGCGTCGTTCTCGCCGCCGATGTCTGGCGCCCGGCCGGGCCCGGCCGCCATCCCGTCCTCCTCATGCGCCAGCCCTACGGCCGCGCCATCGCCTCGACGCTGACCCTGGCCCATCCCGCCTGGTACGCCGCCCGCGGCTACATCGTCGTGGTTCAGGACGTGCGCGGGCGCGGCGGCAGCGGCGGCGCCTTCCACCTGTTCGAGCACGAGGCCGAGGATGGCGCGGCGACCCTCGCCTGGGCGGCGGATCTGCCCGGATCGGACGGCCGGGTCGCGACCTACGGCTTCAGCTATCAGGCGGTGACGCAGTTCCTTGCGCTGGCGGGCGCCCTGCGCGGGGGCACCAAGCGGCCCGACGCGATCGTGCCGGCGATGGGCGGCTGGAGCATCCGCGACGACTGGGCCTATACCGGCGGCGCCTTTGGCCTTGCCGGCAATATCGGCTGGGTCTGCCAGATGGGCGCCGAGGCCGCCCGGCTCCGGGGCGACGCCGCCGCCTTCGCGGCGCTCGGCGCGGCGGCGCGCGGCACGCCCTGGAGCGGACCCGTCGCGGCCCATCCCGAGGCGCTCGCGGCCCACGCCACCGACCACCACTATTTCGACTGGCTCGGCGACGATCCGGCCCTTTGGGACCGGATCGCCCCGGCCCGCCGCCTCGCGGGGCGCGACCTCGCCGTGCCCGGCCTGCATGTCGGCGGCTGGCAGGATTTCCTGCTCGACGGCACGCTCGGCGCCTACGACGCCTTCTGCACCGGGCCGGCGCCGCAGCGTCTGCTGATCGGGCCCTGGACGCATTCCCCCTGGGGCCGCCGGGTCGGCAGCCTGGATCTCGGGCCGGAGGCGGTCACGCCGGTCGATACCGCGACGGTCGCCTTCCTCGATCACGTGCTGCACGGGTGCGAGGATCCGGGTCCGCCGGTCCGGCTCTTCGACGTGGGGGCTCGCGATTGGGCCAGTTTTTCCGAATGGCCGAACCCCGAACCGACGGCGCTGTATCTCGCCTCGGACGGCCTCGCCGCGACCGCTGCGAGCGGCCGCCTCGTGGCGGCGCCGGGGGAGGCCGGCGAGGACCGCCTCGTGCACGATCCCTGGCGTCCTGCACCGGTCGCCGGCGGGCCCTGGGGGACGCCGCCGGGCTATCAGGACCGCGCCGCCCTCGACGACCGCAGCGACGTCGCGGTCTATGACGGCCCGGTGATCGCCGCGCCCCTGCAGCTCGCCGGCCGCGTCGCGGCGGAGGTGTTCGTAAAAACCGCGGCGGCGAGCCACGACCTGCACGCCACGCTCTCCCTCGTGGAGCCGGACGGACGCGCCGTCACCCTCACCGCCGGCCATCTGCGGGTGGTCGAGGCCGCCCCCGGCCCACGGCGCCTCGCCATGCGGGGCCTGTGCTGCACGCTGTACCCCGGACAGCGCCTGCGCCTGTCGCTCCAGGCCGCCGCCTGGCCAGCCTTCGCCGTCAATCCCGGAACCGGGAGCTGCCCGGAGGTGACCCCAGCGATGCAGGCGCAGGTGATCGTTCTCGCCCTGCGCCACGGTGCCGAGCGGCCGTCGCGGCTGCTGCTGCCGGTGCTCGGGTGAGCCGCATGATCGGTCCCGACGGCACGGCCCTTGCTGACGCCGATCAGTGCAAACGGTGGCCGCGACGGCCCCCGCGGGAGCCTCGACAATGCGCGTGAAACGGGCCTTTTTCGGCCTCAGCCTACCCCTCCTCGCTTGGTTCGTCGCAGCCTTCTGCCTCGGCAGCGGCGTCGCCACGGCGCCCGGTGCCCGTGCGCAGGGCACGGTGACGCCACCGGCCGGCCAATCGCGCGCCACCGCTCCGGGCGGGCGGCGCGGAAAGGCTGCCCGTTCGCACCGGAAGCGTCATCGGTAAGGCGCTTCCTGGGGTTCCTGCCACCCGGCGACATCGCGCGCCCCCTCCTCCGCAACCGGAAAGTTCGTCCCATGCGTACCATCACGACAGCCACGCTCGCCCTGGGCGTCCTCGCGGGCCTGGGAGTGGGCCTGAGCAGTGCGGCCTTCGCTCAAGGATCGACCGGCGCCCCGGCCGGTCAGCCGGGGGCAACCGCCCCGGGCGGCACGGAAGGGGCCGCCGCCCTCTCGAACGAGCAGGAGGCGATCCGCTCGGGCGAGGCGATCCCGGCGACGCCCGGCACCGGCGTGCCGATCGAGACGGCCCCGCCCCCGGCCGAGGAGCGCCATCGGGCGCACCCGCCGCGGCCCTGACCGGCATCGAAACGCGAAGAGGCGCCGCCGGATCGCTCCGGCGGCGCCTCTTCTTTTAGGGCCTTCGCGCCCGCTTCTACTGCGTCAGCCGGTCGTCGATTCCCTTCACGTACCAGTTCATGCCGAGGATCATCGGGTCGGGGGCTTGCTCGCCCTCCTTCACCGCGACCGAGCCGTCCTGCTTGAGCACCGGCCCCTGGAACGGGTGGATCTTGCCCTCGACGATCCCCTTCTTGGTCTCCTCGGCCAGCGCCTTCACGTCGTCGGGCATGTTGGTGAAGGGTGCCAGCACGACCATGCCGTCCTTGATGCCGGCCCAGGTGTCCCCGCTCTTCCACGTGCCGTCGAGAACGGCCTTGGTCTCGGCAATGACGTAGCCGTTCCAGTCGTCGACGATCGAGGTGAGCTGCGCCTTCGGGGCGAAGCGGTACTGGTCGGAGGACTGGCCGAAGGCGAGCTTTCCGGCCTTCTCTGCCTCCTGCAGCGGCGCGGCGGAATCGGTGTGCTGGGTCAGGATGTCGGCGCCCTGGGCCAGCAAGGCCTTGGCCGCCTCCGCCTCCTTGCCGGGATCGAACCACGTGTTCACCCAGACGATCTTGATCTTGATGTCCGGGTTGACCGACTGCGCGCCGAGCATGAAGGCGTTAATGCCGCTCACGACTTCGGGGATCGGGAAGGAGGCGATGTAGCCGACGGTGCCCGACTTCGACAGCTTGCCGGCGATCTTCCCGCAGATGTAGCGGCCCTCGTAGAAGCGGGCCGAGTAGGTGGAGACGTTGTCGGCCCGCTTGTAGCCGGTGGCGTGGGCGAACTTCACCTTGGGGAATTTCTTGGCGACCTTCAGGGTCGGCTCCATGAAGCCGAAGGAGGTCGTGAAGATCAGGCCGGCGCCCGAGCGGGCGAGCTTCTCGATCGAGCGCTCGCTGTCGGCCTCGGGCACGTTTTCGAGGAAGGTCGTCTCGACCTTGCCGGGCAGCGCCTCGGCCAGCGCCTTGCGGCTGAGGTCGTGCTGGTAGGAATAGCCGTAATCGGCGACCGGGCCGACATAGACGAAGCCCACCTTGAGCTTGTCCGCCGCCCGCGCCGGAGCCGCCGCGATGGCCGCGCACAGGAGTGCCCCGGCCACGCGCGTGACGATGCTGCCCATCATGAGTGTCTGCCCCTTTTCGACGGCGTTGTCCGCCGCGGCTTGCCGGCGCCGCGCATGGGCGCCCGGGGGAATTTCAGAGCAAGACCAGGGCCAGGAGGGGGCGCGGGAGACGCTGAGCGGATGCTGACGCATCCCATCGATGACCATCAGCGGTTCGGCTGGTCTTTGAGCATGGAGATCAATGCGCCGGTCGGGCGTCAAAGCCATGCTGATCCCGCAATGCCGGGCAGCGGGCCCCTGTGGCGATCGCTGACGCGAGGGCACGCCCGCGCGCTTGGCAGGCCGTCATCGAGCGCGGCTCGATCCTACGGATCGGGTCGCACGGAGCATCGGACCATGGATGACCTCGTCCTTCGCATCATCATCTTCGCGATCGTTGGCTTAGTCTCCGGTTTCATATCCGGATTGTTCGGCATCGGCGGCAGCACCGTGCGCCTGCCCATTTTCATTTATCTGCTTCCCTGGGTCGGTATCGGGCAATCGGTCCTGATGCACGTGGCATCGGCAACATCCATGGCGCTGGTCATACCCAGTGCGATCACCGCGACCCGCAAGCAATATGCCCTCGGGAACCTCGATGTCGGGTTTTACAAGACATGGGTGATCGGTCTCTTCATCGGCGTTGCCTTAGGGGCAATCTTGCTTCCGCATGGATCGACCGAAATCCTGCAGACCCTGTTTGCGGTCTATATCCTTCTGGTCGGCTTCTACATCGCTTTCGGCCGTGGACGCTTTTCGTCCAGAAGTGAGCCGCCGTCGGGCAGCAAGAGGATCGGCATCGCTTCGTTCGTCGGGCTCGTGGCGGCTTTGACTGGAACAAGTGGCGGTACACTGACGACACCGATCCTGAGCACCTGCGGGCTCGCTCTCGAAAAGGCGATCGCGATCGCCTCCGCCACCGGACTGGTAACCGGAAGCATCGCGACGATCGGAGGCATCCTTTCCGGATGGCATGCCCCGGATCGACCCTCCTATTCGCTCGGCTACGTGTACCTCGTCATCTTCGTCGTGATGATGCCGACGGTGATGATCAGCGCGCCCTGGGGCGTCTCCGTCGGCGAGAAGTTCAGCGAGACGACGCTGCAGCGGACCTATGCCGCGTTGCTGATCCTGGTCGGCTTGGATCTCCTGCGGCGGCTGGCGTTCTGACCCACAAGTGCGGGGCTTCGTGTCGGTGACCCTGGATCGCCGGCAGACCAGATCTGGCAAGGTCACGGGCGGTCGCCGAGCGATGAGTGCGGCCGGACGCGGCTGGAGATGTGCTGCCAGAGGCCAGTGACGGCCTGCGGATGCCGGGATCACGGCACTCAGGTCCCCATCTTGTCGTGCAGCGGACCTTCCGAGCCGTGGTCGCGAAGGTCTGGAAGGGGTTCGGACGCTTGGAGCGAGCTTGGATGGGCAGCAAGCTCCGCGCGGGGCCGAAAGCGGCCCGGTCCACGGTCAGATGGTTGAGATTGCCCCGACCAACCTGACGGCGTCCCCAGCCTAATGATGCCCGGCCATGTGGCGGCCGATCACCCCGGCCTCCGCCGCGGCGGCCGGCGTTTCGTAGACGAGGCGTCCGTCCGACATCACGCAAATGCGGTCCGACAGTTCGAGAATCTCGTCGAGATCCTCGCTGATCAGCAGCACGGCGGCGCCGGCGTTCCGCGCCGCCACGATGCGGGAGCGGATCTCGGCGACCGCCGCGAAATCGAGGCCGAAGCAGGGATTGACGACGATCAGGAGATCGACCGGGTCGGTGAGTTCGCGCGCGAGCACGGCGCGCTGCACGTTGCCGCCCGAGAGCGTGGCGATCGGCGCCTCCGAGGAGGCGGTCTTGACCTTGAAGCGGGCGATCAAATCCTTCGCCCGCCGGCTCATGGCGCGCCGGTCGAGCCAGAGGGTCGGGGCACCGGCGGGATCGTCGCCGCGCCGGTCGAAGGCGCGGAAGGCGAGGTTTTCGGCCACCGACATCCGCGGCGCGCAGGCATTGCGCAGGGGCTCTTCGGGGATGAAACGCACCCGGTGCCGGCGGCTCTGCGCCCGCGTGCCGCGATAGGGCTCGCCCTGCACCACGACGCGCCCGCCCGTCGCGCGGATCTGGCCGCCGAGCACGTCAGCGAGTTCCTTCTGCCCGTTGCCGGAGACGCCGGCGATGCCGACGATCTCGTGGGCGCGCACGCGCAGATCCGCGACATCGATCCGCCGCAGGCCGGAAGTGTCGGTGGCGGTCAGGCCGTCCACCCGCAGGATCTCGCGGGCCGGGTCGGGCTCGCCGACCCGCGCAGCGATCGTCCGCACGGCACGCTCGCCCACCATCATCGCAGCCATGTCGTCCCGCGATAGCGCGCCGACCGCGCCGCCGCCGACGAGCCGCCCACGCCGCAGGACGCTGAGGCTGCGGGCGAAGGCTTCGACCTCGCGGAACTTGTGGCTGATCATCAGCACCGTGAGCGCGCCCGCGTCCGCCATGCCGCGCAGCAGGCCCAGCACCTCCTCGGCCTCCGCCGGCGTCAGCACGGAAGTCGGCTCGTCGAGGATCAGGAACCGGGCCTTGAGGTAGAGCTGCTTGACGATCTCAAGCTTCTGCCGCTCGCCGGCCGCGAGTTCCGCCACCGGCCGGTCGAGGTTCAGCCGGAACGGCATCCGGGCCATGAAGCCGGCGAGCGCCGCGCGCTCGGCCTTCCAGTCGAGGATGGCGGGGGCGTCGGCCCGGCCGATGACCAGGTTCTCGGCACCGGTCAGCGACGGCACCAGGGTGAAGTGCTGGTAGACCATGCCGAGGCCGCGCCCCTGCGCGCCCTTCGGCCCGGTGATCTCGGCCTCGCGGCCATCGACGAGCACCGAGCCGGCGGTGGGCGCGTAGAAGCCCATCACGCATTTGACGAAGGTCGACTTGCCCGCGCCGTTCTCGCCGAGCAGGGCGTGGAAGCCGCCGGCCTCGATCTTCATCGAGACGTCGTCGAGGGCGGTGAAGCCGCCGAAGCGCTTCGTCATGCCGACGGTCTCGACCGCAAGGGCGCCGGAGTGGGCGCCGGATGGGACGGGGTGCGCGGAAGCCGCCATGGTTGTCTCAGCCCATCGCTGCCAGGATCGCCTCGGACGAGGCCACCGCGCCGAACACGCCGCCCTGCATCGTCACCATCTTCAGCGCCGCCTCGTGGTTGCCCCGGTCGGTGGCGGCGGTGCCGTCGGAGACGATCACGCATTCGAAGCCGCGGTCGTTGGCCTCGCGCATCGTGGTGTGGACGCAGACATCCGTGGTGATGCCGGTCAGGATCAGGTTGCGGATGCCGCGCGTGGCCAGGATCAGTTCGAGATCGGTGGCGCAGAACGAGCCTTTGCCCGGCTTGTCGATCACCGGCTCGTCCGGCAGTGGCGCCAGCTCCGGGATGATCTCCCAGCCCGGCTCGCCGCGCACCAGCACCCGCCCGCAGGGACCGGGATCGCCGATCCCCGCTCCGATCCGGCGCGAGCGCCAGCGCTTGTTGTCGGGAAGATCCGCGAGATCCGGCCGATGGCCCTCGCGGGTATGGATTACGGGGTAGCCGCTCTTCCGCGCGGCGGCGAGAAGCCGTGCGATCGGCTCGATCGGCGCGCGGGTCAGGGCGAGGTCGTAGCCCATGGCATCGACGTAGCCGCCCTTGCCGCAGAAATCGGTCTGCATGTCGATGATGACGAGGGCCGTGGTCTTCGGATTGAGCGAACCGTCATAGGGCCAAGGATAGGGCTCAGCAGCGACGAAGCGGCCGCTTTCGGCGGCAGCGGCGGAGGGGAACGGGATGACGCTCATTCCGCCGCCTCCCGCGCGGCCGTCGTCTGGCCCTCACCGTAGGCGCGGGTCGGCTCTGGGAAGCCGCACGAGGTGCCATCGGTCACCTTCACCGTCTCCTCCCACGGCACGCGGTAACGGCCGGCGGCGAGGTCGTGCATGTAGGTGTAGGGGCAGTCGTTCGCGCCGCCCTTCACCGCCGTGTAGCCGCGGTGACCGAGCTGGTAGATGTTGTTCTCGACGCCCCAATGCGCCCGCGCCTCGCGGACCAGATCCGGCCGCACCTCGGCGGTGATGATCTCGTCGACGCGACCCGTGGTGCTGTGGGCGATGACGGTGCCGTCGAAGTTGACGATCATGCCTTCGCCCATGGAGTCGAAGGTGCCGTCCGAGCCGCACATGCAGACATTGGCGGTCACCATCAGGTTGCAGAAGGCGTTCGACTGGTTGGTGAAGCGCCAGGATTCGCGGATCGGGGCGGTGTAGCCGGCCGTGCGGATCATGATCTCGGCGCCCTTGTAGGCGCATTCGCGCGCCATCTCGGGGAACATGCCGTCGTGGCAGATGATGAGGCCGATCTTGGCGCCCTTCGGGCCCTCGATCACCGGGATGCCGAGATCGCCGGGCTCCCAGGGCTCGACCGGCACCCAGGGATGCATCTTACGATAGTAGAGCTTCAACGCGCCGGTGTCGTCGATGATGAGGCCGGAATTGAACGGATTGCCGTTCGGGTTGGCCTCCATGATCGAGAAGCAGCCCCAGATCCGGCTGTCGCGGCAGGCCTGTTTGAAGGCCGCGACCTCGGGGCCGTCGAGCGTGCACAGGATCTGAGGGTTGGTGTCCATCGACAGGCCGTGCAGGGCGTATTCGGGGAAGACGACGAGATCCATCGTCGCGAGGTTGGCGCGCGCCTTGGCGACCATCGCGACGATGCGGTCGGTCTGTGCCTTGAGGTCAGCCCTGGTGGCCACGTTCGGAAGCTGGAGCTGCACGAGGCCGAGCACGACGCCGTTCGGGGATTTGTTCAGTCCGCCGAGACCGTTCATGGGGATTCCTTACTTCAGGGACAGCTCGCCCGGCGCGCCGGCCAGCGCCCGGTCGGGCGAGGAGGTGGCGATCAGGAGCGCCAGGGTGAGGATGTAGGGAGCGGCGTAGAACAGGTAGTAGCCCTGCGAGATGCCGACCGATTGCAGGGCGGGCCCGAGTGCGCCGGCCCCCCCGAACATCAGGGCGGCGCCGAAGCAGGCGAGCGGGTTCCAGCGGGCGAAGATCACCAGCGCCACCGCCATCAGACCCTGCCCGGACGAGATGCCCTCGTTCCAGGAGCCGGGATAGTAGAGCGAGAGATAGGCGCCACCGATCCCGGCGAGCACGCCGCCCGCGGCGGTCGCCAGGAGCCGCACGCGGTCGACGTCGTATCCCATGGCCCGTGCCGCATCCGCGCTGTCGCCGACCACGCGCAGGATCAGGCCGGCCTTGGTGTTGCGGAACGCCCACCACAGCAACACCGCCAGCGCCGCGCCGGCCAGGAACAGCACGTTGACCCGCAACGCCGCCTGCACCTGCGGCAGGTCGGACCAGAAGCCGAAGGGAATCGCCGGCAGCGGCGGGGCCGAGGGCTGGATGAAGGGCTTTCCGAGGAAGAAGGCGAGGCCTGAGCCGAACAGCATCAGCGCGATGCCGATCGCCACGTCGTTGACGCGGGGGAAGCGGCAGATGAAGCCGTGCAGCAGGCCGAAGGCGCCGCCCGCGAGCCCCGCGACCGCGACGCCCGCCCACGCGCTCCCGCTCAGCACGGCGGTGGCGTAGGCCGACATCGCCCCGAAGACGAGGATGCCCTCCAGCCCGAGATTGATGCGTCCCGAGCGCTCGGTGATGGTCTCGCCGAGGCTCACGAACAGGAACGGCGTCGAGACGCGGATCGCGCCGCCGACCACGGCGAGCAACACGGTCCCCAGGCCGAGATCGTCGCTCATTCCGTCGGCCCCCTACCGGCTCTCACGACACCGCTCCGCGCTTCTCGGCCCAGAGATGCGGGCTGAACAGCTTGAAGCGCCCGTAGAGCGTCTCGCTGACGAGCACGACGAGGAAGAGCAGCCCTTCGAGCACGAGCACCGTGGCGTCGGGCAGCTGCATCCGGCGCTGGATCAGGCCGTTCGAGGCCTCGATGCCGCCGAGCAGGAAGGCCACGGGCAGGATCGCGAGGGGATTGTGGCGGGCGAGGAAGGCGACGAGGATGCCGGTATAGCCGAAGCCCGCATTGAGCGAGGCGTTGGCGTTGCCGTGCACCGCCGCGACCTCGAAGAAGCCGGCCAGCGCCGCGCAGGCGCCGCCGAGCGCGGTGAAGCCGACGACGAGCCGCCCGACCGGCAAGCCCTGGATCTGTGCGGCCCGCACGTTGCCGCCCGCGATGCGCGCAGCAAAGCCGATCGTGGTGCGCTCGGTGAGCCCGTAAGCGGCCAGGCAGGCGAGAATGCCGATGCCGAGGCCCCAGTGAACCTCGAGGCCCGGCATGGGGCCGACCGCGAACGCCTCGCCGATCGGCCAGGTGGAGGGCTTGTTGAGGCTGCCCGCGTCGCGCAGCAGGCCCTCGATCAGATGGTTCGAGAGCGCGATCGCGATGTAGGACATCAGCAGGCTGGCGATGGTCTCGTTGACGCCGCGATAGGCGCGCAGCGCGCCGACGGCGCCGATCCAGGCTGCCCCGGCCGCTGCCGCGGCGAGCGCCATCAGCGGCACCGCGAGCATCGGGGGAGAACCCTGAAGCGGCTGTGCCGCGGCCGCCGCGGCCACGCCTCCGAGCACGATCGCGCCCTCGCCGCCGATCACCACGAGTCCGAGCCGGGCGGGCAGCGCGACGCAGAGCGCGGCGAGGAGCAGGGGCGCGGCGCGCTGCAGGCTGTTCTGGAGGGCGAAGGGCGAGCCGAAGCCGCCGCGCCAGACGAGGTCGAGGAAGGCGAGCGGGCTCTTTCCGAGGGCGAGCAGGAAGAGGGAGAACAGCAGGAAGCCGGCGATGACCGCTCCGACCGGGATCGCCAGGGCCTCGGCCCGGCGCGCGAGCCATGCCCGAGCCTGGAGCGAGGCCGGCGGATGGTCCGGGCCGCTCACGGCGCTCTCGACGAGCGGCAGCGCGGGGGCGGTGGTGTCAGCGGCCATCGCTCAGTCCTCGCCCGCGGAGCGGCAGAAACCGTGCCAGGTCGACGCTCACCACCCCGCCCCGAAGCGCAGGCCCGTCCGCGCCGCGCGACGGCAGGACGGATGGTGCGCGGGAGCCGTTCTCGGGGGGAGCCCGGGATCCGCTTGCATCCGGCGGGATGGCGGGAGCCGCATCAGGCCGAGCCCTTCACGCCCTCGACGAGGTAGTTGGTCTTCTCCAGCTCGATCGCGTTCTCGGCGAACGCCTTGCCGGGGCCGGCGATCTCGTTGCCCTTGTTGTCCTTGAGCGGGCCCTTGATGATGGCGAAGCCGCCCTTCATCATCTCGGCCTTGACCGCGTCGGCGTTGCGGCGTGCTTCCTCGGACACCGCGGGCCCGTAGGGGCTCATCTTCACGAAGCCGTCCGGCAGGCCGCCGCGCACGAAGTTCGGGGGCGCCTTGCCCGCCTGCATGTCGGCGACGAAGCCCTTGTAGATCGAGGCCCAGTTCCACTCGGCGCCGGTCAGGTACTTGTCCTTGGCGAGTGCCGATTGGTCGGCGTGGTAGCCGCAGACGAAGGCCCCGCGCCGCGCCGCGGTCTCGACCACGACCTTGGGACCGTCGACGTGGCAGGTGATCACGTCGGCGCCGCCGTCGATGAGCGCGTTGGTCGCCTCCGCCTCCTTGACCGCGAGCGACCACTCGCCGGTGAAGATCACCTGCAGGGTGATGGACGGATCGACGCTGCGCGCGCCGAGCAGGAAGCCGTTGACGTTGTTGAGCACCTGGGGGACCGGCTTGGCGGCGACGAAGCCGAGCCGCTTCGACTTCGAGGCGTGGGCGGCAACGATGCCGTTCAGGTACTGGCCTTGGGCGATGTAGCCGAAATACGAGCCGGCGTTCTTCGGGTTCGCCTCGGTCCAGAGGCCGCCGCAATGGCGGAACTGCACCTTCGGGTTCTTCTTGGCCTCGATCAGCACGTGCGGATCGAAGTAGCCAAAGGACGTCGGGAAGACGAGGCTCGCGCCGTCCAGGTTGATCATGCTCTCCATGGTCTTCTGGACGTCGGTGGTCTCGCGGACGTTCTCCTCCTCGACGACTTGAAGGCCGGGGATCGCCTTAAGGGCGGCCGCACCTTGGGCGTGGGCTTGGTTGTAGCCGTAATCGTCCTTCGGCCCGACATAAATGAACCCGACGGTGAGCGGGCCGGCGGCCCGGGCGCGGCCGAAGGGCAGCGCGCCGAGCGAGAGGGCGGCCGCACCGCCGAGAAGATGTCTGCGGGAGAAAGGATGGGCTGACACGAGGCGTGATCCGTCTTTCCGGGCCGGCGGCACAGGCTTGGCAGAATTGATCCTGTTCCGTGCAGAGAAAAGATCAAAGTTTCGGCATCAGAATGCGGATCAACCGCCAGGGAAAACCCTGTCGAATCGGATGATGCGCCCAAAAAGACGTCCGCATATGCATGCTTTCGCGCCATCGATCCCGCGTCGCTACGGTCCTCAACGGCTCGGAGCGAAGACGCGGCCGAGCGCTGCCGGTGCCAGCGAGCCGCCCCGACGCCGGCCGAGCGACAGCAGGACGAGGGCTAGGATGGTGGCGAGGTAGGGGACCGCCGAGAGCAACTGGCCGGGCAGGCCGAGACCCGCAGCCTGGGCGTGGAGCTGCAGCACGGTCGCCCCGCCGAAGAGCAGCGCGCCCGCGGCCACCCGCAGCGGCTGCCAGGAGGCGAAGACCACGAGCGCGAGCGCAATCCAGCCCCGCCCGGCCGTCATCGCCGGCGCCCAGAACGGCGTGTAGGCCAGCGACAGGTAAGCGCCCGCCAGCCCCGCGCAGGCGCCGCCGAACAGCACGGCGAGGAAGCGGACCTTGCGCACCTTGAGCCCGAGGGCGTGGGTCGCGGTGTGATCGTCGCCGATGGCGCGCAGGGTCAACCCGGCGCGGGTGCGCCAGAGGAACCACCACACCCCCGCGACGAGGAGGAGGGCCGCGTAGACGAAGGCGTCGTGTCCGAACAGCAGCCGCCCGATCCCGGGGAGGTCGGTGAGGCCGGGCAGGTGGAGATGAGGCGCCGGATCGCGCTTCATCCCGACATAGCCGGCGCCGACGAGGCCGGAGAGCCCCAGTCCGAGGATGGTCAGCGCCAGTCCCGAGGCGACTTGATTGGCCGCCAGCCCCACGGTGAGAATGCCGAAGAGCGCGGCGAGCAGCAGGCCCGCCCCAGCCCCGCCGAGGGCGCCGAGGGCGGTCGATCCAGTCTCGGTGGCGACGGCGAAGCCGGCGGCCGCGCCGAACACCATCATGCCCTCGACGCCGAGATTGAGCACGCCGGCGCGCTCCACGACGAGCTCGCCGACAGCGGCCAGGATCAACGGGGTGGCCGCCGCCAGCACCGTGACGAGCACCATTTGGACGATGTCGAGGCTCATGGTGTCACCCGTGTGCTCGCGCCGCCCGGCACGATCCGAACGTGGTAGCGCGTGAGCACGTCGGCCCCGAGCACGAGGCCGAGCAGCAGCCCTTGGAAGGCGCGGGTCAGATCGAGCGGCAGCTTCAGGTCGATCTGCGCCCCCTCCCCGCCGATCGTCGTGAGCGCGATGACGAGCGCCGCAAGCAGGATGCCGGGCGGGCTGAGGCGCCCGAGAAATGCGACGATGATCGCGGTGAAACCGTAACCGGGAGAGATCTCCGGCTGGAGCTGGCCAATCCGCCCGGCCACCTCGCAGATGCCGGCAAGACCCGCCGCACCGCCAGAGATCGCGAAGACCGAGAGCGTCAGCCGCGCGTCCGAGAAGCCGGCAAAGCGGGCTGCCCGCGGGCTCGCCCCGACGGCGCGCACCTCGAAGCCGAACAGGGTGCGCGCCAGGACGAGGGCCGCGAGCACGATTGCCAGAAGGCTGATGAGCACGCCCGCATGGAGCGACTCGCCGTCCATCAGCAGCGGCAGCCGGGCGGCATCCTCGAAGCCGACGCTCTGCGGGAAGTTGTAGCCCTGCGGATCGCGCAAGGGGCCACGCACCATGTAGTCGAGCAGCAGCTGCGCGACGTAGACGAGCATCAGGCTGGTCAAGATTTCCGAGACGCCGAGCCTGACCCGCAGCAGCGCCGGGATCATCGCGTAGGCGATCCCGGCACAGGTGCCGGCGAGCAGCATCGCGGGTAGGATCCAGAAGGTGGGCCCCTGGAAACCGTGCGCGGCGACAGCGACCCAGCCGCCCGCGAGGCCGCCGGCCACGTACTGACCCTCCGCCCCGATGTTCCACAGGTTGGCGCGGTAGCAGAAGGCGAGACCGGTCGCGATCAGGGCCAGCGGCGCGGCCTTCAGCGCGACCTCCTGCAGCGACCAGACCTCGCTCAAGGGCGCGACGAAATAGGTGAGGAAGGCCTGTTCCGGCGCGACGCCGAGGGCCGCCACCGCAATCCCGCCGATCAGAACCGCGGCGAGGAAGGCGAGCGCGGGCGCGAGCAGGTCGAGCCAGGGTGACCGGCGCGCGCGGGGGAGGAGATCAAGGCGCATCGCGCATCCCGTTCATTCCTGGCTCGCCTCTCGCACGTAGGGGGATTGGGTCCGGCAGGAGCTCAATGGACCGGCGCGGCGGTTCGGATCGCAGGCGCCGCCGGAGGCTCGCCCGTCTGCTGCTCCGGCTCGCCGGCCCCGCCCATCAGCAGCCCCAAAGCCGCGCGGCTGGTCGCAGCGGTCGGGACGGGCGGCGAGAGAGCGCGCCGGCATGCAGGACGGCGATAGAATCGGCGATCTCGAACAGCTCGTCGAGATCCTGGCTGATCACGACCACCGCGGCACCGCGGCCGGCGAGATCGAGCACCGCCTGCCGGATATGGGCGGCGGCGGCGGCATCGACGCCCCAGGTCGGCTGGTTGATGACGAGGATGCCCGGCTCGGCCAGGATCTCGCGCCCGACCACGAATTTCTGCAGGTTGCCGCCCGAGAGCGTGCCGGCCGCCGGGTCTGGGCCGGCGCCGCGCACGTCGAAGGCGTCGATCACCCGACGGGCGAGCGCCCGCGCCGCGCCGAGCCGCAGCAGGCCCAGCCAAGTGAGCGGCGCCGTGGCGTGGCGGGAGAGCAGCGCGTTCTCCGACAGGGTCATGGACGGGACGGCGGCGTGGCCGTTGCGCTCCTCGGGCACGAAGGCGGCCCCGAGCCGGCGCCGGGCATTGATGCCGAGCTGGCCCACCGCCCGGCCGTCGAGGCGCACCGCCGCGGCCGCCGGGGCCCGGCTCTCGCCGGAGAGGACGTCGAACAGCTCTGCCTGCCCGTTGCCGGCGATGCCGGCGATGCCGAGGATCTCCCCGCCCGCAACGGAGAGCGCGATGTCCCGCAGCGGCGTCCCGTGCAGGCCGGGCGCGGGCCGCGACAGGCGGTCGAGCACGAGGCGCTCGGCGCGGCCCGCGCGGGCCGCCTTCGGCCGCACCTCGCTCACCCCCCGTGCCGACCATCATCGCCGCGAGCGAGCGGGCGGTCTCCGCCTGCGGATTGCAGCTGCCGACGACCCGGCCGCCCCGCAGGATCGTGGCCCGGGTGCAGAGGCGGCGCACCTCGTCGAGCCGGTGGGAGATGTAGAGCACGGCGCGGCCCTCATCGCGCAGGCGTTCCAGCACCGAGAACAGCACCTCCGCCTCGCCCGGCGTCAGCACCGAGGTCGGCTCGTCGAGGATCACGAGCTTCGGGTTCTGAAGCAGGCAGCGCACGATCTCGATGCGCTGGCGCTCGCCCGCCGAGAGCGACCAGACCGGCCGCGCGGGATCGAGATGCAGGCCGTAATCCGCTCCGAGCCGGGCGATCCGCTCCGCCAGCGCCCGGCCCGTCAGCCCGGCGGGCATGACGAGGGCGATGTTCTCGGCGACCGTCAGATTCTCGCACAGCGAGAAGTGCTGGAACACCATGCCGATGCCGAGCGCCCGCGCGGCCTCGGGGTTGGCCAGCCGCACGATGTCGCCCTGATGCGTGACGACGCCCTCCGTCGGCTCCAGGAGGCCGTAGAGGATCTTCATCAGGGTGGATTTGCCGGCGCCGTTCTCGCCGAGCAGGGCGTGGATCTCGCCGGCGCGGATCTCCAGATCGACCTGATCGTTGGCGGTGAAGGCGCCGAAGCGCTTGACGATGCCGTAGGCCCCGAAGAGCGGGGTCGGGCCTTCCCGCGAGGCCGGCGCAGCGGATGCGGCCGCCATCACGCCGTTCCGAACAGGGTGCGTGCCAGCCGGCCGTGCTCCTCGCGCAGGCGTCCCGTTTCGATGCCGACGGGCTCCCCGTCGATAACTCGCCAGTTCCCGGCCACCATCACCCGGTCCGCCCGGTGAGCGCCGCACAGGACCAAAGCCGCGAGCGGGTCGTGGGCGCCGGAGAAGCGGAGTTCGTCGAGGGTGAACAAGGCCAGATCCGCCTCGCGGCCGGGTTCGATCCGTCCGATATCGCTGCGCCCGAGGCAGGCGGCGGAGCCCTCCGTCGCCCAGCGCAGGGCATCGAGATGGGTCACGGCTTCCGCACCGTAGGTCAGGCGGTTGATCATCAGGGCGTGGCGCACGCCCTCCGTCAGATTCGAGCTGTCGCTCGAGGCCGAGCCGTCGACGCCGAGGCCGACGGGGGAGCCCGCGGCCTCCAGCTCGCAGGTGCGGCACTGGCCCGAAGCCAGCACCATGTTCGAGGCCGGGCAATGGCACACCCCGACGCCGGCGCCGCCGAGGCGCTTCACCTCGTCGTCGTTGAAGTGGATGCCGTGGGCGAGCCAAGCCCGCCGCGTCATCCAGCCAACCTCTTCGAGATAGTCCACCGGACGCTGCCCGAACGCCTCCAGGCAGAAGGCGTTCTCGTCGAGCGTCTCGCCGAGATGGGTGTGCAGGCGGCAATCGTGGCGCTCGGCGAGCGCGGCGCTCTCGCGCATCAGCCGCTTGGTAACGTTGAACGGCGAGCACGGAGCCAGCCCGATCTGCACCATCGCGCCGGGTTCGGGATCGTGGAACAGGCCGAGCACCCGCTCGCTGTCGGCCAGGATGGTGTCGTCGTCCTGCACCAGCGTCTCGGGCGGCAGGCCGCCGTCCTTCTCCGACAGGCTCATCGAGCCGCGGGTGACGAAGGCGCGGATACCGAGGGAGCGCGCCTCCTCGAACTGGATGTCGACGGCCGCCTCAAGCCCTCTCGGGAACAGGTAATGGTGGTCGCCCGCCGTGGTGCAGCCCGACAGCAGCAGCTCCGTATAGGCGAGCCGCGTCGCCAGCCGGAAGGCGTCCGGCGTCAGCCGCGGCCAGATGGTCGAGAGCGCCTTCAGCCAGGGAAAGAGCGGCTTGTTGATCGCGATCGGGTGCGCGCGGGTGAGCGTCTGGAAGAAGTGGTGATGCGTGTTGACGAGGCCGGGGATGACGACGTGGCGCGAGGCGTCGAACGTCTCGTCGACCGGGCTCGCGGGCAGGGCGCCCGCGTCCACCACTTCGGCGATGCGGGTGCCCTCCACCACGAGCCCGCCGCCGGCCCCGTCGGCGAGGATCGCCAACGGATCGCGGAGCCAGAGACGGCGGGGGCGGGTGCTCGATTCCATCATCCGGCTTCGCGTTTCCTGTCGGGGATCAGAAGATGTGGAAGGCGACGCCGGCGAGGAAGCTCTTCTCCTCGGTGCCCTTGAAGGTCGCGGTCTCCTGGTTGCCGAACTTGTTCAGCCAGTACTGGAAGCCGATGAAGACATCGACCTTGTTGGGCTGATCGTAGGCGAGCTTGCCGAGATCGAGCACGAGGTTGGTGCGCGACAGGAATTCCAGCCCGCGCGGCGGGTTGAACGCGAAGGCGGCGGGGTTGTTGCTGATGCCGCGGCCCTTGGGCAGGACGATGTTGTTGAAGCCGGCCAGCGTCAGCGGCAGACCGGTGAAGGTCAGCGGCAGGCTGTAGACGATCTCGAATTCGGGGACCGTGTTGAAGCTCTGGTCGCGGTCGGGCTGGGTGTTGAAGCCGTTGCGGTTCCATTCCTTGTAGGCGTGGACCGACAGGTTCAGGAAGCCGGCCGGCACGTCGAAGGCGAAGTTCAGGCCGCCGACGACGTCGCGCTTCTTCGAGCCGAAGGCGTCGTTCTGCGAGTTGGCGTCGAAGCCGTAGGAGAGCGAGACCTCCTTGACGATGCCGGGGACCATGAAGGCCTTGGTGCCGGTCAGGGCGTTCAGGCTGAGCGTGCCGCGGTAGAGGCCGTAGGCTTCGGTGTTGCCGTAATCGGCGAAGGTCGGGATGCCACCGGGCGTGTTGGTCGTACCGGCCGGAAACTGAGAACCCGATTGCAGGATGTCGAGGGTGAAGAAGTTCGTGCCGTAGGCCCAGGCATCCGCGTGCGAGATGTTGAGGATGTGCTTGGGCGCCTCGCGCGAGCGGAAGCTGCCGTCCGGCCGCTGGATCTGGATGCCGGGCGTGACGGTCGGGAACTGGTAGCGATAGCTGATCTGCGTGTCCGCGAAGAGGAAGAACGGCACTTCCTTCGCGGCCACCGCTTCGGGGGGCCCGCTTCTCCCCGAGATCCGCCGCGACCGCCGTACCCACCGTGAAGAGCGACAGCGCCACCGCCGCAAGTCCCCGAACCGACATTCTTCGTTCTCCCCGACCATCCGTGTGGTCGGGCGGCAGCAACGGGGGTGCCAACACAAAACAAGCCGCAGCCCTCGGCGCCTATGCGGCAGCACAAGTCACAAATCCGCAACACATTCTCGGCGGTGCCGGGCTGGGCCGCTTAGTGTATGGCCGGACCAGGACGCCTCTTAGAACCGGTGGGAGTTGGAGGATGAGCCTTTATCGCGCCGGGGTAATCCGTCGAACCTTCTCAGGCCGCCCACCGTCCGCTCATGCTGCGCATTTCATGGACGTGATGCTGGCAGGGCCGCGGAGTGAAAGCCGTTTGCGCGCACAGCCGTTCGCACCGTGCGGCCGGAGCCGGCGGCGTGCCGCCGTGGACTGCACAGGCCGACGCCAGCCTGACGACACTTCGTGCATCGGCGACGATGATCGGGCACGATTTTTCGGGAGCCGAGCGCCATCATCGCGGCGGCCCGGACACGCTCCGGCCTCCGGCCCCGCGCGATCGCTCCGAGGTAGCCCATGCCCGCCCCGCAGCCCCTTCTCGACGCCGAACCTGCACCCCTGCCGTTCGATCCGGCCCGGACGGCCCTCGTCGTCATCGACATGCAGCGCGACTTCCTCGAACCCGGCGGCTTCGGCGAGAGCCTGGGCAACGACGTCTCGCTGCTCGCCGCCGCGGTGCCGCCCGCCCGCGCCCTGCTGGCCGCCGCGCGCGCGGCCGGCCTCCTCGTCGTCCACACCCGCGAGGGACACGCGCCCGATCTCTCGGACGCCCCGCCGGCCAAGCGGGAGCGCGGCGCGCCGACGGCGCGGATCGGCGAACCGGGCCCGATGGGCCGCATCCTGATCCGCGGCGAGCCCGGCCACGACATCATCCCCGAACTGGCGCCCCTCGACGGCGAGCCGGTGATCGACAAGCCGGGCAAGGGCGCCTTCTACGCGACCGGGCTCGCGGCTCTGCTGGAGGCGCGCGGCATCGAAACCCTGATCGTCTGCGGCGTGACGACGGAGGTCTGCGTGCACACCACCGTGCGCGAGGCCAACGACCGCGGCTATCGCTGCGTCGTCGTCGCCGATGCCTGCGGCTCGTACATTCCGGCCTTCCACGAGGCGGGCCTTGCCATGATCAAGGCCCAGGGTGGCATCTTCGGCTGGGTCTCGCGCTCCGCAGCGGTGATCGCCGCCCTTGGCCAAGCGTGAGGCGCTCCTGAACGACGGAACGCACCGCGGACCGGAGTGCCGGCCGTGGCGCGGCCATTGCACCGGACGCGAAGCGCCCGATCCTCAGGGGGAACCGATGACCGATCACGCCGCGGAGACGCCGACGCCCGATCTCGACGCCTATGCCGCGGCGGCAGCCCCCCTGCTGGGCCTCACCCTCGATCCGGCCTGGACCGGGGCGGTCGTCGCCCACCTGCGGGTGCTCCACGCGGCGGCGGCGCTCGTCGGCGGGTTCCCGCTGCCCGACACCGCCGAGGCGGCGCCGGTCTACACGGCGTGAGCGCGACGACGGATTGGAGCCTCGCCCCGGCCTCCGACATCGCCCGGGCCGTGTCGGCGGGGACGGTCGGCGCCCGCGACGTGGTCGCCGCCGCGCTGGATCGTATCGCCCGCATCGATCCGGCGGTGAACAGCTTCACCGAGCGCTTGGCCGAGCGCGCCACCGCCCGCGCCGCGGAGCTCGACGCCGCGCGGACCCGGGGCGACAGGCTCGGCCCCCTGGCCGGGGTGCCCTTCGCGGTCAAGAACCTGTTCGACGTCGCCGGGCTTCCGACGCGGGCGGGCTCGCGGATCAATCGCGAGCGGGCGCCGGCCACCCGCGATGCCGCCCTGATCCGGCGGCTGGAGGCGGCGGGCGCCGTCCTGGTCGGGACGCTTGGCATGGGCGAGTACGCCTACGACTTCACCGGCGAGAACATCCACGACGGCAACACCCACAATCCGCACGCCCTCGGCCACATATCCGGCGGCTCGTCCGGCGGCTCGGGCGCGGCGATCGCCGCCGGCCTGGTGCCGCTCGCGCTGGCCTCGGACACCAACGGCTCGATTCGGGTGCCCGCCGCCTTCTGCGGCTGCTTCGGGCTCAAGCCCACCTACGGGCGGTTGAGCCGGGCCGGGAGCTTCCCCTTCGTCGGCAGCCTCGATCATCTCGGGCCGATGGCGCGATCGAGCCGCGATCTCGCCCTGGCCTACGACGCGATGCAGGGGCCCGATCCCGAGGATCCCGCCATGGCGTCCCGCCCGGCCGAGCCCGCGGCTCTGGACCTCGACCGGGGCGTCGCGGATCTTCGCATCGCGGTGGCCGGAGGCTACTTCGCGCAAGGGGGCGACCCGGAGGCCTTCGCCGCCGTCGCGCATGTCGCCCGCGCGCTGGGAGCGCGCTGCAGCGTCGTGATCCCGGAGGCGGCCCGCGCACGGGCGGCGGCCTACCTCATCACGGCGGCCGAGGGCGCCGCGCTGCATCTCGACCGGCTGCGCAGCCGAGCCGGCGACTTCGATCCGGCGGTGCGCGACCGGCTCATCGCCGGAGCGATGCTGCCCGCCCCCTTCGTGGAACGGGCGCAGCGTTTCCGCCGCTGGTATCGCGACGCCGTGCTGGCGCTGTTCCGCGAGGTCGATGTGATCCTCGCGCCGAGCACGCCGGTCCGGGCACCACGCTCCGGCCAGACGACCTTCGTCCTCGACGGCGTTGAGTTGCCGGTGCGGCCCAATATCGGCGTGTTCACGCAGCCGATCTCGTTCATCGGCCTGCCCGTGGCCGCGGTGCCGGTCTGGCTCGACGGAGGCTTGCCGCTCGGCGTGCAGGTCATCGCTGCGCCCTGGAACGAGGCGCTCTGCCTGCGGGTGGCGCATCACCTCGAACGCGAGGGTGCGGTCCGGGCGCCGGTCGCGACCGTGAAGGACACGCGATGATCATCGACGATCCCGCGGTGAAGGCTGAGGTCGAGCGGGTCTTCGCGACCTACGAGGCGGCGCTCGTGAGCAACGACGTCGCGACGCTCGAACGGCTGTTCCACGACGATCCCCGCACGATCCGCTACGGCGCGGCGGAGAACCTCTACGGCATGGACGCGATCCGCGCCTTCCGCCGGGCGCGGCCCTCGCAGGGCCTCGCCCGCGACCTCGCGGGCACCGTCATCACCACCTTCGGCCGCGACTGCGCCGTGGCGATGACGCTGTTCCGGCGCGAGGGCGCCCCCGGCCGCGTCGGACGCCAGAGCCAGACCTGGCTGCGCTTTCCCGACGGCTGGAAGGTGGTGGCGGCCCATGTCAGCGTCATCGACGACGCTCCCGGTGAGGGCGCGAGCGGCGCTTGACCCGGCGGCCTGATCGATTGCGACGGGCCCGCGGTAACGTCAGTGGGCTTGGACGTCAGTGGGCTTGCGCGACCTCGGCCTGACGGATCGCCGCCTCACGGGATTCCGCTCGGTCGCCGAATCCATTGAAGAACAGGTTCAGCCCCACCGCCGCGATCGCGGCGAGCAGAATGCCCGATTCCAGCAGCGGATGCAGCGCGTGCGGCATCTGCTTGAAGAAGTTCGGCGCGACGAGCGGGATCATGCCGAAACCGACCGAGACCGCGACGACGAACAGGTTGTTGCGGTTGCGCGCGAAATCGACGCCGCCGAGGATGCGCGTGCCGGTCGCGCCCACCATGCCGAACATCACGAGGCCGGCCCCACCGAGCACGCATTGCGGCACGGCCTCGACCAGGGCCGCGAGCTTCGGGACCAGTCCGAGGCCGAGCATGATGAAGCCCGCGGTCACCGTGACCCAGCGCGAGCGGATGCCGGTGACCCCGACGAGCCCGATATTCTGCGAGAACGAGGTGTAGGGAAACGTGTTGAAGATGCCGCCGATGACGGTGCCGAGCCCGTCCGCGCGCAGGCCCCGCGTCAGCCGCCGCTCGTCGACCGGATCGGCAGTGATCTGCGACAGGGCCAGGAACATCCCGGTCGATTCGATCATCACGACGATCATCACGAGGCACAGGGTGACGACCGAGACCGGATCGAAGCTCGGCCAGCCGAAGGCGAAGGGGCGCACCATATCGAACCAGGGCGCCGCGGCGACGCGGTCGAGCTCCACCAGCCCGGCAAAGCCGGCCAGCACCATGCCGAGCGCGATCCCGATCAGCACCGAGGCCGAGGCGACGAAGCCCGTGGCGTAGCGGGTGATCGCGAGGATCGCGCAGAGCACGAAGGCCGCGATGCCGAGATAGACGGGGGCGCCGTAATTCGGGTTGCCGACGCCGCCGGCGGCCCAGTTCACCCCGACCCGCATCAGCGAGATGCCGATGACCAGAATGATGGTGCCGGTCACGACCGGTGGGAACAGCGGCAGGAGGCGTCCGATCACCGGTGCGGCGATGAGGCCGAACAGGCCGGAGGCGATGACGGCGCCGTAGATGCCGGTGAGGCCGATCGCCGGGTTCGTCCCCATGGAGAGCATCGGGCCGACGGCCGCAAAGGTGACCCCCATCATCACCGGCATGCGGATGCCGATGCCGGGCAGGCCCCAGCTCTGGATCAGCGTGACGATCCCGCAGGCGAACAGGTCGGCGCTGACCAGCATGGCCACCTGCTCGGGCGGCAGCTTGAGCGCCCGTCCGATGATGAGCGGGATCGCCACGGCGCCCGCATACATCACGAGCACGTGCTGCAGCCCGAGCAGGCCGAGGGCCGCGGGGGGAACCCGTTCCTCGGGCTTGAGGGGCACCGGACCCTCGATCTCGGCCGCGGAATCCGGCTGGGAAGGCGCCATCAACACCATGGGAGAGATGCTCCGAACGTCCGGACGCGGTTGCAGGTGTTATGCCAGAGAGCGACCACGGCCTGTGCCGCCCTCGGCGCGGAAGGCCGCCTGTCGCCGGTACTCGTTGCGCCGCGTGCCGTCGAATCGCGCGCAAGATCCGTTCTCCCCGGCGAGCCCGGCGCGATGTCCTCGATCTGCGACCCGGTTTCGGGACCATGTCGATCTCTCAACCCGGTCCCGTCCGAAGGAAGGCCAGGAGCCCCAACGAGGCATTCTCTCGGCGGTGCGGCGTTGTGGATGGTTCACTCGGCTCATGGCCAAGGTGTCTCGCGCGTGGGAGGCGGATCAGGGCCGGCTTCTGTCGCCCTCGCTGCACGAGTTCGTGCCGCCGGGCACAGGGCGCAGTTTGGGCAGGATACGATGCGGGAAGCGCTCGACCTGTCGGCCCGCCTCGACACCGAGGAGCGCGGCTACCCGGACGTTTCAGGCTTGGCCTGTCACACCACAGTCGGAACCGTAGAGCGAACTGGCCCGTGACTGTTTTCCCAGCACAAAACCATCAAATGATATAAATTTAGTCTGCAAGCACAGCATTGTCTCTTGAGCGACTCGGCCGCCGCTTCCTAGCCTCGCGCCCGGTAATCAACTCGAGAGAACGGCCGTGCCCCAGTCCCAAGCGAGCGCCCTGCGCGATGTCGTGCGCGCCACCTATCGGCGCGCGGGGCTCGACAAGTCCGAGACCGAACTCGAGGCTCTGCTTCCCACCGTCCGGCCGTTGATCGACTTCGATCCGCGCGAGGCCCGCGAGGCCGACATCGTCGGCCTGCTGGGCAAACTTACCTTGCGGGACGCATCCCTGCCCGCCGCGCCCGGACCCGTCTCCCTGGTCCGTACGCTGTCGAAGGAGCCGCTGGCTGCCTATGGCGGCACGACGCCCGACATCACGACCAAGTCGGCCACGGAACTCGCCGCCCTGCTGGCGAGCGGCACGATCACCTCGCGGGAGATCGTGCTCCAGTACATGTACAAGATCCAGAAGCTCGACCGCGCCGGTCCGGCTCTGCGATCGGTGACGGAACTCAACCCCGAGCTTCTGACCATCGCCGACCGCATGGATGCGCGCCGGGCCGAGGCCAAGGCGAAAGGAGAGACGCTGCCGGACCTGTTCGGCATCCCGATCCTCCTCAAGAACAACATCGAGACCGGCGACCATCTCCGCACCACCGCCAGTTCGATGGCCCTGATCGGCTCGAAGCCCGCGGACGACGCGCCCCTGGTGGCCAACCTGCGCGAGCAGGGTGCCATCATCATGGGCAAGACCAACATGAGCGAGTGGGCCAACTTCCGGGGCGGGATCGTTCTCAGCGGACAGGGCGGAACCGCCATCAACCCGTTCGGGCCCGATCGGCCGCTATACGGCTCGAGCGTCGGGTCGGGCATTGCGGTTGCCATGGATTTCGCACCGCTCACCGTCGGGACGGAGACCAACGGCTCGATCACGAGTCCGTCCACGGGCTACCACATCTGGGGTCTCAAGCTGACGCGCGGCCTCGTGGATGGCGCCGGCATCATCCCGGGCATCGCGTCGCTGGATGCGCCCGGTCCCATGGGATCGAACCCGGCCGATCTCGCCCTGATGCTCAACGGGATGCGGGGGAGCGGCACGTCCGGCTCCGCAAATCCGCCGACCGACTACACCAGCAAGATGAACGGCGATCTGACAGGTGTCAGGATCGGCGTCGATACCACCGACGCATCTCCGGCATTCGTGTCCCTGCTTTCGGCCGCCGCGACAGGGTCCGGGGCGACGTTGGTCACCTACAACAAGGCGGCCTACGACCAGGCCGTCTATGCGGCGGTGCGCGGCCTCGACACGGCGGAGATCGGCGAACTCGTCAAACTGTATAATGGATTGGCGCCCTCGACAGCCGTAACCCAGGCTCAAATCGATGCGTTCTTAAAAATACTCGTTACCGATATGTTAAACCAATGGTACACCGCCTTTCCTCTGAGTACGGCCATAGGAAACGCATACGGACTCATCTCTGCATACGAGCTCAGGAAGTACATCGACGAGAATCTGGGTGCGCGCGAAGCGAATCCTCAGGACTACGACAGCGCCCTGGTTCGACTGCTCGGTACCACCTTCCGGCCGCTTAGCGGCGACGGGGCGAAATTCGCGCGCGATCTGCCGGATGTCGTTGCATTCAACGCAGCGAATCCGGAGATCGAGAGGGTCGGCTTCGGGTTCGACACTTTCGTCAGCGTCGCCAGGCTGAGCCTCGATGACCTCGTCAGGAGCTCAGGTTTCGATTCCGCCGCCGCGCTCGAAGCCGCCGCCGTAAACTGGAAGGGGATCATCGGGAAGATCCTTCACGAGGTGAGAGCCGGTCTCGGCGTCGATGTCTCGTTCGATACCCGGTTCGACGAGAATGCGATGGCGTTCGCAAACTCGCCTCAGTTGGTCGTTCCCGTCGGTCCGGGACGCGGTTCCACCGGGCAGATCATGAACGCCGACCCGTTCGGCGAGGAGGCTATGCTTCGGGTCGGCTACGCCCTGAACGAGAAGCTGAACGACCCCGCCTTCGCGAGCCTGCGCGCGCTATCCCCGTCCATCCCCGAGACGGGCTTCACCAATCAGCCGGCCGACCGGGGCCCGCCTCTGCCGTTGGTGCTGCACGATCTGGACGACCACGGTCGGGCGACGCTGGCCCATCTCCTCACCACCGAGATGGCCCCCCTCGTGCTCCACACCACCGGCAACCTCGACCTGCCCACCTTCGACGGGCGCATCTCCGGCAATGGCGGCCTGATCAAGGAGGCCGACGGCGTTCAGGCCCTCACCGGCGACAGCGACTTCACCGGCACCGTCCAGGTCTGGAAGGGCGCCCTGGCGATCGACCGCAACCAGGCCCTCGGCAGCGCCGCCAACGCCGTCAGCCTCGAAGCCGGCAGCGCCCTGATCGCCAGCCGCAGCCTCACCCTGGCCCGCGACCTCCTCCTGAAGAACGGCGGCGGCCTCGGCGCCGGAGCCGAGATCACCCTGATCGCCGACGGCGTGATCGCCGGCAATGGCGGCCTGACCAAGACCGGGGCCGGCCAGCTGACCCTGGCGGGCATCAACACCTATACCGGCGGCACCCGCGTCGCCGAAGGCGTTCTGGCCGTCGCCGCCGATGCCGGGCTCGGCCAGGATTACGGCGCGCTGCGCTTTGCCGCCGGCACCGGCCTGCTCGTCACCGGCAGCTTCGCCACCCAGCGGCCGTTCCAGCTCGACGGGGAGACCCACCTCTCCATCCGGGCCGGAGCCTCCCTGACGGTGAACAACCTCATCGACGGCGCCGGCAGCCTCGTCCTCGACGGCGGCGGCAGCCTCACCCTGGCCGCGGCCGCCAACCGCTTCGCCGGCGGCATCCAGCTCAAGGCCGGCACCCTCGCCCTCGACGGGGCCGGCGCCGCCGGGCTCGGCCCGATCCGCTTCGAGGCCGGGCCCCAGACCCTCGTCCTCGACGCCGCCGCCTTCCAGTCCGGGGTGTTCGGGGGCACGATCGCCCGGTTCGGCACCGCCGACACGATCAGCCTGGCCGATCTCGCCTACACCGCCGGCGCCACCGCCCAGTACGATCCCACCGCCCAGGCGCTGACCGTCGTCAGCGGCGGCCTCACCCGCCAGCTCACCCTGTCCGAGGTCGGCCGCGGCGGCTTCACCCTGGCCTCCGACCCGGCCGGCGGCACCCGCGTCCTGCTCACCGGCGTGCCCGTCGGCCTCGCCGCTTCGGGGCCGGGCCTCGACGCCCAGGGCAACGGCCTGCTGAAGGCCGGGGCCGTCCTCACCTTCACCGTCGAGATGTCCGATCTCGTCACCGTCGAGACCGGCGCGGGCCGCCCCGTGCTGGTCCTGTCCAACGGAGCGGAGGCGGCCTATACCGGCCAGTCGAACGGGACGAGCCTCGGCTTCGCCTACACCGTCGCCCCCGGACAGGACAGCCAGGCCCTCACCGTCACCCGGCTCGACCTGCGCGGTGCCGTCATCCGCGACACCGGCGGCCACGTGGCCGACGTGACCGCCCTTCCCGCCGCCCCGTCGGGCACGATCACCCTCGACACCACCGCGCCGACGCTGGCCCTGACCGCAGCACCGCCCGCCACGGTCGAGGCGAGCTCCGCCGCGGGCGCGGCCGTGAGCTTTGCCGCCAGTGCCGGAGACGGGGTCGATCCGGCCCCGCGCGTGGTGTTCCGGTCGGGCGACACCGTGGTGTCCTCCGGCCAGACCTTCGCGCTCGGCACCCACAGCGTCACCGCCACCGCTTTCGATGCCGCCGGCAATGCCAGCGCTCCGGTCTCGTTCGACTTTACGGTTCAGGACAGCACCGCGCCGACGCTGGCTCTGACGGTCCCGCCGCCCAGCACCGTCGAGGCGAGTTCCGCCGCGGGTGCCGCCGTGAGCTTTACCGCCAGCGCCGGGGACGGCGTCGATCCGGCCCCGCGCGTCGTGTTCCGCGCCGGCGACACCGTGGTGACCTCGGGCCAGACCTTCGCGCTCGGCACCCACAGCGTCACCGCCACCGCTTTTGATGCTGCCGGCAATGCCAGCGCTCCGGTCTCGTTCGACTTCGCCGTGACGACCCCGGTCGCGCCGGCCACGGCGAGCTTCGACTTCGCCCTGAGCCAGGCCAGCCTGCGCCAGGCCCCGGGACACATCGCCCTGATCGGGCCGGACGGCCTGAGCCACGACGTCACCGCCGTCGAGACCTTCGTGTTCAGCGATGGCGTCGTCCGGCAGAAGGACGCCGCCCCGCTGGTCGACGACCTGTTCTACTACGCCGCCAACCCCGACGTCTGGCAGGCCCAGATCGATGCCGAGGCGCACTATGCCGCCTATGGCTGGCGCGAGGGCCGCGACCCGAACGCCGCCTTCTCGACCGGGGGCTATCTCGCCGCCAACCCGGAGGTGGCCGCGGCCGGCCTCGACCCGCTGGTCCACTTCGCGCAAACGGGCTGGAAGGAGGGCCGCGATCCCGCCGCCGGCTTCGACGTCGAACGCTACCTCGCCCGCCATCCGGAGGCGCGGGCGGCCGGCCTCGATCCGCTCAGCCACTACCTCGCCCAGGGCCGGGCCGAGGGTCACGTCGCCCACGCCGCGATCGGACGCCCGGCCGATCTGGCCGAGCAGGGCGGCTTCGACGCGCAGGCCTATCTGCTGTCCAACCTCGACGTGGCCGAGGCGGCCCGGGCGGCCGGGGGCGACAGCTTCGCCTTCGCCCGGACGCACTACACGACCTATGGCTGGCAGGAGGGGCGCAACCCGAACGCGGTGTTCGACACCAAGGGCTATCTCGCCGCCTACGGCGACGTGGCAGCAGCCGGGATCGATCCGCTCGCCCACTATGTCCGGTACGGCGCGGCGGAGGGGCGCGATCCCTCCGCCGGCTTCGACGGCAAGGCCTACCTCGCCGCCAACAGTGACGTGGCCGCGGCAGGGCTGAACCCGATGCTGCACTATCTCCAGTACGGCGCCGCCGAGGGCCGCAGCGCCTTCGCCGACGGGCACTTCGCCTGACGCCCGCTTCCCAGCGAGGCTGAAATCCCCGCTGGCAGGGGGCGGGCCGGCTGGCCTCTCGAGGCCATCCGATCCGCCTCCGTGCGATCCGCCCCCATGCCGATCCGTCTGCGCGCCGTGCCGCCGAGCGGCCGGATCATCGCCGTGCCCGATTGGAGACGGCGCCCGCCTGATGCCGTTCGCGCGTCAGCTTCGCCGCGAGGTCAGGCCCCTCGGTGGCGAACGCGACGCGTTGCGCCCAACCCACTTCTTGGCCCCGTTGGAGCCACGCGGTCCGCGCACCTCAATGCACTTGACGCGCTGCGGGTCGACAAGCGCCGGCCGTGGATCGAACCGACGCCCGCAGCGCCGCCGCTGGCCTTTTAAAGATTAAGTGGAGCGGGCAATCGGGATCGAACCGACGACATTCAGCTTGGGAAGCTGAAGTATTTCTCTGCGCATCACATTAAGAAGTGTTTGCAGGTATGCAGCTAGACAGCCATAAGATCGACTACCCCCGCTCCTACTGCTCTCAGAATTCAAACGGCAAGGCCGATCAGCCCGCAGGCGCGACGTTGCGAAGTACCCTTCTCCTCGATGGCCCAGCTCACGGCTGTTCTGCGTGCGCCGCGCGCCAGAAGTTTTTTCCCAAAGCCTCGCGCAGCGTCGCCACGTCGAGCAACGCCTCGGCGGTGAGCTTCTTGAGCTTGCGGTTCTCCTCGTCGAGCGCCTTCAAGCGGCGCGCATCCGAGACCGCCATGCCGCCGAAGCGCGAGCGCTACGTGTAGAACGTCGCGTCGCTGATGCCGTGGCGACGGCAGACCTCAGCCACCAGAAGCCCAGCCTGCTGCTCCTTCAGGATGCCGACGATCTGCTCTTCGCTGAACCGGCTCTGCTTCATCGTCCGCCTCCTCATCGACGGACCCGAGCTTCAGAATGAGGGCGGACCAGGGGGTAAGGTCAGCCGACTTCGGGGTTTCCGGTCATGAACCGCGCTGCGATTGTATCGCCCTCTCTCGACACGCCCTACGAGACAAGCCGAAGCCGCTACTCTGCCGCGATCGGTAGCAGCACAGGCTCATCCGGCGCTGCCTCGGATCGGCTCCGCCATCCTTGACGCGGCGGCGCCACGGCCACTTGGTTCCGGCCGTTGTGCTTGGCCCGGTAAAGTGCCGTATCCGCAGCGCGTATCAGTTCGGCACTGGTGCCCGAGGTGCTCGGGACGGAGGCGACACCGAGTGAGGCAGAGACCTTTGCCCCATGCGTGCCGGATAGGCTCTCGATACGGCCTCGGATCTGCTCGGCCTTGGCTGCCGCGTCCTCGAGATCGCAATCGGGCAGAAACACGATCATCTCCTCGCCGCCATACCGACAGGCCACATCTGTCTCCCGCAAGGCGCCCACGATAGCGGCGGCGGCTTCGCACAGGACCGCGTCGCCAGTCGCATGACCGTGCTCGTCGTTCAGTCGTTTGAAGTGGTCGAGATCGATCATGATGACAGAAACTTTCCGGCCTTCCCGTTCGGCGAGCCGAACGTAACGCTCAAGACTGTCCTCCATGTAACGACGATTGTAGAGCCCAGTCAGTGGATCGCGAAGGGCTTGGTTGCGCAGCTTCTCACGAAGAGCGATGTTTGAGAGCGCAAGTGACATCGCATCGCCGAGCGCGGAGCTGAGCGGCAGCATCGCGGCCAGGCGTGTCTCCGCGTCTGTCCCCTCCGCGAAGATCTGCAGGAGTCCGAGGTTTTCGCCGCGCGCCGCCATCGGGATCTCCAAGGCCGCCATGCCAGAGACATGGTGCTCGCAGCAGAGAGCTTTCGCCCCTCGATGGTTGATGTGCGGCTTGCCGCGCTTCATCGCCCAGCACTGGCCGACCATGATGGCCTCCGGGAGGGACGCACTGTCACTGCATGCCCAAGAGGTGGAGAGCACCAGACGATCACGCGAGTTGTTGAACACGTAAAGGGCACCACCGAAGCCAGCGATGAGTTCTCCGGCGGTGGCTCTCAGAACCGCGTTAGCGTCGTGGTGATCCGCCGCGCTCTGCAGCATGTCGGTCATCCCGAACAAGTGGCCGACCTGCTTACGAGAGGCCTCCACCTGCGTAATGGCGGCCTGCCGCGCTTGAGCATCGCGTGCCGCAGACCGGAAGGCGAAAACCATCACCCCGCCGATCAGGAGTTGCGAGAGCAGAACGAAAAGCTTGCCGATCTCGATGCGGGTCTCGTGCACAGCGAAGTGCGCGTTCCAGTCGGTCAGGAACGCGTCGAAGGCACTTCGAATCCTACCGACCTGAGCAGCACTATGGCGCTCCCTGAGTAGCGCCTGCGCCTCGGTGAGACGTCCGGTCCGCGCGAGCTCGAGCACCTCGGTCCAACTCGCCTCAAGCGATTCGAGAATGCCTCCCGCCGTAGCATTGCCGTCCGATCTCCCAATGAAGGGGGTCAGCAGGGCGAGCTGCGCGGTACGCCGGCTGTGCAGCGCCTCGAGTGCGCGGTTGAATGCTCCGAACTGACCATCGCCCGTCCCCAGTGCCTTGTTCAGGACATAGGACTCCGCGTCCATCAGCGCTTCCTGCGCGATACGCATCTGACGTCCGCCCTCGCGCAGATCGATCAGTGCCTGCTGGTGCGCGTTAGTGAAGAAGAACCCCGACAGGGCCGTGGTCACCATCAGCGATACCAAGCCAATCTGAACGCTCAGGCGACGCTTTCCTGGACCGGTCGCTTGACGTTGATCGACCGCCCCGAGTTCCATCGCAACGAGAGACATAGTTGTGTCCGGAATGTCGGTGACAGCGCGCCATCTGAGGCGAGCCTACTTAGCTCCTGTGTCTGCCTGACACGTGAATGAATATGGCTAACAGTGCGGTGGAGCCCTCCTCTAAAGTGTTACCAGCCACTCTCCCGGGCACTGAAAGCTCGGCATGAACACCAATGACGAAGCCGAAAAGATCCTTGGATGGAAGCACATTTTTCGAAGTTTGGCACAAACGATAACAACTAAGAAATTCAGCGGCAGTTTTGGATGAGTGGGCAAGCGCTCTGCTTGTTATGTGGCAAAATTCCTCGGTTTATTCGCTAGTCCCCAGTCGGATGGTGTGAAGCGACGCTCCATCGTCGCCTCTCTCGACCAGAGATCGGGAAAGGCAGGCTGTGGAAGGCCACAGCTTTGACGAGCCCCCGGCACCTCCCGGCTCCTAAATCCAGTCGATTTCCTGATCGCATCGATTGGAACTATGCGCTTATCGGATCGTGGCTCCGCCGGCATCTTGAGTGTGCGCCGGTCATGAGAACGTGCGCCGCGAGCCCCACATCGGGACGCGACCGAACCACGCCGCGTGTGCCGGAAGTGGCCAGCCATGCCTGCCTCCATCATCACCTCTGATCATCCTGCCCTTCAAGCTCAAGCCGTCCTGGCCGGGCGCAGATGCATGCCTCCCGCTGGGCTCGCGGTGCAGCCGCTGCGTAAGCGGAGCGGTTCTGTGCTCCTGCTTGGCGGCGCGATCCTGCTCTGGGGGGCGAACTGGCCGGTGATGAAGCTCGGCCTCGGCCATGTTTCGCCCCTTTGGTTCTCCGCTGCCCGGTTCGCCACGGGGGCCGCCTGCCTGTTCACTTGGCAGGCCCTGCGCGGCGAGGTGTGGTGGCCTCAGCGCAGGGACCTGCCTCGCGTCGCCTCCATCGGCTTGTTTCAGATGATGCTGTTCACGGCCCTCGGGACCGTGGCGATGATGCATCTTCCGGCGGGGCGCTCGGCGATCTTGAGCTACACCACGCCCCTCTGGGTGCTCCCGGTCGCGGTCCTGGTGTTCGGCGAGCGGATCGAGCGTCGGCATTGGGCCGGTCTCGGCTTGGCTGGGCTCGGCGTTCTCGTCCTTCTCAATCCGCACGCGGTCGACTGGGGGGACGGTCAGGTCGTTGGCGCCAACGCCATGCTGGTGGCGGCCTCGCTCGCCTGGGCCGTGTGCATCCTGCACCTGCGCTACGGGCAAGCCTCGGCCTCGGCGATCCAGCTCGCGCCCTGGCAGATGCTCCTCGCCGCGGCCACGCTGGCCCCGCTGGCCTATGCCGTCGAAGGTCCCTTCACGGGCGACGGCACGGCGGCCTTCTGGGCCTGCCTCGGCTTCGTGGGGCCCATCGCCACGGCCTTCTGCTTCTGCGCCGTCAACGCGGCGAGCGCCCGGCTGCCGGCCAGCACGACCGCGACCCTGATGATGGCGGTGCCGGTCACCGGTCTCGCCCTCTCCACGGCAACCCTGCACGAAGACCCGAGCCTCGACCTGATCGTCGGAGCCCTCGCGATCGTGCTCGGCATCGCCGCGAGCGCGCAACGATCCCGTCCCTGACACCCACACCGAACGAGGAGCATTCCCATGAAGGCCGTCGGCTTCCACACCTCGCTGCCCATCGAGAACGAGGCGGCCCTGGTCGACTTCGACCTGCCGACCCCCGGTGCCCGGCCCCCGCGACCTGCTCGTCCGGGTTCAGGCGGTCTCGGTGAATCCGGTCGATACTAAGGTCCGCGCCCGGGTCACGCCGGCCGAGGGGCAGCCGCACATCCTCGGCTACGATGCGGTCGGCCTCGTCGAGGCGGTCGGCCCGGAGGTCCGGTTGTTCCGGCCGGGTGATGCGGTGTTCTATGCCGGGGCGCTTGGCCGGCCCGGCACCAATGCCGAACTGCACTGCGTCGACGAGCGCATCGTCGGCCACAAGCCCGCCGCGCTCTCGGCGGCGGAGGCTGCGGCCCTGCCGCTCACCGCGATCACCGCCTGGGAGGCGCTGTTCGACCGGCTCGACGTCGGCAAGCCGGTGCCGGGGGGCTGCCCGGTCGATCCTGATCATCGGTGGGGCGGGCGGCGTCGGCTCGATCGCGACGCAGCTCGCCCGCCAGCTCACGGACCTGACCGTGATCACCACCGCCTCGCGTCCCGAGACCGCCGCCTGGAGCCGCGATCTCGGCGCCCATCACGTCATCGACCACACCAAACCGTTGGCCGCCGAGGTCGCGGGGCTGGGCTTGGGCGCACCGGGCTTCGTGTTCTCGACCACCAGCACCGACCGGCATCTCACCGAGATCGCGGAACTGATCGCCCCGCAGGGCCGCTTCGCCCTGATCGACGATCCTGACAGCCTCGACGTCATGCCCTTCAAGCGCAAGAGCGTGTCGACCCACTGGGAGTTCATGTTCACCCGCTCGATGTTCTCGACCACCGACATGGAGGCGCAGGGCCAGCTCCTCGACGAGGTCGCGCGTCTCGTTGATGCGGGCCGGCTGAAGACCACCCTGGCCGAGCGTTTCGGACCGATCTCGGCCGCCAACCTGCGCCGTGCCCACGCCTTGATCGAGAGCGGACGGGCCAAGGGCAAGATCGTTCTGGAGGGCTGGGCATGAGCGGACGATCGCCCTCGATGGCGTGATGGCGCCTGGCTGTACGATCAGCCCTGCTCGGGTCCGCTCACTCGCGTGCCGACCCGGCCCCTCGACGCGCCCGGAACCGCGCCCGAGACCCTGTCGGTCGCGGTGGAGCGCGTTGCCGTCACCCCGTCGGCCGGGAGCCACGGCGATCGCCGCCGACGGAACCCTCTTCGTCAGCGACACGGACACGCAACGCATCCTCCGGATCGCGCCGGACGGCACCGTCTCGAGCCTGATCGAGGACCCGCGCCTGCTCCGGGTCGACGCGATGTGGATCGATGCCACCGGACGGCTCTGGATGCCGGCAGCACAGATCAATCGCCTTGCCCTGTTCCAGGGCGGCACGTCCCGCGCGCGTGCGATACCCGGTGGAAGTCTTCACCTTGCAGGTGGGCGCCGAGCCGCCCCCAACGATCATCGCTGAGGAGGGATCATGTCGGACTTGACGAAAACGGGGCGCTTCGACCTGAGGGCCATCGCGGCGGCGCTGCCCGCGACGGCGCAGACGCTGCTGGTCGACACCTACCTCACGGACCGCGAGGCGGCGAGCGCTCGGGTGTTCCGGGTCTATCGTCCCACGCCGCCGCACTACCATGCGACCTGCGACGAGTACCTCTACGTGTTGTCGGGGCGTGGAACGTTCTGGATGGAGGATGCGAGCCAGGAGGCGGCGTTCGGGCCGGGCGATCTCCTGTTCTTCGAACGGGGAACCGTTCATGCCCTGCCGACGATCACGCAGGAGCCAGTCGTCTTCCTCTCGGTCGACACGCCGCGACGCCCACCGACCGACATCGTCTTCGTCGATGCCGCGGACGGGTCAACCGAGACCTTCATAGCCCGCAACGCGCCGAAGGGCTGAGCGCGGCTCGGCCGGCACGGAACGCCGTGCCGCCCCGTGTCACGAAGGTTCGGCCAGCCTCAGAGCCGTCGGTCAGGCGATCTTGTGCAAGAGCTCGATCGCCAGTGGTTCGCCAAGAAGTTCGTCGAAGCGCGCGGCGAGCGCTCGGAAATTCGGGCCATCGGCATGGATATCAAGGGCGGCCTGGCTTTCCCAGACCTCGTACATCACGATCGTGCCCGGCCGCTCTCGGCTCTCGTGGGCCGTGTAAGCGAGGCAGCCGGGCTCCCCGCGCACGGCAGGCGTGATTGAAGTCATGGCCTGTGCCAGCGCCAACTCCTGTCCAACGCGGGGCACCAGGCGGGCGATCAGATGAACGTGCTCGGACATCGTTCTAAGTTCCCCGGTTCAATTTCTGCCCGGCCGTGATCCTACGGCGCGACGCGTATACGCGCCGGACGACTGCCAACCGCTCAGGCCGCGATGGTGAGCCCGTCGTGACCGGCAAGGCTCTGGCTGAGGAACGTGATCAGCGGCTCCACGAGATCGGGCGCCCGGTCCTCGCCGAGCACGCTGACCTCCGTCATCGGCAGGGCCGGCCAGAGGTCGGGCGCACGCAGGATCTGCATGCCCTCCTGGACGAAGGAGCGGCCGAGCAACGTCACCCCGAGCCCGCCCGCCACCGCCGCCTGCACGCCCATCAGGCTGCTCGCCGTGCAGGCGGCAACCCAGTCGCGCCGCACGGAATCGAGGGCAGCAATCATCGATTCACGATAGCTGCACGGCGCTGCCAGCATGACGAGGCGCGCGGGCTTGGTGAAGTCGAGCTGGTAGTCGGCGGAGGCGAGCCAGACGAGGGGCTCGCGCCAGATCACGCGTCCTCGTCCATTCGTGCCGCTGCGCTTGACGATCACCGCATCGACCCGGTCCGCGTCGTAGGCTTCGAGAAGGTTGCAACTCAGGCCCGTCATCAGCGCGATGTGGACATCGGGATAGAGCCGACCGAACCGCGCGAGCAGCTTCGGCAACTGACCGGGGATGAAGTCCTCCGACACGCCGAGCCGCAGGGTGCCGCTCGCGGTGGGCTCCCGCCAGGCGCGCATGAACCGGTCGTTGAATTCCAGCATTTGACGTGCCGCGACCAGCAGCCGCTCGCCGTCCGGCGTGAGCCCGAGCATACGGCTGGTCCGGTCGAAGACCCGCCGGCCGAGGATCTCTTCGAGGCGAAGCACCTTCTGGCTCACAGCCGATTGCGAACGGTGCACCACGTCGGCGGCGGCCGTGAAGCTACCCGTCTCGGCGACCGCTACGAAGGCCCGCAGCAGATCGAGCTCCAGATCCGGGTATCGCATGGTTCGGCCGCTTCCCAGTCTCGCAAAAACTCAACACCGAGGCCCGGCCCATCACCGGCATCCTACCCATCAACCGTTCGGCGACCCTTGCCATGGGGCTCATCCCCGACCGATGAGGGTGCCGACTGAGCGACAGGACCGTCGAGTTCCTCGACATGCTCGCTGGCCGGGAGCACGACGACCCGCGTCTCGACCGGAACGCGACCGTAGAGGTCGACGATGTCCTGGTTGAACATTCGGATGCAGCCGGAGGAGACGTCGGTGCCGATGGTCTGCGGTTCGGTGGTCCCATGGATGCGGTAGAGCGTATCGCGCGGGCCCTCGAAGAGGTAGAGCGCTCGGGGTCCCAGCGGGTTGCCGAGGCCGCCGGCCATGCCGTTGCGCCAGGGCCCGTTGCGGTCCGGCTCCCGCGCGATCATCTCCGCTGTCGGGGTCCAGCGCGGCCACTCGGCCTTGCGTCCCACCCGCGCCGACCCGCTCCAGGCAAGACCCGCCCGACCGACACCGACCCCGTAGCGCAAAGCGCGGCCCTTCTCGCGCACGAGGTAGAGGAACTTGCGGCCCGGATCGACGACCAGCGTGCCCGGCGGTTCGGCACGCGGATAGGCGACCTCCTGGCGGAAGTAGCGGGGTTCGACGCCGCTGATCTCGGTTGCCGGCAGCGGGAAACGCTCGTTGGGGCGCGCGCCGTACATCGCCGTGAAGGCTGCGTTCGGCACCGGTACCAGGGCAGTCTGCTGGGGTTCGTCGGTCACGCAGCCGCCCAAGGCTAAAGCAAGCCAGGTCAGCCGGAGGATGGTCGAACGCTTAGGACCATCACCCTGCCAGGGGGAGGCAAGCGAGCCCGGCTCGTTCATGACACGCGCTACCCTTCCAGAGATGTCCCACGTTCGAGGCCATCAAGGGGACCTCAAACCGCCGGGGAAGGATGCCCCTCGTCGACGACCGAGGGAAACGCATAGTTCTGATGGGATCTAGCTGCCAATCGAATGGGATCGTACCAGCCTACCTGAGGTCTCTCCGATCGCGGGTACCATGGCTGTCTTGAGCTTCAACCGGTTTCCTCCCGACTGGTGTCGACCCAATGTTGCCCTGGACGGGCGCACCGTCGCGGTCTGCCGACTCGGTGCGGTCGACCTGAACGGCCGGCTGGCGGGCGCGGCGGGGCTGATGACCGCATGGCCGAGGTCCGGAAGCGGATGCTGACGGCGGCGAGGGTTTGATACGAAAAACCCCGCCGCGGCTGAGCCGGGCGGGGCTGGAGAAGGTGCACGCGGGACTGATCGCGCGTGAGGCATCAGTGGCGTGCAGACAGCGGCGGGTCTATCCCTGCGCCGAAGCTGAGGGAACACGATCGCGTCACCCCGGCGGCGCTCCTCCGAACGGAAGCCCCTGTCCGCCACCCATCCCCGCTTTAGGGCCCGGTGCGCCCGATCGCGGGGCCGATGCCTACAGGGGGGAAGCAATCGTCGAGTGGACCTATACATACGCGTATGCGAACGACAGCGGTCCGATTCGGCGCTCATCCACGATTTGCTTGTGTGGCCTATCCCTGGAGAAAGCGATTATGTTCACTCACATCATGATCGGCAGCAACAACTTGGAGCAGGCCCGGAGCTTCTACGATGCCACATTCGCCGCTCTGGGAGGCCAGCCCGGTGAGATGGATGCCAGAGGCAGGCTGATCTACTCCCACGAGGGCGGGCGGCTGATGGTCACGAAGCCCATCGATGGCAAGCCGGCAACCGCGGCCAACGGTGGGACGATCGGTATCGCAGCAGCGAGCCGTGACCATGTTCTCGCGTGGCATGAAGCCGGGCTCGCGCATGGTGGTACTGCTATCGAGAGCCCGCCCACAGAGCGTCCGAATGGATCCTTTGTCGCCTATCTTCGTGACCCGGACGGAAACAAGCTGACGGCACGGACGCATCCGGGGAAGTGACAATAACCGGCGTCAAATTCACGTCGTTCGAATTGAAGATGGAGGCCAATGCTGAACATTCGAGAAAGTTCGGCACAGCCTCAGTTTAGCTTTTCGATCACTGCACTGACAGCCCCGGGCGCTCCACACACGTCGCCCGAACCATCATCTGACGTCTCACGGACAAACGTTGTGATCGGCCCGACGGTAATCTCGGACTTTGCGGATGGCCGCTCGTGGGCGTGGAAAGGGTATGAAAAACCCCGCCGCGGCTGAGCCGGGCGGGGGTGAGTTGCGTCATGGAACGAGAGGTTCTGAAGTGAAACCCCAATCGGGTCGAACGGTTCAGCCTCGGTTTGAAATCGCACCGTGTCGCCGAAACGAAAGACCCCGCGCCGGCGGACCGGGCGGGGCAAGGTGGTCGTGGACTGAGATGCCTGAGAGTGGAACGACAGGCCTGCAATAAACGGGTGGTTGTGGGCAGATAGTCCCTCATCCTGGCGCCGCCCCTCCGAACGGAAGTGCCCCCGTCCGCCACCAATCGCCGATGTGGTGCCGGATCGGCTGGATCGACGGGCCGATGCCTGCAGAGGGTGGGGAGCTGTCCTCAGGGTGTCGCCCGAAAGGCGACATTCGGCGTGGCGCCGATCGGCACGGAGCCTGCAGCGGCGGAGACAAGCCAGCTGACCAACTTCTCGACATCCGCTTCCCGAACCGAGTGGCGCGGGCGAACGACCCAGTAAGGGTACGCGTCGAGGACAGGCCCGAACGGTTGGACCAGGGCACCGCTCGCCAACTCGTCGGCGGTCAGTACGTCAGAGAGGAGCGCTATCCCCTGGCCGGCGATCGCGGCCTGGATGACATGCCCCTCGTCGCTGAACCGAATGCCCGCTCTGCCATCGACGCCGGTCACCCCGGCATGCCGCAACCAGGCAGGCCAAGTCGGCGTCTCGTCGGTCAGGCGGGGCCACTCGAAATGCAGCAGCGTGTGATGTCTCAAGTCACCCACGGATCGAATGGCGAGGTGGGGACTACAAGCAGGAGTAACGCGCTCGGCTAGAAGCCTGTGAGCGTCGAAATCGGAATAGGGACCCGGCCCGTACCGGACCGCGACATCCACGCCATCGCGAGCGAAGTCGATCAAGCTGTCGGACGCGTGCAGTCGCAGGTCGCAAGCGGGATGCGCGGCACGGAAGTCGGCAAGCCGTGGCACCAGCCACTTCGCGACGAAGGCAGTCGGAGCCGAGAGCGTGAGGACACTGGCCGCGCGCCGGCCGCGGATCTGGTCGATGGCTTCGGCAAACGCGTCGAAGCCATCGCGGAGCACGGGCAGCAGTACGGCTCCCTCTGCGGTCAATCGGACCCGGCGCGTCTCGCGGTGGAAGAGGCGCAGCCCCAGGGTTTGTTCGAGAAGCCGGATCTGATGGCTGATCGCGGTCGGCGTGACGCCCAGTTCGTCGGCTGCTCCGCGGAAGCTCAGTCGGCGCGCAGCCGCCTCGAAGGCCCGCAGGGTCGCGAGCGGGGGAAGCGACCTTCGCATCGTCATGGCTGAATGTAGCTCATCCGTCCCGTGAGGAGAACGAGTTCGTCATCCCGTATCCCGGCTGACACAAAGGCGCCTGCCGAGGACAGGAGACTCACTTGAAAGCGATGGTGTTGACGAGGTTCGGGGGGCCGGACAGCTTCGAGCTCCGGGATCTACCCGACCCGCGGCCAGGACCCCGGCAGGTCCGCGTTGCGGTGCATGCGACGTCGATCAATCCGCTCGATGCACAGATCCGCCGCGGTGACTACGCCGATCAGGTCGAACTGCCTGCCATCATCGGGCACGACGTATCCGGGGTGGTCGACCAGGTCGGATCCGACGTAACGAAGTTCCGCGTGGGGGATGAGGTCTATTACACGCCGCAGATCTTCAGCGGGCCGGGATCGTACGCGGAATACCATGTGGCGGACGCCGACATCGTGGCGCGAAAGCCGGTCAACCTGACCCATTCCGAGGCCGCGAGCGTCAGCCTGGTCGGCGTGACCGTTTGGGAGGGGCTGGTCGAACGGGCCCGGTTGCAGGTGACCGAGACCGTCCTGATCCACGGCGGCGCCGGCGGCGTCGGGGCCATCGCCGTCCAGGTCGCCAAGGCCATCGGCGCGCGTGTCCTGGCGACAGCGCGAGGCAGCGACGCGGCGCTCGTCGAACGGCTCGGTGCCTCGGCCGTCATCGATTTCGAGCGCGAGGACTACGTGGACGCCGTCGATCGCCTGACCGAAGGCAGGGGCGTCGACGTCGTTCTGGATACGATCGGGCGCGACACGCTTTCGCGTTCCCCACGCATCCTCCGCGAGGATGGGCGAGTCGTCACCCTGGTGGACACGGCGACGCCCCAGAACCTCATCGACGCCTGGGGCCGGAACGCGACCTACCACTTCGTCTTCTCTCGCCAGAACGGCAGCAAGCTCGACGCCCTCACGCGCCTCCTCGAGCGAGGCCTGGTGGTGCCGCAAGTCGGCCTGGAGTTTCCCCTCGACGACGTCGCACGCGCCCACGCGCGCTCCGAGGAGGGTCGGCTCAAGGGCAAGATCGTGCTCAGAGTCAGATCGTGACGCAGCCGGACCTCTGCTGGAGTCCCCGACCTGATAGGTCGCGATGTCCTGTAGATCGAAGATGATGATGAGATCCCAAAGCCAGCAAAAGAGGTGATAACCATGAAATCCCGCAACGGCCTTGATTCGCTACTTCGTCCCGAAGACTCCGTACTGGTTCTGATCGATCATCAGCCCTACCAGCTCACGAACCTGAACAGCCACGATCCGCACATGGTCGTGAACAACACGACCGCTCTGGCTAAATCGGCCAAGGTGTTCGGCGTGCCCACCATCCTCACGAGTGTCATAGCGGAGCGCGGCGGCGTCATCTTCCCGCAAGTCACCGATGTCTTTCCGGGCCAGGAGGTGATCGACAGAACGTTCATCAACACCTGGGAGGATGAGAAAGTCGTGGATGCGGTTAAGGCGACCGGCCGCAAGCAGCTGATCATCGCAGGCCTCTGGACCGAAATCTGTGTCGCGATGCCCGCGATCCAGGCCGCAGGCGAAGGCTGGGACGTCACGGTGGTCACCGACGCCTCCGGCGGCGTCTCGGTTGAGGCGCACGAAGTCGCCATCCAGCGCATGATCCGGGCCGGCGTGAACATGATGACTTGGCTGGCGCTGGCGGCCGAGTGGCAGCGCGACTGGGCCCGCCTGGATACCGCCCTCGGTCTCACCGAGGTGCTCAAGCAGCACGCTGCCGGCAGCGGCATCGCATATCTTTGGGAGCAGCAGCTACTCGCTACGCCTGTGCCGAAAGCTGCAGGCTGATCGAATAGCGGCCGCCCTCGCCGATCCGGCGAGGCGCACGGGCGGCTGGACGGAGCGGTTCAAGGACATCCCGCTGAGCGAGGATGGCTCGATCCATCTCTCGACCGGCGTGGAGATCCGCACCCGTTACGAGGGCTATGCCAACCTCGACTGGGGATCGGCGCGCCACGATTCCTTCGTCTGGCAGCGCGTGATGCTCGATGCCGACCTGCAACATCGGACTGAGACATGGGGGACTCCTCCCCTTCAGAAGGTACCTGTCCCGGGCCCTCTCGGTCGGCCAACGACTTGGGACGTCCCGTCTCCTCAGTCGGATCGATCCTCAGACCTTGACGATGAGCCTCCGTTCACGGGGAGGCCAGCTGTGTGATCAGCCAGCGGCCGGCCGGGCCCGGCGGGCGCTCAATGGGGTAGACGGCCCACATCGGCAGGAACAGACCGCCCTTCGGCACGGCGGCGATATCCAGTCTCACGAGGAGACCGCTAGCAAGGTCATCCGCGACGACGTCGAGGGGCATCCCTCCCCAGCCCAGGCCCGAGCGCAGGAATGCGTGCTTCGCCCCGAGATCCGCAAGCCGCCACGTCCTCGGCGAGAATACGCCGAACTCGCGCCCTTTGGTTAGCTCGCTCCGGTCGGTCAGGACCAATTGGACATGCTCGGCCAAGTCGGCGGTGGGGATCGTCCCCGTCCGTCGGCCGAGGGGATGTGCGGGCGAGGCAACCATCACCAACTCAACCTGGCATAATGGCTCGCGTGCGAGTTCAGGGGGGAGCAGGGGAGTGGCGCCGGCGACCGCGAATGCGCAACGTCCGTCGAGAACCGGTGCGATCACCGCGCCGAGGGTCTCGACCTGTACCCGAAGTGGGGTCCTCGGGAATGCCGGTTGAAACGCGACCACGGCGGCTGTCAGCACCTGGATCGGAAACAGAACGTCGAGCACGATGCTGACCTCTGGCTCCAGGCCGCCGGCGAGGTCCTTTGCGTGCGACTTGAAGGTCTCGGCGGCGGCGACGGTCGCACGGGCATGGGCCAACAGCACTCTGCCGGCCTCGGTCAGGATCGGATAGCGGCTGGAACGGTCGAACAGCTTGATGCCGGACTGGCTCTCCAGGTTGGCGAGGGATTGGCTGATGAGGGACTGAGCGCGCCCGAGCTTGCGTCCGGCCGCCGAGAAGCTGCCGGTGTCGACGGCGGCGACGAAGGTTCGCAACTGATCGAGGGTGAGCTGATCGAGCATCCATCTGTCCAGGTGATGGGACGCATCGAAACATAGAGGCTTCGATGGGAGACGGAAGGCGCTTAGGTCTTTCGCTCACAGCCAAGCCGCGCCCGCGGTCGGCCACCTTGAACCGGATGTCCCTCATGTCTCAGACCCTCGCGGCCTCGCCGGCTTCCTCGCGCAAGCTCACCATCGTCGCCTGGTCGCTGCAGGTGCTGCTCGCCCTCGTGTTCCTCGCCGCTGGCGGGGCCAAGCTCGCCGGCGTGTCGATGATGGTGCAGGTCTATGACCTCATTGGCGTCGGCCAGTGGTTCCGCATCGTCACCGGTCTTGTGGAAGTCGCCGGTGCCGTCGCCCTGCTGGTGCCCGGATACGCCGCCTTCGCCGCCCTCTTGCTGGCCTGCACCATGGTGGGTGCCATCCTGGCCCATCTCACCGTTCTGCCCACGCCCGCCGCCCCGGCCGTCGTGCTGCTCGCCCTCACCGCGACCTTGGTGTGGCTGCGCCGCGATCAGATCCTCGCGGTTCTCGGTCGCCGCTGACCATGGGTCGGCCGCTGCATGGCCTTGCCGGCGGCGGCCTCGAACGAACCGGGAGAGAGCGGTCTGTTGGGGGGCGGGGTCCTTTCGTGCGGTTCGATCGGCTACGTCTCGGGCATTGTCGACCGGCTCAAGCCCGAAGGCAGAAACGTTCTGCGGGCTCTGCGCGCGTAAGCTGGGGCCGCCTCTCTCTGCGGCCACGACCCACATCGACCCCGCCTGACACAGGGAAAGCCCGTCATGGAGTTCGGCATCGACAGCTTTGCCGTCACCCTTCCCGACCCGAAGACGGGTCGGACCCTGCCGGCGGCCGAGCGCATGGAACGCTTGCTCGCCGAGGTCGAGGCCGCCGACCGGGCGGGGCTCGACGTCTTGGGCATTGGCGAGCACCACCGCGCCGAGTTTCTGGACGCGGCGCCCGCGATCATCCTCGCGGCTGCGGCCGCGCGCACCAGAACCATACGCCTGACAAGCGCCGTCACCGTGCTGAGCGCGGCCGATCCGGTCCGCGTCTTCCAGGAATTCGCTACCCTCGACCTGATCGCCAAGGGACGGGCCGAGATCGTGGTCGGACGCGGCTCCTTCGGCGAGGCCTACCCGCTCTTCGGCTTCGCCGCCCACGACTACGACGCGCTGTTCGCCGAGAAGTTAGACCTGCTCCTGGCTTTGCGCGACCAAACCCACGTGACCTGGCGCGGCCGGTTCCGGCCGCCGCTGAGCGGCCAGGGTGTCTACCCGCGCCCGCACCAGGACAGGCTCCCGATCTGGATCGGAGTCGGCGGGACGCCGGCGTCCTTCGCCCGAGCGGGCACCCTGGGCCTACCCTTGATGGTCGCCATCATCGGCGGCAGCTTCCAGCGCTTCCGTCCCCTGGTCGAGCTCTACCGGGAAGCCGGCCGGAAGGCGGGGCATGCGCCGGAGACGTTGAGGGTGGGCGTGCACGCGGTCGGGTTCGTCGCCGACACGGACCGTGCCGCACAAGAGGCGTTCTATCCGGGCTGGGCGCAGATGTTCGGAAAGATCGGAGCGGAGCGTGGCTGGCCGAGTACGGACCTGCGCGAGCAGTTCCAGGCGATGTGCGGCCCTTACGGCGCCTACCTCATCGGCGCGCCGGAGACGGTTGCGGCAAAGGTGCTCGACGCCAACGCGGCGCTGGGCGGCCTCTCCCGCCTGACCTTCCAGATGAGCTCGGCGATGCAGGAGCCGGACGCCATGGAGCGGTCGATCACACTTCTGGGTACTGAGGTGATGCCGCGGGTGAAGGCGGAACTCGCGAAGGCGGTGTGAAAAGAGGTGTCGCCCTCACCTCGTCAGGGCATCAAGTTGCAGACGCTCCCTCACGAAAACCTCGAACTTGAGAGAAGCACGCGCAGTCGGTCTGACGGCCCCCGTTGAGCCTGACGCGGCCTGTCACCCTCCGATGTGGGCTGCCAGTTCGTCGGCAGTTCCCATCGGAAAAGCCTCCTTGAGATGGTCGAGGAAGGCCGAGACCCGTGCGCTCAGCAGACGCCGCGATGGATAGAGGGTCCAGAGAGCGATCTCAGGTCTGTCGAGGTCGCCCCAGAGGACCAGCCGGCCGGCGGCCAGATCATGACTGACGAGCGAGAGGGGAAGGCGTCCGGCACCGGCGCCAGCTCTGACCGCGTCGCGAACCATCATCAGCGACGGTAGGCTCAGGACGGGCTCGGCGGTGACGCTCGATCTGCCCGCAGGCGACTTCATATTCCAGATCATGGAGCCCTCCATCGGTCCGCGTATGACGGCGGGAGCGGTCGTATCGCCCGTCGGCCGGACCATGCTCGGAGCAGCCACGACGACCAGACGGTCCCGCAGGAAGATACGTCCGACGAGGCTCTCGTCCGGATCGGGATTCACCCGGATCACGAGGTCGTAGCCCTCTTCCACCATATCGACGGCACGGTCCTCCGTGGTGACTTCGAGCCGAACCTCTGGATGCTTGAGGGCGAACCCGACGGCGAGCTTTGCCATCGCGGACTGTGAGAAAAGCACGGGCGCGCTGATGCGTAACCGGCCCCGTGGCCTGTCGCCCCCCGTCGCGATGGCCGCAGCCGTTTCGCTGAGTTCCGTGAGCAACACCTTCGTCCGCTCGTGGAGCGCCCGGCCTTCCTCCGTCAGCTTCAGGATGCGCGCCCCACGTTCGAACAGGCGCAGGGCGAGGCTGGCCTCCAGCTCCGCAACGCGGCGGGACAGCGTCGCCTTTGGTCGTCCGGCGGCGCGTGCAGCCCGGCCGAAGCCGCCGTGTTGGGCGACGAGGTTGAAATCTGCGAGGGCGAGGAGGTCCATGCGTTCCACCAGCGAGACGGACCGTCCTATCAGGAGGCCTATTGGATCGCGAGCGGGTCCATCATCTTCCAGGTGTCGTTTGAGGCAAAACTGGAGTTACCCCATGACCATTCTCGTCACCGGCGCGACCGGCACCGTCGGCAGCCATGTCGTCGAGCACCTCATCAAGCGCGGCGCCGACGTCCGCGCCCTGGTCCGTGACCCGTCGAAGGCCAAGTTGCCGGCGGGCGTCACCGCGGTCCAGGGAGACCTGCTCGATGTCGACGCAATGCGGAACGCCCTTTCGGGCGTCTCGACCCTGTTCCTGCTGAACGCGGTCGTGCCCGACGAGGTCACCCAGGCGCTGATCGCGCTCAATCTCGCCCGAGAGGCTGGGATCGAGCGGATCGTCTACCTGTCGGTGATCCACAGCGACCTCTACGTGAACGTGCCACACTTCGCGGGCAAGTTCGGGGTCGAGCGCATGATCGAGGCGATGGGTTTCAACGCCACCGTCCTGCGCCCCGCCTACTTCATGAACAACGATGTCATAGTCAAAGATGTGGTGCGTGCCTATGGCATCTACCCTATGCCCATCGGAGCCAAAGGCCTCGCGATGATCGACGCTGCCGACCTCGGCGAAATCGCGGCTCTCGAGCTCATCCGCCGCGAACAGGCCGAGACGCCACTTCCCTTCGACCGGATCAACCTCGTCGGTCCCGAGACGCTGACGGGGTCGGACGTTGCCGCCATCTGGTCCGATGTCCTAGGCCGCCAGATCAACTACGGTGGCGATGATACCGCCGCGTTCGAGCAGAACCTTCGGCAGAAGCACGTGCCGGGCTGGATGGCCTTCGACATGCGCCTGATGTGCGAGCGCTTTCTCAGCGTGGGGATGCTGCCCGACGCCGGCGATGTCGACCGCCTCACCGCACTGTTGGGACGTCCGCTGCGCTCCTATCGTGCCTTCGCCCAGGCCGCAGCAACCGCCTAAATGCTCGCTGCGAGACATCGGCGACCATCAAGCCAGGACGTTGTGGCCGCCGGACGAATCATTCCATCTCGACGGCAGCTGTCGGGCTCCAAAGCAGCCATTCCAGTGGTTCGATCCGAAGGTCCGCTGATGGCGCGTTGCTGACTTCGCCACATGTCCGACGCCTTCAGTCCTGGCTGATCCGTGCAATCAGCCCGGATCAGAGCCAGCCGGTGACGTCATGACGCTCGTCGCGTCGGGCATCACCGGGAAGACGTGCATCTCCGACTCTTATTCGATTGGCATCGTCCCATGCGCATTGCTGAGCAGACCACGTAGGGTTTCGACCAACTCAGTCGCGCGATACGGTTTCTGCAGCAACGAAAAGCCGTTCGTGTCCTGGTCTTCTTGAAGGTAGCCGGACGACAGCAAAATCGGCATGTGTGGCCATCGCTGGCGGATGATGTGCCCAAGCTCGATGCCGTTCATCGCGCCCGGCATGTTCACGTCGCTGAAAACGAGGGAAATGTTCGACTCTATTTGCAGGAGGCGGAGGGCCTCGTCGACGTCCTGCGCACTGAAAACCTTGAACGCAAGCGCTTCAAAAGTCGAGACGACTGTAAAGCGAACATCAGCGTCGTCCTCGACGACGAGCACGGCTCTCCCTGCACCATTCATCGCGTTCTGCGGTCCGGGGGCGTTCCCTGGATCGATTTCCTCCGCCGAAAAACCCTGCTTGGCGAGCACGGGCAGCGTAATAACGAACCGGGTGCCTTGGTCCGGATTGCTGTCAACGGCGATGGTTCCGCCGCTCTGCTGTACGAAACCGTAGACCATGCTCAGACCGAGCCCGGTGCCTTTACCGGCCTCCTTGGTCGTGAAGAAGGGTTCGAATACGCGAGCGAGGACGGCTGGAGACATCCCTGTGCCCGAGTCTGTGACCGCGATCTCGACTGAGTGCACCTGCTCGGAGTCCTCCTGCGCGTCGGCCTCATGACGCTTGATGCGAATGCCCAAGGTCCCTCCGTCTGGCATCGCGTCCCGCGCATTCACAGCGAGGTTGATGAGGGCGGCCTCGAACTGAGCGTGATCAACGCAGACTTCCGGCAGTCCATCCTGCAGGTCGGCGGAGATCGCAATCCGCTCCCCAAGGGTGCGTTCTAGAAGCTTTATCAGGCCAGGTATGAAGCTCGTGAAGTCCAACGCTCTGGGCTGGAGAGGAGAGCGCCGGGAGAAGGCCAGCAGCCGGCTGGTCAGTTCAGCGCAGCGATGGGCTCCCTCGATGGCGCTCTCGATGCGGCGGAGCGCTTTCTCATTGCCCGACAACGAGCTCTTCACCAAATCAAGGTTGCCGATCACGATGCTCAGCATATTGTTGAAGTCGTGCGCAATACCGCCTGTCAGACGGCCAACCGCCTCAAGCTTTGAGGCATGCTGCAAGCTGAGTTCAAGCTCCTTGCGCTCTGTCACGTCGAACCACATCCCAAACAGTTCGACTGGCGTACCATTCTCATCACCGTTGATCACGATCTGATCGAGAATGTGCCGCTCCCTGCCGTCTGCGTTGCGCCAACGATATTCGAGAGTTACCGCGCCAGATTCCGAGACCGTGCTCAGATCTGCAGAGATCCTGTCCCTGTCATCCGGTTCAAGCTGCTCCCCCCAGAGGTTTGAGGCAGCAAAGGCCTCGCGCGAGAAGCCGGTGATGCGCTCGATGCTGTCATTCGTGAAGTGAAGCCGTCGATCGTCTCCACTGAGTGGCGAGGTGTAGAGCGCAATGGGGAGGCCGCGCAGGACAGCGGCCTGATGTTCCTCACGCCTGCGCAGAGCCTGCTCGGCGGCAAGCTTCTCGCCCCGTACGCGCAGGTTTTCGAGGAGCAGCTGCTTCTCGGCCGCCGCCTTGCGCTGGATCTCCGCTGTCTTCAGGTACAGGTCGACGAAGACATCGACCTTCGATTTGAGGACGAGCGGCTGGATCGGTTTGAACACGTAGTCCACCGCTCCGGCGGAGTATCCGCGGAAGATGTGGATGTCCTCCTTGTTGTGGGCCGTGAGGAACAGGATCGGGACACGGGACGTGCGCGAGCGGCTGCGGATCAGGGAGGCGACCTCGTAGCCGTCCATGCGCGGCATCTGCACGTCGAGCAGGATCAGGGCGAAATCCTCCCGGAGCGCCTGCCGCAGGGCTTCCTCGGGCGAGTTCGCCAGCACGAGGTCGATCGCCGGATCGGCGAGGACCTCGGAGGCGGCGAGGAGATTGCGCTGATCGTCATCGACGATCAGGATCTTCGCCCGAACCGGATCGGGCTCAGTGCGAGCGCTCCGCGGCTCGGCGGAGCTGCCGGTCCCGGTCGGTAGGAAACTCAGCCCGTCCTTCATTGTTGTTGCCGATCGAGGGCCGTCGGGTCGCCGAGCGTGGGCACGGGGCCGTGTGCGACCTCGCCACGCCGGGCCAACTGCACCCGCAGCACCGCGAGGAGCTGATCCATGTCGATCGGCTTCGAGACGTAATCGGACGCGCCTGCCTCGAGGCACTTCTCGCGGTCGCCCTTCATGGCCTTCGCGGTCACCGCGATGAGCGGCAGGCTACGGAAGCTGGCCTCCGCCCGGATCGCGCGCATCGTCTCGTAGCCGTCCATCCCCGGCATCATGATGTCGACCAGCATCGCATCGATGTTTGGGTTGGACTTGAGGAGGGCGATGCTGTCCTGCCCGTTCTCGGCGAACAGGACTTCCAGCCCGTGCTGCTCGAGGGCGCTCGTGAGCGAGAAGATGTTGCGCAGGTCGTCATCGACCAGGATGACCCGACAGCCCTGAAGTGACGTCGCATCCTTCCGCTCGACGAGGATCTGCTCCTCGACTGGAACGCGATTGATTGCGCGATGCAGGAACAGCGCGGTCTCGTCGAGGAGTCGCTCGGACGAGCGCGTGTCCTTGAGGATGATCGTCGAGGCGGTGTGCCTGAGCTGCTGCTCCTCGGCGGCCGTCAGCTCCCGGCCGGTATACACGATGATTGGCAACTCCTCCCCGTCCTGGGAGGCACGGATCTGCTCGATCAGTTCGGAACCGCCGATATCGGGCAGGCCGAGATCGATGATCGCGCAGTCGAACCGGCCGCCTGTCAGGGCTTCCAGTGCGGCGGAGGCCGTGCCGACTCCGAAGATCTTGACGTCCTCTTCGCTCAGGAGCGCTGTGATGCTGGCGCGCTGGTTCTCGTCGTCCTCGACGAGCAGGAGGTTGCGCACCGGCCGCGTGATGAACTCCTTCGAGCGCTCCAGGGCGCGCATCAGGCCCTCGCGCTCGACCGGCTTCTCCAGAAACCCGAACGCGCCCGCGCGAAGGCCGCGCTTCTTCTCGTCGTTGACCGAGATCACGTGGATCGGAATGTGCCGGGTGCGGGGATCGTTCTTCAGGAGGTCGAGCAGGGCCCAGCCGTCCATGTCGGGCAGGCCGATGTCGAGGGTGATGGCGTGCGGCTTGAAGCGGTGCGCGAGGCTAAGCGCGCCGGCCCCGTCCTGCGCGATCAAACCCTTGAAGCCACGCTCGCGCGCGAGCTCCAGCAGCACCGAGGCGAACATGGCGTCGTCCTCCACGATGAGCACGATGTGGTCGCTCGGGTGAATCGCGTGGCGGTCGTCCGCGGAGGACGAGAGCGCCATCGCGGTGTTCGGCTGGCGGCCCATCGGCGCCGAAGGCGCGTACCCGTCCGATGCCTCCGCCGCGCGTCCGGTGAGCGCCTGCGCGGGCGGCTCGAAGGGCAGGAACAGGGTGAAGGTGCTGCCCGTACCGACGCGGCTCTCGACCACGATCTCGCCGCCCAGCAGGCGCGCGATCTCGCGGCTGATCGCGAGGCCGAGGCCCGTGCCGCCGTACTTGCGGCTCGTCGTCCCGTCGGCCTGCTGGAACGCCTCGAAGATGATCCGCTGCTTGTCCTCGGCGATGCCGATCCCGGTATCGGTGACGGACATGGCGATCCACTGGGTCCCGGCGCGCAGGGGCGAGCCCTCCGCGGAACCGATCTTGAGCGAGACGCTCCCCTTCTCGGTGAACTTGAAGGCGTTGGAGAGAAGGTTGCGCAGGACCTGCTGCAGGCGCTTCGCGTCCGTCCGCAGGGAGCGCGGCAGGCCCGGATCGACCTCGATCACAAAGGCGAGGTGGCGCTCCTCGGCGAGCTGCCGGAAGGTCCTGTTCAGGTTCTCGCTGATGTCCTGCAGCGTAACGTCGCCGATCTCGAGCGACACCGTGCCCGACTCGATCTTGGAGAGATCGAGGATGTCGTTGATGAGTGACAGGAGGTCGGTCCCGGCCGCGTTGATCGTCTTGGCGAATTCCCGCTGTTTGTCGGTGAGGTTCCCGTCGCGGTTCTCGGAGAGAAGCTTCGAGAGGATCAGCAGGCTGTTGAGCGGCGTGCGCAGCTCGTGGCTCATATTGGCGAGGAATTGCGACTTGTAGCGCGAGGTCAGGCTCAGCTGCTCGGCCTTCTCCTCCAGCGCCGTCTTGGCGATCGAGACCTCGCGGTTCTTGCCCTCGACCTCACGCTTCTGGATTTCGAGCAGGCGCGCCTTTTCCTCCAACTCCTCGTTGGTCTGCTGCAGCCGCTCCCGCTGGTTCTTCAGGAGGTCCTCGGATTGCTGCAGCGAGGCGGCCTGCAGCTCCAGGCGATCGTTCGTCTTCTTCAATTCTTCCTGCCGGCTCTGCAACTCGCCGGTCAGGAGCTGCGATTGCTTCAGGAGGCCTTCCGTCCTCATGTTGGCAGCGATCGTGTTGAGCACGATCCCGATCGACTCGGTCAGCTGATCGAGGAAGGACTGGTGGGTCTCGCTGAAGCGGTTGAACGACGCCAGCTCGATGACCGCTCGGACTTCCTGCTCGAAGAGGACGGGCAGCACGATGATGTTGAGGGGCGGCGCCTCGCCGAGAGCCGAGCCGATGGTGATGTAGTCGCCGGGCACGTGGGTGAGGAGGATGCGCTTCTTCTCGAAGGCGCATTGGCCGACGAGGCCTTGACGCAGGCGATAGCGGTTCGAGAGGTTCTTGCGCTCCGTGAAGGCGTAGCTCGCCATCAGATCGAGAACCGGCTCCCCACCCTCGTCCTCCACCATGTAGAACACGCCGCGCTGGGCGCTCACGAGCGATGCAATCTCGGACAGGATCAGGTTCGAGACCGTGGCGAGGTCGCGCTCGCCCTGCAGCATGCGGGTGAACTTGGCGAGGTTGGTCTTCAGCCAATCCTGCTCGGCGTTCTTGAGCGTCGTGTCCCGCAGATTGCGGATCATCTCGTTGATGTTGTCCTTCAGCGAGGCGACCTCGCCGGAGGCCTCGACCGAGATCGAGCGCGCGAGATCCCCCTTCGTCACGGCGGTCGCCACCTCGGCGATGGCACGCACCTGGGTCGTGAGGTTCGCCGCGAGCTGGTTCACGTTGTCCGTCAGATCACGCCAGAGACCCGCCGCGCCCGGCACCCGCGCCTGGCCGCCCAGCTTGCCTTCGACGCCCACCTCGCGCGCCACGTTGGTCACCTGGTCGGCAAAGGTGGCGAGCGTCTCGATCATCTCGTTGACGGTGTCGGCCAGCGCCGCGATCTCGCCCTTGGCGTCGACCGAGAGTTTCCGCTTGAGGTCGCCCTGCGCCACCGCCGTGACGACGTCCGCGATGCCGCGCACCTGACCGGTGAGGTTGGCCGCCATCATGTTCACGTTGTCGGTCAGGTCCTTCCAGGTCCCGCCGACGCCGCGCACCTGCGCCTGGCCGCCGAGTTTGCCCTCGGAGCCGACCTCGCGGGCGACGCGGGTCACCTCGGAGGCGAAGGAGTTCAGCTGATCCACCATCGTGTTGATGGTCGATTTGAGCTCCAGGATCTCGCCCTTCACGTCGACCGTGATCTTCTTGGACAGATCGCCGTTGGCCACCGCCGTCGTCACGTCGGCGATGTTGCGCACCTGGCCCGTCAGGTTGGCTGCCATCATGTTCACGTTGTCGGTCAGGTCCTTCCAAGTCCCGCCGACGCCGCGCACCTGCGCCTGGCCGCCGAGCTTGCCCTCGATGCCGACTTCGCGGGCGACGCGGACCACCTCGGAGGCGAAGGAGTTCAGCTGATCCACCATCGTGTTGATGGTCGATTTGAGCTCCAGGATCTCGCCCTCGACGGCCACCGTGATCTTCTTGGACAGGTCGCCGTTGGCCACCGCGGTGGTGACTTCAGCGATGTTGCGCACCTGCCCCGTGAGGTTGGCCGCCATCATGTTCACGTTGTCGGTCAGGCCCTTCCAGACGCCGCCGACGCCTTTGACCTGCGCTTGGCCGCCGAGCTTACCCTCCGTGCCGACCTCGCGGGCGACGCGGGTCACCTCCGAGGCAAAGGAGTTCAGCTGATCCACCATCGTGTTGATGGTCGATTTGAGCTCCAGGATCTCGCCCTTCACGTCGACGGTGATCTTCTTGGACAGATCGCCGTTGGCCACCGCCGTCGTCACGTCGGCGATGTTGCGCACCTGCCCCGTCAGGTTGGCCGCCATCAGGTTCACGTTGTCGGTGAGGTCGGCCCAGGTGCCGGCCACGCCCTCGACGCGGGCCTGACCGCCAAGTTTGCCTTCCGAACCCACTTCCTTCGCGACGCGGGTCACCTCGGAGGCGAAGGAGTTCAGCTGATCCACCATCGTGTTGATGGTGTTCTTGAGCTCCAGGATCTCGCCGCGAACGTCGACGGTGATCTTCTTGGACAGATCACCGTTGGCGACCGCAGTGGTCACGTCGGCGATGTTGCGCACCTGCCCTGTGAGGTTGGCCGCCATCAGGTTCACGTTGTCGGTGAGGTCGGCCCAGGTTCCGGCGACACCGCGCACCTGCGCCTGCCCGCCGAGCTTGCCTTCCGAGCCGACCTCGCGGGCGACGCGGGTCACCTCGGAGGCGAAGGAGTTCAGCTGATCCACCATCGTGTTGATGGTGTTCTTGAGTTCCAGGATCTCGCCGCGCACATCGACGGTGATCTTCTTGGAGAGATCGCCGTTGGCCACTGCGGTGGTGACTTCGGCGATGTTGCGTACCTGCCCCGTCAGGTTGGCCGCCATCATGTTCACGTTGTCGGTCAGGTCCTTCCAGGTCCCGCCCACGCCCTCGACCTGCGCCTGTCCGCCGAGTTTGCCCTCCGTGCCGACCTCGCGGGCGACGCGGGTCACCTCCGAGGCGAAGGAGTTCAGCTGGTCCACCATCGTGTTGATGGTCAGCTTCAAGGCGAGAATCTCGCCCTTCACGTCGACGGTGATCTTCTTGGACAGGTCGCCCCGCGCGACCGCGGTCGTGACCTCGGCGATGTTGCGCACTTGGCCCGTCAGGTTTTCCGCCATCATGTTCACGTTGTCGGTCAGGTCCTTCCAGACGCCGCCGACGCCCTTGACCTGCGCCTGTCCGCCGAGCTTGCCCTCCGACCCGACCTCCTTGGCGACGCGGGTCACTTCCGAGGCGAAGGAGTTCAGCTGGTCCACCATCGTGTTGATGGTCGATTTCAGGTCGAGGATCTCGCCCTTCACGTCGACGGTGATCTTCTTGGACAAGTCGCCGTTGGCCACCGCGGTGGTGACTTCGGCGATGTTGCGCACTTGGCCCGTCAAGTTGGCCGCCATCAGGTTCACGTTGTCGGTCAGGTCCTTCCAGGTCCCGCCGACGCCCTTGACCTGCGCCTGCCCTCCGAGCTTGCCCTCCGAGCCGACCTCGCGAGCGACGCGGGTCACCTCCGAAGCGAAGGAGTTCAGCTGATCCACCATGGTGTTGACGACCTTGCCGATCCGAAGGAACTCGCCGCGCAGGGGCCGGCCCTCGATCTCGATCTGCATGGTCTGGCCGAGGTCCCCCTTGGCGACGGCCCCGATGACGCGCGCCACCTCGGTGGTGGGCTGAACAAGGTCGCCGATCATCGTGTTGACCGACTCGACGCAATCGTTCCACCCGCCGGTCGCGGCCGGAAGCTTTCCGCGCTCGCCGATGCGCCCGTCCTTGCCGACCGCGCGGGCGACCCTGTCGAGTTCACGGGCGAGCCCTTGGTTGAGCTCGACGATATCGTTGAACGCTTGCGCGATCTCCCCCTCAATGCCCGTCAGATCCAGCGGCAGCCGAGTCGAGAAGTCCCCCTTCCGAAAGGCACGAAGGCTCTTCAGGAGGAGCTTCGGCTCCAGCTGCAACGTAGTCGGCGTCATGCGGGTACACCCTTAGGGTAGATGATACAGACCAGCGAGGCATTCTTTGGATCGTCGGCGGCTGTGAGAAACCACTGGCGAGGAAGAACGGCAATAGGGCGCAGCGTAAATGGTTGCTCGATCCTTCGGTCCGCAGAGCGGCCCAGCACGTTGCTCTTTCCGATGCATGGCCGCTCGGCTGAGAATAGGCCCGCTCGTCGCAGCGCAGATCGTTATTTTTTCGTTTCGCGTCGCGCTCTGCCGTGACGGGCAGCAAGCGAGAGGCTGTTATGGCCTTGCCGGCTAGGAGGCTCAAATGATGGATTATGAGCCGATCCCGGAAAGCCTACCCGTCTGATGTATCCAATGCTCCCCTGCAGCCACGAATATTTCCGTCAGAAAGCTAGGTATTCCCCGCACCAAGGACCGACCTTGTATCAACAACGGACTGTCCGCCGGCCGCGGGCGAAAGTCCGTTGATGGAGCAAAGCCAAGGTCCGCTTCTGGACCGAAGCCCGAGGACCGGTTGTGGCGCACAGCACAACCACCGGCGTGCGAACTCCTAACCCCTTGCAGTACTCGGAGTTCATTCGGATCGGCGCTGAAGACGACGATGGACTTTCGCACGCGAAAAGCTGCATCTTGGGCTGGGGGCCCCGTGTGAGTCGGAGGCACCATGAACTACGAAATCCAACCTCATAACGCCAAGCCTGCCAGTATCTGGAACTCCGGCGGCGCTCATTACAACGAGATCAGTCGCGGCATCGCCGACAGTATTGAACACTGCGTACTGCGTCTCGATCCGAAGCCGGGCGAGCGGGTGCTCGACCTCGCCACCGGCACCGGCTGGACTTCGCGCGTCGTCGCCCGGCGGGGTGCGCAGGTGACTGGGGCCGACATCAGCGCCGATCTCTTGTCGTTCGCCGCTGAGCAGGCTCGGGCCGAGGGTCTCGACATCGATTACCAGCTGGGCGACGCTGAGAGACTGCCCTTTGCCGACGGCGCGTTTGACGCCATCATCTCGACCTGCGGCGTGATGTTCGCTAGCCGGCCTGAGGCCGCGGCCGCTGAGTTGGCACGTGTCTGTCGCAAGGGCGGAAGGATTTGCCTCACCACCTGGCTGTCGAACGACAATGTGTTCAGGATGTTCATGGTGATGAAGTCCTACATGCCGCCACCGCCCAATCCGGCCCCGCCCTCGCCATTTGAGTGGGGCCGCACTGAGCGGCTTGAGGAACTGCTGGGTCGGGACTTCGAGCTGGCTTTCGAGAACGGCGTCTCGTTCTATCGCGAGCAGAGTGCAGAGGCGGCCTGGGAGCGGTTCGCCGGTGGCTACGGTCCGACCAAGGCTCTGGCCGCCAGCCTCGACGAGGACCGCCGCGCCAATCTGCGGCGCGACTTCATCGCCTTCCATGCCCAGTTTTCCACCCCGCTCGGTATCTGCGTTCCCCGCGCGTACTGGGTCACGCGTGGGATTCGCCACTAGCCTGAGCCTGGCTGGGCCGTGGTCAGGAACGGCCCTGCCACGATACGGCCCACCTCATCACCTCGATCCAGAGCATCACTCCTGCGCAGGGAGGCTGGCATGAAGAGTTGCGCAATCCTTACTTTGACAGTGCTCGCGATCGGCCCGGCATCAGCCGACCCGGTGGAACTCGCGGACTTTCGTGACCTGTTGCGACCTCCGCCGACCCTGCAGCTCACCTACGGTGATGCCCCCTCTCAAGGCATCGATGTATTCCTGCCCGCAAGCCCCGGCCCACACCCAGTCGCGGTTCTCATCCACGGCGGTTGCTGGAGCGCTACCACCGCCGGACGCGAGCAGATGCGTCACCTAGGACCCGATCTGACGCGTCGCGGCGTTGCCGTGTGGAGCATCGGCTACCGCCGTGCCAACGAGGCCGGCGGCGGCTATCCCGGAACTTATCAGGACGTGGGCGCTGCTCTGGACCGCCTCGCTGAAGAGGCAGGAGCCCACCACTTGGATCTCTCACGAGTGGTATTGGTGGGCCACTCGGCAGGTGGCCATCTCGCCCTCTGGGTGGCCTCGCGCGGCTTGCTTCCCGCCACGAGCCCTCTTCACGCAGCGACCGGGTTTGTCCCGCGGGCGGTGATCAGCCTGGGCGGCGTGGGGGATCTTGCGACGTTCGCGCGGTTCATCCCGGTGCTCTGCGGCCCGGGCATTGTCGAGCGGATCGCCCCAGCAGACAAGCTATCGGAAGTATCACCCGCAGCCCTCCCGACCGCCGGGGTGCCGATCTTTCTGGTCAGCGGCGTACTGGACCGACTCACACCGCCATGGGTCGCCTACGACTATGCGCGCGCTGTACGAGGGCAGTTCGGACCTGCGCCACAACTCATCAACGTCTCGGATGCCGGACACTTCGACGTGGTCACCCCGTCGACACCGGCTTGGCAGGAGGTGCGTGGTCTCATCGAGGCATCCTTGGAACTCCATTAGGTTGCCGTCAGACCGGTCTGTGTGCGGGCCCGCTCGGTCGAGCTCAGCGTTTCTGATGTGCCTTATGCGTCGAGGTCCAGTGTACGGGCTCGCTATGCCTATAGAGGCGAACTGGTACGTTCATGATGCGCATCAAGCGGCCGATCCTATGCGGCCCGACCATGAGCCGACGCACGATGACGCTTTGAAGTGATTATGCGCTGATCCGCATGAGCTTTGTCGTGCAGGAGAGTGCGGTGATCTTTGGCGAACGGATCATTCTGGTCTATCGCCACCAATTAGAGGTGATCGCAGGCGGCGAGACGCTTCTGCGAGCCAATCAATTCAAGGCCAAATCGCTCCGGCCAATGGCTGAGACCGAATGTCAGCGCAGGGGAATCTCTCCATGAAGCCAACCCTGGAGAATGGCGAACTGAACGATCTGTGCCCGGCTTGCGAGACCGAGCTTGGTGCAGGCCCGAGCCTTTTGGGTCTCGATCGCCTTGGGGGTTGCGCCGAGCCGGTCGGCGACTTCCTTGCTCGTGAAGCCGAAGGCGACGAACCGGAGGATGTCGCGCTCGCGCTCGCTCAAGGTTGAGCACGCCGCCTCATCCACGCTTGAACTCAGCCGCCGATGCGGAGCGGTGCGTTCCGGCAATGCCGGATCGAGATAGATGCCGCCGGCATGAACCGCTCGCACCGCGCTGGCGATGTTCTGGAAGGCCGACCGCTTGAGAACATAGCCGCGGGCGCCCGCCTCAAAGGCTTGGTCGATGTAGACCCGGCTCTCATAGACGCTCAGCATGATAGCCTGGGTCCGCGTCCCGGTTCTGGCGAGATGGCGAAGAACGGTGACGCCATTCATCTCCGGCATATTGATGTCGAGGATGGCGACGTCCGGCTCGTGCTGAACAATCGCCCGGTAGGCGGCCGCGCCCGTTTCGACGGAGGCCACCACGACGATCTCGCCGGAATCAGCGATCAGGCTCGTCACACCGTGACGGAAAACCGGATGATCGTCCGCCAGCACGACGTGGATCAGGGTCCTAGGCATGCCCGCTTTCCTCGACGGACCGGTAGGCGCGGGCAACGATGCTCGTGCCCCGGCCGGGAGCCGACTCGATGTTCAGCGTGCCGTCGACCAGCGCCATCCGTTCACGCATGCCGAGCAGGCCGAGCTTCCCCTGGGAGACGAGACTGGTCGCGATTGCCTCGTCGGCCGCGAAGCCGCTGCCGTTGTCGTCGATCGTCAGCGTGACTTGCAAAGCGCTGAACCGCAGCACGACCGACACGCATACGCCCGGCCCCGCATGTTTCGCCACGTTCGTGAGCGCCTCCTGAGCCAAGCGATAGAGCGTGATCGCCGTCTCCAGCGGAAAATCGACCTCCTCCCCGACGATCTGAAACTCGGTCACGATTTCCGTCACCCGGCTCCACTCATCCACGAGCGAGCGCAGCGCGGTCACGAAGCCGAACTCATCGAGGGCGGCCGGCCGGAGTTCGAGGGTCACCCTCCGGAGCGATTGCCCGATGTCCTGGGTGTGGCGGAGAAGTTGCTCGACCTCATGGATGGCCGTTGGGCAAGACAGGCGTGACGCGATCTTTCTCAGGCCGAAGGTCAGCGTGACGAGTTGCTGACCGGCATGATCATGGAGATCGCGCGCGAGACGCCGCCGCTCGTCCTGCCCGGCCCGGTAGAGCCTTGATAGAACGGCGTCACGCTCGGCCTCGGCACGCTGCCGTGCCTGCGCGTCCTCCTCGAGGTGGACCAGCAACCGGCTGCGCTCGGTCAGGAGCGCCTGCATCTCGATCTCACGCCGCTTCCGCTCCTGCATGACGCGCCGGACATCGTTCAGCCGCTCCGTGAGGAGGTGAAGGCGGCCCTCCAGGTTCGTCGGCGTGAGATGAAGCAGGACGAGTGGCTCGTCACCATAGGCGCGCAGGACGATGCGCGCGCCCCGGCATGGATGACGACAGGAACTCTCGGCTCCGGCGCGGACGAACACCGCGCCGGGGATCGGGTTCTCGGTCCGCGAACACAGGCTGAGGTAGCGGCTCATCCGCTCGCGATGTGTCCCCTCGACCGGCAGGGGAAGGCCGATCGCGAGGTCCGGCAAACGGTCGAACGCGGCTGGATTGGCGTCTTCCACGAGCCCGAACCGGCCCACCAGGATCAGGGGATCCGCAACGAAGGCGAACAGCGCAGCGAAGTCGGACTCAGGCCCAGGCTCGCCGATGATACCGCCGCCCGCTGCCGGTTGTGTTCGGGTCGAGGTTGATGACGACCCGGCACTCGGACGCCCCCGCGGCGATGGTTTCGGGAAGATCGACTCGTGCATATCCCTGACTCTCCGCGGCCAGATGCCCACACACGTTCGCGGTCAGCATGCACAGTGAAGGGCATTTCTTTGCCAGTTCTCCGAACGGACAGCGCTTATTGCCGAGAACGATGCGCTGCTCCGATTCGTCCATGACGTAGAAATCGCTGCCGATCCGCTGCTTCATGTCGAGCAGAGCGTCGACCATCCCTTTCCTGTCGAGTTGGCTCGCGCCACTCACCTGGAGGTACTCTTCCTGGATCTTCTCACCCACAGCGAGGCCGACCAAGCTAATGAAGCTGCCAGCTTCGCTGGATCCGACTGTATCCTCAAACAAGGACCCCATTGTCGTCACCACGAGATCCATGAATATTTCCCGGTCCAAGCGAATCTGCGAACCGCAGAAATCACCCCGCGAATCTACCAAGCTCTGTTCCACTGCCGCCTCCCAAGCAGGGCCACCCTCTACGGATATCACGGGTGGTATCCGCGCATCAATAGTTAGTACTATGCCAGGGTTACTAGAAACGGAAATTTAGGGGTAGGCAGTCGAACCTCGGCATGCGCACGGCTTGGCTGACGAAATGAATCGATACGCAAATATTAACAGTCATCGCTCAAGGAATGCGCGACTAAATTGGTCTTGAAGCGGCTTCATCAGGTAGGACATTGCTGTTCTCTCATCCGTAGCGACCTGAACTTCGACGGGCATTCCAGGGATAAGGCGGGCCGAGCCTCCCAGGCGTTCAATCTCGCCATCCTTGAGCTCGACATGCCCGATATAGAACGCCTCGTCCCGTGGGCCCTTCGTCGTCGAGGGCGAGACGTAGGTCAGCACTCCCTTGAGTTCGGGGGTGGTGCGCTGGCTGAAGGCGGTGAAGCGGACCCGGGCCGCGCGGCCGACGCCGATCTGGTCGATGCTGGTCGGCGGGATGCGGATCTCGATCTTAAGCCGCGCGTCCTCGGGTACCACGGTCGCCAGGATGTCGGCGGGGGTGACGACGCCGCCAACCGTAAAGGTCTTCAATTCGTGCAGGATGCCGGTCACGGGGGCACGGATCTCCGTGCGCGTCAGCCGGTCGTCCAATGCCACGCGACGGTTGCTCAGCTCTGCCGCCTTGGCATCGACCTGACTGAGCTCGCGCTGTGCCTCGGTCCGCGCGGTGTCTGCGATGGCGAGGATCTGGACGCGGATCTCGCTCGTCCGCGTCTTCGCCCGCGCGATGGAGGCTTCCAACGACCCCTGCTCGCCGGCCAGGCGGTGCTTGTCGCGGGTGATCGGCAGGAAGCGGGAACTCTCGTAGAGCTGCTTCTCGACGAGGATCGATAGCTTGCCATGCTCGGTGGTGAGGACGGCCAGTTCGTCTCTCTTGGCGTCCCGCTGCTTCGTGAGGCCGGCGATCTCCTCAGCGATCTGCCCGATCTGGAGTTCGAGCTGCTGGCGCTGGCTGTCACGGCCGGCGAGGTTGCCCCGGAACAGCCGGAGTTCGCCCTCCAGGATCGACTGCACCTCGGCGCCCTGGTGAAGCAGGGCTTGCGGGAAGCTGACCTCGCGCTGCCCGTCGCGCTCCGCCAGGAGCCGCGCCTTCTTGGCGGCGAGTTCCACCAATTGTCCCTTCACGATGGCGAGTTCCGCGCGGGTCTGCGCGTCGTCGATTCTGAGGAGCACTTGGCTGGCCGTGACCGGCTGCCCATCGCGCACGAGGATCTCGCCGACCACGCCGCCGTCGCGGTGCTGCACGGACTTGGCTCGCTGATCGACGGCGACGGATCCGGAAGCGAGGATCGCGCCGCTGAGATCGGTCGTGGCGGCCCAGCCGCCGACGCCGCCGACGAGCGCCGCGCCGAAGATGAACCCGGCGACGATGCGCGGGCCGACGGAGAACGCGACGTTCGTGCGGGATTGCGGTTCGTGCCGCCGCAGGGGGCGCGGCATCCGATCGGGAGATGTACGCATGATCCTTCTCCGGCTTCGCTCTCAAGTGTGGAATGTCGGCGGTTCGGGCAGCGGCGCGATCGTGAAGCGCAGCAAGTGCTCGCCATCGAGGACGACGGTGGTCTCGTAGGCGTCGTTATGGTCGAGGTCGGCCGAGACGACCGTGCGGTCCCGGCCTTCGGAACGATCGAACCGGCACTGGATCCCGGTCGGTGCATCGCTTTCGCCCCGGAGCGCCTCCGCGAGCGGGCGCCCGGCCGCGGTCTCCTCCTTGAACAGGGCGTAGCGGACCAGATCGATGTAATCGCCGACGGAGAAGTCCGTGATCTGCACGGTGCGGGTGCCATCGCGCGGCTCGGCCGGAGCGGCGAATGCGTACACGTCGTCGCCGCCGCCGCCGGTGAGCACGAGATCCCGGCCGCCCACCACGAAGCGGTCGTCGCCCGATCCCGCGATGATCGCCTCGACCGAGGTGATCCGGTCGAGGCCGAGCTCCTGAGCGGACACGGTCTCGTTCCTCAGGTCCACCACCAGATCGACCGTGGCCGCCGACAGGTCGAGCGTGTCCCGCCCCCGCGCCGCCGTCGACCGTGTCCTCCGCGCTGTCGAGGGCGAGGATGATCACGTCGTCGCCCGCCTCCCCCGAAACGAGGTCACGCCCGGCCCCGTCCGAGAGGATGTCCGCACCCTCGCCGCCCTGCAGCCGATCGTCACCCGCATCCCCGACGAGCACGTCGGCACCGGTGCCGCCGGACAGGTCGTCGGCGCCGGCCGCGCCGTAGAGGCTATCGTTGCCCTCGCCGCCAAGGAGGAGATCGTCGCCGTCGCCCCCATCCAGGATGTCGCGCCCCCTCGCCGCCATCGAGCAGGTCGTCGCCCGCCTCGCCGAACAGAAGGTCGTCGCCCGCCTCCCCGAACAAGCGGTCGTGACCCGCCCCGCCCGAGACCCGATCCGCGCCCGCCCCGGCGAACACGACGTCGTCGCCCGGCCCGGCCAGGACCGTGTCGGCGCCGTCGCCCGCGATCACGTGGTCGCTGCCGCTGCCGGCATCGACGAGGTCGTCGCCACCGCGGGCGTCGACATTGTCGTCTCCCGCACCGGCCGCGATGTCGTCCGCGCAGGGTGTGCCGAGGATGAGGTCGTCCCCGTCCGTGCCGCCGATCAAAGCCCGTTCGAGGACGGTCAGATGAGCCGTACGGGCGACCGAGAACTCGCCGTCCGTCACCGCGTAGGTGACCGTGACCGGACCGGGCGCGTCGGCGTCGAACACCCAGCCCGAGCCGTCCGCCGTCACGGTGCCGGAGGAGACTCGGACGTCGCGCACGCTGAGTGCGTCTCCGTCCGGATCGCTGGCGCCGCGCAGGAGATCGCTCAGGGCGATGGTGAGGAGTGCGCAGCCCGCGACATCCCCGAGCTGGACCGGGCCGTTCACCACGGGCGAGCGGTTGCGTTGCCCCGCCGGTCCGTCGTCCCGGCCGCGCGGCGGCGTCGCCGGATCGACGGGACGCGGATCGCCGCCCGGCGTGGAGTCGGGAGGGATCCGGACGCCGCCGTCCGACGGCCCCGGACCCTGTGGGTTCGATCCGCCTTGCCCTGTCGAGCCTTGCCCAGTCGAGCTTTGCTCGCTCGAGCCTTGCCCGACCGAGCCTTGATCCGGCCTGTCGGCCTTCTCCTCTCCCAGCGGTCGGGGGGCCGGCTGTGCCTCGTCGCCGGGCTCCTGCGCATCCGCTTCCGGGTGGAATGCGTCCCGTGGCCGGCCGCCGCCGCTCGGCTGCCCGCCTCCGCGCCCGCCCGATCCGGCTGCGAGGGAGCCGCCGTTGTCGTTGATCGGCTGGGGGATGACCGGAGAGGCCTTGAAGTCGCCGAGGTCCGGATGCGCGTCGGGCCTTGCGAAGCGCAGCCCGCGCGCGAGCAGTTCGTGCCCATCGTCGAACAGGGACATGCCGGATTGCAGAACCGGGGATGGCGGTTCGGCCAGTGGCTTCGGTGCCTCGGCGGCCTTTGCAGGGGTGGGCGCGGCGAGCTCCTCGGAATGGACGAGGCGCAGGGCGTCGGCGCGTGCCGCCACGATCTCCGGGTCCACTTCCTCTGCCAGGGTCGCGCGGGGCAGAAGCAGGGATTTGAGGTAGGCGGCCACGGACGCGACCGCCACCGCGGCATAGTAGGGGACGCCGGATCGCCGGTCTGCGCTGCGCGAGACGTAACGCTCGGCACCCTCGGGCGCGTCCCGCCCGGGCTTCGTGCCCTTGATCTCGATCGTCATGCGGGCACCCGCTCCGGCATGGAGCGCTCCCTGTTGTCCTGGGCGCTGTCGGGCTTGGCCGCACCGTCGCGGGCGGCCTTGCCGAGGATCGCCTCCTTCGGGCCGAATGCCGTGAGCTTGCCGTCCTGGATCACGGCGATCAGATCCACGGCCGCCAGCACGCTCGGGCGGTGGGCGATCACGATCGCGAGGCCGCCGCGGGCACGCACGCCCTGGATCGCCGCGGCGAGCGCAGCCTCGCCCTCGGCATCAAGATTCGCGTTCGGCTCGTCGAGGACGACGAGGAAGGGATTGCCGTAGAGCGCGCGGGCGAGGGCGATCCGCTGCCGCTGCCCGCCCGAGAGCGCCGTCCCGAGCGGTCCGAGTTCGGTCTTGTAGCCGTCGGGCATGCGCAGGATCATCTCGTGCACGCCCGCCGCCTGCGCGGCCGCCACGACCAGCGCCGGATCGCTGTCCTCGGCCAGGCGCGAGATGTTCTCCTCGACCGTCGCGTCGAGGAGGCAGACCTCCTGAGGCAGGTAGCCGATCATCCCTCCCAGGCTCGCCTCGTCCCATTGCGGCAGGTCGGCCTCGTCGAGCCGCACGCTGCCGCGCAGCAGCGGCCAGATGCCGGTCAGCGCGCGGCCGAGGGTGGTCTTGCCGCCACCGCTCGGTCCGATGACGCCGAGCGCCTGCCCGGCCTTGAGCTCGAACCCCACATCCGAGAGGAGCACGCGACCCGAGCCGGGGGCCGCGACCGTGATGTGGCCGACCCTGAGCGACCGGTGCGCCGGCGGCAGCGTCATCGGCGGCTCGGCGGCGGCCAGGGCGATCACGGTCTCCTTCAAGCGCCGGAAGGCGGTCCGCGCGGCCAGGATGACCTTCCAGTTGCCGATCGCTTGGTCGATGGGCGCCATGGCGCGGGCGGAGGTGATCGAGGCTGCGATGATCGCCCCGGCGGAGAGTTCGCCGCCGATGACGAGGTAGGCGCCGAGCCCGAGCACGGCCGATTGCAGGATCATGCGCAGGACGCGCGCGATCGCCCCGAACGTGCCGCTGATGTCGGTGGTGCGGGTCTGCAGGTCGAGGTGTTCGTCGTTGGCGCGGCGGTAGCGGTCCACGGCCCGGTCGGCGAAGCCCATCGCCTTGAGCACGTCGGCGCTGCGCGCGTTCGAGTCCGCGATGGCGTTGCGGGCCACCACGGCCTGCTGCGTGGCGCCGGTCCAGCGCCGGGTCAGGAGTTCGGCGAGGATGGTCAGCAGCGCGAGGACGACCGCCCCCGCGACGGTGAGCGCGCCGAGATAGGGGTGCAGCATGTAGACGAAGACGAGGAAGACCGGCACCCACGGCAGGTCGAACAGGGCGACGAGACCGGGGCTCCCGAGGAAGCCCCGCACCGTGTCGACGTCGCGGCCGCGCTCCATCGCCTCCGCGGTCGAGAAGCCGAAGCGCGGCATGTCGATCCCGACCCGCTGCGCCAGCGGAGCGACCCGGCGGTCGAACTGCGCCCCGAGGCGAACCAGGATCTGCGAGCGGAGAACGTCGAACAGGCCCTGCGCCAGGTAGAGTCCGACGGCGAGGATCGACAGCCCGACGAGCGTCGGCAGGCTCCCGCTCGGCAGGGCGCGGTCGTAGACCTGCAGCATGTAGAACGAGCCGGTCAACGCCAGGATGTTGATGATGCCGGACATCCCGAACAGGAAGACGAAGGGCCCCCGAACGCTTTGGGTGAGCTGCTCGGCGCATCGCTGCTGAGCGAGCTTTTTCTGATCTCTGGAACGCATGGCAGGCTCTCCCCCTCGTCAGGCAAGTGGGTCGGGCCCCTGGCCGGGGCCCGACCAGGATCAGAGCGTGAAGTCGGCGGCCGTGGGCGCCGTATTGCCCTTGATGGCGAGCTTGAATTCCGGGGAGGCATCGCCGGCCGTGTTCCCCTGGACGACGACGTAGTCTCCGTCGTCGCGCGTCTCCTGCGTCACCAGGAGTTGTCCGACCCCCGTGAAGGCCGCGCCGGTCGCGAGCGTGAAGGCTTGGTTCCCGGCCTGCCCGGCATCGGCGTCGATCGCGCTGAGGTCGATCTTGTCGCCCGGCCGGAAGCCCTCGATGGTGTCGCCGTTCGCCGCGCCGGCCGAGCCGAAGCGGTAGGTGTCGCTGCCCTCGCCGCCATCCATCACGTTCGCGGCGTCGCTCGCCGTGATGTCGTCGTTGCCGGACCCCGTGACGACGTTCTCGACGCCCCAGAGCACGTCGCGACCCGACTGGGTGCTGGTCGCACTGCCGCGCCCAGCCAGACCCGTCCCGAGGTTGACCGCGATGTTGGCGGTGATGGCCGACATGTCGAGCGTGTCGCTCCCCAGCCCGCCCCCCATCTCGTCGCCCCAGTAGGTGTCGTCGCCGTCACCGGTCTCGGCCACGAACAGGTCGTCGCCCTCGCCGCCGATGACCGTGTCCCGGCCGGCGCCGGCGGTCACGAGGTCGTTGCCGGCTCCGGCGAGGATGCGGTCGTTGCCGCCATCGCCGTACACCATGTCGGCGCCGCCGCCGCTGAGGACATCGTCGTCGCCGTCCCCGGCGAACACCACGTCCCGGCCCTCGCCGGCATCGACGAAGTCGTTGCCCGCGCCGGCCCGGACCACGTCGGCACCGCCGCCGGCGAGGATGTTGTCGTCGCCGTCCAGGCCGAGGATGGTATCCGCCCCCGCCGTGCCGTTGAGGACGTCTCCGTTCGCGCCGCCGGCGATCACGCCGGGCACGTGGTTGACGGGCGGAGTGGTGCCGGGACCGGTCCCGGGCCCGTCCTCGTCGCCGTCACCCCCGCCGACCGGGTCGGTCGTCCCGTCTCCGTCTCCTTGCCCGTCGTCCTCGTCGTCGCCGGGATCGCCCCCGCCGCCGACAGGGTCGGTCACGCCGTCGTCATCGTCCTCGTCCCCACCGGCATCGCCGCCACCGCCGACCGGATCGGTCGGGCCGTCCTCGTCCTCGTCGGGATCGCCACCCACGGGATCGGTGTCGCCGTCGTCGTCATCATCGCCGGGCTCCGTCCCCGGTCCGTCCTCGTCGGACAGCTCGAAGATGTGTTCCGGCAGGACCGTCAGGCCGGTGTTCCGGGCAACGATGTCCGAGAAGCCCTGGCCGTCGACGACGTTCTCGTAGAAGTCGAAGTTGTCGAAGCGCTCGAGGTAGTAGAAGCGGTCGCCGTCCTGCAGTCGGTCGAACTGCTCGTGCAGCACGACCCAGAAGGTCTGGCCGACGACGCCGTTGTTGATGTGCTTCTCGGCAAGCCCGCCGACCCAGAGATCGAGCCGGTCGATCCCCTTCACGACACCGGTCCCATCGGCCTGCATGGCGATGGCGATGTCGCCGTTGATCACCCGGAAGGCTGCGATGTCCGCGGCGGCGAGGACGAGGTCCGGGTAGGCTTGCCGGAACTGCGCGATCACCGCGTCGCTGAGGCCGTTGCGCGCCTGGAAGTCCTCCCAGGAGGCGTAGGGCGAGAGGTCGCCGCCGGCGAAGCCCACCGCGTCCCGGATATAGGGATTGGTGGAGGCCGCCAGATCGGCGCGGACCTGGTTGAGGGTGCCGAGGCCCACGTCCCAGCCGCGGGCCACGTTGAAGGCGAACAGGTCGGCCCGAATGCGCACGAGGTCGTTGCGAACCGCATCGACGATGTTGAAGTCGACGTCCTCGGCCGCCTGCTCGATGGTGCCGCCGATTATGCCGCCGACGCCGTACTGAGCGTAGCCGGGCTGCGGCACGTAGCCGGGAGGCAGCGGCGCGGTGAACACCGAGGGATCGTTGCTCGGGTTGAGGAAGGCGTCGAACAGGCTGACCGGAATGGTCTCGCCGTCGGCGCCCTTCACGTTCAGCGTCTGCCCGATCAGGGAGTGGCCGAACCGGAACACCGCCGCGGCGAACTCGTGGCTGATCGCGACATCCACGCTCGGATCATAGGTCTCGAACCCGTGCGTGCCGTCCGAGCGCAGACCGCCGATCAGCGTCTCCAAGTACTCGTCGAAGACGACACGCTGATACTCCGCCTCGTTGACCATCTTGGCGGCCTGGAACACCTGCTCGGGCGTGCCCTCGAAGCCGGATTCGAGGAGCTTCTCGACGTGGTAGTTGTGGTTGCGCGCCCAGACCGTGTGGATCGAGGTGAGGGCGAAGTTCTCGTTGGCCCGCCCGTCGCCGGCCACGAAGTGGTCGAGGACGCTGATGAAGGGGTTGGTGTCGAGCAGCAGCGGATGGCCCGAGCCCATGAAGTTTCCGACGAGCTTCGTGAGCACCTGCGGGTCGAAGGCGCCGGTCTCCGTGTTGAACAGGGTGCCGGTCACCCCCTCGGACAGGGCGAAGTTCGTGTAATAGGTCCGGAAGCTGATCGGCCCGTCCGGTCCGGCGAAGATGGTGTCGGCCTGCCAGTGATGGTTGACCAACTCGCGCAGCGTCGGCAGCAGGTTGAAGGCGGGGTTGGACGGGTCCGGTGCCCCCGCCAGAAGCCGCATACCGACGCCCTGCGCCCCGTCGCTCTCTCTCAGGAACTGGCCGACCAGCGCGTTGGAGCCATAGGCTTGGTTCTGGTCGATGTAGGGGGAGGTCTGGTTCTTGTGCTGCGGCACGCCGTTCGCATCGACGGCCATGACGGTGCCGCGGGTGAGGTCGGCCGGGTTGTTGGAGCCTGGTGCCCCGCCGCCGGGCGCACCGATCACGATCGAGCCGTTGCCACCCTTGGGCAGGAAGTCGAGCCCGTGGTCGATGTACTGGCCCATCGCCATGAAGAAGATGTTGGCGTCGTTTCCGGCCTTGGGCAGGCCGGCCTCCTGCGTGCCGAGGATGTTGCTGATGGTGCGCGCGTCGAGGCCGTCGAAGATCGGGTTGATGGCCCTGTTGCCGTTGGCGTCGGCCTCGCCGTAGCGGGCCTGGGTCAGGCGGATGAAGGCTTGGTCGGCGCTGCCCCAGGTCGGGTGGTCGAGGTTGTTGCCGTGGCCGCTGAGCTCGCGGTAGCCCGTCGGCACGTCGTCGTCGCCCGCATTGTCAGGGCGCTGGCCGCGCACCAGCGCCTCCAGCCCGTCGATGTCGGCTGCCGTGTAGGCGAAGGCGCCGGTGACGCCCTCGCCGTGCCCTCCGTCGGCGCCTGCATCCACCGTGATCCGCGGCATGCCGCCCGCGGCCGAGAAGGTGATGGTATGCGACCCGTTGGAGAGGGTCGTCATGCCGTTCGCGCCTGCGGCGGCGACGTAGTCCGCCCGGTTCGAGCCGGCCGGCAGTTCGATCACGTCCTGCGGCCGCAGAGTGCCGACGATGGTGTCGTGCCCCCCGTTCGAGCGGAAGACGATGCGGTGGGCCGAGGTGAGGGCGGCCATGTCCACGGTGTCGTCGCCCGATGAGCCGTCGATGGTGATGGTGTTGAAGTTGAGGCTGGTGCCGGTGAAGCTGCCGATCACCTGAATCGTGTCGCCGCCATTGGCACCGCCGTTCTGGCCCCCGGGCGACGTCACCTGGAGCGTGTTGACGCGGATCTCCTCGACGTTGTCGAGTTCGGCGACAATCGCGGCGGCACCCGTGCCGTTGCGGGTGATCACGATCTCGGTCGAAGCGGCGAGCTGCGCCTCCGTATTGCCCGCGACCTGGAGCCAGGCTGACCGGCTGTAGATGCGGAAGGTCTCAGGCCCCGCGGTGCCGTTCAACTGGTAGGTATCGGTGCCGGCTCCGCCATCGACGCGGTCGCGCCCGTCGGTGCTGACTTGAATGAACGTATCGTTGCCGCCGCGGCCGTTCAGGATGTCGTTGCCGGCGCCACCGTTCATCGTGTCGTTCGGCTGGATCCCGAAGAGGGCGGTGTCGGCGCCGTTTGCGATGTCGTCACCGGCCGTCCCGTTGAAGGTCCTGTTGAGCGCCGTGCCTGTGAAGGTGTCGCCGACGACGCCGGTGGGCGCCGAGAACAGCTCTTCCGGATTTCCCGCGCCGTCGGTGAAGCTCACCCGCAGCCTCAGCACGTCCCCGACCTGGGCCTGGCCGGGCGTGTAGTTGAGCGTGCCGGCGGCGTTGCCGGCGATATCCGTCCAGGTCTGGCCGTTATCGCCCGATTGCTGCCAGCGCAGCGAGAAGGTCCCAAGACCGTCGGCGTCCTGGATCGCGGCGACCAGCGCGCCGAGCGGCTGGCCCTCCGTCGGCGAAACGAGCCCGTTCGTCGGCGTTGGGTCCGTGACGACGGGCGCCCCGGTCGCGACGGCGTTCACGGCGACCTGCTCGACGTTCTTGAGCTCGGCGATGACGATCCCGTTGCGCACGACCACGGTCTGCGTGTCGTCACGGAACGACAGGTTCGCGAACTGCGCCCGGGCCTGGGCCAGCGTGAGCTGCTGGACGGGACCGGTCCCGTTCATGATCCGGAAGCTGTCCGTGCCGGCGCCGCCATCGACGAAGTCGCGGCCGTCGCCGGTCCGCCACAGGACGTTGTCGTTGCCGGCTCCCGCGAAGACGAGGTCGTTGCCCGCGCCGCCGCTGAGCGTATTGTTGCCGGCCGTCCCGACCACGATGTCGACGGCCGCCGTGCCGTTGGCGACCAGCGTGTAGGGCGTGAGGTCGTTGCCCATCTGGATCTGCTCGATCGTGGTGAGCGTATCGACGCCGTCGCCCTCCGCTCCGAGGTTGTCGCTGACGACGACCTCGCCCTGCGCGTTCCGCTCGAAGCTGTAGGCCGCGATCGGTCCCGAGTAGATGGCGGTGTCGGTGCCGGCGCCGCCGATCAGACGGTCGTTGCCGTGCCCGCCGGAGAGTTGGTCGTCGTCGTTGCCGCCGTCGAGCGTGTTGTTGCCGGTCCGGCCGATCAGGGTGTCGGCGCCATCGTTGCCGAGGAGGGTGTCGTCGCCCGCGCCGCCATCGACCCGGTCGTCGCCGCTGCCGGCGTAGATGGCATCGTTGCCGACATCGCCCTCGATGTCGTCGTCGCCGTCGCGCCCCAGGATGACGTTCGGGCTCGTGGAACCCGCGATGTCATCGGCGGCGGCGGTTCCGACGAAGGCGGACTGGACGGAGGCCGTCTGCTGCAGGCCGGTATTGCCGGCGACCGTGCTGGTCCAGTTCGCGACCACCCGGATCTCGACGCCGGTCGCTCCGGTCGGCGTGAAGAAGGTGCCCCCGTTCGTGACCTGGCCGTCCGCGCCGGTCACGTTGCGCCACTGCCCGTTGTCGGCCAGCACCTGCCATTGCAGGGTCACGGGCCGGGTGGTCGCGTTCACACGGTTCACCAGCGTCGCGACGAGTGTCGAGGAATCGTCGCCGTCCGCGTCGAACGGTCTGATGGTGAGGCTGTCGAAGGGCTGGTTGAGAACCAGCGCGACGTCCGCCGTGCCGTCCGCGAAACGCAGCTTCTCGATGTTGCGCAGCGTATCCGTGCCGTCATCGACGGCGGGATTGGTCAGCGTGGTGTGGGTGACGGTGAGCGTGCCGTTCGCCGCGCGGGTGATCGTGTAGTTCGCCCGGATGTCGTTGAACACGGCGGTGTCCACGTCCGCCGCCGTCGCTCCGGTGGTGATCACCTCGCGGACGATTGCGAGCTGGGTCGGGCTGATCACCCGGTCGATCATCAGCTCGAAGAGCGACTTTCCGGCCCAGCCGCGCGCCTGATTGGCGGCGCTGTCGTCGAAGACGTGCTTCAGGCTGTCGGCCGTCGCCATCTCCTGGCCAGCATCCGCAGGATTGCGGATGCTGATGCGCACGTTCAGCCAGCGGTCGCCGTCGAGGATGTCGTTGCCACCGTTGCCCTGGAGCGTATCGTTGCCCGCGCCGCCCAGCAGGATGTTGCCGGCCTCGAAGAACTGCTGCCCGGAAGCAAGCGACACGATCTGGTCGAGGCCCGCGATCCGAGCGATGCCGGCCGCGTCGAGCCCGTCGTTGAAGAACACGCCCTCGTTTGCCGCCGTGATCGGCGCGCCGGCAGGCGCCTCGGCATCCGCGTTGGCGGCCGCGGTCCGGTCGTCGCCGATGAGCGTGTCGTTCAGCCGCCAGCCGGAGAGACCCTCCGTCTTGTCGAAGCGGTTGCGCAGGATGTCGGCTTCTTCGGTGGTGAAGATCGGGATGCGCATGTCGGCATTGGCCGCGATCTGGTTGCCCTTGTAGATCGCCCAATCGAAGCCGAACATGCCCTCGTTGCGCATCACGCTCTCGCCCTGGACCATGATGTCGTCGCCGGACTCGCCGTCGAAATCATGCTCGTCGCCCCCGGCAAACATGACGTCGTGGCCCTTGATGGCCGAGTTGAAGAACAGTTCCGAGTTGTCGCCGGCGGTGGTGTCGAAGCCGCCGCCACCCTCCATCCAGTCGTCGCCCTCGTTGCCCATCAGAAGGTCGGCGTCGTCGCCGCCGATCACGAAGTCATCGCCCTCGCCGGCAAAGACTTCGGTCGCATCGACGCCGACGAAGATCGCGTCCTTGCCGCGCCCGCCCATCAGGATGTCGATGCCGTTCGAGTTGGCGATGACGTCGTTGCCGTCCTCGCCCTTGAGGAAGTCGCCGGTATCGCCGGAATCGGTGATGATATCGTCGCCCGCTCCGCCGTTCACGAGATCGACGCCCGCGCCCGCCTCGATCCGGTCGTCGCCTGCATCCCCCCAGATTCCGTCATCGCCGAAATCGGTGATGATGGTGTCGTTGCCGTCGGTGCCACCCACCAGCACATGCTCGCCGCCGGTGAAGCGGAGGTAGTGCCCGGTGGCGAAGGGCTGATTGAGCGCGGCCGGATCGACGACGGTTGCGTCGAGGTCGGCGGCCGGGCTGGCGATGGACTGCCCGGTGCGCAGGACGTTGCCGGCGCCATCGCGCAGGAACGGGTCGGCGGCCGGGTCGTAGCCGGGCGTCTGCGCTGGGGTCAGATCGGACCGGTAGGCCGGCGCCGTCCGCACGAGTTCGATGTCGTCCACGAGGATCTGCGCATCGCCGCTGCCGGTGTTGCGGATCTCCAGGCGAAGCTGAAGGCCCGCAAGCGCCGACGGGACAACACCCGTTGCGAGGGTGAAGGTGCCCCACTGCCCGTCGGCCGGCTCCGTCAGGGTCAGCGTCCCGAGGGTCACCGGGTTTGCCCCGCCGACCGCCACGAGGCGCGCCTCGGCGCCCGGCCAGGTGAAATCGGTCCGGTCCCCGACCTTGAAGCTGTAGGTGTAGCCGACGCCGGCCTGGAGGGTCGTCCCGCCCTCCTGCGAGAGCGTGGCGCCGCCGCGCAGCCACACGACGTTGGCGCCGTCGCGGCCGGCGGGGTCGACGACCGCGTCGGCCGGCGCGAAGAGGCCGCCGACGCCCCCGGCGATGGTCCAGCCGGCCGGGTTCGTCGTGGTGTAGTTGCCGTTGCCGTCGAGGATCACGCCCTCCTGGCCGGCGACCAGCGCCAAGCCCTCGAAGCTGCCGTTGGCGACCGCCACCGCCTCGGGGACGGACGAGCCGGGAGCGAAGCCGAGGCGCCCATCGGCACCGATCCGGAGCACCGGTGCGTCCAGCATGTCCGCCTGGGTCAGCGCGATGCCGAGCTTGGCTGCATTCGCCTTGAGATCGGCCCAGGTGACGGGGTTGCCGGCGCCGCCGACCCCCTCCTCGCTGCCGTCCACGAGCGCGCCCGTGGGGCTCCCGTCCGCACCGTAGCGCCGGACCAAGGCGTTAATCGAGGCGTGGTAGCCGCTCGCGCCCTCGTCGGCCGCGGTGCCGGGATCGTCGCGCACGACCTTGCCGAGGCCCATCGCCTCCAGCACGGGGTCGTTTCCGGTCGGGTCGCGGCCGGGGGCGGCGCCGTTCTGATCGAGCTGGTTGGCGGCGTTCACCTCCAGCTCGAAGTCGTAATCGGCGAAGGCATCGACGCCGATATGGCGGGGCACGATGTCGTCCGCCGTGCCGCGGATGCCGTCAGGCCCCGGCAGCGACAGGCTCGAATTGGCGAGCATGATCTTCGAGAAGGAGTTCTGCTCCAACTCGTTGAGGAAGTTCTGCCCCTGGACGCGGCTGAGATAGTAGAACCTGTCGGCATCCTGCAGGTTCTCCATCTGGGCTTCGAAGATGGCGTTGAAGGTCGAGCCCAGCATGCCGCCGAACGGCATCTGCTTCTCGGCCAGGCCGCCGATCCAGAGATCGACCGCGCCGAAGCCCGTTTCCCGCCCGGCCCAGCTCCCGCGCGAATTGAGGTAGTCGAGGCGGTCCGTCGGTGCGCCCTCGCCGCCGAAGACCAGGGCCATGGCCGCGTCGCGCTTGGCCGCGAGCGTCGTCGCGGCGACAACGGTGCCGTGGGTGCCGTAAGCGGCGATGAAGTTCACCACCGAGAGCGGGTTCTTCAGGTTGGCCGCCATCTCCACCCAGCTCGTGTAGGGGGTGAGGAAGGTCGAGCCTGTCGCGGCGTAGAGCTGGGCTCGTGCCTCGTTGAGCGTCGGCGTGCCCGTATCGCGGCCGCGGGCGATGTTGATGGCGGCGAGATCGAGCGGCAGGCCGAGCAGATTGTTGCGCAGGGCACCGACGACGAACTCGTCGATTTCGCTGCCGCGTTCGATGGTCATGCCGCGCATGATCGCGGCCGCGCTCTCGTCGTGGGACAGGCCGCCGTCGTTGTCGAAGGCCAACGGATTGAGGAAGGCGTCGATCAGGCCGAGGTCGGCATCGAGCGCCTGCCCGTCCGGCCCGAGCCGCGGCATGTTCTCGGTCAGCATCGAGTGGCCGAAGCGGTAGACCGTATTGGCGAACTCGGCGAAGATCGACGGGTCGATCTCGGTCACCGGATTGAACACGAAAGGATCGACCAGCGGTTGGATCTTGCGGGCGAATTCCTCGAAGACGAGGTGCTGGTACTGCATCTCGGTGGCGAAGCGCGCCGCCTGGAACAGCCGCTCACCGTCCCAGGACAGCGTATTGGCGTAGGCGAGCTGACCCAGCGCCGTCATCTGCGCGAAGTTGCCCGGCAGGGCCGCGATGTCGGTCGCCAGCCAATCGTTGATGAAGGCGAGATCGCCCGACTGCAGGATCGTGAGCTTATGGGCGTCGATCTGCCGGTTGTGCTCGGAATGGAAAATGTGGTGGACCGCGGTGAGGCCGATATTCTCGTTGCCGCGCCCGTCGCCGGTGACGAAGTGCCGGTCGAGAAGCTCGTTGTCGTATTCGAGATTGCGGCCGGTCTGCGGGTTCATCTGAACCGCATTGCCCGTGAGCGCGTCGGCATCGGGCCGGAGCACGCCGTTCACGGCGACCGGCACCGCGTTGTGGGCGATGTCGTCGAGGAACGCGTTGAAGGTGCGGGCCGCTGCGACCGTCTCACCGGCCTCAATGACGTTCTGCGTACCGTTGGGACCCACCAGAACGGTGCCGACGGGAAGCTGGATCGCCGAGAGCTTCAGCGGCTCGGCAAGGCTGCCGCTGGCATAGACGGCCAGCCCCCCAGGCCCCACCCCGACCATCACCTGCGGCAAGCCGTTGGCACTGCGGACGAACTCGCCGTAGGCATCCACCAGCAATTGCGGGACGGCCGAGACGTCGGCGTCCGTCAGTTCGATGCCGAGGATCGTCCGCGCCTGGAACTTGACGTCCGCCCAGGTGGCAAGGCCTCCGTCCGCGCCGCCGAGCAGGCGCCCGGTCGCGACGGGCCGCCCGTCCACAAGTGCGTATTCGCGCAGGAACACTTGGTGGGAGGCGTTCGAGGTGTAGGTCTGGTTCTGGTCGACGAAGGGTGTCGTGACATTGCGCTGCGAACCCTCAACCTGCGCGGCGCGCGTCAGCGTCATGAAGCGCAGATGCGGCGCGAGGTCGTCGGCGGTGCCGGCGAGGCCGTCCTGTCCGAGCACGAGCGGGTCGTCGGCGGCGAGCGGGACGTAGACGGTGCCGTTCCCGCCCTTGGAGATCAGATCGAGGCCGTGGTCGAAGAACTGGCCGAAGAAGGTCATCCAGGCGTTGAACGGCTTCGACAGCCCCTCGTCGGGCGAGACGTTGAGGACGTCGATGGAGCCGTTGGTGACGGTGACGCCGGTCTGCTCCAGCAGCGCATCGAGGTTCGATTGCAGGACCGCGTGATCGCCGGCCGGGTTCGCGGCCTGAGCGGCCTTCAGGGCCTCGTGCGCTGCCGTGATGGCGCGCTGATCGGCGATGACGTTGTCCGAACCGGCGATCCTGAGCGCCGCGGCGATGGCGGCCGGGTTGTCGAGCGTGGCATCGACCACGAGGTTCGAGATGATCCGCGGGTCGGCATCGGCGACCGAACCGGGCAGCCCGTAATTGGTGTTCGTGATGATCGGAGCGCCCGGTCCGAGCGCCATCGTGTCCCCGTCCGCGTCGTTGAGGTAGGTCGGCTCGAAGAGTTGCGGCATCGGCTGGCCGGACGAGCCCCAGGTCTCGCGGCCGGGCACGAGGTTGTTGTAGGTGCCGTCGACCGTGCGCAGCCCGTAGGGCACGTGGGGATCCGCAATCGCCTTCGGCGCCGCGGCATCGCCGAGCCAGTTGCCGGTGGCGTCGTAGAGCCCGCGATCCGTGAGAAGCGTGCCGGCGGCGTCGAGGCGCAGTTCCGTGAGCTTGATGCCGCTCGCATGCGCTTCGGCGATCTTGATCTGCTTCAGGATGAAGGTCAGATCTTGAAGATTGAGCTTAACGGCCATGGCCACCTCCCAAATACGGATACAGGCGAGCATCAGCCGGCCTGGTGATGGACGGAGCGCCCCTTGTCGCCGGGGAGGTCTCCAAACTGGCCACAGCATTCCATCAGCCGCGCAAATTGGCTGGAGTTAAAAAATACTTAAGGAAAAGGAAAAAACCCTCACGCGGGGATTTTCCTTGCATATTCAGGCGGCGCAGGTCACGAGTTATTCTAGTTGCTGTGAAACATTAGAGTTGCATGTCCCTGCCGATCGGGAATTTATGCGTTTATTTTGTTGCATAAAACTTTTATATGCCTTTTATAACACATATCTATCAATTAAAGCGGAATTACTGACAGCGAAGGGTGCGCCGTGGACTTGCCTGGCTCGGGTAATACTATCGGGGCGCTCCGGAATGGCCGCTTGAGCGACTTTGGAGCATCGTGCACGAAGGACTCCGGTTGCAGGAGCGCACCGCCTTGCTACAGGCCGAAGACGGCGGGCTAGAGCCCTACAACCCGGACTTCAACCCGATCGAGCAGGTCTTCGCCAAGTTGAAGGGCCTGCTCCAGACCGCGGCGGCCCGCACGGTCCCAGACCTGGGGCACACCATCCCGCAAGCCTTCGCTCGCGTCACGGCCGACGAGTGTCGCAACGGCCTCGCTGCAGCCGGTTACGATACCGACTTGGCCATCGCTACGTAAGCGGGAACGGCTTTCAGTGACGTCTCAACGCCGCGCAGCGTCCCGCATGATGGCTCGGGAGCGTAACCGACCGCCTCGTTTGCGCGAAGGAACAGGTCTTTCGCAGGGGGCGTCGTAGATTCGGGCTTCCGGCAGCCTCAAGCCCACTCAGCCTGTGCACAATTGTGTACCCGACGTTCACCAAGAGACCCGATTCGTTGGGCCTGAAAACTCGCAACACATTGGCTAAATTAAAGAATTTGGTGGAGCGGGCGATCGGGATCGAACCGACGACATTCAGCTTGGGAAGCTGACGTTCTACCACTGAACTACGCCCGCATCCGGCCGCTCGCGGAGCGGTGAGGCGCTCTTGAGCCGGAGGGTGATTCCGAGCGCGGGGCTTCGGAAGCACCCCATTTTCATAAGCGATGGCGGACGCCTGTCCACCCCTAAAATGCGTCGGCGCCGCGCCGCTGAGTCCGGTCGCCGACACTGCGGCCGGCGATCAGCCAGTAGACCAGACCCGAGACGGCGCCCGTCACGAGGAGGATTGCGGCCAGCCGCGCTTCTGCGGCCGACGCCGCCGATCCGGCGGCCGGCGGCGGGCCGCCGCGGGCGAGCCAGGGCAGAAGCGCCGTGAGGCCGGCCGCCGCGCCGCCGTACCAGAACGGGGAGCGCAGCCCGAGCGTCTCGCCGACGAGCGCGGCCAGCGTCGGCGGCAGGATCAGCAGGAGGCTGAGCGCCTGGGCGAAGAGGATTACGGCCATCACCGCCATGTCCGGCGGAACACCTTGGGCGAGATCCGACAGGCCGGCGAAAAGGCCGACGAGGCCGATTTCGCCCAACGCTTCACGGAAGCTTGGGTCGAGAAGCACCCCGGCGCCGAATGTCAGGGCGCCGGCCGGGATGGCCACGATCAGGGCGAAGGCGGCCAGAAGGAGGCGTCCGAGCCACGTCATCGGCCATCGGGTCTCCCTGTTGCTCCGTCGGAGCGACGGCGGCTGGGCGATCGATAGGCCGACGGGGCCGGATCGAGCAACCGACCTCATGCCGCTCTGTCCCCTGGGCGCGTTCGGCCCCTCGCGGAGGATCGGCGACCCCGATACCGGCATCTTGCCGAAGCGCTCGGCCGGATGCGGAAGGATCGCTCAGCAGTCGAGCGTGGTGTCGCGCTCCCACTGGGTGAGGTGGCGGCAGTAATCGTCCCATTCCTGGCGCTTGAGCTTGAGGTAGCTCGGCACGAAGGCGCCGAGCGCCTCGTTGAGGACGGGGCTCGCTTCGAGGGCGCGCAGCGCATCGAGCAGGTTGAGCGGCAGGCGCTTGACGCCCTCCACCGTGTGACCGTCGGTGTACATGTTGATGTCGAGGCGCTGGCCCGGATCGCGCCGCTGCCGGATGCCGTCGAGGCCGGCGGCGAGGAGGCCCGCCTGGAGCAGGTAGGGGTTGGCCGCCCCATCCGCGAGGCGGAACTCGAAGCGCCCGCCGTCCGGAATGCGGATCATGTGGGTGCGGTTGTTGCCCGTGTAGGTCACGGTGTTGGGCGCCCAGGTCGCGCCGGAGGTGGTGCGCGGCGCATTGATGCGCTTGTAGGAGTTCACGCACGGGTTGGTCAGCGCGGCCAGCGCATCCGCCGAGTGAATCAGGCCGCCGATGAAGTGATAGCCGATCTGCGACAGGCCGATCTCGTCCGAGCGGTCGGCGAACACGTTCTGGCCGTCGCGCCAGAGCGAGACGTGGGCGTGGCAGCCCGAGCCCGTGAGATCCATGAAGGGCTTGGGCATGAAGGTCGCGCGGAAGCCGTGCTTCTCGGCGATCGAGCGGGTCATGTACTTGAAGAAGGCGTGCCGGTCGGCGGTGATCAGCGCGTCGTCGTAGTCCCAGTTCATCTCGAACTGGCCGTTCGCGTCCTCATGGTCGTTCTGGTAGGGCTTCCAGCCGAGGCTGAGCATCGCGTCGCAGATCTCGGTGATTACTTCGTAGCGGCGCATCAGGGCGGATTGGTCGTAGCAGGGCTTGGTCTGCTTGTCGGCGGTGTCGGCAGGCTCCGAGCCGCAGGGCGTGATCAGGAAGAACTCGCACTCGACGCCGCTCTTCATCTGCAGCCCTTCCTCGGCCGCTTCCTTGATGAGGCGCTTGAGGATGTTGCGCGGGCCCTGCTCCACCGCCTTGCCGTTCATCACGAGGTCGGCGGGCAGCCAGCCGACTTCCGGCTTCCAGGGGAGTTGGATCAGCCCGTCCGCGTCGGGCATGGCCAGAAGGTCGGCGTCGGCGGGGCTCATGTCGAGCCAGGTGGCAAAGCCGGCAAAGCCCGCGCCGTTGCGGCAGGTGCTGCCGATGGCGGCGGCCGGCACCAGCTTGGCCCGCTGGGTGCCGAACAGATCGGTGTAGGACACGAGGAAATACTTGATGCCGCGCTCCCGGGCGGCGGTCTCAAGATCATGCGCCATTGCAAGGATCCTTCCGGCTTGGTGGTGCGGCCCCATCGCCACAAAAGAACAAGGGCCGCCCTCGAAGCGTCAGGAGCGGCCCTTGCAGGTCAGATGCCGGTCTTGCCGGGGATCCAGCCGGTGCCGGCGAGCGGCACCTGGGCCATCGCCGCGGCCTCGATGGTGAGCGCCACGAGATCCTCGGGTTCGAGGTTGTGCAGGTGGCTCTTGCCGCAGGCCCGCGCGATGGTCTGAGCCTCCAGCGTCATCACCGCGAGGTAGTTGGCGAGCCGGCGGCCCGCGAGCTCCGGATCGAGGCGCTTGGCGAGTTCCGGGTCCTGCGTCGTGATGCCGGCCGGGTCGCGGCCCTCGTGCCAATCGTCATAGGCGCCGGCCGTGGTGCCGAGCGCCTCGTACTCCGCCTGCCAACGGGGATCGTTGTCGCCGAGCGCGATCAGGGCGGCGGTGCCGATGGCGACCGCATCGGCGCCGAGCGCCAGCACCTTGGCCACGTCGGCACCCGAGCGGATGCCGCCCGACACCACGAGCTGCACCTTGCGGTGCAGGCCCAGATCCTGAAGCGCCTGCACGGCAGGGCGGATCGCGGCCAGCGTCGGGATGCCGACATGCTCGATGAACACGTCCTGCGTCGCGGCGGTGCCGCCCTGCATGCCGTCGAGCACGACCACGTCGGCGCCGGACTTGGCCGCCAGCGCGGTGTCGTAATAGGGGCGGCTCGCGCCGACCTTGACGTAGATCGGCTTCTCCCAGTCGGTGATCTCGCGCAGCTCCTCGATCTTGATCGCGAGGTCGTCCGGCCCGGTCCAGTCCGGGTGGCGGCAGGCGGAGCGCTGATCGACGCCGGGGGGCAGGCAGCGCATGCCGGCGACGCGCTCGGTGATCTTCTGGCCGAGCAGCATGCCGCCGCCGCCGGGCTTGGCGCCCTGGCCGATGACGACCTCGATGGCGTCGGCCTTGCGCAGGTCGTCCGGGTTCATGCCGTAGCGCGAGGGCAGGTACTGGTAGACCAGGGTCTTGGAGTGGCCGCGCTCCTCCGGCGTCATGCCGCCGTCGCCCGTGGTGGTGGAGGTGCCGGCCAGCGTCGCGCCGCGCCCGAGCGCCTCCTTGGCGTTGGCCGAGAGCGAGCCGAAGCTCATGCCGGCGATGGTGACCGGTGTCTTCAGATGGATCGGCTTCGAGGCGAAGCGCGCGCCCAGCACCACTTCGGTGCCGCAGCGCTCGCGGTAGCCCTCCAGCGGGTAGCGGCTGATCGAGGCGCCGAGGAACAGCAGGTCGTCGAAATGCGGCAGCGCGCGCTTCGCGCCAGCGCCGCGGATGTCGTAGATGCCGGTCGCCGCCGCGCGGCGGATCTCGGACATCACGTCCGGGGTGAAGGTCGCCGACAGGCGCGGTTTCGTGCGCGGCGTCTCGCGGGAATCCTTGCGGTCGGCCATCAGTAGGCTCCGGCGTTGTCGACGTGGAAATGGTAGAGGGTGCGGGCCGAGCCGTAGCGGCGGAATTCGCTCGGGCTCACCTCCCCGGCGAGGCCGGCGGCGGCGAGCTTGTCGGCGAGTTCGCGCAGGTGCTCGTCGCGCATCTCTTTCTCGACGCAGTCGGCGCCGAGGCTTTTCACCGAGCCGCGCACGTAGAGCTTGGCCTCGTAGAGCGAGTCGCCGAGCGCCTCACCGGCATCCCCGAGGACGGTGAGCGTGCCGGCCTGGGCCATGAAGGCCGACATGTGGCCGATCGAGCCCTTCACGACGATGTCGACGCCCTTCATCGAGATGCCGCAGCGGGCGCCCGCATTGCCGTCGATGATGAGCATGCCGCCATGGGCCGTGGCGCCGGCCGACTGGCTGGCATCGCCCCGTACGTGGACGAGGCCGGAGATCATGTTCTCGGCCACGCCCACGCCCGCATTGCCGTTGACGAGAACGGTCGCGAGCTTGTTCATGCCGGCGCAGTAATAGCCGACATTGCCCTCGATCTCGACGGAGACCGGCGCGTCGAGCCCGGCGGCGATGGCGTGGCGCCCGTCCGGACCGGTGACGGTCCAGTGGGTCTCGTTGGTGTCGGGCCGCAGGGCGTGCAGGGCCCGGTTCAGTTCGCGCAGGGGCGCGGATCGCAGGTCGAAACTCGGCATCACTGGCGCTCCCCGGAAGCGTGCTCGGAACCTGTGCGCTCCCACGCGTAGACCTTGGCCGGCTCGGGCTCGAACACGCGGGCGGTGTCGATGCCGGGCAGGCCGACCAGCGCCCGGTACTCGGAGCCGAAGGCGACGTAGTCGTCGGTCTCGGCCATCACGGCGGGCTTGCAGGCGATGGGGTCGCGCACGACCGCAAAGCCGGTCTCGGTGCCGACCACGAAAGTGAAGAAGCCGTCGAGATCGGTCAGGCTCGATTCGAGCGCCTGCTTCAGCGAGGCGCCCTCGCGCATGCGCCAGCTGAGGTAGCCGGCGGCGACCTCGGTGTCGTTCTGGGTGGCGAAGCTCAGCCCCTCGTGGCGGAGGCGGCGGCGCAGGTCGTTGTGGTTCGACAGCGAGCCGTTATGGACGAGGCATTCGTCGGTGCCCGTCGAGAACGGGTGGGCGCCGTTGGTCGTCACCGCGCTCTCGGTGGCCATGCGGGTATGGCCGATGCCGTGGGTGCCGGACATGCCCTCCAGGGCGAAGCGCTCGGCCACGGAAGCCGGCAGCCCGACTTCCTTGTAGATCTCCATGCGCCGGCCCGCGCTCACCACGTCGATGCCGGGGGTGTTGTCCTTGAGCCAAGCGCGAATCTCGGCCTCGCGCTCCGCTGGAACGGCGAGGACGGTGTGAGTGTCGCGCTCGGTCGCCTGCGCCGAGAGGGCCAGCGCCGCTTCCATCTTCGCGACCGCGCCGCGCAGCGCCTCCGGGCCGGGGCCGCGCAGGGTCAGCTTGACGCTGCCGGCATCCGAGGCGCCGTCCGAGCCGTAGACCGCGAAGCCCGCGCTGTCGGGACCGCGATCGGTCATCGTCTCCAGCATCTTGGAGAGCATCGCGCCGAGCTGCGGTTCAAGCTTCGGATTCTTGAGGAATAGTCCGACAATACCGCACATCGGCGCCGCCCCGTCCGTTCGATCATTGTCGAGAGGGATCGCACGCTCCGCCGGACGCGTCAACCAACAAGCACGAAAATTTCCTCTCATGAAACATGTCGCTGATAGCCGGAGGGCTGGCCGCGACGGCACACCGGCTCTGTCATCGCTTCGATGATGCTCGCGGCGACGCCTCAACGCTCAGCCTCTTGCCGGTGCCGCCGCCGCTCGGCCCGGGACAACTCGTCCGCGCTCGCAAAACCCGTGGCAGCAGCGATCTCGGCACGGCTCAGGGCGCTCTCGCGGCCGAGCTGGTGCGCCCGGTCGAGGCGCAGGTGCAGGTAATGCCGGTGGAGGCCACGCCCGAGCCCCTCGCGAAACAGCCGCTCCAACTGCCGTACGGACACGTGGGCGAGATCGGCCAGGGCCTCGCGCGGGACCGGCGCTTCGAGGTTCGCCTCCATTGCCGCGAGCACCCGCAGGAGCCGCGGGTCGCGCACGCCGAAGCGCTGGCGCAGATCCATCCGTTGCGGGCTCAATCCCTCGCGGATCTGGTTGTGCAGGAACCAGTCGCTGACGCCCGCGGCGAGGCCGGCGCCGTGGTCGCGGCCGATCAGGTCGAGCATCAGGTCGAGCGCGGCGATGCCGCCGGAGCAGGTGATGCGGTCGCCCTGGATCTCGAACAGCGAGCGGACCACCTCGATCTCGGGGTAGCGCTCCTCGAAGGCCGGGACGTGCTCCCAGTGCAGCGTGCAGCGCCGTCCCGAGAGCAGACCGGCGCGGGCGAGAAGATACGGCCCGCCGGAAATGCCGCCGAGCGTCGCCCCGTGGCGGGCGAGCCCGCGCAGCCACGCGAACAGGGAGGGATCGTCGAACTCGGCCGGGTTTCCTCCGGCACAGACGAAGACGCGGTCGGCCCTGGCACGCGCGCCGACCGCGACGTCGGTGAGGATGCCGAGCCCGTTCGAGGCTTGCACCACCCCGCCGCCCGGCGCGGCGTGCCACCAGCGATAGAGTTCGCAGCCCGACAGGGTGTTGGCGGCGCGCAGGGGCTCGACCGCCGCGGTGTAGGCCATCAGCGGAAAGTCCGGCACCAGCACGAAGCCGACCGTTCGCGGCGCGGGATCTTCGGCCCGCGCGGGCTTTCGCCAGGGCCGGGCGTGCTGGCCCGGTTCGGGGGTGTCGTCCGACATGTCCGATCGATCCCTCCGGGATGGCCGATGGGCCGTCACGCGGGTTCGCGCGATACGGCCTGCGCTCGGATCAGGCGAAGGACGAGCCGCGCATTTCTGCGCGATTTGCCGGAAACGTGTCGCGAAATGCAAGTCTGCCGCAGGCGATCGCGGCTACCTCTGGGACCACACAGACATCTCGGGCAAGAGCGGCTGACCCCATGCGCTATTCCCTGTTCAGCGTCCTGGGGCAGGCCCTGCGCGGCCAGCGGGATTGGACCCCGCAATGGCGCGACGCCGCCCCGCAGGAAGCCTACGACGTGGTGATCGTCGGCGGCGGCGGGCACGGGCTCGCCACCGCCTACTACCTCGCCAAAGAGCACGGCCTCACCAACGTCGCCGTGCTGGAGAAGAGCCACATCGGCTCCGGCAATGTGGGCCGCAACACCACCATCGTGCGCTCGAACTACGGTCTGCCGGGCAATATCCCGTTCTACGAGCGCTCGATGAAGCTCTGGGAAGGGCTGGAGCAGGACATCAACTACAACGCCATGGTCAGCCAGCGCGGCGTGCTGAACCTGTACCATTCGGACGCGCAGCGCGACGCCTATGCCCGCCGCGGCAACGCCATGCGGCTCGCCGGAATCGATGCGGAACTGCTCGACCGCGAAGGCGTGCGCCGGTTGGTCCCGTTCATCGATTTCGACAACGCGCGCTTCCCCGTGAAGGGCGGCCTGCTCCAGCGCCGCGGCGGCACCGTGCGCCACGATGCGGTCGCCTGGGGCTATGCCCGCGCCGCCAGCGACCGCGGCGTCGACATCGTCCAGAACTGCGCCGTCACCGGCATCCGCCGCGAGAACGGCCGCGTCACCGGCGTCGAGACCAGCCGCGGCTTCATCCGCGCGGGGAAGGTCGCACTGTCGGTGGCCGGCTCGTCGTCGCTGCTGGCCGGCATGGTCGATATGCGCCTGCCGATCGAGAGCCACGTGCTCCAGGCCTTCGTCAGCGAGGGCGTGAAGCCCCTGATCGACGGGGTGATGACCTTCGGCGCCGGCCACTTCTACGTCAGCCAGTCGGACAAGGGCGGCCTCGTCTTCGGCGGCGACATCGACGGCTACAATTCCTATGCGAGCCGCGGCAACCTCCACACCATCGAGGACGTGATGGAGGGCGGCATGGCCCTCTGGCCGGGGCTCGGCCGCCTGCGGCTGCTGCGCCACTGGGGCGGCATCATGGACATGTCGATGGACGGCTCGCCCATCATCGACCGCACCGACATCGGCGGCCTCTATCTCAATGCCGGCTGGTGCTACGGCGGCTTCAAGGCGACGCCGGCCGCGGGCTTCTGCTTCGCCCACCTGATCGCCCGCGACGAACCGCACGCGGATGCGCGCGCCTACCGCCTCGACCGCTTCGCCACCGGCCATCTCATCGACGAGAAGGGCATGGGCGCCCAGCCCAACCTGCATTGAGACTTCCTTGGCGGCGTCGGCCGAAGCCGACGCCATCCGCCGCATGGGCGGCGACGCGCAGTCGCGCTTGCGATGCCCGCTTGAGCGGACATCGATCTCAAAAGAGGACGACACGCCATGCGCATCCGATGCCCCTTCTGCGGCGAGCGCGATAATGGGGAGTTCAGCTACCTCGGCGACGCCGCGCCCCGGCGTCCCGACGGGCTCGACGCCTCGGCGGCGGCCATGCACGACTACGTCTATCTCCGCGACAACCCCGCCGGGACGATCCGCGAACTCTGGTACCACGCCGCCGGCTGCCGCTCCTGGCTGGTCGTGACCCGCGACACCCGCACCCACGCCATCGAGGCGGTCGGGTCGGCGCGCGACGTCGCGCGGGCGCGCCGCTCGGGAGAGGCCGCATGACCACGCTCGCCCTTCAGCGCGCGGAGGCCCCGGCTTCCGCAAACACCGGCGACCAGCCGTTCCGCACCGCCACCGGCGGCCTGATCGACCGGAACCGGCCGCGCGACTTCAGCTTCGACGGACGGCGCCTCACCGGCTGCCACGGCGACACGCTGGCCTCGGCCCTGCTCGCCAACGGCGTGCGCCTCGTCGGCCGCTCGTTCAAGTATCACCGGCCGCGCGGCATCCTCTCGGCCGGCTCGGAAGAGCCGAACGCGCTGGTGGAGCTCCGCTCCGGCGCCCGGCGCGAGCCCAACACCCGCGCCACCATGGCCGAGCTCTACGAGGGGCTGGAGGCGACGAGCCAGAACCGCTGGCCCACGCTCGCCGTGGATGCGCTCTCGGTCAACGCGCTGCTCTCGCCGGTCTTCGCGGCGGGTTTCTACTACAAGACCTTCATGTGGCCGGCTTCCCTGTGGGAGAAGCTGTACGAGCCGATGATCCGGCGCGCGGCCGGTCTCGGTCGCGCCGCCGATGCGCCCGATCCCGACACCTACGACCACGCCCACGCCCATTGCGACGTGCTCGTCATCGGCGGCGGCCCGGCCGGGCTGTCGGCGGCGCTCGCCGCCGGCCGCTCCGGGGCGCGGGTCATCCTGGTCGACGAGGATTTCGCCACCGGCGGTCGGCTGCTCGCCGAGCGGCGCGAGATCGGCGGCACGAGCGGGGCCGCGTGGGCCGCGCGCGCGGTGGCCGAGCTGGAGAGCCTGCCAGAGGTGCGCATCCTGTCGCGCACCACCCTGTTCGGCGTCTACGATCACGGCGCCTACGGCGCGGTCGAGCGCGTCTCCGATCATCTCGCGGTGCCGGCCGCCCACACCCCGCGCCAGCGGCTGTGGCGGATCGTGGCCCGGCGGGCGGTGCTCGCGGCCGGCGCGATCGAGCGCCCGCACGTCTTCGGCGGCAACGACCGGCCCGGCGTGATGCTGGCCGGCGCGGTGCGGACCTATCTCAACCGTTACGGCGTGCTGCCGGGGCGCCGCTTGGCCGTGTTCACGTCGAGCGACGACGGCTGGCGCACCGCCACCGATATCCTGGCCGCAGGCGGCGGGCTCGCGGCGGTGATCGACACCCGAGCTGCCGTTCCCCCCGCCTTGCGCCGGATGGCGGAAGCCGCCGGGGCGCGTGTGGTGGCTGGTGGGTACGTCGCGGGCACCAAGGGGCATCTGGGCCTGAGCGCGATCCAAGTCGTGGACGGCGACAACAGCACCGAGACGATTCCCTGCGACGGCCTCGCCATGGCCAATGGCTGGAACCCGGTCGTTCACCTCGATTCGCACCTGTCGCGTCGGCCGGTCTGGGACGCGGCGATCCACGCCTTCGTGCCGGGCACCCTCCCCTCCGGCATGCAGGCCGCCGGCGCCGCCGCCGGGCGCTTCACCCTGGCCGAATGCCTGGAGACCGGCGCCCGGGCCGGCGCCGAGGCCGCGAGTGAGTGCGGCTTCACCGCCTCCGCCGAGGCCGCTCCGCCGACCGACCCGGAAAGCGTGGACCACACCCCGCTCTGGCGCGTGCCAAAGCCGAAGGGAAAAGCCTTCGTCGATTTCCAGAACGACGTGGCGGTCTCCGACGTCGAACTCGCCCACCGTGAGGGCTTTCGCGCGGTCGAGCTGTTGAAGCGCTACACCACGCTTGGCATGGCGACCGACCAGGGCAAGACCTCGAACCTCGCCGGTCTCTCGATCATGGCCGAGCTGACCGGCAAGGACATCCCGAGCGTCGGCACCACGGTGTTCCGCCCGCCCTTCACCCCCGTCGCCATCGGCGCGTTTGCCGGCCATCACCGCGGCAAGGAGTTCCGCGCCACCCGGCACGTCCCCTCCCATGCCTGGGCGGAGGAGAACGGCGCGGTCTTCGTCGAGACCGGCCTGTGGCTGCGCCCGGCCTATTTCCCGAAGGGAGGCGAGACCGACTGGCTCGACACGGTGGTGCGGGAGGTCGAGACCGTGCGCGCCCGCGTCGGGATCTGCGACGTCACCACGCTGGGCAAGATCGACATCCAGGGCCGCGATGCGCTGGCCTTCATCGAACGGGTCTGCGCCAACCCCTTCGCGACGCTGCCCGTCGGCAAGGCGCGCTACGCCGTGCTGCTGCGCGAGGACGGCTTCATCCTGGACGACGGCACGATCGCGCGGATGGGCGAGACCCATTACGTCATGACCGCCTCGACGGCGAACGCCGCGCGGGTGATGCAGCACCTCGAATTTTGCCGGCAATGGTTGTGGCCAGAGCTCGACGTGCAGCTCGCCTCGGTCAGCGAGCAATGGGCGCAATATGCGGTCGCCGGCCCTCGCGCCCGCGATACCCTGCGCCGGATCATCGATCCCGGTTTCGATCTCTCCAACGAGGCCTTCCCGTTTCTCGCCTGCGCCGACGTCTACGTCGGCGGCGGCATCCCGGCGCGTCTGTTCCGCATCTCGTTCTCGGGCGAGCTTGCCTACGAGCTCGCTGTGCCGGCCGCCTACGGCGACGCGGCGTGGCGGGCGATCATGCAGGCGGGCCTGCCCTACAGCATCACCGCCTACGGCTCGGAGGCGCTCTCGGTGATGCGCATCGAGAAGGGCCACGCGGCCGGGTCTGAGATCAACGGCCAGACCACCGCCCGCGACCTCGGGCTCGGCGGGATGCTCGCCAAGAAGAAGGACTATATCGGCCGCCTGATGAAGGAGCGCCCGGCGCTGGTCGATCCGGACAGGCCGATCCTCGTGGGCTTCCGCCCCGTCGATCCGAGCGCGCGACTCCGGGCGGGGGCGCATTTCCTGAGCCTCGACGCCGCGCCGAGCCTGGAGGCCGACGAGGGTGTGATGACCTCGGTGGCCTACTCGCCGAGCCTGAAGAGCTGGATCGGCATCGGCCTGATCCGGCGCGGACCCGAGCGCCACGGCGAGCGGGTGCGCGCCTACGATCCGGTGCGCGGCGCCGAGATCGAGGTCGAGATCTGCTTACCGGTCTTCGTGGACCCCAAGGAGGAGAAGCTGCATGTCTGAGGCGATGACGAGCCTGTGGCAGCCGCGCGGCGCCTGGGAGGGGACCGCGCGGATCGGGCGCCACGGTGCAGCCGCGGGGCCGGCGGGCATCCGCCTGAGCCTGCGCGAGGGGTTCGGCCTCGCCACCCTCATCGCGGCTGAGGGAAAGGAAGCCGACTTACAAACTGCCCTTGCGGATCGGTTCGGCCCGTCCCTGCCGGATGCCGGCACCGCAATCTTCGAGGGCGAGACGGGTTTGGTCTGGTCCGCGCCCGGCCAGTGGCTCGCGGTGGCGCCGTCACCGGGCGATCTGCGGGATTGGCCCGAAGCCCTGCGCGGTGTCGCCTCCGTCACCGACCAGAGCGACAGCCGCGCCCTGGTGCGGATCTGTGGGCCGCAGGCGCGCGCCATGCTCGCCAAGGGCGTGGCGATCGATCTGCACCCCCGCGCCTTTGGGCCGGGCCGGACGGCGGTGACGAGCATCGCCCATATCGGCGTGCAGCTCTGGCAGCGCGATGCCGGCCCGACCTACGACCTCACGGTCGCCCGCAGCTTCGCCGGCAGCTTCTGGCGCTGGCTGGAGCACGCGGCGGCCGAGTTCGGCTACGAGGTCGAAGGCGCGGATCAGCGCCGGCTGAAATAGCGCCGGTCGGCGGCGTCGGTCTCGGCCAGCGGTAGGACGAGACGTCCCGTCCGGTCGATCAGGCCCCAGCGCCCGCCGACCATCGCGGCGGGTTGCCGTCCGTCCGAGCGGCAGCCCTCGCAGACCAAAGCCTCGCCGCATGCGTTGAACGGGAAGGCCCAGTCGTAGGGCGTGGCGAGGACGAGCCGCAGGCGGCGGTCGTAGAAGGCGACCTTGCCGTTGCGCCAACTGCGCACGAGGCCCTGCTCGAAAGGGTCCGGCCCGTTATCGAGTAGGAACACCGGCAGCGCCAGCCCGTCGCGGCGCACCCAGAGACAGCCGATCCCCGGCACGCGCAACTCGGCGAGGCCGCGCTCGAAACGCATCCGCGCGAGATGCGCCGGGGCGACCCGGACCATCCCGTCCTCGCGCCGGGCGCAATGCGCGTACGAGTCGAGATCCCGACGGAAATAGGCGCAGGCCAGCGGATACGGGGCCGCGCCCTGGCCTGCGCCGAGAGCCGGCAACGGAAGCGCTGCGAGCGCCGTGAGGCCAACCAGCATCCCCCGCGCGACCCGACGGGACGGGCGGCGCCGCAAGGGGCGCGCTCCGGCGCGGATCGCGGTCTCAGCCATCCGCCGCCTCTACCCGCCTCCCGCGCAGCGGGCAAACCGAGAGGCCGAGGCCCGCGCCCCTACCCGACCCCGGTCGGCCCGTCGATCACACGCCGCACCCGGCGGGCCAGCTCCATGCGCTTGTAGGGCTTGTTGATGATCTCGAACTCGGTGCCGCCCGCGTCGGTGCGCTCCATCGAGGCCTCGGCGTAGCCGGTGGTGAGCAGCACCTTGATCTTCGGCTGCCGCTCCCGCGCGGCGCGGGCCAGCATCACGCCGTTCATGCCGCCGGGCATGATCAGGTCGGTGAACAGCAGGTCGATGCGCCCCTCGCCGTCGAGGATGTCGAGCGCCGCCTTGGGACCATCGACGACGGTGACCTTGTAGCCGAAATCCTCCAGGATGATGCCCGCGGTCTCGGCCACGTCGGGCCGGTCGTCCACGACGAGCACGGTTTCGGTGCCGTGCCGGTCGGCGGCGCGGATCGTCGGCTTCTGCTCCTCCTCGGCCTTCTGGTCGGAGGCGGGGAACAGGAGCCGCACCGTCGTGCCGTGCCCGACCTCGGAATAGATCTTCACCGAGCCGCCGGACTGCTTGGCGAAACCGTAGACCATGGCAAGGCCGAGCCCCGTGCCCTTGCCCTCGCCCTTTGTGGTGAAGAACGGCTCCATGACACGGGCCAGGATCTCGGACGGCATGCCGGTTCCGGTATCGGTCACCGAGATCACCACGTAGGCGCCGGACGGCACGGTCTTGTAGAGGGCGGTGTCCTCGTCCTCGATCAGCAGGTTCTCGGTGCGCACCGTGACCGAGCCGCCCTCCGGCATCGCGTCGCGGGCGTTGATCAGCACGTTGAGCAGGGCGACCTCGGCCTGCGTCGGGTCGATGCGGGTGGTCCAGAGATCCGGCGCGAGGACGGATTTCAGGACGACGTCGTCGCCGATCGTCCGCCCGGCCATCTCGCCCATGCTCTCGACGAGGCCGTTGAGGTTCAGGAGCCGCCCTTCCAGCCGCTGCTTGCGCGAGAAGGCGAGGAGCTGATGCGTGAGCTTGGCGGCCCGGTCGGTCGCCGCCCGCACCGCCTCACCGGCCCGGCGCATCCGCGACACGTCGAGGGTGGGATGGTCGAGCAGCGCCAGCATCACCTCGTTGTGGCCCGACACGACCTGGAGCAGGTTGTTGAAATCGTGGGCGATGCCGCCGGTGAGCTGGCCGAGGCTCTCCATCTTCTGGGCTTGGTGCAGCGATTCCTCCGCGTCGCGGCGGCGCGACACGTCGAGCTGCGAGCCGAAGAAGTAGACGAGGTCGCCCGAGCGGTTGAACACCGGGCTGACGAACAGCGCGTTCCAGAACGAGGAGCCGTCCTTGCGGTAGTTCAGGATCTCGGCGGCGAACTCCCGATGCTCTCGGATGGCGTCGCGCACCTCCGAGACGGTGTCGCGGTCCGTATCGGGGCCCTGGAGGAAGCGGCAGTTCGATCCGATCAGCTCCTCGGCCGAATAGCCGGTCATCCGGACGAAGGCGCGGTTGGCGAAGATGATCGGGTTGTCGGGCTGGTGCGGATCGGTGACGATCATCGGCATGCGCGTCGTCTCGACGGCCGCGAAGAAGATGTCGTGATGCTGATCGACGACGCCCGAGGCGCCGCTGCCGGTGACAGGCGTATTGGGCCCAGGTGCCCTGGGCTTCTCCGGTGACGAGGGCATCAACGTTTTCCAGCGGGGACGACCCACTGGGTCGGATTGCGCGTATCAATCCGATGCGGCGACGGCTCGTTCCATCGGAAGCGACGGCTTGAGCGCTTCGTGAACGGCACGATGCCGCAGAGCTGTCTCTCAGCTTGGCTGCCGCCGGTTCAGGGCGGATCGCAGCCGGACCCGAGGACCGGGTCCGGCCATGATGGGATCAGACGTGGATCGCGCGCTTGTCGACGGCCAGCGCGGCTTCCTTGATCGCCTCGGTCAGCGTCGGGTGGGCGTGGCAGGTGCGGGCGATGTCCTCGGCGGAGGCTGCGAACTCCATGGCCACCGCGACCTCGGCGATGAGGTTGCCGGCATCCGCCCCGACGATGTGCACGCCGAGCACCCGGTCGCTCTGCGCGTCCGCGAGGATCTTCACGAAGCCGTCGGTGGTGCCGTTGGCCTTGGCCCGGCCGTTGGCGGTGAAGGGGAACTTGCCGACGTTATAGGCGATCCCGTCCTTCTTCAGCTCCTCCTCGGTCTTGCCGACCGAGGCGACCTCGGGGAAGGTGTAGACCACGTTCGGGATCACGCCGTAATTCACGTGGCCCGACTGGCCGGCCAGGATCTCGGCGACCGCGACGCCCTCGTCCTCCGCCTTGTGGGCGAGCATCGGCCCGGCGATCACGTCGCCGATGGCGTAGATGCCGGTGACGTTGGTGGCGTAGTGCGAATCGACCTCGATCCGGCCCTTGTCGTCGGTCGCCACGCCCACCGTCTCGAGCCCGAGCCCTTCCGTGTAGGGCACCCGGCCGATGGCCACGAGCACCACGTCGGCCTCGAGCTTCTCCGGCTCGCCGCCCTGCGCCGGCTCGACGGTGACGGTGGCGCGGCCCTTCTTGCCGGTCTCGACACCGGTCACCTTGGTCGAGAGCTTGAAGACCATGCCCTGCTTGGCCAGGATGCGCTGGAACTGCTTGCCGACCTCGCCGTCCATGCCCGGCAGCACCCGGTCGAGATACTCGATCACGGTGACCTCGGCGCCGAGGCGGCGCCAGACCGAGCCGAGTTCGAGCCCGATCACACCCGCGCCGATCACCACGAGGCGCTTGGGCACCTCGGCGAGTTCGAGCGCGCCGGTGGAGGAGACCACCGTCTTCTCGTCGATTTCGACGCCGGGCAGCCGGGTCACGTCGGAACCGGTAGCGATGACGATGTTCTTCGTCTCCAGCAACTGGTTGCCGCCGTCGTCCGAGATCACCTCGACGCGGCCGGCCCCGGCGATGCGGCCGCGGCCGTGATAGGTATCGACCTTGTTCTTCTTGAGCAGGAACTCGACGCCCTTGGTGTTGCCGTCCACGCCGCTCTGCTTGAAGCTCTGCATTTTTTTGAGATCAAGCTTCGGCGTACCCACGTCGATGCCCAACTCCGAAAAGTGCTTGTTGGCCTCCTCGAAGGCTTCCGATGCGTGCAGCAGCGCCTTGGACGGGATGCAGCCGACATTGAGGCAGGTGCCGCCGTGGGTCGCCCGCTTCTCGACCACCGCGGTCTTCAGCCCGAGCTGGGCCGCGCGGATGGCGCAGACATAGCCGCCGGGGCCGGTGCCGATGACGATGAGATCGTAGGACATCAAGTCTGCCTGACGTGTCGGAGGAGGCGTCGAACAAGCACGCCCGCAGAGATGAAAAATCGCAAGCGAGCGCGGCGACCGCGGCTAGAGCCGTATCCGACCTGATGGCATCAGGCCGGTGTCTCTAGGTCTGTGTTTCAACGCGCATTCTTTCGACGAACCGGTCACCACTTCGTCGGAATGCGTTTCAAATCGAAAGTCAGTAAAGCGGCGGGTCATGCCGCGGGACGTCTGTGTCGGTAGCTCCAGCCAATGAGCGCATCGGCTGGAGCTGCCGACATTGTGGCCTTACAGGTCCAGCACGAGGCGGGCCGGATCCTCCAGGGCCTCCTTGACGCGAACGAGGAAGGTCACGGCCTCCTTCCCGTCGACGATGCGGTGATCGTAGGAGAGCGCCAGATACATCATCGGCCGCGCCTCGATCTTGCCGTTGCGCACCACCGGCCGCTCCTCAATGCGGTGCATGCCGAGGATGCCCGATTGCGGCGCGTTGAGGATCGGGGTCGACATCAGCGAGCCGTAGATGCCGCCATTGGTGATGGTGAAGGTGCCGCCCTGCATCTCGTCGATGGAGAGCTTGCCCTCGCGCGCCTTCTTGCCGAAGCCCGAGATTTTCTTCTCGATGCCGGCGATCGAGAGGTCGTCGGCGTCGCGCACCACCGGCACGACGAGGCCCTTATCGGTGCCGACCGCGATGCCGATGTGGTAGTAGTTCTTGTAGACGAGATCCTGCCCGTCGATCTCGGCATTGACCGCCGGCACGTCCTTGAGGGCGCCGATCACCGCCTTGGTGAAGAAGCCCATGAAGCCGAGCTTCGTCCCGTGCTTCTTCTCGAAGATGTCCTTGTACTGCGAGCGCATCGCCATCACCGCGCCCATGTCCACGTCGTTGAACGTGGTCAGCATCGCCGCCGTTTCCTGGGCGCTCTTGAGGCGCTTGGCGATGGTCTGGCGCAGCTTGGTCATCCGCACGCGCTCCTCGCGCGCGGCGTCGTCCGGCGCGGAGGGGGCGCGCGGCGGGGGGGCCTTCGTCTCGCTCCGGGCTTCCTGAGCCGGAGCCTTCTGGCCGTTCCTGTCGATCGCGGCGAGCATGTCGCCCTTGGTCACGCGGCCGTCCTTGCCGCTGCCGTTGAGGCTCGCCGGGTCGATCCCGGATTCGCGGGCGAGCTTGGCCACCGCCGGGCCGCTGTCATCGGCCGGGCGCCCGTCCGTGGGCGGGGCGTCGCCGTGGCTGCCGTAGGAGGCCGAGGATTCCTGGGCGGGCGCGTCGTCCTTGGCGGGCTTGCCCTCGCCCTTCTCCTCGCGGGATTGCGTCTTGGTCTCGGCCGGCTCGGCGCTCTTGGGAGCGGGCTTCGCGTCCGATTTTCCTGAGCCCTTGCCGCCCTCGACGATCGAGCCGAGCACCGCGCCGGGCTCCACCGTCTCGCCGTCCTTGACGAGGATCTCGCCGAGTTCGCCGGCGGCCGGGGCGTTGACTTCGAGCGTGACCTTGTCGGTCTCGAGTTCGACGAGGGGCTCGTCGGCGGCCACCGTGTCGCCGGGCTTCTTGAACCAGCGGCCGATCGTGGCCTCACTGACGGATTCGCCGAGCGTGGGGACGAGGATGTCGGTCGCCATAATGTGTCTTCACCGCGGTTTCGGGGCGCGCATCGAGCCAGCGCGGCCCCGGTTGGTGGGTCGGTCGAAAAGAGCCGGCGGTGTCAGACCGCCAGCGCTTCGTTGAGGAAGGCCTGGAGCTGGGCGAGGTGCTTCGACATCAGACCGACCGCGGTCGAGGCCGAGGCCGGACGGCCGACATAGCGGGCGCGCTTCGAGGCGGAGCCGGCCTGGCCCAGCACCCAATCGAGATAGGGCTCGACGAAGGTCCACGAGCCCATGTTCTTGGGCTCTTCCTGGCACCACACCACCTCCGCGTTGCGGAAGCGGGTCATCTCGTTGGCCAGGGCCTTGAGCGGGAACGGGTAGAGCTGCTCGACGCGCATCAGGTAGACGTCGTTGACGCCACGCTTCTCCCGCTCCTCGTAGAGGTCATAATAGACCTTGCCCGAGCACAGCACGACGCGGCGGATCTTGTCGTCGCGCACGAGCTTCACGCCGTTCTCGTCGTGCTCGGCGTCGTCCCACAGGATGCGGTGGAAGGTCGAGCCGTCCGCGATGTCCTCGATCTTCGAGACCGCCCGCTTGTGGCGCAGCAGCGATTTCGGCGTCATCAGGATCAGCGGCTTGCGGAAGTCGCGCTTCAACTGACGGCGCAGGATGTGGAAGTAGTTCGAGGGCGTCGAGCAGTTGGCAACCTGCATGTTGTCCTCGGCGCACATCTGAAGATAGCGCTCCAGACGGGCGGACGAGTGCTCCGGCCCCTGGCCCTCGTAGCCGTGAGGCAGCAGCATCACGAGGCCGGACATGCGCAGCCACTTGCGCTCGCCCGATGAGATGAACTGATCGATGACGACCTGCGCGCCGTTGGCGAAGTCGCCGAACTGCGCCTCCCACAGCACCAGGGAGTTCGGCTCGGCGAGCGAGTAGCCGTACTCGAAGCCGAGGACCGCCTCCTCGGAGAGCATCGAGTTGATGACCTCCAGATTCGCCTGCCCCTCGCGCAGGGAGTTGAGCGGCGTGTAGCGCTGCTCGTTCTCCTGATCGATCACCACGGCGTGGCGCTGAGAGAAGGTGCCGCGCTCGACGTCCTGGCCCGAGAGCCGCACCCGGTGGCCCTCGATCAGCAGCGAGCCGAAAGCGAGCGCCTCGGCGGTGGCCCAATCGATGCCGACGCCTGTCTCGACCGCCTTGGCGCGGTTGTCGAAGAAGCGCTGGATCGTGCGGTGCAGGTGGAAGCCCGGCGGGGGCGTGGTGATCCGGGTGGCGATGTCGCGCAGCGTCTCGAGCGGCACCCCGGTGCGGCCGCGGCGGGGATCGTCCACGTCCTCGCGCACGGCCTTGAAGCCGGACCAGCGGCCGTCGAGCCAGTCGGCCTTGTTGGCCTTGTAGCCGCCCGCAACCTCGAGCTCGCTTTCCAGCATCGCGCGGAACTCGGCCTTGCGTGCGTCGAGCTGCTCCTGGGTCAGGTCACCCTGGGCGACGAGCTTCTTGCCGTAGGTCTCCAGTGCAGTCGGATGCTTGCGGATCCGCTGGTACATCTTCGGCTGGGTGAAGGCCGGCTCGTCGCCCTCGTTATGGCCGAAGCGGCGGTAGCACAGCATGTCGATCACGACCGGCTTGCCGAATTTCTGCCGGTACTCGACCGCGACCTTCGCCGCGAAGGTCACCGCCTCCGGGTCGTCGCCGTTGCAGTGGAAGATCGGCGCCTCCACCATCTTCGCCACGTCGGACGGATAGGGCGAGGAGCGCGAGAAGCGCGGATCGGTGGTGAAGCCGATCTGGTTGTTGATGATGAAGTGGATCGAGCCGCCGGTGCGGTGACCCTTCAGGCCGGACAGTCCGAGGCATTCCGCCACCACGCCCTGGCCGGCAAAGGCCGCGTCGCCGTGGATGAGGAGCGGCAGCACGCGGCGGCGCTCGACGTTCGGCTTGGCCTTCTGGTCCTGCTTGGCCCGCACCTTCCCCAGCACCACCGGATCGACGATCTCGAGGTGGGACGGGTTGGCGGTGAGCGAGAGGTGGACGGTGTTGTCGTCGAAGGCGCGATCGGACGAGGCACCGAGATGGTACTTTACGTCGCCCGAGCCCTCGACCTCGGCGGGGGAGGCCGAGCCGCCCTTGAACTCGTGGAACACCGCCCGGAAGGGCTTGGCCATCACGTTGGTGAGCACGTTCAGCCGGCCGCGATGGGCCATGCCGAGCACGATCTCCTCGACGCCGAGCGCGCCGCCGCGCTTGATGATCTGCTCCATGGCCGGGACCATCGACTCGCCGCCGTCGAGGCCGAAGCGCTTGGTGCCGGTGTATTTGAGATCGAGGAACTTCTCGAAGCCCTCGGCCTCGATCAGCTTGTTCAGGATCGCCCGCCGGCCTTCCGGCGTGAACGAGATTTCCTTGTCCTTGCCCTCGATGCGCTCCTGGATCCACGCCTTCTCCTCAGGGTCGGAGATGTGCATGAATTCGACGCCGAGCGTCTGGCAGTAGGTGCGCTCCAGGATCGCGACGATCTCGCGGATCGTCGAGAATTCCATGCCGAGCACATTGTCGAGAAAGATCTTGCGGTCCCAGTCGCTCTCCTGGAAGCCGTAATGCTGCGGGTGCAGCTCCTCGTGGTCGCCGCGCGGGGCGAGCCCGATCGGGTCGAGCTTGGCGTGGAGGTGGCCGCGCATGCGGTAGGCGCGGATCAGCATGATCGCGCGCACGGAATCCTTGGTGGCCTGCTCGACGGAAACGCCGGTGGCCGCGACGATGGCCGCGCCCTTGGTCGAGTCGCCGGGCTTGCCGGGCTGGGCCTTGGCCTGGATCTTCTCGCCGAACGTCTTTTCGAGAGCGCCCCAATTGCCGTCGAGCGCCGAGACGATCTCGCCGTTGGCCACGACCGGCCAGTTCGGCTTGGCCCAGGAGGCGCCCTCGGCGTTCTTCTTCACCAGGGCGTCGTCCTCGCCCAGATCCTTGAAGAAGCGCTGCCACTCGGGATCGACCGAGTTCGGGTCGCGGGCATAGGCCGCCTGCAGCTCCTCGATCCAGGCGGCGTTGGCGCCGTAGAGGAAGGAGGTTCGAAGAAGCGCTTCGTTCGCGTCCTGGCGTGCCATCGCTGCCTGTCCTACCGCTCGGGCGGCGCTGTCACAGCGGGCCGCCGCGTCGAGTTCGATCCGGCGCGTCGATCCGAGCGAGGTCTCAGAACCCCGCCTCGCGCCTCCGGATCAGGCCGGGGCACGGTCGCGCCCCGACATGTTCTTCCATATGGGTCGCCCGAGCTCGCGTGCGGTGCAACACAGCCGCGCAGGTCCCGGTTACAGACCCCATCGACTCTTCATCACCTGGACTTCAGCACGTCCACGAGCGTGGAGCCGAGACGAGCCGGCGAAGGCGAGACGCGGATGCCCGCGGCCTCCATCGCCGCGATCTTGTCCTCGGCACCGCCCTTGCCGCCGGAGATGATCGCGCCGGCATGGCCCATGCGGCGGCCGGGAGGCGCGGTGCGGCCGGCGATGAAGCCGACCATCGGCTTCTTACGGCCGCGCTTGGCCTCGTCGGCCAGGAACTGTGCCGCCTCTTCCTCGGCCGAGCCGCCGATCTCGCCGATCATCACGATCGACTCGGTCTTGGGATCGGCCAGGAACAGCTCCAGCATGGAGATGAACTCGGTGCCCTTGACCGGATCGCCACCGATGCCGACGGCGGTGGTCTGGCCGAGCCCCTCGACGGTGGTCTGGAACACCGCCTCGTAGGTCAGGGTGCCGGAGCGCGAGACGATGCCGACCGAGCCCGGCTTGAAGATGTTGGCCGGCATGATGCCGATCTTCGACTGGCCCGCGGTGACGACGCCGGGGCAGTTCGGCCCGATTAGGCGCGACTTCGAGCCTTCGAGCGCGCGCTTGACCCGCACCATGTCGAGCACCGGAATGCCCTCGGTGATGCAGACGATCAGCGGGATCTCCGCCTGGATCGCCTCGCAGATCGCATCGGCCGCGCCCGGCGGCGGCACGTAGACGACGGAGGCGTCGGCGCCGGTGGCCTCGCGCGCCTCGGCCACGGTATCGAACACCGGCAGGCCGAGATGGGTGGAGCCGCCCTTACCCGGGCTCGTGCCGCCGACCATCTTGGTGCCGTAGGCGATGGCCTGCTCGGAATGGAAGGTGCCGTTCTTGCCGGTGAAGCCCTGGCAGATGACCTTGGTGTTCTGGTCGATGAGAATGGACATCTGTCAGCTCAACCCTTCTTCACCGCGGCGACGATCTTCTGCGCGGCGTCATCCAGATCGTCCGCGGGGATCACGTTGAGGCCGGAGTTCCGGATGATCTCCTTGCCCTCCTCGACGTTTGTGCCTTCCAGACGCACGACGAGCGGCACTTCGAGGCCGACCGCCTTCACCGCCGCGATCACGCCGCGGGCGATGACGTCGCACTTCATGATCCCGCCGAAGATGTTGACGAGGATGCCCTTCACCTGCGGGTCCGCGGTGATGATCTTGAAGGCCGCGGTGACCTTCTCCTCGGAGGCGCCGCCGCCGACATCGAGGAAGTTCGCCGGCTCCTCGCCGTAGAGCTTGATGATGTCGAGCGTCGCCATGGCGAGCCCGGCGCCGTTGACCATGCAGCCGATGGTGCCGTCGAGGGCGATGTAGGCGAGGTCGTATTTCGAGGCCTCGATCTCCTTGGCGTCCTCCTCGGTCTCGTCGCGCAGCGCGACGATCTCGGGGTGGCGGTAGAGGGCGTTCGAGTCGAAGGAGATCTTGGCGTCGAGGCACTTGAGACCGCCGTCGCCGGTGAGCACCAGCGGGTTGATCTCCAGCATGCTCATGTCCTTGGCCGTGAAGGCCGCGTAGAGCTTCTCGGTGAGCGCGCCCGCCTCCTTGGCCTGGGGCCCGGAGAGGCCGAGCGCCTTGGCGACGGCACGACCGTGATGGGGCATGATGCCGGTGGCCGGATCGACCGAGAAGGTGACGATCTTCTCAGGGGTGTCGTGGGCGACCTGCTCGATATCCATGCCGCCTTCCGTCGAGACGACGAAGGCGACGCGGCCGGTCTCGCGATCGACCAGCATCGACAGGTAGAACTCGGCGGCGATCGCCGCGCCTTCCTCGATGTAGAGGCGGTTGACCTGCTTGCCGGCCTCGCCGGTCTGCACGGTCACGAGCGTCTGCCCGAGCATTTCGCGAGCGAACTGCACCACCTCGTCCTTGGACTTGGTGACGCGCACACCGCCCTTGGCGCCCTCGGGCGCGCCCTTGAAGGTGCCCTTGCCGCGCCCGCCCGCATGGATCTGCGACTTCACCACCCAGACCGGGCCGCCGAGTTCGTCGGCCGCCGCAGCGGCCTCCTCCGGCTTGAAGATCGGCACGCCGCGGGAGACCGGCAGGCCGAATTCCTTCAGGACAGCCTTGGCCTGGTATTCGTGGATGTTCATCGAGACCTCGTCGGACGAGCAGGAAGGGAGGGCTGAGCGGGCGGCCCAAGCCTCCCGCCGCCGAGCCTGACGGCGCTTTACGCGAGCTTGTCGTTGACGCTCTTGCAGGCCTCGATCAAGCCCTTCACCGAATTGACCGACTTCTCGAACATCGCCTTCTCGTCGTCGTTGAAGGTCACTTCGAGCACACGCTCGACGCCGTTCTCGCCGATCACCACCGGCACGCCGACATAGAGGCCGTCGATGCCGTACTGGCCGTCGAGGTAGGCGGCGCAGGGCAGGACCCGCTTCTTGTCGCGCAGGTAGCTCTCGGCCATGGCGATGGCGGAGGCGGCGGGCGCGTAGAAGGCCGAGCCGGTCTTCAGGAGGTTGACGATCTCGCCGCCGCCCTTGCGGGTGCGCTCGACCATGGCGTCGAGCTTCTCCTGGGTGGTCCAGCCGAGCTTGACCAGATCGGTCAGCGGCACGCCGGCCACCGTCGAGTAGCGGGTCAGAGGCACCATGTCGTCGCCGTGGCCGCCGAGCACGAAGGCGGTCACGTCCTCGACCGAGACGCCGAACTCTTCGGCCAGGAAGTGGCGGAAGCGGGCGGAATCGAGCACGCCGGCCATGCCGACGACCTTGTTGGTGGGCAGCCCCGAGAACTTCTGCAGCGCCCACACCATCGCGTCGAGCGGGTTGGTGATGCAGATCACGAAGGCGTCGGGCGCGTGCTCCTTGATCCCGGCGCCGACCGCCTCCATCACCTTCAGGTTGATGCCGATGAGGTCGTCACGGCTCATGCCGGGCTTGCGCGGCACGCCCGCCGTCACGATCACCACGTCGGCCCCGGCGATCGCCGAATAGTCGCTGGCGCCCGAATACTTGGCGTCGAAGCCGTCGACGGGAGCGGATTCGGCGATGTCGAGCGCCTTGCCCTGCGGCACGCCGTCGACGATGTCGAACAGCACCACGTCACCGAGTTCCTTGAGGCCGGCGAGATGGGCCAGCGTGCCGCCGATCTGTCCGGCGCCGATGAGCGCGATCTTGCTGCGTGCCATGGATGATCTAGCCTCCGGTCGGAATTCGCGACAGTTCGGAAATGGATGCAGCAATGTTGCAAATGGTGCGCTGCGGCCGAACCTTCGCCGGTCAATTCTGATGGGCCGGTGTTTGGCGGAAAAGCCACAGAGCTTCAACCCGACGAAGGTCCGGGTGAGCGGGGCTGCAGCGAGGCTCGACGACGTGCCGAACCCGGAGGGTGCCAGTAAAAACCCTTCTATTTCAGCGATCTATCTCTTTCCCTCGCGCCGAACTGCAGCCGGCAAGGGGTCGGTGACATGTTTTGCAGTCTGTCATTGAGTGACATCCCGACCGCGCCGCGATGCAGCACCGAAACTATATTCCGTATTCAGAAAGTACCGGTCCGCAGCGCCCGCTGGATCGATTGGATGACCGCGCCGAGCCGGGCATCGAGCAGATCGCGGGGCACGTCCGCGTCGTGCTGGATCGCGACCGGATGGGTGAAGCGGTAGCTCGCGTCGAAGATGACGGCGATGGCCCGTTCGCGGTCGCGGGCGGCGAAGACGCCGGTGCCGATGCCCTCTTCCACCACGCGCTCCACGAGCGCGCGCAGCCGTACGCGATGGCGGCGGGCGATCGGACGGGAGGCGACGGTGGCGTCGAGATGCACGGCAAACAGGTTCGGTTCGCGGGTCAGCATCTCGCTCTGTGCGCTGGCCAGCGCGCTGACGAAGCGCTCGATCTTGTCGTCGGCGGGATCGGGCGCGTCGGCGATGCCGGCGAGTTCCGTTTCCAGATCGCGCAGCCAGCGGCCGGCGACCGCATCCAGCAGGGCGTCCTTCGAGGGGAAGTAGCGGTAGACGTTGGCATGGGTCATGCCCGCTTCCGCCGCGACCGCCACAACCGTGACCCGTTTCGGACCGAGCCGGGTCAGGTGCTCCGTGGCGATGGCGAGCAGCCGCGCGTCCGTCGAGACCGGCGTGGACCGGGCGCGGGCGGCCGGGCCGGTGAGACGCGACGGTCGAGAGGGAGCGGCACGCGGATCGGAAACTGGATCGTTCGCCTCCCTCTCGCTCTCGGCCAGGGTGACGGGGATGGTGAAAGATCCGTACGGCAACATCATTTTCCCGGCACAGAGACAACAAGCGTGGGTGCACTCGACCAAGCGAGCCTGATCGAGAGCGGTGCCGTCCCACGCGCTCGCGTACAAGCCTTCCCCTCCGAGCGGCACTTTGCAACCCCTCTCGGCACCGGTTTTTCTGCGAATCCCGCTTGGATTGCAGTCAAGCCGAGATTGTGGGGCTTTCGACTCGGCGCCGACGGGGGTACCGGACGCTTCGCCGCTTCCGCAAAACCGTCTATGACCGCCCGATGACCGTCCCCCTGCCGCCGGCGCCGCCGCCCGGCGAACCGATCGAAGCACGTCTGCGCCGCGGCCTCGGAGCCCGGTCGATCGTGCTCGTCGGCCTGATGGGGGCGGGCAAGAGCACCGTCGGGCGCCGCCTCGCCGGGCGCCTCGGGCTGATGTTCAAGGATGCCGACCACGAGATCGAGGCGGCGGCCAAGCTCACCATCGCCGACATTTTCTCGATCTACGGCGAGGCGAGCTTCCGCGAGGGCGAGGAGCGGGTGATCGCGCGTCTCCTGCGCGAGGGACCGATGGTGCTGGCCACAGGCGGCGGCGCCTTCATGCGCGAGGCGACGCGGGCGCGGATCGCCGAGGGGGCCATCTCGGTCTGGCTCAAGGCCGACCTCGACGTGCTGATGCGACGCGTGCGCAAACGCAACACGCGCCCTCTGCTCCAGACCGAGGATCCGGAGGCGACCATGCGCACACTGATGGAGGTGCGCCATCCGGTCTATGCCCAAGCCGATGTCACGGTGCTGTCCCGCGAAGTGTCCCACGACCGCGTGGTGGAGGACGTGATGGAAGCTCTCGATATCCACATCAACCCGTCTCATACGACACAATCACAACATTTGACATTCAGTATGACGCAGCAACCCTCGCGTGTGAACGTTCCCCTGTCGGGTGGACGCGAATACGATATTCGGATCGGTCGGGGCCTTATCGACGCGGTGGGTGCGGAGGCGCGGGATCTCGGCGCCCGGGCTGCCGGTATCGTCACCGACGAGACGGTCGCCGGCCTCTACGGCGAGCGCGTGCGGGCCAGCCTCGAGGCCGCCGGGTTGCGCTGCGGCATCATCGCCGTGCCACCGGGCGAGGCTTCGAAGAGCTACGCGGAATTCGCCCGCGTCTGCGACGGCCTGCTCGCCCAGAAGATCGAGCGCGGCGACCTCGTCGTGGCGCTCGGCGGCGGCGTTGTCGGCGATCTCGCGGGCTTCGCGGCGGCCTCCCTGCGGCGCGGTGTCCGCTTCCTCCAGGTTCCGACCACCTTGCTCGCGCAGGTTGATTCCTCGGTGGGAGGAAAAACCGGGATCAACTCGCCGCTCGGCAAGAATCTGATCGGCGCCTTCCACCAGCCCCGCCTCGTGCTGGCCGACACCGCCGCCCTCGACACGCTCTCGGAGCGCGAGATGCGGGCGGGTTACGCCGAGGTCGCCAAGTACGGCTTGATCGGTGATGCCGGCTTCTTCGAGTGGTGCGAGGCGAACTGGGCCGGCATCTTCTCCGGTGGGCCGGAGCGCGACGAGGCGGTGGCCGCCTGCTGCCGCGCCAAGGCCGGCGTCGTGACCCGCGACGAGCGGGAGGACGGCGAGCGCGCCCTGCTCAATCTCGGCCACACCTTCGGCCACGCCCTGGAGCGGCTGACCGGTTACGACGCGGCCCGCCTCGTCCACGGCGAGGGCGTCGCGATCGGTCTGGCGCTGGCCTTCCGCTTCTCGGCCCGGCTCGGCCTCTGCCCCGGCCAGGATGCGGGGCGCGTGGCCAACCACCTCGCGCTCGCCGGCCTGCCGACCCGCCTGCAACAGGTGCCGGGCGGGGCCGGCGACCCGGATGCCCTCCTCGACGCCATGGCTCAGGACAAGAAGGTCCGCGACGGGCAGCTCACCTTCATCCTCGCCCACGGCATCGGCCAGAGCTTCATCGCGCCGGGCATCGATGCGGCGGAGGTGCGGGCCTTCCTGGAGGCGGAACTGCGGGGCTGAGCGAGCCCCCCCGCGGCGCAAGGACCACGGTGCAAGGGAGGGCCGGAGCGGGCGCAGTCGCGTTCCCGCCCGAATACGACTATATGAGAGCCGTTCCAGCTTTCTAAGGTCTTGAGCCATGGCGACGGCGTCGTTCGACTCCGCCCCGGGCGCATCGCGCGCCCTCCCCGCAATCGAGAAGGCCCCCGAGGTCACGGCCCTCTCGACCCTGCCCGACCGCAAGGCCTCCCTCGTCGGCCTGACCCGCGAGGGCCTGAAGCAGGCGCTCATCGGCATCGGCGTGCCCGAGCGCGAGACGCGGATGCGGGTGAGCCAGGTCTGGCACTGGATCTACGTGCGCGGCGCGCGCGAATTTTCCGAGATGACCAATGTCGGCAAGGGCCTGAAGGCGCAGCTTGCCGACCACTTCACTCTGGAGCGTCCGGAGGTCGTCACCGAGCAGGTTTCTCGCGACGGCACCCGCAAATGGCTCCTGCGCATGGCGCCGACCGGCGCGCACGACCACAACCGCGGCGCCGAGATCGAGTGCGTCTACATCCCCGGCGACGACCGCGGCACGCTCTGCGTCTCGTCCCAGGTCGGCTGTACGCTCACCTGCTCGTTCTGCCATACCGGCACGCAGCGCCTCGTGCGCAACCTCTCGACGGCGGAGATCGTCGCGCAGCTCGTCGTTGCCCGCGACGCACTCGGCGACTTCACCGGCCAGATGCCGGGCAAGGATGGCGGCGAGCCCGGTCGGCTGGTCACCAACATCGTGTTCATGGGCATGGGCGAGCCGCTCTACAATCTCGACGCGGTGATCGATGCCATCGCGGTGATGTCGGACCAGGAAGGCCTCGCGCTCTCGCGGCGGCGCATCACGGTCTCGACCTCCGGCGTGGTGCCGCAGATCGAGCGGCTGGGGCTGGAAGCCAACGCCATGCTGGCGATCTCGCTGCACGCGGTGCGCGACGACCTGCGCGACGAGCTGGTGCCGCTGAACCGCAAATACCCGATCGCCCAGTTGCTCGACGCCTGCCGGAACTATCCGGGGCTGAGCAACGCCCGGCGCATCACCTTCGAGTACGTGATGCTGAAGGGCGTCAACGATTCGGATGCCGATGCCCGCGCCCTGGTCCGGCTGCTCAAGGGCATCCCGGCCAAGATCAACCTGATCCCGTTCAACCCCTGGCCCGGCTCGAAATACGAGTGCTCGGACTGGGAGCGGATCGAACGCTTCTCCGAGATCGTCTTCACCGCCGGCTACGCCTCGCCGGTGCGCACCCCGCGCGGGCGCGACATCCTGGCGGCCTGCGGCCAGCTCAAGAGCGAGACCGAGAAGCTGCGCGCCCGCGCCCGGCTGATGCTCGAAGAGGGCATGGGCGCCGAGGCCGTCTACGCCGATCAGGTCGACTGATTGTCGTGTCCCCTTCCCGCTCGCGCGGGGAGGGGCTGTGACCGCTCAGGCCGCGATCGCTGCGGCGACCGGCTCGGCGGCGCGCACGTCGGCATCGACGTGGCTCTCGAAGCGCTTGAAGTTCTCGCGGAACATCGTGACGAGGCGCGTGGCGGTGTCGGCGAAGGCCGCCTTGTTGGTCCAGGTCTCGACCGGCGAGAGCACCTGCGTCTCGACGCCGGGCACTTCGACGGGCACCGAGAAGCCGAAATACGGGTCGCGCCGGAACTCGACCTGCGCCAGCGAGCCGTCGAGCGCCGCCGAGAGCAGCCGGCGGGTGACACGGATCGGCATGCGCCGCCCGGTGCCGACCCCACCCCCGGTCCAGCCGGTGTTGACGAGCCAGCAATCGACGCCGTGCTCGGCCATCAATTCGCGCAGCAGGTTGCCGTAGACGCTCGGGTGGCGCGGCATGAACGGCGCCCCGAAGCAGGTCGAGAAGGTCGCCTCCGGTGCGGTCAGGCCGCGCTCGGTGCCCGCCACCTTCGCGGTATAGCCCGAGAGGAAGTGGTACATCGCCTCGGCGCCCGTGAGCTTGGCGATCGGCGGCATCACGCCGAAGGCGTCGCAGGTCAGCATCACGATGTTCTTCGGATGCCCGGCCCGGCCGGTGGCGCTGGCATTGGCGATGAAATCCAGCGGATAGGCGCAGCGGGTGTTTTCCGTGAGCGAGGCGTCGTCGAAGTCCGGCACGCGGGTGAGCGGATCGATCACCACGTTCTCCATCACCGTGCCGAAGCGCTCGGTGGTGGCGTAGATCTCCGGCTCGGCGTTGCGCGAGAGCCGGATGGTCTTGGCGTAGCAGCCGCCCTCGAAGTTGAAGATGCCGTCCCGGCTCCAGCCGTGCTCGTCGTCGCCGATCAGTTGGCGCGAAGAATCGTTCGAGAGCGTGGTCTTGCCGGTGCCGGACAGGCCGAAGAACAGGGCCGAGTCGCCGGTCTCGTCGAGGCTGGCATTGGCCGAGCAGTGCATCGGCATCACGCCCGTGCCCGGCAGCACGTAGTTGAGATAGGTGAAGACCGACTTCTTCATCTCGCCGGCATAGGCCGAGCCGCCGATCAGCACGATCTTCTGGCTGAAATCGATGGCGATGACGGTCTTGGAGCGGCAGCCGTGCCGGGCCGGATCGGCCTGGAAGCTCGGCAGATCGATGATCGTCAGTTCCGGTACGTAGGCGGCGAGATCGGCGCGCTCGGGGCGGATCAGCAGGTTCCGGATGAACAGCGAGTGCCACGCGAGCTCGGTATAGACCCGCGCCCGCACCCGGTGGGCCGGGTCGGCGCCGCCGAACAGATCCTGGGCGAACAGCTCCTTGCCGCGGGCATGCGCGCGGAAGTCGTCGAGCAGCGTTGCGAACTGGTCGGGCGTGATCGAGCCGTTGTTGTCCCACCAGATCTCGTTCTCGGTGCCGGCATCGCGCACCACGTACTTGTCCTTGGGCGAGCGGCCGGTATGGCTGCCGGTGGTCGCCACCAGCGCGCCGCCGCGGGCGAGCTGCGCCTCGTTCCGGCGCAGGGCCTCCTCGTAGAGGCGCGGCGCCTCCAGGTTCCAGTGGACGGCGGCGAGATCGGTCAGGCCGATTGCCTCCGGACCGTGGGCCGCGTTGAATTCACCAATGGTCTTCACGGGGTGTTCCTCCCTCACGGCCCCTGATCGCGCCGCCACGCCGGTCGATCCGGCTGTTTCGCGTTGTCGGTGGGGCGTCCGTGCGGTCGCTCAGGGCCGCCGCACGCAGGTTCTCCGCCCCGTCCGTTCAATGGATCGGTCTCCGGCTTGGCCGTCAACTAATCCTTGGTATGGGCTCAAATAAAATTTGCGCGCCGGCTCCCCATGCAGCGGCCAAGCTGTCGCAAACCTGAACGGGCAAAATCCCGGCGGCAAAATTCCGCGGAAGGCTTATGTGAGGGAAGGCGTCCGCCGCTCCTCCTCATTCACAGCCGTTTCGCACCCGCATGCCCCAAGCCGTCGCCGGCCCCGAGATCGAGCGCCTGATCCAGCTTCTCGGGCGCATGCCGGGGCTCGGGCCCCGCTCCGCCCGCCGGGCCGCGCTCCAACTCATCAAGAAGCGCGAGACCCTGCTCGCGCCGCTGGCCGACGCGATGCGTGTCGCGGCCGAGCGCATCGTCGTGTGCCGCTCCTGCGGCAACGTCGATACCAGCGACCCCTGCACGATCTGCCGGGATGAGACCCGCGACCCCACCACCCTCGTCGTGGTGGAGGACGTGTCCGATCTCTGGGCGCTGGAGCGGTCCGGCGCGGTCAAGGCGCGCTATCACGTGCTCGGCGGCGTGCTCTCGGCGCTCGACGGGGTGCGGCCCGAGCACCTCACCATTGCCCGCCTCGTGGAGCGGGCGGGCGAGCCGGGGGTGAAGGAGATCATCTTGGCGCTGAACGCCACCGTCGACGGCCAGACCACGGCTCACTACGTCACCGAGTCGATCAAACCTTTCGGGCTGACGGTCACCCGCCTCGCCCACGGCGTGCCCGTCGGCGGCGAGCTCGATTATCTCGACGAGGGCACTCTGACAGCGGCGATCCGCAGCCGCACGGCGTTCTGAGCCGGCGGTCGGCGCGGGCCGGAACGAGGCTCTAACCGCCCTTTAAGTCGCGGCACGATAAAAGCCCGGCATCGGCCGTAGCGCGACGGTCTTGTCCAAGTCGGGTGGTCCGGGATGCGAACCGCATCGTTGCCAGCGGAGCAGGGCCGGCCCCGCCCGGCGGCGGCGGTCTACGAGCGGCTCGCAACGCCGCTGGTGGTGCGCACCCTTCTCGCGGCCCTCACGGTGGTGATCCTGGGCCGGACGGCGCGGTTCACCGGCCTTTTCGGCCCTATAGGGCTCTCGGATTTCGACATCCTCCACATCGCCGGCCGGATGGTGTGGCGGGGCGACATCGCGGATGCCTACCACCTTCCCGCCCTGTTGCGGGTCCAGCAGGACCTCACGGGGCAGCAGGACTTCCTGCCCTGGGCCTATCCGCCGCCGTTCAACCTCGTGGTCGCCGTGCTCGCGACCCTGCCGGTCAGCCTCGCCTACCTGCTCTTCACCGGCACGACGCTCGCCGCGTTCCTGTTCGTGCTGCGCCGGATTGCCGGTCCGTTCTTCCCCGCCCTCCTGATCGCGCTGTTTCCAGCCCTCTTCATCACGGTGTCCTGCGGCCAGAACGGGTTCCTCACGGGCACGCTGATCGGCCTGGCCTGTCTCGGGCTGGTGCATGGGAGGGCGTCGGCCGGCCTGCCGCTCGGCCTGATGGTGATCAAGCCGCATCTCGCCGTCGGCGTCGCGGTCTGTGCCCTGGCCCTACGGCGATGGGCGTGTCTGGCCGTGGCCGCGGGCACCGCGGGCGTCGCGGCGGCGCTCGCCACCGCCGTGCTCGGCACCGCGATCTGGCCGGCCTTCCTGCGGGGCGCCGACGAGGCGTCGGCCAACCTGGCCGCGGGCCTCTATCCCCTGTTCCGGATGATCTCGGTCTACGCCTCGCTGCGCAGCCTCGATCTGCCGGCCGCGGGCGCCCTCGCGGCGCAGGCGATGACGGCCGTCACGGCGCTCGGCTTCGTCCTGCTCGCGCTCCGGCGCGGATTACCGCGGCGTCAGGTGGTCGGCCTCGCCGCCGTGGCGGGCCTGCTCGTGAGCCCCTACGCCTACGATTACGATCTGTCGCTCTATGGCGTCGGCCTGGCCCTGCTGCTTCCGGATCTTCTCGATCGCGCGAGCCGCCGCGAACAGGCCGCCCTGCTCGGTCTCGGCTGGGTGGCCAGTGGCTACGGCTTCGTCGCCGGGACGATCAACGAGCACCTCGTTCCGGTGGGAGCGGAGCCTCTCGTCGCGCTGTCGCTGCCCGGCCCGTTTCTGCTGATCCTGCTCGCGTTGATGTGGCACGTCCTGCGGCGAGAGCGGGCTCCGGCCTCGGCGGTAGAGACCGATCCGGCCACGGCCGCGCTGCAGGCGTCTGCGGCGCTATGACGGAGATGCACCCAGAGCCAGAGCGCGAAGAGCGTCGCGCGGAGCGGGCTTTTCAGGACCTTCGGTCGTGAAAGGCATCGAGCGGAGCGGCCGCCGGCACTTGAGGCCAGAATAAAACGAGGGTGATCGCTTGAAGCGATCACCCTCGTTGCACACGGGGATATTTGACCACCCCGGCGCTGCCGCCTATCTGCGGGTGGTGAAACGCCTTTTCAGGCTCCTGCTCGCGCTCTCGCCCATCCCAGCCCGGAAGCCATGACCGTCCGCCCCCTCGTGATCCTGCCCGACGCGCAGTTGCGCCTCACCTCCGAGCCGGTGGCGGCCGTCACCGACGAGATCCGGACGCTTGCCCGCGACATGATCGAGACGATGTACGACGCCCCCGGCGTCGGCCTCGCCGCGATCCAGATCGGGGTGGCCAAGCGGGTCGTCACCATCGACACCTCGAAGGACGAGAACGCGAAGAATCCGACCGTCTACCTCAACCCGGAGATCGTCTGGGTGTCGGAAGAGAAGCGGGTCTACGACGAGGGCTGCCTGTCGATCCCCGAATTCTACGGCGAGGTCGAGCGGCCGGACCGCGTCCGGGTGCGCTACATGAACCTCGACGGGCAGATTGTGGAGCAGGAGGCCGACGGCCTGCTCGCGACCTGCCTCCAGCACGAGATCGACCACCTCAACGGCGTCCTGTTCATCGATCACCTGTCGAAGCTGAAGCGTGACCGGGTGATGAAGAAGTTCACCAAGGCCGCCAAGCGCGACGCCGCCTGACGACGATCCGATGCGCATCGTCTTCATGGGAACGCCGGATTTCGCTGTTCCCACCCTGGATCGCCTCCACGCCGGCGGGCACACGATCGCCGCCGTCTACACCCGCGCCCCGGCCAGAGCCGGCCGCGGCATGGCGCTCAAGCTCTCTCCGGTCCATGCCCGCGCCGAGGCTTTGGGCCTTCCCGTTCTGACGCCGACGACGCTGAAGAGCGAGGAGGCCGCCGAGACCTTCGCCGGGCATGGGGCGGAGGTGGCGGTGGTCGTCGCCTACGGCATGCTGCTCCCGCAAAGGATCCTCGACCTTCCGCGCTTCGGCTGCCTCAACCTGCACGGCTCGCTGCTGCCGCGCTGGCGCGGGGCCGCGCCGATCCAGCGGGCGGTGATGGCGGGTGACACGGAGAGCGGCGTCGGTGTGATGCGGATGGAGGCCGGGCTCGATACCGGGCCGGTGGCGATGGAAGCGCGCGTGCCGATTTCCGAGGGCATGAATGCGGGCGAGCTGCACGATGCGCTGATGCCGCTCGGCGCCGACCTGATGGGGCAGGCGATCCGCGCGCTGGAGCGGGACGGCCTGACCTTCACGCCGCAGGCGGAGGAGGGTGTCGTCTACGCCCACAAGATCACCAACGAAGAGGCGCGGATCGATTGGTCGCGCCCGGCGGCGGAGGTTGCGCGCCACATCAACGGGCTGTCGCCGTTCCCTGGCGCCTATGTCGAGGCCGATCTGGGCAAGGGATTGGAGCGGGTGAAGGTGCTGCGGGCCGTCACCGCCGAGAGCTCCGGCGCGCCGGGCACGCTGCTCGATGCCGCCGGCACGGTGGCCTGCGGCACGGGCGCGGTGCGGCTCCTCGAACTGCGCCGGGCCGGCAAGGGCGGCACCGCCAGCGGGGAGGAGTTCCTGCGCGGCGCGCGGCTGGCGGCGGGAGCGCGGCTCGGGTGAGCGCGCAAGCCTGATGCCCCGCTACAAGCTCGTCATCGAGTACGACGGCGCGCCGTTCCGCGGCTGGCAGCGTCAGGCCGACGACCCGACCGTGCAGGCCGCCATCGAGACCGCCGTGACGCGCTTCTCCGGCGAGACGGCGCGGCTTACCTGCGCCGGCCGCACCGATGCCGGCGTGCACGCGATCCACCAGGTCGCCCATCTCGACCTTGCGAAGGATTGGCGCACCGACACCGTGCGCGACGCGCTGAACGCGCATCTGCGGCCGCAGCCGGTCTCCATCCTCTCCGCCGAGGTGGTGACCCATGAATTCGACGCGCGGCACTCGGCGATCCGGCGGCACTACCGCTACCGCATCCTCAACCGACGCAGCCCCGCCGCGCTCACCCGCGCCCATGTCTGGCAGGTGCCCTGGCCGCTCGATGCCGAGCTGATGCATAGGGCGGCGCAACGGCTCCTCGGCCACCACGATTTCTCGGCGTTCCGCGCCGCCGAGTGCCAGGCGAAGTCGCCCATGCGCACGCTGGAACAGCTCGACGTGACCCGCGAGCGGATGGGCCTGTTCGAGGAGATCGTGATCGCGACCTCGGCCCGCTCGTTCCTGCACCATCAGGTGCGCGCCATGGCCGGCACGCTGATGCTCGCCGGCTGCAAACGCCTCTCCGCCGACGACGTGGCGGAAATCCTGGCGACGGGGGCCAAGCACCGCTGCGGGCCGCTGGCGCCGGCCTGCGGGCTGACGTTTGTGGGTGTCGATTACGACGAGAAATAAGCGTCCAGCACCCGCCCGTAGATCGCGGTGAGCCGGTCGAGATCCGCCACCGCCACCCGCTCGTCGGTCTCGTGCATGGTCTGTCCGACGAGGCCGAACTCGATCACCGGGCAGGCATCCTTGATGAAACGGGCGTCCGAGGTGCCCCCCGTGGTGGAGAGCGCCGGCCGCCGTCCGGTCTCGGCCTCAATCGCATCCGCCACCCGATCGACGAAGGCGTCGGGCTGCGTCAGGAAGGCGGGGGAGTTCGAGGGCTGAAGGTCGAGGCTGAACCGCACCACGTTGCCGGCCGCCGCCTCCAGCCGCCGCCGGATCTCGGCACCGAGGGTGTCCGCCGTCCAATCGTCGTTGAAGCGCACGTTGAACACGGCCTTGGCCGAGGCCGGGATCACGTTGGTGGCCGGGTTGCCGACATCGATCGTCGTGAATTCGAGGTTCGAGGCGTCGAAATGCGCGGTCCCGCCGTCGAGGGGGTCGGCGGTCAGCGCCGAGGCGAGGCGAAGCAGGCCGGGAATCGGGTTCTCGGCCCGGTGCGGATAGGCGACGTGGCCCTGGCGGCCGTGCACGGTGATGCGCCCGGTCAGCGAGCCGCGCCGGCCGATCTTGATCATCTCGCCGAGGGTGTCGGGGTTGGTCGGCTCGCCGAGCAGGCAATGGTCGAAGCGCTCGCCCCTCGCCTTCGCCCAATCGAGCAGCTTCACGGTGCCGTTGACCGCCGGCCCCTCCTCGTCGCCGGCGACGAGGAAGGCGATGGAGCCGCCAAAATCCGGCCCGTGCCGGTCGAGGAAGGCGAGCGTTGCGGCGAGCATGCAGGCGATGCCGCCCTTCATGTCCACCGCGCCGCGCCCGTAGAGGAAGCCGTCGGCGACGTCGCCCGAGAACGGCCCATGGGTCCAGGCCTCCGTCTCGCCGGGCGGCACCACGTCGGTATGGCCGGCAAAGACGAGGACCGGCCCTGCGGTGCCGATCCGAGCGTAGAGGTTTTGGATGTCCGGCGTGCCGGGCTCGGAGAAGACGGGACGCTCGACCGAGAAGCCCGCCCGCGAAAGACGATCCGCCAGGAACGACAGAGCCCCCCCCTCCTCCGGAGTCACGGAGGGGCAGCGGATCAGTGCCCGGGCGAGGGCGAGGGGGGAATGGTCGGACAAGGGCGGCACCGGTGGCTCGGGAAAGATGGCTCGGGGAAGGACGGCTCCTCCCAACCCTGTCCCTCATCCTGAGGTGCCCGCGTCAGCGGGCCTCGAAGGATCTTCCAGCGTCCGGGCGGCTTCTGGAGGATCCTTCGAGGCTGCTCCGCAGCACCTCAGGATGAGGGAGCGGGTGGGAAACAGCGGCGATCGTCGAAGGGGTAAGCCGTAGCACGCACCTGCTCCGCGCGCAGCAAGCCCCCGACCGCTTCCGCTCCCCGCCCAAGCGGCTTACATGGCGCGCATGGCCCTCAACTCCGAAGAGATTGAACGCTACGCCCGCCACCTCGTCCTGCGCGAGGTCGGCGGCCCGGGTCAGGCCCGGCTGAAGGCGGGGCGCGTGCTCGTCATCGGCGCGGGCGGGCTCGGCGCGCCGCTGATCCAGTATCTCGCCGCCGCCGGCATCGGCACGATCGGCATCGTCGACGACGACACCGTTTCGCTCTCGAACCTGCAGCGGCAGGTCATCCACGGCACGCCCGATATCGGCCGCCCGAAGGTCGAGAGCGCGGCGGAGGCCGTGGCCCGGCTCAACCCGCATGTGCATGTCGAGACCCATGCCTGCCGCCTGACGCCCGAGAACGCCCCTGCCCTGCTTGCCGACTACGATCTCGTGGCCGACGGCTCCGATAATTTCGCCACCCGCTACGCCGTCTCGGATGCGTGCTTTGCCGGCAAAAAACCGCTGGTGACCGCGGCGCTCGGCGCCTTCGACGGTTCGCTCACCACGATCCGCGCGCACGAGACCGGACCGACGGGCGAACCGAACCCGACCTATCGCTGCCTGTTCCCGAGCCCGCCGCCGCCGGGCAGCGTCGCGCCGTGTTCCGAGGCCGGCGTGCTCGGAGCACTCGCCGGCGTGATGGGCTCGCTGATGGCAATGGAGGTGATCCGGGCGCTCGCCGGTTTCGGCGAGCCCCTGGTCGGGCGCCTGCTAATGGTGGATGCCCGCTCGATGCGCTTCGAGACGCTGGCCTATGCCTGGGATCCGGACAACCCGCTGAACGGGGTCAGGACAGGCCCGCCAGCCGAGCCGGCGGGGCACCCGCTTCCGCCGCGGTGAGGCAGCACTTCTTGTACTTCTTGCCCGAGCCGCAGGGGCAGGGATCGTTGCGGCCGACATCCTTGAACGGGTTCTTGACCGGCTGGCCGTAGGATTCCGCGGTCCAGCCCAGCGCGCCGACCGGATCGTCGAGATAGGTGTAACGGTGGGCATCGAAGGCGCTGAGGTCCGGCGGCGCAGCGCTCGCCTGCTTGAGCGCCTTGCGGAACCACGGAAGGTCGCTGAACTCGTCGGTGATGCGACCGTCGCGCCGGGCCGCCTCCACCCGCGGCGCGAGCGCCTTCAGCCCGAGATAGGCGACCGCCTCTTCCCAGCCGATCCAGGCCGGTGCTTCCTCGACCGCCGCCCGCGCCTCGTCGAAGCGCACGAGCAGCGCTTCCGCCTCGTCGAGCGGAATCCGGCCCTGGCGGGTCAGGAAGCCCAAAGCCGCGAAGGCCGCGTTGCGCAGGAAGTCGTCGGCGGTGCTGTCGAGGATCAGCCGGGCGAGCGCCGCGGTGTCGCCGTCGAAGGTCGAGGCGATCACGGCCGGCAGCGTCTCGGACGAGGCGTCGCCGAGAAGCCCGTCGACCGCCTCGCCGTCCTGGCGCATCAGGCGCATCAGAAGCGGAAAGACCCGCGTGTCGCGCGCGGCGGCCAGGGCGTGCAGCCCCCAGAACAGGAGGTTGGTCTCCTCGTCCGCGATCGCCTCGGCATCCTCCGCAGCCCGCCCGAGCAGGGCGAGCACGGGTTCGGCGACCGCCTCGGGATTCTGGGCAGCCCGCTTCAGCGCCTCGGCCGGGAGATGGTTCTCCTGCGTGAGATCCGCGACGAGTTCCGCATCCATGGCCGTCTCCCTCGGTCGAACTCGATCAGGAGCGCAGGGTCGCGCCGGTCTTCTTCGACACCTCGGCGACGATCTTGGCGCTCACCGCCTCGATCTCCGCATCGGTGAGGGTGCGCTCGGAGGGTTGCAGCCGCACCGCGACCGCGACCGACTTCGACCCGTCCGGAATGCCGGCGCCCTCATAGAGGTCGAACACCTCGATCCCGGTGATCAGCTTGCGCTCGGCGCCCTGCGCCGCCTTCAGGATGTCGGCGGCGGGCACGTCGCGGGGGACGACGAAGGCGAAGTCGCGGGAGATCGCCTGAAGGTCGGGCAGCACCAGGGCGGGCTTCGCCTTGGTCGGCCGGTGGCGCGGCAGCGGCAGGGAATCGAGGGTGATCTCGAAGGCCACCAGCGTGCCCTTGAGGTCCATCGCCTTCAGGAGCCGCGGATGCAGCTCACCGAAATGGCCGACCACGTTCTTCGGGCCGAATTGCAGCGTGCCCGAGCGGCCCGGATGCAGCCAGTCGGGCCCGCCGGCCACGATCTGGAGCCCGCCGGTCGGCACGCCGAGCGCCGCGAGCAGCGCCAGCGCGTCGGCCTTGGCCTCGAAGGCATCGACCGCTTCCGCCGCGCCGCTCCAGTGGCGCCCGGAGCCGGCATGGCGCGCCGTGCCGCGGCGCAGGCCGGTGGCGCGCAGGCTCTGGCCCTCCGGCTCGTCGCTGGCGAAGCACTGGCCGACCTCGAACAGGGCGGTGTCGGGGAAGCCGCGGTCGGCGTTGCGCTGCGCGGCCCGCAACAGGCCCGGCACGAGGCTCGGGCGCATGTCGGAGAGGTCGGCGGCGATGGGGTTGGCGAGCGCCAGATCCGCTCCGCCGCCGCCGAACAGCTGGGCATCCTCGTGCGCGACGAAGGAATAGGTCACCGCCTCCAGCATGCCGCGGCCCGCCAGCGCTCGCTTGGCGAGGCGGCCGCGCCGCTGCAGCACGGTGAGCATCGGCTCGACCGCCACCGTCTCGACGCGCGGCAGCGGCTTCGGCTCGATCCGGTCGAGGCCGGCGATGCGCACGATCTCCTCGACGAGATCGGCCTTGCCCTCCACGTCCGGCCGCCAGGACGGCGGCAGCACCTTCACCCGGTCACCCGAGCCGGAGATGTGGAAGCCGAGCGACTCCAGCGTCACCTTCATTTCGGCCCGCGACAGCTCGATGCCGGCCAGTCGCCGCACCTCGGTCCAGGGGAAATCGATGACGCGGTCGAGATCCGGGATCTCGCCGGCGATGCGCGCCTCGCTCGGGCTGCCGCCGCACAGGTCGATCACGAGGCGGGTGGCGAGGTCGAGCCCCGGCAGGGTGAAGGCCGGATCGACGCCGCGCTCGAAGCGGTAGCGGGCATCGGTGATGATGCCGAGGCGGCGGCCGGTGCGGGCGATGTTGCGCGGGTCCCAGAGCGCGGCCTCGATCAGCACGTCGGTGGTGGTCTCGTCGCAGCCCGAGGCCTCGCCCCCCATGATGCCGGCGATCGACTTGACGCCGTTGCCGTCGGCGATCACCACCGCCTCGGAATCGAGCCGGTAGGTCTTGCCGTCGAGCGCGACGAGGCTCTCGCCCTCCTCGGCCCGGCGCACGGTGAGACCGCCCGCGACCTTGCGCGCGTCGAAGACATGCAGCGGTCGGCCGCGGTCGAAGGTCATGTAGTTGGTGATGTCGACCAGCGCGTTGATCGGGCGCAGGCCGATCGCCCGCAGGCGCTTCTGCATCCACTCCGGCGACGGCCCGTTCGTCACGCCGCGCACGAGACGGAGCGCGAAGAGCGGGCAGAGACCCTTGTCGTGCTCGTCGAAGGCCAGCGTGACCGGCACCGGGCAGGGCCCCTCGCCGCGGACCGGCGGCATCGGCTCGCGCTTGAGGGTGCCGAGGCCGGTGGCGGCGAGATCGCGGGCGATGCCGTGGATCGAGGTGCAGTCCGAGCGGTTCGGCGTCAGGTTGATCTCGATGACCGGATCGTCGAGCCCGGCCCAGAGGGCGTAGGGCGTACCGACCGGCGCGTCGGCGGGCAGATCGAGGATGCCGTCATGGTCGTCGCCGAGGCCGAGTTCCGCGCCGGAGCAGAGCATGCCGCGGCTCTCGACCCCGCGGATCGTGCCGACCGACAGGGTGATGGCCTTGCCGGGCACGTAGGTGCCGGGTGGCGCGAAGACCGAGAGCATGCCGGCGCGCGCATTCGGCGCCCCGCAGACGACCTGAAGCGGCTGGCCGTCGCCGGCATCGACCTGACAGACCCGCAGGCGGTCGGCATTCGGGTGCTGCTCGGCCGAGATGACCCGCGCGATCACGTAGGGGCGAAGCGCGGCGGCCTTGTCCTCGATGCCTTCGACCTCGAGGCCGATCCGCGTCAGCGACTCGGCAATCGCGTCGAGCGAGGCCTCGGTGTCGAGGTGGTCCTTGAGCCAGGAGAGGGTGAATTTCATCTCAGAACATCCTCGCGGCCGCCGGAGCGGACCGGGCCGGGATCGAAAGTCAGGGCGGCAGGTCTCAGGCGGTCAAGCCGCCGACCAGGCTCGGCACGTCGATCGGCCGGAAGCCGTAATGCTCCAGCCAGCGCACATCCGCCTCGAAGAAGGGGCGCAGGTCCGGCATGCCGTATTTGAGCATGGCGAGGCGGTCGATGCCCATGCCGAAGGCGAAGCCCTGGACCTGATCCGGGTCGAGGCCGCCGCTGCGCAGCACGTTGGGGTGGACCATGCCGCAGCCCAGAACTTCCAGCCAGTCGGTGCCCTCGCCGAAGCGCAGTTCTCCGCCCTTGCGCGAGCACTGGATATCGACCTCGGCCGACGGCTCGGTGAAGGGGAAGAACGAGGGGCGGAAGCGCATCGTCACGTTCTCGACCTCGAAGAAGGCGCGGCAGAACGATTCGAGCACCCATTTCAGGTTGGCGATGTTGGCCGAGCGGTCGATGACGAGGCCCTCGACCTGATGGAACATCGGCGTGTGGGTCTGGTCGGAATCGTGCCGGTAGGTGCGGCCGGGCATGATCACGCGGATCGGCGGCTGCTTGGCGCGCATGGTCCGCACCTGAACCGGCGAGGTGTGGGTGCGCAGGAGCTTGCGCCGCCCGAGATGGTCGGGGCGTAAGAAGAACGTGTCGTGCATCTCCCGCGCCGGGTGGCCTTCGGGGAAGTTCAGCGCGGTGAAGTTCAGCTCGTCCGTCTCGATATCCGGCCCTTCCGCCACCGAGAAGCCGAGATCGGCGAAGATCGCGGTGATCTCCTCGATGACCTGGCTGATCGGGTGGATGCGGCCGCGGATCTCCGGCGCCTCGCGCAGGGGCAGCGTCACGTCGATTCGCTCGGCGGCGAGCCGCGCATCGAGGGCGGCATTCGCCAGCGCCTCGCGCTTCTGAGAAATCGCGCCCTGCACCCGGTCGCGCAGGCCGTTGATGAGAGGGCCGCGCTCCTTGCGCTCGTCGGGCGTCATCGCGCCCAGCGTCTTCAGCAGCTCCGAGACGCTGCCCTTCTTGCCGAGTGCCGCGACGCGCAGGGCTTCGAGGCCGGCCTCGTCCCCGGCCTGCTCGATCTGCCCGAGAAGATCGCGTTCGAGAGCGTCGAGATCCATTACCGCTGTCCTTGGCCAGTCGTCCGGCGCTGCCTTCGCGCGTCGTTTGCATTCCTGCAAGCACGCGAAGGGGGCGGGCCGGGGCCGTCGGGCAGACATGCCCCGGCCGGAAATGAAGAAGGCGCGGCGCTTGCCGCGCCGCGCCTTGTCAGAGCTTCGAGCGTTCCGCCGTTCGGCGGAGCGATCAGGCGGCCTTCGGCAGGGCCGACTTCGCCTTCTCGACGACGGCGGCGAACGCGGCCGGCTCGTGGATGGCGAGTTCGGACAGCGCCTTGCGGTCCACCTCAATGCCGGACTGAGCCAGGGCATTGATGAAGCGGGAATAGGTCAGGCCGTGCTCGCGCACCGCCGCGTTGAGCCGCTGGATCCAGAGGGCGCGGAAGGTGCGCTTCTTGTTCTTGCGGTCGCGGTAGGCGTACTGCAGACCCTTCTCCACCGCCTGCTTGGCGATGCGGATCGTATTCTTGCGGCGGCCGTAGTAGCCCTTGGCAGCCTTCAGAACCTTCTTGTGCTTCGCGTGACTGGTCACGCCACGCTTGACGCGGGCCATGGGAGATCTCCTGGAACGTTAAGACAAAACAGATCGCGAGGGGTGGAAGGACTTACCGCTGGTTCGGCAGGAAGTACTTCTTCACGTTGGCAGCATCGCCCTCGAACAGGGTCGTCGTGCCGCGCAGGTTGCGGATCTGCTTGTTGGTCCGCTTGATCATCCCGTGGCGCTTGCCGGCCTGGGCGTACATCACCTTGCCGGTGCCGGTGATCTTGAAGCGCTTCTTGGCGCCCGACTTCGTCTTCAGCTTGGGCATTTCGCTCTCCTGAACGCGACAGCGATCCGGCCGGCGGCCGGGACTTCGCGCTTGATGCTGCTGGAGCAACGGGAACCGCCACGGCAGCCCTAATCGGCCGGGCGGTTCGACGCGGGCGGCTTATGGCAGAAACATCCGCCGGTTTCAATCGATCGCGGACGCAACATTCGCCCTTGAGCGTTCGGCGGCGGCGTCAGGCGCTTTCGAGAGCACGCAAGGTGGAATAGTCGTGCTCCGCGACGGCCCTCGACAGATCGTGGGCGGTCTGGAGGCTCATCCAGAATTCCGGCGTGGTCCCGAAGAACCGGCCGAGGCGGCAGGCCGTGTCGGCGGTCATCCCGCGGCGACCGCGCAGAAGTTCGCTGATGCGGTTGGCTGGCACCTCGATCGCCTTCGCCAGAGCGTTGGCGCTCATTTCCAGGGGTCGAAGGTATTCTTCGAGCAGGATCTCGCCCGGATGAGATCTAATGCGAGGCATGCCGCACCCTCCTTCAGTGATAATCGACAATCTCGACATCCTCGGGCCCCGAACCGTCCCATCGGAAGCAGATGCGCCATTGATCGTTGATGCGGATGCTCCACTGGCCCTCGCGATCACCCGACAGCTTCTCCAGACGGTTGCCGGGCGGGCTGCGCAGGTCGCTCACGACAGAGGCGGCGTTCAGCATATCGAGCTTGCGCCCGGCCGCAGCTTGAAAGGATCGCCAGCGGCGATGGCACACACCGTGCACGTCCAGCGCTTCGGTGTCTCTGTTACGGTAGCTGAGGATTATGAGGTCGTCATTGTACGGACAACGTACAATACCGTCTGATGCTCTGCAACCGCACCCGCGCGATCCGGCCTGCGTGGCGGGCCAACATATGTGGAAAACTGGTATTCCGTGGGGTTGCAAAGATTGCCGCTCGCCCCAGGCGCGGGGCGGAACCATAAACCTTGGCTGTCTGTTTCGTTCATGTCCCGCTCAGGCCGCGTCCCCCATTAGTCTCGCCAACATCCCTATTTCCTGTCACAGGAGACGTCTTCGTGCGCATTGCCCAGGTTGCCCCGCTCGCGGAAGCCGTGCCGCCGAAGTTCTATGGCGGCACCGAGCGTGTCGTATCGTGGATCACGGAAGAACTCGTTCGCCAGGGTCACGACGTGACCTTGTTCGCGAGCGGTGATTCTCAGACTTCGGCCAAGCTTGCCGCCTGCCACCCGGAGGGCCTGCGCCTTCTCGGCTACCGCGATCACACCGCGGGCCACCTCGCCATGCTGCATCACGTGCATCGCCGGGCGCATGAGTTCGATGTGATCCACTTCCACATCGATCTCTTGCAGTATCCGATGTTCGAGGATCTCTATCACAAGTGCCTGACGACCATGCACGGTCGCCTGGACGTGCCGGACTTCATGCCGGTCTACAACACCTTCACCGGCATGCCCCTGGTCTCGATCTCGGACAACCAGCGCGATCCGATGCCGGAGAGCTCTAACTGGCTGGCCACGATTCATCACGGCCTGCCCAAGCAGAACTGCCCCTACTATCCGGAGGCCAAGGGCGGCTACCTCGCCTTCCTCGGCCGCATCTCGCCCGAGAAGCGCCCCGACCGCGCGATCGAGATGGCGATCCGTTCCGGCACGCCTCTGAAGATCGCCGCCAAGGTCGACAAGGCCGACCAGGAGTATTGGGACGAGAAGATCGAGCCGATGATCCATCACCCGCTGGTGGAGTATATCGGCGAGATCAACGAGGAGCAGAAGAAGGACTTCCTCGGCAACGCCCTCGCGCTCGCCTTCCCGATCGACTGGCCGGAGCCCTTCGGCCTCGTGATGATCGAGGCGATGTCGGCCGGCACCCCCGTGATCGCCTTCGGCAACGGTTCGGTACCGGAAGTCATCAAGGACGGCGTCAGCGGCTTCATCGTCAACTCGATGGACGAGGCGATCGAGGCGTGCCGCAAGGTCAAGGATCTGCCGCGTGCCGGCGTCCGCGCCCATTTCGAGGGCCGCTTCACCGCCGAGGTCATGGTCCGCAAGTACGTCTCGGCCTACGAGCAGCTCCTGGCCGGCCAGGGAAACGTGCTCAAGATGCCCGCCGCCGGCGCCTTCTCGCCCCAGTACGGTGAGCTGAACGGTTCGGCCCATGGCCCGATCCACGTCGCCGCGATGCCGGCCTAACCGCTCGACGAAAACCCGCCCCGGCCCTCGCCGGGGCCGGCAGAGCGCCTAACTGAATGGGTCCGACAGGGCCGCCGGTCGCTATAAGGCGATCGGCGGCCTTCGATTTGCGAGGGTCACCTCGCTCGCATCGGATCAACGGCAAAAAGGCGCTTCGCATGGCGGCACAGGACGACGCAGCCCATCTCCACGCCGACGGCTCCGAGGGACAGACGGCCTCGCGGTTCGGCTTCCTCGACGCTGACGAGAACCTGCCGCAGTATCATATCGAGGCGCAGGCCTCCCTGGTGGACCGCCCCTTACGCGCCCTCAAATACGGCGAGGCCTTCGCCGTGCTCGACAGCTACGGCGACATCGGCTGGGTTCCGGGGCCGGAGGGCCTCTACTTCCAGGACACGCGCTACCTCTCGCGCCTCGCGCTGACGATCGAGGACGAGCGGCCGATGATGCTGTCCTCGGCGATCCAGGACGACAACGGGGCGCTCAGCGTCGATCTCACCACCCCCGATATCCGGCTCGACGCGGGCGACGAGACCGCGATTCCCCGCGAGCTGATCGCCATCGAGCGCACCAAGTTCCTGTTCAAGGGCGCCTGCTACGACCGGATCGGCCTGCGCAACTACGACACCCGCCGCCGTCGCCTGCGCATCGGCGTGACGTTCGACGCCGATTACCGCGATCTGTTCGAGGTGCGCGGCTCGGACCGGGCCAACCGCGGCAAGCGGACCGTCGAGCGCCGCAGCGAGACCGAGGTGCAGTTCCGCTACGCCGGCCTCGACGAGATGGTGCGCACCACCTCGCTGCATTTCGGGCCGAAGCCGCACACGCTGGAGCCGGGCAAGGCCGAGTTCGTGGTCGAACTGGAGCCCGGAGCCAACACCTCGCTGTTCATCCGCGTCGTGTGCCAATCGCACCGCGCCTATACCAGCGCGCCGGGCCCCGAGCGGGCGGGCGAATCCGCCGCCGCAGCCCTGTCGCGGGCGGCGGGCAGCCTGGCTGAGCAGCCGGACCGGTCCTTGGGCGAGGGGCGTGTCTTCGCCCGCGCCTACCGCGACAATCGCCGCGACCAGCGCCAGATCACTGCCGGCATCACCACGATCATTTCCTCGAACGATCAGTTCAACGAGGGCCTCTGCCGGGCAACCGCCGACCTCTACATGCTGGCGACCCGGACGCAGGAGGGCATCTACCCCTTCGCCGGCATCCCCTGGTACTCCACGGTGTTCGGGCGCGACGGCATCATCACGGCGATGATGGCGCTCTGGATCGACCCGAATTTCGGCAAGGGCGTGCTGCGCTTCCTCGCGGCGACGCAAGCCAAGGAAGTCGATCCGGCCGCCGACGCCCAGCCCGGCAAGGTGCTCCACGAGACCCGCCGCGGCGAGATGGCGATGCTCGGCGAGGTGCCCTTCCGGCACTATTACGGCACCATCGACGGCACGCCGCTCTTCGTGATGCTGGCGGCCCAATATCATGAGGTGACGGGCGACCTCGACACGATCCGGGCGATCTGGCCGCAGCTCAAGCTGGCGCTGGAATGGATCGACACATACGGCGACCGCGACGGCGACGGCTTCGTCGAATATGCCCGCGAGACCGAGCAGGGGCTGGCCAACCAGGGCTGGAAGGACAGCCACGATTCGATCTTCCATGCCGACGGCGCCATGGCCAAGGGGCCGATCGCCCTGTGCGAGGTTCAGGGCTACGTCTACGCCGCCAAGCGCGGTGCGGCGCGGCTCGCGAGCATGCTCGGCGAGGACGACCTTTCGGTCCGGCTCTCGGCCGCCGCCAACACCCTTCGCGAGAACTTCGACAAGGCGTTCTGGTGCGAGGAGATCGGCACCTATGCGCTCGCGCTCGATGGCGCGAAGCGCCAATGCGCCGTGCGCTCCTCCAATACCGGCCACGCCCTGTTCACCGATATCGCCCTGCCGAAGCGGGCCGCGGGCGTCGCGGCGCAGCTTCTGTCCAACGACGGGTTCAACGGCTGGGGCATCCGCACCATCGCCAAGGGCGAGGCGCGCTATAATCCGATGTCTTACCACAACGGCTCGATCTGGCCGCACGACAACGCGATCTGCGCCCTCGGTCTCGCCCGCTACGGCCTCAAGGAGGAGGCGGCGCTGGTGTTCGAGGGAATGTTCGACACGAGCCTGTACTACGACCAGAAGCGGCTGCCGGAGCTGTTCTGCGGCTTCATGCGGCGGCGCCAGCGCGGGCCCGTGAGCTATCCCGTGGCCTGCTCGCCACAGGCCTGGGCGGCGGCGGCGCCCTTCGCCTTCCTGGCCGCCTGTCTCGGGCTCGAAATCGACCAAGCCCGCAACCGCATCCGCTTCCGCAACCCGATCCTGCCGCGCTTCCTCGACGCGGTGGAGCTGTTCAACCTCAAACTCGGCGACTCGCGGGCGGATATCCGCCTGCACCGCCACGGCAACGACGTGACGGTGTCGGTGACGCGGCGCGTCGGCGACGTGCAGATCGCGATGCTGAAATAAGTCTCTTTACGTGTCGCCGGCGGCCTCATCTTTCGGGGCCGTCGGCACTCTAAAGCCCCGTCCAGTCATTCCGCCGCGCGGAGCCCTCATCCTTCGACGCAAAACAAAAAATGCGCCGCCCCCGCGAGGGAGCAGCGCATTTGCGGACGAGCCTGTTCCGCGGGATCGCGGAGAGGCCGGGGCCGGGGCGGTTAGCGCGGCGCCAGGATCATGATCATCTGGCGGCCTTCGAGCATCGGCTCGCTCTCGACCTTCGCGATCTCCTGGGTTTCCTGCTTCACGCGTTCCAAGAGCCGGAGGCCGATATCCTGGTGGGCGATCTCGCGGCCGCGGAAGCGGAGGGTGACCTTGACCTTGTCGCCTTCCTCGAAGAACCGCTGAACGGCCTTCATCTTCACTTCGTAATCGTGCTTGTCGATGCCGGGACGGAGCTTGATCTCCTTCACCTCGACCGTCTTCTGCCTCTTGCGGGCCTCGTTCTGCTTCTTCTGTTCGTTGAAGCGGAAGCGCCCGTAATCAAGGAACTTGCAGACGGGAGGGACCGAATTCGGCGCGATTTCGACGAGGTCGAGGCCGACCTCCTCAGCCATGGCCAGCGCGTCGAAGAAGGGCACGACACCCCGGTTCTGCCCATCTTGGTCGATGAGCTGGACGTCGCGGACGCCGCGTATGTCCCGGTTTGCGCGCGGCCCGTCCTTCTGCGGGGCCGGCATGGCTCTCATTGGTCTGCGAATGGCTCAGTTCTCCTGTATCAACGACAAAACGGCAGCCTGAGAGCCACCGCGTCTGGCGAGCCCCGGCCACCGATTGATCCGGCGCTGCCGGACGGCACTAACTTGGCAAATCTTCTTGCCGAGTCAACTCGCGGGACTGATTTCGGTTCACCCTGTCACGTTTTGGCTCGGTTCAGAAGGTCGGCGTAGACGTTCAGGGTGCTCTCGATCATGCGATCGAGCGAGAAATTCGCCTCGACATGTGCCTGCGCCCGGCGCGCGAGGCCGTCGCGGGCGCTGGCGCCGAGCGAGAGCGCGTCCTTCAGCGCCTCAGCCAGAGCTGCGGCATCGCCGGGCGGCACCCGCCAGCCGGTGCGCTGGCCGAGTTCGACATCGGGGGGCGCCAGCACGGTCTCGGGCACGGCGCCGAGATCGGAGACGACCACCGGAATGCCGAGCGCCTGCGCCTCGACCGCCGAGCGGCCGAACGCTTCCGGCTCCACCGAGGGGACCGCGACGACGGAAGCCGCGCGGAAGGCCGCAGGCATGTCGGTGCAATGGCCGACCCGGCGCACGATGCCCGACAGGCCGCGCGTCTCGATCAGCGCGTCGAGTTCGCGCTCATAGGCAGTGCGTCCCTGCGGATCGCCCGCGAGCACGACGGCGAAGTCGGTAAGGCCGAGTTCGCGCAGGCGCGCGGCGGCCTCGATCAGCACCCGCTGGCCCTTCCAGGCGGTGAGCCGGGCGGCGAGCAGCACGACCCGCTCGTGCGGCGCCACGTTCCAGGCCCGGCGAAGGCTCTCGACCCGTGCCGCCGCGACCGCCGAGGGTGTGAACGCCGCCAGATCCGTGCCGCGGTGGATCACGCTGATCCGGCCGCCGGCTTGGTCGGGATGGGTCCGGCGGATCAGGTCGGCGGTGTAGTGCGAGTTGGCGATCACGACATCGCCCCGCGCCATCACCGAATTGTACAGAACCTTGACGCTGGTCCGGCCCGAATAGCTGCCGTGATAGGTCGTCACGAAGGGCAGCTTCAGCCGGCGCGCGGCGCCAAGCGCGACCCAGGCCGGGGCGCGGGAGCGGGCGTGCAGGATCTGTACGTTCTCGCGGCGGCAGAGCCGGGCGAGGCGCTCGACGTTGAGCGCCATGGCGAACGGGTTCTTGGTGTTGGCCGGGAACGGCACCCAGATCCCGCCCTTGGCCTGCAACTCGCCGACGAGCCGCCCGCCCTCCGTGGCCACCAGCGGCCGCGCGCCGGCCTCGGCGAGGGCGGCCGCGACGTCAACGGTGGTGCGCTCGGCGCCCCGCCTCGAGCGCCGGGATGATCTGCAGCACCGTGACGCCCGCCAACGGCGAAGCCTCGGACAACTGCACCGGGCCGCCGGACAGGCTGCCTCCGCTCATCGCGTCACCCGTGCCGGGACGGTCGCTTGGGATTGGGTCATGAGGTAAGGATTGTCCCCGCGGCTTTACGGTTCGGTAAACGAAGCGTCGCCGAGTTGTTTCAGAATCACAGGATTTCCGCGCCAGTGAGCGATCCGGAGACTTCGCCGGGCGAATTGCCCCTCGTGACGCTCGATATCGAAGGCCCCTTCCCGCGCCGGCTGGCGGTGCGGGTTCGCGAGGGCGAGGGACCGCCCGTGGTCTGGCTCGGCGGCTTCCGCTCCGACATGCGGGCGACGAAGGCCGCCGCCCTCGACGCCTGGGCTGCGCAGAACGCCCGGCGCATGGTGCGATTCGACTATTCCGGACACGGCGAGTCGGAGGGGCGCTTCGAGGACGGCACCATCTCCGACTGGCTCGCCGACGCCTGCGCCGTCATCGACCGCTACGCCAACGAGCGGCCGATCCTCGTCGGCTCCTCCATGGGCGGTTGGATCGCCTGTCTCGTCGCCCGCGAGCGGGCGCGGCGCGGGGCGGATCTCGGCGGAATGGTGTTGATCGCCCCCGCCCTCGACTTCACCGAGGCGCTGATGTGGGACGCCTTCCCGCCCGAGGTCCGGCAGACCCTGGAGCGCGACGGCGTGTGGTATCGGGAGACGCCCTATGCCCCGAAGCCCGACCCGATCCGCATGGCGCTGATCGAGGACGGGCGACGTCACCTGCTGCTGGATGCAAGCCTGGAGCTGGGCTGCCCGGTGCACATCCTTCAGGGCATGGCCGATCCGGACGTGCCCTATCCGCATGCCCTGCGGATTCTTGAGCGCCTGCCCGCGCAGGGTACGCGGCTGACACTGATCAAGGATGGCGACCACCGCCTGTCGCGGCCCGAGGATATCGACCTCCTCGTGCGCACGGTCGCGGCGATGGCCTGATGCGCCCCCGCCGAGCGGCGGGGAGACGGCTCTAGTGCAGGCTCACCGGGAAGAGCTGGTGGGCCATGGCGTTCGCCACGGCGACCTCGCGGGAATCCGTCAGCAGGATCGGCGCGCCGCTCGCGGAGAGCAGGGCGAACAGGTCGAGTCCGGGGGTCATCTCCGGGGCCTGCGGGAACAGGCTACGCACCTCGTCCGAACGGATCGGGCGGACATAGGCGATGTGCCCCTCGCCGAGTGCGGCGAACTCCGCCGGGTCGATGGCGGGGTTGGCGGTCGTGTCGATGGTCAGGTCGGTTGTGGCCGTGGTCATGGAATGCCCTCCTTCCGAGGCAGAGCGTTGAACCGGATATGGTCCTGCACATCGGCAGCGACAAATCCGGGATGGGGTGGAGGCCCGAGAGACGGGCGACGCAGCCTGCGATGCATCGACGCGGCTCAGTCGCATCGTCCGTAGGCTGCGTAGGTCAGGGTCGCCGTTCAGGATCACGGATCCTTGGCGGCGATCGCGATCTTGCGCACGATGCGCTCCGGCTCCGGCCGTGCGAGATCGATCGCCAGCAGCCCGTTCGACAGCTCCGCGCCCAAGACCTCCATGCCGTCGGCAAGGAGGAAGGCCCGCTGAAACTGCCGCGCCGCGATGCCGCGGTGCAGGTAGTGACGGGACTTGTCGTCGACCTGCCGCCCCCGCACGACCAGTTGATTTTCCTCCAAGGAGACGTCGAGCTGATCCTGCGTAAAGCCGGCCACCGCGAGCGTGATACGCAAGCGTCCGGGCTCGCGTTCGCTGCGGGTGACACGTTCGATGTTGTAGGGCGGATATCCGTCGCTGGCGGCCTTCGAGACACGATCGAGTGCCTGCTCGATCTCGTCGAAGCCGAGCAGGAATGGGTACCCGAACGGGGACGGCCGCGTCATCGTCGCTCAAACCTCCGGCAAGGCCCTGGGGGATCGAACGGCGTCGAGCCCTTGGCGGCACCTTGCGGTCTCGAGCCCGCCTCGCGGCAGCGCTCTTGAGACGGGATATGGAAAGCGGGCTGATGCCGATCAAGGGTGGTCAGCCATGCGGTCGGCGAAGCGCGGAGAACGGCAATTCGGGACAAACCGGCAATTACGCCGGGACAAATGAGAAATCCCAGTTCGCTTGCCTGCCTTCTCCAATAGTTTGGAATTGCTCTGAAATTCTTTGCAAACCTTGATCGGTACCCTGCTTGTCGGATAGGCACGCCCGGAAACGTACACGGTGCTGTGACGAGCGCCGGACGTGACCTTTGCTGTATCCGCACATCGCCATGCGGTGGAGATCGCGTCACGGTGGTCTCGACCCGGACGACGGCGCCTCTTGGCACCGTCGAAACCATGGCGAAGCGAATGTCGGCGGGACAGCGGCAGTCCTTCGGCCTTCGGGTCAAGCGGCCCGCTCCGGATCTCCGGGGCGGCGCGAGATTGGGGAGATGAGATCGTCGTGATTCAGGAAGGCTGGGGAATGAGCGATGCAGGGCCGGGACGCGGCGGGATCGGGGGACGCCTCCTCGCGGGTGCCGTCCTCGCCGCAGCGCTGATCACCGCGATCCCCGTCGCGATGGCACAGGACGCGACGCCGCCGGCCAAATCGGACGCTCCTGCCCTGAAGATCGAACTGAACCGGCTCGAGCCCGCGGGCGAGGCCTGCCGCACTTACATGCTCGTCGACAACAGCCGCGGACCCGCGCTGAAGTCGCTCAAGGTCGATCTGTTCGCCTTCGACACTGAGGGCGTTGCCCAGAAGCGCCTCGCCGTCGAGCTGGGCCCGGTCCAAGAGAAGAAGACCGTGGTGCGGCTCTTCGATTTCGCCGGCCTCGCCTGCCCGAAAATCGGCCGCCTTCTGCTCAACGACGTGCTCGCCTGCGAGGGCGGTGACGCCACCCGCGAGACCTGCCTGGAGCGGATCGAGCCCGCCACCAAGACATCGGCCGCCTTCGATCGCTGAGGCCGGCCACGGCCGTCCCACCGGTTCGACCGGGTGCGACGGACGCCTATTGGAGCCACGAGGAGTCACACATGGATCCGACGTCCGTGCCCGCCGAGGCGGTCGCTGCAGCCCACGACATGTCGTTCATCGGTCTGTTCCTTCAGGCCGACCCGATCGTCAAAAGCGTGATGATTCTCCTCGTGGTGGCCTCGCTCGCCTGCTGGACCGTCGTCTTCGAGAAGATCGTGCGCCTCTCCGCCGCCAAGCGGCAGGCCAAGGCCTTCGATGCGATGGTCCGCTCGGAGGGCACCATCGATACCGGGCAGAAGGGCATCGCCGGCCACGTGGTCAAGGCGGGGCTCGACGCGTGGCGCGACCAGGATCCGAGCGAGAGCCGGGCCGAGCGCCGCGAGCGGATCGAGCGGGCGATGAAGGGCGCGCTTAGCCTGGAGGTGAAGCGTCTCCAGGGCGGGCTGCCGCTGCTGGCGACCTCCGGCTCCACCGCCCCCCTTCGTCGGCCTGTTCGGCACGGTCTGGGGCATCATGAACTCGTTCTCGTCGATCGCGAAGAGCCAGGACACCAGCCTCGCGGTGGTGGCGCCCGGCATCGCGGAGGCTCTGTTCGCCACCGCCATCGGCCTCGTCGTCGCGATCCCGGCAGTGATGGCCTACAACAAGCTCTCCGGCGACGTCGCCCGCATCCAGTCGAGCTTCGTCTCCTGCATCTCGGTGCTCGGCAACCGCCTTGCCCGTGATCGCGGCCCCCACGCCCGGGCCGCGGCGGCCGAGTAATCCGCTTCTTCGCCGACCCCCTGAAACCTTCGCGGCGCCCGCCTCAGCTCGGCGGGCGGCCGCCGACACCCGGAAGGGCGAAGCCATGGCCATGGGAACCGCGCGTTCGGCGAGCGACGACGAGGACGGCCTCGACGCGACGCCGATGTCCGAGATCAACGTCACGCCGATGGTCGACGTGATGCTGGTGCTGCTGATCATCTTCATGGTGGCCGCGCCGCTGATGACGACGGGCGTGCCGGTGCAACTGCCGAAGACGACCGCCGCCAAGGTGGCGCAGTCGCAGAAGCCGCTCGAAGTCTCCATCGACAAGGACGGCAATCCGTTCATCGCCAAGGACGGCTTCACGCCGGAGACGATCCTGCCGCGCCTGAAGCAGCTCAGGGCGGAGAACCCGGATCAGGTCGTGCTCGTGCGCGGCGACCGGGAGGTGCCCTACGGCCGGATCATGGAGGTGATGGGCCTCGTCGGTCAGGCGGGCTTCACCAAGGTCTCGCTGATTGCCCAATCGGCGGGTGGCGCGCCGGCCCCAGGGACGCCCCGTTAAGCCGATGGCCGCTCCCAAGCCAGCTCCGAAGGCCGCCCCCATGCCGCCGATGCAGGCCCCGACATCTGCCCCGATGCCGGCTCCCGTGCCCGCTTACGCTGGGCAGGGGTTGCCCTCGGGCCCGTCCGAGGGAGGCGGCCAGGGGCGCCTCGCGGCCGCCTTCGCCCTGGCCCTGGCCCTGCACGCCGCGGGGCTGATCGGCATCACCTATCTGCATCTGACACCGCCCGCGCCCCCGGGCGAGCAGGAGATCACCATCGATCTCGCGCCGCAGATGGCGGAGGCCGAGACCCAGGCCCCCGCCCAGACGGCGCAGTCCGAGGCGATCCCCGAGGAGGCCAAGCCCGAGGGCGAGCCGGAGACGGCCGAGCCGGTCGAGACCCCGGACGAGGTGAAGCCCCCGCCTCCCCCCGAGATGACGGAGGTGATGCCGGAGGAGGTACAGCCGCCGCCTCCGCCGCCGGAAGCCGTCACGGAGGTTCCGCCCGACACGCTGCCCCCGCCGCCCGAGGAGCAGATCATCGCCTCCGAGGCGCAGGAGGCGGAGCCGCTGGCGCCGCCCCCGCCCGTGGTGGCGAAGGTGCCGGAGCGGCCTAAGCCCGATCCCAAGATCGAGGAGCGCCGCAAGGCCGCCCTGGAGAAGAAGCGCGAGGCCGAGCGCGAGGCACGCCGCCAGGAGATCCTCGAGAAGAAGCGCGAGGAGGCGCAGAAGGAAGCGCGGATCAAGGCCGCCAAGGCGAAGGCGGAGCGCGATGCCGCCCGGCGTGCCCAGGCCGCGCAGGCGGGCAATGCGCAGCGCAACTCCGCCGCCACCTCGCGTCAGAGCGCGACGGGCACGGCCGCCGCGGCGAGCGATCCCAACGCCATGGCCGCCTGGAAGGGCTCCATCGCCGCGACGATCCGTGGCCGGATGAACCGCGAGGCCGCGGCCGGCACCAGCGGCGGCGTCGCGACCGTGCGGTTCACCGTGAGCCGCTCCGGCGCGGTGAGCGGCGCGGCCGTGACCGGCAGCAGCGGGGTCGGCGCCATCGACAGCGCCGCGCTCGCGGCGGTGCGCGGCGGCCTGCCGCCCGCCCCCGCCGGGGTGACGCAGCCGAGCCTCGCCGTCACCGTGCCGCTGCGCTTCAGCCCTGGGCGTTAGGCCGGCATCGTTCTCCCGTCCGCCGCGTTGTCCCGCTCACACCGGACAGCGCGGCGGATGACCACCTTCTTCACGAGTGACACGCATTTCGGCGACCCCCGGATCCTGCGGATCGACAGGCGCCCCTTTCCAGATCTGCCGGCCCATGACGCGGCCCTGGTCGAGACCTGGAACGCCGTCGTCGGGCCGGACGACACCGTCTGGCATCTCGGCGACTTCGCCCTCGGCCCTCCCCCGGAGCGCATCGCGGCCCTGCTCGGCGCGCTCAACGGCCACAAGCACCTCATCGTCGGCAACAATGACGGCCCCGCCACCCTCTCGGCGCCCGGCTGGACCTCGGTGGCGCATTACGCGGAGACCGAAGTCGAGGGCCGCCGGCTCGTGCTGTGCCACTACGCCTTCCGGACCTGGAATGGCCTCGGCCGCGGCGCGATCAACCTGCACGGCCATTCCCACGGCCGGCTCAAGCCAATTCCGCGACAATACGATGTGGGCGTCGATGCGCAGGGCTTAGCGCCGGTCACCCTCGACCAGATTCTCGTCTCGCGCCGCGGGCGTGTGTCGGAGACGGCGCGCCGAAACCGCGCCGGGCCGGATCTCGGTCGCAAGGCTTCCGCCGAGGGATAGGGGTGTCGATCGAATCCCAGTGCGCCGAATGTTCCACCAAGAATCGTCGAGGAAGCCTCCAAGAATCTTGGCAGATCCCGCGGGCGAGTTTCGGAACCATCGGCTTAGCGTCACCGTTCAGAAGCCAAGACGGACGGCAACGTCGCGGCAGGATCAGTGAAGACACTGAGACGCCTGTGTGTTGAGCGCTCCTTAACCTTTTCACGACTTCTGTCGAACAGCTTCGGTCTGCCCCATGCGTCACCTCATGCGACACACCGTTTTCGCCGGCCTTGCGGCCTCCCTCGTCGGCGTCTCTCTCGTTTCCTCCGCGCTCGCGGCCCCCGGCTGCCTCGATGGCCGCCGGAAGATCCAAGAAGCCAGCGCGCTGCGCTATCAGGCGCGCCAGGAAGCGCGTCTCGGCAATCACGACCGGGTTTGCGACACCCTCGACGAGATCGGCGACCGCTACCACGAGGCGCAGGACGCCTTCGAGGATTGCGGGGCCGACATCGTCTCGATCGATCTGCGCAGCGAACTCCGGTCCCTGCGCGCGGCCAAGCAGGTCAACCGCTGCGACTGACCGGGGCTGACCCGCGCCCCGCGGGTCGAAGCTGCCTGTAACTCGATGCTGCGAAAGCCGGATCCGTCCGCGGGCCGGCGTGTGGTCCCGCACCGCCAAGCGTCACCGTGAAGCGCAGGTCTATCGCAACGAAACCGATCGCTTCGCGCCGGAAAACTCCTCTCCTCCTTTTAGGGTCTTGCCATGATCGCCACCGACAACGCCCTCCGTCAGCCCGCCGCCGAAACGCGGACCGGTCCCTCGTTCGCCGCGGCCCTGTTCGGCTTCCTCGGCAGCACTGTTGCGACGACGATGGTGATGTTCCTGCTCAGCAGCAGCGTCTGACACCGCTTCCGCTCGGTGAGAGCGGCATCAGGACGGCGCGGCGCTCGCGTGAAACACGCCATCGCGCCCGGCGAAGCGAACGCCCAGGTTTCGTGAGGTCTGTCTCAAGGAGTTGAGGCCCGCCTCAGGGGGCGACCGACCAGAGGCGGCTACGCGAGAACAGCATCTCCGGATTGCCGACTTGGTTCGCCGTCTTCGGCACCGGGCAGCGGGGCGTCTCGGGGCGGGGTGCGACGACGACCGCCGCCTGAGCGGGCGGCACGAGGCCGAGCCGCACTTGGACCGCCGGGTGCCGCGCAGCGGTGATGGTGACGACGCCGGCGATGATGCAGCCAGCCATCAATCCGAGAAAGAAGTTCGTCATCTGAAACGGGTTCCGGACCCGATGCGGCACGGACTGGCCTCAACGGCCGCCACGCCGAAGCACTCACCCGCTTTCGGGGCGCCAATGGGGCAGATTGCTCGCATACCGGCTTTTAACAAAAACGATGCATTGATTCGCCTGCGATCGGCCGAGGGCGGCGCAGGGAGAACACCAACAATGCAGTACGCGGCCAATGCCTATGCGAAGGCTTCGCGCGTGGCGCTCTCCCCTCGAGAAGCCGAGGCGGCCGTTCTGCTGAAGGCCGCCGGCCGTCTCCAGTCCCTCGGCTCACAGGTCGAGGCGGGGCCGGCTCTCAACGACGCGCTGACGTTCAACCAGCGTGTCTGGACGATCCTGGCCTCCGCCGCGACCGAGCCGAGCAGCCCGCTCCCCGTCGAGGTCCGCACCAGCATGGCGCAGCTCTCGGCCTACGTGTTCCATACGATCCTGGACACGATGATCGAGCCGACGGCGCAGAAGATCGAGTCGCTGGTCTCGCTCAACAACCACATCGCCGCGGGGCTTCAGGGCGACGCCGGGCCGGGGGCGTAAACGCTGGCTGACCGCACGCCGAATCGAATCAGAGCCGCCGAATAGCCTCGCCTTCGGCGGCGACGTGCTGTCCGGGCGTTATTCGCCGTAGGATGTCGCGGCGCGCGGGTGCCCGCACCTCCGAGCGTTCTGTCGCGTCGGAGGGCGTCGGACGGGCGATGTCGCTGGGCAGTCGGTCAGGCCGTCTTGGCGACGCGTTCACCCAGAAACGGCGCGGCTTCCCGTGCGTAGGCCCGCGCCTTGAGGATCACTTCGTCGGGGATCTGCATCACCACGTCGCCGGTCTGCGGATCGGTGACCCGGAAAACGAGGCTCTGGCTCTCCGCATCGCGGATATAGGCCCGCCGATCCGGCTCGGACGGTTTCGCTTCCGTGCTCTCGGGGCTCACCGCCACGGTGACCGCGGGGTCGAGCACGCGGGAGGCGGGAGCCTCGTCGCGAACGGTTTCCCCAACCGGCCGGATGGGGGTGATGGGTGCGGTTGAGACGGGCGGCGTCGAGGCCGCGGCCCTGATCGGGTCCATGGCTGCATTCCTTCGGTTTCGGCGCGAGGCCGGACCTCAGGAGATTGCGTGCAGCGCTACCGGAGTCTTAAGGCCCGCCGGTTGTCCCCCGGGGACGGCCGCCAGCCTCACCGATCCGTAAAGATACCCTGAAGAGTTTTCGCGAATTCGCATCGCTCGATCGGTTCTGCGAGGATGGCCGCCCGCCGGACGGCCATCCCGCATTTCACGCGCGGCTTACTCCGCCGCGTCGACGTAGAGCTTGCCGCCCTCTTCCAGGAACTCCTGCGACTTGGCCGCCATGCCGGCCTGGCGCTCGGCGTCGCTCATCGGTTGGGCTTGGCCGATGACGATGCCGGCCTCCTCCATGGCGAGCACGTCGGCGCGCAGATCCTGCGTGATCTTCATCGAGCAGAATTTCGGGCCGCACATCGAGCAGAAATGGGCGACCTTGTGCGCGTCCTTCGGCAGGGTCTCGTCGTGGTAGGCGCGCGCCGTGTCGGGATCCAGCGAGAGGTTGAACTGGTCCTCCCAACGGAAGTCGAACCGGGCGCGGCTGAGGGCGTCGTCGCGGAGCTGCGCGGCGGGGTGACCCTTGGCGAGGTCGGCGGCGTGCGCGGCGATCTTGTAGGTGATGACGCCGGTCTTCACGTCGTCGCGGTTCGGCAGGCCGAGATGCTCCTTCGGCGTGACGTAGCAGAGCATCGCCGTACCGAACCAGCCGATCATCGCCGCGCCGATGCCCGAGGTGATGTGGTCGTAGCCCGGAGCGATGTCGGTGGTCAGCGGGCCAAGCGTGTAGAACGGCGCCTCGCCGCACTCGCGCAGCTGCTTCTCCATGTTGACCTTGATCTTGTGCATCGGCACGTGGCCGGGGCCCTCGATCATGGTCTGGCAGCCCTTGTCCCAGGCGATCTTGGTGAGCTCACCCAGGGTCTCCAGCTCGGCGAACTGGGCCGCGTCGTTGGCATCCGCGATCGAGCCGGGGCGCAGGCCGTCGCCGAGGGAGAACGACACGTCATAGGCCCGCATGATGTCACAGATCTCGTCGAACCGCTCGTAGAGGAACGATTCGCGGTGCCCGGCGAGGCACCAGCGCGCCATGATCGAGCCGCCGCGCGACACGATGCCGGTGGTGCGCCGCGCGGTGAGCGGCACATGGGCCAGCCGCACGCCGGCATGGATCGTGAAGTAGTCGATGCCCTGCTCGGCCTGCTCGATGAGCGTGTCCTTGAACACCTCCCAATCGAGCTTCAGCGGGTCGCCGCCGACCTTTTCCAGCGCCTGATAGATCGGCACGGTGCCGATCGGGACGGGGGAGTTGCGCACGATCCACGAGCGGATGTTGTGGATGTTGCGCCCCGTCGAGAGGTCCATGACCGTGTCCGCACCCCAGCGGATCGACCAGACCAGTTTTTCGACTTCCTCAGCCGCGGAAGACGTCACCGCCGAGTTGCCGATATTGGCGTTGATTTTCACCAAAAAATTGCGGCCGATCGCCATCGGCTCGAGTTCGAGGTGGTTGATGTTGGCCGGGATGATGGCGCGGCCGCGGGCCACCTCGTCGCGGACGAATTCGGGCGTGATGAAGGGCGGCACCGCCGCGCCGAAGCTGTCGCCGTCGGCGAGCGCGGCTTCCGCCCGCTCCAGCATCTGCGCACGACAGGCGTTCTCGCGATGCGCCACGTAGATCATCTCTTCCGTGATGATCCCGGCGCGGGCGAATTCGTACTGCGTCACCAGCTGCCCCGGCTCGGCCCGGCGGATCGTCCGCTCGGCGGGGCACGGCGCCACGAGCTTGTCGGCGGCCGCGAATCCGTTGTCCTCCGGCTTCACCTCGCGCGGCTTCACCGCCGCGTAGCCGCGCCCGACGATCCACGGCTCGCGGACCGGGGCCAGACCCTTCTCAAGGTCGATGGCCGCATCGGTCTCGGTGTAGGGACCCGACGGGTCGTAGACCCGCACCGGCTCCTCCTTCGGGTCGGAGAGGGCGATCTCCCGATAGGGCACGCGGATGTCGGGGCGGCCGGGCGCCTCCGCATAGACCTTGCGCGAGCCCTGCACGGGGCCGGTGGTCACGCTGGCGGGATTGTTGTTGGGAAGATCTTTGGGACGGACGGGTGCGTTCATCGCTGTCGCTCCTGAAAGGGGAGGCGACCCGTGGTCCCGACGATGGTGCGGCTGACCGATGCTGCCTGTGAGCAGCGGCCACTGGTTCCCGTCCCTCCGCCGGTACGAGCCGGATCAGGTTCAAGGGTCAGGGCGCATGCCCACTCTCAGCCCCATACAGGGCCCCCCTCGGAACGATTCCAACCTCTGCTTCGGCGCGATCCTTGTCAATCCATCGCCGGAACGGGTCGATTCGGAGGAAAGATTTTTCCGTTTCGGAAGACGGCCGCTGTCACGGCGGAAAAGCTTGACCGTTTGCCGGGGATTCGAGACACGGTTTCGACGAAAAACTCACCAATTGAGCCAGGAAGCCCCCTTTGGCGACCCCGCGCTGCGGCTTGGGTGTGGATGACGCCCGGTCTGCGGGTGGCCATGCGCCCGCCTTTTCGCGACACACGATGGCGATGAGCACGGTCATCCCTTTCCGCCGCCCCCCTGCCCCCGCCACGCCGGCCCGCGCCGGCTGCGACGTGGCGGCTGTCGCAGGCGACCTCCTGGACGTGCTCGATCAGCTCGAAGGGCTGGTGGCGCGGGCGGCCGTCATGGACCGGCCGCGGATCGAGGTGGAGCGCAGCGTGCAGCACCTGCTCGATGCGATCAGCGCTGTCGAGCGCGCCTCCGACACCCTGGGCGAGGGCAGCAGCATCTCCGAGCCGGCCTGAGGATCAGGCGCCTCCGGCGTCCGGCCCGGTCTCCCACGTTTTTCTATTCCCAGATTACGCGCGGCATCGTCCTGACGCGTGTCGGCGGCTTTGCGGCCCGATGACGGGGAAGGTGGGGAACGCTCACGCACCGACGTGCAGCACGCTCGCCATGATCGTCCCGTAATGGCAGGCGGTCGCGGCCAGCACGAAGGCGTGCCAGATCGCGTTCTGGAACGGCAGGCTGCGCCAGACGTGGAAGACGACGCCGCCCGAGTAGAGCAGGCCGCCGATAGCGAGGAGCCACAGGGCGGACGGGGTGAGCCCCGAAATCACCGACTCGTAGGCGAGGACGCCGCTCCAGCCGAGCATCAGGTAGAGTACGATCGAGACACGGTCCCAGCGGCCGGGCATCAGGATCTTGATGGCGATGCCGGTGAGCGCGACCGTCCAGATCAGGGCGAGCAGCGTCCAGGCGACGGGACCGGAGCCGACCAGCGCCACGACCGGCGTGTAGGTGCCGGCGATCATCAGATAGATGAAGGCATGGTCGAAACGGCGCAGGATCCACTTGCGCGGACCCACCGGCCACATGTTGTAGGCGGCGGATGCGCCGAGCATCGCCAGCAACGCGGTGGCGTAGACCAGCAGAGAGGCCCGTTCGATCCACCCGAGATGGTTGAGGGCCGCCGTCACGACCAAGCAGATCGCGCCGAGAAACCCGAGGGCGATGCCTGCGATATGGACTACACCGTCCGCCCGCAATTCACTGGGCGTGTAGTTCCATGTCAGCGCAAGCGGGCGTCCGTCCTCGGCCAGAAACATCCTCTGCTCCTGTGTTGGCGAGGTATTTAATTCTATAGAGCGCCGAGTCGTTCCATCGCCGGACTACCGAGGGCACGGTCTTCCACCGAAATTGTTGCGGCGACGACTGGAACCCACCTTTTGCGCCTCGGGGTAAGCCGATTTCTATGCTGCGGCGCAGTCGGCCAAGGCTCCCTTCCGAGCGTTCCCCCAAGCATCGAAGCCCATCGCGATGGTTTCATGAACCTGCCTCGGCCGCGAGGCAGGTTTCGCGCCAAACCGGTCGAAGGGTACCAAACCGGTCGCAGGGCGCAGAGCCGGCTCAGGCGCCGCGGCCGGCGAGTGCCTCCAGCCCGATCGGCACCTCCGCCCCCGTGGGCGCGGTGGCGGCGGGCACGCCGCGGGCGAGACGAGCATGGACGGTCGCCATGATCAGCACCGCCATGGCGAAGACCTGATGCGCGAGCCCGGCCCAGAGCGGCACATGCAGCAGGAGGGTCACGATGCCGAGACCCATCTGTGCCGTTGCCAGCGCCGCCACGCCCATCGCCCGGCCCGCCGCGGCGCTGCCGGACGCCGTACGGGCGGCCTGGATCGCGTGGGCGATGGCCACCACCACGACGAGATAGGCGAAGAGGCGGTGGTTGAACTGCACCAAGGCGAGGTTGTCGATGAAGTTCTCGATGAAGGGCACCTTGTCGAACAGCACCCGGGCCGGCGGCACGAGGACGCCATCCATGTCCGGCCACGTGTTGTAGAGGAGGCCCGCCTTCGAGCCGGCCACGAGCCCGCCGAGCCAGATCTGAACCAGCACCAGGGCCGGCAACAGGCAGGCGACGACCCGCACCGGTTCGGGCGCCGGAGCGAGCGCCCGGGCGCGGGTGCCGGCGGCAAGCCAGACGAGGCCGGCGAGGATCAGGCTCGCGGTGGTAAGGTGCAGGGCGAGCTTGAGCGGCGCCACCGCCGTCATGCCGGGCTGGAGGCCCGAGGCCACCATGATCCAGCCGATCGCGCCCTGAAGCCCGCCGAGCAGGCCGAGGCCGAGGAGGCCGGTGAGAAGGCGACGCCCGAGCATGCCGCGGGCCCAGAACCACGCAAACGGCAGGAAGAACACGAGGCCGACGATCCGCCCGAGCAGGCGATGACCCCATTCCCACCAGTAGAGCGTCTTGAAGCCGTCGAGCCCGATCCCCTGGTTGAGGATACGGTACTGCGGCGTGTCACGGTACTTGTCGAACTCCACCGCCCAGTCGGCGGCGTCGAGCGGCGGGACCACGCCGGTCACGGGCCGCCACTCGGTGATCGAGAGGCCGGAGCCGGTGAGCCGCGTCGCGCCGCCGACAGCGACCATCGCCACGACGAGCACGGCGAGCAGATAGAGCCACGCGCGCACCGCGCCGTGCCCGGGGCGGTAGGAGGCCGCCGGGACGGCGTCGAAGCGGTCGAGGGTCGGATGGGTCGACAGTCTCATGGTCTCGCGCGTCAGGTCCGGCAGCCGGGAATGTTCGGGGTGGCTTACGGGAAGCGGGACCCTGCGCGCAACGCGGCCTATGGCGCAGGCAGGGGAATCGCACGAGGCGATCCCCCTTCTTCATGCCGGCCTCAGACGCCGGCGCCCGCCTCCGCGGAACGCCTCGGCCCCTTGGGCTTTCGCTCCGCTCGACGCCTTGGCTGAGCCAAGGCCCGCTCCGCGCGACGCTCTTCGCGTCGCGAAGCCGCAATCCGCGGCTTCGCGCAATTGCCCCATGACGCAGGCTTGCCGCGTTGCAGGGCGCGAGCAGGACCGGTACGACCCGTTCCGGCGCCCGCCGCCGGGCGCTCACCCACGAACGCGAGAGATCCAGGCCCATGCGCCGCCGCACGCGCACCCTGCTCGGAACCTTCGGTATCCTGGCCTTCGTGATCGTCTACGCGCCGCTTGCCATGGCGCTCGCCGACAGCCGCATCTCGGAAACTCATCCGGCGGTGCAGACGGTGATCTACTCGATCCTCGGCATCGCCTGGATCTTCCCGCTGATGCCGCTGATCCGCTGGATGGATCGGCCGGACAATCAGCGCATCGTCCCGAACGGTGGCCGCCGGCTTTCGGACACGGTTGAACGCAGGCGGCCCCTTTTTTCGCCGCACTCCCTGGCGAGAAGGCGGGACGTCCTACGCTCAAGGTTCGTCTCCGAAGGTCGCCCGCCGCCCATGCGCCCCTCCTCGCGCCGCCCCGCGCTTTCGTTCCGTCCGTACCTCCTCGCCGCCTCGCTGATGCTCGCCGCACCGATGGCCGCCGAAACCGCGGCCGCGCAGGGCACGCCGCGCTCGATGGCGGAATGCGAGCGGCTGAAGAACGACCTCGCCTACAACCAGTGCCTCGCCATGTTCGGCCCGCCCGCCCGGAACGTCGCGAGCGGCGGCTATGTCAGCGGCAACGACGCCTCCAGCACCTCCTCGGTCGCCTCGACCGCGACGATTCCCGGCATCCCCTCGATCGAGGAGCCCGATATCGAGCCGGCAAGGCGCCGGGGGCGGCGCTCCGGCCGCCGCGGCCGGGCCAGCGCCAGCTTCGATGTCGGCAGCGCCGATGCCGGGGCGGGGGAGTCGGAGGGCGGCTCGTCGCGCTCGCGCCGTCGGCGCCGCTGAGGCGGCCTCCCCTCACGCGACGTTGAGCCGCCGCCCGCGGTTCCAGGCCAGGAACGGCACGCCGGAGAGAAGACTCGCCAGCGCCGCGTCGCTCTGGTGCAGCCCGTTCACCGAAACCCGCGGCAGGGCGTGGCCATGGTCCGCGTGCCCCGCGAACAGATGGCCCGGCCGGGTCGTCACCGCGGTGGCAAAGCCCAGTCTTTTTGCCGTTTCAAATTCCCGCGTCCCGGCGGAAGTCGGATCGCCGACGGGATAGGACAGGTGGCGCACGGGGCGGCCCAGCTCCGCCTCGATCCGCGCGCGGCTCTCGGCCATCTCCCGTTCGGCGAAGGCGGCGTCGTGCTTGGCGAGCATCGGGTGCGAGAGCGTGTGCGCGCCGATGCAGACGGCCGGGTCGCGGGCGAGATCGCGCAGTTCCCCCCAGCTCAGGCAGAGTTCGCGGGCGAGCCCGCCCGGCTCGAACCCGGCCTCGCGGCATAACCGGGCAATCTCGTCGAGCAGGACCGGCTCCGGGCCGGCGCGCAGGGTGCGATAGACCGTCGCGAAGGCGGCCGTCTTCTCCGCATCCGTGCGGGCCGGCAGGATGAGGCCGGAGCCGAGCCGCACCGCGTCGAGCCGGGCCACGGACCGCTCCAGTTCGAGCCACCACAGCCGCCCGCACCCCTCAGCGAAGTCGCTCGTCACGAACAGCGTCCACGGCGCCCCGTGTCGCGCCAGCACGGGCCGGGCATGCTCGACATTGTCGCGGTAGCCGTCGTCGAAGGTCAGCACCGCGAAGGGTTTTCCGCTTTCCGGGGCCGCGAGCCGCTCGGGGACTTGGTCGAGGCCGATGAGTTCGAAGCCGCGGGCGGCCAGCAGCGCCAGCGTCCGCTCCAGGAAGGCGGGGGTGATCGACAAGAGGGCGTTCGGGGCGAAACCCGGCACCGGCTCGGGGCGGACATGGTGGAAGGTGAGGATCACGCCGCGCCCGCGGGTGGCGGGGGCGAGCCAGCGGTCGGCGCCCGTGGCGGTGATCGCCCGAAAGCCGGCGCGGAACAGGCGGTGTCGGGTGCGGGGCGAGAGCATGGCCCGTCTCGGCTCGAAGCACCGGGCGGCCCCGGCATCGCCTTGAGCCTAGCGACGGACGCGAAAAGCTTTCGTTACCCATCCCCGCAGATCGGCCGCCCGCATCAACCGAGGCTTGAGGACGAACCCGGCAGGATCGCCCGGAGGCGGTTGTGCGTGGCTGCCCGTCCTGGCCGTGACGGGCGCCCGCAAGGGGAGATGTGGGAATGGCGGCTCTCGCCGAAGATCTGGGGCGCCCCGTACGGGCGGGGCTGCGGGGCCATGGCGGCCTCACCGCGGAGGTGTTCTCCGATCTCGCCGCGGTCGAGGGGCTGTGGCGGGGGCTGGAGGCCGACCCGGCTGTCCTGATGACGCCCTACCAGCGCTTCGACTGGGTGGCGGCCTATCTCGGTGCCGGGATCGATGCCGGCGAGGCGACGTGCATTCTCGTGCTCCGCGACGCGCATGGACGCGCGCGGGTGCTGATCCCGCTCACGGTCGGGCGCCGCGGCCCGTTGCGGGTCGCGCGGGTGGTCGGCGACCGACACGCCAATTTCCACATGCCGCTCTTCGCCTCCCGCGAGGCGGCGGCGATGCCGGCCGAGGATCTGACCGAAGCCCTGATCCGGGCCGGCCGCGCGGCGGGGATCGACGCCTTCGCGCTCCGCAACCAGCCGCGCGTCTGGGACGGCACCCCGAACCCGCTGGCCGGAGGCGGTCTGCCGGCGCCGAGCGACGCCTACGGCATGCTGCTCGGCCCCGACGCCGAGGCCACCCTGCGCCGGGTGTTCAGCGGCGACACCCGCAAGAAGCTGCGGGCCAAGGAGCGCAAGCTCGTGGAGTTTTTAGGCGCCGTCGAGCACCGTGTCGCCGAGACGCCGGCGGCGGCCGCCGAGATCCAGGCGGCGTTCTACGCGCAGAAGGCCGCGCGCTTCGCCGATCTCGGCATCGCCGACCCCTACGCGGAGGCCGACATCCGCCGCTTCATCGCTGCCGCGACGGCCCCGGACGCGGATGGCGGCGGCGCGGCGATCGAGGTTCACGCCCTGGTGGCGAGCGAGAGCGGGCGCATCCTGGCGACCTTCGGCGGCGCGGTGGACGGCGCTCGCTTCTGCGGGATGTGGACGTCCTTCGACACCGATCCCGAACTCGGCCGGTTCAGCCCCGGCGAGATCCTGCTGCATCGGCTGGTCGGCCATCAGGCCGCGCGGGGCCGCCGGGCGCTCGACCTCGGCGTCGGCGAGGCGGGCTACAAGGCCAAGACCTGCGACGAGACCATCGAACTCGTGGAGCAGACCGTGCCGGTGAGCCCGGCAAGCCATGGGCTCGTGCTCGCGTCACGGCTCGCGGTGCGGCTCAAGCATCGGATCAAGCGCTCGCCGCGAATCTGGGCGGCGGCCCAGAGCCTGCGTCGGCGGCTGCGACGCTGAGCGAGACGGCTCAGAAGCCGCGGTTGGCGATGGTGGGCAGCGAGGGCTGCGTGTAGGCGCGGTTCACGTCCCGGCGGGTCTGGGTGCCGTTGGTGTCGGAGGAGTGCCGGTAGTTGCTGGTCTCGAAGGCCGAGGCCAGGCCGGGACCGCCCGAATCGGTGCTGTTGCAGGCCGACAGCCCGCAGGCGAGGAGTGCGGCGGCGAGGACGAGCAGCGTGGAACGCATCGGGACTTCCTGTCGAAGGCGGGTCAGCCCCGCGGGTCGTGACGGCAGGCGTGCCGCGCGCGCCCGCCCCTCGGCAAGGAAAAAGTCGCGGCGCGGGAGCGTTGCTGTGCGATCCCGCGCCACCTGTGACCTATTCGGCGTGACTACTCGGCCGCGGCCTTGAGGTAGCGGACCGGGTCGTAGTTGAGGATCGGCCCGAGCCAGCGCTCGACCTCGCTCACATCCATGCCCTTGCGCAGGGCGTAGTCCTCGACCTGATCCCGCTCCACCTTGGCGACGCCGAAGTAATGCGCGTCGGGATGGGCGAGGTAGAGGCCCGAGACCGAGGAGCCCGGCCACATGGCGTAGGACTCGGTGAGCTTCACGCCGATGCGGCTCTCCGCCTTGAGCAGATCGAACAACTGCACCTTTTCCGTATGGTCGGGCTGGGCCGGGTAGCCCGGCGCGGGCCGGATGCCGTCGTACTTTTCCAAGACCAGCTCTTCGGGGGCGTAAGCCTCGTCCAGCGCATAGCCCCAGAACTCCTTGCGGACGCGCTCGTGCATCCGCTCGGCGAAGGCCTCGGCGATGCGGTCGGCGAGCGCCTTCACGAGGATCGAGCGGTAATCGTCGTTGGCCCGCTCGAAGCGCTCGGCGATGCGCACCTCCTCCAGGCCCGCCGTCACCACGAAGGCGCCGACATAGTCCGCGATGCCGGTCTCGGCCGGCGCCACGAAATCGGAGATGCAGGTGTTGGCGCGCCCGTCGCGCTTCGAGAGCTGCTGGCGCAGGCCGTGGAAGGTCGCGAGCGTCTCCTGCCGGCTCTCGCCGGTGAAGAGCCGGATGTCGTCGCCGACGCTGTTGGCCGGCCAGAAGCCGATCACCGCCTTCGGGTTGAACCAGCGCTCCTCCACGATCTGCTTGAGCATCACCTGCGCGTCCTCGAACAGCGCACGCGCCGCCGGGCCCTGCTCGGGATCGTCGAGAATCGCGGGGTAGCGGCCCTTGAACTCGTAGGTCTGCAGGAACGGCGTCCAGTCGATGTAGGGGACGAGGTCCGCCACCTCGTAGGAACCGTAGACGCGGGTGCCGGTGAAGCTGGGCTTGGCCGGCTTGTAGGCCGACCAATCCACCTTGAAGGCGTTCGCCCGCGCCTTGGCGAGCGGCAGGCGCTGCTTGTCGGCCTCCGAGCGGCGGTGCGCATCGGCGACCTTGGCGTACTCGGCGCGCACCTTCTCCACGGTGGCCCCGCGGGTCTCCTTCGAGATCAGGCTGGACACCACGCCGACCGCGCGGCTCGCATCGGTGACGTAGACTGCCTGCCCCTTGGCGTAGGCTGGGTGGATCTTCACCGCGGTGTGCACGCGGCTGGTGGTGGCGCCACCGATCAGCAGCGGCATCTCCATGCCCTCGCGCTCCATCTCGGCGGCGACATGCACCATCTCGTCGAGCGAGGGGGTGATGAGGCCCGACAGGCCGACGATGTCGACGTTCTCGCGCTTGGCGGTCTCGAGGATCTTGGCCGCCGGCACCATCACGCCGAGATCGATGATCTCGTAGTTGTTGCAGGCGAGCACGACGCCGACGATGTTCTTGCCGATGTCGTGGACGTCGCCCTTCACGGTGGCCATCAGCACCTTGCCGGCGGCCTGGCGCTTGCCGTCGCCGCCATTGGCCCGCTTCTCCTCCTCCATGAAGGGTTCGAGATAGGCCACTGCCTGCTTCATCACGCGGGCGGACTTCACCACCTGCGGCAGGAACATCTTGCCCGAGCCGAACAGGTCGCCGACCACGTTCATGCCGGCCATCAGCGGGCCTTCGATGACGTGGAGCGGACGCGCGGCCTCTTTGCGCGCCTCCTCGGTGTCGGCGACGATGTACTCGGTGATGCCGTTGACCAGCGCGTGCTCGATGCGCTTGGCGACGGGCGCCTCACGCCAAGTCAGGTCGGCAGTCTTGGCCTGGGCCGAGGCGCCGGTCTTGAAGCGCTCGGCGGCCTCCAGCAGGCGCTCGGTCGAATCCTCGCGGCGGTTGAGGACCACGTCCTCGCAGAGTTCCCGGAGTTCGGCAGGGATCTCGTCGTAGACGGCCAGCTGGCCGGCATTGACGATGCCCATATCCATGCCGGCCTTGATGCAGTGGAACAGGAACACCGCGTGCATCGCCTCGCGCACCGGCTCGTTGCCGCGGAAGGCGAAGGACAGGTTCGAGACGCCGCCGGAGATATGGGCATGGGGCAGGGTCTCGCGGATCGTGCGGGTCGCCTCGATGAAGGCGACGCCATAGGGGTTGTGCTCCTCAATACCCGTGGCCACCGCGAAGATGTTCGGGTCGAAGATGATGTCTTCGGGCGGGAAGCCGACCTGCTCGGTCAGGATCTTGTAGGCCTTGGTGCAGATCTCGACCTTGCGCTCGTAGGAATCGGCCTGGCCCTGCTCGTCGAAGGCCATGACGACGACCGCCGCGCCGTAGGAGCGGCAGATCTTGGCAGCCTCGATGAACTTCGCCTCGCCCTCCTTCATGGAGATCGAGTTCACGATCGGCTTGCCCTGGATGCACTTCAGCCCGGCCTCGATCACCTCGAACTTCGAGGAATCGACCATCACCGGCACGCGGGCGATGTCGGGCTCGGCGGCGACGAGGTTGAGGAACTCGACCATCGCCTTCTCGCTGTCGAGCAGGCCCTCATCCATGTTGACGTCGATGACCTGGGCGCCGGCCGCGACCTGATCGCGGGCGACATCGAGCGCGGCGGCGTAATCGTTGTTGGTGATGAGCTTGCGGAATTTGGCCGAGCCGGTGACGTTGGTGCGCTCGCCCACGTTCACGAAGGGGATCTCCTTCGTCAGCACGAAGGGTTCGAGGCCCGACAGGCGCATCAGGCGCGGGATCTCGGGGATCTCGCGCGGCTTCTTGTCGGCGACGGCCTCGGCGATGGCGCGGATATGGTCGGGCGTCGTGCCGCAGCAGCCGCCGACCATGTTGACGAGGCCCGAGGCGGCGAACTCGCCCACGAGCTTGCCCATGGCCTCCGGGCTCTCGTCGTAGAGGCCGAACTCGTTGGGCAGGCCGGCATTCGGATAGGCGCAGACCAGCGTGTCGCAGATGCGCGACAGCTCGGCGATGTGGCCGCGCATTTCCTTGGCGCCGAGCGCGCAGTTGAGGCCGAAGGTGAGCGGGCTCGAATGGCGCAGCGAATTCCAGAACGCCGCCGGCGTCTGGCCCGACAGGGTGCGGCCGGAGAGATCGGTGATGGTGCCGGAGATCTGGATCGGCAGGCGGATGCCGGTCTCGTCGAACACCTGCCACGCAGCGGCGATCGCCGCCTTGGCGTTGAGCGTGTCGAAGATCGTCTCGATCAAGATGAGCTCGGCGCCGCCGTCGATGAGGCCGCGCACCTGCTCGACATAGGCCTGCTTGACCCCATCGAACGTCACGGCGCGGTAGCCGGGATTGTTCACGTCCGGCGAGATCGAGAGCGTGCGGTTGGTCGGGCCGATGGCGCCGGCAACGAAGCGGCGGCGGCCGTCCTGTTCTTCCGCGAGCTTGGCGGCCTCGCGGGCGAGGCGGGCGCCCTGGGCGTTCAGCTCGTGGATGATCGATTCCATGCCGTAATCGGCCTGGGCGATCGTGGTGCCGGAAAACGTGTTCGTCTCGCAGACGTCGGCGCCGGCGAGGAAGTAGTCGAGGTGGATCTGCCGGATCGCGTCGGGCTGCGTCAGGATCAGGAGGTCGTTGTTGCCCTTCTGATCGTGGCTGTGATCCTTGAAGCGCTCACCCCGGAAATCCTCTTCCGTGTATTTGAGCCGCTGGATCACCGTGCCCATCGCCCCGTCGAGGACGAGGATCTTTTCCGACGCGCGTTGACGCAGGGCGCGCTCGATCTCGGTGCCGTCGACGGGGGGGAAAGCGGTCATGTCGGACGATCCTGGGATGTTCCGGGACGGCGATGGCCGAAAGTGTCGGCCGCATCAACCCACCTCAGCCTGAGGTGCCGGAGCGAAGCGGAGGCCTCGAAGGCCCCCAGAAAACGCGATCGCTCCCAGCCCCTTCCTTCGCTGCGACCGCGGCGCGGTCACAGTTCGGGATGAGGTTCAGGAGCGCGGTGACGAGGGGGTCAGGCCGCCTTGGCTTCCGGCTTCACCGCCGGCTTGGCCGGCGCCTGGGAGCGCAGGCCGAGAAGGTGGCAGATGGCGTAGACAAGATCGGAGCGGTTCATCGAGTAGAAGTGGAAGTCCTCCACGCCCTCGTCGACGAGGTCGAGCACCTGCTCAGCGGCGACCGCGGCGGCGACGAGACGGCGGGTCTCGACGTCGTTCTCCAGACCCTCGAACCGAGCCGCGAGCCAGTACGGCACCGAGGCGCCGGTGCGGCGGGCGAAGTTGGCCGCCTGCTTGAAGTTCTGCACCGGCAGGATGCCGGGGATGATCGGGATGTCGATACCGGCCGCGCGCACCTTGTCGCGGTAGCGCAGATAGATCTCGTTATCGAAGAAGAACTGGGTGATCGCCTGATCGGCGCCGGCATCGACCTTGGCCTTGAGGGCCTCGATGTCGGCGTCGAGCGAGGCGGCCTCGGGATGCTTCTCCGGATAGGCCGAGACCGAGACCTTGAAGTCGCCGATCCGCTTGATGCCGGCGACGAGGTCGCAGGTCTGCGCGTAGCCGCCGGGATGGGGCCGGTAGCTGTGGCCGACGCCCTCGGCCGGGTCGCCGCGCAGGGCCACGATGTGGCGCACGCCCGCATCCCAGTAGGACTGCACCACCCCGTCGATCTCTTCCTTCGTCGCATCGACGCAGGTGAGGTGGGCGGCGGGCTTGAGGCTCGTCTCGCGCACCATGCGCGCCACGGTGTTGTGGGTGCGCTCGCGGGTGGAGCCGCCGGCACCGTAGGTCACCGAGACGAATTTCGGCTGGAGCGGCGCGAGACGCTCGATCGAGGACCAGAGGATCTTCTCCATCTCCTCGGTCTTCGGCGGGAAGAACTCGATCGAGACCCGGATCGGGCGGAAGCCGTCGCGGCTGGCGCGGTGTTGGGAGGCGTTGGGCATCTCTTCGTCCCTTCTCCTGGACGTCTGTCGTGGTGTCGGTCGTCGATGGAAGTCGGCTTGAACCGTGAGGCTCGGACCGTGAAGCTTGGATCTTGAGGCTCAGGCCACGGCGCGCTCCGGGGCGCGGGCCGGGGCATGTTCCGGCGTCTGCGCCTCGATCGCGGCGGTGTCGTGCGCGAGCCAGAGAGTAACGGTGAGCGGATGCTCGATGCCGTCCTCGGGCGCGAGATCGCGGCTCTCGACATCGCCCAGGCCCGCCTGGACGAGCCAGCCCGTGATCTGCTCCGCGCCGAAACCGAGGCGGCGATGGGCTTGGCTTTCGCGCAACTGCTCCAGGGTGTGGGGCGCGAAATCGACCACGAGCAACCGCCCGCCCGGCGCGACGAGGCGGGCCGCCTCGCGCAGTGCCCGAGCCGGGTCGTCGAGGTAGTGCAGCACCTGATGCAGCACCACGAGATCGAAGCCACCGCGGCCGAAGGGCGGCGCGTGGAGGTCGCCCTGGCGCAGATCGACTCGCGACAGGCCCATCCGCTCCAGATTGGCCCGGGCGACCGAGAGCATGGCATGGCTCGAATCGAGCCCGGTGGCGCGACCGGCCAGGGGGCGCCAGCAGGCCGAGCATCTTGCCTGTGCCGGTGCCGAGATCGATCACGTGGCGGATCGGCCGGTCTCCGAGCGCGTCGAGCACCGCCGCCTCGACGGCAGCCTCGGGCACGTGCAGGGAACGCAGGCCGTCCCATTTGGGGGCGAGCCGGGCGAAGAAGGTCTGCGCCGCCTCGGCCCGTTGGGTGCGCACCGAATCGAGCCGGGCGCGATCCTCGGAGAGCGGGGGGCGCGGCGCGCTCCAGCGCCGCGATCAGCGGCTCGACGAAGCCGATGGCGGCCTCGCTCAGGCGGAAGAACGCCCAGGCCCCCTCGCGGTGGCGCTCGATCAGTCCTGATTCGACGAGGAGCTTGAGATGGCGCGAGATTCGCGGCTGCGACTGACCGAGGATGTCGGTCAGGTCGGAGACCGACAACTCGCCCTCGGCCAGCAGCGCCAGGATGCGCAGGCGCGTTTCCTCCGCCGCCGCCCGCAGCACGGCAAGCGCCTCGGCGAAGGGCACCGGGACTGGGGTCGCGCTGTTCGTTGGGCCACTCTCGCTAGACATAAAGATATCTTTATGTGCGTAACGAGCCGGTGGCAAGGGGTTTCGCTGACGGTTTAGCTGACGACCCGGCCCCTTCGTCAGCGGCGGGCCGCTACTGATAAGCCTGCTTGAGGTCGAGGGTGCAGCGCACGCCGACCTCGTCGTAGCCCTCTGCGAGCCAGACCTTGGCGGCGGCGCGGCCCTTGTCGCGCAGGCGCTCGATCATCCCCCAGCGCGCATCGGTGCGCGAGGAGGCGGCGAAGCCGTCGAGCGAGTCGGTTCCGTCGATGCGGTGGAGGAAGACGCGTTCCAGGCCCGGAACCTGCCCCTGTCCGCCCTCGTCGATCAGGCCGTGCACGAAGTCGATGGAGCGCAGCTCCCGCATCAGGTTGGCGTTGAAGGTGATCTCGTTGAGCCGGTCCTGGATGTCGCTGGCCGAACGCGGCGTCTCGCGGCGCTCCACGGGGTTGATCTGCACCAGCAGGATGTCGCGGGTGCTCGCTTCGTGCAGCGGGTACAGGGCCGGATTGCCGAGATAGCCGCCGTCCCAATAGGGCACGCCGTCGATCTCGACCGCCTGGAACACCGTCGGCAGGCAGGCCGAGGCCATCAGGTGATCGACCGTCAGGCTATCGCGCCCGAACACGGCGAGCTTGCCGGTCCAGACATTGGTCGCCGAGACGAACACCTTGGCGGTGTCGGCCGCGCGCAGGCGATCGAAATCGACGGTCTGCTCCAGCGCGTCGCGCAAGGGATTGAAGTTGAACGGATTGGTCGCGTAGGGGCCGGGGTTGAGCGCCTTCACCCAGGCCTCGAAGAACGGGTTGCCCTTCCAGAACCGGAACAGGCCGTCGATCAAGCCCTTCTGCGAGGGGCGCAGGTCGGCATCCAGGCTCGCCTCGCGCCAGAACTTCTCCAGGGCCGCGCGGGCCCCTTCGGGGCCGCCCGCGAGCCAGCCGTCCACGAGGACGACGGCGTTCATCGCGCCCGCGCTCGCGCCCGTGACCGCCTCGAAGGCGACGCGCCCGTCCTCGATCAGCGCATCGAGCACGCCCCAGGTGAAGGCCCCGTGCGAACCGCCGCCCTGGAGCGCGAGGGAGACCGCCTTCTCCGCCCGCGGCCCGGCCAAGCCGCGGAAATTCTCGCCCGGCCGTGTCGAATCGGCGATGGGGTCCGGAACGGCCGTAGCGGGATTGTGGGCGTCGTCGCGCGTTCCGGTCCGTGCCCGGGTGTCCAGGGGCGCCGAGACGTCGCGCCGAGACCCGTCTTCAGGGCCGGACCCGTGTCGGGACTCGTCGCGCAGTCCTTGCGGTGTCGCACCATTGCTGGCCTGAGGTTCGGGGCTCGTCGTGTCCATCTTGCCTCGCGTCATTTATTGCGGCGCACCTTCAAATGGTGCAAAGCAGCAAGTGTGCCCGTGCGGTTCTTTGACCCGCGGGCAGGCGAATGCAAGATATGATAAGGCGCTTTCGCCTGTCGGCATCCTTGCATCTGCACGGCATACGCTCGACATCCCGATCCGGATGCGACATGGAAGCGGCCTTGGCGATCGAGGCGCGCCGCGCATCCGTTCGCGCGGTCGCGGCGGCAGGTCGCGGACCGCGCCGGTTTCGGTTAGGATCGCCCCTGCGCCTGCGGGACGCCCCCGGCCGGCACGCGCGGACAACAGTTTGACCCGCGAAGGCACGATGGAAGTCATGGAAGCTCCCGACGCCCTGGCAAACCCGATCGACTCCCGCAGCCCCAGCATGACGGGGCCGGAGATCGCCGGTCCGGCACCGCGCCACCGCACCGTCGGCGTGCAGATCGGCAGCGGCGAAGGGGCCGTCACCGTCGGCGGCGGCGCCCCGATCGTCGTGCAGTCGATGACCAACACCGACACGGCCGACATCGACGGCACCGTGGCCCAGGTCGCCCAGCTCGCCCGCGCCGGCTCGGAGCTGGTGCGCATCACCGTCGATCGCGACGAGGCGGCGGCCGCCGTGCCGAAGATCCGCGAGCGGCTCGACCGCATCGGCGTGCACGTGCCGCTGATAGGCGACTTCCACTACATCGGTCACAAGCTCCTCTCCGACCATCCGGCCTGCGCCGAGGCGCTGGCCAAGTACCGGATCAATCCGGGCAATGTCGGCTTCAAGGAGAAAAAGGACACCCAGTTCTCGACCATCGTCGAGCAGGCGGTCCGCTACGGCAAGACGGTCCGCATCGGCGCGAACTGGGGTTCGCTCGATGGCGAACTCCTCACCCACCTGATGGACGAGAACGCCAAGCTGCCCCGCCCCATCGATGCCCGCGCGGTCATGCGCGAGGCGATGGTGCAGTCGGCACTGACCTCCGCCGACCGGGCGGTGGCGCTCGGCCTGCCGAAGGACCGCATCATCCTCTCGGCCAAGGTCTCGGCGGTGCAGGATCTGATCGCGGTCTACCGCGAGGTGGCGCGCCGCTCCGACTACGCAATCCATCTCGGCCTGACCGAAGCCGGTATGGGCTCGAAGGGCATCGTCGCCGCCTCCGCCGCCATCGGCGTGCTGCTGCAAGAGGGCATCGGCGACACGATCCGCTACTCGCTGACGCCCGAGCCCGGCGGCGACCGGACCGTGGAAGTGAAGGCCGCGCAGGAACTCCTGCAGACCATGGGCTTCCGCACCTTCGTGCCGCTCGTGGCGGCGTGCCCCGGCTGCGGCCGGACGACCTCGACGACGTTCCAAGAGCTCGCCCGCGACATCCAGAACTGGATCTCCACCTCCATGCCGGAGTGGAAGAAGTCCTATCCGGGCGTGGAAGGCCTCAACGTCGCGGTGATGGGCTGCATCGTGAACGGTCCCGGCGAATCGAAGCATGCCGATATCGGCATCTCGCTGCCCGGCACCGGCGAGAGCCCGAGCGCCCCGGTCTTCATCGACGGCAAGAAGGCGATGACCCTGCGCGGCGCGACGCTCGCCAAGGACTTCGAGACGATCGTGGTCGATTACATCGAGCGCCGCTTCGGCCAGGGCAAGCGCGACGCCGCCGAGTGAGCCCCTCGGGTGGGCCGGCTCCCGAAACCTTCGCGGTGAGGGAAGCGGCCCGCCCGTCTTTGTCCGAAACGGCCCGCCCTGTCGGCGGACCGCTCACGCTGCCCTCCGCCCCGCCTCGCGCCCGCCGTGCTCTCCGGTTCGCGCCGCGCGAACCGAACGCGGGTGGTTTTCCCGTGCCGCGAGACGGCGTGCGGTGGTATGGCCGCCTCAGGGGCGCCGCGGTGACCGGCGCGCATCGATCCGCATCTCCGACGCATTCCCTTCATGCGACTCCGGCACACCCGGCCGGACGACGCGCGAGCCCAGGCACGCCTGCCCGATGACCCAACCCGCCAGCCCCCATACCGCCGGATCCACCCTGCCGGACGGCCCCGTCGCCGCGACCGCGGGCGGGCCGGCGCCCGGCGAGGGAGGCCCGGTCGCGGCCTCGGCGGGCGCGGTCGATGCGTCTCCGGAGGAGGCGCACGGCCACGCCAAGACCGGCTTCTGGGCCCTCACGGTCGGCTCCGTCGGCGTCGTCTACGGTGATATCGGCACGAGCCCGCTCTACGCCTTCCGCGAGGCGCTCGCGCCTTCGCGCAGCGACGGCATCCTGCTGGCCGAGGAGGTGATCGGCACCGCCTCGCTCATCATCTGGGCGCTGCTCCTGATCGTGACGATCAAGTACGTCGCGATCCTGCTGCGCATGGACAATAACGGCGAGGGCGGCATCCTCTCGCTGATGGCCCAGGCCCGCCACGCGCTCGGCGGCTCCAAGATCGTGTTCATGCTGGGCCTGCTCGGCGCCTCGCTGTTCTACGGCGATTCCGTCATCACCCCGGCGATCTCGGTGCTCTCGGCGGTGGAGGGCCTGAAGCTCGTCACGCCGGCCTTCGAGGACTACGTGCTGCCGATCACGGTGGCGATCATCCTCGGCCTGTTCGCGGTGCAGAGCCACGGCACGGCGCGGGTCGCGACCTTCTTCGGGCCGGCCATGGTGGTGTGGTTCCTAGCCATGGCCGCCGCCGCCCTGCCGCACATCGCCGGCAATCCCGGCGTGCTGGCCGCCTTCAATCCCTGGTACGCCGTGCATTACCTCCTCGGCCACGGCACCGGCGCGCTGGTGGCGCTCGGCGCGGTGTTCCTGGCGGTCACCGGGGCGGAGGCCCTGTTCGCCGATCTCGGCCATTTCGGGCGCCGCCCGATCCAGGTGGCGTGGCTCGGCCTCGTCGCGCCCTGCCTCGTCCTGAACTATCTCGGCCAGACCGCCCTCGTGCTGGCCAAGCCCGAGACCACCGATCCGTTCTATCAGCTCGTGCCGGAATGGGGCCTGATCCCCATGGTGCTGCTGGCCACGCTCGCCACGGTCACGGCGAGCCAGGCGGTCATCACCGGCGCGTTCTCGCTGTCGCGGCAGGCGATCCAGCTCGGCATGCTGCCGCGCATGGAGATCCGCCACACCTCGGAGGCGCATTCGGGCCAGATCTACCTGCCGCAGATCAACACCCTGCTCGCTCTGGGCGTGGTGATCCTGGCGATCAGCTTCCGCTCCTCCTCGGCGCTCGCCTCCGCCTACGGCATTGCGGTAACGGGCACGATGCTGCTCACCGCCTCCATGGCCTACGTGGTGCTGTGGAAGGTCGTGCGCCTCTCGCCGCTGGTCTCGGCGGCGATCATCATGCCCTTCATCGTACTCGAGTCGCTGTTCCTGCTCTCGAACCTGCTGAAGCTGCACGAGGGCGGCTACGTGCCCCTGATGCTCGCGGGCGGCCTGATGCTGATGATGTGGACCTGGGTGCGGGGCGTCACGATCCTCTTCAACAAGACCCGCAAGACCGACGTGCCGTTGGTCGAACTCGTCGGCATGCTGGAGAAGAGCACCTCCTACCAGCGGGTGAAGGGCACCGCGGTCTTCCTCACCAGCGATCCTGAGATCGCCCCGGCCGCGCTCTTGCACAACATGAAGCACAACAAGGTGATCCACGAGAAGAACGTGGTGCTCACCGTCGAGACCATGGACCGGCCCCGCGCCACACAGAGCGAGCGCGTGCGCATCGAGCCCGTGGGCTTTGGCTTCTACCGGGTGGTGATGCGCTTCGGTTACATGGAGACGCCCAACATCCCGCGCACCCTGACGCTGCTCAAGCGCGAGGGCTTCAAGTTCGACATCATGTCGACCTCGTTCTTCCTGTCGCGCCGTTCGATCCGCCCGGCCGCCCATTCCGGCATGCCGCTCTGGCAGGACCGGATCTTCATCACGCTGGCCAAGAACGCCAACGACGCCACGGACTTCTTCCAGATCCCGACCGGCCGCGTCGTCGAGGTCGGCACGCAAGTAACCGTGTAGCATCGAGCACCCGCCGCGCGGCGGGGTCGCCAAACGGTCGCTCTCCCCAAAGACGACACTCGATGGTTGCGCGGAGATCCTGTGGCCGGCTCGCTACAGGACGGTCATTTGCGCGCGACTGTCTTGCGTGCCCGCGCGCCGTCTCTTACGGCTGAGCTTACGAAAAGTAAGCAACAACAACAGTTTAGCATAATTCCAAACAACAGACCGATCCCAGTCCGCGCGTCCCTGCGGAGGCTGTCGGCTGTTCTGGGCAGATGGGGTCAGGAGTATGGGGTCGGTTCGCACTCTCGTCGGCGTCCGCGCCCTGCGGACGATGGCGCTGACAGGCGCCTCGTTGATGGCCCTGACCCTTGCAGCCGCCGCGCAACAGGCGACGGCACGGTTGGAGGAACTGTCGGTCGAAGGCAGCGGCCGGGGCGCCGGCGCCACCGGCGGGCCGCCGGCCCAGCGCGGCGCCGACGGACGCGCGGCGCCTGAGGATCCGCGCGGCCCCGTCGCCGGCTACGTCGCCACCCGCTCGGTCACCGCGACCAAGACCAACACGCCCCTGATCGAGACGCCCCAGGCGATCACCGTGATCGGCCGCGAGCAGATCGAGGCGCAGGGCGCGCAGACGCTGACCCAGGCGACGCAGTACACCGCCGGCATCTATTCCGGCGTCTACGGCGCCGATGAGCGCGTCGATTTCTTCACCCTGCGCGGCTTCGTGGCGAGCGATTACGGGATCTACAAGGACGGCCTGCAACTGCTGAACTACGGCTTCGGCACGCTGAAGACCGAGACCTTCGGGCTGGAGCGCATCGAGGTGCTGCGCGGCCCCGCCGCCGTGCTGTTCGGCGCCGGCAACCCCGGCGGCCTCGTCAACCAGGTCACCAAGCGCCCGACGCTCGCGCCCTTCGGCTATGTCGAGATCGCCGGCGGCTCGTTCGGGCAGGTCTACGGCGCCTTCGACGTCGGCGGCCCGGCCGACGATTCGGGCCACCTGTTCTACCGCCTCACCGGTATCGGACGTCAGGGCGGCACCCAGGTCGAGGGCGCGGATTCCGACCGCGCCTACATCGCTCCGGCCTTCACGTGGCGGCCGGATGCCGGCACCACCTTCACGGTGCTGACGAGCTATCAGCGCGATTCCACGGCTGTGACCGCGAACTTCCTGCCCTATGCCGGCACCGTGCGCCCCAACGCGAGCGGCCTGCGCATCGACCGCTCCCTCAACGTCGGTGACCCCCGCATCAACAGCTTCCAGCGCGAGCAGGTCTTCGCCGGCTACGAGTTCGAGCACGCGGTCGATGACGTGTGGACCGTGCGGCAGAACTTCCGCTACTCGTTCTCGGACGCGACGCAGAATTCGTATATCGGCCAGCTCGGCTACGCCGACCTGCCGCAGACCCAGCTCGCCCGCTACCAGTTCCAGTACAGCGACAAGGTCAGCCTGTTCCAGGTCGACAATCAGGCCGAGGCCCGGTTCTCCGATGGGCTCGTCGCCCACGACGTGCTGTTCGGCATCGATTACAAGAACTACTCGCTCTACGACAATCAGGCCTCGCTCTTCCCCGCGCCGAACCTGAGCATCATCAACCCGCTCTACGGGCAGATCGTCGGCCGGCCCCTGCCCTATCAGGTCGACGTCAACAGCTTCCGGCAGCTCGGCTTCTACGCCCAGGACCAGATCAAGCTCACCGACCGGCTGAGCCTGATCGGCGGCCTGCGCTACGACATCGCCAACAGCGACGTGCTCAGGAAGCTCGCGCCGGACACAAGCACCTCCCGTACCGATACGGCGCTCACCGGCCGCATCGCGCTGCTCTACAACTTCGATCCCGGCATCGCGCCCTACGTCGCCTACTCAACCTCGTTCCAGCCGCAGATCGGCGTCGATGCCATCACCGGAGGATCGCTCTCGCCGGATCGGGGCGAGCAGATCGAGGTCGGCTTGAAGATCGAGCCGGTTGGCGAGCGCTTCTCCCTCAACATCGCCGCCTTCGACCTCGTGCGCGACAACCCGCCCTTCCCGGTCATCGTCGGCTTCGGCAGCACCCAGCTCGGCACCGTGCGCTCGCGCGGCATCGAGGGGCAGTTCGTGGCAAGCCTCGCGGAAGGCTTGAACGTCGTCGCGGCGGTGACCCACTACGATCTCGAATACACCCGGGTCCGAGACGCCGCCCTCGGCGACCTCGTCGGCAAGACCCCGACCAACGTGCCGGAGACCTTCGCCTCGGTCTTTGCCGACTACACGATCCCCCTGGGCGACTGGCGCGGCTTCGGCTTCGGCGGCGGCGTGCGCTATGTCGGGCGGTCCTACGCCGACCAGCTCAACAATCTGAAAGTGCCGGACTACGTCCTGTTCGACGCGACCGTGCACTACAACTGGGAGCGCTGGCGCATGGCGATCACCGCCGCCAATCTCGGCGACCGCCGCTTCGTCACCTCGTGCCAGTCGGCCAATTCCTGCTTCTACGGCGAGGCCCGCCGCGTGCTGGCGAGCGTGAGCTATCGCTGGTGAGCCGCTGGCGCGGGCGACCGTGCACGAATCGCCGCAGGACCCGTCCGCGGGCCCTGCGTCAGCTTGGAGGCGGCGGGCGGGCGGGCTATCTCGGGTTTGTCTAAGCGGATCGTGAGAATCCGTATCTCGAGGAACGCCCCACCGCCATGATCGTCCGCTCCCTCATCGCCGCCGCCCTGATCGGCGGCATGGCTCACCCTGCCGCCGCGCAGGACACCGCCCCGCCCCCCGCCGCGACTGCGCCGCAGGAGCCCTCGCAAGAGCCTTCGCGGGAGGCCGCCCCGCCGCGGCCGATCCGCAACGCGCCGAGCCCGCGGGCGCTGGAATTCGCCGCCTACATCTTCTCGGCGGTCAATGTCTGCGGCTATCGGCTCAACGCGTCCGAATTCGAGGCGCTGCTCGCCAAGCAGAACACGCGGCCCGAGGACGTGAGCCCCCGCGGCCCCTTCGGCAACCGGGTGATCGGCATCTTCACACTGATGTCCAACCAGATGAACCTCAACCGCGAACAGGCCTGCCTCGCGGTGGCCGGCGAGTACGGCCCCGAGGGGAACGTGGTGAAGAACGTCCTGCTGCCGCCGGGCGCCGGCGAGCCGGTCCCCGCGCCGGGAGGCAAGCCGGCGCAGCCGTAACCGCCCCCGCCGGCCGAGGGAGTGCCGCCGCAAAGTCGGCGGCTCCCCGTGCCCGCGAAATGCTGTAGAGGGACGGGCGATACCCGCGTCCGTCTCTCCCGCTGGCCCTGGCCCATGTCCGCAACCGATCCCGTGCTTCGCCCTCAGCCGCGCCCCGGCGTGCTCGCCATCGAGGCCTACGTGCCCGGCAAGAGCGCCGCGCCGGGCGTGGCGAAGATCCACAAGCTCTCTTCGAACGAGACGCCTTTGGGCCCGAGCCCGCACGCGATCGAGGCTTTGCGGGCCGAGGCCGCGACGCTGGCCCTCTATCCCGACGGCAGCGCGACCCGCCTGCGCACGGCGATCGGCGCGCGCTACGGCATCGATCCCGCCCGCATCGTCTGCGGTGCCGGCTCGGACGAATTGCTGACGCTGCTGGCGATGGCCTTTGTCGGGCCGGGCGACGAGGGCATCTTCTGCGAGCACGGCTTCCTCGTGTACCGGATCGCGATCCTGACGGCGGGCGGCACGCCGGTGGTGGCGCCGGAAACGAACCTGACGGCGGATGTCGATGCCATCCTCGCCGCGGTCACGCCCCGCACCCGGATCGTCTACCTCGCCAACCCCAACAACCCGACCGGCACCTACCTGCCATTCGAGGAGGTGCGCCGCCTGCATGCCGGCCTGCCCGGCAACGTGCTCCTCGTGCTCGACGGGGCCTATGCCGAGTACGTGCGCGCCAACGACTACACCGCCGGCCTCGAAATGGCGCTCGATGCCGCCAACGTCGTGATGACGCGCACCTTCTCGAAGATCCACGGGCTCGCGGCGCAGCGCATCGGCTGGATGGTCGGCTCCGAAACCGTGGTCGATGCGATCAACCGCATCCGCGGACCGTTCAATCTCTCGGCGGGCGGCATCGCCGCCGGGGCGGCGGCGATCGCCGACGAGGCCCACGTTGCCGCGGCGGTGGCCCACAACGACGAATGGCTCGCCTGGCTCACCCGCGAGGTCGAGGCGCTGGGCCTCACCGTGACGCCGAGCGTCGGCAACTTCCTGCTCGTCCACTTTTCGGACACGCCCGACCGCACGGCGGCGGAAGCGGATGCGCATCTGACACGCGCGGGCGTGATCGTGCGGCGCGTCTCCTCCTATGGCTTGCCCAACGCCCTGCGGGTGACCGTCGGCGGCGAGGAGGCCAATCGCGCCTTCGTGGATGCGCTGGCCGCCTTCCTGGGAGCCCAGCGTTCGTGACCGAGGGGGTGGAGCGCCTCGCCATCGTCGGGCTCGGCCTGATCGGTTCCTCGATCGCCCGCGGCGCCCGGACCTATGGGCTGGCGCGGGAGATCGTGGCGGTCGACCGCGACGCGGGCGTGATCGAGCGCGTCAAAGCCCTGAATCTGGCGGACGAGGCGAGCACCGAAGCCTCGGCGGTGGCTAGGGCCGATCTCGTCATCCTCTGCGTGCCGGTGGGCGCCATCGGCGCGGTGGCGGCCGAGATCGCGCCGCATCTGAAGCGGGGCGCGGTGGTCTCCGATGTCGGGTCGGTCAAGGCCGCGGTGGTGGCCGCCGTCGCGCCGCATCTCTCCCCCGCTAATCCGTTCGTTCCGGCGCATCCGGTGGCGGGCACCGAGTATTCCGGGCCGGACTCGGGCTTCGCCACCCTGTTCTCGAACCGCTGGTGCATCCTCACGCCGCCGGAGGGGACGGATCCGGCGGCGGTCGAGCGGGTGCAGGGCCTGTGGCAGGGCTTGGGCGCCATCGTCGAGACCATGACGCCCGAGCACCACGACCTCGTGCTCGCCATCACCAGCCATGTGCCGCACCTGATCGCCTACAACATCGTCGGCACCGCGGCCGACCTCGAAGAGGTCACCCAGTCGGAGGTGATCAAGTTCTCCGCCGGCGGCTTTCGCGATTTCACCCGCATCGCCGCCTCCGACCCGACCATGTGGCGCGACATCTTCCTGACCAACCGCGACGCGGTGCTGGAAATGCTCGGGCGCTTCAACGAGGATCTATCCGCCCTGTCGCGGGCGATCCGCTGGGGTGACGGCGAGGCGCTGCACGAGCTGTTCACCCGCACCCGCACCATCCGCCGCGGCATCGTCGCCATGGGCCAGGAAACGGCCGAGCCGGATTTCGGCCGCGCCCGCAACGCGGCGGCGCCCGCGGCGAAGCAGAGCTGAAGGAAAGGGCGCCCGAGATGCGCACATTCGCCATCGTTGCCGTCGTCGAGGGGGCGGCGCCCGAGCTGTTCGAGTGGCTCGCCTTCCACCGGGCGGTCGGCGTGCGCCACTTCGTGATCTACGACAACGGACTCGACGGCGAGGCCGCGGCGTTCCTGAAGGCGCAGGCGGCGATCGGCGTCACCACCCTGCCCTGCCCGACCCGCGTCGACCGCACCCCGCTTTTTGCGGCCTACGACCATTTCCTCGCCTCGTGGGCGCGGCTGTTCCGCTTCGCCGCCTTCCTCGGCACCGATGAATTCCTGGTGCCAGCGCCCGGCCGTTCGATCGAGGACTGGATCGCCCGCATCCCGCCGCATGCCGGCGCGGTGGTGGTCAACCGGCGCGTCTTCGACACCGCGGCGCCGGAGGGGCCCGCCTCCGGGCTCGTCCTGCGCCGTTTCCCTCGCTCTCTCGCGCAGGCCGACCACGCGGAGAACCGCGTCGTCACATCGATCTACCGGCAGGGCGCCATCACCACGATCGCCGACCCGCACATGACGGAACTCGTGCGGGGCGAGCGACTGATGAGCGATTTCGGCCCCGCCGAGCCGGACCCGCAGCGGCCCGGCGCGATCCTCGCCGTGCGGCACGGGGAGATCCGGCTCAACCACTATCCCCGTCCCGTTCCGGGCGCGCCGCCACCCGAAACGCGCGCGGAGACGGAGCCGTGCACCCGGACGGCCAGCTGGGTCCGGCCGACCCTCGACGAGATGCGCCATCTCCTGGCTTACGTGGAGAGTGTCGCCCCGTCCGAGGCCGCGCGGCTGCGCGCACGCAGCGCCGCCGTGCCCGAGCTGGCGCAGCCGGTCGCGCCGCGGGAGCATCGCCTGTGGCGGCTGCACCATCTGCACAGGCCGCGGGTGGAAGCCGCCGGGCGCTTCGTCCGGCGCAAGATTTTTGGGGCGCCGCGCCCCTGGTAGGTGAGGGTCGGAGCGTCTCTGTATCGGGCGCCCAGATCAGGCCGCGATGCGGATCGTCGAGGTGATCTCGTCCACGTCGCTCGATAGGCGGCCGTCGGCTTCTCGCGTCACCAAGCCGAGTTCCGTCAGCGCCACCACATCCTCGTGCACGCGTCGAACATCCCGCCCGAGCGATCGGGCGAGGGCACGGATGCCGCTCTCGGGTGAGCGCCGGAGGTGCCGCAGGAGTTCGTAGCGTTTGGGCGTCAGAACCGCGCACAAGGCCGCCCAATCCCGGAACAGGATGCGGTCGCTCGCAGGAGCCGGCGGATCGCCCTGCGCGGCTTTCCAAGCCTTCGCCACGTCCGCCGCGGCCTCGCGCAGGGACCGGCCGACCTCGATCTCAGTCTTTGCCATGGTCCCTTCTCCAGCTCTCGACGGCTGCGACGAAGTCGTCGAGCAAACGATCGACACCCAAGAAGCGATACGGCGTTTCCACGCCGCCATCGTGCCGGTGGTCGCCCTTGCCGCGTTCGTTGTCGAAGCCGATCACCCGCACCCCGTCCACGATATAGACGAGGTGACACTTGAAGCGGTGCGCCGCTGGCGGAACCGGCTCAGGCACACGCCACACCACCAGTTCCGCGAAATCCCGGTCGCCGAAAATCAAGCGACGGCGTATGACGAGCGCCGCCTTTATATTGGCATGTTATGACAACAGCCTTTGTCGTCAAGCACCGGGCGGCACCCGCTCAGTACAGGGCCGGCAGCACCACGTTCGGCACGGCGAGCGGGCCGAGCATCAGGCGCCCGTCGCCCAGGCGGAGCGTCGGTAGGGGCTTGAGGCCGTTGGGGCTGTCGGCCGCCTGCACCTCGCCGGCGGCGCTCTCGCGCTTGCGCAGGCCACCCAGGAACTGGCCCACGAGGTTGCCGATTAACGCGCCCTTGTCCGAGCCGTAGCGCTGGCCCATCACCTGCCCGACCAGGGCTTCGAGCCCGAGCGCGCGGATCTCAAAGCGTCCCTCAGGGCGATGCGCCTCGTCGAGGCCGACTTCGCCCTTGGCCTGAAGACGGCGCTCGCCCTTGGCGATCGACAGGCGGGTCACGTCGAGGCGGCCGTCGGCCTGACGCCATTTCTCCAGTTCCCGCGCCACCGTGCCGGTGCGCAGCACCGTGGCCCGCTCGATGGTCGTGTCGAGATCGACATCGGCCGGGTCGCTGCTGCCGCTCAGGGCGTCGAGCTGCGGCACGGCCGCCTTGGCGAGGCGCAGGCTGATGTCGACGGCGCCGTCGCTCTCGAAACGGCCCGGAGTCGGCCGGGCGTGGAGTTCGAGGTGCTGGACGGCGAAGTCCACGGGGCCCGGATCGGGGGATTGCACCGTGCCTTTGGGGCCATCGACCACGAGGGAGGCGCGGCTGAAGCCGTTCGAAGCGGCGTGGAAGCTCGCTTCAAGAGACGTCCAGGTCACGTCGGCGGTCAGATCGCCCTGCTCGACACGGAAGGGGCCGGCGACTTCGAGAACGGCGTGGCGCGGATCGTAGACCTGCACCACGGCGGTGGTCGGCCCGAGGGTGAAATTGCCGTCGGAGCGGGCGAAGCGGACCGAGCCGCAGCGCAGTTCGAGGCGGAAGGGATAGCCGGTGATCGAGCGGTCGGCGCAGGTCCATTGCCGGCCGGCCTGCGCTTCACGAGCGAGCCAGGCATCCATCTCGCTCTCGGCCTTGCCGCGGATGAAGAACCACGCGGCGGTCCAGGCGACGACGAGAATGGCAAGCAGGATGTAGGGAAGGAACAGGCCGATTCGCCGCCGCCGGGGGGGCGATCCGCCGGGAATGGGATCGAGTGTCTGCGCCATCGGCCTCGTTCCTGCGCGGCCCGGCAGGAGAGGCCGGACGCCCCGTGTTTGGAGACCGGGGCTGTCCAAGGCAAGGGCCCTGCCCTCCCGCTGGCTTTCACAGGCCAGCGAGTGGACACCGGCCGGGCACGGGATCAGGCGTTCCCCTGCTCCGTGTCGGCGGCGAGGTCGAGCACGACGGCGCGACGCTCGGTCTCCCCCTCGGCGAGGCGGTGAACATGCATCTCCGTCGCGCCTTCCTGGCGGGCGCGGGCCAGCCAGTTGCGGTGCAGGCGCTCGCGCGGCCCCTTGCCGGTCGCGGCGATGGACACGGCCTGAGCAATGCCGGCCTCGTCCCGCCGCACGGCGATGACCACCGCCTCATCGACCTCGGCGAGGTCGGGCTCGGCAAGTTCGTGGACGCCGACGACGTAGCGGCGGCCGGACCGCCCGCGCCACGCGCTCAAAGCGGGGGCGGCAACGCCGCGCAGGCCCGCCATGGTTCGGAGACGCTCCTCGCGCACATCCGCTCTCCGGGATCGATCGTCCTTCAGATCGCGGAGCGCGACCGACCAGGACAGGGCTCGTTTGTTCGCCATTTGTTCTGTTCTACAGCGCTCGTCCGATCGCCGTCAAGGCGCTGGTTCGGAACGGTTTCCGGGGTCAGGATAAGGTGGGGATTGCCGCTTGGTTCCACAAGCGACTGGGTCGCCCGGCGTCCCAATTCGGTCGAACGATCTTGGTCCTGCCGCACAGCATTCTTAAAGCACGAGTCTGGCAGGGTGACCGGGCGCGATGCCTGCCGTACAAGCGGAGCGGTGTGCTGCGCTTGGGGTCGAAGCGCCGGTTTTCGGACGGATCGACGTGACGCAGCGAGGAACAGCCTTGGGGCGGGGAATGGGTGTGGCGAGGAACAGGCCGGGGGTTCGGATCGCGCGGCTCGCGCTCGCGGCCGGCCTCGCGCTGAATCTCGGTGCCTGCTTTCGTCCCCTCTACGGGCCGACGGCGTCGGGCGAATCGATGCAGGGCCTGCTCGCCGCGATCCAGGTCGATGACGTGAACATGGCGCAGGATCAGGAGCGCCTCGGGCACTACCTGCGCAGCGAGCTGATCTTCGATCTCGACGGCTCCGGCCAGGCTGCCGTGCCCAAGCGCTACCGGCTGAAGATGCAGGGCTCCGAGCAGGTCCAGACGCCGATCGTCTCCTCGACCACGGCGCGGGCGGAAGCCGGCACCATCGTCGGCACGGTGAAGTTCTCGCTGGAGAGCCTGGACGGGCGCCGCGTCCTCACCGAGGGCGTCGCGACCGGCACCGCGACCTACGATCGCTCGATCCAGCGGTTCGCCTCGCTGCGCGCCGCGCGCGACGCCGAGATCCGCCTCGCCAAGGTGCTCGCCGAACAGATCAAGACCCGGATCGCTTCCGTCCTCACCGTCAAGACGAACCCCTGACGGGCGTGGCATGACGGCGGTCAAAGCCGGCGATGTCGAGGGGCTGGTCCGGCGCGGCCCCGATCCGCGCATTGCGGTCGTTCTGGTCTACGGGCCGGATGTCGGCCTCGTCGCTGACCGGGCGATGCGGCTGGTCCGGGGGATGGTCGCCGACCCCGACGACCCCTTCGCGCTCATCAGGATCGACGGCGACACCCTCGCCTCCGACCCGGGCCGCTTGGTCGACGAGGCCGGCACCGTCGGCCTGTTCGGCGGCAGCCGCACGATCTGGGTCCGCTCCGGCAGCCGCAATTACGCGCCGGCCGTCGATGCAGTGCTGAAGGCGCCGACCGAAGGCGCCCGCATCGTCGTGGAGGCAGGCGACCTCGCCCGCTCCGCCCCCCTGCGCACGCTCTGCGAGGGATCGCCCAAGGCGCTCGCCCTGCCCTGCTACCCCGACGACGAGCGCACGCTCGCCGACCTGATCGAGCGCACATTGCAGGAGGACGGACTGCGCATCGACCGCGACGCCCGCGACCTGCTGACGGGCAGCCTCGGCAGCGACCGCCGCGCCAGCCTGTCCGAGATCGGTAAGCTCGCCCTCTATGCCCACGGCCAGGGCAGCGTCGGCGTGGACGACGTCGAGGCGATCGTCAGCGATGTCGGGGCAAGCGTGCTCAACGCCCTGATCGACGCGGCCTTCGCCGGCCGCGCCAGCGAGGCCGAGCGCGAGTATCGCCGCTTCCGCCACGAGGGGATGGACCCTTCGGCGATGCTCGGCGCCGGGTTGCGCCACGCGCTCACCCTGCTCTCCCTACGCCTCGACAATCCGCGCGGCAGCGCGAGCCAGATCGTCGCCAATTGGCGCGGCCTGCATTTCCGGCGCAAGGCGCTGGCCGAAACCCAGCTCGCCCGCTGGTCGGCACCGGGGCTGCAACAGGCCGTGGCATGGCTCCAGGACGCCGTGCTCGCCTGCCGCCGCTCGGAGCCGGACCTCGCCCACGCCCAGGCGCAGGGCGTGTTCCTGCGGATCGCCATCGAGGCCGCGCGGCGGCGCGCCTGAGGGCGGCACCGGGCTCTTCTCAGCCCTAGCGCTCGCTTCGTGAGAGCGGCGGTTTAGCCCCTCAGGCTCCGCCGAGCTTGCGGCAGAGCGCGTCGCGCTCCTCGGCGCTGGTGTAGCGGATACGGATCTCGCCCTCCCCGCTAGCCTTGGCCTTCACCGCCACGCTGTAGCCGAGTGCTCGGCCGAGCACGTCTTCAAGCGAACGCAGGGCGGCATCGCCCTCGGCGGAGCGGCGCGGACGGCCGGGGCGCGGCGTGTCGTCCTGCGGAGCCTCTGCCGAGGCCAGCGCCTCGACCTCACGCACCGATAGCCCCTCGGCCACGATCCGGCGGGCCACCGCCTCCGGGTCGCGCACGGAGAGAAGCGCGCGGGCATGGCCGGCGGTGATCTCGCTGGCGATCACCCGGTCCTGAATCGCGGGAGGAAGCTGGAGTAGGCGCAGGGTGTTGGCGAGATGGCTGCGGCTCTTGCCGAGCAGGTCGGCCAGCTCGGCCTGGGTATATTTGAACTCGCCCATCAGCCGCTCGTAGCCCGACGCCTCCTCGATGGCGTTCAGGTCGGCCCGCTGGACGTTCTCAAGGATCGCGTATTCGAGCGAGGTGCGGTCGTCGATCTCGACCACCACCACCGGCACCTCGTTGAGGCCCGCCCGCTGGGCCGCACGCCAGCGCCGCTCGCCGGCGACGATCTCGAAGGTGCCGGGTACCCCCGAAAGCGCACGAACGACGATCGGCTGGATCACGCCGCGCTGGCGGATCGAGGCCGCCAGTTCGTCGAGTTCCGGCTCCGAGAAGCGGCGGCGCGGGTTGCGCGGGTTCGGGCGCAGGAACTCCACCGCCACCTTGCGCTGCGCATGTCCGGCGGTGCGGGCCGCCTCCTCCGGCGCGTCGTCGGAAAAGTCGCCGATCAGCGCCGCAAGGCCGCGGCCGAGCCGCGGGCGCGCCGTATCATCCGCCATTGCCACGATCGAAACTCCAAACTTTCAAAAGACTTAGGCGGCTGCGGCGGGCGGGGGCGCCCGGCCCTCGCGTTGGATCACTTCGGAAGCGAGCCGCAGATAGGCCTGCGAGCCGGCGCATTTGAGATCGTAGAGCAGCACCGGCTTGCCGTGCGAGGGGGCCTCCGAGACGCGCACGTTGCGCGGGATCATCGTCTCGTAGACCTTGTCGCCCATGAAGCCGCGGACATCGGCGACCACCTGGGTCGAGAGGTTGTTGCGCGGGTCGTACATGGTCAGCACGACGCCCTGGATCTGGAGCTTGGGGTTCAGGGCTCCGCGAACCTGCTCGACGGTGCGGAGCAACTGGCTCAATCCTTCGAGGGCGAAGAACTCGCATTGCAGCGGCACCATCACCGCGTCGGCAGCGGCGAGGGCGTTGATGGTAAGCAGGTTGAGCGAGGGCGGGCAGTCGATCAGCACGTAACTGATCGGTTCGATCCCCTCCGGCATGGTGAGGTCGCGCAGGATGTTGCGCAGGCGGTGGGCCCGGTCGGAGGCGCTCGCCAGTTCGAGTTCGAGGCCGAGCAGGTCCATCGTCGAGGGGGCGACCGAGAGGCGCGGCACCGCAGTCGGCGTGATGGCGTCCACCAGCGGGGCCTCGCCGGCCATGACATGATAGGTCGAGACCTTGCGGCGACGGCGATCGATGCCGAGACCGGTCGAGGCGTTGCCCTGCGGATCGAGGTCGATCACCAGCACCTGCTCGCCGATGGCGGCCAGCGCCGTGCCGAGATTGATCGCCGTCGTGGTTTTGCCGACACCGCCCTTCTGGTTGGCGAGCGCGAGCACGCGCAGCGGTTTGGGATGAGCAGGAGCAACCTGCGTCGGTGAGGCCGTGGATGAGTCGGTCATGGGTCCACGCGGGAAAGCGACGTGACGCGCACGATCCGTGCCTGCGAGTCGGTGCGGCTCGGAATCAGGTCGCGGGTGAATGTCCACTCATCCTCGGCCTCGGTCAATTCCGTGGCTGCATCACGTCCCTTCGGAAACAGCCCGATGGTGCCGCTTGTCAACAAAGGTTCGGTCCAGGCGAGCAGTTGCGAGAGCGGGGCGAGGGCACGGGCGCAGACGATCTCGGTGTCGGTGAGGGTGCCGATCACCGCTTCGATGCGCGCATTGTGGACAGTGACCGGAGCCCCGGTGAGGCGCGCCGTCTCGGAGAGGAAGGCGCATTTGCGCGCGTTGCTCTCGACGAGACGGACGTGAAAGCCCGGCCGTTCCTTACCGGCTAGGGCGAGGATGAGACCGGGGATGCCGGCACCCGATCCGAGATCGAGCCAGCGGGTCGCCTCGGGGGCGATGCTGAGAAGCTGGAGGGCGTCGGCAATGTGCCGGTGCCAGACCTCCTTCAGCGTTGCGGGGCCGACGAGGTTTTTGACGGTCTGCCAGCGGGTGAGCTGTGCAACGTAGAGATCAAGAGACGCGGCTGTTTCACGTGAAACATGATGCTCGCTGAGGACGCGTGTGCGCAGATCAGTGCTCATTCTGCCGTCCTCGGGTCGGGGCAGGCCGGCCTTCTCATGCCGACGCCTGAACCCGGCCTCGGCGGGCATGGGCCGCGAGCAGGGTCAGGGCGGCCGGTGTCACGCCCTCGATGCGCGCGGCCTGCCCCAAAGTGGTCGGGCGCACGCCGTCGAGCTTCACCCGCATTTCGTTCGAAAGGCCGGCGATGGCGCTGTAGTCGAGGGAGGTCGGCAGGCGCACCGCCTCGTCGCGGCGGAAGGCCGTGATGTCGGCCTGTTGTCGATTGAGATAGACGGCGTAGGTCGCGTCCGTCCGGAGGCGCTCCGCGACCCGCGAGGGCACCGCTGCCAGTTCGGGCCAGACCGCCGCAAGCCGGTCCCAGCCGATTTCCGGATAGGACAGGATCTGGAAGGCGCTGCGGCGCAGGCCGTCATGGTTGAGGGCAAGGCCGTGCTGGGCCGCTTCATTCGGGGTGAGGCTCAGGGTATCGAGCCGGGCGCGTGCCTCGGACAAAGCGGCCTGGGACGCTGCGAAATGCGCGGCCCGCACCGAGCCGACACAGCCGAGAGCTGCGCCGCGGGGCGTGAGGCGCTCGTCGGCATTATCGACGCGCAAGCTCAGGCGGTACTCCGAGCGGGAGGTGAACATGCGGTAGGGCTCGCTCACCCCGTGGGTGACGAGGTCATCGATCATCACGCCGAGATAGGATTCGGCCCGGTCGAAGATCGCGAGATCGGAGCCGCCCGCCAGCCGGGCCGCGTTGAGGCCGGCGACAAGCCCCTGCCCTGCCGCTTCCTCGTATCCGGTGGTGCCGTTGATCTGGCCTGCCAGGAACAGGCCCGGCAGACGTTTGGTCTGGAGCGTCGCGTCGAGTTCGCGGGGATCGACGTAATCGTACTCAATGGCGTAGCCGGGACGCAGGATGCGGGTCCGCTCCAGCCCGGGGATGGCGGCGATGATGCCTGCCTGAACCTCTTCGGGAAGAGCCGTCGAGATGCCATTCGGGTAGACGGTCGGATCGTCGAGACCCTCCGGCTCCAGGAAGATCTGGTGGCCCTCGCGGTCGCCGAAGCGCACGACCTTGTCCTCGATCGAGGGACAATAGCGCGGGCCGCGGCTGCTGATGCCGCCGGAATACATCGGTGAGCGGTGGAGGTTGGCCCGGATCAGGTCGTGCACCGCCTGGGTCGTGCGGGTGATGCCGCAGGCGATCTGCGGCGTGGTGATCCGCTCGGTCAGGGTCGAGAACGGCACGGGCTCCGCGTCTGCGTGCTGCATCTCCAGCGCTGCCCAATCGATCGTGCGTCCATCGAGGCGCGGCGGCGTGCCGGTCTTCAGGCGGCCGAGGCGGAAGTCGTGCCGGTCGAGCGTGCGCGCCAGCCCCACGGCAGGCTCTTCGCCGACGCGGCCGGCGGGGATCTGCCGCTCGCCGATATGGATGAGGCCGCGCAGGAAGGTGCCCGTGGTGATGACGACGGCCGCCGCGGTGAGCGCGCGCCCGTCCGTAAGCGTCACGCCCGCCACACGGCCTGAATGCACCGTCAGGTCGTCGGCCTCGCCCTCGATCACGGTGAGTTCCGGGGTCTCCGCGACCGCCGCCTGCATGGCTCGGGCGTAGAGCGCCCGGTCGGCCTGGGTGCGCGGGCCGCGCACGGCCGGGCCCTTGCGGCGATTGAGCAGGCGGAACTGGATGCCGGCGGCGTCCGCGACACGGCCCATCAGCCCGTCAAGGGCGTCCACCTCGCGCACGAGATGGCCCTTGCCGAGGCCGCCGATGGCCGGGTTGCACGACATCGCGCCGATGGTGGCCGCCCGGTGCGTCACCAAAGCGGTGCGGGCGCCGACGCGCGCGGCTGCCGCGGCCGCCTCGACACCGGCATGGCCGCCGCCGACGACGATAACGTCGTAACTGAAAGAATGGGCGTGCATGACCCGTGCTTATGCGCGCGCCATCAGCGAGGTCAACGCAGACCCGCCTCATCGCCTAGTTTGGCGAGGGCTCGGAGCCTTCGGCCCTGCCCGCTTTTCCGATGTCGGTCCTGCAAAACGCTCCGGTTGCCGCTCAAGCCTGATGGCCGGCGAAGCGCTTTGTGCGGTTCAGGTCAGGCGGCCGACCGGGATGGCTCCGAGGCGGTCGAGGCAAGGGAAGGGCGTATCTGGAGGTCGATGCGGAAGGCCGAGGACGTCGCCTCTTCGATCACTTCCAGGGACCACGTATCCCCCAGGGTCAACCGATGGCCCGATTCCTTGAGCAGCGAACCGGCATAGTGGACGGCTGCGCACAGGGCCGCGTCCAGATCGGCGCATTCGACCCCGTCGTCATCCACGATGCCGAGGCCGTCGTGCACGTTGAAGAAGTACCTTGGCATGTCGCATTCGGTCATTGAGCCTAAAGACAAGCAATGATGCCTGATGGCTCGACGCGAATAAAGACTCTGCTCAGCATTTTTTTTGAGCATTTTGTGCTCATATGGCGCAATGACAATCTACGCATTTCCAGAAACTGGTCTATTTCTCTCACGATTGGAATAATATGTTACAGCATTTAAGCAAAATAGTTCGCTGCGTATCGCCGGCAATAAAGTTGCGCAAAATGAAGATATGCGGGGACGAGCATTCAGTCCGTCGGTCGGGATAGCGGGCGGTTCTCGCAGATCAGCCCGGTTCCCCGGTGAGAGGTGAGCAAAAATCGCTCAGGCCCTTCCGTATCGCGCAGCCTTCCGGCATCGACCCATCGATGAACGCGGCGGATCTCAGCTTCACCTCGTCCGACTTCCTCCGGCTTCTGGAAGGTCTTGGCCTCACCGGTAGCTGGGGCTGGACGCTTGCAACGGGGGACCAAGTTTGGTCGCCCGGCCTCTTCCGCCTGCTCGGGCTTGAGGTCGGCGAGGTCACACCGAGCTATGAACGGCTGATCCAGTTCGTACACCCGGAGGATCGGGACCGGCTCGAGCGAGCGGATGACGTCAGACGCGACGGTTTGCTCGGCACGCACACGGTCCGTGTGCTGCGCCCCGACGGGGCCCTGCGGATCCTGAACCTTCAGGGCACCGTCTATCACACGCCCGAAGGCCGCCCGCGCGCGGCGGCCGGCATCGTGCTGGATGTGACGGATCGCGAGCAGATCGCGGCGGCGTTGCGCATGGAGCGCCGTCGCCGATGGGCCCTGTTCGAGGTGCTGCAATCCTGGTCCAATGCCGCGCTCTATGTCGGCGGGCAGCGGACAGCGTCGCCCGAGATCCTCAGTCTGACCGGTGTGAGCGCGGAGGTGTTCAGGGCCGATTGCGACCGGATCGTCGCCCCGGACGACCGCGCCCGCATGCGAGCCCACATTCAGGCCATGATCGCCGAGGGGAAGTCGTTCGAGGTCTCGAAGCGCCTGCTCTTGGCGGATGGCGACCAGGGCGCGTTCCGCTTTCTTTACACCCCCGTTCGCGACGCCGCGGGGCGCACCGAGACCTGGGCGACCTACGCCTCGCGGCTCGGTGGCCCAAAGGCTCCTGTCATCGATCCGGTGCGCCGAGGGCTGGTGCAGGGCATCGATGGCAGCCATTTGCGGGCGGCGCGGGCGCTGCTCGGCTGGTCGATGCAGGATCTGGCTCAGGCGGGCGGGCTGTCCTTCGCCACCGTCCGCCGCCTCGAAGAGAATGCCGGTGGGCGTCGAGCCCACAGCCATGAGAGGGCCGTCGCCGCGCTTCAGAAGGGCGGGATCGGCTTTCAGATCGTCGAGGGCAACCGGATCGCGCTGTTCCGGCGCTGAGCCCTGTCGGTCCCTTATTTGCCGATGCAGAAGCCGGCGAAGAGGCGGTCCAGCATCTCCTCGACGCCGACATGCCCCCCGACCTCGCCCAGCGCCCGGACGGCGAGCCGGAGATCCTCCGCCACCAGTTCCGGCGGGAAGCCGGCCGATGCGGTGGCGACGCGGTCGAGATGCGCCGCGGCCCGGGACAAAGCCTCGCGATGACGCTCACGGGTGACGAGGGCGTCGCCCTGACCGAGGGCAGTTTGGGCCGCGGCCTGGATGGCATCCAACAGCGCATCGAGCCCGGCCCCCGTGACGGCCGAGATGGCGAGGCCGCCCTCCCCCGGCACCTCCGGCGCGAGGTCGGTTTTCGTGCGAACGAGAAGGACCGGGACGTCTGCAAAGCGCCCCGCGTCGGTCTCGCCGTTCGCCGGCACGAGATGGAGCACGAGGTCGGCGCTGCGGATCCGGCTTTGCGTACGCTTGACGCCCTCCGCCTCGATCGCATCCGCCGTCTCGCGCAGGCCCGCGGTATCGACCAGCACGACCGGTAGCCCGCCAAGATCGCAGCGCACCTCGATGGCATCGCGGGTCGTGCCGGGAATATCGGAAACGATGGCCGCGTCGCGCCCGCTCAGCGCATTGAGCAGGGTCGATTTTCCGGCATTGGGAGCGCCCGCCAGCACGACGCAAAAACCCTCGCGCAGGCGCTCGCCCCGGCGCCCGTCGGCCAGCGCGTCTTGGATCGCATCGCGCAAGGCTGTGGCGCGGCCGGACAGGGCGGCGTCGAGGCTGGCGTCATCGACATCGCCTTCATCGGCAAAATCGAGGGCCGCTTCTGCTCCGGCGAGCAGATCGATGCCGGTCTCGCGCCATGCCGCGACCTGACGGCCGAGGGCGCCGTCGAGCTGACGCAGGGCCTGGACACGCTGCGCTTCGGTCTCGGCGTCGATGAGGTCGGCGATCCCCTCCGCCTCGGTCAGGTCGATCCGGCCGTTGAGGAAGGCGCGGCGGCTGAATGCTCCGGCCTCCGCCAGCCGGCAACCCGGCACACCTGAGAGCGCCCGCAGCACGGCGGACCGCACGGCGAGGCCCCCATGCAGGTGCAGCTCGGCCATGTCCTCGCCGGTGGCGGTGGCAGGGCCCGGCAGCCATGCCACGAGGGCCTGATCGAGGATGTCGCGGGAGTCAGGGTCGCGCAGGCGGCGCAGGGAGAGACGGCGCGGCTCCGGGCGCCCGCCGGCCAGCCGGTCGAGCGCAAGCCCCGCCGCCGGCCCGCTGATGCGCACCACCGTCACCGCCGCACGGCCGAAGCCGCTCGCCGGGGCGAAGATGGTGTCGTCGCGGTCGGGAAGGGGTTGGGGCATGGTGCTGAACGCTGTCCCGCCGCCGCGCCTCATTCCTCTTGCGGGGGAGAGACGCGGCAGCCGCGAGACCTGTTTTATGCGAGAGGCCGGTCAGACCACCAGATTGACGATCCGCCCCGGCACGACGATGACCTTGCGCGGGGCCCGGCCTTCGAGGGCGCGTTGCACCGGTTCCAGGGCCAGCGTCGCCGCCTCGACGGCCTTGGCGTCCGCATCGCGCGGAACGGTCACGTCCGCCCGCTTCTTGCCGTTGATCTGGACCGGAAGGGTGATCTCATCCTCGACCAGCAGCGCCTGATCGGCCACCGGCCAAGCCGTCTCGGCGACGAGCCCCTTCCCGCCCAGCACGCGCCAGGATTCCTCGGCGAGATGCGGCATCATCGGTGCGATGAGCTGCACGAGGATGCGGGCCGCCTCGCCCGCCGCGGCCTTCGAGGCACCTCCGCGCAGGCCCTCGTCGAGGGCGTTGGCTAGGGTGTAGATGTGGGCCACGCAGCGGTTGAAGCGCAGGCGCTCGATATCCTCGCCAACGGCGGCGAGCGCCTTGTGGGCGGCCTTGCGCAGGGGAGCATCGGCGGTGCCGCCGGGCCCGTTCGCGGCCGTCGCGCCGTGGACGAGGCGCCAGACGCGCTGCACGAAGCGGGCCGCACCCTGCACGCCCTCTTCGGTCCAGATCACATCACGCTCGGGCGGCGAGTCGGAGAGCATGAACCAGCGCGCGGTATCAGCGCCGTAGCTGGCGATGATGTCGTCGGGGTCGACGACGTTCTTCTTCGACTTCGACATCTTCTCGGTCGGGCCGATCTCGATCGGTTCGCCGGTTTTCACGTGAAATGCCTTGCGCGCTCCGTCTTGCGTCTCGAAGCGAATCTCGGCGGGCGGCGTCCAGGCGCCGGCCGCATCCTTGTAGGTCTCGTGGACGACCATGCCCTGCGTGAACAGGCCCGCAAACGGCTCGGACACCCCGGACCAGCCCGTCGCCTGCATCGCCCGCATGAAGAAGCGCGAGTAGAGCAGGTGCAGGATCGCGTGCTCGACACCGCCGATATACTGGTCCACGGCCAGCCAGTGATCGACCGTCTTACGGTCGGTCGGCGCGTCGGCGAGCCAGGGCGCGGTGAAGCGGGCGTAGTACCAGGACGAATCGACGAAGGTATCCATGGTGTCGGTCTCGCGCCGCGCCGCCGCGCCGCAGCGCGGGCACGGCACTTGACGCCACGCTTGGTCCCGCTCCAGCGGGTTGCCGGGCTGGTCGAACGAAACCTCGTCCGGCAGCTTCACCGGCAGGTCTTCCACCGGCACCGGCACCGGGCCGCAGGCCTCGCAATGGATGATCGGGATCGGGCAACCCCAGTAGCGCTGGCGCGACACGCCCCAATCGCGCAGGCGGAACTGGACCTTCCGGCGGGCGACCGGGGCATCACCCAGCGTCTCGCCCTCGAGGCGGTCGGCGACGGCCTTGAACGCGTCGTCGGTGGTCATGCCGTCGAGGAAGCGCGAATGGATCATCCGCCCGTCCCCGTCATAGGCGGTGTCGGTGATGAGGAAGGCGTCCGGGTCCTGGCCCTCGGGGCAGACCACCGGCGTGTTGCCGAGCCCGTACTTGTTGGCGAAGTCGAGGTCGCGCTGGTCGTGGGCCGGGCAGCCGAACACGGCGCCGGTGCCGTACTCCATCAGCACGAAGTTCGCGACGAAGACCGGCAGCTCCCAGGACGGATCGAGCGGGTGGCGCACCGTGAGTCCGGTGTCGAACCCGAGCTTCTCCGCCGTATCGATCGCCTCCTGCGCCGTGCCGATGCGGCGGCACTCCTCGGCGAAGGCTTGCAGCTCCGCGGCCTTCGGGCCGGATTCGGCCAGCGCCCGGGCGAGCGGGTGATCGACGGAGATCGCCAGGAACTTGGCGCCGAACAGCGTGTCGGGGCGGGTGGTGTAGACCGTCACCTCGTCCGTGCCGGCGAACGGCGCGGCGAGGGCGAAGCGCACCTCCAGCCCCTCCGAGCGGCCGATCCAGTTGCGCTGCATCAGCCGGACCTTTTCCGGCCAGCGCTCCAGGCCGTCGAGGGCGTCGTGCAGATCCTGCGCGAAATCGGTGATCTTGAAGAACCACTGGGTCAGCTCGCGCTGCTCGACGAGCGCGCCCGAGCGCCAGCCGCGCCCGTCGATCACCTGCTCGTTGGCGAGCACGGTGTGATCGACCGGGTCCCAGTTCACCTTCGCCGTGCGGCGGGTGACGAGCCCCTTGCCCAGGAAGTCGAGGAACATGCGCTGCTGGTGCTTGTAGTAGTCGGGATCGCAGGTCGCGATCTCCCGGCTCCAGTCCAGCGACAGGCCCATGCTCTGGAGCTGTCCGCGCATGGTGGCGATGTTGGCGTAGGTCCACTCCCGCGGGTTGACCTTGCGCTCCATGGCGGCGTTCTCGGCCGGCAGGCCGAAGGCGTCCCAGCCCATCGGGTGCAGCACGTTGTGGCCCTTGGCACGCTTGTAGCGGGCCACCACGTCGCCCATCGCGTAGTTGCGCACATGGCCGATATGGATGCGCCCCGACGGGTAGGGGAACATTTCCAGCACGTAGTATTTGGGGCGGGGATCGTCGTTCTTCGTCTCGAACAGCTTGGCCGCATCCCAGGCCTGCTGCCAGCGCGGCTCGGCGTCCTTGGCGTTGTAGCGCTCTTGGTGGCGCTCCTGCGCGGTCGGGGAGGGCTGTGCGGAATCGGTCATCGGGAGCGCCGGGATCAGCGGAAAAGGGAGTGGCCGCACGCAACGGTGTCGCGGGGCCGAAGCCCGGCACGTAGCATATCCGTGCGGCCAAGGGTCAACGCTCGGCGCGGTTCAGATCTGCTGATAGACTGCCACCACGCGATCGGAGCGGCGCCTGCGCGCGTTGGGCCTGGGCGTCGGTGGGCGTATCGAACATCGGCGGGGCTTCTCCGCTCGAATCGGGAGAGGCCAGATATCGCCGGCGCGAAGCTGGGAAACACGCCACGACCCTTGAAGTCGCGTCTGCGCCGCCGCAAGGAGGGCCCATGATGGATGAGAGCCAGACCCCGGATCAGATCTTGGATCAGACCCTGGACGCCAAGCCGCCGGTCGGCGAGGCCGATGTCGCCGCCGGGCTCGCGGAGGTGCGCGCGAGCATCCGCCGGGCCGCCGAGGACAACGAGCGCGATCCGGCCAGCGTCCACCTCGTCGCCGTCTCGAAGACGGTGCCGGCCGAGGGCATCCTGCCGGCTTTGGAGGCCGGCCAGCGGCTCTTCGGCGAGAACTACGTGCAGGAATCCAAGGCCAAGTGGCCCGCGCTTCGAGAGCGCTTTCCGGATGTCGAGCTGCACCTCGTCGGCCCGCTCCAGTCGAACAAGGCGCGCGAAGCGGTCGAGCTGTTCGACGTGATCCATTCCCTCGACCGGCTGTCGCTCGCTGCGGCGCTCGCCAAGGAGATCGAGCGGAGCGGCCGGGCGCCCAAGCTCCTGATCCAGGTCAATACCGGCGACGAGACGCAGAAGGCGGGCGTCTCCCCCGATCAGGTCGACGTCCTGCTCTCAGAGTGCCGTGAGACCCACAATCTCGCGATCCACGGCCTAATGTGCATCCCGCCGGCCGAAGACCCGCCCTCCCCTCATTTCGCCCTGCTGGCCCGCATCGCCGAGCGCCACGGCCTGCCGATCCTGTCGATGGGTATGAGCGCGGATTTTCCGGCGGCGATCCAGATGGGCGCCACCCATGTCCGCGTCGGCACGGCCATCTTCGGCCGGCGGACGAAGCGGGCTTGAACGGCTGCCCGCACTATCGATGAGCCGGTTAACGACCGATCATCGTCCAATCTTCATCCGCGTTCGCGGCCCGAGGCGGCGGAGCAGGCGCAGCAGGTCGGCGGGTTTCAGGGCGACGCAGCCTTCCGTCGGCCGGTAGCCACTGCGGGCGATGTGCAGGAAGATCGCCGAGCCCCGGCCCGGACGGATCGGACCGCGGTTGTAATCGAGGTCGATCACGAGGTCGTAGAGCCCGTCGTCGCGCCAGAGCTGCTCGGCGCTCGCCGCCGTGCTCGGCAGCCGGATCGGCCGGTTGTAGCGGCGATCCTGGGGCGCGTCGCACCAGCCGTCGTCCCGTCGCGTCGCCCGGAGAGGAAGCCCACTGACGGGGCGGACGGGGAAGCGGTCGGGCCGATAGAACCCGCCCCGCAGGCGAAAGATGCCCCGTGGCGAGGCCCCGTCCCCTTCCCGCTTCTGCGTCGTGATGCCGGAACGTCCGAGGGCACAGGGAATCACGACCCCGCCTGCGATCAGCGTGCCGCGGGTCGGATCGCCCGGCAGCGGGCGCACCCGCAGCAGGCCGAGGGCGCCGGACGGCCTTCCCTTTGCTGAAGTGGCGGCCCCAGTCTGCTTTGCAACTTGAGCGCGGCGCATTGCCAGTTTGTCCCAGCTTGCTCCGAGCTTTGCCCGGCCTGACGTCATGTCGCGGCAAAGAAAGGTGGAACATGGCGAAAATTCTGCATAAGCGCGCAATCTGGATTTCCCGGCGCGCAAAACGAACTAGGTTTGTCGTCAGGCGGCACCGTATGGGTTCCGTCCGCGGCCAACCAATGGGCCATATGCCTATTCGGATCGGCGTGCCGCGATGAAATCGTCTTGGCCGCCTGCGTGATCTCCGTGCGACGTCCAGGTGTCCGGAAAGCTTGTTGAGAGCCGCTGCGTCGATGTCCAACCCCTATTGCCTCCTCGTCTGTGACGACGACGACGCCCTGCGTGAGGCATTGACGGAACAGATCGACGCCTACGACGAATTCTCCGTCATCGGCGAGCCGACGGCGACTGGGGCGCTGAACCGCGTCACGCAGGAGCCGGTCGATCTCGTGGTGATGGATGTCGCGTTGCCGGACATGGACGGGCGCGAGGCCGTGCGGACCCTGCGCCGCAACGGCTATCGCGGCCCGATCATCATGCTGACTGCGCAGGAATCCGACGACGACATGGTCGAGGGCCTCGAGGCGGGCGCCAACGATTACGTGGTCAAGCCATTCAAGTTCGCCGTGCTTCTCGCCCGCATCCGGGTGCAACTGCGCCAGCATGAGGCGAGCGAGGATGCGGTGTTCCGCATCGGCCCCTACACCTTCCGGCCCGGTGCCAAGCTGCTGGTCGGGGAGCGCGGCTCCAAGCTGAAGCTCACCGAGAAGGAGACGGCGATTCTGCGCTACCTCTACCGGGCGGGCCGCGAGGTGGTCGGGCGCGATACGCTGCTCGCCGAGGTGTGGGGCTACAATGCCCACGTCACCACCCACACCCTCGAAACGCACATCTACCGGCTGCGCCAGAAGATCGAGCCGAACCCGGCGGTCGCCGCGATCCTCGTCACCGAAGGCGGCGGCTACAAGCTGCTGCCCTGAGGGCCGATCCGGCACCGGTATCCACGGTCCCGCACAGCCTGCGGCCGGGCAGCGTATCGCATCGCCTCCGCATCGGTTAAGCTTGCGCCCGGATCGTCAAGCATCGTCCCGAAAGGTGGTCGCCGGCTTTCGGAAGCGAGGCGATGCAAAAGGCGTAGCGTATCGCGGCCAAGGGGCGGAGAGGCGTTGGGGCTCGACGACGACATCGCGATCCTCGCCGCGGCCCCCGTGTTCGAGCTGTTCGGGCGCGACGCCCTGCGCCTGCTCTGCTTTGCCGGCGAGCGCCGCCTCCTGGGGGAGGGCGACCTGCTGTTCGCCCGCGGCGAGCCGTCCGACGGCGGCTACGTCGTCATGTCCGGCACCATCGCCCTCGTCCCCCTGCGGTCCGGTGCGGAGCCGGTGACGGTGTCCCGCTCCGGAGTCATCGGGCGCAATGCCCTCTTCCGCCCAGTCGAGCGGCCGGCGGATGCGCGCGCGGCCGAGCCGTCCGAAGTGATGCGCGTGACGCCCTCGGTGATGAGCCGCGTCCTGCGCGAGTTTCCCGACGCGGCGGCGGCGATCCGTGACGGCATGGCCGAGGAGCTGCGCGATCTCGTGCAGGGCCTGTCCGGCGTGCGCGAGCGGCTTGTGGGCCTCGTGCCACGCAAACGGTGACAGGACCGGGCGGCTTTTGTAAGCACGACCACCTTTTACGCTGAACGCGAGACGCCGGCCCGATCGCATCGGCCGACGTCTCTCGATCCTCGTGTCAACGTACATTCTCTCGACGAACCGGTTGCCGCTTCGTCGGAATGCCCTTCAGTCCGGAAAACCCCGATGTCACACGCCGATCTCGAAAAGACCATCGAAGCCGCCTGGGAGGAGCGCGCCGGCATCTCGACCGCGACCACCGGCGCCGTGCGCGAGGCGGTGGACGAGGCGCTGAACCTGCTCGATTCCGGTCAGGCCCGGGTCGCCGAAAAGGCGGGCGATTCCTGGCAGGTCAACCAGTGGCTCAAGAAGGCGGTGCTGCTCTCCTTCCGCCTCAACGACATGGTGCCGATCGAGGGCGGACCCGGCTCCTCCGCGTGGTGGGACAAGGTGCCCTCGAAGTTCGCCAACTGGGGCGAGGCCGAGTTCCGCGCCGCCGGCTTCCGCGCCGTGCCGGGCTGCTTCGTGCGCCGCGGCTCCTACATCGCACCGGGCGCGGTGCTGATGCCGAGCTTCATCAACCTCGGCGCCCATGTCGGCGAGGGCACCATGGTCGATACCTGGGTGACGATCGGCTCCTGCGCGCAGGTCGGCAAGAACTGTCACATCTCGGGTGGCGCCGGCATCGCCGGCGTGCTGGAGCCGCTCCAGGCCAACCCGGTCATCATCGAGGACAATTGCTTCGTCGGCGCCCGCGCCGAGGTCGCCGAGGGCGTGATCATCGGCGAGGGCTCCGTCCTGTCGATGGGCGTCTATATCGGCGCCTCGACCCGGATCATCGACCGCACCACGGGCGAGACCTTCTACGGCCGCGTGCCGCCCTACTCCGTGGTGGTGTCGGGCACGACGCCCGGCAAGCCGCTGCCCGACGGCACCCCCGGCCCCGGCCTCTACTGCGCCGTGATCGTCAAGCGCGTCGATGCCGGCACCCGCGCCAAGACTGGGATCAACGAGCTGCTGCGGACCTGATGGCGTTGCACGAAGCCGCTTGAGGGATCGACTGTCCGCGTGCATTCATTCAAGACATGCACGCGGTCGTGGAAACGCCGACTTATCTGACCGATGCGAAGGCAGCCGGCGTCAGCGACGATGAACGAGCCGCAATCGTGCTCGCCGTCGCCTCCGATCCCACGGCCGGGGATGTAATCCCTGGCACCGGTGGCGTCCGCAAGGTCAGGATTGCCGGCAAGGGCAAGGGGAAGTCCGGCGGTTATCGCGTCATCAGCTACTACGCGGCGGCCGATGTGCCGGTATTCCTGCTCGCTCTTGTCTCGAAGGGACAACGTGCGGATATCAGTCAGGCGGAGCGGAACGCGCTTCGCACCATCGTCATCACCCTCGCGGACCTGTATCGACAGGGCATTGCCGGCAGGATCCGCGAAGGTGGCTCGTCGTCGCGCGAATGAAGCCGCGTCTCAAGTCGGGAGAACCGGTCGATGACGGATTTCGGTCAGCGTCTGATCCAAGCGGCTCAGGAAGCCGTCGCCATCGCGCGGGGCGAGGCGGAGGCGGGCAGCTACGTCCTGCATCGTCCGCTCGTGATCGACATGCGGGCGATTCGTGAGGCACTCGGACTCACCCAGGACGCGTTCGCCGCCCGCTACCGTGTGCCCCTCGAAACCGTGCGCAACTTGGAACAGGGCAGGGCGCAACCCGATCCCGCGATGCAGGCCTATCTCACGGTCATCAGCCGCGAACCCGAGATCGTGCGGCGAGCTCTGGAAACCGCGTGAGGCCGAGAGTGGAAGCAACGCACGGTCCCCTCACCACCCGGACCCTCGACCTCACCGTCGCGGGGCATCGGGTGGCGACGCCCTGTGCCGTGATCGGGGAGGGCGCCGATGCGCTGCTCCTGCCCGCCCTCTCCTCGATCTCGGCACGCGAGGAGATGCTGCCGCTCGCCCGCGAACTCAGCGCGACCTATCGCTGCCTCGTGCCCGACTGGCCGGGCTTCGGCGCGCATCCGCGGGCGCGGTTGCCGCTGAATCCGGCCAACCTCCACGCCTTCCTCGACGCGCTGCTGGCGGCCGCCCCCGGCCCCTACGCGCTCGGCGTCGCCGCGGGCCATGCCACGCCCTACCTCGTCGCGGCCGCGCGCCGCCATCCCGGTGCCTTCGCGAGGCTCGTGCTCGTGGCGCCGACCTGGCGCGGGCCGTTGCCGACCGCCATGGGGCCGGAGCGCGCCGCGTGGTTCGGCCGGATCCGCCGCGCGGTCGAGATGCCGCTCCTCGGCGAGGCGCTCTACCGGATCAACATCAGCCCGCCGATCATCGGGCGGATGATGCGCGCCCACGTCTATGCCGAACCGGCGCATGTCACGCCGGCCGTGATCGCGGCCAAGCACCGTATCACCCGCCAGAGCCGCGGCCGGTTCGGCACGGCGGCCTTCGTGACGGGCGGCCTCGATCCGGCCTCGTCGCGCGAGGAATTCCTGGCTTCGTTCGGCGACGGCCTGCCGCCCGTGCGGGTGCTGCGCCCGGAGAAGGCGCCCCGCCGCTCGGGCGCTGAGATGGACGCCTTGATCGGCACGGGCCGCGTCTCGGCCCTCACCGTACCGGGGGCGCTGAGTGCCCACGAGGAGTTTTTTCGCGACGTCGCCGCCGCGATCCGGGCGCCCTGAAAACAGGCCCTGGAAAAAGCGGACCGGTCTGACAGCGGATTGGGACTGTGACGCATCCGTCGCACGTCCCTCCTAGACAGGCCGGAAGCATCAGTCCGAAACTGACGCCCGCTCCTGGCCTCCGCCACGATCCGTTCAGCCCCGGCGCCTGAAAGCTACTCCCCCGATGACCCGCCCGACCCGTGCGCCGGTGCGCTTGGCCGCCCTGCTGACGCTGATCCTGGCTGCCCAGCCGCTCCAAATCGCCCCCGTCAGAGCCGAGCCGACGGCACCGGGCGGCCCGGCGACCTCCGCCCCCTCGCTGGAGAAGGACAAGCTCGCGGCCGCGGCCCCGAAGGGCTATCTCAGCGAGGAGGCGACGCCGAATCTCGTGGCGATCCTGCCGCCGCCCCCCGCGGGCCACTCGGCGGCGGAGGCGGCGGACCGGGCGGTCTACAACGCGACCCGCGCCTTCCAGGGCAGCCCGCGCGGGGCCCTCGCCACCGACGACGTCGCCGATGGCGGTGCCGCGCTTCTCGAGGATTATGCCTGCGTCCTCGGCCAGCGCATCGATCAGGCGAACGTGCCGGATCTGATGCGGCTCCTCGACCGGGCCCGGATCGACATCGCCCGCGCCACCCGCGTGGCCAAGCGGCGCTACCGTCGCCTGCGCCCCTTCGTCGGCAACGATTTGCCGATCTGCGTCGCCCGCACGGCCGAACTCGCCGACAGCTTCAGCTATCCCTCCGGTCATGCCAGCCAGGGATGGGCCTACGGTCTGATCATGGCGAACCTGATGCCGGAGAAGGCGACGCAGTTTCTGGTGCGAAGCCGGCTCTACGGCGAGAGCCGGGTCGTGTGCGGGGTTCACTGGCTCAGCGATATCGAGGCCGCCCGCACCGGCGCCTCGGCGCTGGTCGCCGTACTGCTCGCCGATCCCGGCTTCCGCACCGATCTGGAGCGCGCCCGGACCGACCTCAAACGCGCGCTGAGCGGGGAGGGGGCGAAGCCCGATCCCGCACTCTGTGCCCGCGAGGATGCGGCCGCGCGCCAGCCCCTGCTCTGAAGAAGCCGGGATAGGCCCGACCCCGCCGCCTCACCGCTTCCAGACGCCGAGCCGCTCGGTGCGGGCGTGGTCCTCGGCCGCCGCGAGATCCGGCGTCGCCTCCGACGAGGCGCGGCCGCCGCCGTTGAACAGCACCACCTCGGAGAGGTCACGGCCCTCGACGGTGCAGATATGTGCGCTGCTGCCGGGCGCGGGCTGGCAGGTCACCGAGCGCTTGCGAAGATACTTGCTCAGCTCGTCCGACTGGCCGCCGCGAACCCACTCGACGCCGAACAGGCGCACGACCTTGCCGCCGACCCGCAATGTCGCCGTGTCGATCACCTCCGGCACGCCGACGATGGCATTGGCGCCGTTGCCCCCCTTGCGCGGCGCCTCCGGCTCGGTCGGTCGCTCGGCCGTAGTCCCCGGCGCGTCCGCGGGCGGTGCGTCGGGCGCTGGCTCCTCTGCCGCCGGGACGCGATCCGCGGCCGGTGGCGAGCCGGACGGCGCCGTCTGCGGGGCCTGCGTTTCCGCAGTCTGCTGGGCGGGGCGGCCGGATTGCTCCGTGTCGCGTCCGCTCAGGGAGAGCGCCGCGACGAGACCCGCACCGGCCAGGGCGCCGAATGCCATCAGCAGAACCGGCCGGCGGCTGCCGGCGGCGAAGGCATCCTCCGCGCGGTCGCGAATCCGGGTCACCGTCTGGCGGGGCTGAATCCCACCGGCCACGCGCCGCCAGCCGTCTCCCACGCGGGCACGCGCCTCGGCCAGGCGCTCCGCCGCGTTCGGCCCGGACTCGGCCGGATCGAGGGAGGCGCTGACCGGAGCGGGCCTCGGGCGGGCCTTCAGCCGCTCGGCGAGCCGGCTGCGCCAGCCCTCGACGGTCTCGCTCGCGGCGCTGGCGAGCGCCCGGCTGCGCTCGGCGGAGGTGCTCGCCAGGGAGCGCGCCAGCGCGGACTGCGTCTCCACGAAGCGGGCGCCCGCGGCCCGCACGTCGGCGATGGTGTCGCGGGCGGGTTCCGGCTCCGGTTCGGGGGCAGGGGGGAGAAACAGCGGTGCGTGCTGCTCACGAAGCTCATCGACGAGGTCGTGCAGGGTCAGCGGAACGCCGGCGCCCGCCTCGCCCCGCAGGCGCACCGTGCCGGTTCGGTCAACGATCCGGTAGCCGGGCACGCCGTCGGCCGGCTCGACGAAGCCCTCGGCGATCAAGGCCAGCGTCCGGCGTGCCACCGGCCGCGCGCCGCGTCGGTCGAGCTCGGCCAGGATCAGCGCGCGGATCCGGCGGTCGTCCTCGGAGACCGGCGCCTCCGGCGGGGCCGTCGTCTCGTCCTTGCTCCGGCCTGCGGCCTTTGCCGATCCCTTCACGCGTGCGATGCCCTGTTCTCGATCGTCGCCGGGGCGCCCCTCACGGCGGCGCCCGTCGGCTGCTTCTACAGCATGGACCGGCCGGAGTATCCGGTCGATGCGACGGCTGATCCCGGAGGATGATCGCTTGAAGCGATCATCCTGTTTCCTATCAGGCTTCAATCGCCGGCGCCCGCCTCCGCGGGCTCAAGCTTCCGCTCCGCTCGATGCTTTCCGGGGCTCACGCCCCCAAAAGCCCGCTCCGCGCGGCGCTCTTCGCGCCGCGAAGCTGCTGGCGCCGCTTCAAGCGATGGATTCTGAGCTCCGGCCGTCAGGCCCCTGCCCGGCTCAGGACGCGGCTCGCCTCGGACACGATGACCGGTGCGCCCCCGGCAAAGCTCACCGTCAGCGTGAGTTCGGCGACACCCTGCGAACGCGCGCCGCGCGCCGGACTGGCCGCCGTGAAATCGTGGACGATGCGCACGAGACAGGTGGCGCTGGCTCCGTCGCAGGCGATCCGCGGTTCCCCGTGCGGCTCGTAGCGCCGCTCGGGCCAGCGCTGCGCAAAGCGCTGCTTCTCGGTCAGGAGCGCGTTGGTGGTCATGACACGGCCATGGAAGCGCACCGTGCTGCCGTAGAAGCGGGGCGCGGCGGACAGCATCACGCCGTTGGGCGCCGACACGCTGTCGAGATAGCCGAGGCTCAGGCGACGCGCCGCCACGGCCCAATCGGAGAAGCGCGGATCCGGCTCGGACCGGGCCAGGCTCGGGGCCGGCGGCGGGGCAGGCAGCGGGGTCGGGCGGTGGATCCGGGCGGTGTGTCCGTAACGTTCTTCGCGCGCCCGCTCGTGGATGGCGGCCCGGCGGGCGCGGCGCATCTCAGCGGCACGGGTGCGGTCCTGGCGCTGCATGTCCCGCCGGGCGGGGGCCGGGGCGGGGGAAGGAGCGGCAGCCCGGCGCGAACGGGTCCTCGCTTCCGGTTCGACCTCGAACCGAGGAGCGGCTTTGGCCGCCGGCTTCGCCCGCTCGCCGCCGGCAGGGGCGGCGCCGGATTCGGCGGGTGGGTCGATCCAGTTCGATCCCTGCTGGGCCAGGGCGCCTCCCGCCGCGCAGGCCGAGGAGAGGAGAAGGGTCAGAAACAGCACGGGGCGCATGACGGGACCGATCGGGCGAGCAGGCCTGAAGATGCCTCGCGGAAGGTCGGGTCACCGTCGGCGCTCACCTCGGATGGGTGACGGCGGCCGGCACTCCGCGGAAGGCGGTCGGTGAGACGGAACGCGTGGCGGCACCGCTACGGTTCCACGCCTTCCTGCCACCGGGTCCGTGCCTACACCGAGTCGGGCCCCCATGCGACCGGTGCCGGCCCCAGAAGGCCCGTTACCCCCGCTGTCCAAGCTTCCCGCGTCAGAGCCCACGAAGCCGCGCTCTTGCCATGCGCCCTTGCCCCGCACTCTTGCCTCGGACTCTTGCCATCGCGCGGGAAGTGCCCACCTTGAGCGTAACGATCCCGGCTCGTCCTGCGCGCGAAGGCAGCAGGCCGAGTGCACTTGGTGCCAAGCACCGAGTGGGATCACTGAGGACGGGTCCGGGCCCCTCTGACGGTCGAGGCGTCGACCGTGATGTCGGATTCTTTCACCGCTGGCGCGAACGCGGCGCGGAAGCGTGCGAGGATAGTCCTGTGCCGGCCATGCTGGTTTTCCTGTTCCGTCCCTCTGCGAGCGGAGCGGCTGCTTGAGCGCGACTTCGGGGACCGGGAAGCGCCGCGCGCTCCTTCTCGTGAACGCCAAGGCCCGCAGCGGGTCCGCGCCTCTGGATGCGATCCGCACGATCCTGCGTGAGGGCGGGCTCGATCTCATCGAGCCGGAGGGCAGCGCCGATTGCAAGGAGGTGATCGGTCGGCATGCGTCCTCCGTCGATCTGGTGATCCTCGGGGGCGGCGACGGTACCATGAACGCGGCGGCGCCGGCCCTGGTCGAGACGGGGCTGCCCTTCGGCATCCTGCCGCTCGGCACCGCCAACGACCTCGCCCGCTCCCTCGGCCTGCCCCTCGAGCCGGAGCCGGCCGCCCACGTGATCCCGACGGCGCCGGAGAAGGCGATCGACCTCGGCTGGGTCAACGGGCACTATTATTTCAACGTGGCGAGCGTCGGCTTTTCTGCCGATCTCGCCAGCGAACTGACGGCGGAGGCCAAGAAGACCTGGGGCACGGTGGGCTACGCCATCGCCGCCTTCCGGCTCCTGCGCCGCGCCCGGCCCTTCACCGTGACGATCGAACATGACGGCCGCACCGAGAAGGTGACGACCATCCAGGCGTCGGTCGGCAACGGGCGCCATTACGGCGGTGGCATGACCGTGCAGGAGGACGCCACCGTCGATGACGGACGGCTCGATTTCTACAGCCTGGAAGTCGCCCATTGGTGGCGGCTGATCGCGCTGCTGCCGGCCCTGCGCCGCGGGACCCATGGCAAGGCGGCGGATGTGCGTGCGTTCGAGACCACGGAACTGATGCTGACGACCCGCAAGCCGCGGGCGGTCAACACCGACGGCGAGTTGACCACTTGGACCCCGGCCCATTTCAAGGTGATGCCGAAGGCGGTGCGCGTTCTCGCGCCGCTGGACGCCGCGCCCGGCGGCACAAGCCGCTTCCCTCTTCCCTTCTGAACCCCCGGATCCGCCCGTGGACAGCCTCTTTCACCTCGCCGCCGATCCCACTGCCTGGGCAGCGCTGGCGACCCTCGTGGTGATGGAAGTCGTTCTCGGCATCGACAACCTGATCTTCATCTCGATCGTCACCAACAAGCTGCCCGAGGCCGAGCGGAGCCGGGCGCGGCGCTTGGGTATCGGCCTCGCGCTAATCCTGCGTCTGGCCCTGCTCGGCACGGTGGCGTGGATCGTCCACCTGACCGAGCCGGTCTTCGCGGTGCTGGGCAAGAGCTTCTCCTGGCGCGACCTCATCCTCATCGCCGGCGGCCTGTTCCTGCTGTGGAAGGCGACCAAGGAGATCCACCACAGCGTCGATCCGAGCCCGGAGGAGAAGCCCGGCAGCCGGGCGGCGCTCACCTTCGGCTCCGCCATCGGCCAGATCCTGGTGCTCGACCTCGTCTTCTCGATCGATTCGATCATCACCGCCGTCGGCATGACCGAGCACGTGCCGATCATGGTGATCGCCGTCGTGGCCGCCGTGACCGTGATGCTGATCGCCGCGGACCCGCTTTCGCGCTTCATCGCCGCCAACCCCACCGTGGTGATGCTGGCGCTCGGCTTCCTCATCATGATCGGCATGACGCTGCTCGCCGAAGGCTTCGGGGCGCATGTGCCGAAGGGCTACATCTACACCGCGATGGCGTTCTCGGCCGGCGTGGAAGGCCTCAACATGGTGGCCCGCCGCCGCAGGCGGGCGAAGACGCCGACGGGCGGGGCCTGAAGCGCGGCAATTTTCCCGTGAAAACCGCAGGGACCGGCCGAGGGCCTTCACACCGTTTCCGGGTGGTCCGTTGCCCGTGGCCGCGCGAGCCCCGGCGAATGACATAAGAGCGAGCCTGTTTCCGGGACGGGCTCGCTCGGAGAACCTGTTTCCATTTGGGTCACGTGCGGTCGATCCGAACGAGATGGTCAACGAATCGTAAGTCATAGCGGCCGAAGCCCGGTGGCCCCGGCCTGCCGGGTAAGGGTCCGTTCACGCCGCACCGCGCGTCTAAGCAGTATGACCTGAACCCAGGCGACTGCCCCCATGCGCTTCCTTCTCGCACCGGCCCTGCTTGCCGCCGCGTGCGGATCCTCCCTTGCCGCCGCTCCCTCGCCGTTCCGCGCAGCCCTCGCGGCGGCCGGCGGCTGCGGCGTGCACCGCGTCCTTGCGGAGGAGAGGCTCGGGCGGCTCGGCGTGGCCTCTGCACAGGCCGTGTCGCAAGATGAGGCCGACCTGTTCGGCAAGCCGGCCGGGCAGTGGACCGAGGACGAGATCCGCGACGCGGTTTCCGTCTTCGCGGCCTGCGAGACCAGATCCGGATCGGCCCGCACCGGGCCGAGCGAACGCCTCGCCCGCGACCTGCGCGGCTTAGAGACGGCCCTGCGCCGGGCCATCGTCGTCGGGCATGCCCGCGCACCCGTTGAGGCAAGCGAGGAGCGGGCCTCGCACGGGGCCGGTCGCGATGGCGCCTCGAGCGGACCCGCCCAGCTCCGACAGGGCCCGGCCTTCATCCCAGCCCTGCGGGATGGCGCCCCGCAGGCGGAAGCGCCACGCGCGCTCGCCGCGATGCCAGCGGCCTCCTCCGATGCGCGGGATGACGCGCCGCCCGACCGGACCTGGCACACGCAACCGCTGGCCGCCGATGCGACGGCGGGCGAGCCGCCTCGCCTCGCGACGGCGTCGATCGCCGCACACCGGCCGCCGAGGGAGCGGACCCCGTGCCCGGTCAGCCTCGGCACCTTCGATCTGCTCCAGGCCGAGATGGGTCTGTCCGAGGCCGAGGGCGTGCTCGGCTGTCGCGGCACCATCGACGCCACCGCGAACATACCCGGGGTCGGCACCTTCGAGACCTATCTCTGGTCGGACCGCGGCAGCGGCGGCACCGTCACGCTGGTCTTTCAGAACAAGCGCCTGCGCTCGAAGGCGCAGCGCGGCCTCAATGCGGAAGCCGGGCGCGGCGGCTGATACGGTCTCCGCTTGATGAAAGCGGGGACCGTATCAGCAAGCCCGCGCGGCGCCTGAGCGAAGCCCAAATCCGCCATCCCGAAGGGATCAAACGGATTTGGTATGAACCGATTCAGCGCAGCAGGTTGGTCTTGGCCAGATCGAGGATCGCGTCGCCGCGTCCGTTCATCACGGCCTGGAGCGCGTAGAGGCTGAAACCCTTCACCTGCTCGGCCTGGAGCTTCGGCGGCATCGCCAGTTCCTGGCGGTTCGTCACCACGTCGAGGAGCGCCGGGCCGGGATGGGACAGTACGTCCTGGATCGCGCCCTCCAGGTCACCCGGATCCTCGACCCGGTGGGCATGGATGCCGATGGCGCGGGCCATGGCCGCGAAATCCGGGTTTTCGAGCGTGACGCCGGTCTCGAGATAGCCCGCGGCCTTCATCTCCAACTCGACGAAGCCCAGCGTGCCGTTGTTGTAGATGACGACCTTCACCGGCAGCCGCTCCTGCGTCAGGGTGAGGATGTCGCCCATCAGCATCGCGAAGCCGCCGTCGCCCGACAGCGAGATCACCTGCCGGCCGGGGCTCGCCGCCTGGATGCCGATGGCGTGCGGCAGGGCGTTCGCCATCGAGCCGTGCGCCCAGGAGCCGATCAGGCGCCGTCCGGCCGTCATGGAGAGGTAGCGCGCCGCCCAGACCGTGGGCGTGCCGACATCGGCCGTGAACACCGCGTTCTCGGTCGCCGCTTCGCTGAGGAGCCGGGTGAGATATTGCGGGTGGATCGGCTTGCGCCCCGCCTTGCCGGTGGCGAGATCGTCGAGGTCCTCGCGCGCCTTGGCGTAATGCTTGAGGCTGGCCTCCAGATGGCGCCCGCTGTCGTTGCCGGTCAGGCGCGGCAGAAGCGCGTCGATGGTGGCGGCGACATCGCCGACGAGGCCGAGTTCGAGCCGGCAACGCTTGCCCAGATTCTCCGGACGCAGATCGACCTGCGCGATCTTGCCGTGCTCGGGGTAGAACTGGCGGTAGGGGAAGTCGGTCCCCAGCATTAGCAGGGTCTCGCAGGCTTCCATCGCCGCGTAGCCCGAACTGAACCCGATCAGCCCGGTCATGCCGACATCGTAGGGATTGTCGTGCTCGACATGCTCCTTGCCGCCGAGCGCGTGGACGATCGGGCTCGTGAGACGCTCGGCCAGCCGCATCAGCGGCGCGTGCGCGCCGGCGCAGCCGCGTCCGCAGAGAAGCGTGATTTTCTTGGACCCGTTGAGGAGGTCCGCCAAGCGGTCGAGTTCGTCCGCGGGCGGAACGGTCACCGGTGCGCGGGGGCGCAGCGTCGCGGGGGCGGACAAGGCGCGCTTGGGCGCTTCCTTCAGAGCCACGGTGCCGGGGATGACCACCACCGCGACGCCGCGCTTGCCAACGGCCGAGCGGATCGCCGCTTCAAGGACGTTGGGCAATTGCTCCGGGTCCGAGACCGTCTCGCAGAAATGGCTGCAATCGCGGAACAGCTCCTCGGGCCGCGTCGCCTGGAAGTAGTTGAGGCCGATCTCGCTCGACGGGATATGCGCGGCGATCGCCAGGACCGGCGTGCGCGTGCGGTGGGCGTCGAACAGGCCGTTGATGAGGTGGAGGTTGCCCGGTCCGCAGGAGCCAGCGCAGACCGCGAGTTCGCCCGTCACCTGCGACTCGCCGGCGGCGGCGAAGGCGGCGACCTCCTCGTGACGGACATGAACCCAGTCGATGACGCCGCGGGCACGGATCGCTTCGGTGATCCCGTTCAGGCTGTCGCCGACGAGGCCGTAGACGCGGCGCACGCCCGCCTGCTGGAGCGTTTCGACCACGAGATCCGATACGTTGCGGGTTGCCATGCGCCGTCTCCGAACAGAACCGCCTCGAAAGGCGGTGACGGCGGGCCAACGTCACACGCAAGCGAAGGTTCGATCGATCGAAGATTTTGTAAAGACTGCATAATTTCGCATGCCGGGAGCGCCGCCTCCGGCAGGATCGTCACTCCGTCTGCACTGGCCGGCCCGCATCGTGCCCGACCTATCCCGTCGCGCGATACGCTCCGAAACGAAAAGGGGCCGGCCGATCGTGTCGGCCGGCCCCCTCGGCAAAAAGCCTCGGCGCGGTGTCGCGCCTTAGGTGTTCATCGAGTCGAAGAAGTCGCCGTTGCTCTTCGTCTGGCGCAGCTTGTCCATGAGGAACTCGATCGCGTCGGTGACGCCCATCGGGTTGAGGATGCGGCGCAGGACGTAGGTCTTCTTGAGCGCGTCCGGCGGCACCAGCAGCTCTTCCTTACGGGTGCCGGAGCGGGTGATGTCGATGGCCGGGAAGATGCGCTTGTCGGAGACCTTGCGGTCGAGAATGATCTCCGAGTTGCCGGTGCCCTTGAACTCCTCGAAGATCACCTCGTCCATGCGCGAGCCGGTATCGATCAGCGCGGTCGCGATGATGGAGAGCGAGCCGCCCTCCTCGATGTTGCGGGCGGCGCCGAAGAAGCGCTTGGGCCGCTGCAGGGCGTTGGCATCGACACCGCCGGTCAGCACCTTGCCGGAGGACGGCACGACCGTGTTGTAGGCGCGGCCGAGGCGGGTGATGGAGTCGAGGAGGATCACGACGTCGCGGCCGTGCTCGACCAGGCGCTTGGCCTTCTCGATCACCATCTCGGCGACCTGCACGTGGCGGGTGGCCGGCTCGTCGAAGGTCGAGGCGATGACCTCGCCCTTCACCGAGCGGATCATGTCGGTCACCTCTTCCGGGCGCTCGTCGATGAGCAGCACGATGAGGTAGCATTCGGGGTGGTTGATCGTGATCGACTGCGCGATGTTCTGCATCAGCACGGTCTTGCCGGTGCGCGGCGGCGCGACGATCAGCGCGCGCTGGCCCTTGCCGATCGGCGAGACGATGTCGATGATCCGCGGGCTGAAATCTTTTTTCGGCGGGTTGTCGAGTTCGAGCTTGAAGCGCTGCGTCGGGAACAGCGGCGTCAGGTTGTCGAAGTGGACCTTGTGCTTGATCTTCTCCGGGTTCTCGAAGTTGATCGTGTTGACCTTGAGCAGCGCGAAATAGCGCTCGCCGTCCTTGGGGCCGCGGATCGGGCCCTCGACGGTGTCGCCGGTGCGCAGGCCGAAGCGGCGGATCTGGGTCGGCGAGATGTAGATGTCGTCCGGACCCGGCAGATAGTTCGAATCGTGCGAGCGCAGGAAGCCGAAGCCGTCCTGGAGCACCTCGACCGTGCCGGCGCCGATGATCTCGGTCTCGTTGGCCGCGAGCTGCTTGAGGATCGCGAACATCAGCTCTTGCTTGCGCATGGTCGAGGCGTTCTCGACACCGACCTCCTCCGCGAAGGCCGTGAGCTCGGTCGGCGTTTTGGACTTGAGGTCCTGAAGCTTCACCTCACGCCGGGCGACGAGATCGGCCGGCGCGACGACGGCTTCGGCCGGAGCTTCAACGGGGGTGAGAGCGTCGTTCTGTGACGTCATGTGGGGAGATGCAACCAACGAAGGGCGGGGAATGGTCGGCCGGTTCGGGAGCAGAGCCGGGCGCTGGGGAAGCGCCCCGGGGTCCGTAGCCGTCGCGGGCGCGCGGCCCGGCCCGCGCATCGGTTCCGCTCGGCCAGAAAGACCTCGGAATGCGACACGGCTGCAATGGGAGAGCATCGCTCAGTAGCGCGTTTCGCCACCCGGCTCAAGACCCCGCCCGCCGATTTCCAATCTCAAGGTTTGGCGAGTCGGCCTACCGCCGCCGCAGGCGCACGTAGAGGGCGCCGCCTCCGCCGTGATGGCGCGCCGCCTCCTCGAAACCGAGCACGAGGCCGCGCAATTCCGGGCCCCGCAGCCAATGCGGCACGCTGCGGCGGAGCACGCCGCGCTCGGAGAAGCCGCCGCGGTCGCGGCCGCCGAAACCCTCGCCGCCCTTGCCGGTCACCACGAGCACGCGGGCATGCCCCGCCGCGCGGGAGCGCAGCAGGAAGCCGACCAGCGCCGCGTGCGCCTCCGCCTGATACAGCCCGTGCAGATCGATGCGGGCCTCGATCGTCAGCGTACCCGCTCCAACCCGCGCCGCTCCCGCCGCTCCAGACCCGGCGCCCCCGGCGACGCTGGGGGAGCGGGCAGAGTGGGCGCGGCGCTGGCCCGGGCGATCTCGGGAGCGAGGTCGCCGAGCTTGAGCGGCTTCGACGCGACCCGCGGCAGGGAGGCGGCGGGGGCAGGCTTGAGGGGGACGGGCTTGAGTGGGGCAGGCTTGGCGGGGGCGGACGCCGCCGGGGGAGGGGAGGCAGGTCTCCAGGCAGGCTTGGCGGCAGGTTTGGCGGCCGGTTTCGGTGCCGGCTTGGCGAGCTTCGCCGCAGGTGCGGTGATCGGCGGCGCGGGCTGTTCGGCCCCGGCAGCGGGCCCCTTCTGAGCCGGCTTTTTCGGCTTGGCGCGGCCCCGCAGGGGCGTGATCAGCTTGGCGATCTCGCCCCAGAGATGCGCCTCCTCGCGCGAGAGCAGGCGCGAGCGCCGCGGCGGTCGCGTGTTCACGGCCGCGCCTCTCCGGCAGCGGCCTCCGGTGCGGCCGCGCCCTTGGCAGCGCCATCCGGGGCGGGCTTCGGAATCAGTACCACGAAGCCCATCCGGTCGTGCAGGTCGCCCGCCGCCCGACCGGCGGCAGCGCCGGTGCCGACATAGAGGTCGCCGCGCGCCGGGCCGACGATGGCCGAACCGGTATCGGCGGCGACGACCAAGTGGCCGCGGCCGGGCTGGCCCGGCAGCTTGCCTTCCAGCCAGAACGGCAGGCCGTAGCGCCAGAGGTTCCCGTCGACGGCCATGCTGCGCCCCGGACTCAGCGGCACGCCCGCGGCACCGGGCGGCCCGAGGGCGGGGTCGGTCACCGGCTCGGTCCGGAAGAAGATGTAGGACGCGTTCATCCGCATCAGCCGGCGGGCATGGTCGGGGTTGGCCCGTAACCACGCCGTCCAGCGCTCCAGGCTCAGCCCGTTGATCGGCAGATGGCCCTCGTTGACGATCAGCTTGCCGATCGAGGTGTAGGGCTGGCCGTTCTTGCCGTCGTAGAGCACCCGCATCCCGCGCCCATCGGGCAGGCGCACCCGCCCGGACCCCTGCACCTGCAGCACGAAGAGGTCCACGGCGTCGCGCAGCCACAGCAGCGGCCGCGTCCGCTCGCCGAGCGCCCCATCTTCGATCGCCGCGCGGTCGGGATAGGGGACGAACCCAGTCTCGGTGCGCCGGCCCGCCCGGTAGAGCGGATCGAGCCCCGGCGCTGTCTCGCCAGGTGCGAGGCTGACGAGGTCGTCCGGCCGGGCCAGCACGGGTGCGGTATAGCCGGGGCCGGGCTCGAGCGAGCCGGTGAGTTCCGGCTCGAAATAGCCGGTGAGGAAGCCGACCCGGCGCTCAGGCTCCGTTCCGGAGGCCGGGCGGACGATGCGGTAGGCGGAGAACCGCGCCTCGAAGAATTTTTTTTGGCCTCGTTCGGCTTCACCTCGGCGGCGGCGGCGCAGGCTGCCGCGAGATCGGCGGGCGAGCCCGTCACGCCCTCGATCTGGGGCGGATTGGGGCCGGGCCCGGCGCAGGTGCGGCGGAAGGCGTCGAGGGAGGCCGCCCCGTCATCCTCGCGCCAGCCGGGCAGGGCGGCAAGCGAGACCGGCTCCAGCACCGCACCCGCCACCTGGGGCGGCACGCGCGAGGCTTCGGCCGCCCGCGAGGGTGCGGCGGGCGAGGGTACGGCGGGAATGGAAACGGCCGCAGCGGCGAGGACCGCTGCGGCCGGAAGGGAAACGCGCAAACACGGCATGAGGCGAAACGATCAGCCGCCCGCGTCGGTGGCGACGAGCTGCCAGTTCGGGTCGCGCGAGCCGAGCGTGCGGGCGAAGGTCCACACGTCGGGCACTTCGACACCGGTCTCGGCATTGCCGTCGATCACCTTGCCGTCCGCGTCGCGGGTGGCGGTGATGAGGTTCGAGAGGAAGCGCACGGTGATCTGGGCGGCGCGGTTCTTCACCTCGACGGCGGCGATCTCCGCCTTGTCGATGGAGATGAAGGTCGTCTCCGCCGTCTCGTTGCGCTTCTCGCGCTCGGAAATCGCCCGCTCGAAGCCTTCGCACACCTCCCGCGAGAGGAGTGCACGCAAGGTCTTGCGGTCCCCCCTTGGCGAAGGCGGTGACGATGGTCTCGTAGGCGCCCTTGGCCCCTTCGAGGAAGGCGCGGGGCTCGAAGGCGGGTTCGAGCTGCACCACCTGTTCGAGGCCGCGGGCGACCGCCGAGCCCGGCTCGGCGATGCCGCGCCAGTCGCGGGCCGCGGTCTGCACCGCCGCCGCTCCCGCCGGGCTGCGGTCGGCGCCGGGCAGGCGCACCACGTTGTCACCCTCACCGCGGCCGGCCGGCGGCTCGGTGCGGTTGCGCTCCACCGGCCGGAAGGGCGAGCGCTCGGTGCCGGTCTTCTGGCCCAGGACCGAGCGCAGCCGCCAGATCACGAAGACGGCCAGCGCCAGGAAAATCAGAGTGGTTGCGTCGAAGGAATCCTGCATCACCGATCCGAATCGTGACCGTCGCACACGTGAGTCCGGCGCCCGTAAGGCCGCCCGGACGGGAAAGGTCCGCCCCCTGATCCCGCCCGCCGCGCTCCGGAAGAGGGTTTCGCGAGGTTCCCGAGCGGAGCCGGGAAGGGTTCGCGAGACCGCCTCTTAGCCGAGGGTGGCGCGGGGATCGACCCGGGAACGGAGACCTTGGTAGGCGCTTGGGTCTGAGTGTCTCCGACTGTTCGAAGTCCGTGACCTTATCGTCATATGGGCGGACCTGCGAGGTATTCCAGGGAAACGCGCAAGACGAGCCTCCGCGTCCCATTCACGCGCGCCTTCGCGCCGCGGCGATTGCTTCGGTTCGGCTTGTTCGCTGGATACGGGCATGGTAGCCGCAGCCCGCGCCGGAGGGGCGCTCTTTGGCGCGGGACACGTGCGCGCCGAGGACGACGCAAGCAGGAGAGACCGCCATGGCCGATACCGCGGCACCGAACGGCAACGGCGCGCAGGGCCAGGATCTCGCGCCCGCGATCAACGCGCTGGCGCAATACGCCAAGGATCTCTCCTTCGAGAACCCGAACGCGCCGCGCTCCCTGCAGCCGCAGGAGGGTGGCCCTCAGATCAACATTCAGGTCAACGTCAACGCCCAGCAGATCGCCGAGGCGGACTTCGAGGTCGAGCTGACGCTCGAGGGCGATGCCAAGATCCAGAACGAGGTGCTGTTCGCCTTCGAGCTGAAGTATGCCGGCATCTTCCGCATGCGCAACATCCCGCAGGAGCAGATCCACCCGGCGGTGATGATCGAGTGCCCGCGCCTGCTCTTCCCGTTCGCGCGCCAGATCGTCGCCGAGGCGGTGCGCAACGGCGGCTTCCCGCCGCTCTACATCGACCCGATCGATTTCGTCGGCCTCTATCAGCAGAAGATGATGGAAGCCCAGGCCCAGGGCGGCCAGCCGGGCGCGCCGCTCGCCTCCTGAGGCGGCGCTTCGGCTTCACGATCCTGACCAGGATTGCCTGAACGAGACCCTGGTGCCGATGGCTCCGGGGTCTTTTCGTATCGCCGGTCGTCCCCGACGGGCTTTCGTCACCGCTCCCACTGACTGGATCGGGCTGCGCTGAGCCGTCGCGGCCACGCATGGGCTGCCTTCGGAGTTAGGGCGCGGCGGGGCACCTTGGCCCCGCCGATTGCTCCCCGCATTGCGCCTTGCCCAGCACGGCGTTAGGCGGCCCACCCCCGGCCCTCGGCTGGCTCATCCTCAAGGACAGCATGGCGCCCACAACGCACCTCGCCCTGATCAACGTCTTCATCGGCGACATCCAGGGCGGGCTCGGACCGTTCCTCGGCACGTGGCTCGCGCAGATGCGGCAGTGGAGCCCTTCGCAGATCGGGCTCGTCACCACGCTGGTGGGCGTCGGCACGCTGCTGCTCAGCGGTCCCTTCGGCGCGCTGGTCGACCGCCTCGGGCGCCCCCGCCTGCTCATCGTGGTCTCCTGCGCCGCGATCCTCGCCGGCACGCTGCTCTTGATGCCGGCCCATTCCTTCGTGCCGGTGCTGGCGGCGCAGTTTCTGGCCGCGGCGGGCGGCACGCTGCTGCTGCTCGCGGTGACGGCGCTGACGCTGGGCGTCGTCGGCAAGGAGGCGTTCCCGCGCCAGCAGGGGCGCAACCAGGCCTTCAACCATATCGGCATCCTGATCGCGGCCGGGCTCATCACCCTCGGCACCGCCCATTTCGGGCCCGAGATCGCCTTCTGGGTGCTGGGGGCCATGGCCGCCGCCGCCATCGCCGCCACGCTGGCCATGCCGGCCCGCGCCTTCAACCAGCGGCGCGCGGCGGGCTGGAAAGAGGAGGATGAGGCGGAGCCGGCCCGCTCCTCCTACTTCCAGATCTTCTCGAACAAGCGCCTGCTCGTGCTCGCCGTGGCGCTCGCCCTGTTCCAGCTCGGCAATGGCGGCATGCTGAGCCTGCTGGCGCAGAAGCTCGTCCACACCGCCGACGACCCCACCGCCTGGACCGCCCGCTACGTCATGGTGGCCCAGCTCGTGATGGTGCCGGTCGCGCTCGCCGCCGGCTCGCTCGCAGACCGGCGCGGCCGGCGCCAGCTCCTCATCGCCGCCTGCATTGCTTTGCCCGTCCGGGCGGCGCTCTCGGCCTTCATCGACGACCCGTACTGGCTCATCACCGCCGAGATCCTCGACGGTGTGGCTTCGGGCATCATCGGCGTGGCGGTGCCGGTGGTCGTGGCCGACCTCACCTGGGGCTCGGGCCGCACCCAGACGGCACTCGGCACCGTCAACGCCGTGCAGGGCGCGGGCGGCGCGCTCTCGGCCTGGTACGGCGGTCTCGCTCAGGGCTGGTTCGGCTGGAGCGGATCCTTCCTGGCCCTCGGCGCGGCGGGTGTCCTGGCCCTCGCCCTGGTCTGGTGGCTCGCCGCCACCACGGAGGAGAGCCACTCCCAGCGCCGGCGCACCCGGCGCGACGAGCGCCGCCGGGCCACCCATTCCGCGGAGAAGCCGGCCTGATCGCGCGGAACAGGCCGCGTGGTCCGGCTGTTCACCGGGCGTTTCTCTTAACGCCGCGAGGCGCAGATGGCTGACACCCCGACGGCCCGTTCCCAGGAAGACGCAAGGGGTCGAACGATCAGCGCGTACGAGCCCCGCGCCGTCCCCTGGCTCAGCGTCGTGTTCGGCTACGGGCCGATGCTGCCCTTCGTCGCCGGGGCGGTGCTGGTCTGGATCCTGCGCGGGCCGATGGCCGAGGCGGTCTTCACCCTGACGCTTCTCTGGGGGTGCGCGATCCTGCTGTTCCTCTCTGGCGTGCGCCGCGGCGTCAGCTTCCGCACCGAGGGTGGGGCGACCCTGGCGCAGATCGCCACGATGCTGAGCCTGTTCCTGCTGGGCTACGGCGCCCTCATCGCCTTTGCTCTGGGCAAACCCGTCATCGCGCTGGGCCTGCTGATCGTCGGCTTCACCGAAATCACGATTCTCGATCCCATCGCCGCGCGGCGGGGCGAGGCGCCGCTGTTCTTCGAGCGCCTGCGGCCGGCGCAGATCCCCCTGGCCGTCCTCAGCCTCGCCGCGCTACTGGCCTACCGCCTCACGCTCTGAGCCTCGGTTCAGGATGATTGGCGAACATCGGCAGCTTTCGTAGAAGGCCGGCCCAGCCATTCCGCCAAGCTCTCCGACCGGCCCATGCACGTCAGCCACGATCCCACCGCCCCGGAATCCGAAAAGATCGGGTTCGACGCCTTCCTTGCCGTCGACATCCGCGTCGGCACCGTCGTCTCCGCCGAGCCCTTCCCCGAGGCGCGCAAACCGGCGATCAAGCTCGTCATCGATTTCGGGCCGGTGATCGGGACCAAGCGTTCCAGCGCGCAGATCACCGAGCATTACAGCCCCGATACCCTGGTCGGCCGGCAGGTCGCGGCGGTGGTGAACTTCCCGCCGCGCCAGATCGGAAAATTCCTGTCGGAGGTGCTGACGCTCGGCTTTGCCGACCCGGCCGGCGCCGTGGTGCTGTTCGCCCCCGACAAGCCGGTGCCGGACGGCAGCCGGCTGTTCTAACGCACCATCGGGTTGCCGCCCCGCCCGCGGCTGCGATAGAGCCGGACCTCATTTCCGACCCATCCCGCTCGATCGGCGACGACATGGCCAAGGCCGACACCCTGAAACCCCGCCTGCCGCGCGGCTTCCCCGACCGCACCGAGGCCGACATCGTGGCCCAGGGGCGGATGCTCGACACGATCCGGCAGACCTTCGAGCTGTACGGCTTCGAGGCGCTGGAGACCCCCTTCGTCGAGTACACCGAGTCGCTCGGCAAGTTCCTGCCGGATCTCGACCGGCCGAACGAGGGTGTGTTCTCGTTCCAGGACGACGACGAGCAGTGGCTCTCGCTGCGCTACGATCTCACCGCGCCGCTCGCCCGCCATGTGGCGGAAAACTTCGACGCGATCCCGAAGCCCTATCGCAGCTACCGGGCGGGCTACGTCTTCCGCAACGAGAAGCCGGGGCCGGGCCGCTTCCGCCAGTTCATGCAGTTCGATGCCGACATCGTCGGCGCGGGCAGCGTCGCAGCCGATGCCGAGACCTGCATGCTGATGGCCGACACGCTGGAGCGGCTCGGGCTCGCGGGCCAGTACGTGGTCAAGGTCAACAACCGCAAAGTGCTCGATGGCGTCATGGAGGCGATCGGCCTCGCCGGACCGGACAAGGCCGGCCAGCGCCTCACCGTGCTGCGCGCCATCGACAAGCTCGACCGCCTCGGCGCCGACGGCGTGCGCTTGCTGCTCGGCCCCGGCCGCAAGGACGAGAGCGGCGACTTCACCAAGGGCGCCGGGCTTGGCGACGACGCGATCGAGCGCATCCTCGCCTATGTCGGCTTCGAGGCGAGCCCGCACGAGGGCGCCGACCGGATGGCGTTCTGGGAGAAGTTCTTCGGCTCCTGGCAGGAGGTCGTCGGCACCTCCGAGACCGGCCGCGAGGGCATCGCCGAACTCCACGCGATCATGCGGCTCTGTGAGGCGGCGGGCTACGGCCATGACCGGGTGCGGGCCGACCCCTCCGTGGTCCGCGGTCTCGAATACTACACCGGCCCCGTCTACGAGGCGGAGCTGACCTTCCCCGTCACCAACGAGGACGGCCAGACCGTCCGCTTCGGCTCGGTGGCGGGTGGCGGGCGCTATGACGGCCTCGTCGGTCGCTTCCGCAGCGAGCCGGTGCCGGCGACCGGCTTTTCCATCGGCGTCTCGCGGCTGTTCTCGGCCCTGCGGCTGACCAAGAGCCCGTTGGTGGAAGGCGCGGCCAAGCCCGGCCCGGTCGTGGTGCTGGTGCTCGATCGCGAGAACATCGCCGAGTATCAGGCGCTGGTCGCGCAGCTGCGCGCGGAGAACATCCGGGCCGAGCTTTATCTCGGTGCGGCCGGGATGAAGGCGCAGATGAAATATGCTGACCGCCGCCGCGCGCCGGCGGTGGTGATCCAGGGCTCGAACGAGCGCGAGGCCGGCGAGGTCCAGATCAAGGACCTGATCGCGGGCGCCCGCGCCGCCGAAGCCATCGCCAGCAATGCCGAATGGAAGGCCGCCCGTCCGGCCCAGGTCTCGGTGCCGGTGGAACAGATGGTCGAGACGGTTCGCGAAACGCTGGCACGGCATTTCGGGTGAGAAGCACCGAATAACCGGTCCGTTTTAGCGCATCCCCTCTCCCCGCCTGCGGGGAGAGGGGAAGACCCGCGCTTGTCCCTTACGGACGGTGCGGCGGCCGGCTGGTTTCGTTGAAGCCGGGCCGAGAGCCGGTCGCTTGGCCGGTCGCTTGGCCGGCCGTTTGGCCAGTTGCTTGGCCGGTCGTCGGCCCGCCCTGCTGACCACTCTGCGAGCCGCCTTCCGCGCTCGCGCGCTTGACCGCCGCATCGAGGTTTTCAGGGTCGAGCGCCGTCTCGACGAAGGCGCGGCCGCGATGGGTCAGATCGCGGGCGTAGCGGATGCCCTGGTCGCGCAGGTCGTCGGCATAGGGGCCGAGCGCCTGGTCCTCCTGGCGGGTGCGCGGCAGGAGCGCGCCGAGCAGCAGGCCGGCGGCGAGGCCGACCACGCCGACGAGGAGCGGGTTCTCGGAGACGAAGTGCTCCGTGGCGGTGCGGCCCTCGTGCAGGCGGCGATAGCCGCGATCCGCGAGGTCGGCGGCGCGCTGGCGCTGCGTCTCATAGCGGTCTTCCGCCCAGGAGCGGGCATCCTCGTAGGTCTCGCCCGCCCGCTCGCGGGCGGCGCGAACCGTGTCGCTGGCCTGGGCGCGGGTGGAATCAGCAGCCTCGCTCACGCGGTTCTTCAGCTCGGAAGCCCGGTCCGCGGCCTGGTCGCGCAGGTTGCGTGCGCCTTCCCGCGCCTGTTCGGTCGTGTCCTGCAGGCCGGCTTGCAGGCGGGCATTGGCGTCGCGGCCCTGCGTGGTCGCGCGGTCGGAAATGTCGTGCAGATTGTGCTCGACGCCGGACTCGCGGGGCATGCCGGAGCGGGCGGCGATGTTCTCGGGCAGCGTCTCCACCGGCGCGCCAGTCGGCGGCGTGGTGACAGGGCCTTGATGGTTGGGACCTTGGCTCATGATGGACTCCGTTTCCTGGTCGGCCGGCGGCGCGGAATGCCCGCGCGCGGCCTGAGATGAGAGGTCAGACCTGACGCTCGGGCGGCAGATCGTGGAGGGGGCGCCCGCCGGGGGCGTCGGGGTCGTAGGTGCGGTCGGCCCCCGTCACGGTGACGGGCTTGGCCTCCACCGGCACCACGGCACGGGAGGGAGAGGGACGACGGACGGTCCGCATGCCGTTGAGCAGGAGGCCGACGCCGGCCGCGATCAGCAGCACCGGCACGGGGTTGCGCCTCACCGCCAGCAGGGCGTCGTCGTAGAAACCGCTATAGGGCGTCTGCCGGGCCGAGCCGAGCATCTCGTCGACGAGGCTCGACGCGTTCAGGCGCCCCTGGATCCGGTCGATGGTCTCATCGAGACGGGCGCGGCTCTGCTCGATGTCCTTCTCGAGATCCGAGATCGATTCGCTCATCCCGAAACCCTTTCCGTCAACGCGCGGGCATCCTGCCGGACCTGCCGCGAGGTCCGGGTCGGCGCGAGGTTGGACAGCGACATCGCCCGGGCGCCGATGACGCCGAGCACCACGGCTATGAGCAGCATGCCGCCGCCCACCAGCAGGGCCGCGAGCCATTCGGACCCCACGAGGGTCGCGACGAACTTCACGAGCGCGCCGATGAGCACCAGCATCGCCGTGACCGCGAACACCGCGGCCAGCACCATCATCGCGAGGCCGATGAACAACGAGCGGACGTTGCTCGTCATCTCCGTGCGGAAGAGGGCGATCTCCTTGCTGGCAAGCTCACTCGCCTCGCGCAGGGCGTCCGCGACGAGGGCTTGGATCGAGGAGGGGGGCGGGGAAGGGTTGGGGCCTGTCATGGCGCGTCCCTTCAAGCCCGGTAGTCGTCGTAGGCGCGGTCCGTCTCGGGGCTGCCCGACGCCTTGACGAAGCGCGACAGCAGGAAGCCCGCCGCGAACGCGCCGACCGCCACCGTCACCGGGGAACGCCGGGCGTAGGTTTCCGCCTGACGGTAGAAGTCGTCGAGGCTGCGCCGCTCGATCGAGCCGGCGAGATCGTCGAGCCCCTCGGCGGCGCTGTCGAAGAAGGCGCGGATGTTGGGGCGATCGTCGAAGGTCTTGCCGGAATCGCGCAGGGACTTGGCGAGGTCCGAGACGGAACGGGCCGCCTCGCCCTTGCGGTCGTCGACGTAGGAGAGGGCCTGCTGGCGTGCGGCGGCGGCGAGCCCCTTGCTGCGCTCGGCGGCCAGACTGGCGGTGTCTTCCACGTCGTGGCGCAGATCCTCCAGGTCGGCCTTGGTCTCGGCCGGCCGGGCACCGCCGACGGGATCTGGGGACGCGGACGAGGTCATGGGCTTGTCTCCGGGCAAGATGGCTGGTCAAGATCGCCGACCGGCGCGGATGCGCTTCGATCTGCGATTAACGTGGCCGAAGAACCGTTGGCTGCCTCGCGGAGTTCCGTTTCACGAGACCCTTCCGGGCTGCGGTCGCCGAACGACCGGCCTTCCGCGAACGGAAGTCAGGACAAGCGAGGAAGCACCGCCCCTCCGATGCCGATGCCCGCCCCGATCATGCGCCCCGGCCCGATGCCGGTTCAGGACCGGATGTCATCGCCTATTCAGCTTGGCCCTTGCATGGTGGCGGCGGCTCTGCTGCACTGCGGGCAACGCGGGAAGGCGTGGGGGCCGGTCGGGCGGATGCGGGATCGAACAGCGGTAACATCATCGGTCCGCCCGCTTGACCTGCAGGGGGGGATGCGTTTGGCTGCATCTCGACGGATCGCGCCAGGCTTCCGCGCGTTTTCACCCAGACGCAAGACCCTCAAGACCCTTCGGCCGACGCGCTCCGCGTGCCGGCCCCAGCGAGGACCGGAGCCGGGTTCGTGGCACGTCTGATCATCGTCTCCAACCGTGTCGCCGTACCCGCCGAGGGTAAGGATGCGGTCTCCGCAGGGGGACTCGCCGTCGCGGTCAAGGAAGCTTTCTCCTCCTACGAGGGGTTGTGGTTCGGTTGGAGCGGAAACATCCGCGACAACCCGAGCGCCGAGCCGGAACTGATCGACCGCGGGTCGATCCAGTACGCCGTCCTCGACCTGTCGCCGCAAGACCACCGCGAGTACTACGCCGGCTTTGCCAACCGGGCACTCTGGCCGATCATGCATTACCGGATCGGGCTGGGGACGTTCTCCCGCTCGGATTATGCCGGCTACCAGCGCGTCAACCAGACCTTCGCCCAGGCACTCGCCAAGCTCGTCGAGCCGGACGACCTGATCTGGGTGCACGACTACCACCTGCTGCCGCTGGCGAGCGAGCTGCGCGGCCAGGGCATCGCCAACCCGATCGGCTACTTCCACCACATCCCGTGGCCCGCCGCCGACGTGTTCAACACCCTGCCCGCCAGCAACGAGCTGCTGCGCGCCATGGCCGATTACGACCTGATCGGATTGCAGACCGATTCGGACGTGCAGAACCTCTCGCGCAACTTCATCGACACGATGCGGGCGATCCCGCTCGGCGGCGGCTCGATGATGGTGGACGGGCGGCGCACGCGAATCCGCTCCTTCCCCATCGGCATCGATGTCGCCAGCTTCAAGGAGGCCGCCGACAAGGCCGGCTCCAACAAGGTGGTGCGCGAGACCATGGCGGGCCTGCGCACCCGCAAGCTGCTCATCGGCGTCGATCGGCTCGACTACTCGAAGGGCGTGCCCGAGCGCATGGAGGCGGTGGACCGCTTCTTCGCCTCGAATCCGGACCAGCGCGGCAACGTCGTCTACATCCAGATCACGCCGAAATCCCGCAGCGAGGTGCCGGAATACGAGCAGCTCTCGCGCGAGGTGAACGAGAAGGTCGGCGACATCAACGGCATGCTCGGCGAGCCGGCCTGGACGCCGATCCAGTACGTTACCAAGGCCTATCCGCGCCCCGTGCTCGCCGGTCTCTACCGGGCCGCCCGCGTCGGCCTCGTCACGCCGATGCGCGACGGCATGAACCTCGTGGCCAAGGAATACGTCGTCGCCCAGAGCGAGGAGGATCCCGGCGTCCTCGTCCTCTCGAAATTCGCGGGTGCGGCCCGGCAGTTGCCCGAGGCGCTGCTCGTGAACCCCTACGACCGCTTCGAGGTCGCCGAGGCGATCCGGCAGGCGCTCTACATGCCCCGCGGCGAGCGCCTGGAGCGCTGGAAGCCGATGGCGGACCGCATGCGGCGCGAGGACGTGGATTGGTGGGCCCGCTGTTTCATGGTGGAGCTGGAGACCTTCCGCACCGTCGAGCGCGAGCCGCCGAGCACGACGGCGGCGGCGGCGGAGTAGAGCGCGGCTTCCGCCTCGGCGACGAATCGGCCTCAGTCGAAGCGTGGCCTTTCACTTTGGGCCCGTTTCACGAAAGACCGGAATGATCGTCATCGAGGAGGGCCTGCCGACACCGCTTGGCGCGCATTTCGACGGCCGCGGCGTCAACTTCGCCCTCTTCTCGCAGAACGCGACCCGGGTCGATCTCTGCCTATTCGATCCCGGCGCCCGTCACGAATCGCGTACGATCCGCCTGCCCTGCCGGACCGACGACGTCTTCCACGGCTATCTCCACGGCCTTCTGCCGGGGCAGCAATACGCCTACCGCGTGTTCGGCCCCTGGGACCCGGCCGCCGGCCACCGCTTCAACCCGGCCAAACTCGTCCTCGACCCCTATGCCCGCGAGATCGCCGGGCGCATCCGCTGGCACGACGCGCTCTACAGCCATCGCCATGGCGGCGCCCGCGAGGACCAGATCGACCGGCGCGACAGCGCCCCGTTCGTGCCCCGCGGCGTGGTCACCCGCCCCGACACCCCCGACGCGATCGCTCTGCCCGCGCCGCGCCCGCTCCACGAGACGGTGATCTACGAGGCGCACGTCAAGGCGCTGACCCGGACGCATCCGGCCCTCTCGGAGGCCGAGCGCGGGACCTATCTCGGCCTCGCCCATCCGGCGATCATCGAGCACCTGTTGAAGCTCGGCGTCACCGCCCTCGAACTCCTGCCGATCCAAGCCTTCGCCGACGACCGCTTCCTGATCGACAAGGGCCTCGTCAATTTCTGGGGCTACCAGCCCTACAACTACTTCGCGCCGGAGCCGCGCTATCTCGGCGAGGGCGGGGCGAGCGGGCTGCGCTTCGCCATCCGCGAATTGGCCTCGGCCGGCATCGAGACCCTGATCGACGTGGTCTACAACCACACGGCCGAGGGCGATCATCGCGGGCCGACGCTCGCCTTCCGCGGCATCGACAATGCGAGCTACTACAAGCTCGACCCCGACAACCTTCGCCGCAACATCGACTGCACCGGCTGCGGCAACACCCCTGAACGTCGCCCATCCGCGGGTGATGCGGATGGTGCTCGACAGCTTGCGCCACTGGGTGACCGCCTATGGCGTGGCGGGTTTCCGCTTCGATCTCGCGACGAGCCTCGGCCGTGCGCCGAGCGACTTCTCCCCCCAGGCCGCATTCTTCCAGGCGGTGCAGCAGGACCCCGTTCTCTCGAGAGTCAAGCTCATCGCCGAGCCCTGGGATATCGGCGGGGGCGGCTACCAGCTCGGCGGCTACCCCTATGGCTGGAGCGAGTGGAACGACCAGTTCCGCGACAACCTCCGCGGCTTCTGGCGGGGGGATTCCGGCACGCTGGCCAAGCTGACCCAGGGGCTCTCCGGCTCGCGCGAAATCTTCCTGCCTTCGGGTCGCTCGCCACTCGCCAGCATCAACTTCGTCGCCTCGCATGACGGCTACACCCTCGCCGACGTGGTCGCCTACGAGGAGAAGCACAACGAGGCCAATGGCGAGGAGAACCGCGACGGCCACGGCCACAACCTCTCGGCCAATTACGGCGTCGAGGGGGCCGACCGACGATCCCGCCATCCTGGCCCTACGCGCCCGGCAGAAGCGCAACATGCTGGCCTGCGTGTTCTTCGCGCAGGGCGTGCCGATGCTGCTGATGGGCGACGAGCGATCCCGCACGCAATCCGGCAACAACAACGCCTATTGCCAGGACGGCGCATTGAGCTGGATGGATTGGGAGAACGACCCCGATCCGACGCTCACCGAGTTCGTGGCGAACCTCGCTGCGCTCCGCCGGGCCTGCTGTTCCCTGCGGCGGCGGCACTTCCTCGTCGGCAGCCGCGTCGGCGAGACGGCCCTGAAGGACGTGCACTGGCTCTCCCCCGATGGGACCGAGATGGACGCGGCCGCCTGGGGCGACGGCGAACGCCGTGCCTTCGGCATGCAGATGAGCAACGATATCGAGGACTCGGAGCGCGTCCTCATTCTCATGAACGCGGCGCCCGAGCCTTGCCCCTTCGCCCTGCCGCCCGATCTCGGCGGCCCCTGGCGTCCCGTCTTCGACACCACCCTGGACACCGGCAAGGTCTTCGACGGCGCGCGGCCGCCGGTCCCGGTCGGCGGGACCGTCGATCTGCCCGAGCGGGCGGTGCTGGTGCTGAAGTCGCCGCCCCTCCTCGATTGAGGGGCTCAAGCGAGAAAACGTCCCGCGCGTCTCGGCTTCCTCCGCCCCCCGTGGCATCGTGCGACCCGGATTACGACAGGCACAGGGACGGTATCGATGCAGGCGGAGAGCGGCGGCGCGGCACGGGTGACGGTGGTCGATCACCCCCTCGTCCAGCACAAGCTGACGATGATGCGCGACAGTGACCGCTCGACCAAGGGGTTCCGCGAACTCCTCAACGAGATCGGGATGCTGCTCGCCTACGAGGTGACCCGCGACCTGCCGCTCGAACCGGTCACCATCCAGACGCCGATTCAGCCCATGGAAGGGCGCCGGATCGCCGGCAAGAAGCTCGTGCTCGCTCCGATCCTGCGGGCCGGCGTCGGCTTTCTCGACGGCATGCTCTCGCTGATGCCTTCGGCCCGCGTCGCCCATGTCGGGCTCTACCGCGATCCCGACACGCTCCAGGCGGTGGAGTATTACTTCAAGAGCCCGTCGGATCTGGCCGACCGCACCGTGCTGGTGCTCGATCCCATGCTCGCCACCGCCAATTCCGCGGTCGCGGCGGTGGAGCGGCTGAAGAGCCGGGGCGCGAAGGATCTCCGCTTCGTCTGCCTTCTCGCCGCGCCCGAAGGGATCGCCCGCTTCCAGGCGGCGCATCCGGATGTGCCGGTCTGGACCGCAGCCATCGATAGCCACCTCAACGACCACGGCTACATCGTGCCGGGCCTCGGTGATGCCGGCGACCGGATGTACGGCACACGCTGATTTTTTGGCTTTCGATCCAGCGCTCGCTCACGAAGACAGAGGCGGTTCACGCCTCGACGCGCCTCGTCCCCTGCGCCATCTGACGCGAGCGTACGCGCGACCAACCCGCCGCGTGAGCCCCGAGGAAGCCCCAAGGAAGCCCAATGACAAAAAACCTGCCCGAGACCATGCGCCAGATCCGCTTCACCGCTGCGGGTGGCCCTGAGGTCATCGCGGTCGAGACCGTGCCGCTGCCGGAGCCCGCGGCCGGGCAGGTTCTGATCGAGGTGGTCGCGGCGGGGGTCAACCGGCCCGACATCATGCAGCGCCAGGGCAGCTACCCGCCGCCCAAGGGTGCGACCGAGATTCCGGGCCTCGAGATCGCCGGCCGCATCGCGGCTTTGGGCGAGGGGGTGACGGGTTTTTCGGAGGGCGAGGAGGTCTGCGCCCTCGTCATCAGCGGCGGTTACGCCGAATTCGCCGTCGCCGAGGCCGGGCAGGTGCTGAAGAAGCCCGGGCCGCTCTCGCTGGTGGAAGCCGCCGGCCTGCCGGAGACGGTCTTCACCGTCTATTCCACGGTGATCCAGCGCGGGCGCTTGCAGAAGGGCGAGACCTTCCTCGTGCATGGCGGGTCTAGCGGCATCGGCACCACGGCGATCCAGATCGCCAAGCAGCACGGCGCCCGCGTCCTCACCACCGCCGGCTCGGACGAGAAGTGCCGGTTCTGCGAGGAGCTGGGCGCGGATGCCGCCATCAACTACCGCGAGGCCGATTTCGCCGAGGAGGTGAAGCGCCTCACTGACGGTAAGGGGGTCGACGTGATCCTGGACATGGTCGGCGCGGCCTACCTGCAAAAGAACATCGCCTCGCTGGCGGTGGAGGGGCGCCTCGTCCAGATCGCCTTCATGAAGGGCTTCAAGGCCGAGAACCTGACGCTGACCCCGATCATGCTCAAGCGCCTGACCATCACCGGCGCGACCCTGCGGGCCCAGGCCAAGGAAGCGAAGGCCGCCATCGCCGAGGGCTTGAAGCGGGATGTCTGGCCGCTGGTCGAGGCGGGCAAGATCCGCCCCGTCGTTCACGCCACCTTCCCGCTCGAGGAGGCGCGCAAGGCGCATGAGCTGATGGAGACCAGCAGCCACACGGGCAAGATCCTGCTCACGACGGGCCGCTGAAGCCTCATCCGAAGATGTTTTCGGCGATTTGAAAGTGATGCCGCCGAATCAAGACTTTTGAGCCTCGTCCCGAATGCGGGACGAAGCTCAAGGCGCAGCTTGCTCAGGAACTCTCGGAGCCACACCGGCGTTGGCCAAGCATAACCGATGCTGACGCCGCCCCTTTCACCGGGCGGAAGAGAGGGAACTTCATGGCCCAGATCGAGACCCAAACCGATGCCCGTCAGGGTGCGAAGGGCAAGCCTGTCCTTTACGTGCTGGTCGCGAGCCTCGTCCTTCTGGCGGTCGCCACGGTCGGCCTGCTGAGCTGGAACCGGGTGGAAACGACGTCCGACTACGCCGGCAAGAGCCAGGAATCGTCGCGTGAAGTGACCACGGGGTCCGTCAACAAGGCCCCGTCTTCCAACAGCGGCAACGTTCCGGCCGAGAACCCGGCCTATCCGCAGCCGGCGCAGAAGTCGGCCCAGTAAGGCCAAGCACCACGATCACGAAAAAGCCGCCCGGGACGATGTCCCGGGCGGCTTTTTCTTTGGCTCTCGGTCTTTGGTTCGACCGCATTCCGACGAACCGGCATCCGCTTCGTCGGAATGCGGTCTCGCGAGGCCTCAGCGCGTCGGGATCGGCGTCTCGCCGCGGTAATCGTAGAACCCACGCTTGGTCTTGCGGCCGAGCCAGCCGGCCTCGACGTACTTCACCAGCAGCGGGCAGGGGCGGTATTTCGAATCCGCCAGACCCTCGTAGAGCACCTGCATCACCGATAGGCAGGTATCGAGGCCGATGAAGTCGGCGAGCTGCAGCGGCCCCATCGGGTGGTTCGCGCCCAGCCGCATCGCAGTATCGATCGACTCGACCGAGCCCACGCCCTCGTAGAGCGTGTAGATCGCCTCGTTGATCATCGGCAGCAGGATGCGGTTGACGATGAAGGCCGGGAAGTCCTCCGACATGGTCGAGGTCTTGCCGAGCCGGGCGATGAAGGCCTTGGCCGATTCGTAAGTCGGATCTTCGGTGGCGATGCCGCGGATCAGCTCGACGAGCTGCATCACGGGCACCGGGTTCATGAAATGAATGCCGATGAAGCGGTCCGGCCGGTCGGTCGCCGCGGCGAGCCGCGTGATCGAGATCGAAGAAGTGTTGGTCGCGACCAAGGCGTCGGGCTTGAGCGAGGGGCAGAGCGCCTGGAAGATCTTGCGCTTGGTCGCCTCGTCCTCGGTGGCGGCCTCGATGACGAGGTCGCAGGGCGCGAGGTCGTCGTAGCTGCGGGCCGCCGCGATGCGGTCCAGGGCACTGCGGCGCTGCTCGTCGCTCAGCGTTCCCTTCTGGACCTGACGCGTGAGGTTCGCGTCGATCAGCGCGAGACCCGCATCGATCCGCTGCGGATCGCGGTCGTTCAGCCGAACGTGGAGGCCCGAGGTCGCACAGACATGCGCGATGCCGTTCCCCATCTGGCCGGCACCGACGATGCCGACCGTCTTGATCTCGATGCCCATAACCGTATCGCGTCCTACCTGCTGCGGCATCGTCGTCTCGGACCGCACCCCTAGAATGCGGCACTGCAACAAATGCGTCAAACCGGTCTCAAGCCGCAGGCGCCCAAGCCGGTTCGACGGTGTCGCGAGGTGCGTTACCGATCCGTCTACCGATGCGTCTAACGATCCTTGGCCTTGGCGATCTCGGCCTGCAAGTCCGGCACGACCTGAAACAGGTCGCCGACCAGCCCGTAATCCGCCACTTGGAAGATCGGCGCGTCCTCGTCCTTGTTGACGGCGACGATCACCTTCGAGTCCTTCATGCCGGCCAGATGCTGGATCGCGCCGGAGATACCGACCGCGACGTAGAGGTCGGGCGCCACCACCTTGCCGGTCTGGCCCACCTGCCAGTCGTTCGGGGCGTAGCCGGCATCCACCGCCGCCCGCGAGGCGCCGACCGCGGCGCCCAGCGCGTCGGCCAGCGGCTCGATCAGCTCCTTGAACTTCTCCGCCGAGCCGAGCGACCGGCCGCCGGAAACGATGAACTTGGCTGAAGCCAACTCCGGCCGGTCGGACTTGGCGATTTCTTCCGACTTGTAGGCGGCGCCGAGCGCGTCGGGCGCGGCCGCCGAGACCGCCTCGATCGCGGCGGAGGCGCTGCCCGGTTCCGCGGGCTTGAAGGCGGCGGTGCGTACGGTGATGACGCGCTTGCCGGCACCGGCCTGCACGGTCTGGATCGCATTGCCGGCGTAGATCGGGCGCTCGAAGGTGTCGGGCGAGATGACCTTGATGATGTCGGAGATCTGGGCGACGTCGAGGAGCGCGGCGACGCGGGGCAGGGTGTTCTTGCCCGTGGTCGTGGCGGCGGCGACGATCGCGTCGTAGGGCTCGGCGATCGCGGCGATCAGGGCGGCGGTCGGCTCGGCGAGGTCGTGGTCGTAGGCGCCGTCCTCGGCATTCAGCACCTTCTCGATGCCGTCGAACTTGGCCGCAGCCTCGGCCGCCGCCTTCGAACCGGTGCCGAGCACCAGGGCGTGGATGGGCGCGCCCAGTTCCTTGGCGGCGGTCAGCGCCTTCAGTGTGCCGTCCTTGATCTGCCCGTTGGCGTGCTCGACGTAGAGGAGCGTGGTCATCGGCGAAACTTCTCAAAAAGAGGGGAGGCGCGCCGCTCGACCGGAGGCCGGGAGCGGCGCCGCGAGGATCGAAGCCAGGGTCAGAGCACGCCGGCTTCGATCTTGAGCTTCTGCACCAACTCGGCCGCGGAGCCGACCTTGACGCCCGCCTGCCGGCCCGACGGCTCGACGACCTTGAGCACGGTCAGCTTCGGCGCGACGTCGATGCCGAGCCCCTCCGGCGTCAGCTCCTCCAGCGGCTTCTTCTTCGCCTTCATGATGTTGGGCAGCGACGCGTAGCGCGGCTCGTTGAGGCGCAGATCCGTCGTGACGATCGCCGGCAGCTTGAGCGACACGGTCTGGAGGCCGCCATCGACCTCGCGGGTCACGTCGATGCTTCCATCGCCGAATTCGAGCTTGAAGGCGAAGGTGCCCTGCGGCCAGCCGAGAAGGGCCGCGAGCATCTGGCCGGTCTGGTTCGAATCGTCGTCGATCGCCTGCTTGCCGAGGATGACGAGGTTCGGGCTTTCCTTCTCGACGATCGCCTTCAGCACCTTGGCGACGGCGAGCGGCTCGCAATTCACGTCGGTCTTGACCAGGATCGCCCGGTCGGCGCCCATGGCGAGCGCGGTGCGCAGGGTCTCCTGCGCCTGCTGCGGGCCGATCGAGACGGCGACGATCTCGGTGACCTTGCCCTTTTCCTTCAGACGGATCGCCTCCTCGACGGCGATCTCGTCGAAGGGGTTCATCGACATCTTGACGTTGGCGAGCTCAACGCCCGACCCGTCGGCCTTGACGCGGATCTTCACGTTATAATCGACGACCCGCTTGACGGGCACCAGAACCTTCATGGCTGTCGCTTTCCTCCGCTCCTGCGAAGTCCCGGCGTCACTTGCTGGACGACTCTCGGACCCGCTTGACCGCGATCGATGGGATTTTCAGGGCGGCGGGACCGTAGCGAGGCGATTTCCCGCTTGTCAACGCGCCTTATCGGCGGCGTGACCCGCGGCGAATCACCGGTTCTGGCCGGGCACCCAGAGCACGTCGTCGGCGCTGTCGCGGTTGGCCGCGCGCGAGGCCACGAACAGGAAGTCCGACAGCCGGTTGAGATATTGCAGGGCTTCGCCCGAAATCGCCTCGCTCTCGACGCCCGACAGCGCGACCACCAACCGCTCGGCGCGGCGGCAGACGGTGCGGGCGAGGTGGAGCGCAGCGGCCGCAGCCGAACCGCCGGGCAGGACAAAGGATTTCAGCGGCGGGATGTTCGCGTTGAGTGCGTCGATCTCCGTCTCCAGCCGCTGCACCTGCGCGGGCACGATCCGCAGGGGCTCGTAGCCTAGCGGCTTGTCGCTCGGCGGGGTGGCGAGGTCGGCGCCGAGATCGAACAGGTCGTTCTGGATGCGCGCCAGCATCGCGTCGAGGGCGGGCTCGGCGGTGAGGCGGGCGAGCCCGATGCAGGCATTGGTCTCGTCGACGGTGCCGTAGGCTTCCACCCGCAGATCCGCCTTGGAGCGCCGCTCGCCGTTGGCGAGCCCGGTCGTCCCCTGGTCGCCGGTGCGGGTGTAGATGCGGTTGAGCTTGACCACGGCGTCTCTCCCGCGGGCCATTAAGTGTTCTTCAACGAGAAGACCCGCCGGGCGATGTTTCGCGCCCGGCGGGTCTTTGCAACCCGTAAAACTCTGGCACCCCGCAAAAGCGGCTTTCGGTCAGAAGGTGTAGCCGAGCTTGCCGCCGAAATTGGTCAGGCCGCGGTTGTCGCCGCACAGGCCGGCATTCGACATGTGCTCGACGGTGGCCATGACGCTCCAATGCGCGTCGATGCGGAAGCCGAGCGCCGCCGCCTCGCGGAACAGCGGATTGCAGCCCAGCGCGTTGAAGCCGTAGGGGGCGTTCGCCTTCAGGCCGGTATAGCCGTTATGCGCCGCGCCGCCGAAGAAGCCTTCGAGGAAGACGCGCCGGTCCAGGGTCTCGGGGAAGAGATCCACGGTCCAGGTGGCGCCGATATAGGCGTAGCTGGTGCGGCCGCCGGTGTTGTAGCTGCCGCCGACCGTGGGCCGCGGCACGAAGGCCTGCCAGAACGGATCGGTGGTGATCAGCGGCTTGGCGAACAGAATCTCGCCGTTGACGTTCGCGGTGCTGAAGCCCGGCAGCTTGCCCTCGGCGCTGCCCGGATCCTGCACCGAGCCGCCGATGCGAACCTCGGAGACGATGGAGTAGGGCTGGACGGGGGCGAAGTAGGGCGGCGGTGCGGGAGCCCGGGCGGCGCCGAGATCGGCGGCCTGCGTGGTCGTGATCGCCGACGCGGCCAGCGCGCCGACGAGAATCCGGGCAAAGGGTGACTTCATCGGCGGTTGGTCCGTCCGTTTCAATCCGTCCCAAATATCACGCTGTTCTGAGCACAGCCTGCGGATTCATCCGGTCCCCAACTTTTTGCCGGCCGGGTGGGGCGTGCGCGCCACACCGATCCGGTCTTCCGTCCGCAGGCCAGCGGCCGCCGAACCGGAGGATCATGACTGCGATGCAACAAATGATGCATCGCACAAGGCGGTATCGCGTTGACCGACAGCGCCCCCTGCGGAGCGCATCACGCGAACGGATGGATCATGCGGACGACACGAGGAATGCTGGCAGCTGCGACCCTGGCAGCGAGCTTGGCGCCGATGCCGGCTCGGGCGGAGGGCAATACCCCGATCCAGGGACTTTGGAAGCTGGTCTCGTACGAGGTGGAGGTCCGCAAGGACGGCGAGAAGCTGCCGGTGATGGGCGACCACCCGACCGGCTACGCCTATTTCACCCCGGAGAAGCGCGTGTTCTTCGTGCTGACCGGTGAGGACCGCAAGCCCGCCAAGGACGACGCGCAGCGGGCCCAGCTCCTTGAGACGCTCGTCTCCTATACCGGCAAGTTCCGCCTCGACGGCGACAAGTGGATCGCCGACCTCGACGTCGCCTGGGATCCGAAATGGGTCGGCTCGGAGCAGACCCGGACGTTCACGCTCGATGGCGAGCGCCTGCGGGTGCTGACTCCCTGGCGGGTGATGCCGAACTGGGCCGACAAGGGCGAGACCCGCAGCATCGTCACCTTCGAGCGCGCCAAGGAGTGAGGTCGAAGGGCTCGGTAATCAGGCCGGGCGGTCAGGCCGCCCGCCACCAGACCACGCCCATGATGACGATGATCGCGACGAATTGCAGGAGCACGCGCAGGCGCATCAGCTTCTGCGAGAGGTTGGCGCTGCCGCCCCGCATCATGTTGACGAGGCCGAAGAGCAGCACGCCGGCCACGGCGAGGCAGGCGAGGAGAACGAGCTGGTTGGCGGACATGGGTCGGTGATCTCGTGAGAGGCCGTGCTCGCGCGAGCACGGCCCGAAAGGGGGTTCGATCGGCGGGGTTCAGTTCCGGCGCAGCAGACGCTCGAAATAATCGAGTTCTTCCTGCGGGCGCGAGGGGTCGCCGAGCTTGCGCCGCAGCTCCTCCATGATCCGGCGGGCGCGCTGCACCGCGGATTCGTCGGCATTGGGCACCCGCACGTTGCCGTTCGAGAGGTCGCGTCCGCGGGTGGGACGGCCGAGCGGGTCGTCGTCGGCGGAGCCCGAGCGGCCCTGCTTACCCTGGGACTGGCCCTCCTGCTGGCCCTCGCCCTCCTGGCCCTCGGCCATCTGCTGCATCTGCTTCTGCATGCCCTCGGCACCGCGCTTCAGCCCGTCGAGGGCGCGACCCTGCGCGTCCACCGCGTCGCCGTTGCGGCCCTGGCCGAGCGATTCCTCGGCCTCGCGCATGGCCTCCTCGGCATCCGACAGCCCCTCTTCCCCCTGAAGCCCCTGCTGCTTCATCCGGTTCTTGAGATCCTGGAGCTGCTCGCGCAGGCCCTGCTGGCGCTGGCCCATATTCTGGCCCTGCTGCCCGCCGCCCTGACCTTGCTGGCCCTGACCTTGCTGGCCTTGGCCGCGCTGCCCCTGCTGGCCGCGGCCCTGCTGCCCCTGTTGACCTTCCTGGCCCTCGCCCTGCTGGCCGGGCTGCTGCCCGCGCTGGCCTTGCTGCCCCTGCTGCTGGCCCGGCTGCGGCCTCTGGCGCTGGCCGGGACGCTGCTGGCCCTGCTGGCCTTCCTTGTAGGTCTCGTCGCGCAGGTCCTGCTGCTCGCGGGACATCTTGTCGAGTTCGTCGAGCTGCCGGTTCATCTCGGCCATGCCGCCATCGGACTTCTGGCCGTTCTCGGCGTTCTGAAGATTTTCGAGCACGTTGCGGAGCTGTTCGAGCAGGCGCTGGGCTTCCGCCGTGTCGCCGCGCTGCATCGCCTCCTGCATGTCCTTGATCATCTTCTCGAGATCGTCGGGCGTGACGGTCTGGCCGTTCTGCTGCTGTTGCTGGCGCTCCGATTGCTGCCGGTTCTGCGGCTTCGCCCGCTGAGCGAACTCCTTCATGAACTTGTCGAGGGCCTGTTTCAGATCCTCGGTGAGCTTCTTGACCTCCTCGTCCGGCGCGTTGCGCTCGATCGCCTCCTTGAGGCGGTCCTGGGCGGCGCGCAGGCCCTTCTCGGCATCCGAGAGATCGCCGTCCTCGATCTTGAGAGCCATCTCCCACAGGAGGTCGGCGACGTTGGTGAGATCCTCGTCCGACTTCGCCGCGCGCAGGCGGTTGGCGGCGGTGGTGAGGCCGAGGAAGATCGCCGGCTGCGGCGTGAAGCGCTCCGGCGCGATCCGCAGGGCGTCGAGCGCGGTCTGGACGCGGGCGCGGTCCGCGTCGGGCGCGGTGACGAGGCGGCGGCGTTCCTCGGCCAGCGCGCGGGCGAGCGGCTGGCTGAAGGGCCGGGCCGGCAGCACGATCTCGGCCGTCTCGGTGCGGCCCTCCTGCCCGGCCTCGTCGCGGACCACGAGGGTGAGCTTCACCCGTGCGCCGGACCAGGGATTGTCGGTGAGATCGACCAGCGTCTTGGTGTCGGTCTCACCCGTCGCGTCGGCGGGGAGTGCCAGCGCGATCTTGGGCACCGGCACCAGCGAGCGCCCGGCCTTCAGCGGCTCGACCAGCCCCTCGGCGGCGGCGATGCCGTAATCGTCCTTGGCCCGGTAGCTGAGATTGAAGGTGCCGCGCCCGTTCACTTCGAGATCGCCGACCCGGCTGACTTCGGGCGGCTGGTCGGGGATCGTCTCGATCACGAGGCGTTGCGGCTCCGAGCCGGAGGCGGCGATGCCGAGTTCGGCGGTGCCGCCGGCGAGCCGGAACCGCTCCTCGCGCAGGGTCGCGCGGGTCTCGTTGGCCTTCGCACCGTTCTGCACGACGCCCCGCGGAGCGACCCGGCTGGCGGTGTCCTTCTCGTCCTTGGCCACCGGCACAAGGGCGGCATTCGGGGTCAGCTCCGCCTCGCCCTGGCCGGCGATGCGCACGATCAGGGTGGAATTGACCGGCGCACGCAGGCGCTGCACCGGGTCCTTCGGCGTGCCCGACATCGTCACGATCAGCGGCGGCACGCGGGTATAGATCGGCGGATCGATCCAGCCATCGACGCGGAAGCTCGGCGCGGCGGCCTGGGGCTCGCGCCAGTCGAAGGCGGCGGCGACGCGCCCGCGCCATTCGGGGCCGGCGACGAACAGAGCGGCCAGCGCCGCGACGAGGACGCCCGCGCGGAGCGCCAGCGGATCGTGGCCGGGCATGTGCGGGCGCGGACGCCCGGCCTTCAGCCGCGCGACGGCGGCAGCGGCCCGCGACTGGTGCAGGGCCCACAGGGCGCGGGTGACCGGATCGCTCTGGCCGACAGCCAGCGTGTCCTCGATCGAAGAGGCCGGATCATGCGCGGTCCCACCCTTGCGGGCGGCCTCGCGGTCGATCCGGGCGAGCGCCTCGCGCCGGCTCAGGGCGCGGAGCCGAACCGCCGGCCACAAAGCGGCGACGAACAGGGCGGTGAAGAGCCCGAGCCCGACCATGCGCCCAACCGGCGGAAGATCCAGCCACAGGCCGAGCCAGGAGGCGGCGAGGAAGGCGAGGACGACGCCGAGCCCGCGCCACAGCACCGGCCAGGCCCGCTCCCACAGGCCCGCGGCCCGCGCCTGCGTCACCAGCCGGTCGAGGCGATGGCGCGTCGCGCCCTGTGGATCGCCGCTGCTCGAATTCGTCCGTTCGGCCTCGCTCATCGTGTCCGGTCGCGGCTCCCGCGGGCGCCGGGCAGAGGAGCCCCGCGCACGAATGAGGAAGCTAGCATGGTGACGGGCGCACTCCGCCGGGTCAAATCCGCCCAGTCGCGCTTGGGGCCGTCACGCGGCCGCCTGCGACAGGTCGCGGCCGATCCGGGCGGCGAGCGGTACGCTCGCTTGGTTCTTGCCCTTGGCTTCGATCTCGAAATCGGTCCAGGCGAGGTGCCGGGCGACGAGCGCGTTGACCGCCTCGTTCCACATCAGGTCGGAATGGGCGGCCAGATCTCGCCAGGAATGACCCTGTTCGGACAGGGCCGCATAGTCCGGCAGCGTGCCGGTATCGTGCTCGGGCAGGACCGTTTCCCGTGAAACACTGATATGGCTCACCGGCCGCACCCCGCGCCAGGAGGCGATCACCGCCGGGATGCGGGGATCGTCGGGCTCGATATAGACGCCGCGGCTCTCGACCCAGTGATGGTGGAGATCGAGCACCACCGGCACCCGGTCGCCGAGCCGCAGCACCGCGTCGAGGCCGAACAGCGACTCGTCGTTCTCGACGGTGAGCAGGTTGCGCGCCGTCTCCGAGATCAGCGACAGACTCTCGCGAAAGCCCTCGATGCCGGGCTCGCGCCCGCCGATATGGATGTTCACGTGGGCACCATGCGGGTGCCAGCCGGAGCCGTAGCCCAGCATCGCCATCACCTCGGCATGGTATTCGAGTTCGGCGATGCCGTTTTTCTGCGCGTTCGGGTTGCGCGAGGCGATGATGCAGAACGGGCCCGGATGCATGCTGAGCCGCACGTCGCCTGCCCGAGCCTGCTCGCCGATCCGGGCAAGCCCGGCCTCGATCAGGGCGCGCATCGGAGCCTGCGCATAGAGCGGCTCGGCCACCGGATGGGTGTAGCCGGGCAGCACCGAACTCGCCATGCGCAGCAGCCGCTCCAGGGGCGGCCGGGCCGACACCCAGGCGATCTGGCGTTCCAGCGCCGCGAGGTTGTGGCGCACCACGCCCTCCAGCTTCTCGAAGCGCGCGGTGGGCCCGAGGCGCTCCAGATGCGCCATCGTCACCGTGCCGAGATTCATCAGCTTGGCCGCGTCCTTGGCGGCTTTCAGGGTTTTGTGGGCCGGGTCCGGATCGGGGATGAAGGTGCAGCAGAAGCCGAGGCGGGGCGGCTCGGCGATGTTCGGCTGGGAGGGGTTGGGCTTGCGCGACATGGGCCGATAACGCGTCAGGATCGGCTTCGGCCCCCGGCAAAAAAGATCAATCCTCCGCGCGCAACGCGTCCACCGCCGCGCCCGCGAGGTTGGCCGCCATCAGCCGCTCGGCCTCGCCCTCGACCGGCCGGAGGCGGATGCCCAGAGCCGCGATCCGCGCCGCCGCCTCGCGGGCAAGCCGGGTGGCGGTGGCGAGATCGACCGCCGCGAACCGCACCGGCTCGCCCGGCCGGCGCTGGGCGATCCGTCGCAGGTCGGCGGAGATCACGGTGGCGATCTTCGGATAGCCGCCGGTGGTCTGGCGGTCGGCGAGCAGGACGATGGGACGGCCCGAACCCGGCACCTGCACCGAGCCGGCCACGGTGGCGTCGGAGACGATGTTGAAGCCGCCGGCACCGTGAGCAATCTCCGGTCCGTCGAGCTGATAGCCCATCCGGTCGGCCCGGTTCGACACCGTGAAGGTCTCGGCCAAGAACGTCGCCAGGCCGGCTTGCGAAAACAGGTCGTCCTGCGGTCCGAGGACGACGCGGACCGGCGCATCGCGTTCCAGCGGGATCGGATCGAGGCTGTGGTCCGCCTCGCCCGAGGCAGAGGCGGCGAGCGGCAGGCGGTCGCCCTCGCGGCATGGGCGCCCGTCGAGACCGCCCAGTGCCGCACGCTGGTGGAGCGCCCGGCTGCCCATCACGCTGCGGACGGGAAAGCCGCCGGCCGCCGCGAGATAGGCGAACACGCCCTCGCGCGGCCGCTCGACCGTCAACGCCGAGCCCTCGCGCAGGACGAAGGAGCGATGCGCAGCGAGCGGCTCGCCGTCGAGGCGCAGCCCGCTCGGCGCCCCCGCCAGCGCGAGGCGCACCGCCCCGCCCTCGACGCGCAGGCTCGCCGCGGCCAGTCCGAGTTCGAGCGCCGCCGCATCGGCCGGGTTGCCGACGAGGCGGTTGGCGGCGGCGAAGGCGAGCGGGTCCATCGGCCCGGAGGGCGAAAGCCCGAAGCGGAGAAAGCCGCGCCGTCCGCCATCCTGAAGCGAGGCTGCGCCGGTGAGGCGGGTGATGTGGAGGTCGGCGCTCATCCCGCGCACAACTCGGCCACCGGTTCGCCGGCTTCCGCCGCGGCGGCGAGCGCGTCCCAGCGCTCGGCCGGGGTCGGGACGAACCGCACCCGGTCGCCGGGGCGGAGCAGGAAGACGGGGTCGCGCTCAGGCACGAAGGTCCTTTCGGGGGTTCGCCCGAGAAGATGCCAGCCGCTCGGGGCCGCGATGCTCGCCACCAGCGCCTGGGCGCCGCCGATGGAGATGGTGCCAGCCGGCGTCACGGAGCGCGGGCTGGGGCGGCGCGACAGGGCGAGCCCGGAATCGAGCCCTTCGAGATAGGCGTAGCCCGGCAGGAAGCCGATCATCGCGACCCGGTATTCGGGGGCGCTGTGGCGCGCGATCACCTGTTCGAGCGTGAGCCCGTGATGGGCGGCGACCGCGTCGAGATCGATCCCGAACGCGCCACCATAGACCACGGGGATGCGCCACAGGCGCGGGGCCGGGGCCGCCGCGAGCGGTTCGCCCGCGAGCGCCAGGACGGCGCGGCCGAGTTCGGCCGGGTCGGCGCGGAGCGGATCGAGATGGACGGTCAGCGAGCGGTAGGTCGGCACCGTCTCCAGCACGCCGGGGAGGGCCCGCTCCGCCAGCGCCGTATCGAGGGCCAGCACGCGGGCGCTGAGGCGCGCATCGATGCCTGAGCCGAACTCGATGGTGAAGGCCGTGTCTCCGCAGGGCAGCAGCCGCGGCGCGTCGTGCGTCATGGCGGCAGGTTACCCAATCGGGCAGCCCGCCGCGAGACGTCGATATCTAGAACCCGGACGCGAGGCGGTGGGGCACGGCCGTCCGCCCGGCGGCGGCGGCCTGGCGGTAGAGGCCGCGGTGCTGGGGATCGGGCACCAGCGCCTCGGTCAGACCGATCACGGTCTCGGCCGCGCCGAGCAGCAGCGCGCCGTCGGGGGCGAGCGTCTTGGCGATCCGCTCCAGCACGTCGGTCTTGGTCGGTGCGTCGAAATAGATCAGCACGTTGCGGCAGTAGACGATGTCGAACTGGCCGAGATGCTCGAACGGGTTCAACAGGTTGAGCGGCCGGAAGCTCACCATCCCGGCGAGCGACGGGCTGATCCGCCACTGCTCGCCGACCTGGGTGAAGTGCTTCACGAGGAGCTGCACCGGCAGGCCGCGCTGCACCTCGAAATGGCTGTAGAGGCCCAGCCGCGCCTTCTCCAAAACCTCGGTCGAGAGGTCGGTGCCGACGATCTCGATCTGCCAGCCGGCGAGTTGCGCCGCGGCCTCTTGGATCATCATCGCGAGCGAGTACGGCTCCTGCCCCGTGGAGGCCGCCGCCGACCAGATCCGCAGGCGCCGCTGGGGGCTGCGGGCGGCGATGGCTTTCGGCAGCAGCACGTCGCGGAACAGGTCGAACGGCGCGCGGTCGCGGAAGAAGAACGTCTCGTTGGTGGTCATCGCCTCGACCACGGCCTTCTCCAGCGGCCCCTCGCGGGACACCCGCAGGGTGCCGACCAAGTCGGTCAGGGTCGCGATGTTGAAACGGCGGCAGACGGGGGTGAGCCGGCTCTCGACGAGATAGCGCTTCTCTGCGCCGAGGCTCAGCCCGGAGCGCTTCCTGAGATAGTCGCGCAGGAACGCGAAATCCGCTTCGGTCATCAAACCCGCTCCGCGATCGCGTTGCGCAGAGCCGGTCCGATCTCGGGGAGCGGGAGGACGGCGTGGCACAGGCCCGCTTTGGCGACGCTGCCGGGCATGCCCCAGACCGTGCTGGTGGCTTCGTCCTGAGCGAGCAGGATGCCGCCGGCCTCGACCAGCGCGCGGGAGCCCGCCGTGCCGTCCGAGCCCATGCCGGTGAGGATGACGCTCAGCGTCGCCCCGCCGTAGAGCGCGGCGGCATCGAGGAACATCACGTCCACCGCCGGGCGGCAGAAGTTCACCGGTGGCCCGTCGTCGAGGCGGATGACGGTCTCGGCCGCGGAGCCCGCGAGCCGCATGTGGCGCCCGCCCGGGGCGACGTAGATGCGGCCGGGCTGCAACCGCTCGTCAGCCTTGCCCTCGGCGGCCGGCAGCCCGATCCGGGCGCCGAGATGTTCGGCGAAGACGGCGGTGAAGACCGGCGGCATGTGCTGCACGATCAGCACCGGCAGGCGCCGGAGCGTGGCCGCGCCGATCTTCTCCAGCACCTCGCCGACCGCCCGCGGGCCGCCGGTCGAGGAGCCGATCAGCAGGGCGCGCGGCGGCACCACGGTGCGCGGCTTCGGCCGCAGCGTCACCGTGCCCGACAGGCGCGAGACGGCCGGTGCGGCAGGCGCCGCGGAGGAGGCGGATTCGACCGCGGTCGGCCCCGGCCGACGCCGGGCGCGGGCGGCCCCGAACACCCGGATGCGCTCGATCAGGTCGTTGCGGAATCCGTCCGAGGTGGTGACGCCGCGGTTGCTCTCGGGCTTGGGGATGTAATCGACCGCGCCGAGCGCGAGGCAGCGCAGGGAGACGTCGGCGTTGCGCTGGGTCAGCGTCGACATCATCACGACCTGGATCCCCGGCTGCTTGGCGAGCATCAGGGGCAGGGCCTGGATGCCGTCGAGTTCCGGCATCTCGATGTCGAGGAGCACCACATCGGGGTTGCAGCGGGCCAGCGCGTCCACGGCGGCGCGGCCGTTGGGCGCGGTGGCGACCACCTCGTGGCCCGCCTCGCCGAGCCAGCGCGAGACGAGCCCGCGCACCACAGCCGAATCGTCGGCGACCAGCACCTTGATCGGGCTGCGCGCCGCCGGAGCGTGTGCGACGGCCGGGAATGCCGACATGGGGGGAACTCGTTTCCGGGGGAGCGAACGAAGGGGCGGAGGCCTGGGCAAGCCCCCGGAGACGGATCAGGCGGCTTCGGACGGATGCACCGCGAAGCCGACCAGATCGAGCTTGGCCATCATGATCTCCCGGTCGAAGGGCTTCATGATGTACTCGTCGGCGCCCGCGTGAAGCGCTCGGGCGATGGCGCCGACATCGTTCTCGGTGGTGCAGAACAGAACCTTCGGCTGGTCGCCGAGCGGGGACTGACGCAGGAGCCGCAGCACCTCGTAGCCGTCCATGTTCGGCATGTTCCAGTCGAGCAGGATCACCGTCGGCATCGCTTCCGCGCACATCACCAGCGCCGTGGCGCCGTCCTCCGCGTCGCGGACGCTGAAGTCGAGGGTCTCCAGGATGCGGCGGGCGACCTTGCGGATCACCGCCGAGTCATCGACGATCAGCGCTGTCTTCGCCACGTTCTTGGTCGAGTTCTTGGTCGGGCCGGTCATCGTGCGGGCATCCCTTGGCTTCAGGCGACCTTCGCCTCGCGGGCGTCGCCGAAGGCGAGCAGCGCATCGACGTCGAGGATGACCAGGAGGCGACCGTCGAGGCGGTGGACGCCGAGCGAGAGGTCGCGCCAGCGGGGATCGAGGTTGATCGGCACCGGCTCCTGCGTGTCGGCGCCGAGCTTCAGCACCTCGCCGACACCGTCGACGATGAGCGCGAAGGTCTCGCCCGCCTGTTCCAGGCCGATCGCCATCTCGGCCGCGCCGGCCTCACGGCCGGGGATGCCGAGGCGGCGGCGCAGGCACAGGGCCGTGACGACCCGTCCGCGCAGGTTCAGGAGGCCGACGATTTCCCGGGGCGCGAGCGGCACCGGGGTGATGCCGGCGGGCACGAACACGTCGTGCACCCGGTCGATGGTGAGCCCGAACATCGTCTCGCCGACGAAGACGGTGACGTAGTCCGTGGTGTCGGTGGGAACGGTGTTTCCGTTGGCGGCCTGCATGGCGGCGTATCCTCTTCCGGTCCGTTCGTGGTTCAGGCAGCGGCGCGGGCGTCGGCCGCCTGGGCGGCTTCGCCGATCTCGGCGAGCGCCGCGAGCAGGCCGCTGCGGTCGAACTTGGCGACGAGATCACTGATCGCGAGGCGCCGCGCCTGTTCGATGGCGTCGGGGGCGACCGTGCCGGTGAGCGCGATCACCGGCATCTCGGCCAGCCGCCCGCCGCTCTTGCGCATGGCGGCGACGAGGTCGAAGCCGCTGCGGCCGGGCATGTCGAGATCGCTGACCACGAGGTCGAGGCCGGCGCTTCCCTTGAGCAGACCGAGTGCCTCCTCGGCGGAGGACGCGGTCGTCACGCTGTAGCCCGCCGCCTTGAGGACGGGGGTGAGCATGTCGCGGAAGAAGGCCGAGTCGTCCACGAGCAGGAGCGAGGGCGCCTTGACCACCGTCTTGCGCGGGCCCCGCGCCCAGTCGTCGTAGGCGAGCGGCAGGAAGTGGGCGATGTTGATGATGTCGGTCGCCCGGCCCCGCAGCACCGCCGAGCCGATGAGGTCGGAGCGGTCGGCCGAGATCTCGATGTCGAGACGCTCCTCGACGATGTCGACGATCTCGTCCACGACGAGGCCCATCGCCCGGTCGCCGTCGGAGAACACGACCAGCGCCTGGTTGCCCTCCGAGCGGATCGGAACCGAGGGATCGGCCGGCACCAGCGGCATCAGGCGGCCGCGGTACTGGATCAGCGGACGCCCGCCGAGATGCTCGATCTTCGAGGCGTCGATCTCCTCGAGGCGGGTGACGAGCGAGAGCGGCACCGCCTTGAAGCCGCCGGCACCCCCCTTGAACACGAGGAGCGTCGCCTTGGCGTCGCCGGCCTCGACCTCGTCGGACTCCGTCTCCGTCGCGGCGCCGGACTGCGCGCTCTGGCCCACCAGCTTGGCGACGCCGTTGGGATCGACGATCAGCACCACGGCGCCGTCGCCGAGGATCGTGTTGCCGGCAAAGAGCGGGATGTGCCGCAGCTTCGACGACATCGGCTTCACGACGATTTCTTCCGTGTGGAAGACCTCGTCCACCAGCACGCCGAAGCGCTGCCGGCCGACCTGGGCCACCACCACGAAGCCGGACTCGACGACCTCGCCCTCCTCGACGGTCGCCTGCCCGCGCATCAGCCCGTTGAGGGTGACGATCGGCAGAAGCCGCTCGCGCAGGCGCAGCACCGGGGCGCCGTGGATGCGCTCGATCGAGTTCGCGCTGGTGTTGTCACCCTTGGGATCGACCCGCACCAGTTCGAGAACCGCGATCTGCGGAACGGCGTAGCGCTGCGCGCCGGCCTTGACGATCAGCGCCGAGACGATGGCGAGCGTCAGCGGGATCTTGATGGTGAAGGTGGTGCCCTTGCCCAGTTCGGTGGCGATGTCGACCACGCCGCCGATGGTCTCGATATTGGTCTTGACCACGTCCATACCGACGCCGCGGCCGGAGACCGAGGTGATCGCCTTGGCGGTGGAGAAGCCGGCGTGGAAGATGAACTTCGCGACCTGCGCGTCGGTCATCCGCTCGATGTCGGCGGCGGGCGCGAAGTTGCGCTCGATCGCCTTCTTGCGGATCGCAGCGAGGTCGAGGCCCTTGCCGTCGTCGGCGATCTCAATCGTGATCGTGCCGCCCTCATGGTAGGCGGAGAGGCGGATCGAGCCGCGGGCGGGCTTGCCGGCCTTGATGCGCTCGTTGGTGGACTCGATGCCGTGATCGGCCGAGTTGCGCACCATGTGGGTGAGCGGGTCCTTGATGACGTCGAGCACCTGGCGGTCGAGTTCGGTCTCGGCGCCCGACATCACGAGGTCGATGCCCTTGCCGAGTTCGGCCGAGAGGTCGCGCACGACGCGGGGAAGCTTCTGCCACGCATTGCCGATCGGCTGCATGCGCGTCTTCATCACGCCTTCCTGCAGCTCGGCCGTGACGTGGCTGAGGCGCTGGAGCGGAACCTTGTAGCCGGAATCCTCGTGGCGGCGGGCGATCTCGAGGAGCTGGTTGCGGGTCAGCACCAGTTCCGAGACCATCGTCATCAGGTGTTCGATGGTGTCGACGTTCACGCGGATCGTCTGCACCTTGGCAGCCACGGCGCTCTCACCGCCCTCGGCGGCGGGAGACGCAGCGGCCGGGGCCGCAGGGCGCTCCGGAGCCTGGACGGGGGCGGCGGGCTCGGGCGCGCTGTCGAACGCGGGCTCGCCGGCGTCGAAGACGTGGGCCGGGGCATCCATGGCGGGCGCGACCGCAAAATCGTCGGGGCCGGGGGCTTCCATGAAAGCCCGTTCGAGATCGTCCAGCGAGACTTCGCCGGGCTTAAGCTCGCGCTCGACGATCGGCGGCAGCTCGGGAAGCGGCGGCGGGGGCGGGGCTGCTGCGGCGGGCGATTCGTCGGAGGCCATCTTCTCCAAGGCCCCGATCAGGTCGTCGTCGGTGCCGGCCGGCTCGGAGCCGGTGGCTTCCAGGTCGCCGAGGATCGCCTTGAGCCGGTCGAGGGTGGCCAGGATCAGCGTGACCGAGGCGCCGCTGACGGGATAGCCGTCGCGGAAGCGTCCCATCAGGGTCTCGGCGGCATGCGCCAGCGCTTCGAGGCGCGGCAGGCCGAGAAACCCGCACGTCCCCTTGATGGTGTGGACGAGCCGGAAGATGTTGCGCAAGATCTGCTGGTTATTGGGGTCCTGTTCGAAACGGACCAGCTCCGCATCGACGGTGTCCAGATGCTCGGCGCTCTCGACCAGAAACTCGCGAAGCAGATCGTCCATGGGGGGTACTCGTCTACGCGCACAAAGGGACGTGCGACGAGCACTCTCACCTGGGAAAGTTATTGAAGCGTTGAGGGCGGGGCCGACTTCACAATTGTTTTGAGAAGACGGCCGCAAGAATTTGCGCGAACCGGCCCCGGCCTGCTTTCCCGCGGGATAGTTGCGGCGTCGGCCGCGTCAGGCGAGCTGCGTATCCGGCGGGGCGCTGTCGGAGGGGCGCTCGTCCTCGATGCTGGGGGCGGGCGCGCCGGGCAGCCCGACCGCGGCCTCGGTCGGCGTGGCAGTGACCGTCACCTCGTCGCCCTCGATGGTGAAGCGCACGTCCATCGCCGCCGCGCGGGCGACGAGGCCGGCATAGAACGGCAGGATGCCGTGGGCATCGACAGTGCCGCCCTCGGGCGTGCCGGCGATCAGCCCCTCGACATGGGGCGGGATGCGGGCATGGCTGCCCTTGGCGCGCAGGACGAAGCGCGGGGCGTCGCCGCCGCCAGTCACCGCCACGTCGATCAGGCCGCCGCGCGGGATCGCGCTCGACGCGATCACCACGAGGTTGAGCAGCAGCTTGACCTTGTTCTTCGGAAACAGCGCCTGCGGCGCGCTCCAGGCGATCTGCGTCTTTTCGTCGGCGAACATGGCCTTCGAGACCTTCTCGGCATCGGCCAGATCGATCGAGGCGCCGGCCGAGCCCGCCGCGCCGAAGGCGATACGGGCGAACTGGATTCGGGCCGAGGCGGTGCGCGCGCTCTTGCGGATCAGCTCGAGGGCGAATTCGCGCATCGAGGGGTCGTCGTCATCCTCCAGCACTTCGAGACCGTTCACGATCGCGCCGATCGGGCTGATCACGTCGTGGCACACGCGCGAGCACAGCAGCGCCGAGAGATCGAGGGCGTCGAGGGTGAGGCTGCTGGTACCGCTCATGGCGCGCTCCGTTCCCGGTTGTCGAAACCGGCTGTCGTGAAGTGGTGTCGTCGATCGCGGAGGTGGCCTGCCGCTCGGATGCGGCGGACACCGGATAGGGCCAAGCGAATAGTCACCGGCGGCCGCTTTGGAAAGCCGGCGACATCAATCCGTCCGGCTCGCCGGTCCCGCGCGACGGCGCCACGGCAGATCGTCGATCCCCCTTGCGGCGTTCATGGCTTGGTGAAGGCCGCCGCGACGGCACAGATGTCCCCAATTCGCCGCAACCGGCGCTCATGGGGACCGGATCACGCGGGCTTGCGCACCGGATTTGCTCAGACTTCGGATCGACAAGCCCGGTTCCGTCATTGAAGACATTACGATGACCGCCCCCGCTCCCATTCTGGCCGATCCGCCGGCGTCCCTGACGGCTCCCGTTCCGGGCGCGATGCGGGACGCCATCGCGGAGCAGCTGGCCGGAATCGCCTGCGAGGCCGGGCGCATTCTGCGGGGGTATCACGGCAGCGACTGCCCGCACGTCATCAAGCCCGACGGCTCGCCGGCCAGCCTCGCCGACACCCGCTCCGAGGAGCTGATCGTCGCGGCCCTGGGACGAGCTTTCCCCCGGCATCCCGGTGATCGCCGAGGAGACCTCCTGCACCGCGCAGCCCGCACCCTTGTTCTTCCTCGTCGATCCGCTCGACGGCACCCGCGACTTCCTCGCCGGCAGCGAACAGTACTGCGTCAATATCGGCCTCATTCAGGGAGACCGCCCGATCGCCGCCGCTTTGGCGGCGCCGGGGCTCGGCCGGGTCTGGGCGGCGGGCACCACCGCCCGCGAGGCGCCGATCCGCGAGGGGCGGCCGGGCGCGTTCCGGCCGGTGAGCGTTCGCGCGGCCCCCGCCGACGGTCTCGTCGCCCTCGTCAGCCGCCTGCACGGTGACAGCGACACCGATGCCTGCCTGGACCGGCTGCCGATCGCCGAGCGGCGGGTCACGTCCTCGGCGCTCAAGTTCTGCCTGATCGCGGCGGGCGAGGCGGATCTCTACGTGCGCTGCGTCCCCACCATGGAGTGGGACACGGCGGCCGGCGACCACGTGCTGACCATGGCCGGCGGGCGCGTCGTCGGGCCCGACGGCGCCACGATCACCTACGGCCATCATGCCCGCTTCTACCGCAACGGCCCCTTCGCGGCGCTGGCCTCGGCGGCCTATCGCGACGCCCTCACCCTGCCGCAGCAGAGCGCCGTGTCCTATTTCGACCGCCGCCGCGCGGGGGCGGCGGTTGAGGCCGCCGGGCAGGACTAGCGATCGAACGCCGTGCCTGCAGGAATCGTGGTCAGAGTGGCTCGGCCCGACGAGACGGCCCACTCCGAAAGAGCAGACCGCCTCGTCCAGGCTTGCCTTCAGCACCCTGCCCCCTCAGACGCGCCTCATGAGGCGTCCGATCTTAGCCCGCCGGGCGGACCTTGTGCTCGGCAGACGAGACCGATGGGGACGGCCGCCGAGGACCTCACCCAGTCAGTTTTAAGCCGCGGTGCAGCCGATCAGGGCGGACGCCGCGAGCGACTGGCCGTCGCGGGAGACCACGGATTCGAACTCGCCGGTGTTCGGGTTGCGGATGCGCAGCTCACCCGTCTCGATGCCGAAATGCGCGCCGTGCAGGTGCAGCTTGCCCGCCTCGACCGCCTCGCGGATGAAGTCGAAGGTCATCAGGTTTTCGAGGCTCTGCCCGATCATCGTGTATTCGAGGCGGGTGAGGTAGCCCTCCTTGTCCTTGCTGTCGCCGGCCTCGGCGAGCTTCTTCGTCGCCGGCTGGACCAGCGAGACCCAGCTGCCGATGAAGTTGCCCGAGGAGAGCGGCTCGGCACCGAAACCGGCCGCCTTGATGCCGCCGCAGGTGGCGTGGCCGAGCACGACGATGTGCTTCACCTTCAAGGCCTGCACCGCGAACTCGATCGCCGAAGAGGTGCCGTGATAGGCGCCGTCGGGCTGGGAGGGCGGCACGATGTTGGCCACGTTGCGGATCGTGAAGATCTGGCCCGGGCCCGTATTGAAGATCACCTCGGGGGCGACGCGGCTGTCGCAGCAGCCGATCAGCAGGACTTCAGGCTCCTGGCCTTCCTTGCCGAGCATCTCGTATTTGCGCCGCTCGTTCGGCAGCCGCTCGCCGAGGAAGCTGCGGTAACCGTCGGTCAGAACCTGAGGAAACATGGGCGGTTGTCCTTTCATCGTTGCTGAATTGATGACGCGCATACCAAACGGTCTGACCCGCCGAATCCATCCCCTCCGGCGGATGCGCTTGCGCACATGGCGTGTGGCCGATGGCGCCGGCGAAGGCCGGGGCGTCGATCCCCGATGCCGGCCGGACAAGCGCGCGGCCTCCGCGCGTCGGCACGCTCGCCGCACGGGGCGGTTGGCATGCCGTGAGAGGAAGCTCAAGCGTCCCGCCAAGTCAGGCGGACGGGCTGGTCCGGAACGTCGCCAGCGGCGATTCGTTGCGCCAGCTTGGCCAGTCCGGCGGGCTCCACACGCTCGGCCGAAGCGGCGAGTTCATCGAGCGGCCACCAGCGGGTGCCGCGGACGGGATTGTCCTCGGTCTCGGCCAGTCGGCTGGTATCGACGCGGTCGCTCGCGAGCCGGACCACGAAGTAGCGCTCGCGGGCATGACGCGGCTTGCGGAACAGGTGGAACGGCCCGTCGCAGACGGCGACGCAGGGTTCAAGCTCCACCTCAGCGACGCCGATCTCCTCCGAGAGTTCGCGCCGGCAGGCCTCCTCGTGGCTCTCGCCCGGCTCCAGCCCGCCGCCGGGCATGAACCAGAAGCCGCGGGCATCGGGATCGGCGGGATCGATCGGGCGCACCGCCTCGTACTCGATCAGGAGAAGGCGGTTCGAAGGATCGAAGACCAGGGCGCGGGCGATGTCGCGCGTCGGCAGATCCGTGTCGGGGTGATCGGTCACGGGGCTCAACTCCTCATGGCAAGGGGCACCGATTGCGGCGCAGGAAGGGGCGCGGGAAGGGGTGCAGGCGCCCAGATCACGATCGGCAGGCCATAGCTGTCGCGCTCGATCGCGTTGGGAAGCGGCTCGGCGCGGCCCTCGGCGATGTCGCGGGCGACGACGAGGGCGGCCATGGCGTCGAGATGGTCGTCGGCAGCGACACCCGGAGGCGGCGACGAACCGACCATCGCCGCGGGCAGTCCGGCGGCGCTCAGGAGGGCCCGGCGCGCGGCAAGACCCTCGGCACGGGCCGGACCCTTCTTGCCGGCTAAGAGACGCCGCTCGCCATTGAGGCGGAAGAAGGCGACCTCCGGATGCACCTCGTGTAGGCGCGTCACGAGATCGGACCGCGCGCGCAGGAGTTCGTCGGCTTCCCGCACGTAGCGCAGGATGTTCCAGCACTGGATCGAGGGCGCGAAAGGCGGCTCCGAATGCGCCCGCGACAGGGCCTTCGCCTCGTCGTAGCTCCCGGCATAGACCGCCGCCCGGGGCGGCACCGGAAAGACGCTGGAACGCCCCGCTCCGAGAAACGCCCGCGCCGCCCGGTCGGCCGAGCGTCCCCCGCTCACCCGGTCGGGCAGGCCGATCGGCACGTCGATGCCGACGCAGACCGGAGCCTCCGGCCCGTCGAGCAGGTCGATCACCCGCGGGAAGCGGGCGCAGCGCCAGCGCGCCGGATCGTCGAGATCGATCAGGGCGCCCGCCCAGGCCCCTCGGCACCCATCCAGCCCCGCCACCCAGCGTGCCATCCGCTCACCCCGATTGCTCCCGGCCCCCGATTGCCCCATGCCGCCGCTTCGGAGAAAGCTTTTCCGCAGTCTCACCCGGACGTCGAGAAGTCCCCTTTGTCACAATCCCCTTCGAAGGTCGGCCTTCACATCCTCGATCCGCGGCTTGCCGGATGGGGCTTTCCCTGCTGGGGCAGCATCGCGGCCGCGGGGCTCGATCTGCATGCCTGCCTCGACGCCCCCCTGGTGCTGGAGCCGCAGGCGCCGCCCGCGCTGATCCCGGCCGGCTTCTCGCTGCGGATCGGCGAATCCGACTGGTGCGGATTGGTCTTCGCCCGCTCCGGCCTCGGGCACCGGGAGGGCTTGGTGCTCGGCAACGGCACCGGGGTGATCGATGCCGATTACGAGGGCCCGCTCCTGATCTCCGCCTGGAACCGCAACCCGCCCGGCAGCGGTGCGGCGATCCGCATCGAGCCGGGGGAGCGCATCGCGCAGCTCGTCTTCACCCGCGTCCTGCGGCCGGATTTCGAGATCCGCGACGGCGCGCCGGAGCCGAACGGACCAGGGGGAAGGGAGCAAGGGAGCAGGGGACAGGGCGGCTTCGGCTCGACCGGCCGGCGCTGAAAGCCGGCCCCATCACCGGAACCCACCCTGCCGACGATCTTCGGCGAACTTCAGTACAAGCTTGGCCATTCGAAGCACTTCCTATCATCCGGACAAGCTTGCCATCGGCCTAGCAAGCTTGTTCGAGGGAAACGGCGCCGGAACGATTGAACTCTTTTGTCAGTATGCCGTTGGATCTCCGCATCCACCTGCGAGACAAACCATGGCCGCCCCCCACGACATCCTCGGTTTCTTCGAGCACCGCACCGACGGCGCCTGGATCTGTGTGAAACCGTTCACGCTCAACACCCGATCGACCCAGGTCGATATTCGACGCGGGATGCGGTTCGAGTACGGTCGGCGCGTCGGTGGTCTCGACTTGGCCGAGTATCTCGAACAGCTCGGCTCGCAATTCGGCTCCTGACGGTTCGCTTCAGGACCTGACCGTGTTCCGCCGGCTCCCGGCCCTGCGTTAGAATTGGCACGGGCCGGCATCCTGCGAGCGGCCGGTCCATATTTTCAGCGTTCTTTCATCGGCTAAGTGCTTGTGTGTGGAACGGCTTGCACAACTTCCGCTTTGAGGACCGGATCACCGGACTCGCACGTTTTCCAAGCAGCCGGAGTCGAAGCTTAGGTACTGACAACGATGCCCGCCGCCACGGCTCAGATTCTTCCGTCGTCCAGCGAAGCCGCGCCGACGACGCGTGACCGGATCGTGGAGGCGGCGGCCCGGTCGTTCCAAGACATCGGCTATCAGAAGACCACGGTCGCCGACATCGCCCGCACCCTCAAGATGAGTCCGGCCAACGTCTATCGCTTCTTCGAATCGAAGAAGGCGATCAACGAGGCGGTGGTCGAGCAGGTGACCGCTGAGATCGAGGCGATGATCGTCGCGATCGCCGATGCGCCGAAGCTCGACGCGCCCGAGCGGCTCACCCGGATCGTCACCGCGCTCCACGACGATTGCCGCCGCCGCTTCGAGGCGCATCCGCGCGTCCACGAAATGGTCGAGGCGGCGATGAGCGAGAGCTGGGGCGTCTGCCAAGCGCATCTCGATCGCATCGGCGCGGTGCTGGCGCGGGTGGTGGCCGACGGCGTGCGTGAGGGTGTTTTCACCGTCGCCGATCCGAAGAGCGCGGCGGCCTGCCTCCAGGCCGGGATCACCCGCTACTGCCACCCGATGCTGGTGGGGCGCCAACCCAACACGATCCAGCCCCCCGCTACCGGTGATGATCGCTTTCCTGCTCGGCGCCCTGCGGTCGGGCGGCTGAACCCGCCCGACGCGAGGATCTACTCCGACGCGGTGCCCGGCATCGGCGAGGGCTCGGAGACGACGGGCTGCGGTCCGTCATACCCTTCGATCACCAGGATGTCGGCCTCGGCGCCGCCCTTCTGCAGGGCGCGGGCGGATTGGTAGAGGTCGGAATTCCAGCAAGCGAGGGCGTCGTCGTAGCTCGGGAACTCGACGATGACGTTGCGCGCCCGCGCCTGCCCCGCCACGGCTTCGAAGGCGCCGCCGCGCACGAGGAAGCGCCCGCCGAACCGGGCGAAGGCGGCGCCGTTGGCGGCCGCATAGGCCTTGTAGGCCTCCGCGTCGCTCACATCGACCCGCACGATCCAGAAGCCCTTGGCCATGTTTAAGCGTCCTCCATCTCGGCAACGATTCTCTGCGCGACGGCACGGGGGGTCGTCGGCTCCGGTGATCGGGCGTCCGACCACCACATGGTCGATGCCCGCCGCCCGCGCCTGCCCCGGCGTCATCACCCGCTTCTGGTCGCCGGCCTCCGCGCCCGCCGGGCGGATGCCGGGCGTCACGATCAGCCCGGACGGGCCGATCCGGTTGCGCACCGCTCCGGCTTCGACCGCCGAGCAGACGATCCCGTCGATGCCGATCTCAGCCGCCTGCTCCGCGCGGCGCGCCACGAGTTCGGCGACGGGAAGCGCGTAGCCGGCTTCGGCCGCGTCGGCGTCATCGTAGGAGGTCAGCACGGTGACGGCGAGGATCTTCAAGCCCGGCCCCCGTCCGCGCACGGCCGCGCGCATGGTCTGCGGATAGGCGTGCACTGTCAGGAAGGTCGCGCCCAGGGCCGAGGCCGAGCGCACCCCCTCCTCGACGGTGTTGCCGATATCGTGGAGCTTGAGATCGAGAAAGGTCTTCTTGCCGCTCTTCGCCAGCCGCGCGGCGAAATCGAGCCCGCCCGCATAGGCCAGCCGGTAGCCGATCTTGTAGAAGGTCGCCGCGTCGCCGATGCGCGCGACGAGCCGCTCCGCCGTCTCCACGTCGGGCAGGTCGAGGGCGACGATCAGGCGGTCGCGAGGGTCGGCACTCTCCGGCATCGGGCTCTCGTTACGTGGATGGAAGCGCGCCGGCAGCGATCCTCCCAAGGAGGGCCGCCTGTCAACGCCGTATCTCTTGTGGGGCGAGACGCCGCTGCAACCGTTGCGCGATGCCGTCGCCGTGAAATTCAGGCGGTGTGGCGGATTAAATATCCTTCTTTCTCGTGGATTGGACATGAGAGATTGTTCTCTAATTTTCTGTGTCTATGCACGATGAACTCCTCTCGAATCCTGGAAAATTGGCATACTTTCCTGTTTTAACGCCAAGCTCTTACGAACATAATCCCGAACAATCCGACAAAAATTGAATATCGAGGGGTTCCTGTGTTCGGTAAGTTCGAGGCTAGCCTGCAACGGTCTGACAGATCCGATATTTTCGGAAGACGCGGCCAGGTGTTTCACGCGGGACGACAGTCCAGGCCTCGGCCCGTGACAGGCCTGGTCCGTCTCGCGGCGGCTCTGGGCAGCTTGATTCCGGTGGCGGCCTCCGCGCAGGTCGCGCCGGGCCAGACGCTGCAGCAGAAGCCGTACTTCGCCCTCTACGAGGCCCTGGGCAAGCCCGAGAACTGGAAGATCCAGGGCAGCTTCCGGCCGCGGGCCGAAGGGCTCGGCGGGCAGTTCCGCCCCGGCCCCGCGCCGGCCACCAACGATCTGTTTTCGATGCAAACCACTTTGTTTGCCGAGTACGACAGCGGCCCGGTCCGGTTCGGCGGCGAGATCTTCGACAGCCGGGCCTATTTCCAGCGCCGGAACTCGAACTCCATCGCCACCACCGAGGTGAACGCGTTCGAGCTCGGCCAGGCCTATCTCGGCTTCGACATGGCGGATGTCGCGGGCCTCGGCACCGTGAGCACGCTCACCGTCGGGCGCTTCACGCAGAATGTCGGCTCGCGCCGCCTGATCGCCCGCAACCAGTTCCGCAACACCATCAACGCCTTCACCGGCATCGCCTACGATTGGGAGAATGCGGCCAAGGACCGGCTGCGCCTGTTCTACACCCTGCCGCATTACCGCCTGCCCGACGACCGCGCCGGCATCCTCAGCAACAGCGTCGAATGGGATCACGAGGGCCTCGACACCCAGCTCTTCGGCGGCATCTTCACCAAGGCGGGCGTGCTCGGCGGCATCCTGGAGGCCTACGGCTACGGGCTGCTCGAACGCGATTCCGGCTCGCAGCTCGAAGGCATCCAGACCCGCGACCGGCGTCTCTTCACGCCGGGCTTCCGGCTCTACCGCGTGCCCAAGCCGGGGCAGTTCGATCACGAACTCGAAATGGTCGGTCAGCTCGGCGTCGCGCGCAACACCGCCGCCATCACCGACGTGACCGACGTGCCCGTGTCGGCCTACTTCGTGCACGCCGAGGCCGGCTACACCTTCAAGACCGCCTGGGCGCCCCGGATCTCGCTCCACTACGACCACGCCAGCGGCGACAGCGCCAACCCCAACAGCTACACCCGCTTCGACACACTCTACGGCGCGCGGCGCTTCGATTACGGCCCGACGAGCCTCTACGGCGCCGTTCAGCGGGCGAACCTGATCTCGCCGGGCATTCGGTTCGAGGTCGCGCCGGACCCCGATTGGGACGCCTTCATCGACTACCGCAGCCTCTGGCTCGAAAACCCGACCGACAGCTTCGCCGCCACCGGAGTGCGCGACCGGACCGGCCGCTCCGGCAGCTTCGCCGGCCACCAGATCGAGGGGGCGGGTGCGCTACTGGCTGGTGCCGCGCTCGATCGTGCTCGACAGCGGCGTCGCCTACCTCCTCAAGGGCGATGTGCTGCGCAACGCGCCGAATGCGCCGAACACCGGCGACACGATCTACGGCTACATGACGACGACGTTCTTCTTCTGAGCGATCCTCACCCCGCCTCTCCCGCCATCACCGCGGTTACCTCGGCGCGCAGCACCGGCAGCAGCTCCGCCTCGAACCATGGATTCGTGCGGAGCCAGCCGTTGTTGCGCCAGGAGGGGGTGGGGCAGCGGCAGCACCCGCGGTCGCGCCGAGGCGTCGAGGATCGTGCGCCAGCGGGCGACCGTCTCGGTGAGGCCGCCCGGACGCGGCGCGAGATGCCAGGCTTGCGCGTATTGGCCGATCACCAGGATTAGATCGAGTTGCGGCAGCCCGGCGAGGAGGTCGGCCCGCCAGGTCGGCGCGCATTCCCGCCGCGGCGGCCGGTCGCCGCCCTTGGCGTCGAGACCGGGAAAGCAAGCGCCCATCGGCAGGATCGCCACCCGCGCCGGGTCGTAGAAGGCCACTTCGTCGAGCCCGAGCCACGCGCGCAGGCGCCGACCGGACGGATCGCTGAACGGGATGCCGCTGCGATGCGCCCGGTTGCCCGGGGCCTGGCTCGCGATCAGCAGCCGCGCGGTGGCCGAGCCCTGCACCACCGGCCGCGGCTCGTGCGGCAGGGGCGCGCCGTAGAGGGGCGCGTCGCGGCAGAGCCGGCAGGCGCGCAGGCGGGCGGCGGTGGCTTCGAAGTTTTCAGGGGCGGCGGACATCGCCGCGGAAATGGGGTGGATCATCCGGCGGCGCGATGCGGCACCGCGCCCGAGGCCCATCGATCCCGTCGCGATGCGATCTCAAAGATGGCGTTTGAAATCCATCCGCCCATGAAGGATGCGGATGACCTCGATGCCGCCCTCGGCGCCCAGGCGGTAGAATAGGACGTGCGATCCGACAGAGAGGCGGAAATACCCCTTGCGGATCTCGTCGGCCCTTAGACCCCGAGCCGGATCCTCCGCCAATCGGTCGAAGCCTCCAGCCAGAAGGCGGATGTAGCGGTCGGCCTGATCCGCTCCCCAGCGCTCGGCCGAATCGTCCCAGATCCGGCTGAGATCCGCGCGCGCCCTCGGCGAGAGGCGGACGCTCATCCTCGGATCGCGCCCTCACGCTTTTCCCGGAGAAAGGTCTCCGTATCGAAGGGCTCGGGCGAGCCGCTTTCCTCCCCCTCGATCAGCGCGGCCCGGAGCGTGTTGAGGGCGGCCTCCTGCTCCTCAAGGAGACGAAGCCCGGCCCGGACCACTTCGCTGGCGGAGCCGTAACGTCCCCCCTCGACCTGGCGGTCGATGAACTGCGCAAAGTGCTCGCCGAGCGAGACGGACGTGTTTCGCGGCATCGATCCCTCCGGCCGGCAAGATGTACCCGATCTTGGTATTCCGCAATCCTGGCCAAACGCGTCGCGTCCGCACAAGCTTGGCACGAATCGCGCTGGCCCTACCTCACCCTGTGCGCGCAAGTCCGGCGCGCCGATGGAGGCCCGCTTGGCAGGATCGCGCGCGTCACGGCTGGGGGCGGGCGTCGGCCCGAAATATCCGCAGGTCGTCGTCCTCGTCGGCGCCACCGGCGACCTCGCCCAGCGAAAACTCCTGCCCGGCCTGTTCCACCTGTTCAGTGCCGGCTTCATCCCCGACCTGCGCATCGTCGGCGTGTCGCTGGACGATATCGGCGTCGAGGCGTTCCGCGAGCATGCGCACAAGGCGATCGATCAGTTCTTCACCCGCCATGCCGGGGACGGGGAATGGGCGGCCTTCGCCGAGCGGCTCGACTATGTATCGCTCTCGGCCGGCGCCGAGGCGCTCGCCGCGACGGTGGCCCGCGCCGAGGCGGGTCTCGCCCAGGCGCATCCCGGCCAGGAGAGCCGGCGCCTGCACTATCTCAGCGTGCCGCCCGCCGCGGCGCTCACCGTGGTGCGCCTGCTCGCCGAGGCGGGTCTGGCCGCGGGCTCGCGCATCGTCATGGAGAAGCCGTTCGGCACCGATCTGGAGAGTGCGGTGGCGCTGAATGATCGGCTGCACGAGGTCTTCTCCGAGGACCAGATCTTCCGCATCGACCACTTCCTCGGCAAGGAGCCGGCGCAGAACATCCTGGCCTTCCGCTTCGCCAACGGCCTGTTCGAGCCGATCTGGAACCGCACCTTCATCGACCACGTGCAGATCGACGTGCCGGAGACGCTGGGCCTCGGCACCCGCGCGGCCTTCTACGAGGCGACCGGCGCCTATCGCGACATGGTGGTGACCCACCTGTTCCAGATCCTCGGTTTCATGGCGATGGAGCCGCCGACCTCGCTCGAACCCGGCCCGATCTCGGAAGAGAAGAACAAGGTCTTCCGCTCGATGCTCCCGCTCGACCCGCGCGAGGTGGTGCGCGGGCAATATGCCGGCTACCGGGACGAGCCCGGCGTCGATCCGCAATCGGAAACCGAGACCTTCATCGCCCTCAAGTGCCGCATCGACAACTGGCGCTGGGCCGGGGTGCCGTTCTTCCTGCGCACCGGCAAGCGGCTGGCGGAGGGGCAGCGCATCATCTCGATCGCCTTCCGTGAGCCGCCCAAAAGCATGTTCCCGGTCAATTCGGGGGTCGGCGCGCAGGGGCCCGACCACCTCACCTTCGATCTCGCCGACGCTTCGAAGATGTCGCTGTCGTTCTACGGCAAGCGGCCGGGGCCGGGGATGCGGCTCGACAAGCTCTCGCTCCAGTTCAACATGAAGGATACCGGCCTGATGGGCGAAGTGCTGGAGGCCTATGAGCGGCTGATCCTCGACGCCATGCGCGGCGACCACACCCTGTTCACCACAGCCGAGGGCATCGAGCGGCTGTGGGAGGTCTCGATGCCGTTGCTCGAAGCGCCGCCGCCGGTGCGGCTCTACGCGCCGGGCTCCTGGGGGCCGAAATCGATCCACCAGCTCGTGGCGCCGCAGGCGTGGCGCCTGCCCTTCGAACGGGAATGGCGCAACACCGACGAGCAGGGCTGAGCGCCCCGCAGGCTATGATTCGTGCCCGGCGCGGTGAACTAGAATAATTCTTAGATTAGCCTCAGATCAGCCGTCGTAAAGAGGATTGCCGGCTCAGCGAAAAGCCGGATCGCAGGAAAACTTGCTCATCGAGCCGATCTGTCTAATCTGGTTGTCCAACGATTCGACTGACGGACATCCAGCCGCACGCGCCGCATGAGCCTGACGACTGCCCAGATCCTCGATCTCGCCTCCGACGCATCGAGCCGCAAGGCCGGGCAGGATCAGGCGAAACCGCAAAAATGGGCCGGTCTCGGCCGGGCGGGCACGGTGATCTGGGGCGAGATCAAGGGCAGCGGGGCGAGCCCCTACCGCACGGTCGCGGATCTCGCCGGGCCGTCCTCGAAATGCACTTGCCCGAGCCGCAAGTTCCCCTGCAAGCACGGCCTCGGCCTGATGCTGGTCGATGCGAGCGCGCCGATCGCCGAGGCCGAGCCGCCGGACTGGGCCGCCGCCTGGATGAAGGGGCGCGAGAGCCGCGCCGCCGCGGCCGAGACCCGGGCGAAGGAACCCGCTAAGCCCGTCGACGAGCGGGCGCAGGCCAAGCGGCGTCAGGCCCGCGAGGATCGGGTCGCGGCCGCGCTCGACGAACTCGACCTGTGGCTGCGCGACCTGATGCGGCGCGGCCTCGCCGCCGCGCGAAGCGAACCTTACGCCTTCTGGGACCGCATGGCCGGGCGCCTCGTGGACGGACAGGCGCCGGGCCTCGCCCGCCGGGTGCGCGCCCTGCCGGGGCTGATCGCGGCGGCGCCTCAGGCCGGCGCGCCCCGGCCGGAAGCCGCGCTCGGCCTCGGCCTCGGCCGGCTCGCCCTGTTGCTCCGGGCCGCGCGCCGCCTCGATGCGCTGTCGCCCGAACAGGCGGCGGGCGTGCGCGCGGCGCTCGGCTACCCCGTCACCGCCGAGGAGATGGCGGCCCGGCCCGACCAGGCCGACACCTGGGCGGTGCTGGCCCACGCGGTCGAGGAGGAGGACCGGCTGACCGCCCGTTCCGTCTGGCTCGTCGGCCGCGCCAGCGGCGCCGTGGCTCAGGTCATCGATTATGGGACCGCGGGCGCGCCCCTGCCGCCGGCACCCGCCGCCGGCCAGGATTTTTCCGGCGCGCTCGCCTTCCAGCCCGGCGACCCGCCGCTGCGCGCCGTCTTTCGCGAGGGCCAGGCCGGCCCGGCGGCCGAGGCGGCTTTGCCCGGCGCGACCAGCGTCGCGGTGGCGCGGGACGCCTTCGCCGATGCGCTGTCGCGCGCGCCCTGGCTCGAGCGCTGGCCGGTGCGGCTGGGGCGCGTGCGGCTCGGGCGCCTCGCCGCTGGCAGCGCAGCGGCCTTCGCGGCGGGCGACGAGACCGGCAGCCTTGCGCTGCGGGCCGAGCCGCGCCTGCCGAGCCTGCTCGCGGTGGCGGCGGGACGCCCGGTCGATCTGTTCGGCCTCTACGACGGCTACGGCCTGAGCCCCCTCGCCCTGGTCGCGGAGGGCCGCCTCTACGCGATGCCGGCACAGGATTCGCAGCCCGTCCTGCTGCAGGTGGCCTGATGGACGCGACCGAACGTGCCTCCGATGGTTGGGAGCCGACACTCGCCGCCGCGCTGCTCGGCGCCGAGCGCGCCCCGCTTGGCGAGCCCTCGGCGCTGACCGCCCTCGTCGCGGAGGCCGATCCCGGCGGCGCCCTGCTGGCGCGGCTTGCCGCCGAGGGTGCCCACCATCTCGCGGGCCTGGAACTCGGGCCGGAGGCGCTGACGCCGCTGGAGGAGCGCGGCCGCTTCGGGCCGGACTGCCCGCCCGCCGCCGCGACGCGGCTCTACGGCCTCCTCACCGAGGGCACCAGCGCGCGCAGCCGCGTCGAGGAATGGTTCGAACGCGCCGCCGCAACGGGCACGCGCCCGCCCGCTTGGCTGCTCCAGGCCTTGATGCTCCAGCGCGGCACCCTGCCCGCCGCGGCGCAGGCGGTCGTCGGCGCCGAACTCGACTGGCTCGCCCGCGCCTGCGGCGAGACCCCGGCCGACGGATCGGACGCGGCGGGGGCTTCGGACTGGACGGAAGGCACGGTGGCCGAGCGTCGCGCCGCCTTCACCGCCTTCCGCGCCCGCGATCCGGAAGGCGCGCGCGCCGCCCTGGAACCGCTCTTCCGCAAGGAGAAGGCCGACGCGCGCGAGGCCCTGGTCCACGCTCTGGCGACCGGCCTGTCGGCGGCCGACGAGCCCTTTCTCGAGGCCTGCCTCGACGACCGCGCCGGCGGCGTGCGGCTCGCCGCGCAGCACCTGCTGCCGGGGCTTCCCGGCTCGCGCTATGCCGAGCGCATGGCGGCCCGCGCCCGCACCGCGCTCAGCGTCGAGAGCAAGCGCAAGCTGCTCGGCGGCACCACGCACAATCTCGTCGTCACCCTGCCGGAGGAGAGCCCGGACCTCGCCCGCGACGGCGTCGAGGCGAACAGCTGGGAGCGGCGCGGCGGCGGTGCCCGCGCCGGCTTGCTGCGGGCGATCCTGGCGCGCGCGCCGCTCCACGCTTTCGCCGCGCATCCGCCGCGGCTCTGGATCGAGCTCGCTTTGCGCAGCGAGTGGGCCGACCCGGTCTTCCACGGCCTGTTCTCGGCGGCCAAGCGCACGCGCGACCCGGCCTGGGCGGAGGCGATGGCCGACATCACGGCGGACGCCTACGAGGGCAAGGTCACCGGCGTCCGCCGCACCAACGAGGTTTTGGGGATGTGGGCGGAGGCGCTCGACCTCCTGCCGGACGCCGAATGGGAGGCACGGGTCGCGGCTTTGATCCGCGCCCGCAAGATCGAGGTGGTTCTGGCCGTGCTGGGCCAAGGCCCGGAGCACTTTTCCGAGTCCTTCAGCGCCGCTTTGCTCGATTGGCTCGCCTTCGTCACCCGCGGGTCGGACGCCCTGCGGCGCGATCTCGCCAAGCCCTGGGTGATCGCCCGCCTCGGCGACCGGCTCTGGCCGAGCGACGACAGCGCCGCCGCGGCCGCCGCCATCCTGGCGCGGCTGCCGGAGGGGGAGGGCGACCGCCTGCGCACGCAGCTCACGGGATTGACGGGCGTGCTGGAACTGCGCGCCGCGATCCGGCGCGACTTCCGACCGGAAACCACCACAGGGGGAACGGCTCAAGGATGACATCGACCCACGCCGTCAAGACCGCGCAGCTGCGCCAGGCTGCCGAGGATGCCTTCGCCGAGGAGATCGCGGCGCTCCGCGACTCCGACGACCGACCGCGCCCGCCGAACTGGCAGATGTCGCCGCAGGCGGTCGTTACCTACCTGCTCGGCGGCAAACTCCCGTCGGGCTTCGAAGTCACGCCAAAGTATATCGGCGACCGGCGCCTGATGGAGGTCGCGGTGGCGACGCTGGCCACCGACCGGGCGCTGCTGCTGCTCGGCGTGCCGGGCACCGCCAAGAGCTGGGTCAGCGAGCATCTGGCGGCGGCGATCTGCGGCACCTCGCGCCTGATCGTGCAAGGCACCGCCGGCACCAGCGAGGAGGCGATCCGCTACGGCTGGAACTACGCGCTGCTGCTGGCCAAGGGCCCGAGCCGCGAGGCGGTGGTGGCCTCGCCGATCATGCGGGCAATGAACGAGGGCCGCATCGCCCGCGTCGAGGAGCTGACCCGCATCCCCTCCGAGACGCAGGACAGCTTCATCACCGTTCTCTCGGAAAAGACCCTGCCGATCCCCGAGCTGAACGAGGAGGTCGCGGCGCAAAAAGGCTTCAACCTCATCGCCACGGCCAACAACCGGGACCGCGGCGTCAACGAATTGTCGAGCGCGCTCAAGCGCCGCTTCAACACCGTGGTGCTGCCGCCGCCCGCCACGATCGAGGCCGAGATCGCCATCGTCGAGACCCGCGTCGCCGCGCTCGGGCGGGCCTTCGAGATCCCCGCCGAGCCGCCGGGCGCCGAGCAGATCCGCCGCGTCGTCACGATCTTTCGCGAGCTGCGCGAGGGGGTGACGGCGGATGGCAAGAGCAAGGTGAAGCAGCCCTCGGGCACGCTCTCGACGGCCGAAGCCATCAGCGTCGTCGGCAGCGGGCTGGCACTCGCCGCGCATTTCGGCGACGGCCGCCTCTCGGCCCACGACCTCGTCTCGGGGATCAGTGGCGCCGTGGTGAAGGACCCGGTGCAGGACGCCATCGTCTGGCGCGAGTATCTCGAAACCGTGGTGAAGGAGCGCGACGGCTGGAAGGATTTTTATAAGGCCGCTCGCGCGAGCGCGTGACCCGAGCGATGCCTGACATCCGTCTCTTCGGCATCCGCCACCACGGCCCCGGCTCGGCCCGCTCGCTAAAGGCGGCGCTCGACGCGCTCAACCCCGATTGCCTGCTGATCGAGGGGCCGCCGGACGCCGACGCGCTGATCCCGCTAGCCGCCCACGAGGCGATGGCGCCGCCCGTCGCGCTCCTCGTCTACCGGCCGGACCGGCCGCGCGATTGCGCCTTCTTCCCCTTCGCGGCCTTCTCGCCGGAATGGGTGGCGATGCGCTTTGGCGTCGCGGCGGGCGCGACCCTGCGCTTCATCGACCTGCCGCACGCGAACCAGCTCGCCGACGGCTTTGGCGCGCCGGAAGCCCCGCCGGAGGCCGCGCCGATCGATGCGGAGCCAGTGACAGAGGCGGCCGAAGCGCCATCCGGGGACGGGCCGGCACCGGCCGCGATCCGGCGCGATCCGCTCGGCGAACTCGCGGCACTCGCCGGCTACCCCGACGGCGAGCGCTGGTGGGACGCGCTGGTCGAGAGCCGCGCGGGCGCGGACGGCGACGTGTTCGCCGCCATCCATGAGGCGATGGCGGCCCTGCGCGAGGGCGCCGAGACCGACCCCTATGAAGCTTTTCGCGAGGAGGCGCGCGAGGCGCATATGCGCAGCGCGATCCGGCGGGCGGCCAAGGACGGGTTCGAGCGCATCGCCGTGATCTGCGGCGCGTGGCACGTTCCCGCGCTCGCCCGCCACGACGCCAAGGGCCAAGCCACGGCGGATACCGCGACCCTGAAAAACCTGCCCAAGACCAAGGTCGCCGCGGCCTGGGCGCCCTGGTCCTACGAGCGGCTGGCCTTCGCCTCCGGCTACCGCGCCGGGGTGCTCTCGCCGGAATGGTACGACACCCTGTGGCACCACGAGGGCCGCGTCGCCGCCCGCTGGCTCGCCCGCGCCGCCGCGCTGCTGCGGGAGAACGATCTCGATGCCTCGCCGGCCTCGGTGATCGAGGCGGCCCGGCTCGCCGAGGCGTTGGCGGGTTTTCGCGGCCGGTCCCGGCCCTCCCTCGACGATCTCGATGAAGCCGCCCAGGCCACGCTCTGCTTTGCCGACCCGGCGCCGATGGGGCTGATCCGGCGCAAGCTCGTGATCGGCGAGCGCCTCGGTGCCACCCCGCCGGACAGCCCCGGCACCCCGGTCGAGGCGGATTTCGAGGCGCAGTGCAAGCGCCTGCGCCTGAGGCCCGGCGCGGCGGGCGAGATCACCCTCGACCTGCGCAAGGAGACGGATCTGGCCCGCAGCCATTTCCTCAACCGGCTGAGCCTGATCGGCATCCCCTGTGGGGAGCGGCGCGAAGCGCGCGGGCGCGGCACCTTCAAGGAGGGCTGGTTCCTGGCTTGGCAGCCGGAATGGGTGGTGGAGTTGGTGGCGGCCTCGGCTGAGGGCGGCACCATCGCCGAGGCCGCCGCCGGCCGGGTGCGGGTCCGCGCCCGCGAGGCGACCCGCGTCGCCGAGCTCTCCGGCCTGATCGGCACCCTGCTCGACGCCGACCTCGCCGAGGCCACGGCGGAGGTGATCCGCGCGCTCAACGACCGCGCCGCGGTCTCGGCCGACGTGTTCGACCTGATGGACGCGCTGCCCCCGCTCGCCGAACTCGCCCGCTACGGCTCCGTACGCTCCTCCGACACCGAACCCGTGCTCGCCGTGGTGCGGGGCCTCGTGCCGCGCGCCGCCGCCGGGCTGGTCGCCGCCTGCCAGAGCCTCGACGACGACGCGGCGAGCGCCGCCAAGGCGCGCATCGTCGCCGTCTCCGGCGCGGTCGGGCTGATCGAGGAGCCGGAGTTGAAGGCGGTGTGGGGGGAGGCGTTGCGGGCGCTGGCCGATCAGGAGCATGTCCATGGCCGCGTCGTCGGCCGCGCCGTGCGCCTGCTCTTCGACGAGCGCGCCATCGAAGCCGCGGAGGCCGGCGAGCGCCTGCGCCTCGCCCTGTCGCGGGCCTCGGGTGCGGGACCGGCCGCTGCCTGGATCGAGGGGTTTCTGGAGGATAGCGGCACCGTGCTGATCCACGGGCGCGAATTGCTCGCCGTCGTCGATGAATGGCTCTGCGGCCTCGACGCGGATCTCTTCACCGAGTTGCTGCCGCTGGTGCGCCGCACCTTCGCGACCCTGGCGCCGGCCGAGCGCCGGGCGGTCGGCGAGGCCCTGGCCCGGCCGGGCGGAGCCGCTCCCGGCGAGGCGGAAGGCGCCCAGGGCTTCGATGCGGCGCGCGCGGCCAAGGTGCTGCCGATCCTGCGCCTGCTGCTCGGCCCCGAGCTCCCCAGAACCGCGGATGAAACCACGGGAGACGCCGCATGAGCGCGCGCGAAGCGGAACGCCTGCGCCGCTGGCGCCTCGTGCTCGGCGGCGGAGCGGCCGAGGGCACCGGCTGCACTTTGAGCGAGCGCGACCAGCGGCTCGACCGGGCGATGGGCGCCCTCTACGATTCCGATCGCAAGGGCGGTCTCGGCGCCTCCGCGCCCTCCGTGCCGCGCTGGCTCGGCGATATCCGCGACTACTTCCCGGCCTCCGTGGTGCAGGTGATGCAGCGCGACGCCTTCGAGCGGCTCGACCTCAAGCGGATGCTGACCGAGCCGGAGATGCTGGAGGCGGTCCAGCCCGACGTCTCCCTCGTCTCGACCCTGATCTCGATGCGCGGCCTGCTCGGCGGGCGCACCAAGGAGACGGCGCGCCTCGTGGTGCGCAAGGTGGTGGACGCGCTGATGAAGCGGCTGGAGGAGCCCCTGCGCCAAGCCGTGACCGGGGCGATCGACCGCGCCAGCATCAACCGCCGCCCGCGCCACGCCGAGATCGACTGGAACCGCACCATCCGGGCGAACCTGCGCCACTATCAGGCGGAGTACCGCACCATCATCCCCGAGACCCGCCTCGGCCACGGGCGGAAAAGCCGCGGATCGCTGAAAGACGTGATCCTGTGCATCGACCAGTCCGGCTCGATGGCCAATTCCGTGGTCTACTCATCCATCTTCGGGGCGGTGATGGCCTCGCTGCCGGCGGTCTCGACCCGGCTCGTGGTGTTCGACACCGAGGTGGTCGATCTCTCCGACGCCATGGACGATCCGGTCGAGGTGCTGTTCTCGGTCCAGCTCGGCGGCGGCACCGACATCAACCGGGCGGTCGGCTACTGCGCCTCGCGCATCACCCGGCCCGAGGACACGGTGCTGGTGCTGATCTCCGATCTCTACGAGGGCGGGGTCGAGGCCGGGCTGCTCGCCCAGGCGCAGCGCCTCGTTGCTGCTGGCGTTCAGGTGGTGGCGTTGCTCGCTCTCTCCGACGAGGGCGCGCCGGCCTATGACCGGGGGCTGGCCGCGCGGCTGGCCGCACTCGGCGTGCCCGCCTTCGCCTGCACGCCGGATCTCTTCCCCGACATGATGGCGGCGGCGATCCGCAAGCAGGATCTCAACGCCTGGGCCGCCGGCGCCGGCATCGCCGCGGTCCCGGCCGCCCATGACGGCTGAGCGGCCGCCCTCGCCGAAAGCCGCGTTCGGGAGTCTCGGCCTGCCGGTGCTGTGGTTCCGCGCCCTGCTGGGGAGCGTCCGCCGAGTGGAGCGCTGAGGGCTTGCGCACGGGTTCGTCACGGGGGCGGTCGGCGACCTGGAGTTGGCCTGACAATCGGCTGCGAGTGTTCAAGGTTTCAGGGCATGGCAGCCATGTAATCGACGGGTTGTCGCTCGCCCGAACGTGTTGTAGCGGACCACTCGGGCCAATAAATTTTTGAGCGGCGCGAAAAATAAAATGAATAATGACGATAAACTTCACATCCGTTCCGCCAATGTGCAATATAGTCTGATGCCGATGAACCGGCGTCACGTTCTCGGCGGCGCGCTGGCGGGTCTGGCGGCAACGGCTCTGCCGGGTTCGCCCCTGCTCGCGGCGGACGAGCCCCGCAAGGTCGATGTGCTGCTGATCGGCGGCGGCATCATGAGCGCGACGCTCGGTGTCTGGCTGCGCGAGCTCGAGCCCGACTGGTCGCTGGAGATGGTCGAGCGGCTCGACGGCGTGGCCCTGGAAAGCTCCAACGGCTGGAACAATGCCGGCACCGGCCACTCGGCCCTGGCCGAGCTGAACTACACCCCGGAGGATTCCAAGGGGAACGTCCAGATCAACAAGGCCGTCGAAATCAACGAGGCCTTCCAGGTCACGCGCCAGTTCATGGCGTGGCAGGTCCAGAAGGGCGTGCTGAAGAACCCGCGCTCCTTCATCAACTCCACGCCCCACATGAGCTTCGTCTGGGGTGACGACAACATCACCTTCCTGCGCAAGCGCTACGAGGCGCTGAAGGCGAGCCCGCTGTTTGCCGGGATGGAGTTCTCGACCGACCCCGAGCAGGTCAAGAAGTGGGTCCCCCTGATGATGGAGGGGCGCGACCCGAAGCAGAAGGTCGCCGCCACGTGGTCGCCGCTCGGCACCGATTGCGAGTGGGGCGAGGTCACCCGCCAGTACATCGCCTCGCTGAAGAGCGGCCCGAAGTTCGACCTGCGCCTCTCGACCGAGGTCGAGAGCTTCGAGCGCAACAAGGACGGGACCTGGCGCGTCACCTCGAAGAACCTGAAGGACGGCAGCCGCCACACGGTCGATGCCCGGTTCGTGTTCATCGGCGCGGGCGGCGGCGCGCTGCACCTGCTGCAGGCCACCGGCATTCCCGAGGCCGACGAGTATGGCGGCTTCCCCGTCGGCGGCTCGTTTCTCGTCACCGATAACCAGGACGTGGCCCTGCGCCACCTCGCCAAGGCCTACGGCAAGGCCTCGGTCGGCTCGCCGCCGATGTCCGTGCCGCACCTCGACACGCGGGTGCTCGACGGCAAGCGCGTGATCCTGTTCGGACCCTTCGCGACCTTCTCGACCAAGTTCCTGAAGGAAGGCTCGTATTTCGACCTTCTGACCTCGACCACCACCAGCAATGTCTGGCCGATGGTCCGCGTCGGCGTCGAGCAGTACCCGCTGATCGAGTACCTCGCCGGCCAGGTGATGCTGTCCGACGAGGACCGCTACCAGGCCCTGCGCGAGTACTTCCCCGATGCGAAGAAGAACGAGTGGCGCCTCGTCCAGGCCGGGCAGCGCGTGCAGATCATCAAGCGCGACCCGGAGAAGGGCGGCGTGCTCAAGCTCGGCACGGAAGTCGTGAGCGCCAAGGACGGCAGCATCGCCGCCCTGCTCGGCGCCTCGCCGGGCGCCTCCACCGCCGCACCGATCATGCTGACCGTGCTGGAGAAGGTGTTCGCGCAGAAGGTCGCCAGCCCCGAATGGCAGGCGAAGATCCGCCAGATCGTGCCGAGCTACGGCACGAAGTTGAACGGCGATCCGCAGCGGGTGCAGCAGGCGCTGGCCTATACCAGCGAGCACCTGCAGCTCACCCCGCCACCGCAGATCGGCACCCCGGCCCAGCCGACGCCCGCATCCGAGATGGGGACCGTCAAGTCGGTCCCCGACATGGCACCGTAACCTGGCGCCGTAAGGTGATCGGGGCCGGAGCGGACCGTCAGGCCTCCGCTTCGGCCCCATCCTCGATGTAGAGTTCTTCCAGCAGCACCTTGATCACGGCCACGAGCGGCAGCGCGAGCGCCACGCCCCACAGGCCGAACAGCACGCCGAGCAGGAGCTGGCCGGCGAAGATCGTCGCCGCCGGCAGGTCGAGGGCGCGGCGCTGGATGAACGGGGTGAGCCCGTAGCTCTCCGCCGCCTGCACCGCGAGGTAGACGCCGAGCGCCCCGAGCAATCCGTTCAGCCCCGAAGCGAGGCTGCTCAGCACGATCACCAGACCCGCGATCAACGGCCCGATGGTCGGCACGAAGGCGAGCAGGCCCGCCTGGAGCCCGAGGATCAGCGCGCCGCCGATCCCGAGGAAGCTCAAGCCCGCCCAGGTCAGCACGAAGATCGCCGCCATGGTCACGAGCTGCCCGAACAGCCAGTGCCGCAGGGTCTCGCCCGATCCGTCGAGGACGCGCGCGCCCTTCTCGCGGTGGCGCGGAGGCACGAGCCGCAGGGCGCCGTCGCGGTAGCTCCCCGGGTCGGCGGCGATGGCGACGCCGAGGAAGACGATCACGAGGACGTTGCCCAGCGCGTTGAACAGCGCGATCACCACGGTCGCCGCCGGCCCAAGCACGCTGCCGGCATCCGACAGCAGCGAGCCGGGGCTCTTGAGGGCGCCCGAGGCGAGGCCGGCGAGGCCGCCTTCCTTCCCGTTCTTGTCCTTGCCCGTCTCTTTGCCCGTATCCTGGCCCTTGCCTTCTCCACTCTGACCGGCCTCCGCCGGTGCCCCCTGCGACAGGTCGATCTCGACGCCGCGCTCCTTCAGCCAGTCGCGCACGGTCTCCGATTGCTGGCGCACCGTCGTGCCTAGGTCGCGTGCCTGGCTCGCCACGGTGGCGCCGCCGAAGGCCGTGAGCCCGAGCGCGAGGGCGGCGAGCACGAGGCTGGCGATCGCGAGGCGCCACCCGCGCCCGATCGGCAGCACATATCCGAGGCCCCGGGTCACCCCGTCGAGGAAGACGGCGAACAAGATGCCGGAAAAGATCAGCAGCAGCGTCGCTGCCGCGGTCCAAGCGAGCCAGAGGGCGGCGGCGAAGGCCACGACCGCGATGCCCGCGGCCGCAAGGCGCCATGCGCCCGGCGGGTTGGCCGGCGGGCTGAAAGGGGGAGCCGTCATGGTTCGGGGGATCCGTTTGCGGTTCATGCGGGGCTAAGAAAGACCCCGGGACAATCGGTGATGTGTCAGGCCCGAGATTCAGGCCCAGGATTCAGACCCAGGATTCAGACCCAGGCTTGGGCGGCGGCGGCGTCGGCCTCCGTCGCCGCGACCCAGCCGCCGGTGGTGCCGTCGGCGAGGTGCTCGCGCTTCCAGAACGGGGCGCGGGTCTTGAGATAATCCATCAGGAAGTCGGCCGCGGCGAAGGCGGCCTTGCGGTGCGGCGAGGCGGTGATCACGAGGACGATGCCCTCGCCCGGCCGCACCAGCCCGTGGCGGTGGATCACCCGCAGGGCCTGGACCGGCCAGCGAGCGCGCGCCTCCTCCACCACGCGGGCGATCTCGGCCTCGGCCATGCCGGGATAATGCTCCAGCTCCAGCGCGGCGAGCCGGCCCGCCTCGTCGCGGCAGAGGCCGGAGAAGGTCACCACCGCCCCGGCCCGGCCGGCCAGCTCCGCTTCGATCCGGGCGATCTCGGCGGCGGTGTCGAAGGGCTCGGACTGGATGCTGACCGTCATGACCCACACATGACCCATATTGAGGGAACGCGTACGCGGCGCCGACAGACCGGCCCCGGCGTTTCGCGCCGGCCCGTGACCCCCTTTGCCCGTGAGCCTATATGGCTCAACAATAGGACCGCGCCACCGGCGCCGTTTCGACGAACAGCGAGCCGCGACGTGACGCCCGACCTGATCCTGCCCTACGACGGCATCCTGCCCGTCTTCGCCAGCCGCCCCGTCTGGTGCGGGCGCGCCAGCACCGTGATCGGCGCCGCCACCCTCGGGGCCCAGGCCTGGCTCGGCGACGACAGCGTGATCCGCAGCGACGGCCAGCCGATCACCGCGGGCGACCGCTTCTGGCTCGGCGCCCGCTCCACCGTCCACATCGCCACCGAATCGCTGCCGACGCATATCGGCGACCGAGTCACGGTCGGCCGCAACGCGGTGGTGCATGCCTGCACCGTGGGCTCGGACGTGGTGATCGAGGACGACGCGATCATCCTCGACGGGGCGATCGTCGGCAACAACGTGCTGATCGAGGCGGGCGCCACCATCTTCCCCCGCTCGAAGCTCGAGAGCGGCTTCGCCTATGGCGGCAACCCGGCCAAGCGCCTGCGCCCGGTGACGCCGGAGGAACTGGCCGAGCGGGCCGAACGCCTGCGCGAGGCGTCCGGCGAGGCAGCGAGCCCGGCCGCGCATCCTGAGCCGCCCGAGACCGAAGAGAGCGTGTTCGTGGCCCGCACCGCCCGGCTCTCCGGCCGCATCGCGCTCGGCGCCGGATCGACGGTGCTGTTCTCCTGTGAACTCGCCGCGGAGGTCGGGCCGATCGTGGTCGGGGCCGACACCAACATCCAGGACAACACGGTGATCCGCAGCCGCGGCGAGGGCGTGGTGATCGGGCGCGACACCACGATCGGCCACAACGTGCGCATGGCCGATTGCCGGATCGGCGCCCGCAGCCTGATCGGCATCGGCTCGGTGCTGGCGCCGGGCACGGTGGTGGCCGACGACGTGATGCTGGCTGGCGGCGCGACCACCGATCCGGGCCAGTTGCTGGAGGGCGGTCATCTCTGGGGCGGGCGCCCGGCCCGCATCCTCGGCACGCTCGACGCGGCGAAGCGCGCGATGATGAGCCACATCGTCGAGGGCTATTGCCGGCACGGGCGCGAGTACCGGCTGCTGCAGGAGCAGGAGGGGTAAGGCGATCCGCGCCCTCTGCCACGCCCTCTCCAACGCGCCGTCCCCGGAGTCGACAGAGCCATGATGAGCCGTCTCTCGATGCTGACGCTCGGCGGCCGGAAACGGTTCGACGATCTCAGCGAGCAGGAGATCCTGGCGCTCGCGATCGGGTCCGAGGAGGAGGACGGCCAGATCTACCGGGCCTATGCGGGACGCCTGCGCGGCGAATACCCCCATTCGGCCGCCCTGTTCGACGCGATGGCGGAGGCCGAGGATGAGCATCGCCGCCGCCTGATCGCGCGCTACAAGCAGCGCTTCGGCGACTTCATCATCCCGATCCGGCGCGAGCACATTGCCGGCTATTACAGCCGCAAGCCGGTCTGGCTGATGCGCAATCTCGGGCTCGACCGGGTCCGCGAGGAGGCCGCCGCGATGGAGCGGCAGGCGCGCGACTTCTACCTCGCCGCCGCCCGGCGCTCGACCGACGCCGACACGCGCCGCCTGCTCGGCGACCTCGCCGCGGCGGAGAGCGCGCACGAGCGGACGGCCGAGGCGCTGGCGGACGAGCATCTCGGCGGCTCCGTCCGCGACGAGGAGGACGCGGCCGCCCATCGCCAGTTCATCCTGACCTGGGTCCAGCCGGGGCTTGCCGGCCTCATGGACGGGTCGGTCTCGACGCTCGCGCCGATCTTCGCCACGGCGTTTGCCACGCAGAACCCGTGGACGACCTTCCTCGTCGGCCTCTCGGCCTCGATCGGCGCCGGCATCTCGATGGGCTTCACCGAGGCCGCGCACGACGACGGCAAGATCTCCGGGCGCGGGTCACCGCTGAAACGCGGCCTCGCTTCCGGCGTGATGACCGCGCTCGGCGGCCTCGGCCACGCGCTGCCCTACCTGATCCCGAACTTCTGGCTGGCGACGAGCATCGCCTTCGCCGTGGTCTTCTTCGAGCTCTGGGCCATCGTCTGGATCCAGAACCGCTACATGGAGACGCCCTTCCTGCGCGCCGCCTTCCAGATCGTGCTCGGCGGCTCCCTCGTGCTCGCGACGGGCATCCTCATCGGCGGCGCCTGACGGGCCCATGGACGAGCGCGCCTACCCGCAGGCGATCTGATCGCAGCGCCGCATCGCCCCGATCATCTTCGCCAGCGACTTCACGCCGGGATGGCCGAGCACGCCGGTATTGCCGAGGACGTAGGAGGGGGTCGCGGTGAGGCCGAGATTGGCCGCGACGGTCATGTGGGCGCGCATCGCCTCGCGCACCTCGTCGCTGTCGGCGATCTGTTCGAGTTCGGCCCGCGTCACCCCGGCCTTGGCACCGATCTCAAGCGCCTTGAGGCCATCGATCTGGCCCTTGGTGGCGAGAAGCTGGCCGTAGAAGGCGAAGGCCGCCGCCGAGCCGAGCTTGCGCTGGACGGCGAGCGAGACCTTGGCGGCCTGGGCCGACATCGGCGAGAGGATCGGGTTGTGGACGAGGCCGATGCGGAGGGCCGGATCGCTGGCGGCGAGCGCTGTGACGTCGGCGGCGGCCTTGCGGCACCAAGGGCAGTTGTAGTCGAAGAACTCGTAGAGGGTCACCTCGGCCTCGCGCGGGCCGACATAGGTGACGCCGCGCAATTCCTGGATCTGCCCGGTGATCTCGCCGGGCAGCCGCATGTTGGCCACCGGCCGGCCCTCGTCGTTCTCGACCTTGAAGGTCTGGCCATAGCTCTGCGCGGCGGCAGGGCCGACGATCGCGAGGCCGAGCGAGGAGGCGAGGAAGCGGCGGCGGTCGAGGCTCATAGGCGGATCCCTGATCGGGCGCGGTCTGAGCGGACCGCGCATGCCGCGCTATATCCGCCGAGCATGGTTTATTTTTGCACCGCTCGGGCCGGCAATCCGACCGCCGAGCGACCGGCCGGTTTCGGCATGAAGGGGATGCGGTCGTTTCAGGCGAGGACTTGCAAGCCGTGTTTTTGGACCACCGCCAAGAGCTTCAGCGCCATGCCGCTGGGACGTTTGGCACCGGTCTCCCACTTCTCGATCGTGCTCTCGCTGGTGTTGAGATAGCGAGCGAATACCGGCTGGCTGACGTTATTGGCCTCGCGGAGCCTCTTGATCTGGGCCGGCTCGATCATGTCCGGCACCATCAGGTGGCGCGCATCGAAGTCGCGCATGGTGGCTTTGTCCAGCGCCCCGACCTTATGCAACATGGCTGCCGAGGCGTGAATCGCTTCGGAAATGTCGCTCCTGTACTTACGCTTTGTCGCCATCGCAGATTTCCAGAAGGTCCTTGTCTGATACGAGTTTGTCGATCTGCTCTTTAGCTAGAGAAGCGTAACCCTTTGCGAGCAGCTTGAAGTCCCTCAGCTCATCGTCATCGATGTTATCGCGATCCTTCTTGGCGAAGAGGTATTCGTAGATCCAGTATCGTCCGCCTTTTGCTAAGATCATGCTCCGGTGCATGTTCTTGTTCAGGCGTTTCTTGAAGACCCCGCCGCCGAGATCATCCGCTTGGCCGGCCATGACTTCTCGGAGAGCCTCACAAAGCTCGGCATCTCTTATGCCCGCTTTGCGGCCCGACCGAGTAAAGACGGCGGTCTTGAAGGCTCGCGAAACATTCTCACCGGCGTCAGCATTCAGGCGATCGTCGACCATGTACCAAGATAGCACTGAGTGCTATCTTTTTAAAGGGCACCCTCGAAGGGCCCTCCAGGGATCTGGATAACCCTTCGAGGCCGATGCTCCGCGCCGGCACCTCAGGATGAGGGATCAGATGGGATCACCTCCCAACCCTCACGCCGCCTCCGCCGTCGCCGCCCGTTCACGCGCGAGCTTCGTCACGCCGACCTGATCGACCTTGCCGGTGCCGAGCATCGGCAGGCCTTCCACGACGACCACCTCGGCGGGAACCGCGACGTCGGCCGCGCCCCGGCTCTTGGCGTGGGTCTGGTAGGCGGCTCGGGTCGCGCCCTTGGCTTGCGTGAACAGGATCAGGCGCTCGCCCTTGCGGGCATCGGGCACGGCGGCCACCGCGCTCGGGGCGTCGGGCCAGAGTTCGGCGGCCAAGGCCTCGACGCTGGCCAGCGACACCATCTCGCCCGCGATCTTGGCAAAGCGCTTGGCCCGGCCCTTGATCGTCACGAAGCCGTCGGCGTCGAAAGCGACTATGTCGCCGGTGTCGTACCAGCCGTCGGCGGGCGACTCGAGCACGCCGGGATTCTCCGCCCGCAGGTAGCCGAGCATGATGTTGGGGCCGCGCACCATGAGGCGTCCGCCCTCGTCGAGGCCGGGCACCGGTTCGAGCCGTGACTCGATCCCCGGCAGCAGCCGGCCGACCGTGCCGAAGCGGTTGAACATCGGCGTGTTGAGCGCGAGCACCGGCCCGCATTCGGTCACGCCGTAGCCTTCCAGGATGCGCAGGCCGAACTTTTCCGCCCAGGTCTTGCGGGTCGCCTGCTTCACCGGCTCGGCGCCGGCCACGACGTAGCGCAGGGAGCGCAGGTCGTAGGAATGCGCCATCTTCGCGTAGCCGGTAAGGAAGGTGTCGGTGCCGAACAGGACCGTGGCGTTGGTGCCGTAGATGAGTTCGGGCACGATCCGGTAGTGCAGCGGCGAGGGGTAGAGGTAGACCGGCACGCCCGAGATCAGCGGCAGCACCAGCCCCGCCGTCAGCCCGAAGGCGTGGAACACCGGCAGCACGTTGAACACCTTGTCGCGCGGCCCGAAATCGATGCGGGCGGCGACCTGCGCGGTGTTGGCGAGCATCGCCCGGTTAGCGAGCATCACCCCCTTCGGCGTGCCCTCGCTGCCTGAGGTGAACAGGATCGCGGCCGGATCGCTGCCATGCCGCGCGACGAGCGGACGGCGGGGCTCCAAGAATCCGCGGATCTTGTCGCCGGTGGTGACGCCCGCCCGCACGTCCTCGAGATAGATCAGGCGCAGGCTGCCCTGGATGCCCTCGATCAGGGCGCCGAGGCGCCCCTTCTCGATGAAGGCGCGCGAGGTGAGGAGGGTGTCGACCTGCGCCGCCCGGCAGGCCGAGAGCACCGCGGCGGGGCCGGCGGAAAAGTTGATCATCGCCGGCACGCGGCCCGCACTGGCCAGCGCGAAGAACGTCACCGCCGCGCCGTTGGCGTTGGGCAGCATCAGCCCGACCGGCTTTTTCGCGTCTGGCAGCAGCGCCTGAAGCTTCCGGCCCAGGATGTTGGCGCCCATCACGAGGCGGGCATAGCTCATCGTGCCCGAGACTGGGTCTTCGAGCGCTGTGCGCCGCCAGCCGTGAAGCTGGCCCGCTTCGATGAGCGCGGCGAAGACGCCGCGGTCGATGTCGGCGGTCTCGAACACGAGATCCGACATGATGTCGTAGAGCGCCGCGCCCGCAGCGCGACGGCGGTTCTTGCCCTTGAGTTCGGGATCGACGTGGAGGCGGACCGGCGGCATGATCGTTACCGTCACCTTCGGCCACCACGCCCGGCGGACCTGATCGCGCTTCAGGCGCGAGAAGATGGTGCGCTCCGGCCCGTCGATCTTCACCGGCACGACCATGGCGCCGGACTTGTCGGCGATGAGGCCCGCGCCGTCATAGACCTTCATCAGGCTGCCCGTGACGGTGAGCCGGCCCTCGGGGAAGATGATCAGCGTCTCGCCGCTCTTGACCGCGTTGATCAGCGTGCGGGTGGCCAGCGGCCGCGTCGGGTCGAGCGGCATCGCCTTCGTCACCTTGAGGAACGGCTTCACCCACCAGCGCTGGGCGATGCCGTGGTCAATGGCGAAGACGGGTTCCTTGTCGAGCAGCGAGAGCGCCAGCGGCGCGTCGAGGAAGGAGACGTGGTTGAGGGCGACGATGGCGTTCGGGCCCGCCTTCTCCACGTTCTCCAGGCCCTTCACCTCCAGGCGGTAGAAGGCGCGGAACAGGATCGAGAGGGCATCACGCAGGGGGTTCGTCGGCAGGGTCACGAGGATCACCGCGCCGGCGATCAGGTTCAGCACGGCCACGAGGCCGAGAAGCTGCGCCGTGGAGAGGCCGAGGCCCTGAAGCACCGCGAGCGCCAGGGTGCCGGCGACCATGAAGGCGGCGGTGAGCACGTTGACCGCGCCGATGACGCGGGCGCGCTTGGCCTTCTCGGTCCAGGCCTGCACCGCGGCAAACGAGGGCACGACGTAGAGCCCGCCCGCGACGGCGAGACCGAAGAAGTCGATGGCGATGCGCAGGCCCGAGCCGCCGGAGATAAAGTCCCAGGCGCCGACCGGCTCTCCGACGGCGGGGCTCACCTGCGAGACCGTCCAGGCGAGATCGAGCCCGAACAGGCCCATCAGCACCGCGCCGACCGGCGTCGGCAGCAGCACGATGCGCCCGCTCGCGAGCCACGAGGCGAGGCCGGAGCCGACCGCGATGCCGACGGAGAAGATGGCGAGCAGGGTGGTGGCGACGATCTCGGTGCCGTTGAGGGTCTGGCGCACCAGCACGGGCATCAGCGAGAGGATGACCACGCCGACGAGCCAGAACCAGCTCACGATCACCGAGCCGCGCCACAGCCGCGTGTCGGACCACAGGTCGCGCAGGAGTTCGGCGGTGGAGCGGGCGACGTTGCGGTCGACATGCAGGTCGGGCGCGCCCTCGCCGGTGGCCGGGATCATCCGCGCGGCGAGCCAGCACAGGACCGCCATGCCCATCAGCCCGGCGCCGAGCCCGAGCGCGTGGCCGCCCATCGCCATGGCCAGACCCGCGGTGATGGTGCCGAGGAGGATCGCGAGGAAGGTCGCGGCCTCGACCAGCGCGTTGCCGGCGGTCAGCTCCTCGCGCTTCAGGTGGTCGGGCAGGATGCCGTACTTGATCGGCCCGAACAGCGCCGCGATGATCCCGAACAGGCCAAGCGCCGCGAACAGGAGCGGCACCGAGTGCAGCCAAAAGCCGAGCACCGAGAGCAGGGCCGCGAAAATCTCCGCGAATTTCAGCCGCTTGGCCAGCACCGCCTTGTCGTAGCGGTCGGCCATCTGCCCGCCGAGGCCCGACAGGATGAAGAACGGGCCGATGAACACGGCGCTGGCCAGCGTCACCAGCACCCCGCCCGAACTCTCGGCCCGCGCGCTCACCTGAAACAGGATCAGCAGAGCGAGCGCGTTCTTGAGGAAATTGTCGTTGAAGGCTGAAAAGAATTGGCACCAGAACAGCGGCGCGAAGCGTCGCGTCGTCATCAGTGTGCGGAACATCGTGGTCTCTCCCGGCTCCGGGCATGACTGCCTGCCGACGGCGTAGGCGTCAAATCCGCGTTTTGCACGACGTTCAAAATGAACGCGGCCCGAGCCGGCTGCAAGCTTGATATTGCACGGCGTGCAATCTACCCCGGATGAGGCGTGCGAACCGGCACGGGAACGGGCGGCGCGCAGGCACGGAGACGGATTTGGCAAAAGACTCCGCAAGAAACTCGGCACCCAAGGCACGGGGCAGCGGGCCGCGGGGTGAGCACGACCGGGAGGGCTTCATCGCTCTGGTCGCGGGCGCGGCGGAGAGCCTCGTGCGCAACGAGGGCTATCGTGCACTCGGCATGCGGCGGCTGGCGGCGGCCATCGGCTACGCGCCGAACTCGATCTACAACGCGGTGGGCGACCTCGATCAGGTGGTCCTGCGGGTCAACGCCCGCACCCTGGCCCGGCTGCATACGGCGCTGAGCGCCGTGATCGATCCGGAGCGGGCGGCGCGGGACAACGCCCTAGCGCTGGCCGACGCCTACCTCGTCTTCGTCGCCGCCGACCCGCGGGTCTGGAGCCTGCTGTTCGAGCATCTCGTCGCGCCGGACCAGCCGTTTCCGGACTGGTACGCCGCGGCCCTGGCCGAACCGGTCATGCTCGTCGATACGGTGCTGGCGCCGCTGATCGTCCCCGCCGACGAGCGCCGTCGGGCGGTGGCCGCCCTCTGGGCCGCCCTGCACGGCCTCGCCTCGCTCTCGACCTCGCGCAAGCTCGCCGTGCTCACCCCCGACGCACCGCAGGATCTCGCCCGGCTGCTGGTGGGGCGGTTTCTGGGGTGATTTTTTGCGACCCTTTCCGCCCGGCGGGAAGGGCGGTGCGCGAGCGGGACCGGCCGGCGGTCTTCAGTGAGACGCGAAGACGGGTATAGAGCCCGCAACACCGCCCGACCGGATCCTTCGATGACTCACCCTTCCGTCCCGACGCTGCGCCATTTCGCGGAGGTCGCCGAGCGCTACGACCTGATCCTGTGCGATGTCTGGGGCGTGCTGCATGATGGGACGCGGGGCCATGTCGCGGCCGGCGAGGCGCTGATCCGCTTCCGCGGTCTCCCCGGCCCGCGTCCGCGCCGGGTGATCCTGGTCTCGAACGCGCCCCGCCCGTGGCAGGGCGTCCAAAAAATCCTCGACGGCTACGGCGTGCCGCGGGAGGCCTACGACGCGATCCTCACCTCCGGCGACCTGACCCGGCGGCTGATCGCCGAGCATCCGGGTGAGCGGGTGTATCATTTGGGGCCGGAGCGCGACGCGCCGGTCTTCGACGGGCTCGATCTCACCCTGGTCCCGGCGGCAGAGGCGCAGCGCATCGTCTGCACCGGTCTGTTCGATGATGATACCGAGACGGCGGAGGATTACCGCGAGGCGTTGGCCGAGTTCCGCGAGCGCAAGGTGCCGATGATCTGCGCCAACCCCGATCTCGTGGTCGAGCGAGACAAGAAACTGATCCCCTGCGCCGGCCTGATCGCCCAGGCTTACGAGGCCATCGGCGGCGCGGTCGTCTATGCGGGTAAGCCCTATCGGCCGGTCTACGAGACGGCGCTGGCCATGGCCGGGGAACTTGACGGCCTGCCGCCGCCGGACGTGCGCCGCACGGTGGCGGTGGGCGATGCGATCCGCACCGACATCGCCGGTGCGGCCGGTTACGGCATCCCCTCGGTCCTCGTCGCCCGCGGCATCCATGCGGAGGAACTCGGCGTCACGGCCGAGCATCACAGCCTCGGCGACATCGCCGATTGGCTGTCGCGCCAGGAGGTGAAGCCCGACGCGGTGATCGAGCGGCTGGTCTGGTAATCGAGGAGGTCAGCGGAAAGCCGGCCCCCCTTCCTGCCCATTCTATGGCTCTTACGCAGTCCGATCCGCGCGGAAATACCCCGGCACGGTCGCCAACCGGTGACGCGATTGCTATGGGGGCCGAAATCAAGCTGGATCCGAGACGATGACGAGACCGGAGGCAGGCGGCCCGAGCGGCGCGGAGGCGTTGCGCCATGTGCGGCTGTCGGCGCATTTTTCCGCCTGCGGATACGTGCCCGCATCGCCCCCCGTGCTGCAGCCGGTGGAGCCGTTCCTCGAATTGTCGGGCGAGGACATCCGGCGGCGCATCTTCGTGACGCAGGACGCGAACGGGGCCGAACTGTGCCTGCGGCCGGAATTCACCATTCCCGTCTGCCGCCTGCATCAGGCGACCCGGCCCGGCGAGAGCGCCGATTACAGTTATCTCGGCCCGGTCTTCCGCCTCGTGGCGGGCGAGCCCGACGAGTTCGTCCAGGGCGGCATCGAATCGATCGGGCGCACCGACACCCCGGCGGCGGATGCCGAGGTGCTGGGGCTCGCCCTCGAAGGGCTCGCCCTGCTCGGGCGCTCCGACGTCACCGTGCGGCTCGGCGATATGGGCCTGACCCACGCCTTCCTCGACGCCCTCCACGTGCCGCCGGTGGCCAAGCGCCGGACCCTGCGGGCGATCGCCGCCGGGCGCTCCCTCGACGAGGTCGCCAACAGCGTGCAGGCCGAGGACCGCCATGCCGGCCTGCTGGCCGCGATCCAGGGCCAGGATGCGGGCGCCGTGCGCGCCTTCGTGGAGGACGTGCTGTCCATCGCCGGCATCTCGCAGGTGGGCGGGCGCAGCGCCGGCGCCATCGCCGAGCGCTTCCTCGCCAAGGCCTCGGCGCAGGCGCACGGCGGCGCCGGCCTCAACGCGACGAACCGCGAACTGATCGAGCGCTACTGCGCCATCTCCGGCGATCCCGATGCGGCCGTGGCGGCGGTGCGGGCGCTGGCGCGCGAGGCGGGGCTGACCCATAACGGGCTGGAGGCGGCGCTCGCCCTGTTCGAGGAGCGCACCGGCTTCATGGCGGCGCGGGGTCTGCCGGTCGAGCGCTTCCGGTTCAACGGCGGGTTCGCGCGCAACCTCGACTATTATACCGGCTTCATCTTCGAGGTGACGGGTCCTCAGGGTGGCCCGACCCTGGTCGGCGGCGGGCGCTATGACGGGCTCCTGCAGCAGCTCGGCAGCCCGGTGCCGCTGCCGGCGGTGGGCTGCGCGTTCTGGCTGTCGCGCTGCGCCCAAGCCGACACGAGCGGAAGCGAAGGAGTTGTCGCGTGACCGATTCGCCCCTCGTTCTCGCCGTCCCCTCGAAGGGCCGGCTTCAGGAGAATGCCAGCGCCTTCTTCTCCCGCGCCGGGCTCAAGCTCGTGCAGAAGGCGGGCGCGCGTGAGTATCGCGGCACGCTCGCCGGCCTGCCCGGTGTCGAGGTGCGCTACCTCTCGGCCTCCGAGATCGCCGGCCAGCTCGCGAGCGGCGCCGCCCATCTCGGCGTGACCGGCGAGGATCTGATCCGCGAGATGCTGCCCGATCCGGGCGCGAGCGTCGAACTCTTGACGCCGCTCGGCTTCGGCCATGCCAGCGTGGTCGTGGCGGTGCCGCAGGCCTGGATCGACGTGCGCGCCATGAGCGACCTCGACGAGGTCGCCAGCGAGATGCGCCTGCGCCAGGGCCGGCGGATGCGCATCGCCACCAAATACGTGAACCTGACGCGCCGCTTCTTCGCCGAGGCCGGTATCGCCGATTACCGCATCGTCGAGAGCTTAGGCGCCACTGAGGGCGCCCCGGCGGCGGGCTCGGCGGAGATCATCGTCGACATCACCACCACTGGCACCACGCTCGCGGCCAACGCGCTGAAGATCCTCGATGACGGGGTGATGCTGCGCTCGGAGGCCAACCTCGTCGCCTCGCTGAAAGCCCCCTGGGGCGAGACGGCGCGGGCCGCTTTGCGCACCGTGCTCGGCCGCATCGCGGCGGAGGAGCGCGCCCGCACCAGCCGCGAGGTGCGCGCGGGGCTGCCCGAATCCGGCGAGATCGACCTGGCCACGATCGCCGGCCTGCACGAGGCCGAGCTGCCCTACGGCGCCCCGCGCGGCGCCGACGGCGAGATCGTGATGCGCTGCCCCGTGGATGCCGTGTTCGATCTCTCCGACGCCCTGGTGCAGGCCGGGGCGCGGTCCGTCACCGTGCGGCGGATCGACTACGCCTTCGCGGCGGAGAACCCGCTGGCGGAGCGGCTGCTGGCGCGGCTGTAAGAGGTCGGCTTCCCCCATCCGCGACCTCATCCTGAGGTGCGGAGCGAAGCGGAGCCTCGAAGGATCCTCCAGATCCCGCGCGATTTCTGGAGGATCCTTCGAGGGCGCACACGCGCCACCTCAGGATGAGGGGTTTGGTGGGAAAGCGCCTTACTGCCCGCCCTGCTTGGCGAACTCCGACAGCACGCCCCGCAGCACCTTGAGCCGGCCCTCGTAGGCCGCGGTGAGGCAGGCCACATCGGCGCCGCAGGCGCGGCGGTCCTTGAGCCAGGCCTCCTGATCGTCCTGCATCTTGGTGCGGTTTCCCATCGGCAGCAGGTCTTTGAGGATGTCGAAGCGCACCGCCATCTCGACGTCGAGGTCGTTGAGGGCGCGGGTGTCGCAGATCGTCTTCTCGTCCGGCGTCTCGGCCTTGGCGCAGGCGAAGCTCGCCGCCGCCGCGGGGGAGGCTGCCGCGAGGCTCAGGGCGAGGGCGAGAAACAGCGTACGCATCGGACAGGCTCCCGCGTGAGCAACGGCCACGCTTTGCCTTTCCAACGGCTCGTTCTCGGCCCGGTGCCCGGAGCCGGGCAAAAAAATCAGCTCCAGGGCTTCACGATCGCGAGGATGACGATGACGATCATCAGCAGCGTCGGCACCTCGTTGATGACTCGGTAGAAGCGCTGGCTCCGCGCGTTGCGGTCGGCGGCGAAGTCCTTGACCGTGCGGGAGAGGAAGCCGTGCACGCCGCTCATCGCCAGCACCAGGGCGAACTTCGCCTGGAGCCAGGGCGCGGCGTAGTAGCCGCTCTGCCACGCGAGCCAGAGGCCGAGGATCCAGGTGACGATCATGGCCGGGGTCATGATCGCCTTGAGCAGGCGCCGTTCCATGACCTTGAAGGTCTCGGACTGCACCCGCGAGCCCGCCGGCAGGGCGGCGTGATAGACGAACAGGCGCGGCAGATAGAGCATCGCCGCCATCCAAGAGATGACCGCGATGACGTGGAAAGCCTTGATCCAGGGGTACAGGGTCTCAAGCACCGGGTGAGGCACTCCGTGTGGGGGATGCGGCGCTTAAGAGCGCCAGGAATTGTCCGGTCAGGAGCGGTGCGAGCGGCAAAGCGGACGGGTCCGCTTTGCCGCTGAGCGAGAGCCAGCGGATCTCCTCGATCTCCGCACCGCAGACAGGGTTCAGGCCAGGAGTGGCGCCCTGCCGATAGACGGTCGCTTCGACGATATGGCCGGGCTCGTTGGCTGCCTCCGCCTCGAACTGGCCGAGCCGCACAGCCGTGCGGGCGTCGTAGGCGAGCGCGAGTTCTTCCCGGAGTTCACGGGCAAGGCAGGCGGCATCGGACTCATCCGCCTCGAACTTGCCGCCCGGGAGCATGAAGCGGAGGCTGCCGCGCTTGCGCACCACCAGCAACGCCTCGCCCGTCTCGTCCCGGCGCGTGAGAGCCAAGGCCGCGACGCGGATACGCGTCACCGGCCGCCTCTGAGCCGGGCCAGCATCTGCTCGACATGGGCGATCGGCGTCTGCGGGGTGATGCCGTGGCCGAGGTTGAAGATGTGCGGCAGGCCCTCGGTCGCCGCCAGGATGGCGTCCACGGCCGCGTCCAGGGCCCGCCCGCCCTCGATCAGGGTCTCGGGGTGGAGGTTGCCCTGGGTGACCGTCGAGGCCGGCACACGGGCTCGCAGGGCGGCCAGATCGACACCCCAATCGACGCCGACGGCACTCGCGCCGGTCTCGGGCACGACGCGGGCATGGCCCTCTAGCCCCGAGCCCTTGGCGAACACGATGATCTTCGCGTCCGGCACCTGTGCCCGGACGCCCTGAACCATCCGCGTGATCGGCCCGAGCGAGTAGCGCTTCAGGGCATCGCCATCGCTCGACTCGGGCAACACGCCGGCATGACGCTCAAGAGCCGGCAGCACACCGGCATGCGACTCGAAGATCTGCACCGCGTCGGCGCCGGCACGGAGCTGGCGCACGAGATATTCGGTCTGGACGGCGACGAGCCGGTCGAGCAGCGCATCGAGCAGCGCGGGGTCGGCGGCCGCCAGCGCCCGGGCCGGGGCGAGATCCACCGTGCCGCGCCCGCCGATCATGTAGCTCGCCACGGTCCAGGGCGCGCCGCAGAAGCCGAGCAGCGTGGTCTCGTGGGGAAGTGCCCCGCGGATGCGCTCGACGGCCTCGAAGACCGGTGCGAGGTGCGAAAAGATCGCCGGGTCGCCGGCTTCGCGCAGGCGCTCGAACTGGGCGCGGCCTTCGAGCGCATCGAGGCGCGGACCCTCGCCCTCGACGAAGCGCACGTCCTGGCCGAGCGCGTGGGGGATGACGAGGATGTCGGAGAACAGGATCGACGCCTCGAAGCCGAAGCGGCGGATCGGCTGGAGCGTCACCTCGGTGGCGAAGGCCGGGTTGTAGCAGAGGTCGAGGAAGGATCCGGCTTCGGCTCGGGTCGCCCGGTATTCCGGCAGGTAGCGGCCGGCTTGGCGCATCATCCAGGCCGGGGGCCGGGAGATCGCCTCTCCCGACAGCACCCGCAGCACCGGCCTTTCCGCCACCGTTGCCGCCGTCTTTGCCTCCGCCATGCCTGAAGCCCGTATCCTGCCTGATTGTCGTTCGGGGGAGACCGGAGGGATCGCGACCGCGCCATCCCCACCCCGGCCCTATTCAAAGAAAGAGAGATTCTAGAATCTCTGTTTTTTCTCTTGGACGTTGGATCGTGATGCCGCAAGCGCGTCCACAGGCCCTCCCCACGGCCACGGCGTTAATCCCCTCTTAACGGATTGGATCTAATGTCCACGATAGGCCAAGCTCAGCAGTGGCTTGCGTGGGCCCGTATGCCCTGATGGCCGCCTCGGTCCCGGATTCTCCCATTCGGGCGACTCCATCGTGTGCGCAAGCTCGGGGTGTTGAGGGCGGAGTCGATGGATTTCGGGGCAACCCGCCGTCGCGCTCGGATCGGGCCTGGTTTTCCCCACTTATCGACTCCCTGGACCCGCCCTGGGGACAGCGTGGCGGTGGCGGAACGCTAAAGCGCTGACAAGACAATCGAAATTTTCCGGGGTGGTGACGGAATCGGCCGCGGCGCCGCCCTGCCGGAGCGGTTCGGCTTCGTCCTTCCATGACGGCGTGGGTCGGGCCCCGGCGTCATCCGCGAGGGTCGGCGACGCGCTCCCGTCGCCGTGATGATGGGCCGTCCGGCCGCATAGGGACCGAGGTCCCCACGGCCGACGGCAATTCGGCATCGCGCTTGCCCGAGGAAATGCTCTAAGCATCCCCTCGGGGCGGCTGTGTCGCCTCGCACCGAGCGTCACGGCAGAGACGGGCCGACGATGAGCCGCAGCTACTTTCATCTCCATCTCGTCTCGGATTCCACCGGCGAGACCCTGATCAATGTCGGGCGCGCCGCGGCGGTGCAGTACGAGGGCATCTCGGCGATCGAGCACGTCTACCCGCTGGTGCGCTCGGGCGCGCAGCTGGAACGGGTGATCTCCGAGATCAAGGCGGCGCCGGGCCTCGTGCTCTATACGCTGGTCGGCCACGAGCTGATCGAGCGCCTGGAGGAGGCCTGCCGCGAGACCGGCTCGCCGACGCTCAACGTGCTCCAGCCGGTGCACGCGCTGCTGCGCTCCTATCTCGGCGCGACCTCGACCGAGCGGCCGGGCGCCCAGCACATGCTCAACGCCGAGTACTTCAAGCGCATCGACGCGATGAACTTCACCCTGGCCCATGACGACGGCAACCTGCCGGCCGATCTCGACGAGGCCGACGTGGTGCTGGTCGGCGTCAGCCGTACCTCGAAGACGCCGACCTCGATCTATCTCGCCAACCGTGGCCTCAAGACCGCGAACCTGCCGCTGGTCCCCTCGATGCCGCTGCCGCCGAGCTTCGAGCGGGTGAAGAAGGCGCTGATCGTCGGGCTGATCGCCAGCCCGGAGCGGATCGTGCAGATCCGCCAGAACCGCCTGCTCAGCCTGAAGGCCGACGACAACTCCTCCTATGTCGATCGGCAATCGGTCTCCGACGAGATCGCGGCCTCGCGCCGGCTCTGCGCCAAGTACCGCTGGCCGACCATCGACGTGACCCGCCGCTCGATCGAGGAGACGGCCGCCGCGATCCTCGATCTCTACCGCGAGCACCGCCTCAAGTTCATCGCGACCTGAGGCTCCGGCACATGGAAGACGCCGGCCTCGCCGCGGCCGATCTGCGCGAGACCGTCCAGGCCGGGCGCGGGCGCTGCACCGATCTCAGCCCGTCCTACCGCGACTGGGCGCCCCCGCCCGAGCTGCTGGTCGGCGCGGTGACGCCCATGCTGCTGCGCGTCTACCACGAGCAGACCACCGTGCTCGGGACGAGCCTCTACGAATTGCCGGGGGCGGAGGTGACCGAGGAGGGCGTCGTGCTCCTCGACGGCGTGTTCCAGTACGCCGCCCAGCTCAACATCTTCTCCGTCAACTTCGAGGGGCATTTCCGCGCCATCGCCGCGCGGCTGCCGGATCTGCGGCGCGTCACCGTCGAGGAGCCGGTCGTGATGCTGACCGGCATGGGCCACCAGATGTACGGCCATTGGCTGGTCGATTTCCTGCCGAAGCTGTTCCTGCTCGACCGGGCCGGCCACGACATCACGCGGTTGCGCTACCTCTTGCCCGCCGACACGCCGCGTTTCGCGCGGGACTGGCTCGGCCTCCTCGGCATCGGCGAGGACCGGCTCGTCGTCTACGACCGCACCCGCGATCTCGTCGTCTGCCGCTCGCTCCTCGTGCCGACGGCGCTCCGCTTCATCAGCCGCGCCTCACCGCTGATGCGGCAGGCCCGCCGCTTCCTTCTCGAGCGCGCGGCGCCCGGCTCTCGCTGGCCGTCCCGCTGGCGCCTCGGTCGCCGCCGCGAGAAACCGGGGAGCGAAAAACTCCTGATCTCCCGCTCGGACAATGCCGACACGCTCAACCGGCGCACCCTCGCGGAGCGGGCGGCGTTCGAGGAAAAGGCGGTGGCCCGCGGCTTCACCCCCGTCCGGCCGGAGCGGCTGAGCGTGCCCGAACAGATCGCCCTGTTCCGCTCGGCCGGCACGATCATCGGCGAGTACGGTTCGGGGCTGCACGGCTCGCTGTTCGCAGGCCCCGGCACGACCGTGGTGGCGCTGCGCGACAACGGGCTCGACCTCGGCTTCCTGCAAAGCTCGATCGACCACACGCTCGGCCATGCCAGCGGCTATGTGATCGGCTCCGAACGCTCGGAGGAGGGGTTCTTCTCCGTGGCGCCCGAGGATATCGACTTCCTGTTCGACTGGCTCGACTGGCGCGGCCTGCGCTGACGGATTCATTTTCGACGTGAACGCTTCCCCCCTCTGGCTTGCCCCCGCACCGCTCCTTCTCGCCTCGGCGAGCGCCACCCGGCGCGATCTCCTGATGGGGGCCGGCCTGCCGGTGGAGACGGCGCCCGCGCGGATCGACGAGCGCGCCCTGGAGGCCGAGGGCGGTGCCCTGGCCCCGGTCGAGCTGGCGCGGCGGCTCGCCCAGGCCAAGGCGGAGGAGGTGGCGGCACGCCATCCCGGCCGCGTCGTGATCGGCGCCGACCAAGTGCTCGAATGCGAGGGCGAGGTCTTCCATAAGCCCGCCGACCTCGCGGCCGCGCATGCCCATCTCGCCCGGCTCCAGGGCCGCACCCACGCGCTGCATTCGGCGGTCGCGATCCGGCGCGGCGGCCACGCGGAGGATTTCGTCGAAACTGCGCGGCTGACCCTGCGCCACCTCGATGCGGGCGCCATCGACGCCTATCTGCGGCTCGCGGGCGCGGCGGTCACGAGTTCGGTCGGCGCCTACCAGCTCGAGGGGCTCGGCATCCACCTGTTCGAGCGGGTCGAGGGCGACCATTCGACGGTTCTCGGCCTGCCGCTCACGCCCCTTCTCGCGCGGCTGCGGGGCATGGGCCTGCTGGCGTTCTGACACGGCGAGGGACGATGGACGACCACCGGCAGGATCATCGGCAGAGCCACCGGAAAGACCACGATCATGCCGGTCATGATCATGAGCATTCCCATGATCATGATCATGATCACGATCACGATCATGGACATGGGGGACATGCTCATGGCGGGCTTGGTCATGTTCACGCCCCGAAGAATTTCGGGTCGGCCTTCGCCATCGGCATCGCGCTGAATCTCGGCTTCGTTGGCGTCGAGGCGGCCTATGGCTGGCTCTCGAACTCCATGGCGCTGGTGGCCGATGCCGGCCACAACCTCTCCGACGTGCTCGGCCTCGCCGCCGCCTGGATCGCCGCGGTGCTGGTGAAGCGGGCGCCCTCCGCGCGCTTCACCTACGGCCTGCGCGGCTCCTCGATCCTCGCCGCTTTGTTCAACGCGGTGGTGCTTCTGGTCGCCACCGGCGGCATCATCGTCGAGGCGGTGCAGCGCTTCCTCGATCCGGCCCCGGTCGCTGGCACCACGGTGATGGTGGTGGCCGGCATCGGCATCCTCATCAACGGCTTCACCGCGTGGCTGTTCGCCTCGGGCTCCAAGGACGACATCAACATCCGCGGCGCCTACCTGCACATGCTGGCCGACGCAGCGGTCTCGGCCGGCGTGGTGCTCGCGGGCCTCGTCATCCTCGCCACCGGCTTCGATTGGATCGACCCGCTGGTGAGCCTCGCCATCGCCGCGCTCATCATCGCCGCGACCTGGGGGCTCCTGCGCGACAGCGTGGCGATGTCGCTCGCCGCGGTGCCGTCCGGCATCGATCCGGAGGCCGTGCGCGCCTATCTCGCCGCCCGCCCCGGGGTGCGCGGGCTGCACGACTTGCACATCTGGCCGATGAGCACCACCGAAGTCGCCCTCACCGCCCATCTCGTGATCGCCGACGCGGCGCCCGACCGGCTCTTCCTCAAGGAGACGGCGGACGCGTTGCGGGCGCGCTTCGGGATCGGTCACGCCACAATCCAGATCGAGATCGAGGGGCAGACCGCCTGCACGCTGCCGACGAGCTGCGTCGCGTGATGTCTCTCGATTTTCGCAAGCAGGTTTCCATGACAGCCAGGGCCTTCGTCGTCGGCCATCCGATCCGGCATTCCCGCTCGCCGCTGATCCACGGGCACTGGCTCGCCGAGCACGGGTTGGATGGCAGCTACGAGCGCATCGACGTGGCGCCGGAGGCGTTCGAGGCCTTCATCCGCCGGCTTCCGGCCTCGGGCTTTGCCGGCGGCAATGTCACCATCCCGCACAAGGAGGCGGCCTATCGTCTGGCCGATTCCCTGACGGAGCGGGCGAAAAAGATCGGTGCGGTGAACACGCTGATCGTCGAGGGCGACCGCGTCCGCGGCGACAACACCGACGCGCCGGGCTTCATCGCCCATCTCGACCACAGCCTGGGGGAGCGCTGGCCCGAGCGGACCGGCGGGTCCGCCCTCGTGCTCGGCGCGGGCGGCGCGGCGCGCGCCATCGTCGTCGGGCTGGTGGAGCGGGGGCTCTCGGTCCGCGTCGCCAACCGCAGCCCCGAGCGGGCGCGGGCGCTCGTCGAACTCGACCCCGAACATATCGAGGCGCTGGCCTGGGAGGCCGTGCCGGACGCGCTTTCCGACACCGGGCTTCTCGTCAACACCACCTCGCTCGGGATGGCAGGTCACCCGCCGCTCGAAATCGACCTCGCCCCGCTCCCGGACCGCGCGGCAGTGGCCGACATCGTCTACGTGCCGCTGGAGACGAAGCTGCTCGCCGCGGCGCGGGCGCGGGGGCTCGCGGCGGTCGACGGGCTCGGCATGCTGCTGCACCAGGCGGTGCCGGGCTTCGCGGCATGGTTCGGCCTGCGGCCCGAGGTGACGCCGGCCCTGCGCCAAACAATCGTCGCGGATCTCGTCGCGAAATGAGCGCGCCTCACCACCCCCGCCCGCCCGTGGTGCTCGGCCTCACCGGCTCGATCGGCATGGGCAAGTCGGCCACCGCCGCGATGTTCTCCGCCCGCGGCGTTCCGGTCCACGATTCCGACGCGGCGGTCCACGCCCTCTACGGGCCGGGCGGCGCCGCGGCGCAGGCGATCGGCGAAGCCTTTCCGGGCACGCTGACGCCGGAAGGCGGCGTCGATCGGCCGGCCCTGCGCAAGGCGGTGCTGGGCGATTCCGAAAAACTCGCCCGGCTGGAAGCGATCGTGCATCCGCTGGTCCGGGAGGAGAGCCGCGCCTTCCTTGCCCGCAACGCCGCGGCGCCGCTGGTCGTCCTCGACATCCCGCTCCTGTTCGAGACCGGGGCCGACGCCCGCTGCGACGCCGTCCTCGTCGTCACCGCCCCGGCGCCGGTGCAGCGCGCCCGCGTGCTCGCCCGCCCCGGCATGACCGAGGACGCGTTCGAGGCGATCCGCGCCAAGCAGATGCCGGATGCCGAGAAGCGGGCGCGGGCGGACTACGTGATCGACACGAGCCGCGGGTTCGAACACGCGGAAGCGGAGGTGGGGCGGATCGTCGAGGAACTGACCGGCCGAACCCGCTGAAGGGCTCTGCCGGTTAACGCATCCTTGGCGAGCTGCGCGCAGGCTGTTCTCCTGCATCGGATCGGAAAAAATGCTGCGCGAGATCGTCCTCGATACCGAGACCACCGGCACGGAGGCTCGAAACGGCGACCGGCTGATCGAGATCGGCTGCGTCGAACTCATCAACCACGTCCAGACCGGCGAGACCTTCCACCGGCTCATCAACCCGCAGCGGGCGGTGTCCGAAGGGGCGTTCGCGGTGCACGGCATCTCGGATGCGATGCTCGCCGACAAGCCGGTCTTCGCCGAGGTGGTCGATGCCTTCCTCGAATTCTGCGGCGATGCGCGCTTGGTGATCCACAACGCGCCCTTCGACGTCGGCTTCCTCAACATGGAGTTCGCCCGGCTCGGGCCCGCCGCGCCGAAGGCGATCGCGCTGGAGGACGTGGTCGATACCCTGCTGCTCGCCCGCCGCAAGCATCCGGGCGCGGCCAATAACCTCGATGCCCTGTGCAACCGCTACGGCGTGGACACCACCCGCCGCGTCAAGCACGGCGCGCTGCTCGACGCGCAGATCCTGGCCGAGGTCTATGTCGAGTTGCTCGGCGGCAAGCAGACCAGCTTGGGGCTCAGCATCGCCGAGCCGGCCGAGACCGTGACGCTCGGGGCCTTGACTGATTCGGGTCCGGTCGGCCCGCGGCTAATGCGCAGCCGTCTAACCGAAGGCGAGCGCTTGCGGCATGACAGCTTTGTCGAGAGCCTCGGAACAAACGCCGTCTGGCGGGAATACATGGAACCGTGAGCCCATGACCGCAGCGGAAACGATCCGTTAAGTCTTTCTTTGCGTGCGGTCTTTGGCGTCGAAGCGCCCGTCGCTCGGCCGACGAGGCGTAAGCGGAGCCTCTCCGACCTCATCACCGGTCTTGCTGCAATGCAAAAAACTTCATCTTGCAGTGCAGCATGAGCCCTCCCATACCATCCCTGTGGCTGGCGCAGGGATGTCGCGCGATGATGGACGTGGTGCAGGAGAGACGGCCGGATGCCCCGATCGCCGTGCGGTTCGGGGCCAAACCCGGCGACCATGAGAAAATCACGGTCAATCTCGGCTTCGTCGATCTCGGGCATGTCGATCTGCTGGTTTCGGAAGGCGTCTACGCCAACCGCAGCGATTTCATCCGCACGGCGGTGCGCAACCAGATCGAGCGGCACGCCGAGATCACCCGCCAATCGGTGGCCCGTAAACCGATCGAAGTCGGCCTGCGCCGCTACGGCCGGGCCGAACTGGAAGCGGCACAGGCGGCGGGGACACGGCTCGACATCCGCGTCCTCGGCCTCGCCGTCATCGCCGACGATGTTCCCGCCGACCTCGCCAGCGCCGCGATCGCTTCGATCGAAGTGCTCGGCAGCCTTCAGGCGAGCCCCGCCGTGAAGCGGGTGCTGGCCGACCGTCTGCCCTGATCCTCAAAAAACCCCCTCGTGACCCGCTGCGCTCGCGCGCGCCCGTCGCCGACCCGGAAAGCGAGACCCGCATGACCGAACGTCACAACGCCTTCTTCACGGATATCGCCGAGGCCACCCGCCTGACCCAGGCCGGACGGCTCGGTGAGGCGACCGCCCTCATCCAGCGCAGCCTCGGTGGTGCGAGCCTCTCCGCCGAGGGGGTGCGGCCGACCGATGCGTCGCCCGCCCCGCACGGGACGCCGCGCCTCGAAGGGCCGGCGACCCGGCTCGATCCGGAGGTGGGTGCGGCTCAGGCGACGGATCACGCGACGCTGATCCCCGAACGGCTTCGCGAGAACATCGACCACGTGATGCAGGGCCTGCGCTCGCTGGTGCCCTCGCTGAACGGGCTGACAGGCGGTGGCCAGCAGGCGCCCGGACCCAACGGGACCGAACCCGACGGGGTCGCGTCGGAGGGCGGCCAGTTCGTCGAGCGCAGCTTCTCCAACGCCGCCGGGGCGCGGGACTACAAGCTGTTCATCCCGAGCCCGCGGAGCGGACCGCGCCCGCTGCTCGTGATGCTGCACGGCTGCAGCCAGTCGCCGGAGGATTTCGCGGCGGGAACGCGGATGAACACGCTCGCCGAAGAGGAGGGGGTCTACGTCGCCTATCCCCGCCAGACGAGCCGGGCCAACGCGCAGAAGTGCTGGAACTGGTTCGAGCCCGGCGACCAGGGCCGGGAGATGGGCGAGGCCGGCATCGTTGCGGGCCTCGTCCGCGCGATCTGCGCCGAGCATTCGATCGATCGCTCCCGCATCTACATCGCCGGGCTCTCGGCGGGCGGGGCGGCGGCGGCCAACATCGCCCGGGCCTATCCCGACCTGTTCGCGGGCCTCGGCGTGCATTCGGGTCTCGCTGCCGGCTGCGCCCGTGACCTGTCCTCGGCGCTCTCGGCGATGCGGGTCGGCGCGCCCGGTGCGGCCGAGCCCGGAGGTGCGGCCGGCTTCGGCGCCGGCGCGGTGACGCAGAAGCTGCGGGTCCCGACCATCGTCTTCCACGGCGAGGGTGACGGCACCGTCCATCCCCGCAACGCCGACGCCGTGCTGGCGCAGGCCGGCATCGAGGCTCTGACGCCGCGCCAGGAGGGCGGGATCAACGGCCGTCACAGCTACACCCGCACCCGCTACGCCGACGAGGCCGGCCGCATTCAGGTCGAGGCATGGTCGGTGCAGGGCGCGGGCCACGCGTGGTGCGGCGGCAGCTCGGCGGGCAGCTACACGGACCCGAACGGGCCGGATGCCTCGCGCGCGATGCTCGACTTCTTCCTCAGCCACAGCCTGACGGGCGGCCAGGGTTAAGCCAAGGCCGGAGCATCGTCCCGGAATCCGGTCCTCACCGTTCGGGACGATGCGCCAGCGCGGCCGCAAGGCCGTCGGGGAAGAGGGCGGCGCCGTCCGGAAGGGCGGCCGGCCGGAGCCAGCGCGCGGTGCAGGCCGTGCCGTCATCCTCGCTGAAACGGATCACGTCGCGGTCGTAGAGGGCCGCGTCGTGAAGGCGGATGTCGGCCGCGAACACGATCTCGTGGCCGAGCGCGCCTTCGTGGCGATAGATGTTCTCGAACACCGTCCAGGGTCCGGTCATCGTCACGCCGCAGCCCAGCTCTTCCCGAAACTCCCGGTCCAGGGCTTGTTCGCGGGTCTCGCCGAAGGCGACGCTGCCGCCGGGCGGACGCACGCCCTTGATCCGGCCGCGATCGTCGAGGACCTCGACGGCCAGCAGCGCGTCCCCGCGCCAAGCTAGCCCGATCACCTTGACGCGGATCTGTTGGGGTGGGCGCCAGGTCGTCATCGGTGTCCGGTCTCTTCGCGATCGCCGTCGCGAGGGGGCGGTACGGCGTCTTCGGCCCGCCACCGCCTTGCAGCTTCGGCCAAGCCCGATCGCACCTCTTCCCAGGCCGCCGCTTCGACCGCAAGCGCCGCCGCGGGAGGGCGCGGCAGAACGAGGGCGGCGGCGAGATCACCCGCGGCGAGGCTCAGCCCCCGGTATTGCGCGAAATTGGCGAAGGTGACGCCGAGCCCCGGCGGCTCCGTCACGACGCTGCCGACAGCCAGAAGATCGAGCGGCACGGTGAGGCCGCAGCGCAGGGTCTTGGACAGCGCCTCCTTCAGGCACCACAGCCGGGTCAGCCGCTCGGCCTCCGGCGCATCGAGCCGGGCGGCGATGTGCCGACGCTCGGCGGCAAGGGTCTGGCGCGTCAGCAGCGCGACGTTGGCCGGCTGAATCCGCTCCAGATCGATCCCCATCGGGCAGGCCTCGGGAAACACCACCGCCACGGCGACCGGGCCGGCATGGGACAGGCTGATGCCGAGGTTTTCGACCCCGGTGCCGGAGAGAACCGGCTGCTCCAGCACACCGGGCCGGATCGCGAGATCCCGCGGGTCGAGCTCGGGCCGAAAGGCGGCGAGCGCGCATTTCGCCGCGTAGCGCCCGATCAACAGGCCGTGGCGCCGCCGCGCATGGAGCCGGTCGGTGAGCAGCGCCTCTTCGGCTGCGTGAAGAAAGCCGCCGCGATGGGCGTCGAGCCAATCGAGCGGTGCGCTCGCGAGCGCCAGAACGGCCTGGATCGGGCCGGTCCGGGGCGCCTCGAGCGTGAGGCGCAGGCTCCGCACCAGCGGGACGGCAGTGCCCGCACCTGCCGCGCTTTCGGCGCTTTCCTCACCCGTCATGGCCGCCCACTCGCCTCGCTTGCCTTCGCGCGTCATCCTGGAACCGGATCTAGGACGATGCGCGAAGCTCTTGTTCTCGCATCATCTTTTTCCGAAAGCCGCGATCCACCTTTCGGGATGATGCTCTAGCCAAGAAGGAAACGCGCCATCTCCGCAATGCGAAAGCGCGCGCTGGCCGCCCTCGTCCTGAGCGGCTTACCGCTGCTCCCGACGCCCGCTCTGGCCACCGATCCATCGGCGCGGGTCGCCGCCGCGGTCGAGCAGGCCTACCACCCGCTCCTGAAGGCCTACGACGTGCCCGGCATCGCCGTCGCCGTGACGCGAGAGGGGCATTCCACCGTCTTCACCTTCGGGCTCGCCGACCGGGAGCGGCAGCGGCCGGTGACGCACGACACGCTGTTCGAGATCGGCTCGGTCAGCAAGACTTTCACGGCGACGCTCGTCTCCTACGCGCAGGGACTCGGCCGGCTCTCGCTCGACGATGTGCCGAGCCGGTTCCTGCCGGAGCTGCGGGGCAGCGCGCTTGATCGCGTCAGCCTGCTCGATCTCGGCACCTACAGCGCGGGCGGCCTGCCGCTGCAATTTCCCGATGCGGTGACCGACGAGGCGGCGATGATCGCCTACTTTCGCCGCTGGCAACCCTCCGCGCCGCCCGGGACGCAGCGGCTCTATTCCAATCCCAGCCTCGGCCTGTTCGGAGCCGCCGCCGCCGCGGCCATGGGCGGCGACTTCGCCGAGCTGATGGAAACCCGGCTGTTTCCGGGGCTCGGCCTCAAGCACAGCTTCATCCGCGTGCCGGCGTCAGAGAGCGAGCGCTACGCCTGGGGCTACGGCAAGGACGGCGCGCCGATCCGGGTCAATCCGGGCGTCCTCGACGGGGGAGGCCTACGGCGTCAAATCCAGCGCCGCCGACATGATCCGCTTCGTCGAGGCCCATCTCGACCCCACCCGCCTCGACCCGCCGATGCGGCAGGCGGTTCAGGGCACGCAGATCGGGTATTTCAGGGTCGGCGCGATGGTGCAGGGGCTCGGCTGGGAGCAGTTTCCCCTATCCGGTCTCGCTGGAGCGCCTTCAGGCCGGCAATGCCGAGCCGATGCGGTTCGAGGCGCAACCCGCCGCGCGGTTCGACCCGCCGCAGAGGCCGACAGGGGTCACGCTGTTCGACAAGACCGGCTCCACCAACGGCTTTGGCGCCTATGTCGCCTTCGTGCCGGCCAAACGCATCGGCCTCGTCATGCTGGCCAACCGCGCGTTTCCGATGCCAGCGCGCATCGCGGCGGCGCACGCGGTGCTGGAGGTGTTGGCGGCCGAGGAGCCCTGACCCGTCACCGCTCCCGGTCGATGCGGAAGGCGTGCGGCACGCGCGGCATGCCGATCGCCTCGTAATAACCCTCGATCCCGGGTGCTGCAGTGAGCAGAAGGGAGGCCTCGGGGCCGACCGCGATCCGCGTTTCCGCAATCAGCCGGCGGCCGATGCCGCGGCCCTGGCAGTCGCGGGCGACCGCGAGGGTGGCGAGGTAGGCGCAGAAGGCGAAATCGGTGAGCGTGCGCGCGACGCCGACGAGGCGCCCGCCGAGTCGGGCGGTGACGATGAGGTCGGAACCCTTCAGGATCCGCCGGAGCCGTTCCAGGTCTTCGTCCGGTCGCCCCGGCTCAAGTCCGGATTCGACGAGGACACCCCGAAAGGTCTCCGCGTCGAGATCCGGCTCCAGCGCGTAGTAGAACGCGCCGCTCACCGCAGGCTTACGCCTCGGTGGCGAAGCGGCCGTGGCAGTGCTTGTACTTCTTGCCCGAGCCGCAGGGGCAGGGCTCGTTGCGGCCGACCCGGCCCCAGGTGGAGGCGTCGTCGGGATTGCGCTCCAGCACGGCCGCGTCCGCGGAGAGTTCGCGCGCGGCAAAGCCGTAGGCGCCGCCCGCCCCGCCGTCGCTGCCGGAGCCGGCAAAGGCGAACTCGTTCTCGCCGGTCACCGGGTCGCGGTGCTCGGGGAACATCGGCGGCAATTGCGGCTCGCTGAAGCCGGCGCTCTCGAACCCGCCGTCGGCGAAGCCCTCCGGCTGTTGCTGCATGATCTCGACATGCGAGAGCTGGGCGGTCACCTGCTCGCGCAGGGCCGTGACGAGGCCGTTGAACAGCTCGAACGCCTCCGACTTGTACTCGTTGAGCGGGTCGCGCTGGGCGAAGCCGCGCCAGCCGATCACCTGCCGCAGGTGGTCGAGGGTGACGAGGTGTTCGCGCCAGAGGTGGTCGAGCACCTGCAGCACCACCTGCTTCTCGACATAGGTCATCACCTCCGCGCCGTTGCGCTCGACGCGGGCGGCGTAGGATTCGTCGGAGGCCTTGCGCAGGCGCTCGCGGATCTCTTCGTCGGCGATGCCCTCTTCCTTGACCCACTCCTCGATCGGAAGGTCGAGTCCGAGCACGTCGAGCGCGCGGTGCTTCAGCCCTTCGGCGTCCCACTGCTCGGCATAGGCGTTCTCGGGGATGTGCACGGCGACGAAGTCGTCGATCACGCCGTGGCGCATCTCGTCCACGGTCTCGCGCACGCTGTCCTGGCCCATCAGGTCGCGGCGCTGCTCGAACACGACCTTGCGCTGGTCGTTCATCACGTTGTCGTACTTGAGCACGTTCTTGCGCATGTCGAAGTTGCGCGCTTCGACCTTCTGCTGCGCCTTCTCAATCGCCTTGTTGATCCAGGGGTGGATGATCGCCTCGCCCTGCTCCAGGCCGAGCCGCTGCAGCATCCCGTCCATGCGGTCGGAGCCGAAGATCCGCATCAGGTCGTCCTTGAGGGAAAGGTAGAACTTCGAGCGGCCCGGATCGCCCTGGCGGCCGGAGCGGCCGCGGAGCTGGTTGTCGATGCGCCGCGATTCGTGGCGCTCGGTGCCGATGATGTAGAGCCCGCCCGGCAGATCCTTCTTCCGGCCCGCCTCCGGGTCGGCCTTCTCGCCCGAGGCCAGCACCTTGGCGCGGTTCTCGGCGATCTCGGCCTTCAGTGCCTCGATCGCGGCGTCGCGCTCGGGGCCCTCGGGCATCTGCCCGAGTTCCTTCTCGATGCGCATCTCGAGGTTGCCGCCGAGTTTGATGTCGGTGCCGCGGCCGGCCATGTTGGTGGCGATGGTGATGGCGCCGGGCACGCCGGCCTCGGCCACGATGTAGGCTTCCTGCTCGTGGAAGCGGGCGTTCAGCACGGCGAAGCGCTTGGTCACCCGGTTCTCGCGGGCGGCCTTGTAGACGTCGGTGAGCGCGTTCGGGTCGGAATAGTCGAGCAGGGTGTAGCCGGCCTTCTTCAGGAGTTCGCCGATCAACTCCGACTTCTCGATCGAGCCGGTGCCGACGAGGATCGGCTGGTGGCGCGCATGCGCCTTGTCGATCTCCTTGATGATCGCCTCGTACTTCTCCTCGACGGTGCGGTAGACCTCGTCGTCCTCGTCGACGCGCTCGACCTCCTTGTTGGTCGGGATGTCGACCACGTCGAGCTTGTAGATCTCGGCGAACTCGTCGGCCTCGGTCGAGGCGGTGCCGGTCATGCCGGCGAGCTTCTTGTAGAGGCGGAAGTAATTCTGGAAGGTGATCGAGGCGAGCGTCTGGTTCTCGGGCTGGATCGTCACCCGCTCCTTGGCCTCCAGCGCTTGGTGCAGGCCTTCCGAGTAGCGCCGGCCCTGCATCATGCGGCCGGTGAACTCGTCGATGATGACGACCTCGTCGTTCTTGACGATGTAGTCCTTGTCCAGGGTGAACAGGGTGTGGGCGCGAAGCGCCTGGTTCACGTGGTGGACGATAGTGACGTTATGCGCGTCGTAGAGGTCGCCCTCCTTGAGGATGCCCTCGGCGCGCAACTCCTCCTCGATGAACTCGTTGCCGGCCTCCGTCAGCGAGACCTGCCGCTGCTTCTCGTCGAGGTCGTAATGTTCGGGCGTCAGGCGCGGCATGACGGTGTCGACTGCGACGTAGAGCTCCGAGCGGTCGTCCACCGGGCCGGAGATAATCAGCGGCGTGCGCGCCTCGTCGATGAGGATCGAATCGACCTCGTCGACGATGGCGAAGTGGTGCCCCCGCTGCGTCATCTGCGAGAGCTCGTACTTCATGTTGTCGCGCAGGTAGTCGAAGCCGAACTCGTTGTTGGTGCCGTAGGTGATGTCGCAGGCATACGCTTCCTTGCGCTGCCCGTCGTCGAGCCCGTGCACGATGGTGCCGACGGTGAGCCCGAGGAAGCGATAGACCCGGCCCATCCACTCCGCGTCGCGCGACGCGAGGTAGTCGTTGACGGTGATGACGTGGACGCCCTTGCCCTCGAGCGCGTTGAGATAGACCGGCAGCGTCGCCACCAGGGTCTTGCCCTCACCGGTCTTCATCTCCGAGATGCCGCTCTCGTGCAGCACCATGCCGCCGATCATCTGCACGTCGAAGTGGCGCTGGCCGAGCACCCGCTTGGCCGCCTCGCGCACGGTGGCGAAGGCGGGCACCAGCAGGTCGTCGAGGCGGGTGCCGGCCGCGAGCTGGTCGCGGAACGCCTGCGTGCGGGCGCGCAGCTCCTCGTCGGAGAGGGCGCTGATTTCCGGTTCGAGGGCATTGATGGCCGCGACGCGTGGGCGAAAACCCTTGACGCGGCGGTCGTTGGACGAGCCGAAAATCTTCTTGGCGAGGGCACCGAGCATCGTGAACCTGCGGTCGTGAGGTCGTCGCGGGCGGCAGTTTCGGGCGCCGCCGGCCTGTGTTGGGCGGGCTTATAGAGGTAAATATCCGCAGGCGCATCCGGTAGTGCCGGACCGGATAACCAAGAGGTCGCCCGGTCCGGGTTTTTGGCGGGCCTCCGTCGCCGGCGCCCGCCGCCGCGGGCTCAAGCTTTCGCTCCGCGCGACGCTTTTCCGGACCCAAAGTCCTGTAAAGCCCGCTCCGCGCGGCGCTCTTCGCGCCCGGCAGGCCGCGCCACCGCTCTTCGCGCGACGGCCGCATCGACCCGCGGTCACGAGACCGCGCGGCCATCAAGGCCACGCTTGCCTTTGCCCGGAAGAGGTTCCACCTGTGTCGCGCTTCGCGGCGCCTGCCGCATTCCCGACGAGCCCCGCGGGACGAAGCCGGACGGCGCTAAACCGGCCCGGCGGGGACGACGCCAAGGAACGACGCTTCCGATGCCGATTCCGTTCTCCCTCCGGCGCGCGAGCGCCCTCGCGCTGATGCTCACCCTGCCGGGCGCCGTCCTGGCTCAGGCGCCTGCGGGCCAGAAGACGCCCAGCGCGCCCGCTCCCGTTCCGGCGGCAGTTCCGCCGGAGACGGTGGTGGCGCGGGTCAACGGTCAGGCGATCACCGCCGCCGACCTCGCGATCGCCGCCGAGGATCCGGCGCTGTCGCTGCCGGGCGTCGACGAGGGGGCCAAGCAGAACCTGCTCGTCGATTACATGGTCGATCTCAAGGTCGGCGCGCAGGCGGCCGAATCTGCCAAGGTTGGCGACGCGCCCGAGTTCAAGCGCAAGCTCGCCTACTTCCGCGACAAGCTCCTGCTCGACGACTACCTCGAGCGCGAGGCCAAGAAGGCGGTGACGCCCGAGGCCGCCAAGGCGCTCTACGAACAGACCGTGAAGTCGATGAAGCCCGAGGAGGAGGTGCGGGCCCGCCACATCCTCGTCGAGAGCGAAGACGAGGCGAAGAAGATCGCCGCACGCGTCAAGGGCGGCGAGGATTTCGCCAAGATCGCGGGCGAGGTCTCGAAGGATCCCGGCTCCAAGACCGAGGGCGGCGATCTCGGCTGGTTCAGCCAGGAGCGGATGGTGAAGCCCTTCGCCGACGCCGCCTTCAAGATGACGCCGGGGCAGGTCTCCGATCCCGTGAAGACCCAGTTCGGCTGGCACGTGCTGCGCGTCGAGGAGAAGCGGACGAAGCCCGTGCCGACCTTCGACGAGATGAAGGACCAGATCGACCAGTACCTCACCCGCAAGGCGCAGCAGGACACGATCGTGAAGCTGCGCGAGGCGGCCAAGGTTGAGCGTGCTGGCAGCACCGCGACGCCGGCCGCGGGTGAGACCAAGAAGCCCTGAGGGAATGGGTAGAGGCCGGCGGGCGCTAAGTCATGCGTCAGTAGCATGTCGGAGCTTCGGTATCTGGTATACCAGATACCGAAGTGCGGTGCGATATAGGGCTCATCGCAACGCAGCAACGGACCTGCCCGCCATGATCGCCCTCGTCGTTCTCGCCGCCGCCATCGCCAACGTGACCCTCGTCGTGCTGCTGGCCGAGCGCTTCGGCTCCGAGGGCGTGCATACCTCCGCCGGCGAACTGACCAGCTTCCAGCCCGTCGCCCGCCCGGCCCATGCTGTCACGCTGGCCAACGAGAACATCGCCGTCACCGCGACCAAGATCGCCGCCTGACACCGGCATACCCGGTCCGATCAGAACCGCCCCCGCGCCTTCAGGCCGGGGGCGGTTTCTTTTTGGGCGCCGTGTCGCCGTGCGATCGGCCGCCAGCTCCTACGGCGGCCATCGTGCTGGCAATCGCGTTCCGTGGAGCCGCCCTACACGGCACCGACGAGGTGCAGGACAACGCCCGCCGTCGCACTGGCCAGCAGCGTCTGGACCACGCCGGCCTTGAACCGGAACACCGCCAGCACCGCCGCCGCCGCGAGCATGAGGGCCCAGGGGTTCAGGCTCGACAGAATCGGTAGGTCGAACCGGATCGGCCCGGCCGTGAACGGTCGCGTCTCAGCGAAGATGGTGTGCAGCGCGAACCAGACCGCGAGATTGAGGATCACGCCCACCACCGCCGCCGTGATCGCCGAGAGCGCACCGGCCAGCGCTTGGTTGCCGCGCAGGCGCTCGACGTAAGGGGCGCCGACGAAGATCCAGAGAAAGCAGGGCGCGAAGGTCACCCAGGTGGTGAGCAGCCCCCCGAGCGTGCCCGCGACGAGCGGCGGGAGCGCGCCTGGCGCCCGGTAGGCGGCCAGAAACCCCACGAACTGCGTCACCATGATCAGCGGGCCGGGTGTGGTCTCCGCCATACCGAGGCCGTCGAGCATCTCGCCGGGCTTGAGCCAGCCGTAATGCTCCACCGCCTGCTGGGCGACGTAGGAGAGCACCGCGTAGGCGCCCCCGAAGGTCACCATCGCCATCTTCGAGAAGAACACCGCGATGTGGCTAAAGACGTCGTCCGGCCCGAGGGCGAGCAGGAGGGCAGCGACCGGCACAAGCCAGATCGCACCCCAGGTCAGCAGCATCCGCAGCGTGTGCCCGGCGGTGGCCCGCTCCTGCGGAAGCTCGTGGTCGTCGAGCAGGAAGGGACCCTCCACGACCTTGCCGCCGGCCCCGTGCCCACCGGCCTTGAACTGCGGCAGCCCGGCCCGGCCGCCGAGGTAACCGATGACGCCCGCCATCAGCACGATCAGCGGGAAGGGCACGTTGAGGAAGAAGATCGCCACGAAGGCCGCTGCAGCGAGTCCAAGCATCACGGGACCCTTGAGCGCCCGCTTGCCGATGCGGATCACGGCCTGGAGCACGATGGCGAGCACCGCCGCCTTCAGGCCGAAGAACAGGCCCGCGATGAACCCGACGTTGCCGTAGAGGGCATAGACCCAGCTCAAGCCCATGATGGCGACGACGCCCGGAAGAACGAATAGCCCGCCCGCGACGAGACCGCCGCGGGGGCCGTGCATCAGCCAACCCACATAGGTCGCGAGCTGCTGCGCCTCGGGGCCGGGCAAGAGCGTGCAGAAGTTCAGCGCGTGCAGGAACCGGTTCTCGGAGATCCAGCGCCTTTCCTCGACGAGGATGCGATGCATGATCGCGATCTGCCCGGCCGGGCCGCCGAACGAGAGCGCGGCGATGCGGGCCCAGACCGGCACCGCCTCGGCCAGGGTCACGGGCAGCGGCGCTTCCGAGGCGGCCGCGCCGGGCTCGGTCTGAATGCGTGCCGTCGCGGCCATGGTCAGGCTCTCTCCTTGGGCTTGTTGGTCGGCCAGTTATGCGTCTCCTCCGTGGCGTCGCGGCACCAGCGGTAGAAGGCGTCGTAGAGGAGCATCCCGGCGTCGAGCTGGGCGAGGTCGTCCGCGTAGATGCGCGACAGGCCGAGCGAGGCCGCGAGCAGGCCGGCGGCCTCGGGTGCGAGATCCGGCCGGCCCGTGTCGGCCCCGCGCACGAGGGTCGCGAGGTGCAGGAGCGGCGGCGTGGCGAGGCCGAGCTCCTCGACCATGACGTCGAAGGTGCAGAGATCGCCCCGGTGGCTCCAGAAGGTGCCGGGGTCGTCGATGTCGAACGGGGCGGCCTCGAACCGTTCCGCGACGCCGACAACCTCGCTCGGCGGCACAAAGAGAAAGACCGCGTCCGGATCGACGAAGCGGCGGATGAGCCATGGGCAGGCGATGCGGTCGACCTTGGGCCGTGCGCGCGTGACCCAGACGGTGCGGCCCTGCGCATCGCGGTTGCGGATCTTGTCGGCCGGAACCATGGGCCGTTCGGCGGCCGCCCAATCCGCCAATCCGCCTTGGAGCGCCTCGGCGTCGACGCCGGCGCTGCGCAGCCAAGCGGCGACCCCATGGCTGTTCCGGCGCCCATCCTCGCACACGACCACGACCGACCTGCCGCGTAGTCGGGGCGCCCACTCGGCGACTCGGTCGGGCGCCCGGACCAGGGAGCCCGGCACATGGCGCTGGTTGGCGAGGAACGCCTTGTCGGTGCGCACGTCCACAATGGCCGGGCAGCCGGGAGTGCCGATTAGGCGCGCAAGTTTTTCAACGGAGATGGTGGTGAGCGTAGCCATGGCGCGTCCTTGCAACCAGTGCAGTAGGGACGCGATGCTTTGGCCTTAGCCTCGTGAGGAGATCGCCTTCCCCATAGGCCGTAGGGATACCGGCGATAGGGGTGCTGTCAAGCGGGGCGTGCGCTGGCCGTGCCCGCTTCCTATGGTCCGCTTTTCGTCCAACCCGGTCTTGCGCCTGTGCCTGCTCAAAGGTCCGAGAAGGGCGCCAAGCAGACCCTCGCATCGTCGCGACGATCTCGGTCTCAGCCCTCGCCCAACCGCCAGTCGATCGGCGCGCGGCCCTGCGCTTCGAGCCACGCATTCGCCCGGTCGAACGGCCGCGAGCCGGGGAAGTCGCGGGCGCGGTTGAGCGGCGAGGGGTGGCCCGAGGCGATGACGCCGTGGCGGCTGGTGTCGATCAGCGCCTCGCGGGCGCGGGCCTGGGCGCCCCAGAGCAGGAACACCGCCGGCGCGTCGCGGGCGGAGACGGCTTCCACCGCCTCGTCGGTGAGTTGCGACCAGCCGAACCGCAGATGCGCGCCGGACTTGCCGGCCTCCGTCGTGAGCGCCGCGTTCAGAAGCAGCACCCCGCGCTCCGCCCAGGGCGTGAGGTCGCCGGTCGAGAGGTCGGGCTTTTCCCCCTCGGGAGCGAGTTCGGCCAGGATCACCTTGAGCGAGGCCGGCAGGCGGCGCGGGCCGACATAGGAGAAGGCGAGCCCGTTGGCGTCGCCCGGCGTGGGGTAGGGGTCCTGGCCGAGGATCACCGCCTTCACCGCGGGCAGGGGCGTCAGCGTCAGCGCCCGGAAGATCGCCGCGGGCTCCGGCAGCACTGTCGCCCCGGCCGCGACGCGCGCATCGACCTTTTTCGCGACCCGATCCGCCGCCCCCTCCCGGAAGAAGGGCAGGTCGAGCCAGGGGGAGCCGCTGGCGCGGAAGGCGGCGAGTGCGGCCTCGACGGGTCCTTTCACACCAGCATCGGTCATCCCGTTTGCAGTGAAGAGGTGGGCCATGGACAATTCCGCTTGTCGTTATCGAGAGGCTTCAGCCGAAGCCATCCAGCGGCGCGACCGTTCCGGACGGATCCAGTCCTCGATCGCTTCGGCTCGCCCCGCGATGACGAGTGGGCACGCAGGGCCGAGATCGGGTTCAGAGTAACCGAATCCGCCCTCCGGTCTCGGCCGGCAGCGGTGCGTGGGTGCGGATATAGGCCATCACCTCGTTGGCGAGCAGCCGCCCGTCGGTGCCGCCGATCAGGACGCGGCCCTTCGCCAGCATCCCGTAATCGTTGCCGCCGCGCAGCATGAAGTCGTTGGCGGCCACGCGGTAGATGCGGGCGTCGTCCAGGGGGGCACCCCCGACCGTCGCCGACACGACGCGCCGGCCCGGCGGCGCGTTCGGGTCGAGCGTCACCACCATTCCCGAGAGTTGCAGGAACCGGCCCGAGGGGCGGCCGAGATCGCGAAACCCGTTCTCCAGGGCCTCGCGCAGGGTCGCCCCGTCGATCGCCACGAGCACGGTGGTGTTGCCGAAGGGCAGTTCGCTGAGGATGTCGCGCCGCGTCAGGCTGGTGCCCGCCGGGTAGAGCCGGTCGCCGCGGATGCCGCCGCCGTTCATCAGGCCGATCTCGGCCTCGGTCCCCACCCGCACCGCGTCGGCGACGAGATCGCCGAAACTCGCTTCCCGCACCCGCACCGAGGCGATCCGGCTGTCGAGCGCGCCTTGCGTCGTGCCGATCACGACGTCGAGTTCCCGCGACAGCTCGCCCCCGAGCCGGCGCACCACGGCGAGCGTGTCCGGATCGGGCGTCACCTCGGCGGTGTCGTGGATGCGGAAGGCGGCGCGCCAGCGCACCGGCCCGTCGCCGGTCCCCGTGACGAAGACATCGACCGCGGTGACGTAGTGGGCGTCGTGGCTCGATTCGACCATCACCGTCTGCCCGTCGTCGCGCACGACGAGGTCGTGGTCGTGGCCCGAGAGCAGGATATCGACGAGGCGCGCCCCCACGATCGCGTCGTCGGTCACCCGCGCGGTGTGGGCGATCCCGACGATCATCTGCGCCCCAGCCTTGCGCAGGGCGTCCGCCTCGCGCGCCAGGGTCTCGATCTCAGGGCCGAAGCGTAAGGTCCCGGATTGCGATTTTTCCGGCGTCGCCTGCAGGGCGATGCCGACGAGGCCGACGCGGATGCCGCCGAGTTCGATCAGCCGCGTATCCTCGATGCCGGGCAGTTGTCGGCCGTCCGCCCCGCGCAGGTTGGCGGCGAGGAAGGGGAAGCGGGCCTCCCTCCGGCGCTCGGCGAACACCTCGGGGCCGAAATCGAACTCGTGATTGCCCGGCACGAACACGTCGGGGGGTGCCAGATTCAAAAGTTCGACGATATGCGCGCCCCGGTCGAAGCCCGACATCAGCGAGGGCGAGAAGCTGTCGCCGGCATGCGCGTAGAGCAGCGGCACGCCGCGGGCGCGCTCGGCCTTCACCACCGCGTTGAGCCGGGCAAAGCCGCCGCGCCCCTCCACCGCGTCCATCGCGTAGATGTCGTTGACGAGGAGCAGGGTGAAGGTCGGCGTGCCGGCCAGCGCCGCACCGGTGCCGGCTGCGAGGAGACCCGCGCCAAGCCCGACGACGGTCTCGCGGCGGCTCGGGCGCATCACCGGCTCAGCGCTTGGTGAGCCCGTCCTTGCTCATCCCGTCCCGCACCGCCTTGGCGTTGCGCCGCAGCGCCGGCCAGATCCAGGCGCCCGAGGCGAAGTAGAGTCCCGCCGACATCGGCTTCAGATCGACGGCGAGCCGGTCGGCGAGGCCGGGATTTTTCAGCGGCACGGCGGGCGCATCGGTCTTGCGGTAGACCACCGTGGTGTCCTCGCGCCAGTACTCGGTATGCGGCACGAGGCCGGCGCGACGGGCCAGCAGGTCGAAGGTCTCGCGCACATAGCCGTGGACATGGGCGAAGTGGAAGCGCTCGTGCGGCGGCTTGCCGGTGGCGGCCATGTTCGGCACCGCCGCGTAGAGGATGCCATCGGGCTTCAGCCAGCCGGCCAGCCGCTCCATCGTCTCGGCCGGGTTGCGCAGATGCTCCAGCACGTGGTGCGTTGAGATCACGTCGAAATGGCCGGCGGGGAAGCGGTTCGGGTCCTCGGCCTCGTCGAGCACCTCGACGCCGTGATGCGTCCGGGCAAAGGTCGCGTAGTCGCGGCCGGGCTCGACGCCGATCACCTCGCAGCCGCGCCGTTTGGCCTCCGCCAGGAACTCGCCGGAGCCTGAGCCGAAATCGAGCAGCTGCGCGCCCGCCTTCAGCTTCGGCGCCAGCAGGTCGGCGCGGAACGTCGCCTCGCGGGCCGAGCGGTTGAGATGGTGGCGCGGCGGCCCGCCCGCGAAGGCGAGCTGATAATCGGCGCGGTAGGCGGTCGAATAATATTCGGCCAGCTCGTCCGGTGTCGGCATCGGATCGGTGCGGATCAGGCCGCATTGCAGGCAGGCGATCGAGCGCAGGGTCTTGAGCCGCCGGTCGGTCTCGGCCACGGTGACGGCGTCGCGGCATCCGCACAGGTTGCACGCGGCCGGCGCCCCCTCATAGGGGTAGCCGGTGAACGGCACGAAGTGCTTCAGGAAGTAGCGGGGGGACGGCATGTCGCGCTGGCCTCCGGAGCGATTTCGGGCAAAGGGTTTGCCGAGATTCGGGCCGGACTCCCCGCAAGAGTGTTCTCTCTCGGGTGAGCCTTGGCCTTGAAAAGCCGCCTGCTCTAGATCGAACGGCCGGTCCGCACAACCGGATCGCTTGCCGCATTGAGGGAGGCGGGGAGCCCGTGACCGGAAACCCGATGAACGAACGCGTCGAACCTCACACCCTCCTGCGCGATCCCGTGCCGGTCGCGCCCACCGCCCTGCCGCCCGACCACCCGGCGGTGCGAACCGGCCGCGTCGGCGTGCTGCTGATGAATCTCGGCACCCCCGAGGGCACGAGCTACTGGCCGATGCGCCGCTATCTCAAGGAGTTCCTCTCCGACCGCCGGGTGATCGAGGTGCCGCGGCTGATCTGGTGGCCGCTGCTCAATCTCATCATCCTGACCAAGCGGCCGGGGCCGAAGGGCCGCGACTACGCCAGCATCTGGAACAACGAACGCGACGAGGGGCCGCTCAAGACGATCACCCGCGGCCAGTGCGAGAAGCTCCAGGCGGCGATGGGCGATTCCGTCGTGGTCGATTGGGCGATGCGCTACGGCAAGCCGGAGGTGAGCCTGCGCATCCAGGCGCTGCTCGACCAGGGCTGCGACCGCATCCTGCTGGTGCCGCTCTATCCGCAATACGCGGCGGCGACCTCGGCCACCGCCTGCGATCAGGCCTTCAAGGCCCTGATGCAGATGCGCTGGCAGCCGACCGTGCGGGTCTCGCCACCCTACCACGACGATCCCGTTTACATCGAAGCCATGGCCCAATCGATCCGCGAGGGTTTGGCCAAGCTCGATTTCGAGCCGGAGGTGATCCTCACCTCGTTCCACGGCGTGCCCAAGAGCTATCTGCTCAAGGGCGACCCCTACCATTGCCAGTGCCTCAAGACCGGCCGGCTGATCCGCGAAGCGATGGGCTACACGCCGGAGCGGATGCGCGTGACCTTCCAGTCGCGCTTCGGCAACGAGGAATGGCTCAAGCCCTATACCGACGAGACCGTGCAGGCGCTGGCCAAGTCCGGCGTGAAGCGCATGGCGATCGTGGCGCCGGGCTTCACCGCCGACTGCCTGGAGACGCTGGAGGAACTCGACGGCGAGAACCGCCACTATTTCGAGGAGAATGGCGGCGAGAAATACGCCTTCATTCCCTGCCTCAACGATTCCGACCTCGGCATGCGGGTGATCGAGAACGTGGTGCGCCGGGAATTGCAGGGCTGGATCTGACGGGGCTCGGACGGGGCTCGACGAACGCCGCGCAGGGTCCGTCGTGAGCCCGCGCGGCGGTTCGCCATGCCGCGAAAGCGCTCCATCATCGCCCTAACGTTGCCTTGCGCCCCCCTCGGAACGCATGCTAGGCGACAGCCGCGCCGCGGGGAGACCGATCAAGGCCTTCCGAGCCCGGTGCAATTCCAATCCCCACGGGTCTCACGCCGTCGCCGCAAGGCGAGTTCGAGCATGAGGGGCCGGCGGGCAAGGACAAGAGAGAGCGACGGGTGGCGCAGAACGGTTCCGAGGGTCCCCCTGTTGGCCGGTGTGGCGGGCCGCTACGCGTTGGCCCTGTACGAACTGGCTCACGATCAGGGTCAGGTCGATGACGTCGCGAAGAACCTCGACGCGTTCGACGCACTCTATCGCGAGAGCGACGACCTGCGCCGCCTCGTGCGGAGCCCGGCCTACTCGGCCGCGGAGCAGACGGCTGCCGTGGGCGCCCTGCTCGATCGGGCGGGAATCTCGGGCCTGGCCGCCAACTTCATCAAGCTCACGGCCGCCAACCGCCGCCTCTTCGCCCTGCCGGGCATGATCCGCGCCTATCGCGAGAAGGTGCGTGAATCCAAGGGCATCATCCGCGCCGAGGTCCGCGTCGCCGAGAAGCCCTCCGACGCGGTGATCGAGGACATCAAGGCCTCGCTGCGCGACGTCGCCAAAAGCGAGATCGATCTCGATCTCCACATCGACCCGAGCCTGATCGGCGGCATCGTCGTCAAGATGGGCTCGCGCATGGTCGACGCCTCGCTCCGGACCAAGCTCAACAGCATTCGCCTCGCCATGCGGGAAGCCCGCTGAGCGGTCTCGATCAGACCCTCGCGAACCTCCCGACAGCCGAACAGACAGCCCCAGACCTTTAAAGAGGCCCGACGATGGACATCCGCGCCGCCGAGATCTCCGCGATCCTGAAAGAGCAGATCAAGAATTTTGGCCAGGAGGCCGAGGTCACGGAAGTCGGGCAGGTGCTCGCGGTCGGCGACGGCATCGCCCGCGTCTACGGCCTCGACAACGTCCAGGCCGGTGAGATGGTCGAGTTCGAGTCGGGCGTGCGCGGCATGGCCCTCAACCTCGAGCAGGACAATGTCGGCGTCGTGATCTTCGGCTCCGACCGTGAGATCAAGGAAGGCCAGACCGTCAAGCGGACCGGCTCCATCGTGGACGTGCCGGTCGGCAAGGGTCTGCTCGGCCGCGTGGTCGACGGCCTCGGCAACCCGATCGACGGCAAGGGCCCGATCCAGTCGACCGAGCGTCGCCGCGTCGACGTGAAGGCGCCGGGCATCATCCCGCGCAAGTCGGTGCACGAGCCGATGTCCACCGGCCTCAAGGCGATCGACGCCCTGATCCCGGTCGGCCGCGGCCAGCGCGAGCTGATCATCGGCGACCGCCAGACCGGCAAGACCGCCATCGCGCTCGACACCATTCTGAACCAGAAGTCGGCCCATGCCGGCGCGGACGAGAACGCCAAGCTCTACTGCGTCTACGTCGCCATCGGCCAGAAGCGCTCGACGGTGGCCCAGTTCGTGAAAGTGCTGGAGGACCAGGGCGCCCTGGAATACTCCATCGTCATCGCCGCCACCGCGTCGGACGCCGCGCCGATGCAGTTCATCGCGCCGTTCGCCGGCTGCGCCATGGGCGAGTATTTCCGCGACAACGGCATGCACGCCGTGATCGTGTATGACGACCTCTCCAAGCAGGCCGTGGCCTACCGCCAGATGTCGCTGCTGCTGCGCCGCCCGCCGGGCCGCGAGGCGTACCCGGGCGACGTGTTCTATCTCCACTCGCGCCTGCTCGAGCGCGCCGCCAAGATGGGCGACGCCGCCGGCAACGGATCGCTCACCGCGCTTCCGGTGATCGAGACCCAGGCCAACGACGTCTCGGCCTACATCCCGACCAACGTGATCTCGATCACCGACGGCCAGATCTTCCTCGAGACCGACCTGTTCTACCAGGGCGTCCGCCCGGCGGTGAACGTCGGCCTCTCGGTCTCGCGGGTGGGCTCCTCGGCCCAGACCAAGGCGATGAAAAAGGTCGCCGGCAAGATCAAGGGCGAGCTGGCGCAGTACCGCGAGATGGCGGCCTTCGCGCAGTTCGGCTCGGATCTCGACGTCTCGACCCAGCGTCTGCTCAACCGCGGCGCGCGCCTCACCGAGCTCCTGAAGCAGCCGCAATTCTCGCCGCTGAAGATGGAAGAGCAGGTCGCGGTGATCTACGCCGGCGTCAACGGCTACCTCGACAAGCTTCCGGTGGGTAAGGTCCGCGCCTTCGAGGAGCAGCTCCTCGGCACCCTGCGCTCGAAGCACCAGGATTGGCTGAACGCCGTGCGCGACTCCAAGGACCTGTCGGAGGCCAACGCCAACACGCTCAAGGGCGTGGTCGAGGCCACCGCCAAGTCGTTCGCCTGAGAACACGCCGTTCGCCTGACGAACGCACGTCCCTTCCCGCACGCGGGAGGGGGCAGGGGTCGGGCGGTGCCGGACGAAGCTTCCGGCGCCGCTTGAGCCACCCCGACCTCCGGCTCCTCCCCGCAGGGTGAGGAGAGGCCCTTCCGAACGGACCCGGACGCCCACCGATGCCCAGCTTGAAGGATCTGCGGAACCGCATCACCTCGGTGAAGGCAACGCAGAAGATCACCAAGGCGATGCAGATGGTCGCCGCCGCAAAGCTGCGGCGCGCCCAGAATGCCGCCGAGAACGGGCGTCCCTACGCCGAGAGAATGGCCCAGGTGCTCGGCAACCTCGCCGGTAACCTGATCGGCGGCGTCGGCGCTCCGCGCCTGCTCTCCGGCACGGGTCAGGACCGGGTGCACCTGCTCGTCGTCTGCACCGGCGACCGCGGCTTGGCCGGCGCGTTCAACTCCTCGATCGCCCGTCTGGCCCGCGACCATGCCAACCGGCTGATGGCCGACGGCAAGACCGTCAAGATCATGACGATCGGCAAGAAGGGCCTCGACGTCCTGCGCCGGCAGTTCCGCGACCAGATCATCGCCTCGCGCGACATCCGCGGCAACAAGCCGGTCGACTACCCCTTCGCCGCCGAGATCGCCGACGACATCCTCGCCCGCTTCGAGGCCGGCGAGTTCGACGTCGCGACGCTGTTCTACTCGGAGTTCCGTTCGGTGATCTCGCAGATCCCGACGGCGCAGAAGCTCATCCCGGCTGAGCTGCCGACGGCCGAGGGCGCTGCCGCCACGGGCGCCGGCTCCGATGCCGCGATGGAATTCGAGCCGAACGAGGAGACGATCCTCGAGACGCTGCTGCCGAAGAACCTCACCGTCCAGATCTTCCGGGCGCTGCTCGAGAACGCCGCCTCCGAGCAGGGCGCACGCATGAGCGCCATGGATTCGGCGACCCGCAACGCGGGCGAGATGATCAAGAAGCAGACGCTGATCTACAACCGGACGCGTCAGGCCATGATCACCAAGGAACTCATCGAGATCATTTCGGGCGCGGAAGCGCTCTGACCGCCGCATAAAGGAATCATCGCAATGGCGAACACCGCTTCCCCCCTGCAGACGACCGGCGCCAAGGGCAAGATCACCCAGGTCATCGGCCCCGTCGTGGACGTGCAGTTCGACGACCACCTGCCGGAAATCCTGAACGCGCTCGAGACCCGGAACCAGGGCAGCCGCCTCGTTCTCGAAGTCGCGCAGCAGCTCGGTGAGAACACCGTCCGCTGCATCGCGATGGACACCTCCGAGGGCCTCGTCCGCGGCCAGGAAGTCCGCGACACCGGCGCGCCGATCAAGGTGCCGGTCGGCCACAACACGCTCGGCCGCATCATGAACGTCATCGGCGAGCCGATCGACGAGGCCGGCCCGATCCAGTCGGACACCCTGCGCGCCATCCACCAGCCCGCCCCGCCCTACACCGATCAGTCGACCGAGTCGCAGATCTTGGTGACGGGCATCAAGGTCGTCGACCTGCTCGCCCCCTACGCCAAGGGCGGCAAGATCGGCCTGTTCGGCGGCGCCGGCGTCGGCAAGACCGTGCTGATCATGGAGCTGATCAACAACATCGCCAAGGTTCACTCGGGCTACTCGGTCTTCGCCGGCGTCGGCGAGCGCACCCGCGAGGGGAACGATCTCTACCACGAGATGATCGAGTCCAACGTCAACAAGAACCCCAAGGAGAACGGCGGCTCGGCCGAGGGCTCCAAGTGCGCGCTGGTCTACGGCCAGATGAACGAGTCCCCCGGCGCCCGCTCGCGCGTCGCGCTCACCGGCCTCACCATCGCCGAGGACTTCCGCGACCAGGGCCAGGACGTGCTGTTCTTCGTGGACAACATCTTCCGCTTCACCCAGGCCGGCTCCGAGGTCTCGGCGCTGCTCGGCCGCATCCCCTCGGCGGTGGGCTATCAGCCGACGCTCTCCACCGACATGGGCGCCCTGCAGGAGCGCATCACCACGACGACCAAGGGCTCGATCACCTCGGTGCAGGCGATCTACGTCCCGGCCGACGACCTGACCGACCCGGCGCCCGCCGCCTCCTTCGCCCACTTGGACGCGACCACGACGCTGTCGCGCTCGATCGCCGAGAAGGGTATCTACCCGGCCGTCGATCCGCTCGACTCGACCTCGCGCATGCTGTCGCCCGCCATCCTCGGCGAAGAGCATTACGAAGTCGCCCGTAAGGTCCAGCAGACGCTGCAGCGCTACAAGTCGCTTCAGGACATCATCGCCATCCTCGGGATGGACGAGCTGTCGGAAGAGGACAAGCTGACGGTGGCCCGCGCCCGCAAGATCGAGCGCTTCTTCTCGCAGCCCTTCTCGGTGGCCGAGATCTTCACCGGCTCGCCGGGCATCCAGGTGCCGCTGGAAGACACCATCAAGGGCTTCAAGGGCCTCGTCGAAGGCAAGTATGACGACCTGCCCGAGGCGGCGTTCTACATGGTCGGCACGATCGAGGACGCCCAGGAAAAGGCCAAGAAGCTCGCGGCCGCCTAAGGCACGGGCGCGGGAACGATCGTGAACGCCAAGGTCGTTCTCCTTCTCGTCGGCGTCGTGGTCGGGGGCCTCGTCGGCTACCTGACCCGGCCGCAGGCCGCCGAGCTCAAGCTCGGCCCGCTCAGCGTCGAGATCCAGGACAAGGACTCGGCGGCGGGCGCACGCGGCGGAGAGCTGACCACCGGCCAGCTCCAGCATGTCGGGCTGTTCGCCCTGATCGGCGCCGTGATCGGCTTCGGAGCAGGCTTCGTCGCCGACCGCAGCCGGCGCTGACATCCAACCTCGGGACCTGATTGACGATGGCCACCTTCCACTTCGATTTCGTCGGCCCCGAGCGGACGCTGTATTCCGGCGAAGTCGAGGCCGTGCAGCTTCCCGGCTCCGAGGGCGAGATGACCGTGCTGCCGGGCCACGCCCCGGTGCTGACCACCCTCAAGGTCGGCGTCATCACCGTCACGGAGACGACCGGCAACGGCATGCGCATCTACGTCCAGGGCGGCTTTGCCGATATCGGACCGAAGAGCGTGACCGTTCTGGCCGAGCGCGCCGCGCCGATCGAGGAGGTCACCCCCGGCATGATCGACCGGGAGATCGAGGCGGTGGAACTCGTCCGCGACGCGACCCAGGATCTCGCCAAGCGCGAGGCGCTGAACGCCCAGATCGTTCAGATGCAGGAAGCCAAGAACACGCTGAGCCGCTAATTTTCGTCAGAGCTTCGAAATTTGGAAGGCGCTGGGAAACCGGCGCCTTTTTTGGTTTTGCGCCCGGGTCGTGCGCGGACGCTGCCGAAAGCGCGGGCTACGGCGCTGCCGCGGCTTCCAGCGCCCGCGCGATCAGCCGCTCGCGCGTCTCGGCGTCGTCCCGGCATCCGCTGGCGAGCCAGAGGTCCCGGGCCGCCCGCAACCCCGCACCGACCGCCCGGCCCGGTGCGACGCCGCGCGCCACGAGGTCGGCGCCTGTGACCGGGAGGACGGGGCGCGTGCCGGCGGCTTCCATCCGGTTGAGTTTGGTGCACGCCTCCGGTGTCACGCGCGGGCGCGGCTCGCCGTCGAGGGCGATCAGCAACTCACGCAGGGGCCCGGCGCCATAGGTGGCGACGAGCGCCGGCACCGCGTCGGCCTCGATCACCGGCCGGTCGTGCACGGCCGCGAGGGCGATGGCGTAGCCGGTGAGGCGCGCGTGCTCGGCCCGCGACAGGCGAAGGCTCGCTTGCAGCCGGTCCGCGTCCTCGATCGTCCGCACCGCGAGCGCGGCGAAGCGCGCCGTGGCGTCGAGGCCCGGCTCGGCCGCCGCGCAGCGGGCGAGCCGGCCCAGTTCGCCAACGCCGCCGAGGATGCGGGGAAGCAGGCCGGTCTCGCTCAAGATCGCCACGGCATCGACGGCGCGGGGCGCGAGTAGCAGCTTCAGGAACTCGGCGCGCACCCGCTCCCGCGAGAGCCGGTCGAGGCTGTCACGCGCGGCGACGGAGGCGGCGAGGCCCTCTGCGTCCGGTGCGCCGCTCCCGTAGCGGGCGTGGAAGCGGAAGAAGCGCAGCAGCCGCAACGCATCCTCGCGCAGGCGGGTCGCGGCGTCGCCGATGAAGCGCACCCGGCCGGCGGCGAGGTCGGCGACACCCCCGGTCGTGTCGTGCAGGCGCCCCTCGGCATCGAGCGAGAGGGCATTGATGGTGAAGTCGCGCCGCTCGGCATCGCGAACGAAGTCGCGGCCGAAACGCACCACCGCGTGGCGCCCGTCGGTCTCCACGTCCTCGCGCAGGGTCGTCACCTCGTGCGGCTCGCCGCCGACGACGAGGGTGACCGTGCCGTGCTCGATCCCCGTGCCCACCGCCTTGATCCCGGCGGCGCGGGCGCAGGCCATCACGGCCTCGGGCCGCAGCGTGGTGGCGAGGTCGATGTCGGCGACGATGGTGCCCAGCAGCGCGTCGCGCACGCAGCCGCCGACGAGGCGCGTTTCCTCGCCCGGCGCATCGAGCGCGGCGAGGCAGGCTTGCACGCCCGCCCGCGCCAGGAGGCGGGCCGGCCCGTCCGCGACCAGCGGCGGGGCAACGGATGAGGGCAGCGGGTCGGTGGTCATCGGAAATGGCCCGGCACCAGCCGGCCGTTCTCGAAGCGCGGCAGCTCGTAGCCGTCGTGGGTGCGCTGCCCGAGCAGGCCGACCGCGACGAGGGAGGCGATGACGATGAACAGACCGGCCAGGATCAGCCGCGTCCAGTGCGGCTTCCACTCGGCATGGTCGAGCGGCGAGCGCCGGGCGAACAGCAGCCAGCCCGCGAAGGCCAGGAAGGGCAGGGAGAACAGGAGGATTTCCTGAAGGACGAGGCGGAGCATGGATGGCGCAATCTGCGAGGGGCCGTGGGGCGCCCGTCAAGCGTCGAGGCGTTCAGGGATCAAGACGTTCAGGGATAAAGGCGTTCTTGGAGGTTGTGCACGATCCCTGCCGTGACGCCCCAGATCAGGTGCTCGGCGAAGGGGATGGCGTAGAAATAGCGCGTCCGGCCCTTCCATTCCGCCGAACGGACGAGATGCCGCGCCGGGTCCATGAGGAAGGCGAGCGGCACCTCGAACACGGCCGCCACCTCCGCCGGGTTCGGCCGCAGCACGGCGTCGCGCGCCACGAGCCCAACCACCGGCATCACGAGGAAGCCGGTGCCGGAGAGATAGGGATCGAGATAGCCGAGCGGGCGCACGGCGTCGCTCTCAAGCCCGATCTCCTCCCAGGCCTCGCGCAAAGCGGTGTCGATCGGCGTGGTATCCTCCGGATCGACCTTGCCGCCGGGAAAGGCGACCTGCCCCGAATGGTCGCGCAGATGCGCCGCCCGCTTCGTGAACAGCAGCGTCGGTCCCTCGGGACGGTCGATCACAGGCACCAGCACCGCCGCCGGCCGGTGCGGCGTGGCCGGCGCAACGGAAAAACCCTCCGGCTGGAGGTCGTGGTCGCCGCGCGGGTTCGACAACGGCACGCCCGGCCCCGGCGGCACGTGGCTCAGGCGGGTTTCCGCCCGCGCCAGGAAGGCATCGAGGCCGAAATCCTCCGCGAGCCCGTCCGCCACGGGCCCGGCCGCCGCCTCGGACAGCCTCACGCCGCCTCAGCCGGGGCGATGCGGTGGAAATGCTCTCCGGCCCAGAGCCCGAACCACCGCTGCCCGTCGATCTCGCGCTCTTCGCCCATCTCCACGAGATCGTAGGTGAGGGGGCGGGTGACCAGGGCCCAGAGGTCGCGGCGGACATGGAGGTAGGGCTTGAGACCCTCCGCCCCGTCCTCGAAGCGCAAGCGATGCTCGGCATCGGCCGAGACGAGGTCGTCCACATTGGTGCGGAAGGCGATGCGGCGGCCTTCGCCCTCGCCCTCCACCGCCATCTCCACGGCTGCGAATGCCGCATCCTCGACGGTGATGCGGACTTTCTCGGCCGGTGTGACGAGCACGGTCGAGCCGTCGGGCTCTTTGCGCAGGATCGAGGCGAAGAGCTTGACCAGCTTCGGCCGCCGGATCGCCGAGCCGTCGTGAAACCACGTGCCGTCGGCGGCGATGCGGATGTCGATCGTGCCGCAATGCTCCGGATTCCAGCGCTCCACCGGCGGCAGGCCGCGTTTGCCGATCTCGCCGAGGGCGGCGCTGAGGCGGGCGAGCGCCGGATCGTCGGGTGTGCTCTGGGTCATGATTTGTCGCCGGGCTTGTCCCGCAAAACCTTCCAGATTCCCGTCACCGCCGCCAGAGGTCGGCCGCCGCTGGTGAGCGTGCCGCGCACGAAGACGAGGGACGCGGTCTTCCGCACGATCTCCGGCACCGTCTCGATCAGGTCGCCGATCTGGGCGGCGCCGACGAACTGGCTCGACATCTCGATCGTCACCGCGCGGGCCCCGTCGCAGGCGTCGCGCACGACGATGCTGAGCGCCCGGTCGGCGAAGGTGAGCAGCATGCCGCCATGGACGATGCCGACGAGGTTGCCGTGCCGCTCGTCGGTGCGGAAGGCGAACGCTTTCGTGCCCTCGACCGTCCGGTGATAGACCGGCCCGACATGGGCGATGAAGCCCGGATCGGTGAAAGCCTCCCACCCCTCGGGGAAGGCCGTGCGCTCCTCGTCCGTCATCCGGTCTCGCCTTCCTCGGGGCGGGTGCGTGCCGCCCGCGATGCACGATGTCGCGGGCGTCCTGCCCGCCGCGTCTGGAGCGCCCATATAGTGCCGATCTGCCGCGCGGCAGCGCCGCGCTTGCGTTCGGCCCGCGTTCGGCGCCAGACTCCGCACTTTCCGGGCCTCCGCGCCCGGCCATCGCAAGGTTCACTTCATGGCACAGGGCGCCGGATCGGCCAGCACGACGAGCCTCGACGACGGGATCGTCGCCACCGCCGAAACCTGCCTCGCCGCGATCGAGCAGGCGCGCGAGGCGATCCACGGGGTCATCTTCGGGCAGGAAAAGATCGTCGATCTGGCGCTGGTGACGATCCTGGCCGGCGGCCACGGCCTGCTCGTCGGCCTGCCGGGTCTGGCCAAGACCAAGCTGGTCGAGACGCTGGGCACCGTGCTCGGGCTCGACGCCCGCCGCGTCCAGTTCACGCCGGATCTGATGCCCTCCGACATCCTCGGCACCGAGATCCTGGATGAGGATGCCGAGCGCCGCCGCTCCTTCCGCTTCGTGAAGGGGCCGGTCTTCACCCAGCTCCTGATGGCCGACGAGATCAACCGCGCCAGCCCGCGCACGCAATCGGCGCTGCTCCAGGCGATGCAGGAGCATTTCGTCTCGGTCGCGGGCGAGCGCCACGACCTGCCGCGCCCCTTCCATGTGCTGGCGACGCAGAACCCGATCGAGCAGGAGGGCACCTATCCGCTGCCCGAGGCGCAGCTCGACCGCTTCCTCCTGGAAATCGATGTCGGCTATCCCGACCGCGCCGCCGAGCGCCGCATCCTGATCGAGACGACCGGCGTCGAGGACGCGCGGGCCAAGACCGTGATGACCACCGAGCAATTGCTCACGGCCCAGCGCCTCGTGCGGCGCCTGCCGGTGGGCGATGCCGTGCTCGATGCCATCCTCGACCTCGTGCGCTCGGCCCGTCCCGAGGGCGGCGATCCGGCGGTTGCCAAGAAGCTGCTGTGGGGGCCGGGCCCCCGCGCCAGTCAGGCGCTGACGTTGGCTGTGCGCGCCCGAGCGCTGATCGAGGGCCGGGTCGCCCCCTCCGTTGCCGACGTGAAGGCTTTGGCCGAGCCGGTGCTCAAGCACCGCATGGCGGTGACCTTCGCCGCGCGGGCCGACGGCGAGACGGTGACCGGCCTGATCGGCCAGCTCGCCGCGAAACTCTGAGCCCGCCGCGGATGGCCTCCACCCGGCTCGTCGAGGCCGAGAGCCGCCGCCCCGGTGGCCCCGAAACCGGTGGCGCCCTGGCGCTCGCCGAGGTGATGCCGCGGCTCGTGCTCGAATCGCGGCGCGTCTCCGGCACCCTGGCGCACGGCCTGCACGGACGCCGCCGCGCGGGGCCGGGCGAGAGCTTCTGGCAGTTCCGCCCCTTCGTGCCCGGCGAGGCGGCGGCTCGCGTCGACTGGCGCCGCTCTGCCCGCGACGACCGGCTCTATGTGCGTGAGCGCGAGTGGGAGGCGGCCCACAACATCTGGATCTGGATCGACCGCTCCGCCTCCATGGGCTTCGCCTCAAGTCTCGCCCAGACCTCCAAGGTCGAGCGGGCGCTGGTGCTGGGGCTGGCGCTGGCCGACACGTTCGTGGAGGGCGGCGAGCGCGTCGGCCTGCTCGGGCTCACCCGTTCCAGCGCGACGCGCGGCATCGTGGAGCGGCTTGCCCAGGCGCTCGTCAACGACCGCGCTGGCTTGACCCAGGATCTGCCGCCGGGAGCGACGCCCGGCCGGTTCGACGAAGTGGTGCTGATCAGCGATTTCCTCACGCCGCTGGATCGGGTGCGCAGCGCCGTGCAGACGATCTCGGCGCGCGGCACCCACGGCCATCTCGTGCTGGTGGCCGATCCGGTGGAGGAGACCTTCCCCTTCACCGGCCAGGCGGTTCTGCACGATCCCGAGGGCGGCCTCAGCCTCGATATCGGCGAGGCCTCGGCATGGGGCGAGGCCTATCGCACCCGCATCGCGGCCCATCGCGACGGCCTGTCCGAGATCGCCCGACAGCGGGGCTGGACGCTGACGATCCACCGGACCGACCGGCCGGCGAGCGAGGCGGCGCTGCGGCTGCTGACTCTCGTCGCCGCCGCGCGCGGCCTCGGCTGAAAGGCGAAGCGCATTGTTCGGAGTTCCGCTGACCTTCGCCGCCCCCCTCGCGCTGGCCGCCCTCGTCGCGCTGCCGGCCCTGTGGATCCTGCTGCGGGTCACGCCGCCGCGCCCGCAGCGCATCCATTTCCCGCCGCTGGCGCTGATGGCCGACCTGCTGCCGAAGCGCGAGACGCCGGCCCGCACGCCGCCCTGGCTCCTGGCCTTACGGATTCTCGCCGCCGCCTGTCTCATCCTCGCGGTGGCCGGACCGGTGTGGAATCCCGGCGGCATCGGCGCCGCATCGGGGCGCAACCCGCTGCTCCTCATCCTCGACAACGGTGTCGTCGCTGCCCACGACTGGCGCGACCGCCTACGCGCGGCGACCGACGAGATCGAGGCCGCCGCTCGTGACGGTCGCCCGGTGGCGCTGGTCGCCAGCGCCGAGCCCCCCGCGCCGTTCGAGGCGAAGGCCCCGGCCGCCGCGCTGGAGCGCCTGCGCGCGATCAAGCCGCGCCCGCATCTTGGTGACCGCGGGGCGCATTTGGCCTCGATCGGCACCTTCCTGGAACGGATGCCCGGCGCCTCGATCGTCTGGATCAGCGATGGCGTGCGCGGCGTGGGCGAGGCCGATTTCGCCACGTCCCTCGGCGAGATGGCGGCGCGTCACGGCAGCGCGGTGACCGTGCTGAAGGCCGAGCGATCCCCGGCGCTGGCGCTCGAAGGCTCCCCCGTGCAGCCGGGCGAAAAGCTCTCGGCGCAGGTGCTGCGGGCCGAAGGCAACGGCCGCGATACCGGGCTGGTGCGGGCGCTCGACCAGAAGGGCCTGCCGCTCGCCGAGAGCCGCTTCACCCTGGAGCCGGAGGCGCGCGAGACCCGTGTCAGCTTCGACCTGCCGGTGGAGCTGCGCAACGCCATCGCCCGCCTCGAGATCGAGGGCGAGCGTTCGGCCGGCGCCGTGGTGCTGATGGACGAGCGCGGCAAGCGCCGCCGGGTCGGCCTCGTCTTCGGCGGCACGCTCGATCAGGCCCAGCCGCTGCTCGCGCCGACCTACTACCTCGCCAAGGCGCTCACCCCCCTTCGCCGACGTGCAGCAGCCCCGCGGCGGCCAGGGCACGGCCGAGTCCATCGGCCAGATGCTCGACAATCAGGTCTCGGTGCTGGCGCTCGCCGATGTCGGCGCGCTGGACGAGCGCACCCTCGCGCGGGTCGAGCAATTCGTGGACGAGGGCGGGCTGTTGCTGCGCTTCGCCGGTCCCCGGCTCGCCGCCGGCAACGATCCGCTCGTGCCGGTGCGCCTGCGCCGGGGCGGGCGCTCGCTCGGCGGCACCCTCTCCTGGGACCGGCCGCGCACGCTCGCGGCCTTTGCCCCCGAGAGTCCCTTCGCCGGCCTGAACCCGCCGGCCGATATCGGCGTGCGCCGCCAGATCCTCGCCGAGCCCGACGGCGACCTGCCGGGCAAGACCTGGGCGGCGCTGGAGGATGGCACGCCCATCGTCACGGCGCAGAAGCGGGGGCAGGGGCTCGTGGTGTTGTTTCATGTGACCGCCGACACGACGTGGTCGAACCTGCCGCTATCGGGGCTGTTCGTAGACATGCTGCGCCGGGTCGTCGGGCTCGCCGGCCCCTCGGCCAAGCTCGGCGAGGGCGACGGGCGGCCGGCGAAGGCCGCTTTTTGCTGGCGCCGCGCCTGACCCTCGACGGCTTCGGTGCGCTCGGCTCGCCGCCGGCGAGCGCCACGGCCGTGCCGGCCGATTTCGCCGACCGCGCCGGCCCCGAACACCCGCCCGGCTTCTACGGCACGGCGGAGGGCGGCATCGCCGTCAACGCGCTGGCGCCCGGCGACCGGCTGCAACCCCTCGACCTCACCGGCCTCAAGGGCGCCCGCACGGGTTCGCTCGCGGGCGCCGAGACGCTGGATCTGCGCGCGCTGCTGTTCACCCTCGCGCTGGCCCTTCTGGCCCTCGACACCCTGGCCGGCCTCTGGCTCGGCGGATTTTTTCGCAAGTTCGGTCGAGGTTCACACGGGAAGGCGGCACCGGCCGCCCTGCTTCTGCCGGTTTTGCTCGGCCTTGCGCTGGTCTTCGCCCCGCCTCCGGCACGGGCGCAGGAATCACCGGCCAACCGCCCGAACGGCATCGAATCGGCGCTAGCCACCCGCCTTGCCTTCGTCGTCACGGGCGACGCCGCGACGGACACGGCGAGCCGGGCGGGCCTGTCGGGCCTAAGCCAGATGCTGGTCGCCCGCACCGCCCTGGAGCCCGGCGAGCCCGCGGGCCTCAATCCGGAGAAGGACGAACTCGCCTTCTACCCGCTGATCTACTGGCCGATCGTCGCCGGCCGGCCGCAGCCGAGCGAGGCGGCGATCCGCAAGATCGACGCCTTCATGCGCAACGGCGGCACGGTGATCTTCGACACCCGCGATGCCCAGACCGCCCGCCCCGGCGGCCCGCCGAGCCCGGAAGCGGCCTATCTCCGCAAGATGCTCGCCACCCTCGAAGTGCCGGAGCTTGAGCCGGTGCCGGCCGACCACGTGCTCACCAAGGCGTTCTACCTGGTGGATTCCTTCCCCGGCCGCTTCGGTACCGGCCAGACCTGGGTCGAGACGATTCCGCCCGCAGGCGAGGGCGGCGAGCGCCGTCCGGCTCGGGCCGGCGACGGCGTCACCCCGCTCATCATCACCGGCAACGATCTTGCCGCCGCCTGGGCGGTCGGCCGCAACGGCGAGCCGCTCTACCCCGTCACCGGCGGCGACCAGCGCCAGCGCGAGATGGCGTTCCGCGGCGGCATCAACATCGTGATCTACACCCTGACCGGGAACTACAAGGCCGATCAGGTCCACGTGCCGGCCTTGCTGGAGCGGTTGGGACAGTGATTTTTTCCGCGCGACGTGCCGACATCGCCCTCTCCCCTCTGCGGGAGAGGGTGGCCCCCGAAGGGGGTCGGGTGAGGGGAGCGCCGCCTCCGGAAGGGCCTGAGCCGGCCCCTCTCCCGCCTGCTCCGCAGGCACCCTCCCCCGCAGCGGGGGGAGGGATTTTTGTCGTTTCCACTGAAGGCCCCGCCCGATGCTGAGCCTCAGCTTCACGCCCCTCGTCCCCTGGCCGGTGCTCGTCGGATTCGGCGTGCTCGCCGTGATCCTCGCCGTCGTCGCGGTCCTCGCGCGTGGGCGCACGGCCCTGTTGCGGGCGGTGGCGCTCGGCCTCGTCATCGCGGCGCTCGCCAATCCCTCGCTCGTGCGCGAGGACCGCGACCCGGTGAAGGACGTGGCGGCCATCGTCGTCGATCGCTCCGGCTCGCAAAGCTTGGGCGATCGCCCGGCCATGACCGACGCGGTGAAAGCCGAGCTGGAGCGCCGCTTCGGCGCGCTGGCGAATATCGAGCCCCGCTTCATCGAGGTCGGCGACGCCCAGGGCGGGGAGGGCGACGACGGCACCAAGCTGTTCACGGCGCTGACCCAGGCGCTCGCCGACGTGCCGCCGGAGCGGATCGCCGGCGTGGTGATGCTCACCGACGGCGTGGTGCACGACATCCCCGCCTCGCTCGAAGCGCTTGGCCTCAAGGCGCCGCTGCACGTTCTCGTCACAGGACGGCCGGACGAGCGCGACCGTCAGATCAAGATGCTGGAGGCGCCCCGCTTCGGCATCGTCGGCCGGGACGTCACCTTGCGCGGCGAGGTGATGGAGCGCGGCGGCACCGGCACGGCGACTGTCACCGTGCGCCGCGACGGCGAGGAGATCGACCGCCAGAGCATCGCCACCGGCGTGCCGTTCTCGCTCACCACGCATATCGAGCATGGCGGCCCGAACGTGGTCGAGATCGAGGTCGAGCCGCTGCCGGGCGAGCTGACCACGGTCAATAACCGCGCCGTCCTGCCCATCGAAGGAATTCGCGAAAAACTGCGGGTGCTGCTCGTTTCCGGCGAGCCGCATCAGGGCGAGCGCACCTGGCGCAACCTGCTGAAGTCGGACGCTTCCGTCGATCTCGTCCACTTCACCATTCTCAGGCCGCCGGAGAAGCAGGACGGCACCCCGATCTCCGAACTCTCGCTGATCGCCTTCCCGACCCGCGAGCTGTTCGTCCAGAAGATCAAGGATTTCGACCTCATCATCTTCGACCGCTACGCCAACCAGAGCGTGCTGCCGTCCGCCTATTTCGACAACATCGCCCGCTACGTCCGCGAGGGCGGTGCGCTCCTCATCGCCGCCGGGCCGGAATTCGCCGGTCCCGCCAGCCTCGCCCGCACCCGGCTCGCCTCGATCCTGCCGGGCGATCCCTCGATGAAGGTGGTCGAGCAGCCGTTCAAGGCGACGCTCACCGAGACCGGCCACCGCCACCCCGTCACCCGGGCGCTGCCGGGCTCGGAGGCGAATCCGCCGGCCTGGGGCGACTGGCTGCGCATCGTCTCGGCCCAGACCCGTCCCGGCGTGCAGCCGATCCTGTCGGGCGCCAACGGCCTGCCGCTCCTGGCGCTCTCGCGTGAGGAGAAGGGCCGCGTCGCCCTGATGCTGTCCGATCAGGCCTGGCTCTGGGCCCGCGGCTACCAGCAGGGCGGCCCCTATCTCGATCTGCTGCGGCGCCTCGCCCACTGGCTGATGAAGGAGCCCGCCCTCGAAGAGGAGGCCCTGCGTGCCCAGACCACGGGCCGGGGCCGCGAGGTCCGCGTCGAGCGCCAGACCATGGCCGAGGAGGCCGGCCCGGTCACGATCACCGGTCCGACCGGCAAGGAGCGCAGCCTCGACCTGTCGAAGGCCGAGACCGGCCTGTTCACCGCGACCTTCGAGGCGGAGGGGCTCGGGCTTCACACCATCCGCTCGGGCAACCTCGTCGCCTTCGTCAGCGTCGGCCCGGCCAACCCGCGCGAACTCGCCGACGTGTTCAGCGATACCGATCGGCTGAAGGGCGTGGCGGACGGCTCCGGCGGCACGGTGCGTCGGGTGGCGGCGGCCGGCGGCGGCATCGAGGTGCCCCGCCTCCAGATCACCCGCGGCGGCCGTCTGGGCGGCGCCGACTGGATCGGCTTCCGCCCGAGCGACAGCGCCACGATACGCGGCGTCGAGGTCTATCCCCTCGGCATCGGCCTGTGGGCGCTCGTGGCCCTCGCCGCCGCCGTGCTGGCGATGTGGCTGGTCGAGGGACGGCGCGGCCGCGCGGCGTAGCGGAGGTGACGACCGGCAGGGCGGCTGTCGTCACGGCCGTTTTAGGAATCGGCGGTCACGATCGCTTTTTCCATTCGCCGGGCGTCATCTGGGTCGCGGTCTTGAAGGCGCGCGTGAAGTGGCTCTGCGAGGCATAGCCGCAGGCCAGCGCCACTTCGGCCAGTCCGGCCGGTTCCCCTCTCAAGAGCTGTTTTGCCCGCTCGATACGCCGTGCCCCGAGATAGCGATGCGGGGGCATGCCGAAGCTCACCCGAAACATCTTGGCGAAGTGGAACGTGCTGAGGCGAGCTTCCGCGGCCAATCGATCGAGCGTCAACGGCTCGTCGAGATGCGCTTCGATCAACGCTGCGATCCGTCGCCGCGTCGTGGGCGACAGGCCACCGCGGACGGACGCCTGCCCCGCGGTCTTGGCGTAGTGCCGGAGGAGGCGGTGAACGAGGAGGTGGCAGGCGGCATCCAGCGCCGGGCCATCGCCTCCCTCCTTCCAGTCGAGCGGCATCACGCCACCGCGAACGATCATCGCCATCGCGGGATCGTCGGAGAAGGTCAGGTCTTGAACGTTGATCCGGCGCGGATCGACGTCGAAGGCCGTCAACGCCCGATAGGCGAGCACGTCAGGCTCGATATAAAGGTGGAACATCCGGAGCGATCCGCCGATGTGCCAGCGGCTCTCGTGTCCGGCGGGCAAGAGGCAGAGCTTGTCCGGCCCGCCGCCCGACAAATGCCGGTCTTCGCGCACGACGCGCTCGCCCCCGTCGAGATAGATGCTGAGCGTGTGGTGATCGGGCCGATCGTAACGGGCTTGGTTGTCTCGGTTGCTCCACTCGGCGAGCGAGAGTCCGCGCCCGATCGTTCCCGACCGCATCAGCTGCGCGCCGGTCCGGGAGAGGGTGCGGGCAACGCTGGGGGACGGGCGTTCCATGCTCACCGCCGAGAGAGACGCCTCGTTCCTTGGACTGCGCCTCGCATCGGTGCAACGCGCCCGCGGGAAAAGCCCAAGATTGTGCAAAGCCGTCGCCGATCCGCGAAAGCATCGTGGTGCGGCATCGGCTGTTCTCTCGGTGGCCTCAACCGGCCTCAAGGGACCGCCCGTGACCGCCTTCTTCTACGCGCTGACCGTCCTGATCTGGGGCACGACTTGGATCGCCATCAAGAGCCAGCTCGGGGCCGTGCCCGTCGAGGTCTCGATCGCGTACCGCTTCGCCCTGGCCGGATCGGTGCTGTTCGTGGCTTTGGTCGCGATGCGGCGCGTCCAACCCATCGCCCTTCGCCATCAGCCCTTCGTCGCGCTTCAGGCCGTCTGCCTCTTCTCGTGCAACTTCCTGTGTTTTTACAACGCGACGATCTACGTCCCGAGCGGCATCGTCTCGGTGGTGTTCTCGGCGGCCACGATCTTCAACATGGCGAACGCCTTCCTGATCCATCGCCGCAAGCCGGAGGGCCGGGTTCTGGGCGGTGCGATGTTCGGCGTCGCGGGGATCGCCTGCTTGTTCTGGGAAACGGTGACGAGCACGCAATTCGGCGCCGACACGGCGTTCGGCTTAGGTTTGGCGCTGCTCGGCACGTGGTTCTTTTCCGCCGGCAACCTCGTCTCGGCCCGCAACCAGCGCCATGGCCTGCAGGTCGCGTCGGTGAACGCCTGGGCGATGCTGTACGGGGCCGGGATCGTGTCGCTCGTCGCCCTGGTGCAGGGCATCCCTTTCGCCTTCGAAACCTCACCCGTCTATGTCGGATCTCTCCTCTATCTCGCCATCCCCGGCTCGGTGATCGGCTTCACCACCTACCTCACCGTCGTTCACCGCCTCGGACCGGAGCGGGCGGCCTCTATGACCGTGCTCTTTCCGGTCGTCGCCCTGACGATCTCGGTCTTTGCCGAAAGCTACCGGGTCACGCCGTTGGTCGGCTTGGGCCTCCTGTTCGTGCTCCTCGGCAACGGCCTTGTTCTCGGACGATGGCACCGCCCGGCTGCTCGACGTCCCATGGCGAAAGCGTGAGAAGACAGTCTTCCCAAGGCGGGTGGTCCAAGCTGTCGGGATGAACCGCATCCGTCGCCGGGCATTCGGAACCGGCCGGCCGGGCCCGATCACGTTCGAATTGGGACGCGGCCCGGACTCTGGTGGCCGGGCGCGACCTGTGCAATCCCGGCCTGATGACCGACTCACTCCCGTTCCTGGCCGGCGGCGGCGAGGCCGCCCGCATGATCGCCGAGCGCGACTGGTCGGATCATCCCCTCGGGCCCCCGCAGACCTGGCCGGAATCGCTGCGCACCGCGCTCAGCCTCGTGCTGAACTCGCCCGAGAGCATGATCCTGGCCTGGGGGCCGGAGCTGCACTTCTTCTTCAACGACACCTACTTCCCGCTGCTGGGACCCCGTCTCCCCTGGGCCATGGGCGAGCGCTTCGACCGGGTCTGGGCCGATGCCTGGGATCAGGCCAAGCCGATCATCGACGACGCCTTCGCCGGCAAGAGCCGCCGCTTCGAGGATCTGCCCTGGACGCTGGCCACCGACCGGGGCGAGGCGCAGACGTGGTGGAGCTTCTCCTACTCGCGGGTGCTCGACGGGGAGGGCCGCATCGCCGGCCTGTTCGTCTTCACCAACGAGACGACGAAGCGCATCCGCATGGAGGCGCTCCAGCGGGAGAGCGAGGCAGCCCTGCGCCGCAGCGAATCCTTCCTGGCGGCGACCCTCCAGGGGCTGCCGGTCGGCGTGATCATCGCCGACGCGGAAGGGCGGATCGTCCACGACAACGTCGCCAACCGCGAGATCTGGGGGATGCCGCCGCAGACCGTGAATTGGGAAAGCTACGGCGACTGGGTCGGCTACTGGCCGGAGACGGGCGAGCGCCTGCGCGCCGAGGAATGGGGCATGGCCCGCGCCCTGCTGCACGGCGAGACCGTGCGCGGCGAACTCGTCGAGATTGAGCGCTTCGACGGCGGCGGGCGGCGCCTGTTCCTGAACAACGCCGCACCGATCCGCGATCGCGCGGGCGCCATCGTCGGCGGCGTGGTGGCCGAACTCGACGTGACCGAGCGGATCGAGGTCGAGCGGCGGCTGCGAGAGAGAGCGAGGCGCTCGCCCGCGTCAACGCCGAGCGGGTCCAGCTCGCGCTCTCCGCCGGCGCGATCGTCGGCACGTGGTTCTGGGATCTGCCCAGCGACCGCTTCACCGTGGACGAGGGGTTCGCCCGCGCCTTCGGCCTCGATTCGGCGCTCGGCCGCGAGGGCCTGAGCCTCGCCCAGGTGGTCGAGACGGTCCATCCCGACGACAAGGCCGGGCTGGCGAAAGCGATCGGCGAGGCCATTGCCCGCGGCGGCGCCTACGCCCACCAGTACCGGGTGCGGCGGGCGGACGGGCGCTATTACTGGATCGAGGCCAACGGCCGGGTCGATCATGCGCCCGACGCCACGCCGCTCAGCTTTCCCGGCGTGCTCATCGACGTGGAGGAGCGTCGCGCCGTCGCGGCCGAGCGCGACCGGGCCACCGCGCTCCTGCGCGAGAAGGCGGTCGAGTTCGAGACGCTGGCCGACAACATCCCGGCCCTGTGCTGGATGGCCCGGGCCGACGGCCACATCTACTGGTACAATCGGCGCTGGTACGACTACACCGGCACCGATGCCGAGAGCATGCAGGGCTGGGGCTGGAAGGCGGTGCACGATCCCGCCGCGCTGCCCGGCGTGACCGAGCGCTGGCAGCACTCCATCGCCACCGGCGAGCGCTTCGACATGACCTTCCCCGCTGCGCGGCCGGGACGGCACGTTCAGCCCCTTCCTGACCCGCATCGTGCCGATCCGCGACGAGACCGGCACCGTCGTGCGCTGGTTCGGCACCAACACCGACATCACCGATCTGCGTGCGGTCCAGGATGCCCTGCACCGGCTCAACGAGACCCTGGAGGAGCAGGTCGCCGCTCGCACCGCCGAGCGCGATCAGATCTGGCAGGCGTCGAGCGACCTTCTGGCCGTGGCCGATTTCGAGGGCCGCTTCGTCAGCCTCAACCCGGCCTGGAGCGCCACGCTGGGCTGGAGCGAGGCCGAGTTGAAGGCGGTCCCCTTCCTCGACTTCGTCCACCCGGAGGACCGGGAATTGACGCTCGCGGCCGCCGCCAGCCTCGCCCGCGGCGAGATGCAGCTCGGTTTCGAGAACCGCTACCGGACCCGCGACGGGGATTACCGCTGGTTCTCCTGGAACACCGTGCCGCGCCAGGGGCTCATCTACGCCTCGGTGCGCGACGTCACCGCGATCAAGGGGCAGGCCCGCGCCCTGGCCGAGGCCGAGGAGGCCCTGCGCCAGTCGCAGAAGATGGAGGCGGTGGGCCAGCTCACCGGTGGCCTCGCCCACGACTTCAACAACTTGCTCGCCGGCATCTCGGGCAGCCTGGAGCTGATGCAGACCCGCATCAGCCAGGGCCGGCTCAAGGATGTCGACCGCTACATGGGCGCCGCCCAAGGCGCGGCCAAGCGCGCTGCCGCGCTGACCCACCGCCTGCTCGCCTTCTCCCGCCGCCAGACGCTGGACCCGCGGCCCACCGACGTGAACCGGCTGGTGATGGGCATGGAGGATCTGATCCGGCGCACGGTCGGTCCCACCATCACCATCGAGGTGGTGGGGGCGGCCGGGCTCTGGCCCTCCCTCGTCGATCCGCCGCAGCTCGAGAATGCGCTGCTCAACCTCTGCATCAACGCCCGCGACGCGATGCCCGAGGGCGGGCGCATCACCATCGAGACCGCCAACAAGTGGCTCGATGCCCATGCCGCGCACCAGCACGACGTTCCGCCGGGCCAGTACCTCTCGCTGTGCGTGACCGATACCGGCACCGGCATGAGCCCGGACGTGCGGGCCAAGGCGTTCGACCCGTTCTTCACGACCAAGCCCACCGGCCAGGGCACGGGTCTCGGCCTGTCGATGATCTACGGCTTCGCCAAGCAGACGGGCGGGCAGGTGCGGATCTATTCCGAACTCGGCCAGGGCACGACGGTCTGCATCTACCTGCCCCGCTTCCACGGCGAGGCGGAGGATCTCGATTCGCTCGGCCCCCTGGTCGATGCGCCGAGTGCCGAGCAGGGTGAGACGGTGCTCGTGGTCGATGACGAACCGACCGTGCGGATGCTGGTGACGGAGGTGCTGGAAGACCTCGGCTATACCGCGATCGAGGCTGCCGACAGCGCCGGCGGCCTCAAGGTGCTGCAATCGGACGTGCGCATCGACCTGCTCATCTCCGATGTCGGGCTGCCCGGCGGCATGAACGGCCGCCAGATGGCCGATGCGGGCCGTCTCTCGCGCCCCGGTCTCAAGGTGCTGTTCATCACCGGCTATGCCGAGAACGCGGCGGTGGGCAACGGCCATCTGGAGCCCGGCATGGCGGTGCTGACCAAGCCGTTCGTGGTCGAGACCCTGGGCCTGCGCATCCGCGAGATCATCGCGCGGGGGTAGTAAGGGGGAGTGGCCGGGGCTCCCAGTCGCCGCGTCAGGCCCGGATCGAGCCGACGAAGTGCTGGACGGAACTCCGGAGCTCGGTGGATTGCCCGTTCAGCGCGATGGCGTCCTGCAGCACCCGATCCGCCGCACGCCCCGTGGCGCTGGAGGCGCCGATGACGGATTCGATCTCGCCGGTGGCCAGGCGCATGCCGTGCGAGGCGGCCGAGATGTTGTGGGCGATCTCCTGGGTCGCGGTCGATTGCTCGTCGATGGCATAGGCGATCGCGTCCGCCATGCCGGTGGCGCGCTGGATCGCCTGCGTGATGTTGCCGATGGCCTGCACCGTCTGCTCCGTGGCCACGCGGACCGAGCCGATATGCGCCGCGATCTCGTCGGTGGCCCGGGCCGACTGACCCGCCAGCGCCTTCACCTCGGCGGCGACGACGGCGAAACCCTTGCCGGCGGCGCCGGCGCGGGCGGCCTCGATCGTGGCGTTGAGCGCCAGCAGGTTCGTCTGCTCCGCCACGCCGCGGATGAGGCCGAGCACTTCGCTGATCCGCGCGGCGGCGGCGCCGAGATCGGCGACCTTGGCTTCCGTCGAGGCGGCTTCCTGAGCGGCCTCCGAGGCTGCCGCGGACGACCCCCGCGCCTGCTGACGGATCTGATCGATCGAAGCGGACAGCTCCTCCGCGGCCGCGGCCACGGCCTCGATGTTCTGCGAGGCCGAGCGGGAGAGCCGTGCGGCCTCCGCCGAACGCAGGTCGGCTTCCCGGGCCGTGCCGGCCAGGTTCGTGGCCTGCGCCTCGAACGAGCCCGCCGCCGTCGCGACCTGGCCGACGATGCCGCCGACCGAACTGCCGAACTGGTCCGCGGTCCGCTCTAGGCTCTGGCGCCGCTCCACCTCGGCGGATTGCCGCAGGCCCTCTCGCTCTCCTCTCAGCCGCTCCGCCTCGGCGCCGTGCGCCTTCAGGACATCCACCGCGCGGGCGATTTCGCCGATCTCGTCGCGGCGGTCCGTTCCGGGCACCTCGACGTCCCGTGTGCCCTCCACGAGCTGCGTGATGGTCCGCGCCAGCGAGGCCAGCGGCTGCACGACGCGGCGGGTGAAGAAGACCACGATGCCGAAGGTGAACAGGATGACGAGGAGCAGGGTCGCCCCCGCCACGGCGAGGCGCTGCAGCGCCGAGGCGATCGTCTCGTCGGCGGTGGCGAGGGCCGATTGCAGGGCGGCGTCCCTGACGCTGAGGATCGACTGGAGCATTTTGGTGGTGTGGGGCCGCCATTCCGTGAGGGTCATCGGCGGCTCGGTCCCATCCCGGCCGGCCGCGAACATCCCCGCCACCACCTGTCCCGGATCGGCGATGAAGTTGCGCTCGACCATCGTGAGGGCATCGACCAGAGGGCCTTGCGTCTCGACCTGCATCACGCTGCGCTGCAGCCGCTGCCAAGCCTGCTCGATCCGGCCGTTCATCTCGTGGATCTGCACGGTCAGGGCCGGAGAGAAGCGCTGCTTGGCGCCCGCATACTGACTGAACCAGATCGAGCGGCTGCCGCCGATGTCGCGCAGCTCCATCGCGAGGCTGACGACCGGCACCGAGCGGGCGACCTCGGGATTCTCCCGGGTGATGTCGATCTCGATCATGCCGAGCGTCTTCGCGTTCTGGGCGACGACCGCGATGATCGCCTTCTGGAACGACTTGGCGGCCTGCTCGTCGCGCTCCTTGAGCGGCTTGGCGATCTCGCTATCCGCCGCCGCACGCGCGCCCTCGAGTTGGCGGATCGTCGGCTGCAGGGCTTGATCGAGCACGGCCCGCTTGTCGGCGGGCAGGGCCGCGACGGCGCCCGTGATCCGGCCGGCGACGGCCTCGGTCGCCTTGCGGTTCGCCTCCGCCGAGGCCCGGATCGGCGCCTGCTCGGCGCTGTCCGAGAGCAGAAGCTGGTTGTAGGAGCCGCGTTCGAGGGCGAGGCGCTCGTTGAAGCGGGCGATCTCGCCCAGGACCCCGACGAGCTGACGTGCCTCGTCGGCCTGCGACCAGCGCTGCCATTCCTGCCAAGCGATGAAAGAGCTCGAACCCGCGGTCACGAGTCCGACAGTGGCCATGCACGAAACGAAGAGATTCCGGACGCGCATCGGCCCCCCAGTTGTTTTTTCGAAATTTTCGCCACGTCGGCGCTGGGGCGATTACGCTATGATATTTGTGAACGATCGGTTGACCGGGAATCGAACTGGGTAACGCCGGTTGTTGCACGTTTGCGTGAATTTCGGAGTCTGGGTTCACGTGTCTTTCCGGAGACGCTGACCGGCGCGGGTCAGTTCGCGGCCCGCTCGGCCGAGAACGCTACCGTCGGCGTCGGATCTTCGAAGCTTGGCTCGGCGGTGACGACTTGGACGTTGCGCTCGCAACCCAGATGCCGGCCGGCCGCCTCAAGCTTCCAGCCGCCCGAAGAACGCCGCGATCGCCGCCGCTGCCTCTTCGGGGCGTTCCCGATGCGGAAAGTGCCCGGCACCCTCGAACGGGGCGAGATCGAGATTCGAGAAGGTCTCGCCGAGCCGGTCGGTCCAGGCGTAGGGGAAGAGCGGATCCTGCGTGCCCCAGCGGATACAGGTCGGCACGCGGATCGGCGGCAGGGCCGGCGCCTCGCCCCGCACCATGGCGAGCCGTCCCGCCTGCCGGCTCAGGTACCAGTTGAAGCCGCCCTGCAGGTTGCCCGGGACCAGGAAGTTGTCGGTGAAGGCATCGAGCACCGCGTCGAAGGCGGATGGATTCCCGCCGGCCCAGTGGCGCAGGAAATGGCCGATATAGGCGCGGCAGCTCTCGCGGCTGGCGCCGACCACCTCTGCGGCGAACGGCTTGAGGTGGAAGGACTGGTACCAGATCTCGGCCAGCATCTCCGGTTGGGCCAGACGCGGGCCGATGCCGGGATAGGGGCAATCGAAGAAGAACAGGCCGGTGAGCCGGTCCGGATGCGAGCGCCCGAGGGCTTGCCCGACAGAGGCGCCGACATCGTGCCCGACGATCCCGACACGCGCGAGGCCGAGGGCATCGAGTAGGCCGACGATGTCGGCGGCGTGGACCTCCGGACCGGCCTTGTCCGAGGGGGCCGTGATCGGGCTTCTCGCTGGCGCCGAAGCCGCGCAGGTCCGGCGCGATCAGGCTGAAGCGGTCGGCGAGCCGGGCCATCACCGGCTCCCAGGTCAGCCAGAATTCCGGCCAGCCGTGCAGCAGCACCAGGGGGCTGCCGGTTCCGGCCCGGGCGACGTGCAGCTGCACGCCGTTGCCCGTCACCGTGTCGTGCCGGATCTCCACCATGCTCAGCCGTCCCTCTTCCTGTCGTGCCGCCTGCGAAGCCTTCCGCGGGCAACGCGGCGGCCCCGCCGGTCCGTTCCGCAGCGCGCCGTCATAGGCCCGTGCCGTGAGGCCTCGTCGGACCAATCCGGAACGGGGCCGGCTTGACCGGGCAAGCTGGACCGTTTCAATGCGTCCATTCCTGCCGGTCGCGGGAGAGAGAGATGGCACCGTATGAGGCGGCAGATGGCGACGACGGTTCGGTGGCTCGCGCTCCCGCTCGTGCTGGGCGGCAGCCTCGCCGTCTCGGGCTGCACCGGCTTCGGCTACATCTCGCAGACCTACGTCAGCCAGGTGCCGCAGGTCGTCACGATCGGCTGTAACGAGCCCTACGAGGTCTACGACAACCGCCAGCGCCGCCGGGTTCTGGTGGTCTCGAACGCCCTGCGCGAGGTGACGGGCTGCGATGTGGGCCGGGTCGGCAACGGGCGTCCGCCGGCCGAGACACGGGCCGCACGCTTCCGCACGGCGGCACGCACCTATCTCGACGAGACCGTGCGCGAGGATTGCAAGATCACCGGCGAGACCGTGTTCAGCGATCTGCAGACCGAGTTCGCCTATGCCTGCGACGCGCCGGTGGAGCCGCGCGGCACGGCGGTGCCGCGGCTGCCCGGACGGCGCAACCAGCGCTGATCGGGGGCGCGATCGGGCCCGCCTTCAGGTTTCGTGCTCGGCTTCTTGCGGACTGACGAAGGTCCGCTCCGTCGCATCGCCCGCCGCGGCGAGCAGCGCCCGAGCGAAGGCCCGCGCCTCGGCGCGGTCGAGGCTGAGGATCGCGGTGACGGGGCGGCCGCCGAGATCGGGCAGTCCCAGTTCGAGGCGCACGCCCTCGCCCTCCGGCGTGGCGGACAAGCTCCAGCCGCGCTCACCGCTCGGTGCGTTGCCCGTTCCCTCGCCTGATCCACTGCCCATTCCAACGCCCTTGCCGGGCTCGTTCATCGAATCGATCCTTCCGGTCCTTGCCGAGCCTGACATGGAGGGTTTCGCCGCCTCAGACCAGGGGCGCGGCGCGGGCGGGCGGCTCGGCGAAGACGATTGACGCGCGCGGCCGGGGATGATGTCTGCGCGCCGACCGCCCGCCGGGCGCGACACCACACGACAACGTAAGGGATGACCGACATGTCCGAGATCTGGTTCCGCACCGGCGAGGCGACCGTGCTCGCGGCCGAAGGGCAGTTCACCGACGCGATGCCGGAGGTGCTGATCGGCTCCACCCGCGGCCCCGTGGGCCACGGTTTCGCAAGCATGCTGGGGCAGGTCCAGGGCCATACCCGCATGTTCGTGGTGCGCGACCTCAACCAGCTCGTGCGCCCCTCCACGATCATGACCACCAAGGTCACGATCCACACCGCCGAATATGCCGAGCTGCTGGGCGGTGTGGTTCAGGCGGCCACGGCTGACGCCATCGTCGATTGCGTGATCGAGAGCATCCTGCCGAAGGACGGCCTCGACGAACTCTGCATGATCATCACGATCTGGCTCGACGAGCGCTGCGGCACGGACGAGAACCTCGACCGCAAGGATCTCTACCGCACCAATTACGAGGCGACGAAGCTCGCCATCGCCCGCGCCATGAAGGGCGAGCCGACGATCGACGAGCTGATCGCCAACCGCAAGACGGTGAAGCACTACGCGCTTGAAGACATCATCGAGTATTGATTTTTCGCACGCGACGGGACGCAGCTTAGGCCGCGCCCCGGTCGATGGGCTTCGGTCGCTCGGTCCGATCATCCCGCGGTTTTGGGAGGGTCGGACCGCCTCACGCGAGAAGACTACTTCTTGGCGACGTAGGGGGCGATCATCTTGCGCGGATCGACGATCCGGTCGTAGTCGGCCTCGGAGACGTAGCCGAGCTTGAGCGCCGCCTCCCGCAGGCTGAGATCCTCCTCGTGCGCGAGGTGAGCGATCTTCGACGCCTTGTCGTAGCCAATCGTCGGGGCCAAAGCCGTCACCAGCATGAGCGAGCGATCGACGTAGTCCTTGATCCGCTTGTGATTGGGCTTCGTGCCCTCGATGAGGTGCTTGCGGAAGTTGCGGCTGCCGTCGCTCAGCAGCCGGATCGACTGCAGGACGTCGTAGATCATCACCGGCTTGTAGACGTTCATTTCAAGCGAGCCGCTGGCGCCGCCGAACCCGGTGCTGACGTCGTTGCCCATCACCTGAAGGGTGACCATCGTCAGCGCCTCGACCTGGGTCGGATTCGTCTTGCCCGGCATGATCGAGGAGCCCGGCTCGTTCTCCGGAATGATCAGCTCGGCCAGGCCCGCCCGCGGACCGCAGGACAGCAGCCGGATGTCGTTGGCGATCTTGTAGAGCGAGCCGGCCAGCGTCCGCAGCGTGCCGGACAGGTGGACGATGGCGTCGTGCGCGCCTTGGACCACGAACTTGTTGGGCGCCGTGACGAAGGGCAGGCCGGTCAGCCGCGCGATCTCCTTCGCGCTCGCCTCGGCAAAGCCCGGCTGCGCGTTGATGCCGGTGCCGACCGCGGTGCCGCCGAGGGCCAGGCGGTACACGCCCTTCAGCGCGTCGTCGAAGCGCTCCAGGTTGTCGCTCAGCATGCCCGAATAGCCCGACCATTCCTGCCCGAGCGTGATCGGGACGGCATCCTGCATATGGGTGCGCCCGATCTTGATGATGTCCTTCCACGCCTCCGCCTTCGCGGCGATGCTGTCCCGCAGCTCGGTGATGGAAGGCGCGAGCCGCTGCCGGACCGCGATCGCGGCGGCCATGTACATCGCCGTCGGGAAGGTGTCGTTCGACGACTGGGCCATGTTGACGTGGTCGTTGGGATGCACGGGATTCTTGCTCCCGAGCGGCTGACCGGCGATTTGGCTGGACCGGTTCGCGATCACCTCGTTGACGTTCATGTTGAACTGCGTGCCGCTGCCCGTCATCCAGACGTGCAGCGGAAACATCTCCGCGTGCTGTCCGGCCAGGATCTCGTCGCAGACCTGAACGATGAGCTTGTGCTGCGTCTCGCCGAGGCGGCCATCCGCGAAGTTGACGTTGGCGGCGGCCTTTTTCAGGATCGCGTAGCTCGACACGAGCTCACGCGGCATCCGCTCGATCCCGATGTCGAAATTCTCGATCGACCTCTGCGTCTGGGCGCCCCACAGCTTGTCGCAGGGGATCTTCACCTCACCCATGCTGTCCTTCTCGACGCGGAAGCACTCGCCGCCATCCGTCGCAGGAATCCCGGCGGGCTGCACGCCGGCTTTGCCGGTCTCCGCGGCCGCCACCTTCGGGATTGTCGCACCGGCCGCCAAGCCGATCGACGTGAGCAGTCCGGTCTTGAGGATGTCCCTGCGCTCCATGGAGCCGTGCCCTTTCTTGCTCTCGCGACCGACGTGCCGAGGAGGACGGGCGATCGCGACCCGTCCGGCCGCGGCCCGCACGCGATCCTCCGGCGAGGCGCACGCGATCAATGATCCATCGTCCACGGGCAGGATGAGCCCGGCCGGGCGACGGCCGGGGCTGCATGCGTGGCGCAAGTCAGGCGATCAATTGTTATAACAGGGTAGGCCTGACACTTGGCCTGCCTTGTAGGACTCTCACACGATGCCTTGGCGGCTCACGGCAGATGAGTGCTGAGTTTCCAGGCTTAGGGTCGATCTTGTGCTGATATAATTCAATATCGCCAGGTCGGCATCGATCGTGCCGAATGGGCGTGTCTCTCAGGATACGCCCGCTGCGCCATCGCGCCCGGGGCCGAAACGGTCAGGGATCCGGCATTTCGTGACGCGGGCCCATATCGGACTTGGCCAGATCGGACTTGGCGGACATCACCGCGCGTCGTGCCCGAACTTCGGATGCTCTCAGTCCGGGGGAGAGCGCCGGCGACCGGAAGCGGCGCACCGATCCCTGGCCCTTGGGCCGGGCGTCAGAACTCGATCCCCTCCTGCGCCTTCACCCCCGCCGAAAAATGGTGCTTCACGCTGCCCATCTCGGTGACGAGGTCGGCGGCCTCGATCAGCGCCGGCTTGGCGTTGCGGCCGGTCACGACGACGTGGAGGTCGGGGCGCCGGGCGGCGAGGTCGGCGAGCACCGCGTCGAGTTCGAGGTAGTCGTAGCGCAGGGCGATGTTCAGCTCGTCGAGGACGAGCAGGCGGATGCTCTCGTCCGCCATCAGAGCGCGCGCGGTTTCCCAGGCGTTATGGCAGGCGGCGATGTCGCGGGCCTTGTCCTGCGTCTCCCAGGTGAAGCCCTCGCCGAGCGCCTGCCAGACGATCTGGTCGCCGAAGCTTTTGAGCGCACGGGCCTCGCCCGTGTCCCAGGCGCCCTTGATGAACTGCACCACGCCGACCCGGTGACCCCGCCCGAGCATGCGCAGCACGAGGCCGAGGGCGGCCGTCGTCTTGCCCTTGCCGGGGCCGGTATGGACGATCAGCAGGCCCTTCTCGATCTTCTTCGAGGCGACCTCGGCGTCCTGCACCGCCTTGCGCTTGGCCATCTTTTCGCGGTGGCGCGTGTCGTCTTCGGTCATCAAGGATTCTCGCGTGAGGGTTTGACCGTCAGCGGCAGCCCGGCGACGGTGAGCACGACCCGGTCGGCCTCGCGCGCCAGCCGCTGGTGCAGCCGCCCGGCCGCATCGCGGAAGCGGCGGGCGAGGGCGTTGTCCGGCACGATGCCGAGGCCGACTTCGTTGGCCACCAGCACCAGCGGACCCGGCGCCGCGGCGCAGGCCCGTGCCAGGGCCTCGGTCGCCGCATCGAGATCGGCCTCGGCCAGCAGCAGGTTGGTGAGCCAGAGCGTGAGGCAATCGACCAGCACCGGCCCGGTCGCGGCAGCCACCGCCTCCGGCAGCGCCATCGGCACGTCGAGGGTGTGCCAGGAGCCGGAGCGCCGCGCCCGGTGCTCGGCGATGCGGACCCGCATCTCCTCGTCCCAGGCCTGCGCCGTGGCGATGTAGAGCCAGGGGGCGGGACAGGCCTCGATCAGCCGCTCGGCATAGGCGCTCTTGCCCGAGCGCGCACCGCCGAGCACCAGGGTCATCCGGGGGGCGGCCTGAAGCATCCGCACCCTTTGCCTCAGGCGCCGCCAGCGCGTCAAAGCCAGTCTATTGACAACGTGTTGTCAAATCGGCAGCATATTGTCATGAAACGGCCGGAACACGAGGCTGCGGACGCCGCGACGGCTCTGGTGCTGGAGATCTTCCGGTCTAGCGGCGCGCTGCTGGCCGCCGGCGACCGGCTGGTGGGGGATCTCGGCCTCACCAGCGCCCGCTGGCAGGTTCTGGGCGCCGTCGCGCTCGCGGCGCAGCCGCTGCCGGTCGCCCGCATCGCCCGCGACATGGGCATGACGCGCCAGGGCGTGCAGCGGACGGTCAATGAGCTGGCGAAAGCGGGCCTCGTGAGCTTGGCGGACAATCCCCACCACCTGCGCGCCCGCCTCGTTCTCCTCACGCCCGCGGGTCGGGATGCCTACGCGGCGGCGGCGGTGCGGCAGGCGCCCTGGGCGGCTGCACTTGCCCGCGGTCTCGACCCTGCGGCGCTCGAGGCGGCCCGCACACTCGTGCGAACCATCGGCGAGCGGGCCGGCGAACGCCGGAGCGGCGAACAACCGGGAGACCACGATGCTGATCGGTGAACTCGCCCTCGTCGCGGCGGCGGCCTTTGCCGGCGCCGCGCTCTATGTCGGCTTCGTGGAGCATCCGGCCCGGCTGGTCCTCGGCCCGGCCTCCCAATTGCAGCAATGGCGCCCGAGCTATCGCCGCGCGACCCGGATGCAGGGCGGCTTGGCGCTGGCCGCCACCGCCCTCGGTCTGCTCGCCTGGGCGCGTACCGGCGATCCGCGATGGGGGCTCGGGGCGGCGCTCGCGCTCGCCAACTGGCCCTATACGATGCTGGCGATCATGCCGACCAACCGTGCCCTGCTCGCCGCATCGAGTGCCGATCCGGTCGTGGCGCCGCTGATGCAACGCTGGATCCGCCTGCACGCAGTCCGCAGCGGACTCGGTCTGGCGGCGGTGACGGCCTTCCTCTGGGCGCTGCGGTAATCGCGGCCGGTCCGGGACACGTTGTGCGTCCGTCCGCATCAGGCTATGACCGCTCCGTGACGGTGCCCCGGCAACGGGGTGAAAAGGGAATGCGGTGAGAGGTTTTCCAGAAGCCTCGATTCCGCGGCTGCCCCCGCAACTGTAAGCGGCGAGTTCCTGCCACGAGCCACCGGGTGATCCGGGAAGGCGGCAGGCACGATACCAGCCGCGAGCCAGGAGACCTGCCGTCCAGCGAAGTTTTGTTCTCGAACGCCGCCGGTGGGGCGGCCGGAGCTCGTGACCCGATGACGACTGCGACCCTTCAGACCCAGGCCGCCACCACCCGTTCGGCCGAGGGCGCCCGCGCGCTCCTCGTCGCCGCCTTCCTCGGCCTCGGTCTCGTCTTCGTGGCGGGCTTTGCTCCGGCGAGCGTCCTGCACAACGCGGCGCACGATTTCCGCCACGCGCAGAACTTCCCCTGCCACTGATCCGCGCATCCAGCGGCTTCAAGCAGTTCCATGATCATCCGGTTGCTGTCGGCGGCGCTCGTCGCCGGCTTCCTCGCGTCCGTCGTCGCGACGGGCCTGCAGCTCACGCTGACCTCCCCGCTGATCCTTCAGGCGGAGACCTTTGAAGGCGAGGGCGCGCATGCCGCCCTCGCGCCCTCCCGCGATGAGACCTCCTTCGCCGCTCTGATCGTCCCGGCCCACGCGCATGCGCATGGCGAGGGCGGACACGATCACGGCAAGGCCGACGCGTGGCAGCCCGCGCCGGGCCTTCAGCGGATGGCCTTCACCGGTCTCGCCACGCTGGTCGGCGGCGTCGGCTACGCGCTGCTGCTCGCGGCGGTAATGCTGGCGCTGCGCCGCGAGCCGACCCCGCAGGGCGGACTCGTCGTCGGCATCGCCGGCTTCCTCGCGGTGGTCCTCGCCCCGGCCATCGGCCTGCCGCCGGAACTGCCGGGTATGGGCGCCGCGCCGCTTGTGCTGCGCCAGTCGTGGTGGCTGATGACGGTGGTGGCGACCGGGCTCGGCCTCTACCTGATCGCCGTGCGGCGGGTGCCGCTGACGATCCTCGGTGGCCTCGTGCTCATCGTCGCGCCGCATCTCGCGGGCGCGCCGCAATCGATCGACACCGTCTCCTCGCAGGTGCCGCCGGCCACGGCCGCGCAGTTCGCTGCGCGCGCGCTCGCCATCGGCTTCGTGTTCTGGGCGGTGATCGGGCTCGCCTATGGCTGGGCCTGGGGGCTGTTCGGCCGCGAGGCGGGTGCCCGTGCGAATGCCTGATCCCGATACCGCCATCCTGTCGGTCTGCACCACCTGTCGCGCGGCGGGCGATGTCTCCGAGCCGCGCGCCGGGGCCAAGCTGCTGGCCGCGCTGCTGGCGGAGGCCGGGCGCGAGCCCGTGCCGGGCCTGACGATCGAGGGTGCCGAGTGCCTCTCGGTCTGCAAGCGGCCCTGCACCGTCGCGGTCGTCTCGCCCGACCGCTGGACCTACGTCTACGGCGACTTCGACGCGCTCGAAGACCCCGACACCTCCGCCCGAACCCTTCTGGCGGGCCTGCGTCGCTACCTCGAGACCCCCGACGGCGTCGTGCCCTGGCGCGAGCGCCCGGAGGCGTTTCGCAAGGGCGTCGTTGCCCGCATCCCGCCGCTCAGAGTTCCTCACGAAACTCCTGGACAGGAGTTTCGTGAGAGACACTCAGCTGGCCCCGAACCGGAAGTCTCAGAGCCATGAGCCTCGTGGACAAGATCCCCTGCACCATCGTCACCGGCTTCCTCGGAGCCGGCAAGACGACGCTCGTGCGCCACACCGTCGAGAACGCCCGCGGGCGCCGCCTTGCCATCATCGTCAACGAGTTCGGCGATCTCGGCTTCGACGGCTCGTTCCTCGCCGCCTGCGGCATCGAGGGCTGCAACGAGGATTCGGTGGTGGAGCTGCCCAACGGCTGCATCTGCTGCACCGTGGCCGACGATTTCGTGCCGGCGCTGACCAAGCTGCTCGACCGGCCCGAGCCGCCGGAGCACATCCTGATCGAGACCTCCGGCCTCGCCCTGCCCAAGCCCCTGGTCCAGGCGTTCCAGTGGCCGGCGATCCGCTCGCGGGTCACCGTGGACGGCGTGGTCGCGGTGGTGGACGGCCCGGCGGTCGCCGCAGGGATGTTCGCCGAGGACCCCGACGCGCTTGCGAACCAGCGCGCGGCGGACCAATCGGTCGATCACGACAATCCGCTGGAGGAGGTGTTCGAGGACCAGATCCTCTGCGCCGACCTCGTGGTGGTCAACAAGGCCGACCTGCTCGACGCGGCGGGCCGCGACAAGGTCCGCGCCGACATCCAGGCGCACCTGCCCCGCGCGGTCGAGATCGTCGAGACCGAGCACGGCCGGCTCGACCCGCGTGTGCTGCTCGGCATCGCGGCGGCGGCCGAGGACGACCTCGACGCCCGTCCCTCGCATCACGGCGAGGGCGAGGATCACGACCACGACGATTTCGAATCGGTCGCGATCCCCGTCGGCATCGCCGGCAGCCCGGAAGATCTGTCCGCCCGCGTCGAGAAGGCGGCCGAGACCGAGGGCGTGCTGCGGATCAAGGGCTTTGCCGAAGTGAAGGGCAAGCCGATGCGTCTCGTGGTGCAGGGTGTCGGCCGGCGCGTCGCCTCCCATTACGACCGCCCGTGGAAGGGCTCGGAGCCCCGTGACGGACGCCTCGTCGTCATCGGCCTGAAGGGCTTCGATCAGGACGCGGTCGCCGCCGCCCTGCGCGGATGAACCGGGGCGAGGCCGCAGGCCGGCGGCCGCGCGGGCTCTGGCTCGCGGTCCCCGTCCTCGTCCTGCTCGCCGGCTGTTCCGACAGCGGGCGCGAGGCGGACGGGGCGATGCGGATGGCCCAAGCCCCTGCGCCCGCGCCCTTCGTCTCCGCCGCGCGTGACGGAAGCGCGGCCAAGCTCGCCTATCGCCACGACCTCACCGTCGGCCTCGGGCCGGACCGGGTGGCGCCGCACTTCGCCGCCGCCCGCGACCGCTGTCTCAACGAAGCTGCGACCTGCACGCTGCTGAATTCCTCGATCCGGGACGGCAACGGCGCGAGCCCGCCGCAGGCGCAGATCGAGGTGCGGCTGCCGCATGCCGCGGTCGCTCCTTACGTCGCCTTCGTCACCGGTCCGCTGCCGGGCGAGGCGGCGGGCGACGTCGTGCTGATCGAGCAGGCGACCCGCGCCGAGGATCTGACGGCCTCGATTGCCGATACCGGCCGCCGCCTCGCACAGCTCAACGATTACCGCACCCGCCTGACCGCGCTCGCCGAGAAGCCGGACAACCGGGCCGAGGATCTGATCAAGATCGCGGGCGAGCTGGCGCAGATTCAGAGCCAGATCGAGGAGGCGGAGGGGACGCGCCGCGGGCTCGACGAGCGCGTGGACACCGAGATCGTCACGGTGGACTTCCGCACCAGCCGGGCGCGGGCCGGCGCCTTCGCCCCGGTGCAGGAGGTCTGGGCCCGCAGCGGCCCGATCCTCGGCGAGAGCGCGGCCTCGGCCCTCCGCTTCACCGTCGCGAGCCTGCCCTGGCTGCCGATTGTCCTTTTTGCCGCCTTGCTCCTCCGGCTGGTCTGGCGCATCCGGCGCAAGCGGGCCCATCCGGCGCGCGTCCCGTTGGAGCCGTGAGGGCGCCCGCGCCATGCACCTGATCCGCCTCGATACGGTCTCCCTCGACGAGGGCGAGGCGGCGGTCGATCTCGGCCAGAGCCCGGGCGAGATCGTCTTTCTGTCGTTCACCGATACCGACCTCGCGGCTGTCGCGCGCGCGCATGCGGCCGAGCCCGGCCTGCCGTCGCTGCGGCTCGCCAAGATGGCGCAGCTGCGCCACCCGATGTCGGTCGATCTCTACGTCGATGCGGTGATCGCCCGCGCCAAGGTCTGCGTGATCCGCTGCCTCGGCGGGCTCGACTATTGGCGCTACGGCATCGAGCGGGCTGCCGCGACGGCACGGGCGCAGGGGGTCAAACTTGCGGTTTTGCCCGGCGACGACCGGCCGGACCCGCGCCTCGACGCCTTCTCGACCGTGCCGCCCGAGACCTGCATCCGCCTCGACGCCTATTTTCGCGCGGGCGGCCTGGAGAACCTGAAGAACCTGCTGCGCCGCCTCGCGGCGGAGGCCGGGGGCGCCTTCGAGCCCGCGCCGCCGAAGGCGTTGCCGCGCGGCTTCGCGTGGTGCCCCGGCTGCGGGCCCGTCGCGCTCGAGACGGCGATGCGGGCCGCCGGGCCGGGGCCGCTGGCGCTGCTGCTGGTCTACCGCTCGGCGGTGCTCTCCGGCGAGACGGCGCCGGCCCTGCAGCTGGCCGCCGCGCTGAGTGAGCGCGGCATCGGCAGCGTCACCCTCGCGGTGTCGAGCCTGAAGGACCCGGAGGCCGTGGCGAGCTTGCGCGCGGCGCTCGCCCTGCGCCGGCCCGACATCGTGCTCGCTGCCACCGCCTTCTCCGCCCGCGACGATGCCGGCTTCGTGCTCGACGCCGCCGATTGCCCGGTGATCCAGGCCTACACGATCGGCGCGCCCCGCGACGCCTGGGCCGCCTTGGGCCGCGGCATGAACGCGTCCGACCTCGCCATGCAGGTGGCTTTGCCGGAATTCGACGGACGCCTCTCGGGCTTCCCGATCTCGTTCAAGGAGGAGGCCGCGGCGGTCGAGGGTTTTTCCGAGCGCCGCGCGGTGCCCGATCCCGCCGGCATCGCCGCTTTGGCCGAGCGCGCCACCGCCTGGATCCGCCTGCGTCGAACGCCGCGCGAACAGCGCCGGCTGGCGATGGTGCTCTCCGATTACCCCCGCCCGCGGCGGCCGCGCCGGCTACGCGGTCGGCCTCGATACACCGGAAAGCGCCCGCGCCATCGCGGCCGACCTCGCCGCATCGGGCTTTGCCGCTGGGGCGCTGCCGGAGGCCGGTGCGCTGATGGCGTCGCTGACGGAGGGCGAGCCGGGCTTTTCGGTCTCGCTGGCCGATTACGCGGCGTGGTTCGAGGAGCTGCCGGAAGAGCGCCGGACGGAGCTGACCGAACGCTGGGGCGCACCGGAGGCCGATCCGCTCTGCCGGGACGGGGCGTTCCGGTTCCGGATGGTGCGAGCCACAGATACCCCTCCCCCCTCTGCGGGGGAGGGTGCCTGCGGAGCAGGCGGGAGAGGGGCCGGCTCAGGTCTTTCCGGAAGCGGCGCTCCCCTCACCCGACCCCCTTCGGGGGCCACCCTCTCCCGCGGAGGGGAGAGGGATGAGAGTCTCACCCTCTTCCTCCAGCCCGATCGCGGCCGCGCCGCCGATCGCAAGGCCGGCTACCATGACCCCGACGAGCCGCCGACCCACGCCTATCTCGCCTTCTACCTGGGCGTTCGGACAGCGTTCGACGCGCTGATCCATCTCGGCACCCACGGCACCACCGAGTGGCTGCCCGGCAAGGCGGTGGCGCTCTCAGGCGCGTGCTGGCCGGCGCTGGCCGTCGGGGCGCTGCCGGTGGTCTATCCGTTCATCGTCGACGATCCCGGCGAGGCCGCGCCGCTCAAGCGTCGGCTCGGCGGGATCGCACTGGGCCACCTCACCCCCACCATCGAGGCGGCCGGGCTCACCCCCCCGAGGCTGCGGCGCTGCGCGAACTGGTCGAGGAATACTCCGCCGCGAGCGTGCTCGATCCGCGCCGGGCCGGGCTGATCGCCACGGCGATCCTCGACGAGGCAGCCTCCGCCGGCCTGCTCGCGGGCGCAGGGATCGATGGCGACACGCCGATGGCCGACGCGCTGACGGCGCTCGACGCGCATCTGTGCGATCTGGGCGAGACCCCGTTCCGCGACGGCCTGCACGTCTTCGGCCGTGCACCCGCCGATGCCACCGAGCCGGTTCGCGCCAGTGCCGAGGCCGAGCGCGCCGCGCTCGCCGCTGCGCTCGACGGCCGCTTCGTTGCCCCGGGCCCCGCCGGCTCGCCCTCGCGCGGGCGCCTGGACGTGATGCCGACCGGCCGCAACCTGACGACCCTCGATCCGCGCGCCCTGCCGACCCGCGCCGCGACGATGCTCGGCGCCAAAAAGCGGCGGACGCGGTGGTGCGCCGCTACCTTCAGGACGAGGGCGAGTACCCGGCCCGGATCGTCATGGATCTCTGGGCCTCGCCGACGCTCCGCACGGGCGGCGAGGACGTGGCGCATGCGCTGGCCCTGATGGGCGTGCGCCCGGTCTGGGACCATGCCTCGACCCGTGTCACCGGCTTCGAGGTGCTGCCGCTGGCCCTCCTCGACCGGCCGCGCATCGACGTGACCTGCCGCGTCTCCGGCGCGTTCCGCGACACCTTTCCCGAGACTCTGGCGCTGCTCGACCGCGCGGCCCGCGCCGTCGCCGCCCGCGAGGAGGAGGACGAGGAGAACCCGCTCGCCGCCGCCCGCCGCCGGGGCGAGTCCGCCGCCCGCATCTACGGCGCGGCCCCCGGCCGCTATGGCGCGGGCGCGGCCGAGACCGCGCTCGACGGCGCGTGGGAGGCGCGCACCGATCTCGGCACCGCCTATCTCGCCGCCACCACCCACGCCTACGGCGACACGGAAGGCGCGGACGCGGATTTCGCCGCCCGCGTCGCGGCGGCGGACGCCTATGTCCACGCCTTCGACGTCGCCGAGCGCGACCTGCTCGACGGCGATGCGGCCGCCGACGCCATGGGCGGGTTCTTTGCCGCCGCCGCGTCCGAAGGGGAGGGCGCCCGCGCTCTACAGCCTCGACGTCTCGAACCCGGAGGCGCCGCGCACCCGCACTGCCCGCGAGGACGTCGCCCGGCTGATCCGCGGCCGGCTCGGCCATCCGCGTTGGATCGCGGCGCAGCTCCGCCACGGCTACCGCGGCGCGCAGGAATTCGCACAAGGCATCGACGCGGTGTTCGTGCTCGCCGCCGCGACTGATGCGGTTTCGAGTCAGGATCTCGACCGGCTCTACGGCGCCTGGATCGCCGACCCGGAAACCTTCGATGCCCTGAAGGCAGCCAACCCCGAGGCGACCCGCGCCATCCTCGAGCGCTTCGATGAGTTGCGCGCCCGCGGCCTGTGGCAGAGCCGGCGCAACGCTGCCCCGGCCGATGCTTTGCTGGCCGCCGAATGAGCGCCCGCCGCACCCTGCCCGAGGGCGCCCGCCGCGGCTGGTGCCCCTCGCTCGCCCGGCCGATGCCGACCGGCGACGGGCTGCTCGCCCGCATCCACCCGCCGCTCGGGCGCCTGACGCCGGCGCAGTTGCGCGCGGTGGCGGACGGCGCGCGGGCCTACGGCAACGGACATATCGACGTGACCGCCCGCGGCAACCTCCAGATCCGCGGCGTCAGCGAGGCGAGCGCCGCGCCGCTCGCCTGCGCCCTCGCGGAAGCGGGCCTCGGCGACACTCGCGACGACGGCGGCCCGCAACGCCTGACGCTGACGGCGCCCCCTCGCCGGCCTCGATCCCACGGAACAGATCGACGTGCCGGCGCTCGCCCGCGCGGTGGAGGCGGCGGGGCTCGCGGTGCCGGGCCTGCCACCCAAGACGCTGGTGGCGATCGATGGTGGCGGCGCCCACGGCCTCGGCACGGTCGAGGCCGATTTCTTCCTGTTCGCCGAAGGGCAGGGGCAGGTCGCTTTCGGCCTCGCGACCGAAACCGGTCCCCTGCGCTGCGGCGTGCTGCCCGAGCGCCAGGCGGCGGGCGCCATCGGCCTTGCGCTCGCGGCCTTCGCCGAGATCGGTGGACGCCGAATGCGCGACCTCGACGCCCACGGGCGGGCCGTGATCGCGGCGGTGGCCGGCTTCTTCCCGTTCGAGCCGACGCCGCTCGCGCCGGCTCCGGCTCCGGCCGCGCCGGGGCTCGCCGCCCTGAGCGCGGACAGCGCGGCGCTCCTCGTCCAGGCGCCGTTCGGCCGCTGCACCGCGGATCGGCTGGAACAGGTCGCCGCGCTGGGCGGAGCGCAGGATGTGCGGCTGAGCGCGGAGCGCGGCCTCGCCCTCGTCGTTCCCGCAAGCCGCTCGGCCGCCCTCCAGGCCGAATTGGCGCGGGCCGGCTTCATCGTGGCGCCGGACGATCCGCGCCGGGCGGTCGCCGCCTGCCCCGGTGCGCCGGCCTGCCGCTCCGGCACGACCCCGGTGCCCGACCACGCCGCCCGGCTGGCGCAGGCGCTGGCGCCGCTGGCCGGCCTCACCGCTCATGTCTCGGGCTGCGCCAAGGGCTGCGCCCATCCGGGCCCCGCCGATCTGACCCTGGTGGGCCGCGACGGCGCCTACGATGTGGTGCTCGCCGGGCCCCCCTCTGGCGAGCCGGCAACGCGTCTCGCTTTCGAGGTGGCGCTGGACCGGATAAGGAAGGCCGCAGCCGCCGGGCTTCCGGCGCTGGACCCCGTGTTTCAAGACGACGTGCCAGGATAACGTGCGATGAGTGCCCGCCACGACTACATCCGCGACGGCGGCGCGATCTACGCGCGCTCCTTCGCGATGATCCGCGCCGAATCCGATCTCGCCCGCTGGTCCGGCGCGGCCGAGCGCGTGGTGGTGCGGATGATCCATGCCTGCGGCATGACCGACCTGCCGCGCGACGTGGAGATGTCGGACGATTTCGCCGCGGCCGGCGAGGCGGCTTTGAAGGCCGGCGCGCCGATCCTGTGCGACGTGCGCATGGTCGCCGACGGCGTGACCCGCACCCGGCTGCCGGTAAAGAACGACGTGATTTGCACGCTCGGCGATCCGCGCGTGCCGGGGCTGGCGGCCGAGATGGGCACCACCCGCTCGGCAGCCGCGATGGAGCTGTGGCGCGAGAAGCTGCCCGGCAGCGTCGTCGCCGTCGGCAATGCGCCGACCGCCCTGTTCCGCCTGCTCGAACTGCTGGATGAGGGCGTCGCCCCCCCGGCAGCGGTGATCGGCATTCCCGTCGGCTTCGTCGGCGCGGCGGAATCCAAGGAGGCGCTGGCGCGGGATGGGCGCGTGCCCTTCGTCGTGGTCCATGGCCGCCGCGGCGGCAGCGCGATGACGGCCGCCGCCGTCAACGCGCTCGCGAACGAGATCGAGTGATGGAGGGGAGCGTGCGCATCGACGCGCCGGCCGAGACCACGGACGGCGCGGGCGAGACCCCCGCCGCGGCCAAAACCGGTACGCTCTACGGCGTCGGCATGGGGCCGGGCGATCCGGATTTCCTCACCGTGAAGGCGATGCGGGTGCTGGAGCACGCCCCCGTGCTCGTCCACTTCTGCAAGCGGGGCAAGCGCGGCAACGCCCGCACCATCGCCGACGCGGTGATGATCGATCCGACCCGCGAGTTTCCGCTCGCCTATCCCTACACCACCGAGCTTCACCCCGATCACCCGGAATACGTCGCGGCGTTGGCCGGCTTCTACGACGAGGCGGCGGGACGGCTCGCCGACCATCTTGGTGCCGGCCGCGACGTGGCGATCCTGTCGGAGGGCGATCCCTTCTTCTACGGCTCGTTCATGCATCTGTGGCGCCGCCTGAAGGACCGCTTCCCCGTCGAGGTGATCCCCGGTGTCACCGGCATGTCGGGATGCTGGACGCGGGCCGGCACGCCGATCACCTGGGGCGACGACGTGCTCACCATCCTGCCGGCGACGCTGCCGCGCGAGGCGCTGGTGGAGCGGCTGAAGGGCACGGATGCGGCCGTTATCATGAAGCTCGGCCGGCACCTGCCGAAGGTGCGCGGCGTGCTGGCCGAGACCGGCTTTCTCGCCCGCGCGGTCTATGTCGAGCGCGGCACCATGGCCGGCGAGCGGGTGGTGCCGCTGGCCGAGAAGGAGGACGACGTCGCGCCCTACTTCTCCATGGTGCTGGTGCCCGGCGAGGGCCGGCGCCCGTGAGCGCGTCAGGAAGCGTGACGATCATCGGCCTCGGGCCGGGTGATCCGCGCCTGCTCACCGAATCGGCGCGCGACGCCCTCGACCGGGCGCAGGATCTGATCGGTTACATCCCCTACGTCGCCCGCGTGCCGGAGCGCGAGGGGCTGACCCGTCACGCCAGCGACAACCGCGTCGAGGTGGACCGCGCCCGGCATGCGCTGGAGCTCGCCGTGGCTGGCCGGCATGTCGCGGTGGTCTCGGGCGGCGATCCCGGCGTGTTTGCCATGGCGGCCGCCGTGTTCGAGGCGGTCGAGCACGGACCCGCGCACTGGCGCGACCTCGACATCCGGGTCGAGCCCGGCATCACCGCGATGCTCGCCGCCGCCGCCCGCCTCGGCGCACCGCTCGGCGGCGATTTCTGCGCGATCTCGCTGTCGGATAACCTCAAGCCCTGGGACGTTGTGACCGCCCGGCTGGAGGCGGTGCTGCGGGCGGGGCTCAGCGTCGCCCTTTACAATCCAATCTCCACCGCACGGCCGTGGCAACTCGGCCGGGCGCTGGCGCTCGCCGCCGAGATTCTGCCTGCCACGACGCCGGTCATCTTCGCCCGCGCCGTGACCCGGCCGGACGAAGCGTTGCGGGTGCTGACCCTGAATGAGGCCCGCACCGCGCCGGCCGACATGGCGACCATGGTCATCATCGGCGCCGCCACGACGCGGCTGATCGAGCGGGAAGGGCGTCTGCCCTTCGTCTACACGCCGCGGAGCGTCACGCTCTGACGCGGACACCTCCGCAGCGTACTCCTACAATCGAAGGATGTGCTGTTCCGAGGTTCAGGTCCCTGAATCCCGCGTGCTCCAAGCTTTAGAACACGTTGAAGAACCACAGCAGAAGAATGATCGGCAGCGGAATGCCGATCAACCAGAGAAGTCCACCTTTGAGCATCGTGCTGTCTCCCGTGTGATGGAGGCGGTGACGCGCACTCCTTAGCTTATCTACCAATGAGGCTCGGTTGGCGTTCCTGATCTATGGAAAAATTCATAATCGGGCGGGTTTGCAACGACAGGCAATCGCAAGCCGCGGTTCCATCTTTTCGGACCAAATTCCTCTGATGCGGCCAATATAGGAATTTATGGATTGACACCGCGACGCTCCTCCTGTAGGTAAAGGGCACGCTCAAGAAGTGTGGATGGAGACGCCGCGATGCCGGACCCCTCCGAGCCACGCGGTGAACCCGAGCCGGGCGCATCTTCGAAGCCAAGCGCCAAGAAAGCCCGCAAGCGTGTACGGGATGCCCGGCAGCTGCGGGCGCAGTTGCGCACGCATATCGAACGGCAGATCGCTCGCTTCGATGCCGCGCTCGAGACTGCGGCACCACCGGCCGGGTTGGATTCCGCGAAAGTGCTGCGCGATCTCGGCGCCCTGAAGACCATGCTCGACGACATGAAGGCGGCCGACCGGGCCGCGCGGAAGGGAGGGACGGATGGTGCAGCCAGCCGACCAACCCTGCACGCCGCCGACCTCGTGGCGATGCGCACGGATATCGCGCGCCGCTATGCTGCATTCGCGGCGGCGGAGCCGGACGACGGCGTTCCTGACCCGTCTCTCGCCGGACCATCTGCGCCTGCTTGAGGCCGATTGGCTTCACCTCGCGCGGCACGATCAGCTTCCGCCGCCGGGAAACTGGACGACCTGGGCAGTGATCGGGGGGCGCGGCTCCGGAAAGACCCGGACCGGCGCCGAATGGGTGCGCGGCCTCGCCTACGGCGACCCGGTGTTCTCACCGGAGCCGGTGGAGCGGATCGCCCTCGTCGGCGAGACCTTCGCCGATGTGCGCGACGTGATGATCGAAGGGCCGTCCGGGCTTCTCGCTCTGCCGCGTCTCGGCGGTGCGCCGCCGGTCTGGCAGCCGTCGCGGCGGCGGGTGGTGTTCGGCAACGGCGCGGTGGCGCTCGCCTTCTCCGCCGAGGAGCCGGATTCGCTTCGCGGCCCGCAATTCGGTGCCGTGTGGTCGGACGAAGTGGCCAAGTGGCGCGAGGCCGAGGCCACCTACGACATGATCCAGTTCGGGCTGCGGCTCGGAACGCATCCGCGCGGTCTCGTCACCACCACGCCGCGTCCAGTGCCGCTGATCCGACGGCTGCTTGCCGACCCGCGCACGGTGGTGACGCGCTCGCGCACCGCCGACAATGCTCAGAACCTCGCGCCGAGCTTTTTGGAGGAGGTGGTCGGCCGCTACGCCGGCACCCGGCTCGGGCGGCAGGAACTCGATGGCGAGTTGATCGAGGACCGGCCGGATGCGCTCTGGACCCGTGATTCCATCGAGCGGGCGCGCGTCTCCGAGGCGCCGCCGCTGCAACGCATCGCCGTCGCCATCGATCCGCCGGCCTCCTCCCGCGTCGGGGCCGACGCCTGCGGCATCGTCGCGGCCGGGCTCGCGGCCGATGGAACCGCCTACGTGCTGGCCGATGCGACTCTGGAACAGGCCGCACCCGCGGTCTGGGCGCGGGCGGCGCTGGCCCTGTACCACAGCCTGGCGGCCGACGCGCTGGTGGCCGAGGTCAACCAGGGTGGCGAGATGGTCGTCGCGGTGTTGGCAGAGGCCGACCCGAGCGTGCCCGTGGCGACGGTGCGGGCGACGCGGGGCAAGCTGCTGCGGGCCGAGCCGGTTTCGCTGCTCTACGCCCAGGGGCGCGTCCGCCATGTCGGCCCGCTGCCCGCGCTGGAGGACGAGATGTGCGCCTTCGGTCCCGGCGGTCTTCCGGGGGGCGGCTCGCCGGATCGGCTCGATGCACTGGTCTGGGCGCTCACGCACCTGATGCTTGCGCCGTCCGTCGAGCCGCGTATCCGCCGGCTCTGACGGTCGGCGCGGTTAATTTCACGTGAAACATTGCAAGCGGGAGGCGTGCCATGCCTGGATTCATCGCGCGGCTCGCGAAGGCGGCCGGGTTCGTCCCCGAGACGAAGGCGAGCGCGGCGTTTGCGCTCTACGGCGAGGGAAGAGCGGTCTGGACTGCGCGCGACTACGCGGCTTTGGCCCGCGAGGGTTTTCAGCGCAACGCTATCGTCCACCGCTCGGTCCGGCTCGTCGCCGAAGCCGCGGCCTCCCTGCCGCTGACGCTGGCCGGCGCCGAGGATGCCCATCCATTGCTGGACTTGCTCGCCCGGCCGAATCCGCGCGAAGGCGGGATGCGTTTCCTCGACGGGATCTACGGGCACCTGCTCGTCTCCGGCAATGCTTACATCGAAGCGGTCGAGATCGATGGCCGACCCCGTGAACTCTTCTCCCTGCGTCCGGACCGGATGCAGGTCGTGGCCGGCGCCGACGGCTGGCCCGCGGCCTACGAGTACAGCGTCGGGGGGCGCCGACTCCGCTACCAGCAGACCGGCGCCGTGCCGCCGATCCTGCACCTGACGCTGTTCAACCCGCTCGACGACCATTACGGCCTCTCGCCGATGGAGGCGGCAGCGGTCCCGCTCGACATCCACAACGCCGCCGGCGCCTGGAACAAGGCCCTGCTCGACAACGCCGCCCGCCCTTCCGGCGCCCTGGTCTTCGCGCCCTCGACCGGCGCCGCCTTGAGCGACACGCAGTTCACGCGGCTCAAGGCCGAGCTGGAGACGAGCTACCAGGGCAGCGCCAATGCCGGCCGGCCGCTTCTCCTCGATGGCGGGCTCGATTGGCGGCCGCTCTCGCTCTCACCGAAGGAGATGGACTTTGTCGAGGCGAAGGCCGCCGCCGCCCGCGAGATCGCGCTCGCCTTCGGCGTGCCGCCGCTGCTGCTCGGCCTTCCCGGCGACAACACCCACGCGAATTACGCCGAGGCCAACCGTGCCTTCTACCGACAGACGGTGATCCCGCTGGTGCGCCGCACGGCCGATTCGCTCGCGCGCTGGCTGGAGCCCGCTTTCGGCCCCGCGCGGTTGGAGCCGGATCTCGACGCGGTCGAGGCGCTGGCGACCGAGCGCGAGTCGCTCTGGCGCCGGGTGCAGGGCGCGGATTTTCTCTCGGTTGCCGAGAAGCGCGAGGCCGTCGGCTACCCTCCCCAAAGTCCGGGGCAAGGCACCGGCTCTTCAGCCTGAGGCCCCTGCGGGATTCACGCAGAGCCCGCTCTTCACTCCTCTTGTCGAGGTCTTGTCATGGATGGCCATTTCACGGGCTACGCCAGCCTGTTCGGCGTGCCCGATCTCGGCCGCGACACCGTCGCGCCGAGAGCGTTTGCCGCGAGCCTCGCCCGGCGGGGCGCGCGCGGGGTGCGGATGCTGTGGCAGCACGATCCGGCCGAGCCAATCGGCTCCTGGCTTTCCCTCAAGGAGGATGGCCGGGGCCTGCGCGTCGCCGGCCGGCTTAACCTCGCGGTTCAGCGCGCCCGCGAGATCGACGCGCTGATGCGCGAGGGCGCCCTCGATGGGCTCTCCATCGGCTTTCGCGTCGTGCGGGCTTCACCTGAGCGCGGCGGGCGTCGGCTGCTTGCCGTCGATCTCTGGGAGGTCTCGCTGGTGACCTTCCCGCTGCAGCCCGACGCGCGGGTGATCCGCGCCGCAGCACCCCGCCCCTTCGTCCCGCCGCGCCTGCGCCTCGCGGCCCCGCCGCTCGCGGCGCGCGCCTGAGCTTTCCGCCTTCCTTCACCAACGAGGATGCCATGACCGAGATGCGTTTCGAGACCAAGGCCCCCACCGGCCTGCCCGAGAACAAGGCGGCGACGTTCGGCACCGAAGCGGTGCTCGACGAGTTCGCCCGCGCCTTCGAGGCGTTCAAGGAGGCCAACGACCTCCGCCTCTCCGAGATCGAGACCCGGCTCACCGCGGACGTCGTGACCAAGGAGAAGCTCATCCGCATCGACGCGGCCCTCGATCAGGCGAAGAACCGCCTTGACCGGATCAGCCTCGACCGTGCCCGGCCGCCGCTCGGCGGGACGGAGCCGGCGCGCGACGCCACCGCCACCGAGCACAAGGCGGCCTTCGACCTCTATGTTCGGGCCGGCGAGAGCGCCGGCCTCAAGCGGCTGGAAGAGAAGGCACTTTCCGCCGGCTCCGGGCCGGATGGCGGCTACCTCGTGCCGCCGACGATCGAGCGCGAGGTGCTGCGTCGGCTTGCCGAAATCTCGCCGATCCGCGCGATCGCCACGGTGCGGACCGTCTCCGGCGGCCAGTACAAGCGTGCGGTCTCGGTCAACGGTCCCGCCGCCGGCTGGGTCGCCGAGACCGCGCCCCGGCCGCAGACCGACGCGCCGAACCTGTCCGAGCTGAGCTTTCCGGCGATGGAGCTCTACGCCATGCCGGCCGCGACCCAGACGCTGCTCGACGACGCGGTGCTCGATATCGATGCGTGGCTCGCCGAGGAAGTCGAGGCGGCCTTCGCCGAGCAGGAGAGCGTCGCCTTCGTCACCGGCAACGGCGTCGGTCGGCCGAAGGGCTTTCTCAGCTACGACACCGTCGCCAACGCCAACTGGGCTTCGGGCAGGCTCGGCTTCATCGCGACGGGGGCGGCCGGCGCCTTCCCCGCGAGCAATCCGAGCGACGTGCTGTTCGATCTCATCTACGCACTGCGTGCCGGCTACCGCCAGGGTGCGAGCTTCGTGATGAATCGGCGGGTGCAGAGCGCGATCCGCAAGTTCAAGGACGCCGACGGCAACTACCTCTGGCAGCCGCCGCTCGCCGCCGACCGGGCCGCGACACTGATGGGCTTTCCGCTGGTCGAAGCCGAGGCGATGCCCGACATCGCCGCCGGCAGCCACGCCATCGCCTTCGGCGACTTCAAGCGCGGCTACCTCGTCGTGGACCGCGTCGGTCTGCGGACCCTGCGCGATCCCTACTCCGCCAAGCCCTACGTGCTGTTCTACACCACCAAGCGCGTCGGCGGCGGGGTGCAGGACTTCGCCGCGATCAAGTTGCTTCGGTTCGCCTGATCGCTCTCAGTACATCCGCCGCCGGCCGGGCCGGGCCATCCACTCGGTGCGCCCGGCCTGCGCCGCCGCCATGTCGGCGGTCATCGCTTCCATCTCGGCGGTGCGCGAGGAAATCCAGCTCGCGTGCTCGCCGGTGGGGGTGACGGCGGTGAAGCCGCCGCAGGCGGTGCGGGCGCGCCGGTCCTGACGCATGGCGCCGCTCGACCAGCTCACGACGCCGACCATTTGGCCGCCGCGCAGGATCGGGCCTCCGGAATCACCAAGGCACGCGCCCGCGCCGGCGGTTTCGGCCATGCGGCGCGAGTCGGTTACGACCGTGACGCGGTTGGCGACCTGCAACGAGCCGATCGACACGAGATGCGCAGTGCGCAGCGTCCGCGCGGTGTTGCGGCGGTTCTCGGCGAGCACGCCGAAGCCGGCGATGTCCACGTTGTCGCCCGTGGTGATCGAACCGCCGCGGGGATCGAGCGGGCGGAAGCCGGCGCCGACCGGCTGCTCCAGCTTGATCAGGGCGAGGTCGATGCCGGGCTGCTCCTCCGGCGTCGTGCCAGGGACGAATTCGGGATGCATCGAGACCGCGACCGCCCGCAGGCGGCGCTGGCGGAAATTCGGATCGACCACGACGACGTTGTAGCCGGCCTTGTGCATTACGCAGTGGGCCGCCGTCAGCACGATGTCCTGCGCGATCAGGGTGCCCGAGCAGATCTCGCCCTGCGTGCTCTCGATGCGCACCACCGAGGCGCGAAGCCCGCCGGGATCACGGGAGGTGCGGCCCTCGACCACCGCTTGCGCCGAGAGGGGGACGAGACCCAGCAAGGCACCGAGCACGCACGCGCGAAGAGGGCTCGCAACCATCTTTTTTGTTCTCCCAGGGCCCTGGCGCGGTGCGCCGGATTCCATGAATGAATCCCGGACCGGTTGAAGCGTATCCGAAGGCAATTCGGCGGCCAAGGTCCGGTTCCTCATGGGCCGCGGCGCGCGGATCACGATCGGTCAAGGACGTCACCAGCGCGCGGAGGCACCCCAGCCGGACAGCGTCCGGTCGATCCAGTCCCGTTGCGGCCCGAGCAGGATGCCTTGGGTCAGGCCGCCGCAGGCATCCTTCACCCATGCGGCGACCGCGACCACCGCCGCGCCCTCAAGGATCGGCCCGCCGGAATCGCCCTGGCAGCCGCCCGCCCCCGGTGCCTTCAGCCAAACCAGGATGCGGCTCGGGCCGTAGGGCTCGACGACATTGAGCGTTGCGCCGCGATAGGGGCCGATCGAGCGACGGTCGCCGCCCCGCGCGGCGCCGAAGCCGGCGAGCGTCAAGCTCTGGCCGGCCCGCGGCATCGCGGCGCTCAACGCGGCTGGCACGAACCGGGCGGGCAAGGGCTCGCGGGTGCGCAGCAGCGCGAGGTCGATAGAGCGGGTGCGCCCGCGGATGGCATCGCCGTCATAGGCCGGATGCAAGCTGCGGGCAGCTGTCTCGGCCAGCACCGGGCGGCCTGCTTCGTCGCGGTAATGGACGCGGTTCTCGCCCACGCCCGCCACGCAATGGCCGGCGGTGAGCACCGCGTCTGGCGCGACGACGATCCCTGAGCAGACCCCGCCGCCGGAGGTCAGCACCATCACCGCCGAGGCCGCGCCCGGCACCTCCGCGCCCTCCCGGCCGCCGACGATGGCGGTCGCCGGCGTGGCCGCGAGCAGGAGCGCGAGGGCCGCCGCCCCGAGGCCAAGGCCTGCACTGCGCGGAAGAGATGGGTTCGACGCGCGCATCGATTGCGAAAAACGCTTTCAGGAGAGGCTGGCATGACCCCGATACGCGTCGAGGAGATCGGCGTCGAGCCGGTGACCATGGCCGAGATGCGCGGCTATCTCCGGCTGTCCTCCGACGAGACCGCCGAGGACGCCTTGATCGCCCGCCTGATCCCGGCGGCGCGGGCGGCGGTCGAGGCGGCCGCGCGCCGGCTGCTGCGGCCCGCCCGCTTCCGGGTGGTGCTGGCGGCCTGGCCCCGGCTCCGGCTGGTGCCGCTGCCGCTGAGCCCGCTCGTTGCGGTGCTTCGCGCCGGCCTGGTCGATGGGCGCGGTACCCTCACCGAGATCGAGCCGGGCCCGATCCGGGTCGGCCCCGATCCGTGGGAGGCGCCCTGCCTCCTGTTCGGGCCGGACCTGCCGCCGCTCGGCACGGCCTCCGCGCTGGTCGAGGTCAGCGCCGGCTGCGGCGGCGAGGGGCCGCCGGTCCCCGAGCCGCTGGTTCAGGCCCTGCGCCTGACGATCGCCGACTGGTTCGAGAACCGGGGCGATGCGGGCGGCGACGGCGCGCCCCGGCCGCTGCCGCCCGAGGCGGTGGGGCTCGCCGCCGCCTGCCGCCGGATGCGGCTCTGACCTGACCCATGGAGACCGACCATGACACACAGGCCGCTCGGCGCGCGGCGGCGTCGCCTCGTGCTCGAAATGCCGGTGGACGAGCCCGACGGGTTCGGCGGCCGGCTCCGTCCCTACGTCGCCGGACCGGTGCTGTGGGGCTCGCTGGAATCGCTCGGCAGCGCCGCCGCGCCCCGTGGCGGGCGCACCGACCGGCCTGGCCTCTACCGCGTCGGCCTGCGCTACCGCCCCGGCGTCACCCCGGCCATGTGCTTCGCCGACGGGCCCCGCCGCTTCGCGATCCGCGCGGCCGATGACCCCGATGGGCGCCGCCGCGACCTCGTCTGCGAGGTGGAAGAGGTGATCGAGGAGGCTTCCCCGTGACGCGTTCGAGCCCGCTGCTGGCCCTGCGGGCCGGCCTTCTCGCCCACCTTGCTGCGGATACGCCGCTTGCCGCGCTGATGGGCGGCCGCCTGCGGCTCTACGATGAGCCGCCGCGGGGTGCCGCCCCGGTCTATGCGCTGTTCGGACCGAGCGAAGTGAGCGACGATTCCGTCGATGGTGCGCAGCGCCACCGCCACGCCTTCGCGCTGACGGTCTTCGCCAAGCCCGGCTCGGCCCGCTCGGCCCTGGAGGTGGCCGAGCGGATCGCCGCCCGCCTCGACGAGGCCGACCTCGCCGTGAGCGGCCACGCCCTCGTCCTTCTGCGCCTCAAGAGTCTCGCCGGCCTGCGCGACGAGCGCACCGGTGAGGCGCGCGCGACCCTTTCCTTCGAGGCGGTGACCGAAGTCGCCGCCTGATTTTCCTCGAAAACGCCGGAGCCGCGAGCATGAGCGCACAGAGAGGCAGGGACCTCCTGGTCCGCGTCAGCAACGGGAGCGGCGGCTTCGTCGCGGTGGCGGGCCTGCGCGCCCGTCAGCTCGCCTTCAACGCCGAGACGGTGGACGTCACCAACGCCGATTCCGCCGGGCGCTGGCGTGAGCTGCTGGCCGGGGCGGGCGTGCGCCGCGCCGCGGTCGCCGGATCGGGCGTGTTCCGCGACGAGGCCTCCGACGCACGCCTGCGCCAGATGTTCTTCGATGGCGTGATCGGCCTGTTCCAGATCGTGGTGCCGGATTTCGGCACGATCGAGGGCCTGTTCCAGATTACGAGCCTTGAATATCGCGGCGAGCATGCGGGCGAGGTGACCTTCGACATGGCCCTCGATTCCGCCGGCCCCTTGAGCTTCGCGGGGGCATGACGATGGCCAACCGCCGCCGCGGCGAGGTGCCGCTGACCTTAGGCCAGGAGCGCTACACGCTCTGCCTCACCCTCGGCGCGCTCGCCGAACTGGAAGACGCGCTCGCCGCGGGCGACCTCGCCGGCCTGGCCGAGCGCTTTGCCGGCGGGCGGCTCGCCGCCCGCGACGTGATCGCGCTGCTCGGCGCGGCGCTCCGCGGCGGCGGCCATGCCCTCGATGACGAGGCGGTCGCACGGCTGCCGCTCTCCGGCGGATTGGCGGCCGTGACCGCAGCGCTCGGGGAGGCGCTGGTCGCGGCCTTCGGTGAGGCTCCGCCCGCGGACCCTTGACCCTCGCGGGAAGCCACGCGCCGGAGACGCCCGTCTCCGCCTTCCCGTGGGATGCGGTGCTGACGCTCGGTCTCGCGACCCTGCGCTGGCGCCCGCGCGATCTCTGGGCCGCCACGCCCCGCGAACTGGCCGCGGCCGCGGGCCTGACCCGCCCGGCGCCCGACGCGCCGAGCCGGGCCGATCTCGAACGGCTGCTCGCCGCCCATCCCGATCCGGGGACCCCGTGATGACCGACAGCGACCGCAGCACGGCCGAGCGCGCCAGGCAGCTCGAAACCCTCGACCGGCTGGCCCAGCGCTTCGGCCACAGCCTGCCCTCGGCCTTCGACCGCAATCTCAATGCCGGGCGCCAGCTCGACGGCGTGCTGGCCTCGCTGGCGAGCAAGCTTTCCAACGTTGCGGTCAAGGCGGCGCTGGCGCCGGTCAAGGCGGGCGTGACGAGCCTCGTCAACAGCCTGCTGAGCGCGGCCTTGGAGGGCGGCGGCACGACGGCGCTCGCCAAAGGCGGCATCGTCTCCGACGGGCGGATCGTGCCGTTCCGCCTCGGCGGCGTTCTCGGCGGGGGACGGGTGCGCCCCTTCGCGGCCGGTGGGGTCGTGGCGGCACCGACCTACTTTCCGCTTGCCGGCTCTGACGGCGGCACCGGCCTGATGGGCGAGGCCGGGCCGGAGGCGATCCTGCCGCTCAGGCGCGGCAGCGACGGCCGCCTCGGCGTCGCCGCGGGTGGAGCCGAGCGTCCGGTCGCGGTCACCGTCAACATCGCCACGCCGGACATCGAGGGCTTCCGCCGCTCCGAGGCTCAGATCGCTGCCCGCCTCGCCCGCGCCGTGGCACGCGGCCGCCGAGCGCTCTGAGGAGCACCGCCATGGCATCCGACTTTCACGAGGTCCGCTTTCCCCTCGATGTCGCCCTGCGCGGCAGCGGCGGCCCGGTGCGGCGCACCGAGATCGTCACGCTGGCCTCGGGCCGCGAGCACCGCAACAGCCGCTGGGCCGATTCGCGCCGCCGCTACGATGCCGGGCTCGGCATCCGCACCCTCGACGCCCTGCACGCGGTGCTCGGCTTCTTCGAGGAGCAGCGCGGGCGCCTCTACGGGTTCCGCTACCGCGACCGGGTCGATCACCGTTCCGGCCCGCCCTCGCGACCGCCTGAGCCGACCGACCAGCGGATCGGCACCGGCGACGGCACGACCCGCATCTTCGCCCTGGCCAAGACCTACGGGAGCGGCCCGGAGGCCTATCGTCGGGCGATCGCCAAGCCGGTGGCCGGCACTGTGCGCGTGGCAGTGAACGGTGCCGAGGTGGCGGCCCCGAAACTCGCCGTCGATCCAGTCACGGGCCGGGTCACCTTCGCCGCCGACGCGGCGCCGCCGCCGGGCGCCGCCGTCACGGCCGGTTTCGAGTTCGATGTGCCGGTCCGCTTCGACACTGACGAACTCACTGTGGACCTCGCCGCCTTCACCGCCGGCGAGGTGCCGCGCATCCCGCTGATCGAGATTCTGCCCTGAGGGAAAGCCCATGCGCGCCGTCCCGCCCCGTCTCGCGGCCCGCCTAAAGGGCGGCGCGACCACGCTCTGCCGCTGCTGGGCCCTGCGCCGCCGCGACGGCCTCGTCCTCGGCTTCACCGACCACGACCGCGATCTCGTCCTCAGTGGCGTGACCTACACCGCCCGCAGCGGGCTGGAGGCGGCCGAGGCCAGCGCGGAACTCGGTTTTGCCGTCGGCGGCGGCGAGGTGGCCGGGGCGCTGACCTCGGCCGGGATCACGGAAGCCGACGTCGCGGCGGGGCTCTATGATGGGGCCGGGGTCGAGACCTGGCTGGTCGATTGGGCCGAGCCCGAGGCGCGCCTGCTCCTCGACGTGGCGACCCTGGGCGAAATCCGCCGGGAAGGGGGCGCCTTCGTCGCCGAACTGCGCGGGTTGATGCACCGCCTCGACGTCACCGTCGGGCGCAGCTTCCGCGCCGCCTGCGACGCGGAACTCGGCGATGCCCGCTGCCGCCTCGATCTCGCGGACCCGCGCTTCCGCGCGACCGGCACCGTACGGGCCGCGTCCGAGCCCGGCCGGCTCAGCGTCGCGCTGGCGGGGAGCTTCGCCGTGGGTTGGTTCTCCGGCGGTCGTCTGACCTGGGACACGGGCGCCAATGCCGGACATGCCGCGGATCTGCGCGGCCATCGCCGCGACGGTGCGGCGACGATCCTCGACCTGTGGGATCCGCCGCCGCGCCCAGTTGTGACCGGCGATACCTTCACGCTCGTCGCGGGCTGCGACAAGAGCCTCGCCGCCTGCCGCGGAAAGTTTGCCAACACCCTCAACTTCCAGGGTTTTCCGCACATGCCCGGCAACGACTTCGTGCTGCGCTCCGGGCCTGAGGCCGGCGCGCGCCTCGACGGCTCCAGCCTGTTCCGGTGAGGCCATCATGGATGACGACGTCTCGCCGCTCGCCGGACGGATCGTGGCGGAGGCCCGCAACTGGGCCGGAACGCCCTACCGGCACCAAGCCTCGCTGAAGGGCGTCGGCTGCGATTGTCTCGGCCTGCTGCGCGGGGTCTGGCAGGCCGTGCTCGGCCCCGAGCCGGAAGAGGCGCCGCCCTACGCCGCCACATGGGCCGAATCGGCCCTCGACGGTGCCGACCCGCTGGTCGCCGCCGCGCGGCGGCACCTCGTGCCGATCACCGGACCGTTGGCCGCCTATCGGCCCCGGGCCGGCGATGTCCTGCTCTTCGCGTTTCGCGCACATTTGCCGGCAAAGCACTGCGCCATCGCCACCGGGTCGGTGGCGATGATCCACGCCCATGCTGGCGCGGCGGTGACCGAGGTTGCGCTCACGCCGTGGTGGCGGCGCCACCTCGCTCACGCCTTCCGCTTTCCCGATCCGCCCTGACCCTTTCACTGAGAGGCACCGCCATGACGACGCTCGTCCTGCAAACCGCCGGCGAGGCGGTCGGCACTGCGCTCGGCGGCCCCATCGGCGGAATGATCGGGCGCGTGGCCGGCTCGGCCGGGGGCGCGGCGCTCGACGGCGCGCTGTTCGGCACCGGCACGAGCCCGCGCTTCGTGGACGGCCCGCGGCTGACCGAACTCGGCGGCCTCGCCTCCACCGAGGGCGCGCCGGTGCCGCGCGTCTACGGCCGGGCCCGCATCGGCGGCACCCTGATCTGGGCGACGCGCCCGCTCGAGGTCGCCAACACCACCGTGGAGCGATCCTCCTCCGGCTCGAAGGGTGGGGCGGGCGGCCAGAAAACCGTGCGCACCGCCTACAGCACCTTCATCGATCTCGCCGTCGGGCTGTGTGCGGGCGAGATTGCCCTGGTCCGCCGGATCTGGGCCGATGGCAGCGAACTCGACCTGACGACGCTCAATTGGCGCGTTCATACCGGCTCGGGGACGCAGGCACCCGATCCGCTGATCGTCGCCAAGGAAGGCGCGAACAACGCGCCGGCCTATCGCGGACTTGCCTACATCGTGTTCGAGCGGCTGCCGCTCGCCGCCTTCGGCAACCGCATTCCGCAATTCGCCTTCGAGGTGATCCGCCCCGTCGCCGGGCTGGCGAGCAAGGTCCGCGCGGTCTGCCTGATACCGGGCTCGACCGAGTTCGGCCTCGACCCGCTCGCCGTCAGCGAGGATGCGGGATTCGGCGCTACGAAGCCGGCAAACCGTTTCCAGTTTCAGGGCGCGAGTGACGTTGTCGCCTCGCTCGATGCGCTTCAGGCTTTGTGCCCGAGGCTCAAGCGCGTCTCGGTGGTGGCAAGCTGGTTCGGCGACGATCTGCGCGCCGGGCACTGCACCGTGACGCCGCGGGTCGACGCGACGGCGAAGGCGACGACGGGCGAGCCCTGGTCCGTTGCCGGGCTGAACCGCGCCGCGGCGCAGGCCGTCTCCCGCTCCGGTGAGACGGCCGCCTATATGGCGGTACGCCGTCCGATGCCGGGCTAGGGCGGCTGGTGGCGGAGCTGACCCGCCGCGGCCTCGCGGTGGTGCTCTATCCCTTCGTGATGATGGATGTGCCGGCCGGCAACGCCCTGCCGGACCCGTACCGGCCCGGCGAAACGCAGCCGGCTTACCCTTGGCGCGGGCGCATGACCTGCGATCCCGCTCCCGACCGGGCCGGAAGCCCGGACGCGACCGGCGGCGCGGCCGATCAGGTCGCGGCCTTCTTCGAGGGGCGGCAGGGCTATCGGGCGATGATCCTACACTATGCCGGCCTCGCCGCCGGCTGGGCGGCGGCGGGAGCGCCGCTCGCGGGCTTCGTCCTCGGTAGCGAGTTCGTGGGCCTCACGCGGGTGCGCGGACCGGCCGGCGCCTATCCGGCGGTCGCGCAGCTCCGGCGCCTCGCCACGGAGGTGCGCGCCCGCCTCGGCCGCGATGTCAGCCTCGTCTACGCCGCCGACTGGACCGAGTACGGCGCCCATGTCCGCGACGGCGGCGCCTCCGTGCGCTTCCCCCCTCGATCCGCTCTTTGCCGATCCGGCCATCGATGCCGTCGGCATCGACTACTACCCGCCGATTTCGGATTGGCGCGACGGGTCGGATCATCGCGACGCGGCGGACGCCGGCAGCCTCTACGACCGCGCCTATCTCAAGAACCGCCTCGGGGCAGGCGAGGCGTTCGACTGGTACTACGCCAGCCCCGAGGATCGCGCCGCGCAACGCCGTACGCCGATCACCGACGGCGCCCACGGGAACCCGTGGATCTACCGGGCCAAGGATCTCGTCGCGTGGTGGTCGAACCCGCATGTCGAGCGGGCCGGCGGCGTCGAGACCGGGCCGACGGCCTGGATGCCGGGCGCCAAGCCGATCTGGCTCACCGAGATCGGCATCCCGGCGGTCGATCGCGGCACCAACGGGCCCAACGTCTTCCCCGATCCGAAATCGTCCGAGAACGCCGCTCCGCCCTTCTCCCGCGGCTGCCGCGACGACCTGATCCAGGCCCGCGGCCTCGACGCGATCCTCTCGCGCTTCGATCCTGGATCTGAGGGTTTTGAGCCGGCTCATAATCCAGTCTCGCCCCTCTATGGCGGCCGGATGATCCCGGCCGAAGACATCTACGTCTGGGCCTGGGATGCCCGGCCGTTTCCGGCTTTCCCCGATTTCACGAGCCTGTGGTCGGACGCCGCCAACTGGGCTCTCGGCCACTGGATCACCGGCCGGATCGAGGGGCTGGAACTCGACCGGCTGATCGCGGCGATCCTGGCCGATCTCGGCATCGAGGCGCCCCTCGACATCGATGCCGCCGGATTCCTCGATGGGGCCGTGCTCGACCGGTCGCTCTCCGCCCGCGAGGCGCTGGAGCCGCTCGCCCGGCTGTTCAACCTCGACGTCTCGGTCTCCGGGGGCACCCTGCGGATTCGCGACGGGCGCACGCGCGCGCCCGCCATGCTGGACGCGGGCGACCTCGTTCTCGGCGAGGGCGAGGCGGCGCCCCTGCGCCGGGTGCGGGCGCAGGAGAGCGAGTTGCCGCGCTCCGTCACGATCGGCTTTTCCGACGGCGAGAGCCCGGATTACCGCCGCGCCACCGCATCTGCCGCACGCCCGGCCGGCGCGCGGCGGCAGGAGGTGCGCGTTGAGGCGGCCATCGTCACCCGGCGCGACGCCGTGCAGGCGCTGGCGGAGGCCGTCCTCGACGCGGCGCTCGCGGGCCGGGATACGGCCGCCTTCGGGGTGAGCCCACGCCGGATCGATCTGGAGCCCGGCGATGTGGTGGCACTCCCGGACGCGGACAGCGGGACGCTTCACCGGATCGTGCGAATCGACGACGCACCCACGGGCCGCCGGATCGAGACCCGGGCCGTGCCGTTGCCTCGGTCCGATCGCGCACCCACCACGCCGGCCCCGAGAACGGGCCGGAGGCCGCCGGCGGTGCCGGGGCCGGTCTTCGCCCTGCCGCTCGTTCTGCCGGTGGAGCGCGGCGACCCGGTGCCGCTCGCCTATCTCGCGGTCTCGGCCGATCCCTGGCCCGGTGCCGTCGCGGTCTGGCGCTCGGCCGGCGAGGGCGCGCCGTTCGCGCTCCACCGCACCCTCGACCATCCGGCCTGCCTCGGCCGCACGCTGACCCCGCTGCCGCCGGGCCCGCTCTGGCGCTTCGACCGCAACGCCCGCCTCGACGTCACCCTGCGCCACGCGGACGGGTTGAGCGCCATCGGCGAGGCCGCCGCCCTGGCCGGCGGCAACCTGTTCGCTCTGGTCGGCGCGGACGGGGCGGTGGAACTCCTGTCCGCGGCCAGGGTCGAGCTGATCGGGTCCGGCACGTGGCGGCTCTCGGGCCTGCTGCGGGGCTTGGCCGGCAGCGAGGCCGCCGCCGGCCGTTCGGCGGGCACGGGCAGCCTGATCGTGCGCCTCGACGACGGTGCCGTCCGGCCCCTCGTCGATCGGCTCGACGAGGTCGGCCGCCGCTTCCTCTACCGGGTCGGCCCGGCGGAGCGCGATCCGGCCGATCCTGCCTTCGTCGGTTTTGCGGCGACGGCCGACCTGACCGCCTTCACCCCGTTGAGCCCGGTTCACCTGCGCGCCCGACGCGAAGCCGAAGGCATCCGCTTCCATTGGACCCGGCGGGCGCGGCGCGATGCCGACGCCTGGGAGCCGGCCGACCTGCCGCCGGGCGAGGGGGCGGAGGCCTACCGCCTCGACATCCTCGCCGAGGACGGGCGGATTCTGCGCAGCCTGAGCACCGCCACGACGAGCGTGCTCTACGCCCGCGCCGACGAGATCGCCGATTTCGGCACGCCCCGCACCGAGATCGACGCCGCTTTGGTGCCGATCGGTCCGCTCGCCGGCCCCGGCCCCGCCCGCCGGGCACGGGTGAGCCTGCGGACCGTCTGACACCTGACATTTCCGGAGTGGCCCATGGCCGACACGACCCCGAGCCTTGCCCTGCCGCTGATCGCGGGAGGGCAGGCGCAGAAGCACGTCACCCACAACGAGGCCCTGGCGCTGCTCGACGCGCTGGTGCAACTCGCCGTCCTCGACAAGGACCGGGCCGCCCCACCCGCGAGCCCCGCCGAGGGCGACCGCTACCTGATCGTCTCGGGCAACCCGAGCGGGGCCTGGACCGGCTGGGCCGGGCGCATCGCCCGCTTCCAGGACGGTGCGTGGCTGTCCCTCAAGCCGCTTGCGGGCTGGACGGCCTATGTCGCCGACGAGGCCGAACTCTATACCTTCACCGGCTCGGCCTGGATGCCGTTCCGCGCGACGATCACCGCCCTGGACAATCTGACCCGCCTCGGGCTCGGCACCGGGGCGGATGCGGACAATCCCTTCGCGGCCAAGCTCAACAAGGCGCTCTGGACCGCGCTGACGGTCGCGGAGGGCGGCAGCGGCGATCTGCGCTACACCCTGAACAAGCAGGCGGCCGGCAACACCCTCTCCCTGCTGATGCAGACCGGGTTCTCCGCCCGCGCCGAGATCGGCCTGACCGGCGACGACGACCTTCGTGTGAAGGTCTCCCCGAATGGCGGCGACTGGTTCGAGGCGCTGCGGATCGGGCGCGAGACGGGGCGGGTCGCCTTTCCCGGTCGGATCACCGTCGCGGACGTGCCGGTTCTGACGGCACAGGTGATCGCCGGCAACAGCGGGCCGGGCTCCATCCCGGCCGGGGCGACGCGGTACTTCACCAACGCCCTCGTCGGCGGCCACCCCAGCGTGGTCTACGCCGCCGCCGGCCGGCGGGGGCGGTTCCGCGATCTGCGGGTCGTGACGCAGGGCGCGCCGGGCGCCGGTCAGAGCTGGACCGTCACGCTCCAGAACCTGTTCACCGGCACGGCCCTGACCTGCACGATCGCCGGCGCCGGTTCCAACCAAGCGGCCGACCTCGTCAACAGCGCCGTCTTCGAGGCGGCGGACCGCTGGTGCCTCAAGATCGTGTCGAGCAGCGGGGCGCAGCCCACGACCAACATCCTGTTCTCGCTGCTGTTCGAGGGCCTGGATTAGAGCGCATTCCGACGAAGTGCTGACCGGTTCGTCGAAAGAATGCGCGGTAAAACAATGACCTAGAGACGCCGGCCGCCGAGCCCGCCCCTCGACCCATCCCCTCAAGACCGGAGATTGACGATGGACCTCAGTGCCGTCGGCCGCGCCGTGCTGATCGCCCGGGAGGGGCGACGGTTGGAAGCCTACCGCGACAGCGTGGGGGTCTGGACCATCGGCATCGGCCACACCGCCGCCGCCGGGCCGCCCGTGCCGCGGGCGGGCCTGCGCATCGAGGCCGGGGAGGCGGACGCGATCTTCACCCGCGACGTGGCGGCCTTCGTCCGCACCGTCGCCGAGACGATTCCCGAGCCGCTGCCGCAGCACGCCTTCGACGCGCTGGTCTCGCTTTGCTTCAACATCGGCCCGGCGGCGTTCCGGCGCTCCACGGTGCTGCGGCGCCTGCGGGCCGGCGACCGGGCGGGCGCGGGCGAAGCGATCCTGATGTGGAACCGCCCGGCCGCGATCATCCCCCGTCGACAGGGCGAGTTCGACCAGTTCCACACGCCCTACGAAACCGCCCTGCCGCGCGCCCGACGCAGCGATGCGCAACCCGTCGCCGCCCCCGTCGAACGCCCATCCTCGCCGTCCAGCGCGCGGCCCGGCTGGCGCGCGCGCCTGTGGGACTGGCTGCGCGCCGGCCGCTGACCGCTTCCCCCCGGCCCCGAAAGGATCGCTGCCATGACGCCGACCAAGGTGACGCCCAACAAGGTCTTCGCTCGAAGCTTTGCCCGAACCATGGCCAGGGTCTTCCTTTTCAGACCCGTCCTGCTGCCGCTCCTCCTGCTCGGCTGCTGCGCGCCCGCGCACGCAACTGCGCTCCCCGCCGTCGACGCCGCCGCGCTGGTCCTGCCCTGGGGCGACGCCGTGGTGGCGCTCGCGCAGGGCGTGTCCGCGCTGCTCACGCCGGTGCTCGTCGCCGCGTTCGCGGCAGTGCTCGCGCGGTTCGGCGGTCCCCTGCGCCTCCTCGTCACCGACGCGCTGGTCGAACGCCTCGTGCGCAACGCCACCGACTACGCCCTGAACGCCGTGGCCGGCGCCGTTCAAGGGCGCAGGCTGACCGTCTCCGTCGGCTCGGCGGTGATCGCGCGGGCCGTGCAGCGGGCGCTCGATCAGGCGCCGGCCTGGTTGATCCGGGCGGCGGGCGGCGGCGAGGGGGGTTGCGGAGAAGGTGTTCCGGTCCCTGCCCCTGGAAGCGGCGGCGACCGCCGGCAACACCCTCCAACCCGCTCTGGAACACGCCCTGGGGCAAGGGTCCGCGCGCGAGACCCGCAAGGCCGTCTGATCGTCCGGTATCGCGCAAGACCGGAGCCGAGAATCCGGGAGGCGTTGCAATGGACAAGATCGCAGCGGAAGCCGCGCGCCTCCTCTTCGCCGACGGGGGCGCCGGCTGGATCGTCGCGGTGCTGCTGGGGCTGGCCTGCCTCCACCTCTACCGGGACGGCCTGCGCGTGCTGGAAGCCCGCATCACCGAGACGGGCGCCACCGCCGCGGCGCTGGAGCGCGCCTCGCAGACCAACGCGGCGGTGGCCGCCGCCCTGGAGAGCCGCACCCGCGTGCTGGAGGATCTGGTCCGGCTCACGGGCGAGACCGCCGGGGCCGTCGCGCGCAGCGACGAGCGCGCGCGGGAGCGGTTCGAGGATCTCCTGCGGCGCATCGGCGAGTTGCAGCACCGGCCGAATCTCTGACTCGGTCATAGGGAGTCACCCATGCCTGCCCCTACCGCCTCCGCCCCTGCTGCCGCCGTCCCGGATGGGACCGGCTCGCAGGCCTCGCGCCGAAGCCGGTCCCGTGCCGCCGCCGGCCGCCTGGAAGCGGCGCGCCACGGCTTCGAACGCTCCCCTGATCACGCTGCGCCGGGCCGCCCTCGACGCCATCGACAGCGGCGATCTGGCGTGCCTGACCCTGCGGGTGTGCGGTGACCGCCGCCGGCACGCCGGCGGAGAGGGGGCGGCGTGAGGCGTGCGCAGTCATGCCCACGGAACCGCGGCGGCGATCCCGCCTTGTCCCCGGCAACATCGCCGACCCGGACATGGCCCTCGAACGCAAGACATCATCTCCGGCCGCTTCCCCACCGAGTGCGCCCGCGCTCGCAAACATTCAGGGCGCATTCAGTGCGCTGGCGCGACAGTCACCCTCGATGCGCCAAGCTTTCGCCCTGTTGATCGTCGTCTCGACCGCCGCGGTCCTCGCGGCGGGGGCGGTCGGCCCGCTCGCCGAGGAAACCGGTGCCCTGGCGCCCGTCCCGGCGCAGCGGGCGCCGCTGAATCGCGGCGACGATTGCCTGTCGCCGGCCGACCTGCGCGAGGCGGTGGCCGAAAAAGCGCGTCGTACCGCCCATCGCCGCGATCCGCGCGGCGCGCCAGATCGTTCCGCGGGCCGAGATCCAGCGCGCCAGCCTGTGCCGGCACGAAGCGGGGCTCGTCTATCTACTGACGGCCTTGCGTCGTGATGGGCATTTCATGCACGTCATGGTCGATGCCCAATCGGGACAGGTGAGCGGGCATTGGTAAGCGTGGCGGTGCGCCGCCGGGATGAGGAGTAACCGACCGTGCGTCTGCTCGTGGTCGAGGATGACCGTGACATCAACCGGCAGGTCGTGGCCGCGTTGGAAGAGGCCGGCTACGTCGCCGACAAGGCCTTCGATGGCGAGGAGGGCGGCTATCTCGGCGAGAACGAGCCCTACGACGCCATCATTCTCGACATGGGCTTGCCCAAGGCCGACGGCGTCACCGTGCTCCAGAACTGGCGCCGGGCCGGGGTGAAGACCCCCGTCATCATCCTGACCGCCCGCGACCGCTGGTCCGACAAGGTGGACGGCTTCGATGCGGGCGCCGACGACTACGTCACCAAGCCCTTCCACATGGAGGAGCTGATGGCCCGCGTCCGCGCGATCCTTCGCCGCGCGGCCGGCCATGCGTCGAGCCAGATCGCCTGCGGCCCCGTCACCCTGGACACCCGCTCGGGTCGCGTCTTCGTGGACGGCGCCCCGATCAAGTTGACGAGCCACGAATACCGGCTGCTCTCCTACCTGATGCACCACACCGGCCGCGTCGTCTCCCGCGCCGAGCTGACCGAGCACCTCTACGACCAGGATTTCGACCGCGACTCCAACACCATCGAGGTGTTCGTCGGGCGTCTGAGGAAGAAGCTCGCCGTGGACCTGATCCAGACGGTACGGGGGCTGGGCTACCTGATTGATCCGAACCAGCCGCCGGGGCGGGCGTGAGACCCTATGGGCCGCCGAGATCGGTGAACGCGAAATCCGCGCCCTTGTAGAGGAGCGGCACGCCGTGTTTCTGCGCGACCGCGTAGGCGAAGCCGTCGCCCACAGTGAGGCGGGCCGCGCGGCCACGCGCTCGTGCAGAGGTTTCAGCCGAACCCACAAGCCGGGGCGACGCTCCTCCCGCTCCAACTCGTTGCGGACAGCGAGCTTGACGGCTTCCGTGAGTGGAACGCCCTTCCGCTTGGCCAAGAGGCGGACGATGCGGTCCGTCTCCGCAGCGCCGATGTGCAGGGCCATAAGCGCCTCGCTGGCGGGCAGTGTAGAAAGCCGGTGCGCATGATGTACATGCCCGCAAAGTTGCGAGCGAGCCGAGATTCGAGCCAGGACGCATGACCGACCGCCTCGCCTGGCTCCCCTTGCGCCGCCGCTCCATCGCGGTACGGCTCGCGGTCTCCTCGTTCCTGTCGAGCACCGCAATCCTCGTCATCGCGGCCTTCATCCTCACCACGCTCTACCGCGAGAACACCGAGCGCGCCTTCGACAGCCGCCTGCTCGTCTTCGCCAACAACCTCGCCACCGATCTCGTCTCGCCGAGCGATCCTGAGACACGCTCCTTCTCGCTCGGCGATCCGCGTTTCGACCTGCCGCTGTCGGGGTGGTACTGGCAGGTCGGGCGGCCCGATGCGAAGCCGCGGGACCTGCGCACCTCGCGCTCGCTCGTCGGCGTGCCGCTGAAAGGGCCGGATCAGGCCGGCACCGCGACCGTCGGCCAGATCCGCCAGGGCTACGGCCGGGGGCAGGACGACCGCAGCCTGCGCATCGTCGAGCGCGACGTCGATGTCGGGGCCGACGGACGCTACACCGTGCGGGTGGCGGGGCCGGCGGACGAGATCGTCAACGACGTCGAGCGCTTCCGCTTCTCGCTGTTCATGACCTTCGGCCTGCTCGGCTTCTCGCTCGCGGCGACCGCGCTGCTGCAGATCCGCTTCGGCCTCGCCCCCTTGCGCAAGCTGCGCACGGCGCTCGGCTCGATCCGCCGCGGCGAGGCCGACCGGATCGACGGCGAGTATCCGCGCGACATCGCGCCGCTGGCCGGCGAGATCAATCTGCTCATCGAGACCAACCGCGAGATCCTGGAGCGGGCCCGCACCCAGGTCGGCAACCTCGCCCACGCGTTGAAGACCCCGCTCTCGATCATCGTCAACGAGGCCGGCGGCAGCGACGCTCCGCCGGAGCTGTCGGAGAAGATCCGCGAGCAGGCCGCGGTGATGCGCGATCAAGTGAACTATCACCTCGACCGTGCCCGCGCCGCCGCGCTCGCCGGCACCCTCGGCACCTCGACGGAGGTCGAGCCGGCGCTGGCCGGCCTCGTGCGGACCTTCGGCAAGATCTACCGCGACAAGGACATCGCCTACGAGGTCCACGTCCCGCCCGGCCTGCGCTTCCGCGGCGAGAAGCAGGATTTCGAGGAGATGATCGGCAACCTCGTCGACAACGCCTCGAAATGGGCGACGGGCCGGGTCTCGATTTCCGCCGCGCCGACGGCCGAGCACGATTATCCCCACCTCCTCGTGGCGGTGGAGGATGACGGGCCGGGTCTGCCCGAGGAGGACCGCGCGGCGGTGCTCAAGCGAGGCCAGCGTCTCGACGAGACCAAGCCGGGCTCCGGGCTCGGCCTGTCGATCGTCGCGGATCTGGCCGCGCTCTATCGCGGCCGCTTCCGCTTGGAGGCCGCCGCGCTCGGGGGCTTGCGCGCGGTGATCGAAGTGCCGGGCGACGCGCCCGCGGGGGGCGGACAACGCTGAGCGGCGGGCCGCGCGAAGGTTACGCACCGGCAGGCCTGTGCTATGGCCATGCTTCCCTCGCGCGTGACGACGTGTCACCCGGAAGCGATGTCGTGCGGGCCCCGCTCGGGCTCTACACGGGGCCGAGCTTAAAAACTTTGGGTCTGATGACGGCGATCTGGTTTATCCTGGCGGCCATGACCGGCGCAGCCGTGTTCGCGCTGCTTTGGCCGATGTCGCGCCGCCGCCGGCAAGGGGTCGGTCCGGAGGCGGAGGGCGGCGACGGGCTCGCCACCGAGACCGGCTTCTACGAGGACCAACTCGCCGAGATCGAGCGCGATCTCGGCCGTGGACTCATCGCCCCGGTGGAGGCCGAGGCGGCGCGCGCCGAGGCCGCGCGCCGGCTGCTGCGGGCGAGCCGCGAGGAGCGGGCGGACGGGTCGGGCGCCGCGCCGATCGCCGAGCCGCATCTGCGCCAGCGCCGGGCGGCTTCCGCCTTCGCGCTCTCCACGATCCCGCTGGTCGCGCTCGTCGTCTACGGCCTCTACGGCTCTCCGAATCTCCCCTCGCAGACCGACGCCGACCGCAAGGCGACGCGGGCCGGCGCGCAGGATCTGATGACCGCCATCGGCCAGATCGAGGCGCGGCTCGCCAACCACCCGGACGACGTCCGCGGCTGGAGCGTGCTCGGGCCGGTCTATATGCGGCTCGGGCGGTTCGACGACGCGGCCCGCGCCTACGCGGCGCTCGTGCGCCTCAAGGGCGAGGACGCCCAGGCGCTGTCGGATTGGGGCGAGGCCCTGGTCGCGGCGGCCGACGGCACCGTCTCGCCGGAGGCGCGCAAGGTGCTGGGCCGGGCGCTCACCGCCGATCCGAAGGCGGCCAAGCCCCAGTTCTACCTCGCCCGCGGCGACGAGCAATCCGGCGACGTGGCCGGCGCCGTGCGGCGGCTGGAGGCGATGGCGGCCTCCGCCCCCGCGGATGCACCCTGGCTGCCGACGGTGCGCGACAACCTCGCCCGGCTGAAGGGCGAGACCCTGGCCGCGCCGAAGGCCGAAGGGGAGGCCGGGGAGGGCGCTCGGGATCGAGCCAAGGACGGCGCCAAGGACGGGGCCAAGGATGGGACGATGTCCGAGGCGCCGGTGGCCGGGCCGGGCAGCAACATCCAGGCGCTGCCGCCCTCCGAGCGGATCGACGCGATCCGAGGCATGGTCGAGGGGCTGGAGCGGCGCTTGGCCAAGCAGGGCGGCAGCGCCGATGAGTGGCTGCGCCTTGTGCGCTCCCACGCGGTGCTCGGCGAGCGTGACAAGGCGCTCGATGCCCTGGAGCGCGGGCGCAAGGCGTTTCCCGACGATAAGGAAGCCCAGTCGCGTTTCGATGCGCAGGCCCATGAACTCGGCCTCGCCGGGGCCGGGACGCCCCCGCCGAAGGCAGAGAACAGCGAAAAGCCCGGTGAGCGGAATGCGGCCGAGCCCGACACGGCCGCCAACGCGATCCGGGCGATGCCGCCAGCCGAGCGCGAAGCGGCGATCCGCGGCATGGTCGCCAGCCTCGACCGGCGGCTCGCCGCCAAGGGTGGCAGCGCCGACGAGTGGATGCGACTCGTGCGCTCCTACGGTGTGATCGGCGACCGGGCCGCCGCAGCCCAAGCCCTCGACCGGGCCAGGATGGCGCTCGCCGCCAACCCGAAAGCGGTCGAACGCCTCGACGCGCTCGGCAAGGAACTTGGTCTGACGCCCGCTCAGCCGTAGCGGAAGGCGGCCCCTGACAATCGGTCCCGCCCGTTCAACCTTGACCCCGCGGGCGGGCGGGCCGAAACCCGTCTCTTGATCCTCAGCAGACGTCGCACCGCCGTCAGGCCTTCGCCAGCCTGAAGGAACGAGAAGAAGCCGACGAACCGGGACGGAACCGTTTTGACCCGCAAGAGCCGCCGCCTGATCCTCATCGCCGCCTGCGGCGCCGTGTTGGCGCTGGCGCTCGGGCTGATCCTGTCGGCGATGAGCGGCTCGATCGTGTTCTTCCGCTCCCCCGCGGAGGTGGCGGCGCAGGGCGTCCCGCCCGGCACCCGCTTCCGCCTCGGCGGCCTCGTCAAGGACGGCTCGGTGAAGCGCGGGCCCGACCAGAACGTCGAGTTCGCGGTGACCGACACCAACGCCACGGTGCCCGTGCAGTATCGCGGCCTGCTGCCCGACCTGTTCCGCGAGGGCCAGGGCATCGTCGCCGAGGGCACGCTCGATGTCGGCGGCGTGTTCCGGGCCGACACGGTGCTGGCCAAGCACGACGAGAACTACATGCCCCGCGAGGTCGCCGACGCCCTCAAGGCGCAGGGACGCTGGCAGGAAGGCGGGGGCAAGGAAGCCCCCAAGGACGCTTCTAAGGCGGCTCCGAAGGACGGGGCGAAGCCGGAAACGGCCGACGCCACCCTGGGCCAGCGCAGCGAGCGGTGAAAGATTCCATGACCGTCCGGACCGAAACCGCGCGAGGGGACTGCCGGTGATCGTCGAGATTGGCCATTACGCTCTGGCGCTCGCGCTGGCGCTCTCCCTGGTGCAAGCGGTGATGCCCGCCTGGGCCGCCCGCTCGGGCGACGCGGCTTTACGCGAGGTGGCGGGGCCCGCCGCGCTCGGCACCTTCGCCTGCATCCTGTTCGCCTTCTGCGCGCTGACCTACGCGCACGTGACGTCGGACTTCTCGGTCCAGAACGTCGTCGAGAACTCGCATACCGCCAAGCCCTTGATCTACAAGATCTCCGGCGTGTGGGGAAACCATGAGGGCTCGATGCTCCTCTGGGTGCTGATCCTCGCGTTGTTCGGCGCCTGGGTCGCCACCGCCAAGACCTCCGTGCCGCCGGTGCTGCGCACCAACACGCTGATGGTGCAGGCGAGCGTCACCTTCGTGTTCGTGCTGTTCATCATCACGACCTCGAACCCGTTCGCCCGCGTCGCGCCGGCGCCGCTGGAGGGCAACGACCTCAACCCGCTGCTGCAGGATTTCGGCCTCGCGATCCATCCGCCGCTGCTCTACCTCGGCTATGTCGGCTTCTCCGTCACCTTCGCCTTCGCCGTCGCCGCCCTGATCGAGGGGCGCATCGATGCCGTCTGGGCGCGGGCGGTGCGGCCCTGGGCCCTGATCGCCTGGAGCTTCCTGACGCTCGGCATCGCGATGGGCTCGTACTGGGCCTATTACGAACTCGGCTGGGGCGGCTGGTGGTTCTGGGACCCGGTCGAGAATGCCTCGCTGATGCCCTGGATCGCCGGCACGGCGCTACTGCACTCCATCGTCGTCATGGAGAAGCGCGACGCGCTCAAAGTCTGGACGGTCCTGCTCGCCATCCTCACCTTCTCGCTCTCGCTGGTCGGCACCTTCATCGTCCGCTCCGGCCTGCTCACCTCGGTGCACAGCTTCGCCTCCGATCCGAGCCGCGGCGTGTTCATCCTCGCGATCCTCGCGCTGTTCATCGGCGGCGCGCTGAGCCTATTCGCGTGGCGGGCGCCGAGCCTGCGCCAGGGCGGCCTGTTCGCGCCGATCTCCCGCGAGGGCGCGCTGGTGATGAACAACCTGTTCCTGGTCGCCGCCTGCGCCACGGTGTTCGTCGGCACGCTCTATCCGCTGCTGCTGGAGATGCTGACGGGCGAAAAGATCTCGGTCGGCCCGCCCTTCTTCAACTGGACCTTCATCCCCTTGGCGCTGCCGCTCCTCGTGATCGTGCCGTTCGGGCAGGCGCTCGCGTGGAAGCGGGGCGATGCCGCCGCCGCCGCGCAGCGCCTGCTGGCCTCCTTCGCGGTGGCCCTCGTCGTCGCGCTCGGCGCGGCGGCTTGGGCCTGGGGCGGCCCGGTGATGGCGCCCGTCGGCCTCGGCTTCGGCGCCTACCTCATCATCGGCTCCGTCCTCGAGATCTGGGCGCGCGCCCGCGGCTACGGCCACAACCGGACGCGCGATTTCGGCACGACGTGGCGCCGGGCGATCGGCCTGCCGCGCTCGGCCTGGGGCACGGCTCTGGCCCATGCCGGCGTCGGCGTCGTCGTGCTCGGCATCGCCGGGCAGGGCTGGGCCACGGAAGGGCTCGCGACGATCCGGCCGGGCGGTCAGGTCGCCTCCGGACCCTACGTCGCCACCCTCGACCGCATCGGCCCGACTAAGGGCGAGAACTATGAGGAGACCACCGCCTTCCTGACGCTGCGCAACCGCGCGGGCGACTATGTCGGCACGGCTGAGACCGGCAAGCGCTTCTATCCCTCCCGCCGGATGACGGTGACCGAATCCGGCCTGAAGACGGTCGGCGTCAGCCAGATCTACGCCAGCCTCGGCGAGGTGATGCCCGACGGCTCGATCGGCATGCGGCTCTACTACAAGCCGCTGGTGCTGCTGATCTGGATCGGTTCGCTAATTATGGCGGCTGGCGGCGGCCTCTCCCTCACCGACCGGCGCATGCGTGTCGGCGCCCCGGTCAAGGCGCGCGCCAAGCTGCCACCCTCCGCGGTGCCCGCCGAATGACCCGCTTTCGCTCCACGATCGCCGCGCTCGGCTTAAGCCTCGCCGCACTTCCTGCGCTCGCTGTGCAGCCGAACGAGGTGCTGAAGGACCCCGCCATGGAGGCGCGGGCGCGGCACATCTCGGAAGGCCTGCGCTGCCTCGTCTGCCAGAACCAGTCGATCGACGATTCCGACGCGCCGCTCGCCAAGGACCTGCGCGTGCTGGTGCGCGAGCGGCTCAAAGAGGGCGACAGCAACGGCCAGGTCATCGATTACGTCGTGGCCCGCTACGGCGAATTCGTGCTGCTGCGCCCGGTCTTCGGCTGGCACACGCTGCTGCTCTGGCTGAGCCCGCTGCTCGCCGTGGGTCTCGGCGCCTTCGGCATCTGGCGCCTGTCGCGCCGTCGCCCGCCGACACGGGTAGCGGGTCTGTCCAAGGCGGAGGAAGCCGAGGTCGAGGCGCTGCTCAAGCGGCCGTAAGCTCACGGGGATCGGCGGAGGCGCCCCGGCGCCCTGCTTTCGCCCGATCGGACGGGCAGGGTCCGGCGCATCGTCGTCACCGCCCCGACCTGCCGCGAGTCTCCCCCGAGCGCCATGCCGATCGCCGCCTCCCTCAGACATCGCGTCCTGGCCGCCGCGCTCGGCCTCGTCGCCGGCCTTGCGACCGTGAGCCCGGCCTGGGCCCACCCCCATGTCTGGATCACAGCCAAGGCCGAACTTGCCTACGAGGCAGGCCGCGTCACCGGCATCCGCCATGCCTGGACCTTCGACCCCGAATACACCGCCTTCCTGACGCAGGGTCTGGACGCCAACGGCGACGGCAAGGTCTCGCCCGAGGAGCTTCAGGGCTCGGCCAAGGAGCATGCCGGCAACCTCGCCGAGTTCGCCTACTTCACGAAGCTCAAGGTGGCCGGCAAGGAGCAGGTCTTCGCCGAGCCGCAGGAGGCGCGCATGGCCATGGAGGGCGGCAAGCTCACCTTGAGCTTCCTGCTGCCGCTGAAGACCCCCGCCGCCCAGGGCAAGGGCGTCGCGGCGGTCGAGGTCTACGACCCGGCCTACTTCATCGCCTTCAGCCTCGCCGAGGGCACCGACGCGCTGCGCCTCGCCGGCGCCGCACCCGGCTGCAGCATGACGGTGACGCGGGCGAAGAACACCGAACCCACGGTGGCCTCCGCCGGCCAGTCGATGACCGAGGCGATGTTCGAGGCGCTGACCGCCGCCTCGAATTACGGCGAGCAATTCGCCAACCGGGCCATCGTCGCATGTCCCTGACCGCGACCCTGCGCCCCGCGGGCGTGGCGGCCAGCCGGTGGCCGCTGCGGCTGGCGCTCGCCGCCGGGGCGGTGCTGGCGGCCGCCGCTCTCCTTGGCGGCATCGCCTGGGCGCTCGGCCCCGCCGCCGCGCCGCCGCCACGCTCGCCCTTCGGCATCGGTTTCCGCGAGGCCGCGCCCGCGACGACCGGACTCGGCGGCTGGCTGCTCGCGGTCCAGTCCAATTTCTCCAGCCACCTCCGCGCGGCGGTGACGGCGCTGAAGGCCGGCGGCCCTTGGATGCCGCTCATCGTGATGGGCTTCGCCTACGGCGTGTTCCACGCCGCCGGGCCCGGCCACGGCAAGGCGGTGATCGCTGGGTACATCGTGGCCGGCGAGCGCACGCTGCGGCGCGGCTTTGCCCTGAGCGCCGCGGCGGCACTGCTCCAGGCTCTCGTGGCCATCGCCATCGTGCTGGTCGGCGTCCTCGTCCTCAACACGACCGCCGCCGGGATGACGCGGGCCGGCACCCTGATCGAGACCGTGAGCTTCGCCCTCGTGGCGGGGCTCGGCGCCGCGGTGACGTGGCGAAAGGCGGGGCGGCTTGCCGGCCTTGCCACCGACGCGCCGCCCGAGGCGTGCGGTCCCGGCTGCGGCCATACCCACCTGACCGATGCCGCCGCCCTCGACCGGCTTGGCGGCTGGCGCGAGCGGGCGGGCGTGGTGCTCGCCGCTGGCTCGCGTCCCTGCGCCGGGGCGGTGCTGATCCTCGTGTTCTGCGCCGCGCAAGGCCTGCTCGCCGCCGGCATCGCCGCGACCTTCGCCATGGCGCTCGGCACCGCGCTCACCACCGGGGCCTTGGCAAGCCTCGCGGTGTTCGCCAAGGCCCTGGCGCTGCGGCTCGCGGGCGGGCGCGGGCAGGCTGGCGCCCTCGCCGTCGGCGGGCTCGAATTGTTGGCCGGCGCTTTCGTGCTGGTGCTCGGGCTTGCCATGCTGTCGGGATTGGCGACCGGCTTGGGTGGCTAAACGCCCTCTCGCCAAGTCCCTCGAAGCTGTGCAAGCTTCTCTTGGATCGGGAGGAGCCCTGCTTGAGCGACCACTACGCCCTCGACGCCTTCGCGCCCCTCCTCAACTGGCGGCTCTTGAAGGGCTCGCACGCCTTCCCCGGACCGGACGGGGGCACCTGCATCAACGAGGCGGCGATGGTCGCGGCGGGGTTGCCCTATCGGGCGATCACCGCGAGTGAGGACTGTCCGCCCTGCTTCTCGCGGCCGCTGGCGGCCTACGCGCTCGGCCTCAACGACGCCATGCCGGAGGCCGAGCGGCAGGGATTGATGGCGTTCGTGTTGCGGCTTTCCGGCTCGGCGGATGCGCCCGCGGTCGAGGCCGCCCGCACCGCCTTCCTCGCGCTTGAGAGCGCCCGCCGCATCCTGCCGCCGCTGCTCGACGCCGCCGGATTGCCGGCGCTCGCCGCACGCTGCGAGACGGCCTCCGATGCGGGCGCGGCCAGGGTTGCGCTCCGTGCGGCCGAGATGCAGGGCGGCGCGCTGTCCCACGCCGCCGCCGGACGCCACGCCTGGATCGCGGGCGCCCGTGCGTCGGCCGTGTCGCGCACCGCCACGGCGGCTTTGCGCGCCTTCGACGACCCGCGCAGCGCCGCCGAGGTGGCCGAGGGGGCGGCCCCCTTCGCGGATGGGACATGGCGGATCGCGCTCGGTCTCCTCGACGCGGCGCTTCGGATCGGCCGACAGGCCCCGGAGATCGATCTGCTCTCGGCCCGCGAGCGCCTGGAAGCCGCGCGGGCCAGCGTTCATGCGAAATCCAATTGATTGCTTCGCAACGTGGATTTCGTGCTCCGCTCAAGCGCCGCGCAGGCTTGATGATACGGTGTCCGCTTTGATCAAGCGGGCATCGTATCAGCCATAGGCGCGCGGGCGCGGCTCCGCCGTGAGATCGACTTCGAGCGCTTCGCAGTTGGCGAGCCAGCGCCCGGTCAGGTGGTAGAAGAAGGTGCAGTGGCCGACGACCCCGATGGTCCGCTCGGGCCGCGCCCGCAGCCAGTCGCGAAACCCCGAGACGCGCTGGTCGAACAGCGTCCGCGGCTCGACATGCCAGCCGTCGGGTCCGGCCTCGCCGTCCGCGTACCACCACGTCTCGGGAAGATGGCCGACTTGGAAGGCCGGAAATTCCTGCGCTAGCACCGAGGCCGCCCGGCCGATGTCGCAACTGCTCTCCTGGCACTCGCGGTGGAGCACCTCGACCAGCACATCTGGCCGCGCCGGGTGATCGGAGAAGATCCCGGCGGTGGTCTGAAGCGCCCGGGTCAGCGGCGAGGTGACGACGAGTTCGAACGGAATCGCGCGCAGAGCCGCGCGGGCCGCGGCGACCTGGGCGTGGCCGCGCTCGGACAGGCGCGCATCGATATGGCCGGGGTCGCGCCCCGTCGCCTCGTGATGCGCGTTGAACGTCGATTCGCCGTGGCGGATGCAGACGATGCGGGTGGTGGCAGGCGGGGTCGAGCGGGACATCGCCCCGATGTAGGCGGTTCGCGCGCCGCGGGAAGCGGGCCGTGACGCCGCGCCCGATCTCCGCACCGATCCGGATGAAGCGTCACCATAAGCGGGCAAGGGCGCCGCTTTCCGGACATCGCGGGCCGCTCGGGTGCGGAGCGGGGCCGAAGGTTGGCGAAGCGTCCCGTGGCGGCGCAGCGTCCGCTGGAGGAGCCTTGGCAGGAACCGGCCACCGGGCCGGCATCCGCCGATGGAGGCTCCCATGCTCTCGCTTCCCCACTCCCCGCTTCCTCTGTCCCCGCATTCCCGATCATCGCTCGCCCACCCGGCTCCGGGCCTGACGCGCAACCTTCTGCTCGGGCCGCTGATCGCCCTCCTGCTCGCCCTCATTGCCGGCATCACGCCGGCAAGAGCGCTGGATTCGAGGGCGCAGGACGGCAGCGGCACGCTGCTGCTGCGCTTCGACGGCGGCACGCTCGTCGAGGCGCCCCGCCTCAAGGCGGACGCCGCGATCACCGTGAGCGGCCCGACCGCACGGGCGACGATCACCCAGGCCTTCCGCAATACGACCAGCGAGTGGGTCGAAGGCACCTACCTGTTCCCGCTGCCGGAGGATGCGGCGGTCGATACGATGAAGCTCGTGGTCGGCGACCGGGTCATCGTCGCCGATATCCGCGAGCGCGCGGCGGCGCGGCGCGTCTACGAGACGGCGAAGGCCGAGGGTAAGGCCGCCGCGCTCACCGAGCAGCAGCGAACCAACCTATTCACCAACGCGATCGCCAATATCGGCCCCGGCGAGACGGTGCTGGTGCAGATCGAGTACCAGCAGCCGGTGCGGTCCTCCGCCGGCACCTATGCTTTGCGCCTGCCGACCGTCGCCGCCCCGCGCTACAGCCCCGCTCCTCCGGCGGTGATGGCCGTCGTCGAGCGGGGCGCCGCCGCCGATCCCGTCCCGGATCGCGAGAAGATCGCGGCCCCGGTGCTCGACCCGGCCCGCCACGCGCCGATCAACCCGCTGACGCTCACCATCGATCTGAAGGCCGGCTTCACCCTGGGCCAGGTGCGCAGCGCCACCCATGCGGTCCGTATCGAGGAGCTGTCCGCGAGCGAGCGCCGCATTACGCTTGCCGACGGCGCCACCGCCGCCGACCGCGATTTCGAACTGACCTGGACCGCCGCCCCCGGCGAGGCACCCTCGATCGGCCTGTTCCGCGAGCGGGTGGCGGGGGCCGAGGCGGTGCTCGCCGTCGTGACCCCGCCGGAATCCGCGAGCCCGGCCGCGTCCGTGCCCCGCGACGTGGTGTTCGTCATCGACAATTCCGGCTCCATGGGCGGCGCCTCGATGCGGCAGGCCAAGGCGAGCCTGCTCATCGGCCTCGACCGGCTGGGCGCGCATGACCGCTTCAACGTGATCCGCTTCGATCACAGCTTCGACACGCTGTTTCCCGATCTGGTGCCCGCCGACGCGGGCCATCTGATGCGCGCCAAAAGCTTCGTGGCGGGGCTCCAGGCGAGCGGCGGCACGGAGATGCTGGCGCCGCTCCAGGCCGCCCTGCGGGACGCGACGCCGGAGGAGTCGGGGCGCCTGCGTCAGGTCGTGTTCCTCACCGACGGTGCCATCGGCAACGAGGCGCAGATCTTCTCGGCCATCGCGACGGAGCGCGGGCGCTCGCGGCTGTTCATGGTCGGCATCGGCTCGGCCCCGAACGGCTACCTGATGCGCCACGCTGCCGAACTCGGGCAGGGCAGCTTCACCCAGATCGACACGCCCGATCAGGTGACCGAGCGGATGCGCGCCCTGTTGGTGAAGCTGGAAAGTCCCGCCGTCACCGACCTGACCGCGACCTTCTCCGAGCCCGGCATCGACGTGACGCCTGCCCGTCTGCCCGACCTCTACCGCGGCGAGCCGCTCACCCTCTCGGCCCGGATGGGGCAGGCCCGCGGCACCCTGACCCTTACCGGCCGGATCGGCGGCCACCCCTGGCAGACGCAGCTGCACCTCGATGCGGCACAGGACGGGACCGGGATCGGCAAGCTCTGGGCGCGGGCGAAGATCGCCGAGGCCGAGACCGCGCGGCTGACCGGCGGGCTCACGGCGGAGGCGGCCGACGCGGCGATCCTGCGGCTGGCGCTCGACCACGGGCTGACGACGCGGCTGACCTCGCTGGTGGCGGTGGACGCCACCCCGCGCCGGCCGGCCGGGATGCGCCTCGCCAGCACCGAGCTGCCGCTCAACCTGCCGGCCGGCTGGGACTTCGAGACGGTGTTCGGCACGCAGGATGAGGCGCCGCAGCTTCCCCCGCCGCCGCGCCAGCGCCGCGCCGCGGCCCCGACCACGCAGATCGCGGCCGCGCAAGCCGTGGCGCTGCCGCAGACCGCCACGGATTTCGAGATCCGCGCATGGCTCGGGGCGCTGCTGCTGGCGCTCGGTCTCGTCCTCTCACGCCGCCGGCTCGCAGCGTGAGCGGGAGGGCACAACAGGGCGCCGCATCGCGGCGCTCGGGTCGGAGGGGCCTCGCGGCCTTTCCGGTTTCCTTGCCGGCCTTCCTTTTGACCGCGGCCGGTTTGGTTCTGCTGGCGCAGGCGGCCTGGATTCCGGCCAAGGCGGCCCTGGCGCAGGTGCTTCTGGAGCGCGCCTTCGCCCGCACCCTGGCCGAGGGCGCGTCGGCCCGCCCCTGGCCCTGGGCCGATACGGTCCCGGTCGCCCGCATCGGCTTTCCGCGGCTCGGCGAGCGCTACGTGGTGCTCGCCGGATCGAGTGGGCAGGCCTTGGCCTTCGGCCCCGGCCATGTCGAGGGCACACCGGAGGCGGGCGAGCCGGGAATTGCGGTCTACGCCGCCCACCGCGACACCCAGTTCCGCAGCCTCGGCCGGCTCACGGTCGGGGACGCGATCAAGGTGGAGCGGCGCGACGGCGTCACCGTCCGCTTCCGTGTCACCGGGCGCCGGGTCGTGCGCTGGGACGCGTCCGGCCTCGATCCGGACGCGCCGGGCCGCCGCCTCATCCTTGCCACCTGCTGGCCGCTCGATGCAGTGACGTCGGGACCGGAGCGGTTGCTGGTGGAGGCGATGGTCGACGAAACCGCCGAGCCTTGACGCTTCCCTCCTCTGTACGGTTCTGTGCGGATCCGTCCGGAACCGCACGCGATGTCGCTGATCGAGGCCGATCACCCCGAGACCGAACTCCCCGCCGGGCAGAGCCGCGCCATCGCGGACGCCGTGCGCGAGGCCCTCGCCCGCCGCCGGATGTCCCGACAGGCGCTCGCGGACGCGGCCCGCATCAGCATCTCGACCCTTGAGAAGGCGCTCTCCGGCCGCCGGCCCTTCACGCTGGCCACCACGATCCGCCTGGAGGAGGCGTTGGGCCTTCCCCTGAGGGTGCAGGCCCCCGCGCTGCCGGTGGCGAGCGCGGAAAAGGCGCGGCACGCGCCGGAGGAGTTCGGCTCCTACACCCGCGAGGCGGTGGCCTTCCTGACCGGGCGCTACCTGACGCTCCGCCCCTCCTTCGGTCAGGCGGGGGCGATCTTCGCCTACCGCACCGAGATCGTCTGGGATGCCGACAGCGCCCGGCTCGTCTTCCGCGAAGCCGAGCGGCTCGACGCGCCGTTCGCGCAATCCGGCACCGTTTCGGTGCCGAACCAATCGGGCCAGATCTACCTCGTCACGAACTTCCAGGGGCAGTACCGGCTCGCCGTACTCGGCCGCCCGACGATCCAGGGCGAGATGTTCGGCATCCTGACAACGCTGTTCTCCGGCCGCGGCACGCAGCTGACCCCGGCGGCCACCCCGCTCGCCCTGGTGCCGGAGCGCGGGGCGCTGGCCGAGGGCGCGCAGTACGGGCGCATCACCGCCGGCATGGCCTGCGAGCCGGCCTACCGCCGCCTTCTCGACCGGGTGCGCGAGGATGTGTTCGCGGTGTTTCCCGGTTGCGGGGAGGGGACGGCCTGAGCCGTCAGGCGGTGCTCGACAGCTTCATCAGCACGAGGCCGCTGACGATCAGCACCGCCGCCAGAATGCGGGTGGCGTTCATCGCCTCGCCGAGGAAGGCGATGCCGACAATGAAGGCGCCGACCGCGCCGATGCCGGTCCAGATCGTGTAGGCGGTGCCGAGCGGCAGGCTGCGCATCGCCCAGGCGAGGCAGGCAAAGCTCAAGCCCATGGTGACGAGGGTGATGACGCTCGGCCAGAGGCGGGAGAACCCCTCCGACTGCTTCATCGCGAAGGCCCAGACGACCTCCAGCAAACCGGCGAAGACGAGAACGATCCAGGCCACGGCAGCCTCATGTGGTTCATGAGCCGGGCCGTCCCGGACTTCGGCCCTGATGGGGGGAGGACGTTGCCTCGCGAGGATTCAGCTAAAGTCTGAGGCACCGGAGTCACGTGTGCCATCGCACGGCGGGCGAGGGGGCTATTCCAGCCGCACTACCACGCTGTCGCTCGCGCCTGCCGCATCCATCACCGAGATCCGGGCGAAACCGGCGCCCTCCGGGCTCCATTCCGATTGCCGGCGCATCGCCTCGGCCACCGGCAGGCCGTCGACCATCCAGGTCAGCGGCGGCTGGCCGCCCAGGGCCTTGAGGGCGAGGCGGGCCTGCGCGCCCTCGCTGATTCCGAGATCGACCCGGGCACCGTCCGGCGGGTAGGCGATCTTGAGCGGCACGCCGAGGGTCGCGGCGAAGGTTTTTGGCGCATCCCGGCGGATGTGGCGCAGGGGCCGGGGCAGGTTGGCGGTGGTGGCGACGAGGGCGTCGCGGGGCCGGGGCAGGGCCTCCGGCTCGCCGCCGAGCCGGGCGAAGGCGTCGAACAGGATCGGGGCGGCGTGACTACGCCCGACGAGGCCCGGCACCGAGGCGCCGTCGGGGCGGCCGATCCAGACGGCAATCGTGACGCGGGCATCGAAGCCCACCGCCCAGGCGTCGCGGTAGCCGTAGGAGGTGCCGGTCTTGAAGCTGATCCGGCCGGGCAGGGCGTTCTCCGGCGGCGGGGCGCCGCGCAGAGTGTCGGCGACGTACCAGGCGGCCACCGGATCGGCGACCCGCCGCTCCGGCTCGGGCGCGGCCGGCGGCCCGTCGAGGCGCCGGGTCAGCGCCGGCACGGTGCCGGAGCGTGCGAGCCCCGCATAGAGCCGGGCGAGGTCGGTGAGCGTGATCCCGAGCCCGCCGAGCGCCACGGGCAGGCCCGGCGCCGTGTCGCGCGGCAGCAGGATCGTCGCGCCGGCGCCCCGCAGCCGCGCGACGAAGCGGGCGGCGCCGACCGCGTCGAGGAGATCGACCGCGGGCAGGTTCAGCGATTGCTGGAGCGCGACCCGCGCCGTCACCGTGCCGCGAAACCCCATATCGAAGTTTTCCGGGGCGTAGCTCGCGGCAAAGCGCGCCGGGCGGTCGTCGAGGAGCGTTTCGGGGTGGGCGAGCCCGTCCTCGAAGGCGAGCGCGTAGATGAAGGGCTTGAGCGCTGAGCCCGGCGAGCGCACCGCCTGCGTGGCATCGACGGCGCCGGCGCGGGCCGCATCGAGATAGCCGGCGCTGCCGACATGGGCGAGCACCGCGCCGGTTCGGTTGTCGAGGACGAGGATCGCGGTGGAGAGCGCCGGGCCAGCGGCGGTCGCTCGCTCGGTCGCCAGCGCCTCGAGGCTCGCCTGAAGGCGCGCGTCGAGCGTCAGGTGCTGCACCCGCGCGTCCGGTTCGGCGGCGTGGGCTTGCTCGGCGGCGTGGGCGGCAAGCATCGGGAATTGTTTTCGCGCAACCGGCACCGGCTCCGCCTTGGCGGCCTGCGCTTCGGCGGCGGTCAGCACCCCGCGCTCGGCGGCGATGTCGAGCACCCGGTCGCGGGCGCGCCGCGCATTGGCGGCGAAGCGGTCGGGCCGGCGGGCCTCCGGAGCCTGCGGCAGGGCGACGAGGAGCGCGCTCTCGGCAAACGACAGACGGGCCGGCTCGCGACCGAAATAGGCCAGACTCGCCGCCCGCACGCCCTCGACCGGGCCGCCATAGGGGGCCAGCGCGAGATAGAGGTCGAGCACGCCCGATTTGCCGAGTGTACGCTCCAACTCGACCGCTCGGACCATCTGCCGGAGCTTTGCGGGGAGCGAGCGCTCGGCCCGCGGCTCGACGAGGCGGGCCACCTGCATCGACAGCGTCGAGCCGCCCGACACGATCTTGCCGTGCGCGAGCCATTGCCGCGCGGCGCGGAGCGTCGCCGCCGGATCGAGGCCGGGATGGCTGTCGAAGCGGCGATCCTCGTAGGCCTTGAGCATGGCGAGGTATCGCGGATCGATCGCGTCCGCGCTGACGGGCAGGCGCCAGCGCCCGTCGGCGGTGGCGAAGGGGCGCAGCAATTGGCCCTTCCGGTCGAGGATGACGGTGGAGCGGAGCGAGGCCTGCGTCAGGTCGAGGGGCGGGAGGGTCGTGGCGTAGCGCCAGAGGGCGCCGGCCAGCAGAAGCGCGACGGTAAAGATAAGAGCGAGAAGAACCCTTCCCCCTCTGCGGGGGAGGGTGGCCCGCGAAGCGGGTCGGGAGAGGGGAGCGCCCTTTCCGGACACGTCGCCCCCTCTCCCGCCTGCTCCGCAGGCACCCTCCCCCGCAGAGGGGGAAGGGCAGGCGGTGTCGGTGCTCATACCCCTACTTCGCCGCGGTCACCTCGACCGATCCGAACGCGGTGCGCCCGAACCGCTCGGGGCGGTACATATCCTCGACGCTCGCGCCCGGATGCACGTAGCTGCCGGGCGAGACCACGCGGACGGTGTAGGCCGCCGAGAAGAAGGCGGATTGCTCCGGCGTGCGGTCATAGGCGGCCACGAACCGGTCGTCGCGGAACTCGGTATGGACCGGGGCCACCTCGCTCTTCGCGAAGCTGAGGCTCGAGAGCGCGTCGGCATCGAGGAGCTTCGGGTTGTCGATCTCCAGCCCCGCGGGCAGGCGATCGACCAGCAGCAGGCGCCCGGCGCTGGCCTTGGCCTCGGTCACTTTCAGCACCACGACGAGGCGGTCGTTCTGGCGCAGCGGCTTGGCCAGATCCACCGGGCTGCCGTCGAGTCTGTAGATGTTGCGCTCGACCGTGAAGCCCTGGGAGGCCGCCGGCTCCGGGGCGATCGGGTTGCCTTGGACGCCGACCGCGATCGGCACCGCCTCGCGGCCGGCATTGACGATCCGCACCGGCCGCGCCTCTAGGGCGGGGGCCCGGTAGAGCCGCGAGAGCGGTCCGGTCTCGGTCTTTCCGTCGATGGTGAGCGCGAGGCTGTCGGATTCCTTAGCGAGGCTTTGGGCTGCCAGCACCATCCAGGCATTCTCCTGGGTGCTGGTGGAGCGGCCGTCCGCCCGCTCCTGGCCGAGCACGGCGGCGACCGGTTGCAGCGTCGCTTGAGAAAACCCAGCCTCGGCTGAGAGCGCCAGCAGAGCAGCGCCGTCGCGCAGGCGCGAGCCGTAATCGGCGCGATAGGTGCCCCGATCGCGCTCGGCCTGGAGCGCCTGCACCGCCGCCTCGAAGCCCTTTTGCGCCCGGCCGCGATCACCGAGGAGGGCCAGCGCGGCGGCGAGCTGCCCGCGGCCGAGCGGGGTGGCGAAATCGGTGAGCTTGGTGTCGGCGAGGTAGCGCAGATCCCCCATCACCGGCCGGCCGTTGCGGGCGAGCACGTAGGCCGCGTAGGCCAGATCCATGCCGCCATTCTCGACATTGGTGGTGTTGGCCACCGTGTTGCGCAGGCGGTCGAGCGCGCTGTTGAAGGCGGTCTGCGGCACGGCAAAGCCCCGCTCGCGGGCGCGGGTGAGGAAGTCGGTCACGTAGGCGGCCAACCACGTGTCGCCGGCATTCTCCGTGGACCACGCGCCGAAGGCCCCGCTCGAATCTTGGCGCGCCAGCACCCGTTCGATTGCCCCGCGCACCCGCTCGTCGAGTTTCCCGTCGAGGCCGAGCTTTTCCGTCGCCGCGAGCGCGTTGACGTAGAGCAGCGGCATCGCCCGGCTGACGATCTGCTCGGAGCAGCCATAGGGGTAGCGGTCGAGCGATTGCAGCAGGGCGGCGACGTCGATGCCCCCGAGGCGGTTGGCCGAGACGGAGACCGCCCCGGTGCCGGGCAGGATGTCGGCGAGCAGATCCGGCGTCAGGTCGAGGCCGGCGCCGGGTTCCAGCGGGCGCACATTGCGGCGGACCAGCGCCCCGGTGCCCGGATTGATTCCGAGCGCGAAGGACTGGCCGGCGCTGCCCTGGATGCCAGGGCCGGTGAGGCTCAGGTCGAGCCGTGCCGTGCCGTGCCTGGGCCGGCGGCGGTGATCGGGATCACGAGCTGTCCCTTGGCGCCGGCCTCCAGGCGCAGGGTGGAGCGCACCGCCTCGCCCGCCACCACGACGGGGCCAGTGAGGTCGAGATCGACCGTGTAGTCGCCGGCCGCCCCCTCGACGTTGTCGAGGGCGACGAAGAAGCGCGAGCGGTCCCCGACATTGAGGAAGCGCGGCAGGGTGCCGGTGAGCACCACGGGATCGCGCACGATCACATCGGCTTGGGCTTGGCCCACCTTCGCCTTGGTCCAGGCGGTCGCCATCAGCCGGGCGGTGCCGTTGAAGGCGGGCAGCTCCAGCGGAATTTTCGCTGTACCGTCGGCGCCGACCGTGACCACGCCGGAATAGAGCGCGAGCGGGGCCTGGGTCGGGGGGGCGTCGGCAAGTTCCGCCGCGCCACCGTCGCCGCCGGAGCGGATCGCGCCGAGCGTGCCCTGCATGCCGTCGATCAGGTAGCCCCAGAGATCGCGGATCTCGGGTCCGAGCGCCTTCTGGCCGAAGAAGTAGCCGAACGGGTTCGGCGCTTCGTAGCGGGTCAGGTTGAGGATGCCGACATCGACCGCCGCCAGCGTCACCCGCGCCTCCTCGCCGGGAGCGAGGCCGGCGAGCTTCACCGGCACGGTGAGCGTGCCGCGGGGGCGCACCTTCTCCGGCGCCTCGATCGCGACGGAGAGGCCGCGCTTTTCCTTATCGACGGAGAACCAAGCGACGCCGAGCGCCCGGCCCGGCATGCGTTTGGCCGCCTGGTCGAGCGGCCGGTAGGCGGTGGCGACGAGGTAGGCGCCCGCGCCCCATTCCGCCTTGACCGGAATGTCGACACTGGTGCCGCCCTCGGAGACCGCCACGTCGCGGATCTCGTGCACCCGGTCGCTGACGATGGCGAGCGTCGCCGTGCCGGCGAATTTCGGCGCGAGCCGGGCGCGCAGCCGCTCGCCGGCCGCGTAGGCGCCCTTGTCGAGGGTGAGGTCGAGAAGATCCGGCACGTCGGCGCTCTCGGAGCCGCCCCAGCCGACGGTGAAGGACACGCTCGCCGCCGCCTGCGGCTGGCCCGGCACGCTCGCCTCCAGGCGATACTGGCCGAATCCCACCGGCACGGCGATGCGCGCGGGCGCATCCGCCCCGATCGCCACGCGCCCGTCGGCGATGCGGCGGCTGGATTTGACCGGCTCGAAGCTCCAGCGCCCGTCGGCACGGTACCATTGGTAGGTCCGGTCCACCTTCGAGAGCGTCCAGGTCACCCCGTCCTGTGTCAGACGCCGGCCGTCGGGGGCGGCCATGGCGACGTCGAAAGTGGTGGTCGCGTTCTCGGCCAGATCGCCACCGAAATTCTTGCGGATCGCCAGCACGGGCTGGGCCGGCAGGATCGGCAGGGTCACGCTGCGGCTCAGCGCCCGGCCGCCCGGCTCGCCCACGGCGAGGGTGATCTTGGCCTCCAGCGCGCGGGGGGCGGCCACTTCCTGTACCGGCACGGTGATGGTGGCATGGCCCCGCGCGTCGGTGGTGGCCTTGGCGTCGATCTCGGCGGTCGTCGCCTCCACCGCCTCGTCGTCGAGGCCGATGGAGAAGCCCTCCAACCCCTTGATGCCGGAATTGGCCGCCGCCTGAACCGCGACCGAGCCCGAGACGTCGAGCCCCGAGCCCGGCGCGCCGTAGAGGTAGCGCGCGGCGACGTCGATCGTCGCGGCTTCACCCCGCGTCAGCGTCGGCGTCTCCGGGGTGAGGCTCACCTCCAGCCGCTCGGGCACGTAATCCTCGACGAGCCAGCTCGCTTCGCCGACCGGCGGCGCCTTCGGATCGGTATAGGCCGAGACCCGCCACGTGCCGTGCATCGCGCCCGCCATCAGCGGCAGGGCGAGCGAGCGCCCGCCGAGGCCCTCGTCGGCGACAGCCGCGCGGCGATACTCGACGCCGTCGGGCCGCTTCACCACCAGCGTCAGCGGCAGGCCGGCCACCGCCGCCCCCTTGGGGTCGCGAAGAAGCGCGGTGAGCTGGACCGTCTCGCCCGAGCGGTAGACGCCGCGCTCGGGGAAGACGTAGGCCTCGGCCCCGCCGGGGGCCGGGCGGCCCTTCACCCCGCGGTCGGAGAGATCGAAGGCGCCGAGCGCCAGATCGAGGAAGCCGTAATCGTCGCCGACCTGCGCCACCACGAGGCCGGGTGCCAGCCCGCCCTCGCCGCGGGCGAGGCCGGCGGGGAAGGCGGCGTGGCCCTGGCCATCGGTCCTGGCGGTCGCGAGCACATCGTTGTTGCGGGCGACGAGCCGGATCTCGGCGCCGGACACCGTCTTGGCGCTGGCGAGCGATCGGGCGAAGACGTGGACGCCGTCGCGGCCCTTGAAGGCGGTGAGCCCGAGATCGGACACAACGAACCACTGCGTCGCCTGGCTCTCGTAGCCGCCATACTCGTCCTCCGACGAATCGGTGGTGCCGGTGGGCTTGGCCAGCATCAGGTACAGGCCGGGCTCCAGCTTGCCGACCGCTTGGAGCACGGGGAAGGCGGTCACCGCCTCGCGGTTGGTCTCGGCCTTGGCGGTGTCGAGAATGCCCTTCCAGACCCGCTGGCCCTTCTGGTCGGCGATGGATTTGGCGGTCGAGCCGCTGAGCTGGCTCAGGAAGTCTTCCGAACGGAGCGCGGGCAGCAGGCCGCGGTCGCCGATGCGCAGCACCTCGACGTCGAGCTTGTCGGCGTTGACCGAGACCAGCGGCACGCCGGCCTGACCGGTGCGCGGCAGGACGTAGTTGCGGCCGGTGAAGCGCACTTGTGGCGAGCGGTCGCGAACGTAGACCTCGTAATCGGCCGATTTCAGCAGATTCTCGCCGACCGAAGAGGGCAGGCCCTGGCGCACGACGAAGGCGTAGCGCTCGGAATGTTTGAGCCCATCGACGCAGACCTGGGAGCCTTCCGCCGTGACGGCGGCGTTGGCGGCACCCGAGACGGCGATGTAGGGCGCGTAGTCGGTCTTCGGGACGAGACCTTCCGAGAAGGTGAAGCAGACCCGCGGCGCGGCGGCGTCCGAATCGACCTTGTAGTCGAGGATGCGGAAGCCGTGCTCCTCGCGCAGTTTCTCGTAAGCGGCACGGGTCTGCGCCTCGTCCCGGATCGCGAGGCTCGCGCGGTAGGCTTCCAAAGCGGACCGCCACTCGAACTGGGCCGCCTGGATCTCGCCGAGCCGGGCCAGGGCGCGGGCCTCGTCCGCCGGGTTCTTGGCGCGCAGGTAGCCCTGGTAGGCAGCGGCGCTCGCGCGGCCCTTCAGCTTGAACCGGGCGGAATAGTCGGCGCGCTCCTCGTCGTTGCCCGCCGCAATGGCCGCGTTGGCGTAGTCGAGCCAGTTGCGGATATCGTTCGGGTCGGCCGCGACGGCGGCGGCGCGGGCGTTGAGTTCGGCGTCGGGCTCCCCGCCCTCGCTCTGGGCGGCGACCTCCGCCTCGCGCCGCCATTGCGCGGCCGTCTTGGCGCCGGGGGGCGCTTCGCTCTTGAGCGCGGTCTCAAGCCGGACGCCCGCACTCGCCAGCGCCTCGCGCACAAAGGTCTTCGCGACGGGTGCGGTCGCCGATCTCAGGGGCGCCGTGGGGGGCGCGGCCGGACGGGGCGTCTGGGCCAGGGCCGGAAAACCGAGCAGCATCGCGCCGATCAACGTCGCACCGAGGGGCCCGAGACTTTTGCCTTGGGACATGCGCGCGTCTCCTCCGACCGGTGCGCCCGAAGCAGGGGCGCCCGCGGCCGGCACGCTATCACTTGCCGCGCCGGCCGCAACGCTGGCGAAGGGCCATCGGCGAGGAGGGGCCTCAGAAGAGGCAGATCAGGGCGACGCCGGTCAGCAGAAGCAGCGCGCCGCCGAGCCGCGGCAGGTTCGCTTCGTGGACCGGCACGCCGAGCAGCCCGAAATGGTCGAGGGCGAGCGACATCAGCATCTGCCCGACGATGAGGAGGGCGACGACCGCGGCGGCGCCGATGCGCGGGATCAGGAAGATCGCCCCGACCACGTAGACCGCGCCGAGCAGACCGCCGGTCCAGGCGTACCAGGGGGCGCGGGCGGCCGCGTCGAGCGAGGGCAAGGGTTCGCGCCAGGTCAGCGCCAGGAGGCCGACGGCGAGGCCGCCGATGGTGAAGTTGACGAATCCGGCCCAGAGACCGGAGCCGAGTTCGCCCCTCAGCCCGGCATTGACCGCCTGCTGGACCACGAAGGCGACACCCGCCAGCGCCGCCGCACCGTACAATCCGATCTGCAGCACAACCCGCCCTTCCGAATGCCTCGAAGTCCTGCGCCAAAGCTGTCGCCTGGAGCCTGTCCGTCCACCGGCGTGCGATCACGATCCCGCAGGACGGCTCTGCGCCGCGGCTTGTGGGGGGCACGCTCTGGCTGGCATCATCCCCCGCACGGCGAATCGAGCGGTGGTGATGACGGGACGGATGAGAGCTTTTCGCACCGGCCTACCGGCCCTGCTTGCCGCCGGACTTGCGACGGGCGCCCTCGCACAAGGGACCCTCCCACCGGCCGCGCCGGCCCGGCCGAAGCCAGCCGCTGCCCCCCAACCCGCGCCCGATCCCGCCTTCGAGGCGGCGCGGGTAGCTTTCGAGGCCCTGCCCGAGGCGGAGCGGCGGGGCCTGCAAGATGCCCTGGTCTGGACCGGTGACTATAACGGCGTGACGACCGGGGCCTTCGGCAAACGCAGCTTCGACGGCATCCAGACCTACCAGACCCGCGCGGGCGCCGCCCCGACCGGCGTACTCACGCCGCCGGAGCGCACGGCGCTCAAGCGCGAGGCGGAGGAGGCCCGGCGGGCGGCGCGCTTCAAGGTCCAGCCCGATCCGGCGAGCGGCGTGGTGGTCGGCGTGCCGGAGGCGCTGCTGCCGAAAAAGAGCGCGATCCCCGGCGGCACCCGCTGGCAGAGCACCGACGGGCGGGTGACCCTCGACACCAAGTCGTTCCCGCAAGGGGAGACCAGCCTCGACGCCCTGTTCGAGCGCGCCATCGCCGCGATGCCCGGCCGCAAGGTCACATACAAGCTGAAGAAGCCGGACTTCATCGTCATCACCGCCGAAACCGCGGGGGGGCGCTCCTATATCCGCTACGCCGAAGGCCCCCAGGGCATCCGCGGCTTCACCCTCGGCTATGACAGGACGCTGGCGGACACGGTCGATCGTCTCGTCATCGCGGTGGCCAACAACTTTTCACCGTTTCCCGAGGACGCGCCGGCTCCCACCGCTCCGACGGCGGCCACCGGCCCGACCCCTCGCACGTCTGCCTCCGGCCTAGCGGCCGCGCCCGCAGTACCGCCGCTGCCCGGCGTCCAGGCCGAGGCGCGCCCTGCCGCGACCGGCCTGCTGCTGGGCGGCGGGCGGGTGCTGACGGCGGCCTCTGCCCTCGAATCCTGCACCGCGCCGCGCATCGGCGGTGCGGCGGCTCGGATCGAGCGGCGCGATGCGGCGGGCAGCCTCGCGCTTCTGTCCGCCGAGGGGTTGGCGGGCGATGCGCCGCCGCCGCTCCGCGCCGAGCCGGTGAGCGAGGGCGAGGCCCTGCTCGTGCTCGGCGCCCAGGCGAAGGGCCGCCCGAGCGTCGCCCCCGCCACCGCTGCCGTCGAAGGCGTTTATGCCCCGCTCCAGCCCGGCGCCGCTGGCGCGCCGGTGCTCGACCGGTCGGGCCGGCTCGTCGGACTCGTCGCCCGCTTTCCCACCGCACCCCGCCTGATCGCCGGGGTGATGCCGCCGACTCGCTATGCCGTCGTGCCGGGGAAGGCCGTCGCAGCGTTCCTGAGCGAGAGCGGCCTGCCCGCCGGAGCGGGCAAGGACGCGGCGAAGGATCTCGCGAAGGGCGCTGCGACCACGCTGGGCGGGGCGGCGGCGCCCGTTCTCGACGCCGTCGTTGCCATCACCTGCGCCCTGTGAGGAGCAGTGTCGAGCCTTAGACCCGGTTCGTCACCAGCAGCACGATCAGGATGATGATCAGCAGGCCGCCGAGGCCGAAGCCGGGGCCGCGGAAGCGACCGCCGCCGTAGAAGTTGCCGCCGCCGAACAGGAGCAGGATCAACAGGATCAGGAGGATGGTGGTGATCGTCATCGGCGGAAGCCTCTTTGGTCCGCCCAGACCCCTTTGCCTGAGCGCCAACAGCAACGCTTCTGCCGGCGATTTCGTTCAGCCGGCTCGGGTCTTATCCGGCGGTCGTCGGGCCTCAGGCCCGCCAATCCGGCAGAGCGCCCCCGGTCTCTGCAAGCCAGGCGGGAATCGGCAGGCTGCGCTCGCGTAGGAAGGCGGGGTTGAACAGCTTCGAGGCGTAGCGCGCGGCCCCGTCGCAGAGGATCGTCACGATGGTATGGCTGGGCCCGAGTTCGCGGGCGAGCCGGATCGCGCCCGCCACGTTGATGCCGGACGAGCCGCCCAGCGACAGGCCCTCCTCGCGCATCAGGGCGAAGATGATGCCGAGCGCTTCCGTATCCGGAATCCGGAACGAGTGGTCGGGCGTGAAGCCTTCGAGGTTCTTCGTCACCCGGCCCTGGCCGATGCCCTCGGTGATCGAGGAGCCTTCGGCTTTGAGCGTGCCGGTGCTGTAATAGGCATGCAGCGCCGAGCCCTCGGGATCGGACAGGGCGATCTTCACGCCGGGCTTGGCCGCCCGCAGCGCCTCGGCCACGCCCGCGAGCGTGCCACCGGTGCCCGCCGCGCAGACGAAGCCGTCGACCGCGCCGCCGGTCTGCGCGAAGATTTCGGGGCCGGTCGCCTCGATATGGGCGCGGCGGTTGGCGGTGTTGTCGAACTGGTCGGCAAAGAAGGCGCCGGCCGCCTCCGTCTCGGCCAGCCGCTCGGCGAGGCGGCGGGCGGCGTGGACGTAGTTGTTCGGGTTGGCGAAGGGGACGGCGGGCACCTCGACCAGCCGGGCGCCGGCGAGCCGCAGCGTCTCCTTCTTCTCCGCCGATTGCGTCTCCGGGATCACGATCACGGTGCGGTAGCCGCGCACGGAGGCCACCAGCGCCAGCCCGATCCCGGTATTGCCCGCCGTGCCCTCGACGATGGTGCCGCCAGGCCGGATCAGGCCGCGCGCCTCAGCATCCCGCACGATCGAGAGCGCCGCCCGGTCCTTCACCGAGAGGCCGGGATTGAGGAATTCGGCCTTGCCGAGGATGGTGCAGCCGGTCTCCTCCGAGGCGCGGCGCAGCCGGATCAGGGGCGTGCCGCCGATGGCGGCGAGCACGTCGGGCGAGACGGCAGGGGATGCGGACATGCGGTGCGGCGGCCTTCCTGAGCGCCCGCGCGGGGCGGCGGATCAGGCAGGCTTAACCAACCGATTTTCAGGAATCCAGGTAGCCCGCCTCCCGCAAGGCGTCGGCGACCGCAGTAAAGAAGGGATCATCTCTCTCGGCGTCGTCCTGCGACAGCGTTCTTCCCTCGCCATCGGACGCGGTCTCGCTCCGGTCGAAATCCCGGAAGTCCTGCGACTCCGCCGGGTTTCCGGCCGATGCTGCGGATGCGCCGAGCCCGAACAGGCCGGCCGCGGTGAGGAGGGTCTCGTTCAGGGAGATCATGGCCGGCTCCTGTCTCGAAACGAGACGTCGCCAGCCTAATCGGTTCATGAAATCTTAGCAATATTGAGAGGCTGAGCCCAAAACAGCGTATCGGCCCTCATCGCTCCGGAGCGCCGGGGGCCGCGTAGAAGACGATCATGCCGCGCGCGGGCCGCTGTTGAAGCCGCGTTCATCGCCGTCGCCGTGCAAAAGACCGCCGCGCGGCGCCCGCTTTTCAGAATTCCGCTTTCGAGGATCTGTGAGCGAAGCGAAAACCCCGACCATCCGGCGCTTTCGGTTCAGCTCCGGTTCAAGCGCGACGGTGCAGTTTGGCCGCAGGTTGAGGGCTGTGATGTTCCTGCACCGGTTTTGGCGAACCGAGCCGCTTCGGCGCCGCAATCAGGCAGGATGAGCACTCCGTCAAGCTTCTCCCGCTAGACGCTCCTCTCGCGGCGGTTCGATCCGCCGCCTTCGATGCCTGCCCCGTTTTCTCTCAGTCGCGAATCCAATCCATGACGGTCGTCGCCCTCATCGCCTGCAACCTGCTGCTGGCGGGCCTGTTTTCCCTGGTCGCCGTCGCCCTCGACTGAGGGCCTCCCGAGACGACACCTGCTGAGCGGTCGTGGGCGAAGGCACACGGTCGGCGAGCGGGCGTTTCGTGAGGCGCTTTTGAGCGCCGCGCTCCCGCGCAAACCCGCACCGCACGGATAAAGAACCCCGGTCGCTCCGTCGCGGCCGGGGTTTTCGGCTGAGCGGAACCGTTTGGCGCGACCATTTTCGGAGCGTCAGTCGCGGGTCGCCCGGTCCTGCAGCGTGTCCAGACGTCCGATGAGCGCTTCGAGACGCTCGCCGACCGGCTCGGTGAGGCTGTCGGCGTAGTGGCTGCGCAGGTTCTTGCCGAGATGGCGGCGCACGCTCGCGCTCAGCGGCGGCGCCTCCGCAGCATCCTCTGCGCGTTTCGTGTCGGCGATGGGCTTCGTCACGGATCGTCTCCCGTCCGGTGCCGGAAGCGGCTGTGAGGCGGCGATCCTGCGCGCTGGAAAGTTAAGGCGAGTTTTACTGCGGCGACCAAGGAACGATTAACCCTCCGTGCCAGGGCACGGAGGGTTCTTCTTCCTCGAAATCATCGGTCCGAGTGCGGCCGCCGTTCTTACCGGGTCGTCGGCAGGAGCAGGTCCGGCAGCCAGAGGGCAATGCCCGGCACGAGGCAGAGCAGGAGGATCGCGACAGCCATCAGGATCACGAAGGGCAGGGTGCCCCAGATGATGTCCTTGAGCGGGATGTCGGGGGCGATGTTCTTGATGACGAAGATGTTGAGGCCCACCGGCGGGTGGATCAGCCCCATCTCCATGGTGATCGTCATCACCACGCCGAACCAGACGAGGTCAAACCCGGCTTCCTTGAGCGGCGGCAGGATGATCGGTGCCGTCATCAGGATGATCGAGACCGGCGGCAGGAAGAAGCCGAGCGCGATCACCAGGGCCAGGATCGTGACGAGCAGGACCCAGGGCGAGAGCTGCATCGCGACGATAGCCTGGGCCGCCGCCTGTGAGATGTGGAGGTAGCTCATCACGTAGGCGTAGAGGAGCGACATGCCGATGATCAGCATCAGCATGGTCGATTCCCGCAGCGTCGCCGTGAGGATCGGATCGAGATCGCGGAAGCGCCACACGCCGTAGATCACCGCGATCAGCGCCAGCGCCAGCAGGCCGCCGAGGCCGGCCGTCTCGGAGGGCGTGGCGTAGCCGCCGTAGAGCGCGACCATGACGCCGGTGAGCAGCACCACGAAGGGCAGCACCCGCGGCAGCGTCGAGAAACGCTCGCGCATGCTGTAGCTGTCTTCCTTGAGGATCGGATGCTGCGTACCCGTCCGCTCGTAGGCGAGCTTGGCCGCCGCGAACTCCGAGCGGAAGCGGAACACCGACCAACTGGCAAACAGCGCGACCAGCAGGAAGCCCGGGCCGATGCCGGCCAGGAACAGGCGCCCGAGCGACTGCTCGGCGGCCACCGCGTAGAGGATCATGGTGATCGAGGGCGGCAGCAGGATGCCGAGCGTGCCGCCCGCCGCGATGATCCCGGCGGCGAAGCCCGGCGAGTAGCCGCGGCGGCGCATTTCCGGAATGCCCGCCGAGCCGATCGCCGAGCAGGTGGCGGGCGAGGAGCCGGCCATCGCTGCGAACAGGGCGCAGGCGAACACGTTGGCGATGCCCAAGCCCCCGGGGATGCGGTGCATCCAGGCATGCATCGCCGAGTAGAGATCCTGGCCCGCCTTGCTCCGCCCGATCGCCGCACCCTTCAGGATGAAGAGCGGGATCGAGAGCAGCGTGATCGAGGCCATCTCCTCGTAGACGTTCTGCGCCACCGTATCGAGCGAGGCGGCGGGCATGAACACGTACATGAAGGCCAGGGCCACGAAGCCCAGCGCAAAGGCGATGGGGATGCCCGAGAGCATCGCCCCCAGGGTCGCCCCGGCATAGAGGAAGCCGATCGCGGCGGTGCTCATGCCTTGCCTCCCCTCGTCGTGATCGGCCGAACCGGGGCCGCTGTCGGTTTGATCGTGCTCTCCAGGGGATCCGGCCCCTCGGGCGTCAGATCCGGGCGGTCGCGCATGTCGCGGTTGACGTCCGCCCCGATGCCGATCTTCGGCTTGGCCCAGCCGGCAGCGCGGGGGCCGTAGAGGACGGCCTCAGTGATCTGCAGGACGAACTGGACGGCGAGCAGGCTCATGCCCGCGGCCATCAGCAGGTAGGGAATCCAGAGCGGAGGCCCCCAGGTCGATTGCGAGATCTGGCCGTCTTCCCAGGCCTCGTGGAACAGGCTCCAGCTCTTCCAGGCGAAGAAGGTCACGAAGGCGAGGCTGACGATGTCGACGAAGATCAGCCGCACCCGGTTGACGCCCGGCGACAGCAGGCCGGTGAGGGCCTCGATGGCGACGTGGCCGCGCTTGGCCTGAACGCCCGCCGCCGACAGGAAGGTCGCGCCGACGATGAGGAACACGGCGGTCTCGTCCTGCCACTCGGTCGGCTCGTGGAAGACGTAGCGGGTCAGGACGGAGTAGCTGAGCACGAGGCAGGCGGCGACGAGCGCCACCCCGCCGCACACCAGGATGAGGTGGTTGAGCCGGCGCGTGGTCCGCTCGATCACCCCGAGCAGGCCCGGAATCCGCGGCTCCTCGGCGCGTTTCGTCTCGGAGGCGGCCGAGGCCGCGTCGAAGGCGTGGCTCATCCGACCTTCTCCGCCAGCTTGAGCAACTCGGCGCAGCTCGCGTTCTTGTTGGCGAAGTCCTTCCAGGCGGTGTCGCGGGCGATGTCACGCCACTTGCCGAGATTGACCTCGTCGAGCTGCACCACCTTGGCGCCGGCCTTGCCGAACACTTCCTCGACGCGGGTGTCGTCGGCCTTGGCGCCCTCCTGGCCGAAGCTCTCGAGCTCGGCGCCGACCGCCATGATGAGATCCTGCTGGTCCTTGGGCAGACCGGAGAACACGATCTTCGACATCATGATCGGCTCCAGCATGAACCAGTAGGAGCGCTCGCGGCCGGAGGTCAGGGCCTTCGAGATCTCCTCCAGGCGGAACGAGATCAGGCTGGTGGAGGAGGTCAGCACCGCGTCGCAGGCGCCGGTCTGCATCGCGGCGTAGGATTCGTTCGACGGCAGCGAGAGCGTGGCCGCGCCGGCCTGCTTCATCATCAGGTCCATCTCGCGCGAGCCACCGCGGACCTTCATCCCCTTGGCGTCGTCGGGCGTCAGCAGCGGGCGCTCGCGGCTGGCAATGCCGCCGGCCTGCCAGACCCAGGACACCAGCACGATGCCCTTGGAATCCAGGATCTCGGTGAGCTTGCGGCCGACGGGCGCGTCCTTCCAGGCGAGCGCCTGGGCATAGGAAGAGACCAGGGCCGGCATCAGGCCGATATTCATCTCCGGCACCTCGCCGCCCGCGTAGGGCGAGGGGTAGAGCGAGAGATCGAGCGCCCCTTTGCGCATGGCGCTGAACTGGGCGTTGGTCTTCATCAACGAGGAGCCGGGATAGACCTGCACCTCCATCGCGCCCTTCGAGCGCTCCTTGATGGCGGCCGCGAACTTCCGGCACATCCGATCGCGAAAATCGCCCTCGTCGATCGAGCCGCCGGGGAACTGGTGCGAGAGCTTCAGGGTCGTGGCGGCCCGGGCCGGGCCGGTTCCGAGCTTCAGCAGCGCGGGCGCAGCGAGCCCGGCCGCGAGAAGGTGGCGGCGGTTCAGCGTCATGGCGTTTCCTTCCCAATACCGCTTTCGCGGAATTCTACTCGTCCGTTCGTTCGGACTTTTGTGCAGCGCACAATATACGTTTCAGCGCAGCATTTAATGCAAGATCGCGTCATCTTGCATATTTTGTCAACGCCCGTGAATATGGATCGGCAGGAAATCGCCGATGACTCGACCGATGAACCAGACCCAGCGCCTTAGGCAGACGATCGAGGACGAGATCGTCGAGGGGCGGCTCGCCCTCGGCGCGCGCCTCGACGAGACGCAGCTCGCCGAGCGCTTCGGCGTCTCGCGCACGCCGATCCGCGAGGCGCTGCTGCAACTGGCCGCCACCGGCCTCGTCGAGACCAAGCCGCGCCGCGGCATGGTGGTGAGCGCGCCCGAGCCGGGCCATCTCTTGGAGATGTTCGAGACGATGGCGGAACTGGAAGCCGCTTGCGGCCGGCTCGCCGCGCGCCGCCTCACACCGGAGCTCGAGGCGGAGTTGACGGGCGCCGTCGCAGCCTGCGCACGGGCCGCCGCGGCGGGCGACCCGGAAGCCTATTACGGCGAGAACTACGTCTTCCACACGGTGATCTACCGCGCCTGCCGCAACGACTTCCTGTGCGGGCAGGCGCTGGCGCTGCACCGCCGCCTCTCGCCCTATCGGCGGCTGCAACTGCGCACCCGTCATCGGGTGGCGCAATCGCTCGCCGAGCACGAGGCGGTCGTCGCCGCGATCCTCGCCAGCGATGGCGCCGCGGCGGCCGATCAGCTCCGCCGCCACGTCCTGATCCAGGGCGACGGCTTTTCGGAACTGGTGGCGAATCTGCGGGCGCTGGATCACAGCGCGGCGTGAGCACCCCGAAGGGTCGCACATCGCGAGCGTCGCTTCCGGTGCTGTGGCAGGGCCGGCGCGGAGGCCGTAAGCTCACGCTTCGCGGTTCGCCGTGGAGGTTCTTCGTGTCCCGCCGCTCCCTTCCCGGCGCCCTTCCGGTCGCGCTCGCCCTGACGACCCTCGCCGGATCGCCCGCCCTGGCGCAGCCCACCGGACGGCCGGTCTACGAGGGTGCGGGCGGCGATCCGCGGATCGCGGTCGCCCAGCCGGAATCGACGAGCCAAGCGTCCGGCGGCTACGTGCGCTCGATCGAGCCCTTCGGTGACCCGCTCGGCCTGCGGCCCCTGCTGAAGGAGCGGGGCATCGAGTACAGCCTCACCTACATCGCCGAGACGCTCGGCAATCCCGTCGGCGGCATTCGCCAGGGGGCGATCGTCGAGGACCGGCTGAACCTGCGGCTCAATCTCGACCTGCAACGGCTCGCCGGCTGGGACGGCGCCACGGTGCACGCCAACGCCTACTTCATCCATGGCACCGGCCTGTCGCGCTACGATGTCGGCAACCTGCTGGCCGCCAGCGTGATCGAGGCGCTGCCCGCCTCCCGCCTCTACACGCTGTGGCTCGACCAGCAGCTCTTCGACGGCAAACTCGGCATCCGGATCGGGCAGCAGGCGGCCGACACCGAGTTCTTCGTCAGCCAGACCGCGACCCTGTTCGTGAACTCGACCTTCGGCTGGCTGGCGATCACCGCGCTCGACCTGCCGAGCGGCGGCCCGGCCTACCCGCTCGCGACGCCCGCGATCCGGGCCAAATACGTGCCGGGCAACGGCTTCTCCCTCCAAGCCGGGCTCTATGACGGCGATCCGGCCGGGGCCAATCGCCCGGGCGACGACCCCGAGGGGCAGCGCCTCGACCGCACCGGCACCAATTTCCGCACCCGCGATCCCGCCCTCGTCGTGGCCGAGGCGACCTACGCCTTCAACACGCAGGAGGGCTCGAAGGAACTGCCCGGCGACATCACCCTCGGGGGCTGGCAGCATTTCGGGCGCTTCGAGAGCTTGCGCTTCGACCAGACCGGCCTGCCGCTCGCCGACCCGAACTCCACCGGCATCGGCGGCCGCCTGCGCAGCAATGCCGGGATCTACGCGGTCTACGATCAGACGCTCTACCGGGAATCGGGCAAGGACGACGAGGGCCTCGGCTTCTTCCTGCGCGCGGCGTGGTCGCCGACCCGCTCCAGCCTCGTCTCCGCCTATCTCGATACCGGGCTCGCCTATAAAGGCCTGTTGCCGGGCCGCGACAACGACACGGTGGGCCTCAGCCTGGCGCAGGCCCGCCTCTCCGACGACGCGCGCCGCTCCGATATCGATTCCATCGTCCTGACCGGCACGCCGATGCCGCGGCGGCGGGCCGAGACGGTGATCGAGGCGACCTATCAGGCGGTGGTGGTGCCGGGCTTCACCGTCCAACCGGACGCGCAACTGATCCTGCATCCCGGCGGCGGCATCGCCAACCCGCGCGACCCGGAAGGCCGCCGGGTGCGCAACGCCGCCGTGCTGGGGCTTCGCGCGACGGTTCAGTATTGAAGGGACCGGCCTTCGAGGTTCGGAAGGCCCCATCGGGCCGGTACTCTAGGATGCGACAGCCAGGTCCGTGTGGATGAAGTCCCGACCCTTGAAGAGGATCGGGACGCGGCCGGTAGCGGCGCAGGCGTAGGAGAGGCAGTCGGCGAAATTGAGCTGCGCCGGATGGCCCCAGCCCTTGCCGTAGGTGTCGAAGGCCGCCACCGCCCGGCGGGCGACGGCATCGTCGATCGAGACGACGGTGATTCCGGCCGCCTCCAGGAAGGCGTCGTACATTTCCTGGGCCGCCGCGACCGGAAGGCCAAGGATGCGCGCAAGATTGATCACCGCCTCAAGGCGGACATGCGGCCCGGTTTCCCGGCGTCCGGCAGCCTCAATGCAGGCGGCGAAGGCGGGCGCCTCGGGCTCGTCGGCCAGAATGGCGACGACGGCCGACGTGCCGATGAACATTCAGCGCATCCACAAGGCGTCGCGCTCATCCTCGCTCAGAGGCGGCGCGGGCGCCCGATCGCCCTTCGCCAGCGCCGCTGCGCGGATTGCGGCCACACGCTCGATCAGAGGGAGAGCCTCGTCGGTGCGCTTGATCTCATGCTGCAAGGCAAGCTTGATCGCGGCCGTGAGGTTGGGCGCGCCGGACTTTCGCATGACAGTTTCGGCGAGGGTCCGGACTTCCTCATCCCTGATGCTGAGCATGACAGCCTCCGTCCATACCGTTTCTGTATATACGCATGGACCATGGTTGTTCATACGGCAGCCAGCGCCATCTTGAGCCGGTCGCACCGCACTCGATCTCGATCACCAGCCACGCAACCGCTTCGGCTGACGTTGCGGAGGCATGGCGGCCGATCTTCGCATCGGGGCTCTTTCGGGTCTCACCCTCAGAACGAGGCCCGCACGCCACCGAACACGCTGCGGCCGTTGCCCGGAAAGAACGCCACCGGCCCGCCCGCCACGGTCGCGGCGTTGGTTACCGTCGAGATGTCGGAGACGTAGCGTTCGTCCGTCAGATTGCGGGCATCCATGAACAGCGAGACGCCGTTGGAAAAGTCGATGCCGGCCTGGAGGCCGAGCAGGGCGTAGCCCGGCACCTTGAGGGTGTTGGCGTGGTCGGCGAAGGCGCCCTGCGGCACCCAATCGAGGGTCGGGGCGAGATGGAAGCCGCTCGGATGGCGGTAGCCGAGCACCGTGCGCAGCACGTTCACCGGCACGCCGGCGATGCGGTTGTTGGCAAAGACCGGGTCGCCGACGAAGCGGAAATCGTTGTGGGTCCAGATCTGCGTCACGGCGAGCCGATCGCCGACGCCGGTCAGATCCGTGGCGAGGTCGAGGGTCACGGCGGCCTCGACGCCCTGGTGGCGGGTGCGCGGCGCGTTGAAAGTCGCCGCCGGGATGTTCAAGCCCGGATCGGGCGTGAAGTTGATCAGCGCGTCGCGGACTTCCGCCCGGTAGAGCGTCACATCCCAGGCGAGGCGGTCGATCCGGCCGCGCGAGCCCGCCTCGTAGGTCCAGGCGCGCTGGGCTTCGAGCGGCACGAAGGTGGTGCCGAGCAGGTTCGCCTGTACGAGGTCGGAGAAGTCCGGCACGTCGCGCGAGCGGGTGATGTCGGCAAACACCTGAATCTCCGGCAGCGGTTGCCACAGCAGGCCGAGCTTCGGGTTGATGCCCTCGTAGGTGACATTGGCAAAGCGCGCCGTGGGGCTCGCCGGCAGGCCGCCCCTGTCGCTGAAGGTGCGGTTCGCGGAGAACAGCTTGGCGCCGGTCATCAGCGCCATGTCGGGCCGGAACCAGAACCGGTTCTCGGCATAGGCCTCGTAGTTCGAGGCGCTCTGGCGGGCATTGAGCGTCTGGGCGCCGCGGAACCCCGCCACGTTCACGAACTGCCGGGCGTCGTTGATGCCGGCGAACGCCCGCAGGCCGAGGATCAGGTCGTTGCGGAAGCCGCCGAGATCGAAGGTGCCGGCCCAGCGCGGCGCGACGCCGTAGGTCCAGCCGTCCTGATCGATCACCTGGAAGATCGGGTGATAGAGGTTCTTGTGAATCGCCCAGGAATCGATGTCGAGGCGCCCGACCTCCAGTTCGAACGAGGTGCGGTTGGCGATGCGCTCCGTCGTCACTTTTCGCGATTGGTTGCCGGCAAGGGCCGCCGGGTTGGCAAGGCGGGGATTGTTCAGCGCGTCGAACAGCGAGAGCGAGCCGGGCAGCTTCTGGTCGGTGTCGTAGAAGCCGAGGAAGAACCGCGTCTCGACACCCGGCGCGAGGCGGTAGCCGAGATTGGCGTTCACGTTGCGGGTGCGCTGGGTCTCGTGATCGCGGAATCCGTCGGAATTGGTTGCGGTGCCGGAGATCAGGATGTCGGCCGGCCCCGAGATCCGCGAGAGCTGGAAATGCTCGCGGATGGTGTTGAAGCTGCCGCCGTCGATCCGAACGACGTTCGGGCTGAGCGCCGTGTAGGCGGTCGGCGTCACGAAGTTCACTGCGCCGCCGAGCGTCGTCGCGCCGAAGGTCAGCGCGTTGCCGCCCTTGTAGACCTCGACCGAGCGCAGGCTCAGCGGATCGATCTGGTAGAAGTCGCCGCTGCCGTCGGCGAGGTTGAGCGGGATGCCGTCCTGCAAGAGTTCGATGCCGCGGACGTGGAAGCCGCGGGCGATGCCGGAGCCGCGGATCGAGAGGCGCATCTCCTGGCCGTAGCGCTCCTGCACGAACACGCCGGGCACGTCTTTCAGCACGTCGCGCACGGTGTTGGCGTAGCGGTTCTGGAACGTCGCGGCATCGACGAACGCCACCGAGCCGACGGTGGCGTTCACCGCCGCCCGCTGCGCGGCCACGCTCGGCACGGTGAGCGCGCCGGCGGTCTCGGCCGGGCCGGCGGGGCGCCCGGTGGCGGGCGCAGCGGTGCCGGAGACGCTGATTTCCGAAAGCGTCGCGCTCTCCGGACGCGCCTGCGCAAGGACGGGGGCGGGCAGGACGAGGCCGGAGACGAGCAGGGTCGAGGACAGGGCGGCACGCGGCACGGCCCGGTGACGGAAAGGCATGAGGAAACGTCCGTTGTCTGAAGGATCGGGAGAGGCGATCGATCAGGCGACGGGCGGGGCGCGTGCGCTGGGGCGTGTGCCGGGCGGCGCACGGGGGAGGGCGACGATCTCGGGCCGCCATGCGACCGGGGCGGCCTGCTCCCGCGGCCACGCGACGATGGCGTGGGCGGGCTCCGGAACGTGGAGGTTCGGCAGCGCGTGCGCGGCTTGGCAGCAGGGCAAGTGCCCGTGGCCCGGATGCGACTTCAGGGGGCCGTCGGCCTCCCCGGCATCCGGGGCGCAGAGGATGTGAACGAGACCGTTCTGCGGGCCGAGGCTTCCGGCGAGCGAGGCTCCGCCGAGGACGACCTGCAGGGCGAGCGCGTAGAGCGCGGCCACGGCGATGACCGCGCGGCACACGGACCATCCCGGCAGGCGCCCTCGCATGCTGCCAGCTATGGCCAAGCTTGCCGGGACGTCAACGGAGGCGGGTTCGGCAGAACGCCGTTTTCTGCTGCGGCCGGCCGCGGAACGGAAGACCGGCCCGCGCGAGCCGAAACGGTCAGGTGTTGCGGCCGTCGGAGACCAATTTGCGCAATTGCTTGAGGGCGAGGGCGTGCCCCGCATTCAGGTCGAGCGGTCCGGCAAAGCCGCCGTCGCGGTCCATCATGTAGACCATCAGCGTGTGCTCCAGGGTGTAGTCGCCCCCCGGCAGCGGCACCCGCTTGACATAGGCGCGGTAATCGCGCGCCACCCGCTCGATCTGCTGCGGCGTGCCGCTCAATCCCGTGATCCGGTCGGTGAACGAGGCCATGTATTCGCGCATCACCGCCTGCGTGTCCCGCTCGGGGTCGAGGGTGATGTAGTAGGCCTGGATCTCGCCGCCCTGGGCGCCGAATTCATCGAGCAGGGTGCCGAGGTCGGCCAGCGTCGTCGGGCAGACGTTCGGGCACTGGGTGAAGCCGAAGAAGACGAGGAAGGGCTTGCCCTTCAGCGCCTGCGAATCGACGGTGCCGCCCTTCGAGGATTCGAGCCGGAATGGGCCGCCGACCACCGACAGGGCGGAGGGCCTGTCCCCCCGCGGCAGGAAGGCGACCGTCGCCGCCACGATGCCGACGAGGGCGAGCGCGAAGGCGGCGAGGATCAGCGTGCTCCCCCGCTGCGAGGCGGGGGAAGCCGTCCGGGGCTCGGGTTCTGGTTCAGTGGCCATGGTCGTGACCCCCGTGATTGTGCGCCTCGGGCCCCTTCTCGGACCGCGTCTCGGGGGCCTTGGCGGCGAGGCTTTCCACGGCGAACTCGACCGGAACGGTCCCGGCCCGCTCGAAGCGCAGCGTCCCCTTCACCCGCTCGCCCTTCTTCAGCGGCGTTGTCAGGTCGAGGAACATCAGGTGATGGCCGCTGGGGGCGAGCGTCACCGTCTGGCCGGGCGGGATCGCCAGGCCGTCGGCGAGCGGCGCCATCTTCATCACGCCGCCCTCCATCGACATCGTGTGCAACTCCCCGCGCCCGGCCGCTTCGATCGCGCCGCCGGTGAGCCGGTCCGGCTCGGTGCCGGTATTCGTAACCGTGAGGTAGCCGGCCGCGACCCGCGCGCCGCCGGGCGTCGCCCGTGACCAGGGATGGCCGATCTTGAGCGGGCCGGCCTTGTAGTCATGGGCGTGGGCCGGGCTCGTCGCGGCAAGGCCGAGCGCGAGGAGGGCGGCCGGGACAGCGTGAAGGCGCATGATCGTGTCTCCGTTCGGAGCGGGAAAGGGGAGGGCGCGCGGATCTCGAGCCTCGAACGCCGCATGCGGCGGCGATGCTCCCGTGAGGCGCCTGCCCGCGCGGTGATGTCGCCGTTCAGTGGTGATGCTTGTGGCCGTCGGCCTCGGGCGCGGTGGCGCCGGGTCCTTGCCTGTCGGGTCCTTGCGCGCCGATCGGTGCCACGGTGAAGGTCACCGGCACCGTTCCGGCCCGCTCGAAGGTCAGCGTGCCCGCGACGGTCTCGCCCGCCTTCAGCCCGTCCTTCAGGTCGAGGAACATCAGGTGGTAGCCGCCGGGCTTGAGCGCGACGCCGGCCCCCCGGCGCGAGGGCGAGACCGCCCTCGACGGGGGCCATCTTCATCACGCCGCCCTCCGTCGTCATCGAGTGGATCTCGGCGCGCCCGGCCTGGGGGATCGCGGCGCCCGTCAGCCGGTCGGGCTCGGTGCCGGTGTTGCGCAAAGTCACGTAGCCGCCGGCGACCTTCGCGCCACCCGGTGTCGCCCGCAGCCAGGGCGTCTCGATCGCGATCGCTCCGGCTTTCGCGGCGGGGGCGGCCGAAGCCTGCGCCGCCGTTGCCGTTCCCTGGGTTGCCGTTCCTTGCGCGGCGATGATCCGAACCGCCGGGGCCGGCGCCTTCAGGGCCTGCGCATTCCCGTTCTCGGCCGGAACATCGCTCCAGCGGTAGCTGCCCTCGGTGCAGTCCTGCTCGACGGGGAAGTAGATCGTCGCGCCCGGCGCGAAGGCGTCGGAAATCCGGGCGAAGAAGGTGAACTCGTCGATCTGCTCGTCCGGCAGGCTGCCGCCACTCCAGGTAATTTTCGTGACGCCCTCCGAGACCTGTCCGTGGAAGGACGGGTAGGACCGGGCATAGGCCGACTTGACGGTTTCGATCGTCCAGCCGGGCTTCGGCATCGGTTTGGCCCCAGTCACCCCCCTCGGGGATGGTGACGCTGATGCGGGTGGTCGGCCGGCCATCGCAGCCATGCATGATCTGGACGACGCCGCGATAGGCGGCGTTGGGCGCAGCCTCCTTGCGCTCCAGCACGGCATGGGCCGAGGCGGGCGAGACGAAGCCGAAGACGGCGTTTGGGCAGACGGCGTTCGGGCCGATCAGGACGAGCGGCAGGGCGGCGCGAACAGGGGCGCTGAGGCAGAAGCGGGGCATGGGATGGTTCCGGTTGTCTGACATCGAAGGATCGCTTGGCGAGGGATCACTTGGATCGGGCGGGTCAGGCAGCCGGCGGGGCTCGGGCGTGGGCGAGGGTGAAGGGCGGCGGACGGGCGGCCCGGCGCTGGACCCCGGACCAGCCGGCGCGGGCGGCGTCCCGCTCGGGCCACGCGGCCTCGGCGGAGAGGGGAAGGGTGAGCGTGGCGGCGGGCGCGTGATGCGCGGCGGTGCAGCAGCCGGCATGGTGTGAGTCCGGGGCCGGAAGCCCGTCCTTCGCCGCCCCGGCGGAGACGGCTCCGTCTGCGACCTGTTGCGCGATCGGCTGACAGAGGAAGGCGGGGGCGCCCGCGACGGGAAGGGCGGCAATGCCGCCGAGCAGGGCCTGGAGCACCAGCGCGTAGAGGGCGGCCACGGCGGTCAGCCCGCGCAGGACGCGCAGGACGCGCGGCGCTCCTCCGGTCCGGTCGCGGCGTGGGCTCGGCATGGACACGAGCCTTACGCCGCTTCGTGCCACTCCGGTAGAGGCCGGGCCGGCGCCATGCCGCCGCGCCCCAGCGAGGCCTCCCCGAGCGCATCGCTGAACGCTCTGCGTGCGCCCTCACACGCGGACGCCATAATGTAGCCCGGAACGGCATGGCTTCTTAACCACGAGACCGCGACAACCGCGGCACGATGACTTGGCCGAGACTTGGTTCTTCGACGCTTCGCGTTTGAGCCATGACTCCCGGCCGGATCCACTGACCGCACCTTTCTCCAGAGCCCGGATCGATGCTGCAGAGCGCGCGCCACCCCCACTTCCGCCCCCTCGCTGCCGCCCTCGTGGCGGCGACGGTGCTCGCCGGCCCGGCGCTTGCCCGCGAGGGCGGGTTCGCCCAGGCCGAGTGGGCGCAGGACTATTCCTCGCCCACGACCATGCAGGTGCATCGGTCCTCGACGCCGATCCTCTCGCCCGACACCATCGCGGCGACTGAGTCGATGGCCGAGAAGTACCGCGCCATCGTCTCCCGCGGCGGCTGGCAGAACGTGAGCGGCGCGGCCGGTCTGCGCGTCGGCTCCCGCGGACCGGCGGTGGCGGCGGTGCGCCAGCGCCTGATCGTCACCGGCGACCTCGACGCCACGGCCGGCGGTGCGGGTGTCTACGATTCCTACGTCGCGGCCGGCGTGAAGCGCTTCCAGGCCCGGCACGGCCTGTCGCAGACCGGCCAGATGAGCCCGGCGACCCAGGCGGCGATGAACGTGCCCGCCGAGGTGCGCCTGCGCCAGCTCGAGACCAACGTGATCCGCTTGCGCTCCTATTCGGGCGATCTCGGCCGGCGCTTCGTCATCACCAACATCCCCGCCGCCCTGGTGCAGACGGTGGAGAACGGCCAGGTCGTGACGCTGCACGCCGCAGGCGTCGGCAAAATCGATCGCCAGTCGCCGATCATGAACACCAAGGCGACGCAGATCAATTTCAACCCGACCTGGACGGTCCCGGCCTCGATCGTGAGGAAGGACCTGATCCCGAAGATGCAGAAGGATCCGAACTACCTCACGGACAACAAAATCCGCATCCTCTCGGGGGGGCAGGAGATCTCACCGCGCTCCGTGAACTGGAACTCGGACGAGGGCACCCGCTACACCTACCGCCAGGATTCCGGCGCCGACTTCAACTCCATGGGCGTGGTGCGCATCAACATTCCGAACGCGCATGGCGTGTTCATGCACGACACCAATTCCCGCGGCGTGTTCGGCGACGACTTCCGCTTCATCTCCTCGGGCTGCGTGCGCGTGCAGAACGTGCGCGAGTACATCACGTGGCTGCTGAAGGACACGCCCGGCTGGGACCGCACCCGGGTCGAGCAGGCGGTGGAGAGCGGCCAGCGCATCGATGCGACGCTGACCCAGCCCGTGCCGGTCTACTGGACCTACATCACCGCCTGGGCGACCCCAGACGGCACGGTGCAGTTCCGCGACGACATCTACAAGCGCGACGGCGTGAACGTGCCCTCCACCATCGAGGCGCCGACGCCGGTCGCCAGCGCCGCCTCGACCCGGCCCGAAGTGTACGAGCCGGGCGACGAGGAAAACTAAGCGCCGGCTCGTTCGAGCCATCTGCTGGGTGAAGCCAAACAGCCCGGGCCGGATCTCGCATCCGGCCCGGGCTGTTCGCGTTTCCAGGCGCTTGAACCCGCGCGGCCATCTCGCCGCAAGGCCGCGTGCCGTGAAGAACGCCCGGTCTTCGGAGCGCGCGAATTTCTTCGAAAAAAGAGCGGGGCGCCGGATTAAAGGCGTGGGCCAGCCGTCAACGGATTATGGTGGCCGACAGAATGCGCTCGAAACGCTCCGAAATCGTCGACCTGCTGGTGCCCTTGCGGCGCTACGCCCGGTCGCTCACGCGGGATTCGCTGAAAGCGGATGACCTCGTGCACGATACCATGGTTCGCGCCCTCGAATCGCGCGCGACCCTGAGGCCGGACACCAACCTGCGCACCTGGATGATGACGGTGCTGCACAACGTCTTCATCGATGAGCAGCGCCGCAAACGCGTCGAGGCACGCCACGCCGATGTGCTGGTGCAGCTCTCTGACGACGTGGCACCGCCCGCCCAAGAGGGGCAGGTGCGGCTCATGCAGATCCGCAAGGCGTTCGAAGGACTGCCCGAGGAGCAGCGCGCCGCGCTCCACCTCGTGACGCTCGAAGGCATGGCTTATGCCGACGCGGCGGCCGTGCTCGGTATCCCGATCGGAACCCTGATGTCGCGGCTCGGCCGCGGCCGTGCGGCCCTGCGCGCCTTCGAGGAAGGCGGCCGCAAGGGCAAGGCCACCGCCGGATCTTCCGACGATGGTCCCGACCGTGGCCGTGCACATCTACGCGTTGTTGGTGGGAATTGATGACCCTGTTGAGCCGTTAACAACGGAAGACACCGGAAAACGAAGAGGTTCGACGGTGGGCAAGCAGGGCAGTCGGAGTGGGCTGATGGTCGATCCGGTTACGGAAACCGAACTCATCGCGTATGTCGATGGTGAACTCGAGCCGATGCGTCGCGTCGAAGTCGAGGCGCATCTCGCGCGCAATCCGCAGGACGCGCTGCAGGTCATGGCCGACCTGCGTGACCGCGACGCCCTGCGCGAAGCCTTCCTGCCGGTGCCGAGCCTGCCGCCGGAGCGGCTGCGCTCCAGTGCTCGCCGGATCGACCGCGCCTTCGCGTGGCAGCGGGTTCGCTCCCGCCTGCGCCGGGCGGCGGCGGTCGTGGTCCTGGTCGGAGCGGGCTGGCTCGCCCACACCGAGAGCGGCAGCTTCGGCGTTCCCGGCTCCATCGCTTCGCCGATCGATCCGTCCCTAGCCGAGGAAGCCAAGCAGGCCCGCGAGGCCGTGCAGATCCGCGCCCGCACGACCAGCCAGCCCATGGCCTCGGCCTACGATCCGGCCGATCTCGAAGCCGCGACCGGTGTCGACCTGCCGCCTCTGCCGAAGGGCTGGATCGTCCGGGACGTGCAGATCTTCCCGAGCCGGAGCGGCACCGGGATCGAGGTCTCGATCCAGTCGGCCGAGATCGGCGAACTCGCGCTGTTCGCCAAGCACAGCAGCGGAACGCCCCTGTCCGAAGGGACGGAGCCGGTTGCACGTTCGAGCGACGGGACGACGGCCTATTGGCGGACCGGCGGCACCGCCTACGCGCTGAGCGGTTCGCGCGACGACCCGGCCCTGCACGCCGCCGCCGCCCGCCTTGCCGCGCTCCGGAAGTAAGAGCTTTCCCAAGCGCGGACGCCGAATTCCTCGGCGGCGCGCGAGCCTAGATTAAGCGCCGAGTGTTTCGTCTTGGATCGATCCAGGCCGGGACACTCGGCTTTCTTTTGGCTCCGGCAGCCGGATCGGGGCGAGCTCATTTCTGTCCTGAAAGATCTGCCCCGCGTGACAGGCCGGTTGTAGATCCAGACGCGGCCGTTCCAGCTCATCGTTGGCCCGACGAGCGGCCTCAGGGCGGGCATTGCTGCCGAGCTGTGAACCCAATCAATCGCCGCGGCTGTCACGCGACGGGGTTTCGTGATTGCGCTCAAAATGCCTGCCCAAGGCTCGATACCGGTCGGCGATAAGAGGGCTCAGCTGGTTGCGAGCAGCCTTGCCGTGCGCTGCTGCCGTTTCAGGACTTCGCGCAGATGGGCGATGGCGCCCTCCTGCATGCTGCGCAGCGCCTGCGGATCGGACTCGGCGTCGCGCCGCATCGAGACGTAGAATTCAAACCCGCCCGGTTCCGCCGCGGCGATCTGATTCAGTACAAAGGGGAACAGACCGAGCCGCGCTGCCGCTTCGACGGCGTCGAGGAAGGAGAGGGGCGTGAATACCCAGCAATGACACGACTGATAGCGGCCTGATGTGAAGGTCTCGCCGGCCTGCTTGTAAGCCAAAGCCAGCGCGGCGTCGCCGCACAGCCGCGGCGCCCGCGCCGGGTCCTCACCCGCCCAGATCTCGCCGGGTCCGATGGCCAGTGCCTCGTAGGTGTGGGCGAAGACTTGGCGAAGGCTCGGCCGGGTGTAATCCAGCAGAGACGCCTCGACCAGTTCGGCGATGGTGCTGTTGGCGCGGCCGACGTCGAACATGAAGCGTCGATCGGGCAGCGAAAGGTTGAATACCCCGCCCGGCCTCAGAACGGCGTGAATGCCGCGCAGCCATCCGAGCAGGTTCGGCACGTACTGCGCCACCTGCGCAGCGATGGCGAAATCGAGCCCCTCTTGCCCGATCGCTGCCGCCAGCGAGCCCGAGCCCGCCCAGGCATAGTCGATCGACACGGCATCCGGCGGCCCGACCTCGGCGTCAGTGGCATGATCGACATACGCGACACGGATGCCCTGGGGCAGCGCCGTCGGGTTGTTCGCCGGTCCGAACTCGATGCCCCGTGCTTCGGGCAAGGGAACGTCGTGGGTGAGGCGGGCGAGACGCCGGTCCGTGGACCGACGGTTCAGGAACGCGTCCAGCAACAGAGAACCGGAATGCATGTCGCGGATGCCTCGCCTTTCAGTCGATCGCAGGCTTTGACGTTACCTGCCGCGCCAGCGCCGTTGCAATCATCTGATGAAGGAGGCCACAGGCTTGGACGCCCAACCTCGTTTCACCCTGTCCGGCGGAGAGCGATACATGCCGCTCCAAGGAGCGTGAAGGTCTTGCGAGTTTCGACAGCTCGCCTCATCCGTGGGGAAAGGGTGTGCCAGCCCCTGCCGTATCGGTCGGTACCGGGTGGCAGGCCTGTGATGGGATGAGGATTGCTCATGCTCGACCCTCCGGTTACTGCTGCGTTTGGTGCAGTGCGGGAGGCAGCATGCGAGGCCCGGCAATCCGACACGGACGTCATCCAGAGCGGTGTGGGCGAAGCGCTGAACCTCTCCCCGGTAGGCGGACCTGCCTCTGTGCCTGGATTCCCGAATGACCCCACAATCGACCTGATCGTCGGGTTTTTGTCCCTGACTCTGCGCCTACGCCCCGCCGGAGAGCGGCGGCGCAGCCGAATTGCCATTCCGTCGAGCGCGATCGAACCGATGCCGGCCCGCAGATGCAGAGGCCGTGCCCGAGACGGAGGATCCGTCCACGATCACCCTGAGACGTTCCGACTGAGCCGTGCACGAGGTTTCTGACATTGTTCAAGCGTAGCTTGCAAATGCTCTCGAAGCAGGTCGGAGCCAGGGCAATTCCCCGGCAGTTCGGCCGACGGATATCCGAGGCGGGGAGGGGGCGGCGGCTTCGATCCCGACTTCTACCGCCGGTACTATCCCGACCTCGCGATCCTCGGGGACGAGAGCAAGGTTCTCAAGCGGCACTACCTCGATCATGGTCGGGCTGAAGGCCGCTTCCCTAATGCGGCTGCTCTGGTCGCCGCTCTTGAAGCTGAAGGGGGGGCGCTGCCGAGCGATTTCATCCCCGAGCATTACCGTGCGCTCTACGACGATCTGGCTGGCCTGACCGAACCGTGGCAGCTCAGCGAGCATTATCTGCGCTTCGGACGATTCGAGGGGCGTGCTCACGGGGCCGATCTGTCAGCCTTCGAGCAGGAATACGAGCGCATGCTCGCTTCCGGGGCGGCGCTGAACGGGCGCCGCCCCGCCGAAAGCTTCGTCCATCTTCTGGTCGCCGCGCGGGTCTTGCCGGGAGCGTGGCTCGACCTCTTCGTGCTCCACGAATTCGCATTGCAGAATGAGGGGTGGCTGACGCATCCGCCCACCTCCCGCATGGAAGGGCTGGTCGCTTTCCTGACGGAAGGGGTCGAGCGGCTCGCCCCGATTTCGCTGCGCCTGCGCTTCGATCCTCATTTCTACCGCTCGAACAATCCGGATTCTTCGGCCGGTGCCAGCGATGCAGATCTGTACCGTCACTGGCTCGGCAAGGGCATTCAGAAGGGCGAGCCTGCGAGCGAGGCTGCGGCGCTGGTCCGGCTCCTCGGGGGAGGAACGCTTTCCTGAGAGCTTCGACGAGACGGCTTACCGCTCTCTGTTGACCGAGGGTGTCACTCCGCCGCCGCCCGGGCGGCTGAATGCCCTGCGGCACTTCATCGATACGGGCTTTCAGCTCTGGGAACTGGAACCCGTGCGGCAGGCTTGTTCGGCCCAACTGCTCGAGAGGATCGGCGAGTACCATCTCCTCCGTGGCAACGCCGTCGAGGCCAAGGAGGCTTTCGACCGGGCGCTCAAGGCTGGTCTCGTCTCCGGCCGCCTCCATCATCGACGCGGCGACGCGCTTCTCAGGCTCAACCGCACCAACGATGCGGCGCGCGCCTTCGTGAATGCGGCGGACGTGCCCGGCGCCGTCGTGTGGAGCCACATCCACGCCATCGATGGCCTGCTCGCGCGGCCGGACAATGTGCCGGAGGCGCTCGACCGCGTCCGGCGCTCGGCCGCGGATTGGCATGCCAACACGCATTGGCGCGCGGCCGCACACCGCGCCATCGTGGCATCCTTCGCTCGCGCAAGTGAGGAGGCGCGGACCCTCTACGCCGCCGGCCGGCGGAAGGAAGCGGACGATCGCCTCACGGCCTGCCTCGACCAGATCGAGAGCCTGATCGCGGCGGTCGATCCGCTGCCGGCACCGCTCGCCGTTCCGGCGAACGGGCATATCGTCATCGTCGCCAACCGCGACCTTCCGCAATGCGATCATTACCGCGTCGTTCAGAAGATCCAGCAGCTCGAGCATGGCGGCTGGACGGTCGAAGTGTTCCGGCAAGACGAAGCAGCCGATTGCCGCCCGGCGATCGACAGGGCATCGGCGGTCATCTTCTACCGTGTGGCGGCCTTTCCCGGCGTCCTGCACGCGATCCTCTACGCGCGCGCCCTCGGCCTGCCGACGATCTATGAGATCGACGACATCGTGTTCGATGCGGCTCTTTTCCCGGATCCCCTGGAGAGTTTCGAGGGGCAGATCACGCCCAAGCAATACGTCGATCTGCAATACGGCGTGCCGCTGTTCCGCTACGCCATGCAGGCCTGCGACATCGGCCTCGCCTCCACGCCGGCGATAGCCGAGCGGATGCGCCCGCTTGTCCGTTCGGGGGTCTGTCATGTCCTGCGCAACGGCCTCGACACGCGAAACCTTCCTTTCCTGAGGCGCCCCCACGCACCCGTTTCGGCCACGGCGCTGACGGTCTTCTACGGATCGGGCACGCGGGCACATAACAAGGATTTCAACGACTTCGCCGCGCCCGCGCTTCTCGCCATCATGGAGCGGCATCCGCATGTCCGGCTCGTGATTGCCGGCTATCTGCGCCTCGGCCCGGGCTTCCGGCGGTTCGCTCATCGTGTGCGCCAGCTCGGCTTCACCGATGACGTTTCAGCCTATTGGGAGGCGCTCTCGGGGGCGGATATAAATCTCGCGGTTCTCGCGCCCGGCCCCTTTGCGGACGCCAAGAGCGAGATCAAGTGGCTCGAGGCGGCGATGTGCGGCATCCCCTCGATCGTCAGCGCGACGCGTACCTACCGGGAGATCCTGGAGGATCGGGAGGATGTCCTTCTGGCCGAAACGGTTCAGGACTGGACGAAGGCGCTCGCCACCCTGATCGACGATCCCGCGTTGCGTCGAAGGATCGGGGATCGGGCGCGGGATAAGGCGTTGGCGTCCTACGGGCTGGATGCCGCCGCCGAGGTTCTCGGAGGAATCCTCGCTGCTCCGCCCCAGAGGCTCAGGCGGACGGCCGATACGACGTCGGATGCCCGCGCGACCTCCTCCGAGGCTGGGGCCGAACTCGCTGCCTTGGATGCGCGTCCTTCGGCCACCGCCGCGGGATCCAACATGCGGACGCGGCGCACGGGTCGGCCGCGCATCCTGGTGATCAACGTCTACTTCCCGCCTCAGACCGTCGGGGGCGCCACCCGAGTCGTGCGGGACAACATCGACCACATCCTCGATCATGCCGCAGGCCGGTTCGAACTCGCGGTGGCGGCGTCCGATGTCGAGGCCGAGCCTCCCTATCGGACCCGCATCGACGCCTATCGCGGCATCCCCGTCTTCCGCATCGCGACGCCGCGCGAGCGGAACATGGATTGGCGCCCGTTCAATCCAAGCGTCCGCTCAGAATTCGAGGCCTTGCTCGACCGCTTCGAGCCCGATCTCGTCCATGTCCACTGCGTGCAGCAATTGACCGCCAGCGTGGTTGAGGCGGTGCGCGCCAGAGGAATTCCTTACGTCGTCACTGTCCACGACGCGTGGTGGATTTCCGACTTCCAGTTCCTCATTGACGAAGACGGGGTGGCACAGATGCCGTCGCCCGACCTCCTCGCCGACGCGACGAGCCGCTCCGTCACCCCGACCGGCTCCATCGCGCGCCGCCGCGGACTGGCGCGGGTGCTCGACTCGGCGGCGGCCATCGCCGCGGTATCGGGATCCTTTGCCGACATTTATCGCAAGGCAGGCTTCCCGCAGACGATCGCGATCCCGAACGGCGTCTCGCCTTTGACGCCGAGCGCGCGGCGCGAGAACCCGACCGGGCGCGTGCGCCTCGGCCATATCGGTGGCCGCACCGCGCATAAAGGCGCGACCCTGATCGAGGCGATTCTACGGGCGGGCCGGTTCGAGAACCTCAGCCTGACCCTCGTCGATCATGCCCTGGCGACCGACTATGTCAGCGAGGAGACCTGGGGCGCCACTTCCGTCCGGATCGTTGGCAAGGTGCCGCAGGAGCAGATCGGCGAACTCTATGCCGAAATGGATGTGCTGCTCGCTCCCTCGCTCTGGCCCGAGAGTTTCGGGCTGGTCACGCGGGAGGCGCGGGCCGCGGGGCTGTGGGTCGTGGCAAGCAATCTCGGCGCGATTGGCGAGGATATCGAAGAAGGCGTCAACGGCTTCCGGGTCGATGTCGCATCGCCGGATGGGCTGCGCGCGGTGTTCCAGCGGATCGATGCCGATCCCGAGCGGTTCCGTGCAAGCCCACCGCAACCCGCGCACCGGCCCCGAACGGCCGCGGATCAAGGTGAGGATCTGATCGCGCTCTACGACAGGCTGCTCGCGCCGTCGGGCGATGCGGCGTCCGCTTCCGACGCCGGGGATGGCCGCTCGCGTACGCTGTGAAACCGGCGAGCCTCAAACCCGGCTGGTCCTCGCGGGCTTGTGGGCCAGGCAGGTTGGAGGCGCCGGCATGGTGGGCGGTCGTGGGCTGCGAAGCGATGTCTGCAGTAATGAAAAGGCAGAGCCGCACAACGTGATCACGTCAGCGCTTCACCCGCGA